>NZ_MVID01000001.1 GCF_002086815.1 Mycolicibacterium parafortuitum
CGACGACGCCGTATTCGGTGAAGTCGCGGCCCCATTTGCCCCAGGGGTGCATGCCCGCGCCGAGGATGTAGACCGGGTCCGGGCTCATTTCGCGATCCTCCAGGCGTGGGTGGTGCGTTCGACCCCGTCGTCGTCGGTGTAGAGGGTCATGGTGGTCAGTTCCATGGTCATGCCGACGTGTAGGTCGGCGGCCAGGGTGCCCTCGACGACCTTGCCGAGCACGATCAGGCCTTCGTCGGCGAGTTCGACGGCGGCGACGGCGAACGGTTCGAACGGGTCCGGGGACGGATACGGCGGGGGTGGGGCGTAGCGGTTCTCGGTGTAGGACCACAGGGTGCCGCGCCGCGACAGTGGGACCAACGCCAACTCGTCGCTGGCGCACCCCGGGTTGGGGCAATTGGTTTCCCGGGGCGGGAACACAAACGTCCCACACCCCACGCACTTCCCACCGATCAGATGCGTCGCACCGGACTCATCAGTCGCAAACCACCCGTCGATCGCGGGCACCGTGGTCATCGGGCAACCTTCCCGTCGGTCAGGAACGACAGCGCTGTGCGCTCGAATGCGGCCTTCGCCTCGATCATCACCCAGTGCCCGCAGTTCGGGAACACGTGGAACTCCGCGTTCGGGATCGTGCGCATCGGCACCAGCGCCATGTCCAGCGGGCTGACCCGGTCGTCGCGGCCCCACGTCAGCAGCGTCGGCGCCTTCACCTTGTGCATGGTCGCCCACGGCAGCGGGAAGTCGGCGTTGCGCATCATCTCCATCATCGCCGCGAACGCGGCCTTGCCGTACATCCGCCGTGCGGCAGCCAGGGTTTCGGGGTCGGTGGCGAGTTGCCAACGCTCCTCGATCAATTGCTCGGTCACCAGCGCCGGGTCGTACACCATCGAGTGCAGCCAGTCGACGAGCCGCTGGCGCGTCGGGTCCTCGGTGAACTCCTGCAGCAGCCGGATGCCCTCGCTGGGCCCGGGGGTGAAGATGTTCGTCCCGATCCCGCCGATGGTGATCAGCTTCCCGATCCGGGCGCCGTGATTGACCGCGAAGTTGATCCCGACGCCGCCGCCCATCGAGTTGCCGATGATGTCGACGCGGTCGAGGCCCAGCGCGTCGACGAACGCGACCACCGAGCCCTGCGCGTCCAGCATCGGATGACCGCCGAAGTCGTCGCTGACGCCGAACCCCGGGAATTCCAGCACCAGGCACCGGAAGTGCTCGGCGAAGACGGCGAGGTTGCCGCGGAAGTTGCGCCACCCGGTCACACCGGGGCCGGAGCCGTGCAACAGCAGCAGCGTCGGTCCGTCGCCGGCCTCGTGGTAGCGCAGCACCCCCGCCGGTGTCGCGACTTCACGCAACGAGTCGTGGTAGTCGATGGTGTTCATCCGCGGTGGCCCTCCTGCTTCGACACTCTGTGATCCCATACGGCGTCACACCATCGCAACCGGCGCACCGGTCAGCGGGACGACACACCGGCGTTCCTCGAAAACAGTCCCCGCAAAAACCGTTCCGGTGGGCGAGACCCCGCCCTTGCGCGCCGCCGCCCGAGCCCCACACTCGGCGTACTCGCTGAGTGGGAGGAGAACCGTGGACAGACCCTCACCGCCCGATCCGGGCGTGCTGCGCCGGGTCGCGGTGTCGAGCCTGCTCGGCACCGCCATCGAGTACTACGACTTCCTGGTCTACGGCACCATGAGCGCACTGGTGTTCGGGCGGGTGTTCTTCCCCGACTCGGACCCCGCGCTGGCGACCATCGCCGCGTTCGGCACCCTGGCGGCCGGCTACGTCGCGCGTCCGCTCGGCGGAATCCTGTTCGGCCACTTCGGCGACCGCATCGGTCGCAAGAAGATGCTCGTGCTGACCATGTCGCTGATGGGGGCGGCGAGCTTCCTGATCGGGCTGCTCCCGACGTTCGCCGCGGTCGGGGTCGCCGCGCCGCTGCTGCTGGTCGCGCTGCGCGTGATCCAGGGCGTCGCGATCGGAGGGGAGTGGGGCGGCGCGACGCTGATGGTGACCGAGCACGCCGAACCGCACCGGCGCGGATTCTGGAACGGCGTGATGCAGATGGGCTCGCCGATCGGATCGCTGCTGTCGGTCACCGTCGTCACCCTCGTCACGCTGCTGCCCGACGATGCGTTCCTGTCGTGGGGCTGGCGGGTCCCGTTCCTGGTGAGCGTGCTGCTGTTGGCGATCGGCATCTACGTGCGGATGTCGATCACCGAGAGCCCGGTCTTCGAGCATGCGAAACCCCAGGCGGCCGCGGCAGCCCGCATCCCGCTCGTCGAGGTGGTGCGCCGGCCCCGCCCGCTGATCCTGGCGTGCGCCGTCGGCATCGGTCCGTTCGCTCTCACCGCGCTGATCAGCACCCACATGATCAGCTACGCGACCACGATCGGCTATCACCGCACCGACGTCATGACCGCACTGGTGTTCACCTCTGTTACCGCCCTGATCGCGATCCCGTTGTTCTCCGCGGTGTCCGACCGGGTCGGCCGGCGCCCCGTCATGCTGGCCGGAGCGCTCGGGATCATCTGTTACGCATGGCCGTTCTACACGCTGGTGGACCTCGGATCGGTGGCCTGGTTGACCGTCGCGATGATGCTCGCGCAGATCGTGCAGTCGGCGATGTACGCGCCGCTGGGTGCGCTGTACTCCGAGATGTTCGGCACGACGGTGCGATACACCGGCGCCTCGATGGGATACCAGCTGGCGGCGCTGCTCGGTGCCGGCTTCACCCCGATGATCGCGAGCAGCCTGCTCGTCGGCGACGTGACCAACGTTCCGCTGGTGGTGTTGGCCGCGGGCTGCGGGGCGATCACCGTGCTCGCCGTCTGGCGGGTGCGGGAGACCCGGGGCATCGACCTCGCCACCGTCGGCGCCGCCGCGACCACCGGAGCCGCCGGCACGGCGATCGGCGAGGCCGCGCGGTGACCGCCGGACCCGGTGCGCTATGACCTAAGCATGCGTCTGGGACTCTCGACCCCGGTGGTCATCCAAATTCCCGGCGTCGCCGCCGAGTGGGAACGGACTGCCGACGCCGCCGACCTCCGTGCGGTCGCCGCGGCCGCGGATCGCCTCGGCTTCGACTTCCTGACCTGCTCAGAACACGTGCTCGTGCCCGCCGAGGACGCCGAGGTTCGCGGCGGCACCTACTGGGATCCGGTGGCCACCCTGTCCTATCTGGCGGCGTGCACCACGCGCATCAGGCTGGCCACCTCGGTGGTGGTGCTCGGCTACCACCACCCGCTGGAGCTGGCCAAGCGGTACGGGACGCTCGACCGACTCAGTGGGGGACGGTTGATCCTCGGCGTCGGGGTCGGGTCACTTCGCGCCGAGTTCGACATGCTGCAGGCCCCGTGGGAGGACCGGGGTGCACGCGCCGACGATGCCCTCACCGCGCTGCGCGCCTGCCTGTCGACCAACCGGCCCGGCTACGACGGCCCGTTCTACCGGTTCAGCGACGTCGTGGTCGAACCGTGCGCCGTCCAACCCCGCGTGCCGATCTGGGTCGGCGGGCGCACCGGCCGCTCCCTGCGGCGCGCGGTCACGCTGGCCGATGGATGGATGCCGTTCGGTCTTCGGTACACCGAGATCACCGAAATGATTGCCCGCCAGGAGATTCCGGACGGTTTCGACATCGTGCTGCCCGTCGGTGGGCTCGACCCCATCGGTGCCCCGGAACGCACCGCCGCTCAGCTCGGTAAGGTCGCCGCGCTGGGCGCCTCGGCAGTCACCTGTGGGGTCACGTCCCGGTCGGTCAGCCATTACTGCGAGCAGCTCGAGGCGTTGCGGCAAGTGGCCGACGTGTACGAGTGGCCGACCGAACGAGTCTCGGCGTGTCCGACCGATCCGCGCTAGACCGTCCACGGATGGCCGACGGGTCTGCCCGGCCGGTGTGGCGGCAGCGGAGCAGACTGGTCCGCGCGCTGCGGCTGTGGCGCACCCGCGACCCGCAGACCTTCCGGCAGAAGGTGCGGTACAAGATGCTGCGCGACCGTCGCCCGTTGGTGGTCACCTTCGCCGACAAGGCCGCCGTGCGCGAGTACGTGGCGGCGACGGTCGGGCCGCACTACCTGCCACGTGCCTACGCCGTGTCCGACGACCCGTCCGCGCTGCCGGAGCTACCCGAGACGCTCGTCATCAAGCCGACGCACGGCAGCGGTGCGGCGATCATCGTGTCGCCGACCGCCCCGCCGGACGCCCGGTTGCCGCCCGTCGCGCAGAGTTGGTCCTACACCCACATCCGCCCCGAGTTCGCCGACCGCGCGCACATCAGCGAGATCGCCCGGGCCTGGCTGGCGCACCTGTATGGCGAGGGACCGAACGCCGAATGGGTGTACGGACAGGTTCCGCGCCGAATCCTCGTCGAGGAATTACTGCTTCGCGCCGACGGTACGATCCCCGACGACTACAAACTGTTCGTGTTCCACGGGCGGTGCGCCTACATCGAGGTCGACGCCGCCCGCTTCGGCCGCCGCACCCAGGACTTCTTCACCGCAACCTGGCGACACCTGCCGCTGAGTGGGGGATATCCGTGGGCCGACCCTGTTCCGCGCTGCCCGGCCACCCTGGACGAGATGATCTCTGTTGCCGAAAAGCTGGGTGCGGAAACGGATTTCGTCAGGGTCGACCTGTACGACGTGGACGGTCGCATCGTCTTCGGTGAGCTGACGAGCTTCCCTGCCGGCGGCAACAGCCCGTTCGATCCCGAGTACTTCGACACCGAGTTCGGACGCCGCTGGACGGTGCCCCGCCGCTATCAGTAGTCCCAGTCCACCGGGACACTGCGGAACGCGTCACCGGCGGTGGCCACATGGCAGACCGACGGGAACGGCAGGTGGGTGGCGACCAGTGACTCTCCGGTGGCCGCGAGCTCGCGCAGCAGCTGGATCCGGACGCGGACGGACTCCTCGGGATCGTGCTCGAACCCGTTGTGCCACTGCGGGTTGTCGAAGCCCGGTGCGAACACGGCGTCCCCGGCGAACGTCAATCCGTCCCCGCCGGAGGCCAGTCGGACGATGCTGTGCCCCGGGGTGTGGCCACCGGTGCGGACCACCTGAACCCCGGGAGCCGGCTCGTACTCGGATTCGAAGGTGCGGATCCGGCCGCGGTACTCGTCGAGGAACCGCGCCGCGATCGAGCGCAGGGCGTCAGGCACGGGCGCGGGCATCGAGGTGTGCGAAAAGTCCGGTGCCTCCCAGAATTCGGCCTCGGCGGCCGACACATGCACGCGCAGGTCCGGACGCAACCGCTCCTTCACGCCTTCGGTGAGCAACCCGCCGACATGGTCCATGTGCAGGTGGGTGAGGACCACGTCGGTCACCGCGCCGAGGTCGATGCCCGCGGCCTCCAGCCGGCGGACCGTCTGGCCCGAGCGCGGGAAGTCGGGGAACTCCAGCCCGAGCCCGGCGTCGACGAGAATCGTCCGGTCGCCGGTGCGCACCACGACCACGTTGAGCGGCCAGTCGAGCACATCGCGCGGCAGGAACCGCTCGTCGAGCCAGTGCCCGAACTCGGCGGTGTCGGCATTGGTGGCCAACGTCCCCGCGGTGATCGGGAGTATCCCGTCGCTGATCACCAACACCTCGATGTCGCCCACCCGCACGGCGTAACGCGACGGCACAAGCTCGTCGAGTCCTTCTGCTGCGATGCGGTCTACGGTCATGGTCGCTCCTTCCGGTGGTCCTCTGCCCGGTCGAACTCGCCGCCGTGCGCGCATTCATCCCGGCCGGCGAAACGCGACGATCTGGACGCCGAGGCCGAAAATGCGGCTGAAAGCCGAAACGCGAAGTTCGGGTTCGTTTGCGGTCCAGTGGCGCAGGTTTGACGGGACCGCGGCGGGACACTCTGGGCATTCGTAGGGCAGGCCGTGCGAATCTGCAGGTCTGACGGTTTAGCGTAGGGGAATGGCCGACGACCTTGATGAGTCCCCGCATCCTCGTCGTCGCCCGCCGGAAGGAGACGGTCACACGAGCGCCGACTTCGACGAGCTGGTCGCCGCGCGCGACCAGATGGAGCGCCTCGTGCGGGCCATCGTCGCGATCGGCTCGGACCTCCACTTCGACGTCACGTTGGAGCGCATCGTCACCGCGGCGCGGGAGTTGAGCGGGGCCCGCTATGCGGGGCTCGGGATCCGCGCCGCCGACAACAGCCTCGTCTTCGTCGACGCCGGCGACGCGTTCGACGCGTCGGGTCTGGCCGACATGGACATCGGCGACGGTCTTCGCGTCGACGATCTGCGGCAGCGACCGGATATCACCGGTTCGCAGGAGCTGAACCTGCCGATCCGGGCGCTGCTCGCGATTCCGCTCACGGTGCGCGCGTCACGCTTCGGGTCGCTGTTCCTCGCCGACGACCGTCCCGGCCGGGTGTTCACCGATGCCCAGGAGAGCGCCGTGCGCGCGCTGGCGACCGCGGCGGCGGCCGCGATCGACAACGCCCGGTTGTTCGAGCGTGAGCGAGAGTCCGCCAAATGGACGAAGGCCAGCCGCGAGATCACCACGGCGCTGCTGTCCGGGGATCCGCAGACCGGCCCGTTGCAGCTCATCGTGAACCGCGCGCTCGAGCTCGCCGACGCGGAGCAGGCCATCCTGCTGGTACCGGGCGAATCCGAGGTGGCCGCCGACGACGTCGACACGTTGATCGTCGCGGCGACGGCGGGCAAGTACGCCTCTGAGGTGATCGGGAGACAGGTGCCGATGGCCGGCTCCACCACCGGCGGTGTGGCCCGTCGCGGCCTGCCGATGATCACGGATTCGTTCCAGTACCCGATCGAAGGATTCACCGACGTCGGTGAGCGTTCCGCGATCGTGATGCCGCTGATCGCCGACGGTGCGGTGCTCGGCGTCATCGCGGTGGCCCGGCGTCCCCACCAGCCACCGTTCGACGAGGCCTATCTCGAGCTCGTCGCCGACTTCGCCCGGCACGCCGCGATCGCACTGGCCCTCGCGGCAGGACGCGAGCATGCGCTGAACCGTCAACTGGCTCAGGCGGATTCGTTCGACGAGGCGTTGCAGGGCGCCGCCGACGAGTTACGCAGGCTATGGCGGGCGCGCCGGGTGCTCGCGGTGACCTTTCCGCGTCACGCCGGCGCCGCCGACGGTCTGCCGAGCCTGGTCGCCACCGGCGAGCCGACGAAGTGGACCGACCTTCCCGCCGACCTGCGCCGGATTCTGGTCGCGTTGTCCGACGACGACCTGCTCACCCCGAACACCGCGCAGCCCGGAACCGCGGGGATCGCCATCCAGCACCCCGAGGGGATTCTGGTGGTCTGGATCGAGCTCACCGATCAGCGGTCGTTCACGCTGGAGGACCAGACGCTGCTGACGGTCCTCGCCGGGCGCCTCAGCGCAGGCCTGCAGCGGGTGTATCAGGTCGACCAACAACGCGAGACCGCGCTCGCGCTGCAGCACGCGATCCTCGGTCCGGCCGACCTTCCGCCGGGATTCACCGTGCGCTATCAAGCCGCGAGCCGGCCGCTGCAGGTCGGCGGTGACTGGTACGACGTCGCCGACCTCGACGACGGGCGCATCGCGCTGGTGGTCGGCGACTGCGTCGGGCACGGCCTGGCCGCAGCCACCGTGATGGGGCAGGTCCGCAGCGCGTGCCGGGCCCTGCTGCTGGAGAACGCCAGCCCCGGTGCGGCCCTGGCCGGGATGGACCGCTTCGCGGCCCGGCTGCCCGGTGCGCAGTGCACCACCGCGGTGGTGATGGTGCTCGACCCCGCCACCGGGGAGATCTCCTACTCCAGCGCCGGACACCCGCCGCCGTTGCTGGTGCACGCCGACGGCAGTGCCCAGCAACTCGACGACGCCCACACCATCGCGCTGGGCCTGCGCCAGGACTGGCCCCGCCCGGAAGCGCACCTGACGATCCCGATCGGCTCGACGCTGGTGCTCTACACCGACGGGTTGGTGGAGCGCCGCCGGGTTCCGTTGGAGCAAGGCATATCTCGGGCGAGTGCTCTGATCCAGGAGCTTCGCGCGGCACCGCTGGACGAGCTCGCCAACGACATCATGACAGGGCTTGCCCCCGACGACGGGTACCAGGACGATGTGGCGCTGCTGCTCTACCGCCATCCCGCTCCGCTGGAACTGAGCTTCCCGGCCGACGCCAGCTATCTGGCGTCGACCCGTTCGGCGCTGCGGCGCTGGCTCTCCGGCGCCCGGGTGGAGCCAGGCCGGGTGATGGAGGTGCTGGTCGCCGCCGGTGAGGCCGTCGCCAACGCGATCGAACACGGTCACCGAGACGGCATGCCCGGCACCGTCAGCGTCCGGGCGACCGCCCTGGTGGATCTGGTCGAACTGATCATCACCGACACCGGCACCTGGAAACCCCCGGCGCAGCCGCCGGACACCTACCGCGGTCGCGGTATCGCCATCATGCGCGGGCTGATGGAGGACGTGACCATCGCCCATGACTCCGGCGGCACCACCATCCATCTCTACGCGAGGATCGCCTGATGCCCACCCTGCTGCGTCTGCACACCGACCGTCCCGGCCACGGGTCGGGCCTGCGACTGGCGGCCAGCGGCGAGATCGACCTGAGCAATGTCGACGACCTGAAGTCCGCGCTGGCGGATGCGGTCGCCGAAATCGGCAGCAGCGGTGAGGAACTCGTCGTCGATCTGGCCGAGGTCGAGTACGTGGACAGTGCGGCCATCAACGTGCTGTCCGCATACGCCGATGCGATCCACAGGATCGTCGTCCATCCGTATCTGCTCTCCACGCTGCGCGTCAGCGGGGTCACCGAACTCGTCACCGTCGACCCGGTGCAGCAGTGACCCGCCGCGCCGCGCCGCGCCGATGTCAGCCGAACGTGTGCGCGGACGGGGCGGCTGGTTGGATGGGTATTCGACGCAGGGGAGCGGCACACGTGCCGTCGGGCGAGAAGGTCAACTGACGGCACATGCACGGGGCGCAACGAGGTGAGCCATCCAGGGATGCCCCTGGCCAGCCCCCGACCCCACCTGCGGGCGGCGAGGCCGACGCCGACCTGCTCCCCGCCGGCACCCCGATCGACCTCGACAACTGTGCCAGGGAACCGATCCACATCCCGGGCAGCATCCAGCCCCGCGGTGTCCTCGTCGTGGTCGGTGAGCCGGACTTCGACATCCGCCAGATCAGCGCCAACGTCGACGACATGCTCGGACGGTCCGCCGAGGAGGTGTTGGGGCGGCATCTGTCCGCATTGATGGGGCCTGAGCAGGCCGCCCTGGTCGAGAAGGCCGCGTCGATCGTCGGGGACCTGCACCGGCGCAATCCGGTCGAATGCGTCCTCGACGTCGCGGGGGTGGCGCGCGATTTCGACGCGATCCTGCATCGCGGCCCCGGGGTGCTGCTGGTCGAATTGGAGATCGCCTACGGCGAGCGGCCGTACTCCTTCCCGAACACCTACCAAGCGGTGCGTGGCTGGGTCGAGGAACTCAATCACGCGGCGACGATGACCGACCTGTACGACACCGCCGCCCGCGCGGTCCGCAACCTCACCGGCTTCGACCGCGTGATGGTCTACCGCTACGACGACGAATACAACGGCGAGGTGGTCGCCGAGGCGAAGTGTGACGACCTCAATTCTTTTCTCGGGCTGCACTATCCGGCGACGGACATCCCGGCTCAGGCGCGGGCACTGTACGAGAAGAGCTGGCTGCGCCTGATCTCCGATGTCGGGTACACGCCGGCGCCGCTGGTCCCCGCACAGGACCCCGCGAGCGGGACGCCGCTGGACCTGACCCATGCGACGTTGCGCAGCGTGTCACCGATCCATATCGAGTATCTGCAGAACATGGGCGTGCACGCGTCGATGTCCATCTCACTGCTTCGGCACGGCCGGCTGTGGGGGTTGATCGCCTGCCATCACTACGCAGGACCGCATCTGCCGCCGTTCGGCACCCGGGCCGCCGCGGAGTTCCTCGGCTCGACGTTGTCGCTGCGGTTGGTCGACCAATTCGAAGAGGACCAACTGCACAAGCGGCTCGGGGCGCAGGCGGTGCTGACGAAGCTGACCGCCGCGATGATGGACGACGCCAAACCCATGGTGTCGACCCTGCTCGGCGCCCCGGACCTGTTCGACCTGGTACCCGCCGACGGTGTGGTCGTCGACATCGGCGGGCACCGCAGAACTCTCGGGTCGGTGCCGCCTGCCGATGTGGTGGCCGCGGTGGTGGCCTGGGCGCGTGGTGCCGATGACGAGGTGGCGCGGACCGACAGCCTGCCCCACGCGTTGCCCGAGGCCGGCATCGATCCACAGCTGGCGGCGGGCGCGTTGGTGCTCAATCTGCCCGACGGCCAGTTCGCCGCGTGGTTCCGGCGTGAGGTGCTCCGCTCGGTGGATTGGGGCGGTGACCCGGAGAACAAGGCGATCGCCGTCAGCGAGGGCGACGAGGTCAGGCTCAGCCCTCGCAAGTCGTTCGAGCGGTGGCGCGAGGTGGTTCGCGAACGTGGCGAGCCCTGGACACCGACCGAGGTCGAATCCGCCGACGCGCTGCGCCGCCACCTCGTCGAGTCGCTGTATCACCGCACCCGAGGCGCATTGCGGGTCGCGGAAATGGTGCAGCGCAGCCTGATTCCCGCGTCCATTCCGCAGCTGCAGAACTGGCAGCTGACAGCGCACTACGAGCCGGCGGCCGGTGACCGGGTCGGGGGCGACTGGTACGACGCGTTCACGCTGCGCGACGGCCGACTGATCACCGTGGTCGGTGACGTGGCGGGCCACGGGGTGACCGTGGCGGGCACGATGGCGCAGCTGCGCAACGCGTTACGGGCGCATTTGTTCACCGGAGCGTCGCCCGCCGAGGCCGTGCAACAGCTCAACGACTTCTGTCTGCACATGCTCGATGCGGCGTTCGCCACCGTGTTGGTCGCGCGGATCGACCTCGACTCGGGCGTGGTCGAGGCGACCTCGGCAGGCCATCTGATGCCGTACATGACCAACTCCGCGCCCACCGCGCCGGCCGCGCCGATACCGCTGTCCCCGCCGATCGGCGTCAGCAGCGCCACCTACACACAGGGGACCTTCGTCATCGAACCCGGTCACGGGCTGGTGCTGTACTCCGACGGCCTCGTCGAGCGGCGCGGTCAGGTGATCGACGAGGGCTTGGACCGGCTGGCCGACACGCTCGGCGGCGACGCAGACCTGTCGGCGTACGCGATCTGGATGACGATGGCCTCCGGGTTCACCGACGACGACGTCACCGTCGTCGCGTTGCGCAGACGCTGACCGTCGCGGGCCCCTGACTGCGCCGACGATTGATCCACAAGCTCTGTCCGACAAGACATGTGGGCCACTGCCGCGCGGACTCGGCGCCGTGCTGTGCCGAAGCCGCCGACGCGGGGTGTTCTCCGCGCGATCCCGTCCTGGATCCACCGCGCGTCCCAATCCGCCCGGATTGGTTTGCTGCGATGTCTACATAAATTCACTTATTGGTCAATAAGCCGGGTGGGGGTCGAGGCACCGCGCGGCGCCGGGGTGGCGTCGCAGACGTGGTAGCTCAGGGACTTGGCCGAAGCGGGTGGCGGGTGTGCCGAATCGATCGTTTTGGATTGCGAACTTTTCTTAGCAATCACGTTTCAGGCAACAATCTCAGGCGTGTTTTCAAGATTGTTATTGGTGGGACCAGAGTGATTGATGGTGTTTCCTGTACGCGCCAAGGTGGGTATACGCAATACGCTCTGCCGCGCGAGCGATTCTCGCACGACGTCAATAAGTTGACTTATGGCAAATACCAGCGAATTCGGGCGACTTCGCCGTAACGGCGGGCATGAGAACTTTGAGAATTTTGCTGTGTCGGGGTCCTTCGTAACTCATATGCTTCCCTGGCGCCGGTGCTCGGCGACCTTTTCATCAATACTTTTCCGGGGAGAACTCATGGGAATCAGCCTGCGCAAATCAGGTGTCGTATGCGGCACGATCTTTGCCTCAGCTGCGCTGGCGCTGTCCACCGCCACGCCGGGCATGGCCGCCAACACGGCCCTCATCATCGGCGGCATCTCGACGCCGTCGCTGACCGATCCGCTGATGGCGCCGCTGCTCGGCGGCAAGTTCAAGGATCAGCAGCGCGTCAGCGTCAAGTGGCCCGCACAGGCCGGCCCGATGACGGGCCGCGGCGATCTGACCCTCGGTGCGTCGATCGCGCAGGGTAAGACGAATCTCACCGCGCAGATCAACAGCGCCCTCGGTCAGGTCGCCAACGGCGAGAAGGTGACCGTCGTCGGCCTGTCGGCCGGCTCGCTCGTCGTGAACGAGGTGCTCCGCGAACTCGAAGGCAGCGCCAACGCGCCCGGCAAGGACAAGATCACGTTCGTGGTCGTCGCCGACTCCAGCCGCCAGAAGGTGATCAGCCAGGCGCGCTACAACAGCAACTTCGACTACACCTACCAGCCGGCGCCGGAGACCAAGTACGACGTCATCGTCGTGACCGGGGAGTACGACGGCATGGCCGACTTCCCGGACCGCTGGTGGAACGTGCTGGCCATCGCCAACGCCATCGCCGGTGGGATCTACGTCCACGTCCCGGTGATGTACGCCGATCTGTCGAAGGTTCCGGCGCAGAACATCTCGGTCGACACGAACTCCGTGGGCGGAACCACCACCCACTACCTGGTTCCGACCGAGAAGCTGCCTTTGGTGCGGCTGTTCCCGTCACTGGCCAAGCGCGAAGCCGAACTCAAGGCCAAGATCGACGCCGGCTACAGCCGCAACGACGTTGTGGCGCAGGCGACTCCGAACACACTGGTCGCCGCTGCCGCTCCCGTCGTCGTCCCTTCGGCGGCCGCCGAGGTGCCCAGCAGCGCCACCGTGTCGCTGCTTACCCCGAAAGCCGCTGTCGCGGTTGAGGACACCGCGGTCGACACCGAGGGTGACGATGTCGTGACCGACACCAAGGTCGACACGAAGGTCGACACGAAGGCCGACACGAAGGCCGAAGCCGCCGAGGCCGAAGCCGCCGAAGCCGCCGAGGATGCCAAGGGCGCCGATGCGACCGAGGCCGCCGACGACAGCACCGTCGACACCAAGGGCGCCGAGAGCGCCGACAGCGCCACCGAGCGCAAGGCGAGCAGGCCCGCCAAGGACGCACAGCCCGCCAAGGACGCGAAGTTGTCCGACTCCTCGGAACCTTCGGAGTAACCTCCCCGGGCTCCGAGTGACACGACGCCCCGGCCTCGCGGCCGGGGCGTCGTGGTGTTCGAGATCAGGGTCGCAGTTGCACTTTGAGGTGCTCGCCGGAGCGGGAGAACGCCGCGGCATAGGCCTGCGCGGCGTCGTCCAACGCCATGGTGCCGGTGAAGATGCCGTCGACGTCGAGCCGGCCTGCCCGCAGGAGCGGGATGAGTTCGGGCCAGGTCTGCTGCACGGGGGCGGTGGTCATCCGGATCGTCAGGCTGCGCAACAGGCAGACGAGCGCGGGCAGCGGATACGGCGCGAGATCGTGGACCCCGACGACGGACACGGTGCCACCGGCGCGGACGCCCGCCAGTGCGTCGTCGATCGAGGCGTCGGTGCCTACGGCATCGATCACCGAATCGGCGCCGAGACCACCGGTGGCCTCCAGGAGGGCCTGCGCCGCCGGGGCATCCAGTGGTGACGCTCCGACCGCCGCGGCGCGTTCCCGGCGGGCGGCGACCGGATCGACCGCGAACACCGTTCCGGCGCCCAGGACGAACGCGCTGCGGATCGCGCACTGGCCGACCGCGCCCGCGCCGAGGACCGCGACGGTGCCGCCGACCGGGATGTCGGCGCGCTTGGCCGCGGCCCACCCGGTGGCGAGGTTGTCGGTCAGCAGCAGCGCCTGTTCGGTGTTCAGGCCGTCGGGGATCGCGAGGAGCTGGAACTCGGCCGCGGGGACTGCGAGAAGCTCCGCCTGCGCTCCGCCGAGCAGTCCGGAACCGAAGATCTGCGGTCCGTGGACGCAGCGGATCGGGTCCGTCGTCGCGCATCCCGGGCAGCGCCCGCAGCCGGTCACCGAGGACACCAGGACCGCGTCACCCTTCTTGAACCGGGTGACCTCGGGACCTGTCTCGGCGACGATGCCGACTGCTTCGTGGCCGATCGACACGGGCTCGCCGATGGGGTAGTGGCCGTCGAGGAAATGCAGGTCGGATCCGCAGATCGCGGTCGCGGTGACCTCCACTATCGCCCCGTCGGGCCCGGGGAGCGTCGGATCGGGACGGTTGACGACGGAGATGGTGTGCGCGCTGTCGACGACCACGGTGCGCATGGCTGTCCTTCCGGCCGTGAATACGCTACGAGGGGTAACGTAACTGGGGACGCGGCGGCGCGCAACGTCCTGGTCCCGGCGGCGCACTCTACGATTCCGGCATGACCGCATCCCCGGTACAGCATGTCGTGGTGGTCGGCGCGGGCCTGGCCGGGCTGGCGTCGACGGTGTGGCTGACCGAACTCGGCTACCGGGTGACGCTGCTGGAGAGCAACGGTTCGCTCGGCGGGCGCACCATCGGATTGACCAGCGGGCACGGCGATGCCGTCGAGAACGGGCAGCACGTGTTGGCGGGATCGTACGAGAGCATCTTCCGCTATCTGGATTCCATTGGCACCCGCGATCTTCTGGAGTTCCCCGACCAGTTCGGTGTCCGCTACCCCGGCGGGCATGCCGAACGGTTCGGGATCCGGCCGGCGAATCTGCGGCGCATGCTGCTCGGCCGGGTGCGGGGCCTGTCGATCCCGATCCTGTTGCGCGCCACCCCGGCATGGGCCCGGTTGATGCGCGACGTGATCAGGTTCGACGACGAACTCGACGACATCACCGTCGACGAATGGTTCGACCGGGTGGGCTTCCCGCACGAGGTGCGACGCATCCTGCTGCACTCGATGGTGATCGGTCTGCTCAACGAACTGCCGCACCTCGCCTCGGCGCACGCGTTCGCCGCGCTGCTGCGTACCGGGGCCGACCGGGTCCGGCGGTTCGGCAGCGGTGCGGTGCGGATCGGTTATCCGACGGTCGATCTCGACACCCTCTACCTCGCCGGTGCGCGGCGGGTGATGGCCGAACGCGGAGTGGACGTGCGGCTGCGCACCCGCGCGGTGTCGGTGACGACCGATGGGAAGCGCGCGACCGGTGTCACGCTCGGCGACGGATCGACCGTCGAAGCCGATGCGGTGGTGCTCGCCGTTCCGTCGTGGAATCTGCGGTCGCTGCTCGACGAGGTGCCCAGTGCGGAGGATGCGCGGTTGTCGGCCAAGAAGCTCGAACCGATTCCGATCATGAACGCCTACGTGCTGCTGGACCGCCCGCTGGGCACCGTGGCGCCGTGGGAGTCGTTGCTGGACAGCGATATCGGCTGGGTGTTCGACCGGGACCACATGCACGGGCCGCGGCCCGACGGCAACCACCTGTACGCGCTGACCACGTGCGCGGCCTACGACTTGATGGGACTCAAGAACGCCGAGGTGGCCGACCGGCTGGTCGCCGCGCTGCGGGCCAGTTACCCGGCGGCGGCCGACGCGTCGGTCCTCGACGTCACCGTGATCCCGTGGCCGAAAGCGACGTTCTCCTCGCGGGTGGGGATGTCGACGATCAGGCCCGCTAACCGCACCGCGTTGCCGAACCTCGCGCTGGCCGGGGACTGGACCCACAACGACTGGCCGACCACGATGGAAGGTGCTGCGCAAAGCGCTTCGCGGGCAGTCGATCTCGTGCACGAAGCATTGCGCGGGGCAAGCCGGGCGAGCGGGCGCTGACGCCGGTGCGGTGACGACGGGGGAGCGGCCGGGTCAGGCGATCTCGGTCGCGGCCTTGGCTTTCTTGTCGGCGTACATGAGCTCGTCGGCACACGCGATGAGCGCGTCCAGCGGGCGGATATCGGTCGGCGGGATGTCGACCGCACCGATGCTTGCCGCCACCTGATACGGCCGTGCGCCCTCGCCCTTGAACCGCCGGAACGCATCCCTCAGGCGCGCTTTCAGCGCAACGGCGCCGTCCGGGGATTCGGGCACCAGCACACAGAACTCGTCACCGCCGAGCCGCGCGACGATGTCGGAGGCCTGCGTGGTCTTGCGGAGTACCTCGGCGACGTCGGTGAGGAGGTGGTCGCCGGTGTCGTGCCCGGAGCCGTCGTTGACCTTCTTGAGGCCGTCGACGTCCAGGAATGCCAGCACGCAGTGGTGGCCGTGGGTGCGCGCGGTGAGCAGCGCCGCATTGGCGAGAACGTGGAATCCCCGGCGATTGTGGAGCCCGGTCAGATCGTCGGTCAGCGAGAGTTGGCGAATCTCCTCGTTGGCGCGTTCCAGCGCGGCGGTGCGCTCGTGCACGCGCTCTTCGAGTTCTGCGTAGAGCCGCACGTTCTCCATCGCGATCGATGTCGCGTCGGCCAGGGCCTGCAGCAGTGACACCTCCCGGGCCGTGGGTTGGCGTTGCTGCGCCCAGTAGTTGCCGATCGCACCGACCGGGTCCAGCGTGCGGATCGGCACCATGACCAGGCTCTTGACGAACGTCGGGCGGTACGCCTCACGCGGGATGCGGTCGTCGACGTAGATGTCCGGGACCACCGCGGGGCGACGGTTGAGCATCGCCCACCCGCTGATGCAGGCCTCGATCGGGAATCGGCTGCCCTTCCACAGCGGCGCGATGGCATCCTCGTCGAGGTAGAGGCATTCATCGTCGGTGCGCAGGACGAAGGTGGCACCGTCACAACCGGTCAGTTCGCGTGCGGATCGGCGGACGATCTCCTGGACCTCCGGCAGGCTCCGGGCCAGGGACAGCTCTTGGACCGCCTGCAGGAGCCGTGCCATCCCGCTGACGTACTCGATGTCGGGCGTATCCGCGGCCACGCCGCCGGAAGGCGAGGTCGCTGGTGGGGTGCCCATGCGAACCTCCATCACCAGCGGCCGCCGCTTCTCGACGAACCTGGGCAGAGATTACACCGGCGCAGCCGAGCTGACGCGACGTCAGTCCAGGTGAAGGCCTTTCGAGGCGGCGTCTACGTCACGGCCGTGAGGCCGGTGGTGTCAGTCCGCGACGCAGTAGACCTGCTTGTTGACGAACTCATCGATTCCGAGTGCGCCCAACTCGCGGCCGAAGCCGGAGCGTTTCACCCCGCCGAACGGGATGTCGGGCCCTTCGCCGGCGGGCGTGTTGACGTTGACCATGCCGGCCTCGAGGCGCTGGGCCACATTCTCGGCGCGTGCGGTGTCGGTGCTGAACACCGATGCGCCGAGCCCGTAGGCCGACGAGTTCGCCAGTGCGACGGCCTCGTCCTCGTCCCGGACGCGGTAGACGACGGCGACCGGGCCGAACAGTTCCTCGGTGTAGGCGCGCATCTCCGGCGTGATGCCGGTGAGCACGGCCGGGGTGTAGAACGCCGCCGGAGCCTCGCAGAGGTCACCGCCGACGTGCAGGGTCGCGCCCTTGTCGACGGCGTCGCGGACCTGAGCGGCCAGGATCTCGGCCGCCCGCCGCGACGACAGCGGCGCGATGTCCTCCGGCGTGAGACCGCCTGCCAGTGTCACCAGTTCGGCGACGAAGTCCTCGTAGAGATCGTCGGCGACGATCATCCGCTTGTTGGAGTTGCAGGCCTGGCCCATGTTGTAGATGCGGAATTCCCATGCCGTGCGGGCGAGTTCTCTCGCATCCCCGTCGAGCACGATGAACGGGTCGGAGCCGCCCAACTCCAGCAGGCACTTCTTCAACGCGCGGCCGGCCGTCGCGGCGACCGTGGCGCCCGCCCGCTCGGAGCCGGTGACCGAAACCCCCTGCACCCGGGGGTCGTTGATGATGGTCTCGACCTGGTCGAAGGACGCGAACAGGTTGGTGTAGACGCCTTCTGGCACCCCTGCGTCGCGCATCAGGTCGGCGATGGCGAGCGCGCACTGCGGCACGGACTCGGCGTGTTTGAGCAAAATCGTATTACCGAGAACGAGATTCGGTGCCGCGAAGCGGGCCACCTGATACGTCGGGAAGTTCCACGGCATCACCCCGAGCAGCACACCGACCGGGCGGCGCTGCACCACCGCGGTCCCGCCGGAGAACGACGGGATCCGCTGATCGGCGAGCAACGCCTCGGCCTGGTCTGCGTAGAACTCGAAGATCGATGCCGAGAACTCCACCTCGCCGGTGCCCTCGTCGAGTTTCTTGCCCATCTCGGTGCGGGTCAGCTCACCGAGATCCGTGGCGCGTTTGCGGAACAGCTCGCCGACGTTACGGGCCACCTCCACTCTGTCTTTGAGCGGTTGCTCGCGCCAGGACCGGTAGGCGTCGTCGGCCTTCGCGACGGCTGCGGCGATCTGATCGTCGGTCGCGGTGTCGAACGTCTTCAGTACCTTGCCGGTGGCGGGGTCGACGGTCGCGTACGGCGGTTGCGTGGGGCTCACGGAGCGTCCTTACTACTTCTGGGCGGGGATGGCATCGGCGTAGGGTGCCGTGCTCTTGTCGTGCAGCGGGTGGATCGTCATGTATATCAACCCGATTCCGATGACGACGGCAGCTGACAGCGGCACGATCCAATTGTCGTACCACGGGGCGTCCGGCGTGCGGGGCCAGGCCATGTTGATCATCGCGATCAGGCCGTACACCAGCGCGGCGATGTTGACGGGCACACCCCACTTGCCGAGCGAGTACTTGCCGCTGGGCACCCAGCCCTTCAGGCGGGCCCGCAGTGCGGCCAGCACCACCATCTGGAAGCCGATGTAGATGCCGAGGGCGGCGAAGCTGATGATCTTCGTGATCGCGTCGGTGGAGAACTTCGAGCCGACGATGATCACCGCGGGAACCGCGGCGGCGAGCAGCAGCGCGTACGGCGGAACGTGGCGGGTCGGCGAGAACTTCTTCAGAAGCGTGTGGCCCATGATCATCTCGTCGCGGCCGTAGGAGTAGGCCAGTCGGCTCGCAGCGGCCTGCAGGCTCATCGCGCAGGACAGGAACGACAGCAGCACGATCACCAGGATGATCTTGGAGCCGACCGGGCCGAACGCCTCGCCGAGCACGGTGCTGACCGGGTCGGTGTCCTCCCCGGCGATCACCGCGGGGATGTCGGCGACGGCCAGGACCAGCGACAGACACACGAAAGTGGCTGCGGCACCGCCGATATAGATGGTGCGGCGCATGGCCTTCGGGATCAGCCGGCCCGGATCCCGGACCTCCTCGGCGACGTCGCCGCACGCCTCGAAGCCGTAGTACTGGTACAGGCCGATCAGTGCCGCCGCGGCGAACGCCCACATGTAGTTGCCGTCGCCGCCGGCACCCATGCTGTCGAAGATGACACTGAAGTTCTGCTCGCGGTGGGCGATCAGCAACCAGCCGCCGACGACCAGCGCACCGATGATCTCGGCGCTGAAACCGATGATCGCTGCTTTGGCAAGCACTTTCGTGCCCATGAAGTTGATCACGGTGGCCAGCGCCAGCAGCACCAGGGAGAACACAATGACGTTGTTGACGGTGGCTTCGATACCGAATGTGGCGGCGATGAACGGCCCCGAGCCGTAGGTCACCGAGGCGATGGTGACCAGCAGCGCCACCAGATAGACCCATCCGGTCATCCACGCGTACTTGCGTCCCCACAGCCGGCGCGCCCAGGGGTAGACGCCGCCCGCGACGGGGTACTGCGCGACGATCTCGGAGAACACCAGCGCGACCAGCAGCTGGCCGACGCCGACGATGAGCAGGCTCCAGATCATCGGCGGCCCGCCGGTGGCCAGTGCGAACGCGAACAGTGTGTAAATGCCGACGACGGGGGACAGGTAGGTGAAGCCCAGCGAGAAGTTCGCCCAGGGGCTCATGTCCCGTTTGAACTCCGATTTGTAGCCCAGTGCGTGCAGGTGCGCCGCGTCGCTCTGGTCGTGGAAGTCGTAATAGCCCTCGGCGTCGCTGCCGGTGGCGCCGGAATGTGTGGTGGACATGGGCCTGCTTTCTGCCGGTGGTTAGGGACGCAGGAATCCGATGGAGCGAAAAACTACAGTCCTATTGTTTAACCGGCAACAGGAACGGAAGAATTGGTCGAAAATCGGGTAGATTCCCCGACGGCAGGGCAGGTCAGGGCCCATCGCGGGTAGGCGGAAGGAGCGCGGGTGTCGTCGTTGTCGCCGCTCGTGGCCGCCGAGGCGCCGGTCGGTCGCGCCGACGAGATCGTCCAGCGCATCACCGAGGCGATCCACCTCGGGCTGCTCGACGACGGTGAGCGGCTACCGGTCGAGGTCGACCTCGCGGCGCAGTTCGGGGTGGCGCCGATGACGGTGCGCGAGGCGCTGGCGACGCTTCGTGAACAGGGGCTGGTCGAAACCCGCCGCGGTCGCAGCGGCGGATCGTTCGTCCGGCGTCCCGCGGGACCGCCGGTGGACAAGCTGACCGCCCGCCTCGCGGCGATGAGTGCCTCGGACATCAGGGACCTGTTCGACGAGCACACCGCGGTGTCCGGGCAGGCGGCCCGGCTCGCCGCCGAACGGGCGGCACCCTATGCGGTGCGCCGGTTGTTCGCGCTGACCGACCAGCTCGGCGCGGCCGCGACGCTGGGTGACCGGATCCGCGCCGACAGCCGCTTCCACATCCAGGTCGCGATCGCGTCGCAGTCCGCACGCCTCGCGCGCCGGGAGGCGAACCTGCAGGCCGAGGTCGCCGGCCTGGTCTGGCTGCCGATCGGCCAGCAGATCGACGTCGCCGCCCACGTCGAGGAGCAGCATGCGATCGCCGCCGCGGTCGCGGCCGAGAACGCCGAGGAGGCGCGCAGGCTCGCGGAGGCCCATGTGATGGGTCAACTCGCCCGCTTGACCCAGGTGAACCTGGACCTCACCGCGACGGGGGAGGCGTCATGATCCCGACCACGTCGGCCGCCGTTCTGGCCGAGGAGGCGTCACGGCAGCTGGAGCCGCTGTACGGGATGCTGCGCGAGATCGCCGACGAGGTGCTGCGCATCCGGCCGCCGCGGGCGGCGCTGACCGAGGCGCACTTCAGCGGGCTGCACCGCAGGCTCGCCGACCGGTTGCACGACGAACACGCGGTCTGGGGGATGGGGTTCATCGCCGCGCCGTTCGTCGTCGAGGATCAGGAGCGCTATCTGGCGTGGTGGCAGCGCAACAACAACGACCGGGTCGCCCGGCTGCGGCTGAACTTCGACCCGACCAGCATCGACGTCTACGACTATCTGCAGATGGACTGGTATCAGCTGGCGAAGCGGGGGCAGGCGCGGGTCGCCTACGGGCCCTACGTCGACTACAGCGGGTCGGACATGTACACCATCACCGCGACGATCCCGGTCGTCGCCGACGGCGCCTTCCTCGGGGTGGCCGGCGCCGATCTGGTGGTCGGCGAGATCGAGCGCACGTTGCTGGAGGTGTTGCGCCAGACCGACGATGACGCGGTGGTGGTCAACACCGAGCGGCGCGTCATCGCCGCCAACACCGCCCGCTGGGTCGTCGGCTCCCGCCTGGCCGCGGTGCCCGCGGTCAGCGCGCAGCCGGACCCGCACGCCTTCCGCCAGGTCGCGGAGATGCCGCTCGGAACAGGCTGGGTGGTCGCGATCGGCTGGCCTGAAAGCGCTCAGGCGTCGCCGGATTCGCCGGCTTAACGCGCCGTTACGGACTGTTAACGAGCAACCCCGTTCCAGCTGTTGACATTAAGCATCTACTTCTAGAGTATTTAGGCACTGTTAGGTGGCTCTCTCGGAGGTAACACTGATGACGTCGACCACGCTCGACTCTGTTCCGAGCTTCCGGGTCTCGGATCCGTCGTTCTCGATCACCTCGGAGCAGGTGCATGCGGCGCGGGAGCTCAGCTGGTACGCCACCACCGAGTACGGCCTCGCGGTGCTGCGGTACGAGCAGGTCAACCGGCTGCTCAAGCATCCGAAGCTGCGCCAGGGCAGCGGGGCGTGGCCGGCGCACAACGGCGTCACCGAGGGGCCGTTCGCGCAGTGGTTCGCCAGCTGGATCCTCAACAAGGAGGGCGAGGAGCACCACCGTCTGCGCAGGCTGATGAACCCGGCCTTCTCCAACAAGCTGATCGGCGGCCTGGTGCCGCGGTTCCAGGCGCTGGCCGCGGAGTTGATCGACAATTTCGCCGAACCGGAGCGCTGCGAGTTCGTCAGCGAATTCGCCGAACCGTACGCGGCCCGCGTCATCGCGATCATGCTCGGTATCCCTGAGAGTGAGTGGAAGGTGATCTCCACCGAGTCCTCGACGATCGGCCTCGCGCTCGGGGTCACCATCAAGGAGGACCTGCCCAAGATCGAGGCGGCGCTGGCCACGCTGTACGCGTACTGCGACGAGCTGATCGCCGACCGGCAGGCCAACCCGCGCGACGACTTCGTCACCACCCTGGTCAACGCGTCGCGCCCCGAGGATGGACGGCTGTCGGACACCGAACTGCGAGATGCCATGGTGCTGTTGATCTTCGGCGGCTTCGACACCACCCGAAACCAGCTCGGCCTGGCGATGCAGACCTTCATGAAGCATCCCGATCAGTGGCGCCTGCTCGCCGAGCGGCCCGACCTCGGCGGCAAGGCCGTCGAGGAGGTCATGCGGGTGAACCCGACGGTGCGGTGGGTGACCCGCGAGGTGCTGGAGGACTTCGAGTACGAGGGCGTCATGCTGACCGCGGGCACCACGGTTCACCTCTACAGTGAGTCGGCGGGCACCGACCCCCGGGTGTTCGAACCGGGATTCGACATCACCGCTGAACGCAAGCCGCACTTCGGATTCGGTGGCGGAGCCCACCACTGCCTCGGCCACTTCGTGGCCCGCTCGGATATGAGCGAGGCGCTGCCGCTGCTGGCCCGCCGACTGCGCGACCCTCACCAACTACCCGGTGCGACCTGGCTGCCCGACTCGGGCAACACAGGTCCGATCACGCTGCCCATCGGCTTCACGCCCGCCCCCTGAAAGGAACGCCGGACATGCACGTCACCGTAGATCTCACGAAATGTCAGGACCACGGCCAGTGTGCCATCGCCGCCCCCGCGGTCTTCTGGCTCAACGACGACGGACATCTGGAATACGACGGCAATCCCGATGATTCGGAGCGCGGCTACATCGAGGACGCCGCCGACGTCTGTCCCGCCCAGGCAATCTTCATCAAGGATTGAGCGGCGATGACCATCACACCTCTTGACCTGCACCGCGAGGCCAACGCGTCGAGCCCGGACCTCGCCGAAGCGCTGTCTGTGATCGCCGAACGCGGTGTCGAATACGTGTACTTCCAGGCGATCACGATCACCGGCCGGGTGGTCGGCAAGGTCGCGCCCGCGAAGCACTTCGAACGTCTCGCGATCCGCGGGGTGCAGCAGCACCAGACCGCGGTCGCGAACCTGCAGGGCACCCGCGAGGGTGTGCTTCTGGCCGGAGGGGTGAACGCCCCGGAATACACGGCGGTCCCGGACCTCGACACGTTCGCGGTTCTCCCGTGGGACACCAGCTTCGCGCGGGTGTTCTGCCGGCTCTACGAGCCCGACCACCTTCTCGAGCGGGCGGGTGCCGAATTCGCGTGTGACACCCGCGGATTGCTGCGCCGGATGCTGACCGGCTTCGTCGATCGCACGGGTCTGGAGTTGCGCACCGGCTGCGAACCCGAGATGACCTGGCGGGGCGAGGGACTCGAAGCCCAGTTCCGTCCCGGATCCAGCCCGGCGTATCACATCGAGCATCTGGAGCGGAACCGCCCGATCGTCAAGAAGGTCATCGAGTACGCCCAGGCGCTCGGCCTCGACATGATCGAAGGCGACTACGAGGACGAGTTCCAGGTCGAACTGAACTTCATGTACGACCGGGCGGACCTGACCGCCGACCGGCTGACCACCTACCGGCAGGTCTGCAAGCAGGTCGCCCGGGAACTCGGCATCGAGGCCAGCTTCATGCCCAAACCGGCCACCGGAATGATGGGCAACGGCTGCCACCACAACTTCAGCCTGTGGCGCGACGACGTCAACGTGCTGGCAGAACCCGGCCGCACCGAACTGCACCTGTCCGAGCTGGGCAAGCACGCGCTCGGCGGGCTGCTCGCACACTCCGCCGGCGCCATGCTGATCAACGGCTCCACCGTGAACTCGTACAAACGATATTGGGACGCAGGCCAGTTCGCGCCGTCGCGGATCAACTGGGGCCTGGACAACAAGACCTGCACCGTCCGGCTGTCGACGGTCGGGCGCCTGGAGTACAAGCTGCCCGACGCCGCCGTGAACCCGTATCTGTCGCATGCGGTGATCCTCGCCGCCTGCGAGGACGGGATGAAGAACGCGACCGATCCCGGTCAGCCCACCCAGGGGTCGTCCTACGACGCACCCGTCGACGGACGTTTCCCGGCACTGCCGCTGACCCTCGGCGAGGCGATCGGGGCGTTCCGTGCCGACGAGGTGCTCAATCAGGCCTTCGGGCCGGAACTGTCGTCGCTGCTGGTCGATTATCACGCCGACGAGTGGGCTCGTTTCTGTGGACACGTCACCGAATGGGAGCGCGAGATGTATTGGAACGACACGCCGTGACCGGGGCATCGAACCCGCTGCGCCTGGCCTGCCTGGACGCGGAGGCGCCGCCGCTGTTCACGCTCTGGACTCCGCAGGACGGTCGGCAGGGCTATGAGCCCGGTGTCGCCGAGATCCTGGGCGCCGAGCTGGGTCGCCCCGTCGAGTGGGTCCGGGTGCCGTGGGTCGACATGATCCCGGCTGTCCAGCGCGGCGACGCGGACGCGGTGCTGTGCGGGCAGGGGATCACCGCCGAACGGCAGGCGCAGGTCGATTTCACCCGGCCCTACGCGGTCTTCCACGAAGGGGTGCTGGTGCGCCGCGGGTCCGGGATCTCCTCACCCGAGGATCTCGTCGGCCGCAAGGTCGCCGCGATCGAGAACAGCACCAATATGGCTCTGGCGCAGACGTTCACCGGTGCGCAGCCGGTGCCGTTCGGTGCCGGGTCCGACGACGTGTACGCCGACATGCTGGCCGCGCTGCTGGCCGGCGAGGTCGACGCGGTGGTCGACGACGACGTCGTGTTCGTGCCGCTGGGTGCCACCCATCCGGATTACGAACTGGCCTTCACGGTGCAGACCGGCAACCGGTGGGGTATCGCGGTGGCCAAGGACCGGCCCGACACTCTCGCCGAGATCGACGGGGCGCTGGGCCGGCTGATCGAATCGGGGCGCCTGCGCAAGGTGTGGGAGCAGTGGCTGCCGACCCTCGACTACCCGTTCGCGGGGGAGTGAGTGGTCAGACCGCTGGTCGCGGTGATCGGGCGCCGGGCGGCGCAGGTGCCGATCCTGCGTTTCTCGGCGACGCTGGCCGCCGAGGCGATCTGCGAGGCGGTGTGGGCCGCCGGCGGTGAGCCGGTGGTGCTGCACGGGCCCGCGGCCGATCCGCTGGCCGAGATGCCGGGCAGAATCGCCCGTTTCGACGGTGTGCTGCTGCCCGGCGGCGCCGATGTCGATCCGGGCCGCTACGGCGCGACACCGGTGCCGGAGACCTGCGGGGTCGTCGAGTTCCAGGACGAGCTCGACCTCGGCGTCACCCGCGCGGTGATCGACCTGGACCTGCCCGCGCTGGTGATCTGCCGGGGCATGCAGATCCTCAACGTCGCGCTCGGCGGCACCCTGGTCCAGCACGTCGTCGAGACGGACACCGCGCATCACAACGGCGTCCACCCGGTGCACGTCAAGCGGGGATCCCGGCTGCACGCGATCGTCGGCGCTCAGACCATCGACGCGTCGTCCTACCATCATCAGGCCATCGATAGGCTGGCCCCCGGCCTGGCCGTGTGCGGGCTGGCCGCGGACGGGGTCATCGAGGCGGTCGAACACCGCCATGCCGACCTCGTCGCGGTCCAGTGGCACCCCGAGGACAGGCACGCCACCTCTGAAACCGATGCCGCGCTGTTCGCCGATCTGGTCGACAGGGCCCGCAAGAGAAAGGAATCGCGATGACCATTCGGGTACGTCGTGAAGACGTCATCCCGAACCTGCCTGCGCCGCCGTCACCGCGTGCTCACGTGTGTGTGCTGGCGTCGCTGAACTTCCCCGGCATCGACGAACACGACGCGGGGTTGGTCACGCGGTTCACCAGGGTCGCGTTGGCGACGCTGACCGAGCTCGGCGCGACCCATGAGCTGTGGGACACCACCGCCGCACTGCAGGATCCCTCTGCCGCAGCGGATTTCGACGGCCTGCTGTTGCTCGGCGGCGGAGACGTCGACGGCTCCTGCTACAACCTGGGCGCCGCGATCCCGAACGCGTACGGCGTCGATCTGCGCGCCGACCGCGATGCGTTCGCCGCGATCGCCGCGGCCGAGGCCGCCGGCCGGCCCGTCTTCGGCATCTGCCGCGGCTCCCAGCTGCTCAACGTCGCCCGCGGCGGCACCCTGATCCCCGACATCGCCGACTTCACGCTGCACCACGGCGGGCCGGGGGAACCGGTGTTCGTCGACGAACCGATCGACGTCCTGCCGGGGACGCGGCTGGCGTCGATCCTGGGCACCGATCGGGTGATCGGCCGCAACGGGCACCATCAGGCTGTCGACCGACTGGGCGAGGGTCTGGTCGTCGCGGCGCGGGCGCTCGACGGGATCACCGAGGGCATCGAGGACCCCGAGAAGTTCTATCTCGGCGTGCAGTGGCACCCCGAGGACGAGGACGGCCCGGTGGGCGACCGGATGAGGCTGTTCGACGCGTTTGTGACGGCCGCGGCACAGGTCCGGGAGCAGGCCGGCGCGGTAGCGTCACAGGGGTGATCACCGCCCGTCGGCTGTGTCAGGTCGACAGTCTCGGTCTGGCACTGGTCGCGGGCGCTCAGGCCGCCGACCGTCCGATCGCGTGGGCGCACGCGATCGAATTGGCCGATCCGACACCGTATCTGGCCGGCGGAGAGCTGGTGATGACCACCGGGATCAACATCGGTCCCGACGCGGCCGCGCAGGCGGCGTACGTCGCGCGCCTCGCCGACGCCGGGACGGCGGCGCTGGCCGTCGACACCGGTACCACGCTGACCGCCGTGCCCGCCGGTGTGCTCGCCGCGGGAGACGAGCACGGCGTGCCGATCCTGCGGGTGCCCGCGGCGACGCCGTTCATCGCGATCTCCCGTGTCGTGATCGACGCGGTCAAGGCCGATCAGCTGCGTTCGGTGCAGCGCATCGTCGATCAGCAGGAGGTACTGACCCGGGCGACGCTGCGGGGCGGCGTGCCCGGGGTGGTCGCGGCGCTGGCCGACTGCCTGGATGCGGTGGTGGTGGCCGTCGCCGCCGACGGCCGCGAACTCGCCGCGGGCGGAACGGCCGACGCCGGCGTCATCTCGGCGCTGTCGGAGGCGGCCGGGGCGGTGCGTGAACGCGGCGCGGCGGTCACGCCGGCCGGTGACTCGCTGCTGACGATCCAGCGTCTTCGCGCCGCGCAGGCGCTACGCGGCCACCTGGTGGTGCGCACCCCGGGGCCGCTGTCGGATGCCGGCCGACTCCTTGTCTCACACGCGGTGTCGCTGATCTCGATCGCGCTGGAGAAACCCGCGCGCGTGCAGGACGCCGAGCAGCGGCTGCGGGCGGCGGTGACACGGGAACTGCTCGGCGGCCGCGCGACCGTCGACGACGGCCTGCTCCGGTACTTCGGTTTCGCCCCCGGTGCACAGGTCGTGGTGGTCGTCCTGCACGGGACCGGGCCGTTGCTGGCCGCCGAGGAGGAGCTGGGCCGCCCCTTATCCGATGCCGGCCCGTACCTGATGACGGCGGCGGGCCCGGAGATCGTCATCGTGCTGCCCGCCGACGGCAGCCGGGCCAGGATCCGCGCTCTGGTCGGTGGGCCCGATGCGCCCGCCGGGGGAGCGAGCCGGCCGGTCCCGATCGGCGACATCGGCACAGGGCTGGAACAGGCGCGGGTCGCCGCGGAATCGGCTGCCGGACAGTTCGCCGAGTACGCCGACCTCGGACCGCTGGCCGCACTGCTCGACGGCCGCACCGACGGCGAATTACGGTTGCTGGCCTCGGTGTTGGACCCGCTGGCAGACGCCGACGAGGATCTTATCGACACGCTTGCGGCGTTCCTGCGGCACAACGGCCAGATGGAGGCGGCCGCGGCCGAGTTGCGGATCCACCGCCACACGCTGCGCGCCCGGATCCGCCGCATCGGTCACCTGCTCGGCGACGATCTGGCCTCGGTGGATTCGCGGACGCAACTGTGGTTGGCGGTCAGGGCTTTTCGTCTGTTGCGCAGCCGCCGAGCGGCGGCGGGCCGCACCGATAGCTGACCGGGGTCGCCGACATCGTGACGGGGTTGGCGACCTGCGGAGCGGGACTACCCGGGACGGCCACCGTCGCCTCGATACCCAGTCCACGGGCGAATGCGAACGCCTCGGACAGGTCGTTGATCGGGCCCGCGGGCACCCCGACCGCGCTCAGCCGTGCATACCAGTGATCGGCGCCGTGCGCCTTCAACGCGGGTATCAGCAACGCGCACAGATCATCTCGATGAGCCACCCGGGCGGGATTGGTGACGAAGCGCGGGTCATCGGCCAGTTCGGGCAGCCCGAGCGCGCTGGTGAAGGCCCGGAACTGCTTGTCGTTGCCCACCGCGAGCGCGATAGGCCGGTCGGCGGTGTCGAACGTCTGGTACGGCGCGATGCTGGGATGGCGGTTGCCCATCATGCCCGGAACCACCCCCGCACCGAGAAAGCCTGACGCCTGATTCACCATCGAGGACAGCAGCACCGACATCAGATCGGTGTCGACGCGCTGGCCCTCACCGGTGCGGTCACGATGATGCAGTGCGGCCAGGATGCCGGACAGCGCGTGCAGTCCGGCCAGCACATCCACCAGCGCGACACCGGCCTTGGTCGGATCGCCGGGTTCGGTGCCGGTCACGCTCATCAGCCCGCCGACGGCCTGTACCAGCAGGTCGTAGCCGGGCAGCGCCGCGCCGCCTCCGCGGCCGAAACCGGTGATCGCGCAATAGATCAGGTCGGGGCGCACCGTGCGCAGGTCGTCGAACCCGAGCCCGAGTCGCTCCATCGTGCCGGGACGGAAATTCTCGACGACGACGTCGGCGCCCGCGACCAGTTCGCGGGCCTGCCGGCATCCGTCGGGATCCGCCAGATCCAGTACCACCGAGCGCTTGTTGCGGTTGACGGCGTTGAAATAGGTA
Organism: Mycolicibacterium parafortuitum; assembly: GCF_002086815.1. Taxonomy (GTDB): domain Bacteria; phylum Actinomycetota; class Actinomycetes; order Mycobacteriales; family Mycobacteriaceae; genus Mycobacterium; species Mycobacterium parafortuitum. The sequence goes on from NZ_MVID01000001.1 coordinate 29,039, forward strand.
GCCACCCCGGACGCGTCGTAGGGCGGACCCCACGCTCGCGTGTCGTCGCCGGTGCCGGGACGCTCGACCTTGATGATCTCGGCGCCGAAGTCTCCCAGCATCATCGTCGCGTACGGCCCGGCCAGCACCCGGCTGAAGTCGACGACCACCACCCGGTCGAGCGCGCCGGTCATGCCCCGGGCCGCCCGCCGCGCAGATACACCGTGGTGGTGTGGGTGAAGAATTCCCGCGCGGCGCCGCCCTGCTCCTTGGGGCCCAGTCCGCTCTTCTTCGCTCCACCGAACGGTACGTGCGGATCGGCGCCGGCGGATTCGGAGTTGATATGCAGCACCCCGACGTCGATGCGTTCCACCGCCTCGAGTGCGCGGGTCATGTCCTGGGTGAAAACCGCAGCCGAGAGCCCGAATTCGCTGTCGTTGGCGAGCGTGAACGCCTCCTCGGCATCGGCGGCGCGGCGGATCGCCAGCACGGGTCCGAACAGTTCGTCGGTCCACACGTCGGCCGGTGTGGCCCCGAGTTGCAGCACCGTCGGCGCGACGAAGTATCCGTCCGCCAGCGGGCCGTCCTGATAGGGCCGGCCGCCGGCCAGCACCGTCGCGCCCTGGCTCATCGCGGTGTCGATGCCCGCGATGATCGACCGCTGCGCGGAATCGCTGACCACAGGACCCATCTGGGTCGCGTCGTCGATCGGGTCGCCCACCCGCAGCGTCCGCGCCTGCGTGAGCAGCGCATCGCAGAACGCGTCGGCGATCCCGGCGGTGACGATCAACCGGGACGTGGCGGTGCACTTCTGGCCGGTGGACCGGAACGCGCCGAGCATCACCTGTTCGACGGCGAGATCGAGATCGGCGTCGTCGAGCACCACCGCGGCGTTCTTGCCGCCCATCTCGGCTTGTGCGGGCACCCCTCGGGCAGCTGCCGCGGCCGCGATGCGGCGGCCCACGGCCGTCGAACCGGTGAACGTGATCCCGTCCACCCCTGGGTGATTCACCAGCGCGTCGCCGATGTCCGAGCCGCCGATCAACAGGTTCAGCACTCCCGGCGGCAGGCCCGCCTCGGTGAGCGCCTCGGCGAGCCGGATCGCCAGCAGCGGGACGGTGCTGGCCGGCTTCCACACCACGGTGTTGCCGTAGACCAACGCCGGGGCGATCTTCCATGCCGGAATCGCGATCGGGAAGTTGAACGGCGTGATCACCCCGACGACACCGAGCGGTTTGCGGGTGATCAGGATCTGCTCACCGGCGCGGGGTGACGCGTAGATCTCGCCGGCCTGCCGGTCGCCCTCGTTGCCGTAGTAGCGCAGGATCTGCGCGGCGCGGCGGACCTCGCCGACGCCCTCCGCGCGCGTCTTGCCCTCTTCGGTCGCGAGTTCGTGGCCCCAGGTCTCGGCGTTGCGCTCGACGATCGCCGCGGCGGCGGTCAGCAGCGCGCCGCGTTGGTGCACGCCGAGTGCGGCCCACGACCGCGCGGCCGCGGCGGCCGCACCGACGGCCGTGTCGACGTCCGCGGCGAGCGCGGCCGAACCCTCGGCGACCACGACGGCCGGGCGGGCCGGGTTGACGCTGCGCAGCGCCTCACCGGTGCCGGGCCGCCACTGGCCGGCGATCAGGTGCCGGACCGGTGCGGGCGCGGTCATGCGCGGAACGCCGCGTGGCCGGTGAGTGCCTTCCCGATGGAGAGCAGGTGCATCTCGGAGGTGCCCTCGTAGGTCAGCACCGACTCCAGGTTGTTGGCGTGGCGCAGCGGCGAGTACTCCAGCGTGATCCCGCTGCCGCCCAACAGGGTTCGGCATTCGCGCGCGATGGCGATGGCCTCCCGCACGTTGTTGAGCTTGCCGAGGCTGACCTGTTCGGGACGCACTCCCTCGGCGTCCTTGATGCGGCCGAGGTGGATGGCCAGCAGCATGCCCTTGCCGAGCTCGACGGTCATGTTCGCGAGCTTCTCCTGCGTCAGCTGATAGCTCGCCAGCGGGCGGTCGAACACATCGCGGGTCTGGGTGTAGGCGATCGTCGTCTCCAGGCTGTCGCGCGCGGCGCCCAGCGCACCGAACACGATGCCGAACCTGGCCTCGTTGAGGCACGACAACGGTGCGCTCAACCCGATTGCCTCCGGCAGCTGTGCAGAGGCGGGCAGCCGGACGTTGTCGAGGACGAGTTCGGAGGTGATCGACGCCCGCAGCGAGAGCTTGCGGTGGATCGCGTTGGCGGTGAAACCCGGGGTGTCGGTGGGCACCAGGAAGCCCCGAATGCCGTCGTCGGTCTGCGCCCACACCGTGGCGACGTCGGCCAGGTTGCCGTTGGTGATCCACATCTTGGTGCCGTTGAGCACCCAATCCGCGTTTTCCCCCGAGCCGTCGCGCTTCGCGCGGGTGCGCATGCCGGCCGGATTGGACCCGAAATCGGGTTCGGTCAGGCCGAAGCAGCCGATCGCGTCACCCGACGCCAGCCGCGGCAGCCACTCGTTCTTCTGCTCCTCGGAACCGTACCGGTAGATCGAGTACATCGACAGCGAGCCCTGCACGGAGACGAAGCTGCGGAACCCGCTGTCGCCGGCCTCGAGCTCCATGCACGCCAGCCCGTAGCTGACCGCGTTGGTGCCCGCGCAGCCGTAGCCCTGCAGGTGCATGCCGAGCAGGCCGAGCTCGCCGAAGCGTTTGCCGAGCTCCTTGGGCAGGGTGGCCGACTCGAACCATCCCTCGACGTTCGGCTTCAGTTCACTGTCCACGAATTTGCGTACGGTGGCGGCGATTTCGCGCTCGTCCTGATCGAGCAGCCGCGCCGTGTCGAACAACTCGAGCGGTTCGTAGACGGACTTCTTGGTGGGGGCGGTGGTGGTGGACATCGGGTCTACTCCTGATGGTGACAAGCGAAGGTGGTTACAGCGACGCGAATCCGTCGCGGATGACATCGAAGGCTTCGGTGAGCAGCTCGTCGGAGATCGACAGCGGGGGCAGGAAGCGCAGCACATTGCCGAAAGTACCCGCGGTCAGCACCAGCACACCGTTGTCGTGGCAGTGCCTGGCCAGGGCGGCCACCGCGTCCTTGTGAGGTTCGCGGCTGCCCGGCTTGACCAGTTCGACCGCGATCATGGCGCCGCGGCCGCGGATCTCCCCGACGATGTCGGTGCGCGCGGCGATGCCGCGCAGTTCGCGGGTGATCAACTCGCCGATGTCGCGGGCCCGCCCGATCAGATCGTTGCGCTCGATCTCGTCGAACACACCGAGCGCGGCCGCACACGCGACGGGATTGCCCGCGTAGGTGCCGCCGATGCCGCCGGAGTGCGCGCGGTCCATGATGTCGGCGCGGCCCGTCACCGCGGCCAGCGGCAAGCCGCCGCCGAGGCCCTTGGCCGTCGTGATCAGGTCGGGCACCAGGCCCTCGTGCTCGGAGGCGAACCACGCGCCGGTGCGGGCGATCCCGGTCTGCACCTCGTCGGCGACCAGGAGGATGCCCCGGTCGCGGCAGAAGTCGGCGACCGAGCGCAGGAACCCCTCGGCGGGGACGATGAATCCGCCCTCACCCTGGATCGGTTCGACGACGACGCACGCGACCTGGTCGGCCCCGAGTTGCGCGTCGATCAGGGTCTGGAACTGACTGAACGCCTCGGCGGCACAGTTCTGCGGGCCCGACGGCCACCGGAACGGGTAGGCCATCGGCGCCCGGTACACCTCGGGGGCGAACGGGCCGAAGCCGTGCTTGTAGGGCTGGTTCTTGGCCGTCATCGTCATCGTCAGCAGCGACCGGCCGTGGAAGGCGTGGTCGAACACCACGACGGCGTCGCGTCCGGTGGCGATGCGGGCGTACTTGACGGCGTTCTCGACGGCCTCGGCGCCCGTGCTGAACAGCGCCGTCCGCTTCTCGTGGTCGCCCGGGGTCAGCGCGTTGAGCCGCTCGGCGACCTCGATGTACGGCTCGTACGGGATGTTCAGGTAGCAGGTGTGCGTGTACCGGGCCAACTGCTCGGCCGCCCGGCCGACCACCGACGGCGCGGAGTTGCCGACCGTGGTGACCGCGATACCGCTGCCGAGGTCGATGAACGAGTTTCCGTCCACGTCGACCACGACACCACCGCCGGCAGCGGCGATGAACACCCCGGCGGCGCTGTTGAGCCCGGCGGGCAGGGCCGCGGCGCGGCGCTGGGCGAGCTCGACGGAGCGCGGTCCGGGGATCTCGGTGACTATGCGGCGGGTCTGCGCGAGCGCGGGACCGCCGACCAGGGAGGTCGTCATGGGAAAAGGGTATGAACGTCGGGCGGCGACTGATATGTCCGATTGGGACAGCGCGCGCACCGATGCTGTACACGATGGCGAGATCATGGGTTGTTCTTGACGTGGATTAAGGAGCCGCGGCGTGGATATCAATAGCCCCATGAGTGAGACCGCGCTGCTTGTCATCGACATGTTCAACACCTACGACCATCCCGACGCCGAGCAACTCGCCACCAACGTCGCCGGGATCGTCGAACCGGTCAGCGACCTGATCGCCCGCGCCTCCGCGCACGACGATGTCGCGGTCGTCTACGTCAACGACAACTATGGCGACTTCGCCGCCGAACCGTCCGACATCGTCAAGGCCGCCGTCGAGGGCGCCCGCCCGGATCTGGTGCGGCCCGTCCTCCCGGGGCCCGGCGCCCGCTTCCTGACCAAGGTCCGGCACAGTGCGTTCTACGCGACGTCGCTGGACTACCTGCTCACCCGGCTCGAGACGCGCCGGATCATCCTGGTCGGCCAGGTCACCGAGCAGTGCATCCTCTACTCCGCGCTCGACGGCTACGTCCGCCACTACGACGTCGTGGTGCCGCCGGACGCGGTCGCGCACATCGACTCCGACCTCGGCAAGGCGGCGCTGGCGATGATGGAACGCAACATGAAGGCCGAACTGTCGGCGGCCACCGACTGTCTGCCCTGAACCCGAAATGGGTAACCACATCTAGCGGAGGCCGGTGCGCCGTCTCCAGCTCATCTGGCCTCCCGGGGGTGCGTCCGCTCAACGCGGACGTGGGGAAGGAGTGACGAGATGACAACACGACAGATTCTCGGACTGGGCGCCGTGATCGCGCTTCCGGCGGCGGCACTGGTGGCCGCGGCGCCGGCGGGGGCGCAGCCGTGCGTCGGGCCCAGCACCGTGATCGCCGGGCACGGCGGCGGGCGCTGCGACAGCCCGCCCGGCCCGGACGGCTCGTTCACCCGGTGCGACACCGTCTACGTGTTCGGACTCGGGGGCACCAACTGCTATCAGGTGCCCGCGGGGACACCGCCGATCTGAGGCTGATCCCGGGTTCCGGGCGGTCGGTGTTGTAACCTCACGGCATGGAAGTACTACGGTCTGTAGTTGTCTTGCTGCACATCGTCGGCTTCGCCGTGATGTTCGGCGCGTGGGTCGCCGAGGCGGCCGCCGGCCGCTTCCGGACCACGCGGGTGATGGACTACGGGCTGCTGGTGTCACTGGTGACCGGCCTCGCGCTGGCGGCGCCCTGGCCGGCGGGCATCGAGCTCAACTACCCGAAGATCGGGATCAAGCTGGTGATCCTGGTCGTCATCGGGGCGTTGCTCGGCATGGGCAGCGCGCGGCAGAAGCGCACCGGCGAAGCGGTGCCGCGGCCGATGTTCGCCGCGGTCGGGGTGCTCGCCTTCACGGCGGCGGCGCTGGCCGTCATCTGGTAGTCAGTCCCCGCCGAGGCCCATCAGGTCGGTGACGTGGTGGTCGCGGCCGGCGGTGTAGCCGCCGTCCACCGCGATCGCCTGGCCGCTGACGAAACTCGCGTCCGGCGAGACCAGGAACGCCGCAACCGCCGCCACCTCCTCGGGGCGGCCGAACCGGCGCAGCTTGTGCTCGTGGCGCAGCTCGCCGCGCGGACCCTCCATCCCGGGCAGGCCCATCACCGAATCGAACAGCGGGGTCTCGACGAAGCCGGGGCAGATCGCGTTGGCGCGGATTCCGCTGGGGCCGTAGTCGATCGCGGCGTTCTTGGTCAGCAGCACGACGCCGCCCTTGGACGCGTTGTACGCGCTGCCGCCTGCGGTGCCCTCGAGTCCCTCGACGCTGGACAGCGTCACGAGCGCACCGCGTTCCCCGTCGACCCGCTCCTGGGTGATCATCTGGGCCAGCGCGGCCCGCATCACCACGAACGTGCCTTTGAGGTTGATGTCGACGACGCGATCCCATTCGTCGTCGGGCACCAGGTGGATCGGCCCGCCGCCGCCGACCCCGGCCGAGTGCACGACACCGTCGAGGCGCCCCGCCCGCTCGACGACAGCGGCGACCGCACGCCCGACCGTCTCGGCATCGAGCACATCGCCTTCCAGATAAGGGAACTCGCCGGGGGATTCCGGCGCGAGGTCGAGGCCGACGACGGTGGCGCCCTCGCCGATCAGGCGGCGCGCGGTCGCCGCCCCGATACCCGATGCCGCGCCGGTCACCAGAACGCCCCTGCCGGTCAGACCTTTCACGCGGTCAGTATGGCGGCAGTCGCGGGCGGCGAGCGTGCGCCGAAGCGCGCGACACGCCGCGCGGGCGGGTGCAGACACGCACGCTCGCGGAGCGGGGGACGGGCTTACCATCCGGGGGTGACCGAGACGATCGGGGCACCGGAGCCCTTCGTCGCCGACGGCTACGGCGGTGTGCGCATCGTCGCCGACCGGCGCGGCGATCCCGCGTCGCGTGCCGTGGTGTTCCTGCACGGCGGCGGACAGACCCGCCGGTCCTGGGACCGGGCCGCCGCGGCGGTGGCCCGGCGCGGATGGCAGGCCGTCACCGTCGACCTGCGCGGCCACGGTGAATCCGACTGGTCTCCCGACGGCGACTACCGCGTCGCGAGCTTCGCGGCCGACGTCGGCGAGATCCTCGCGCAACTGCCGCCGCGGCCGGTTTTGGTCGGCGCGTCGCTCGGTGGCATCACCGCGATGCTGCTCGCCGGGGAACAGGCGCGGGGGATCGCCGCCGCGGTGGTGCTCGTCGACATCGTGCCCGACATGGACCCGACGGGTGCCGAACGCATCCATGCGTTCATGGCCGACAAGATGACGGACGGGTTCGCCTCCCTCGACGAGGTCGCCGACATGATCGCCGAGTACAACCCGCACCGGCCACGACCCGCCGACCTCGACGGGTTGCGAAAGAACCTGCGCCGCAGGGGCGATCGCTGGTACTGGCATTGGGATCCGCAGTTCATCGACGGCACCGCGACCAACCCGCCGCTGGAGGTCACCGACACCGAGCGCCTGCACGACGCGGTCGACCGGATCGTCGCCGACGGTGTGCCGATGCTGCTGGTGCGCGGTCAGGTCAGCGATCTGGTCAGCCAGGATCGCGCGGCGCAGTTTTTGGCGCGCTTCCCGCAGGTCGGTTTCGTCGATGTCGAGGGCGCAGGCCACATGGTCGCGGGCGACCGCAACGACCTGTTCGCCGGCGCGGTGCTCGACTTCCTTTCGCAACGCGAAGTCGCGAAACCCTGACCATCCACTGATCCGTCGGCGTATGGTCGGCCTGTGCCTCACCTGACCGGCGCGGATGTACGCAGTCCTGAGCTGATGCGGTTGACCGGACTTCCCTTCGACGACGGCGACGAGGTGCTGCGCGCGGCGATCGACGACGCCAGCGTGCCCGCGTTGCTGATGTCGATGGTGCACATGACCGGGGATCTGAGCATCCTCGACGAGCTGCCGCGGCCGTACCTGCTGATCGCGATGGATCTGCAGGGCGCGATGAGCGAACCCGACAAACAGACGGTGCGCGACAGGGCATTCGAGGTCGCCCGGGACTATCGCGACCGCGGCTGCCCGCCGCCGTTCGTGCCCGACGAACACCAGCTGCGGGTGATGCTGGACGTGATCTCCGCCGGCCAGGTCAGCGAAGATCTGGTCGACTACATCGCCGCGGACCTGCGCATCACCGGCGCCGACCAGGACGGGCCCGCGCTGTCCTCGACCCGCGAGCAACGCGCCGCGTTCCCGGTCGTCGTGATCGGCTGCGGCGAGGCCGGGATCCTGGCCGGGATCAAGCTCAAACAGGCCGGTGTGCCGTTCACCATCGTCGAACGCCAGTCCGGGGCCGGTGGTACCTGGCTGGCCAACCGCTATCCGGGCTGCCGCGTCGACATCGCCAGCCAGTACTACACGTATTCCTTTGAACCGACCGACCATTGGGAACACCACTACGCCACCCAGCCGGAGATCCTGACCTACCTGAACGAGGTGATGGCGCGGCACGGCATCGCCGAGCACACCCGCTTCGACACCGAGGTGCTCGGCGCCGACTGGGACGACGCGGCCTGTCTGTGGCGGGTGCGGGTGCGGCCCGCCGGCGGCGCCGGCGACGGACCCGTCGAGGAACTCAGCGCCCGCGGCCTGATCTGCGCGGTCGGCCAGTTCAGCACCCCGGTGATCCCGGACGTGCCCGGCGTCAACGACTTTCGCGGTCCGATGTGTCACACCGCGGACTGGGACGACACACTCGAGCTGGCGGGCAAGCGGGTCGCGGTGATCGGTGCCGGCGCCAGCGGATTCCAGCTCGTCCCGGCGATCGCCGGCACCGCCGCGCACGTCGACGTCTATCAGCGCACCCCGCAGTGGATGGCGCCCAACATCCACTATCACGAACGGGTCGGCGACGGCGCCCGCTGGGCGACCCGGCATCTGCCGTACTACGGACGGTGGCTGCGCTTCGTGTCGTGGTGGCCGATCGCCGACGCGCTCGACGAGCAGATCACCATCGATCCGGAATGGGACGCCGGCGGGTTGTCGGTCAGCGCGGGCAACCAGGGCATCCGCGACATGTTCACCGCGTGGATGCGCGCGTTCACCGACGACGAGGACCTGCTCGCCAAGGTCACGCCGAACTACCCGCCGATGGGCAAACGCACCCTGCAGGACGACGGCACCTGGCTGACCACGCTGCAGCGTGACGACGTCGAACTGGTCACCGGCGGTATCGCCGCGATCACCGCCGACGGTGTCACCGGGGCCGACGGTGTGCACCGCCGCGCCGATGTGCTGGTGTGGGCCACCGGTTTCGACGTCAATCACCAACTCGGGCCGATCGACATCCGCGGCGTCGGCGGTGCCGGCCTGAACGAGACCTGGGGGGACGCCGCGTACGCGTACCTCGGGGTGACGGTGTCCGACTTCCCGAACTTCTACTGCATGTTCGGTCCGGGCACCAATGCCGTCAACGGCGCCAGCCTGATCTACAACTCCGAATGCCAGATGCGCTACATCCTGGGCTGCATCGACATGGTGCTCGCCTCCGGTGCCGGGGCCGCCGCGCCGCGGGCCGCGGTGTGCCGGGACTACGACCGGCGCAGCCAGGCCCGGCTGCAGACGATGGTGTACGCCCACCCGTCGGTCAGCAGCTACTACAAGAACTCGGCGGGCGAACTGCCCACGCTGTTCGCGTGGCGTATCGCGGACTACTGGAAATGGACGCGCCGGCCCGATCCGGCCGACTACGACTTCACAGGGGCCTCCAGCGGGCCACGGCTGCAGGAGGATTCATGACGGGACGGCTGGCCGGCAAGGTCGCGCTGGTCAGCGGTGGCGCCAGGGGGATGGGTGCCTCGCACGCCAAAGCCATGGTCGCCCACGGCGCGATGGTGGTGTGCGGTGACATCCTCGACGACGAGGGGCGGGCGGTGGCCGCCGAACTCGGCGACGCCGCGCGCTACGTACACCTCGACGTCACCCGCCCCGAGGACTGGCAGCACGCGGTGAGCACCGCCGTCGCCGAGTTCGGCGGTGTCGACATCCTGGTCAACAACGCGGGCATCCTGAACATCGGCACCGTCGAGGACTACGAGCTCTCCGAGTGGCACCGCATCCTCGACATCAACCTGACCGGGGTGTTCCTCGGCATCCGGGCCGTCACACCGACGATGAAGGCGGCCGGGCGCGGGTCGATCGTCAACATCTCGTCGATCGAGGGCATGGCGGGCACCGTCGGATGCCACGGCTACACCGCGACGAAGTTCGCCGTCCGGGGGCTGACCAAATCCACCGCGCTGGAGCTGGGCCCGTTCGGGATCCGGGTCAACTCGGTGCATCCCGGCCTGGTGAAGACCCCGATGGCCGACTGGGTCCCCGAGGACATCTTCCAGTCCGCACTGGGCCGGATCGCCCAACCGCACGAGGTCAGCAACCTGGTGGTGTACCTGGCCAGTGACGAGTCGAGCTACTCGACCGGCGCCGAGTTCGTCGTCGACGGCGGAACGCTCGCGGGGTTGGCGCACAAGGACTTCTCGGCCGTCGACGTCGGCCGGCAGCCGGACTGGATCACCTAGGGTCGCCCGGCCGGTCCATCCGCCTGCCCAGTTCGGCGCGCGAGCCGATGCCGAGCTTGCGGTAGATCCTGGTCAGGTTGTGCTCGACGGTCTTGGCGCTGATGAACATCGCCGCGGCGATGTCCTTGTTGGTCGCACCCGAGGCCGCCATCTCCGCGACGCGCTGCTCGGACGGGGTGAGCCCGCTGAGGCTGCCGGTCGGGGTGATGACCGCGCGCGACAGTTCGGTGCGGGCGCGCTGCGCCCACAGCGGCGCGCCGAGTCGCTCGAACGTGTCCAATGCCTCGGTCAAAGTCGTTGCCGCCGTGTTCTTCTGACGCAACCGGCGTTGCAGCTGGCCCAGCAGCAACTGAGTTCTGGCCCGCTCGAACGGCATCGGGAGACGATCGTGTTCGGTCATCGCCCGATCCGCGGCTGCCTTGGCCGACGCGACGTCGCCGTGCGCGGCCAGCAGCATCGCCCGGCAGCGCGCACCGACGGCCCTCATCCAGCGCCGGTCGTGTTCGGCACCGTTGCGTTCGAGGGCGCCGGTCAACATCTCGGCGTCGTCGAGACGTCCGACCCCGACCATCGCCTCGATCACGTCGGGCAGATGCCAGCCGTGGATCAGCTCGGTCGGAGGCGCCTGACCGGACTCCAGAAACGACGTATCCAGGGCGTCAAGGGCTTCGCGGTGGTTGCCCAGCGACTCCTCGAGGAAGCACAGGGTCATCCCCGGCCAGTCCGCGATATGGGAGGCCTGCCGGTTCTTGATCGCGCCGAGCACCCAGCGGGCATCGGCCCGCGCGTCGTCGATGCGGCCCGCGTACGCGGCGATCGCGCCGCGCACCGTCATCGGCAGGATCAGGACGTCGTCGCCACCGAGTTGTTCGGCGCGCTCCACGGTGTCGGCGGCCTCGGCCTCGGCCTCGGCGATCTGGCCCCGCCACAGATGGTTGATCGCGAGAAAGCCGGCGACGGCCATCATGTCGCTCTCCGCGCCGCGTTCGACGCACACCGTGCGCATCGCGGTGAGCTCGCGGTGCGCCTGCTCCAGCCGGCCGGTCCACGACAGCGCAAGCGCGTGCACGAACGGTGCGCGGAAGATGATCGGCACGTCGAACGTGCTGTCGTAGAGCTTCATCGCCCGTGCCAGCGCGTTCTCGTCGATCCCGCGCCCGCACTGGAAATGGATGTTCACCGACCAGGCCAGCGCGGCGCTGACGACGCCGGGCACACCGAACTCCTCGGACAGCTTCACCGCGTCCCTGGCGTGCCTGCGCGCGTCGTCGAGCTCGCCACTGTTGTTCAGGGCGAACGACAGCCGCAGCAGCACCTGGATCTGCACGGGGACATTGCCCGCCGCGTCGTCGAGTGCGCCGCGCAAGAGTTCCACCGCGCGAATGTGCTCGTTGTCGTACATCAGCACGGTCGCGAGCAGGATCGCGGCCATCGCGCGCAGGATCGCCGGTTCGATCGCGTCGACGTCGCCGAGCGCCGCCGCGGCCTTCGCGGTGTCCCCGGCCAGGAAATGGTTCTCGGCGGTCTTCATCCGCCGCCACGGGTCGTTGCCGCCGAGGGCGATCGCCAGATCCAGCAGTTCGGCGGCGGCCGCCGGAGCGCCACGGGCCCGCGCGGAGTCCGCGGCCCGGTCCAGTGCGGTGAAGATCTCGTCGTCGCCGCCGGCCGCCGCCAGCGCCAGGTGGCGCGCCCGCAGCTCGGGCTGGGTTTCCAGCGCCGCCATGGTGCGGTGCATCGCGCGCCGGGCGGTCGGCGCCGCGTCGGTGTAGACGCCGCCGGCCAACAGGGGATGGGTGAACCGGACGTGGTTGCCGTCGATGGTGAGAATGCCCGCGGTGTCGAGGCGTTCGAGCCGCGCCACGAGGGTTTCGGTGCCCACCCCGTGGGCGGCGGCCAGCAGTTCCACCGACGGGTCGGCCACGCACGCCATGCTCAGCAGCAGGGCGAGGTCCTGATCGTCGAGCGAGCCGATCCGGCGGTGCACCACCTCGGCGAGGGTGGCCGGCAGTGGCGAACCGGTGCCCGCGCCGCCTTCGATGTGGGCGCGAGCCAGCTCGAGTGCGAAAAACGGGTTACCGCCGGAGATCTCGGAGATGCGTAACACAGTGGGCCGGGGCAGCTTGCGCCCCAGCCGGTCCGCGATCAGCGTATGCAGCCGGCCCGAGCCCATCGGTGCGACGCTGACCCGCTCGAGGCCGTCCGGCCGGGTCGGCTTCAACCACTGCGCCGCGGTTCCCGCGCCGGGGACGCACCGTTCGGTCGCGAGCACCCCGAACCGGCCCCGGAGCCTGCGCACGGCGAACTCGATCGCGGTGCGACTCGACGTGTCGAGCCACTGGGCGTCGTCGACCGCCAGCAGCACCGGCGCCGCCTCCTCGACCGCCTGCAGCACCGCCACGAACCCGGCGGCCACCACACGCTGATCGGTGGGCGGGCCGTCGTCGCCGGCGCGCAACAACACCCGGTCCAGTGCCAGGCGCTGCAGCGCGGGCAGGTTCTCGAAATGTTCGTCGTCGACGTCGCCGAGCAGGTCGGCCAGCGCGGCGAACGCCATCACCGATTCGGCCTGCCCGACGCGTGCCGTCAGCACCTGGAACCCGCCGCCGCGCGCGCGCTGGAGCTGGGACAGCCACAACGTGGTCTTGCCGATGCCGGCTTCACCCTCGATGACGAGCACGGTGGGTTGCGCCGCCGCCGCGGTCAGGAAACCGGCAACCCGCGCATCGGCGGTCGGATCCCGGCTGGCCCTCGGCACGCGCTACATCATCGCAGCGGGCAAACTTTCCTGCAGTACTTCCAGCGTTCCCGGTCCGAAAAACGGCGGTGTTTCTCGTTCATCGGATCGCGACGACCACCTTGCCCCGCGCCGACCTGTCCTCCAGCGAGGCGATCGCCTCGGCGGCACGTTCCAGCGGGTAGACGACCGGTTCGGGGGCCGCGACCGTGCCCGCGGCCAGCAGCGGCTCCAGTTCGGCCCACTGCTGCTGCAGATAGCCGGGGTGGGTCATCGTCCAGGCTCCCCAGCCGACGCCGACGGCGTCGACGTTGTTCAACAGCAACCGGTTGACCTTCACCGTCGGGATGTCGCCACCGGTGAAGCCGACGACGAGCAACCGTCCACCGGGTGCCAGCGACCGCAGCGAATCGGTGAAGCGGTCACCGCCGACCGGGTCGACGACGATGTCCACGCCGCGTCCGCCGGTGAGCTCCTTGACCGCGTCCTTGAAACCGTCGGCGAGCACCACGTCGGTTGCCCCCGCCGCGCGGGCCACGTCGGCCTTGTCCTCGGTGCTGACCACCGCGATCGTCCGACCGGCACCGAAGGCGGGCGCCAGCCGCAACGTGGAGGTTCCGATGCCGCCCGCGGCGCCGTGCACCAGCACCGTCTCGCCCTGTGCGAGCCGGCCCCGTTCGCGCAACGCGAACTGCACCGTGAGGTCGTTGAACAGGATCCCCGCGCCTGCCTCGAACGACACCGAGTCGGGTAGCGGGAAGACCCGCTCCGGTTGCAGCGCAACCACTTCGGCCATCGCGCCGCACAGCATCGTCAGCCCCGCCACCCGGTCGCCGGGCCGCACGTGCGCACCGTCGGGGGCCGAGCGCACCACCCCGGCGACCTCGGCGCTCGGGGTGTAGGGCATCTCGGGCTTGTACTGATAGAGCCCGCGGGACTGCAGCGCATCGGGGAACGCGACACCCGCGGCGTGGACCTCGACGAGCACCGAGTTCTCGTCCGCCGCGGGTTCGTCGATCTCGACGAGCTTCGCCGCCCGGGGACCGTCGAGCTCGGCTATCTGGATCGCACGCATATGTCGCCTCGCTAAGTCGATGGAGTAGTCGCCCACCCATTTAACCCACCGCCGGATACGGGGTCCGGCCGCGGTGGGCGGCGAGTACAGTCACGTACCCGGCGACGTTGCCGACACCGAGGAGCGCTCACGATGGCACGAGGCACCTACACCAGAACTCGCGGTACTGGATTTGCCCCGGCGCGTGCCCTGCCCCCGGGACGGGTGGTCGACGTCCGATCCCGCGACGGTGTGCGGCTGCACGCCGAGGTGTTCGGGCCCGAGGACGGCTACCCGGTCGTGCTGGCGCATGGCATCACCTGCGCGGTCAGGGTGTGGGCCCACCAGATCGCCGACCTGTCACGCGACTACCGGGTGATCGCCTACGACCACCGCGGCCACGGCCGCAGCGCGGTACCGCCGCTGCGCGGCGGATACAGCCTCGACTATCTGGCCGCCGACCTCGACGCGGTGCTGGACGCGACGCTGGCACCGGGGGAGCGGGCGGTCATCGCCGGCCACTCGATGGGCGGTATCGCGATCTCGTCGTGGTCGGAGCGCCTGCCGGATCGGGTGACGCAGCGCGCCGCGGCGGTCGCGCTGATCAACACCACCACCGGGGACCTGCTGCGCAACGTGAACCTGCTGCCCGTGCCCGCCAGGCTGGCCGACGCCCGGGTACGCGCCGCGGGCGGGGTGATCCGGCGGTTCGGCGGGGCACCGCTGGTGCGCGCCGCGGACGCGCCGAGCCGGCGGTTCGTGAAACTGATCGCGGTCGGCCGCGACGCCGATCCGGAGATCACCGACTTCGTGTTCGAGCTGTTCAACGCGACGCCGCCGGCGGGGCGCGGCGGTTGGGCGCGGGTGCTCGTCGACAACATGGGGCCGCGCCACATCGCCTTGGACAACCTGACCGTGCCGGCGCTGGTGATCGGCAGCACCCACGACCGGCTGCTGCCGATGACCTCGGCGCGGCGGATCGCGTCGACGGCGCCCAACCTGGCGCGCTTCGTCGAACTCGCCGGCGGGCACTGCGCGATCCTGGAGCGGCCCGACGAGGTCAACCAGCAGCTGCGCTGGCTCATCGAGACGACCCGCTCGAACGGGGACTATGCCCGCCGGGAGAGCTCCTGATGGACCTGCTCGGCCGCGCGCAGACCTGAGCGCACCGCGCCGTCGAGGAAGCCGGTCCAGCGGTCGGCGGTCTCGGTGCCTGCCCAGAAGATGCCGTCCACCGGTGCGCGCAGCCACCGGCCGTGCGCCGTCCACGCCCCGGGTGGCACCGCGGCCGTCGGGCCGCCCGGGGCGAATGTCTCGGCGCCCCAACGGTGGTCGACGTAGTCCAGCGGGCGGGCCGCGGCCGGGCCGAACAGTGCGGTGAACCCGTTCAGCGCGACCTCGCGGCGCCGCGCGGCGGGCAGCGGGTCGAACGTGCGCGCATCGGTGAACCCGAGCAGCACCCCGGGGCCGCCGTCACCCGGGCTGCAATCGAACGTGATGAACACCGGCCCCTCGTCCGAGAGCGCCTCACCGGAATAGCCGTCGGCGCGCCAGAACGGGGTCTCGTAGGCGGCGTAGGCCTTGCTCAGGTGACCCTGCGGCCAATGTCGGTTCAGCTCACCGTATTCCGCCGGCAGCGGAGGATCGAACTCGATCGCCTCGCGGTGTTCGGGCGGCACCGCCACGATCACCGCGGCGGCGGTGTGGGTCGCTCCGGCGGTGGACACGGTCAGCGTCCGGTCCGGCGGCCTGCTGATGTGCCGCACCGGGCTACCCAGGACCACCTGATCGCCGAGCTCGGCCGCCATCCGTACGGCGATCTCCTGGGTCCCGGCCAGGAAGCGGTCCTGCTGTGCGCCGCCCTGGACGTCGAGCATGCGGTTCAGCCCGCCCGCGGCGTTGACGTAGCGCACCGCGTGCAGCATCGAGACCGCGTCCGGTTCGGCGCCCCAGGTCACCCGCGCCATGATCGCCATCAGATCGCGGGTGGACGCGCCGGCGTGCACCGAGCGCAGCCACCCGTCGAGTGAGATCGCGTCGAGGTCGTCGGCGATCGGCGAGGTCCACGGCTGGTCTACCGGTACGCGCCGGCTCAGCCGGTCGAACCGCCACTGGATCCGGGACACGTCGAGCAGCTCGATGATCGACAGCCGCGGGATGGTGCTGCGATAGGACCGCACCCGCCCGCGCCACCGGATCAGGTTCTTGCCGCGCCCGTAGGTCGGTGTCGAGTCGACGCCGAGCTCGGCGGCCAGTGCCAGCACCGCGTCCTGGGTCGGCCCGACGAACGTCGCACCGAAGTCGACCGGCACCCCGGCCACCGTGCCGGTGTACGACCGTCCCCCGACCCGGTCGCGGCCCTCGATGACGAGGACGTCGTGCCCGAGCCTGGTCAACTCTCGTGCCGCCGACAGCCCGGCGAAACCCGCTCCCACGACAACGACGTCGGCCATGTTGCGATTCTGGCGCGAAAACGTGCGGATAGCGACGATTATCGTGCGGCAATCGCATTAGGCTCACCCCTCGTGCAGGTGATGACAGCGCTGTTCGGTCCCGTGGACGCCGTCGATCGGGCGCGCGCGCTGCGCGACGCCGGTGCCGATGGCGTGTTCACCTTCGAAGGTCCCCACGACGTGTTCACCCCGTTGACGCTGGCGGCCACCGTCGGCGGGCTGGACCTGATGACCAACGTCGCGATCGCGTTTCCGCGCAACCCGATTCACCTCGCGCACCAGGCCGTGGACCACCAGCTGCTGTCCGGCGGGCGGTTCACCCTCGGGTTGGGCACCCAGATCCGCACCCAGATCGAGAAACGGTTCGGCGCCGACTTCGACCAGCCGGTGGCCCGGATGCGCGAGCTGGTCGGCGCGCTGCGGGCGATCTTCCAGACGTGGAGCACCGGCGAGCGGCTGAGTTTCCAGGGCGACTTCTACCGGCACACGTTGATGACGCCGACGTTCCGCCCGCGCGCCCCGTTCGACCCGATCCCGATCTACGTCGGCGCGCTGGGCCCGAAGCTGACGCGGATGACCGCGGAGGTCGCCGACGGGCTGCTGGTGATGCCGTTCGGGTCGAAACGGTTCCTCGACGAGGTCACGATGCCGAACGTCGCCGCCGGGCTGGCCGCCGCGGGGCGCACCCGTGACCAGCTGGCCATCGTGCCGGAGATCATCGTGTCGGTCGCCGACGAGGACCCCGGCCACCTGTCGGCGCGTCGGTTGCTGGCGTTCTACGGGTCCACACCGGCCTACCGGCCGGTGCTGGAGGTGCACGGCTGGGGTGATCTGCAGCCGGAGCTCAACGCACTGTCCAAGCAGGGCCGCTGGGAGGAGATGGGCCGGCTCATCGACGACGACGTGCTGCACACCATCGCGGCCTGCGGCACCCCCGCCGACATCGCCAAACACATCCGGGACCGGGTCGAGGGCGTTTCGGACCGGGTCTGCCTGTACCAGCCGGGGCCGATCGCGGTGAATTCGCTCGCCGAGATCGTCGACGCGCTGAGGGCCTGAGTCTAGGGTGGTACGTACGCGGACCAAAGGAGGTTGCGGGTGGAGCAGCCCTATCCGGAGACGTCGTTCTCCGACGTACTGATCATCGGCGCGGGGATCTCGGGGATCGGGGCCGCCTACCGCATCCAGGAGCGCAACCCGCAGCTGAAATACACGCTGCTGGAGCGCCGCTCGCGCATCGGCGGGACGTGGGACCTGCACCGCTACCCCGGAATCCGTTCCGACAGCGACATCTTCACCTTGTCGTTTCCGTGGGAACCGTGGGACCGCCCGGAGAACGTCGCCGACGGCGAGGACATCCGCACCTATCTGACCGAGACCGCGCGCAAGCACGGGATCGACCGGCACATCGTGTTCGACACCCGCGTGGTGTCCGCGGACTGGGATTCGGGCACCGACACCTGGACGGTGAGGACCGAACAGAACGGCACACCGCGCACCTACCGGGCCCGGTTCCTGTTCTTCGGCACCGGCTACTACGACTACGACCACCCGTACCGTCCCGAATTCCCCGGCCTGGACACCTTCGACGGCCCGGTGGTGCACCCTCAGCACTGGCCCGAGGACCTCGACTGCACCGGCAAACGAGTCGTGGTCATCGGGAGCGGCGCCACCGCGATCAGCATGATCCCGGCATTGGCGCGCGACGCCGGGCACGTCACGATGCTGCAGCGGTCACCGACCTACCTGCTGTCGGGGCAGCGCATCAACCCGGTGGTGAACCTGCTGCGCCGGGTGCCGCCGCGCAAGCTCGGCTACCGGCTGGCGTGGCTGTACAACGTGTTGTTCATCGTCACCGCCTACGCGGTGGCGCGCAAAGCGCCGCGGTTGAGCCGGAAGCTCATCCGCGCGGTCGCCAAGGGCTACTTGCCCAAGGGCTATCCGGTGGACACCCATTTCAAGCCGCGCTACGACCCGTGGGATCAGCGGCTGTGCCTGATCCTGTCCGGTGATTTCTACGAGGCGATCGCCCAGGGCCGCGCCGACGTGGTGACCGACGAGATCGACCACGTCGACGCGCGCGGCGTGGTGCTGAAGTCGGGCAACAGGATCGACGCCGACGTGCTGGTCACCGCGACCGGACTGCAATTGCAGGCCCTCGGCGGCATCGTGATCAGTGTCGACGGCCAAGAGGTCCGCCCGGCCGACCGGTTCGTGTACAAGGAGCACCTGCTCGAGGACGTGCCGAATCTGGCCTGGTGCGTCGGATACATCAACGCGTCGTGGACGCTGCGGGCCGACCTGACCGCCCGGGCGGTCGCGAAGTTGTTGGCGTACATGGATTCTCACGGATACACCCATGCCTACCCGCATCTGGGTGGGGCGCCGATGGAAGAGAAGCCGGCGTGGAACATCAACGCCGGGTACGTGCACCGTTCCCCGCATGTGCTGCCGAAGTCCGGTACGCACCGGCCGTGGAACGTCCGCCACAACTACGTCCTCGACGCGATCGACGCGCGTCTGGACCGCATCGACGAGTCCATGGTGTTCGGGCGGGTCGCGCCGCGGCCCCAGGTCGCCACCGAGGCCGCGGGCGCCCCGCTGCTGGAACGCAACGTCGGGAGCTGAGCCTCTACAGGCCCGCGGCGATGTGGTGGTAGACGTCGTTCCACCGCAACGCGTTCCGGAACTGGCGCACCGTGGTGTCCTCGTCGATGACGAGCAGCTCGGTGCCCGTCATCTCCGCGAAGTCGTCGATCGTGTCGACGCCGACCGCGGTGGTCATCACCGTGTGATGGGGCGCGCCTGCCATCAGCCACGCCTCGGTGGAGGTGGCCCACGACGGCATCGGCTCCCATACCGCGCAGGCCACCGGAAGGTTCGGCAGCGGGGCGGTCGGCTCGACGACGCGTACCTCGTTGGCCACCAACCGGAACCGCGCACCCATGTCGCTGATGCCGAGGATCACCGCGTCGGCCGGGGCGGCGGTGAACCGCAGGCGCACCGGGTCGTCGCGGTCCCCGATCGCCAGCGGATGGACCTCCAGCGTCGGCGTCTCGGCCGCGATGCTGGGGCACACCTCCAGCATGTGCGCGCCGAGGATCCGTTCCCGCCCGGGCGTCAGATCGTAGGTGTAGTCCTCCATGAACGACGTGCCGCCCGGCAGTCCGTCGGCCATCACCTTGACCGCGCGCAACATCACCGCCGTCTTCCAGTCGCCCTCGGCGCCGAACCCGTAACCGTCGGCCATCAGCCGCTGGACGGCCAGCCCCGGCAACTGGCGCAGCCGGCCCAGATCCTCGAAGTTCGTGGTGAAGGCGTGAAAGCCACCGTCCTGCAGGAACTTACGCAGTCCGAGCTCGATCTGGGCGCCGTGCCGCAGCGATATGTGCCGGGTCGCGCCGGGGTGCAGTTCTGGCGCGACGGCATAGGTGTTCAGGTATTCCTGGATCAGTTTGTCGACGTCGGCGGGTTGGACCCGCTCGACGGCGTCCACCAGGTCGTTGACCCCGTAGGTGTTCACCGCGGCGCCGAAGTGTGCCTCGGCCTCCACCTTGTCGCCCTCGGTGACCGCGACCCCGCGCATGTTGTCGCCGAACCGGGCCACCTTCAACGTCGACAGTTCGGCGCGCCCGAGCGCGGCACGCACCCAGGACCCGATGCGCCTGCGGGTTTCGGGCTCACCGGTGTGCCCGGCGACCGTTTTGCGCGGTGTCGACAGCCGAGACTGGATGTAGCCGAATTCGCGGTCGCCGTGCGCGGCCTGGTTGAGGTTCATGTAGTCCATGTCGATGCTGTGCCACGGCAGCTCCACGTCGAACTGGGTGTGCAGGTGCAGCAACGGTTTCCGCAGGTTCTTCAGGCCGCGGATCCACATCTTCGCCGGCGAGAACGTGTGCATCCATGCGATCACACCGACGCATTCGTCGCTGGTGTTCGCATCGCTGAGGACCCGGGCCACCGCGTCGGCGTCGGTCACCACCGGCAGGCAGCGCACCTCCACCGGGATCTCGCCGCTGCGATCGAGACGTTCGGCGATCTGGCGGGAATGTTCGGTGACCTGATCGAGGATGTCCTGTCCGTACAGCGACTGGCTGCCGGTGATCAGCCACACCTGGCTGGTGACGAGGCGGGACGCGATCATCGGTGAATCTCCTCGGAGGTCTCGGCGTGCGGGCCGGACTGGCCGTACACGTTCTGGTAGCGCTCGAACAGGGCGGCCACGTCGGCCGCGTCCAACTGAGGGGGGACGCCGAGTTGGCGGGCGATGTGGACGGTGCGCGCGACGTCCTCCACCATCACCGCCGCCTTGACGGCGTCGCGGGCTGTGCGCCCGATGGTGAACGGACCGTGGTTGCGCATCAGGACCGCGGGGGATCGGCTCTCCCGCAGCACCTCGACGATGCCGCGGCCGATGGAGTCGTCGCCGATGAGCGCGAACGGCCCGACGGGGATGTCCCCGCCGAACTCGTCGGCGATCATGGTCAGCACGCACGGTATCGGTTCACCGCGAGCGGCCCAGGCCGTCGCATAGGTCGAGTGGGTGTGCACCACACCGCCGACCTCGGGCATGTGGCGGTACACGTAGGCGTGCGCGGCGGTGTCCGACGACGGGTTGAGCTCACCGTCGACGAGGTTGCCGTGCAGGTCGCACACCACCATGTCGTCGGCGGTCATCGTCGCGTAGTCGGCCCCGGACGGTTTGATCACCATCAGATCGCGTCCGGGGACCCGCGCCGACACGTTGCCCGCGGTCCAGATCACCAGCTCGTACTGGGTCAGGTGGGCGTGCAGCTCACAGACCTGCGCGCGCAGATCGGTGATCGCGCGGTTGAGGTCGGAGGTGATCGTCATGCGGGAACTCCCAGTCGCTGACCGGCCGCGATGTGGCGCAGCCGGTGCATCATGTCCTCGGTCCGCCCGAACCAGTCGTGGGCGGTGACGTACTCGCGGTAGAGCTGGTCGTACACCTCGACGTGCTCCGGAATCGGACGGTACGCGTTGCGCTTTCGGCCACCCATCTGTTTGGCGGCGGCCTCGACGTCGGTGAACACACCCGCGGCCGCGGCGGCGTGGATGGCCGCGCCCAGTGCGGGTGCCTGCGTCGACGGCACCACCGACAGCGGCAGCCCCACGGCGTCGGCGTAGATCTGCATCAGCAGCGGGTTCTTCAGCAGGCCACCCGCGACGACGATCTCGTCGACCGGGACCCCGCTGTCGACGAACGTCTGCACGATCATCCGGGTGCCGAACGCGGTCGCCTCCAGCAGTGCCCGGTACATGTCCACACATGTGGTGTGCAGGGTCTGGCCGATCATCACCCCGGACAGCTCGTGATCGACGAGCACCGAACGGTTTCCGCTGTGCCAGTCCAGTGCGATCAGGCCGTGCTGGCCGACCCGCTGGCCGGTCGCCAGCTCGGACAGATACTCGTGCAGGGTCTGACCGCGGCGGCGGGCCTCGACGTGGTAGCGCTCCGGGACGCAGTTGTCGACGAACCAGCCGAAGATGTCCCCGACGCCGGACTGGCCCGCCTCGTATCCCCAGCTACCGTCCGAGATCCCGCCGTCGACGACCCCGCACATTCCCGGGACTTCGCGCAGCACATCGGAATTCATCACATGACACGTCGAGGTGCCCATGATCGCGACGAGCTGTCCCGGCGCGAGCGCGTCGGCGGCCGCCACGGTCACGTGGGCGTCGACGTTGCCGACGGCGACGGGGATGCCCTGCGGTAGTCCGGTCCAGGTTGCGGCCTGGTCGGTCAGCACTCCGGCGGGGTCGCCGAGCCGGCCGATCGGGTGGTCGAGCTTGTCGGTGACGAATCCCTCGAATCCCGGTCGCACGGCGGCGAGGAACTCGCGCGACGGGTAGCGGCCGTCCTGCAGGATGCCCTTGTAACCCGCGCTGCACGCGTTCCTGACGTAGGTTCCGCAGAGCTGCCAGACGATCCAGTCGGCCGCCTCCACGAACTTGTCGATCGCCCGGTACACCTCGGGGTCCTCGTCGAGGATCTCCAGCGCCTTGGCGAACTCCCACTCACTGGAGATCAATCCGCCGTATCGGGGCAGCCACGTTTCGCCGCGCTGGGCCGCAACCGCGTTGATGTGGTCGGCCTGCCGCTGCGGGGAATGGTGCCGCCACAGCTTCGCGTACGCGTGGGGCCGGTCGGCGAACTCGGCCAGTTCGCACAGCGGGGTGCCGTCGGCCCGCACCGGAACCATCGTGCAGGAGGTGAAATCCGTACCGATGCCGACGATGTCGGCGGGGTCGACGCCGGAGGCGGCGACGGCGGCGGGAACGGCGTGGCGCAGCGCGGCGACGTAGTCGGCGGGCACCTGCAGCGCCCACTGTGCGGGCAGCCCGATGTCCGTTCCGGGCAGTGTGTCGGTGACGACGCGGTGTTCGTAGGCATGCTCGGCGGCGGCCATCTCGTGCCCGTCGGACACCCGCACCACCAGCGCGCGGGCCGACAGTGTCCCGAAATCGACTCCTACGGTGTACTTCTCGTTGCTCATCAACGCTCCTCGCGCCTTGCGGTGCTGTCTCGGACGATCAATTCCGGTGCGATCAAAGGGATGTCGGTGGCGGATCCGTCGAGCGCGGCCGCGACCAGCTCGATGGCCTGCCTGCCGACGGCGTGGAAGTCCTGGCGGACCGTGGTGAGCGCCGGGATCAGGTAGCGGGCCTCGGGGATGTCGTCGAACCCGACCACGCTGATGTCGCGCGGAACCGACAGTCCGGCCTCGGCGACCGCGTGCAGGAAGCCGATGGCCATCTGGTCGTTGGCGACGAACACCGCGGTGGTGGTGCCGCGACGCACGATCTCGCGCCCGATGTCGTAGCCGCGGGCCGGGGTCCAGTCACCCTGCCACGGATCGCGCGGGCTGAGGCCCGCGGCGCGCATCGCCTCTTCGTAACCCGCCTGGCGGCCTTTGGCTTCGGTCCACGTGGTGGGGCCGGCGATGTGGTCGATCGCGTGGTGCCCGAGGTCGATCAGATGCGTGGTGGCCTGGCGCGCCCCCGCGATCTGGTCCACCCCCACACTGAGGCCACTGCCCGACAGGTCCCCTTCGACGACGATCATCGGCACACCCGTCTCCGCGGCGTGCGCGACCGCGAGGGCGTCCTCCTGGGCGGCGATCATCACGATCGCCTCGACGGACTGGCGGGTCAGGTGCTCCAGCGCGTCGCGCAGCGCGTCCGGGGTGACGTCGGGCAGCGGCACCATGCTGGTGAAGTAGCCCGCGGCGCGCGCGGCTTCCTGCACCGAGCGCTGCACACTGGAGGGTCCGAACAGCGCGCTGCTGGTGCCGATGATCCCGATGATCCCGGACCGGCGGGTCACCAGCGCCCGCGCGGCGGTGTTGGGCCGGTAGCCGAGTTCCTCGATCGCCTGCTGCACACGCGCCTTGGTGGCGGGCCGGATGCTGGGGGAGCCGTTGATCACCCGCGACACCGTCTGGTGGCTGACCCCGGCCAGTCGCGCGACATCGGCCATCACCGGTTTGGCTGTGCTGGTGGGTGTTACGCGGCTGTTCATCGGGGCTTCCTCACCACTAGTCGCTGGACGAGAACGAAGACCAGTAACAGGACACCGGTCATGATGCGGGTCCAGTACGAGTCGAGGTTTTCGGCGGTGACGAACGTCTGGATGGTGCCGAGCACCAGGACGCCGATCACCGAACCGAATACGAAACCTGTTCCTCCGGACAGTAGTACGCCCCCGATCACCGCGGCCGCGATGGCGTCGAGCTCCATGCCGATGCCGTTGAGGCTGTAGCCCGACAGCTTCTGTACCGCCAGCAGCAGACCGGCCAGAGCCGCGCAGAAGCCGCTGACCGCGTACACCGAGACCCGGGCGCGGGCGGCGGCCAGGCCCATCAGCTGGGTCGACTGCCGGTTGCCGCCGACCGCGTACACGGTTCGGCCGTACCGGGTCTGGTGCAGGGTGAACGCCGCGATCACGACGACGGCGACCGCGATCACCACCGTCCACCGGATGAACTTGTCCTCGTAGAGGTACACGTAGTTCAGCCCGATCCGGCGCAGCACCGGATCCTTGATCGGCAACGTGTCGACGCTGATCACGTAACACAGTCCGCGGGCCAGGAACATCCCGGCCAGGGTCACGATGAAGGGCTGTACGTCGAAGTACTCGATCACCAGGCCCATCAGCCATCCCAGCAGGGGACCGACCACCAGCACGGTGCCGACCGCAAGCGGCATCGGCCAGCCCTGCTGCAGCGCGGTCGCGACGATGACCGTCGACAGCGCCACCGTCGACCCGACGGACAGATCGATTCCGCCGCTGAGGATCACGAAGGTCATCCCGACGGCCAGCACGATCAGATAGGCGTTGTCGACGAACAGGTTCAGGAACACCTGGGTGGGACTGGCGAAGTCGTAGCGCACCACGATCGCGCCGAACATCAGCGCGAGCAGCCCCAGTGACGCGAGTGGGGACAGGTAGCGGCCGCGGAACCGGGCCAGCACCTCGCCGGTGAGTGACTGCCACCGGTCGTCGCGCGGGGCGTCGAGCGCCGGCGTCGTCGCGCTCACAGCCGGCTCATCTCGGCGGCCTCGGCGGAGCCCACCTCGGCGTCGGGGACCTGCGGTGCCGCGGCGGCGGCAACGGGTTTCGGCGCATGCCGGCGGGGGCGGAAGGCTCCCCGCGCCAGCGCGCGGAACTTCGGGGCCTGCAGCAGACATACCACGATCACGACGAGCGCCTTGAACACCAGCGTGGTCTCGGGTGTGATGCCCGCGGTGTAGACGGTGGTCGTCAGCGTCTGGATGATCAGCGCGCCCAGGATGGTGCCGGTCAGGCTGAACCGCCCGCCGAGCAGCGATGTGCCGCCGATCACCACGGCCAGGATCGCGTCCATCTCGATCCACAGGCCGGCGTTGTTGGCGTCGGCGGCTGAGATGTTGGAGGCGATCATCAGGCCGGCGACGCCGGCGCACACCGCGCTGAACACGTAGACGGCGAGCACGATCGACCGGTGCCGGACCCCGGCCAGCCGGCTCGCCTCGGGGTTGACGCCCACCGACTCCAGCAGCATGCCGAGCGCGGTGCGGCGCACCACGAGCCCGACGACGACGAACATGGCCAGGCTCACCAGGATCGCCACCGGGAGCCCGAACAGGTATCCGGCGCCGAGTTCGCGGAACGCGGGGCTGCCGACGGTGACGATCTGCCCGTCGGTGATGAACAACGCCACGCCGCGGCCCGCGGTCATCAGGACCAGTGTCGCGATGATCGGTTGCACCCCGAACACCGACACCAGCACGCCGTTCCACAGGCCGAGGCCGACGGCGACCCCGAGCGCGATACCCATCGCGGTGATCACCGTGCCCGCCGAGGTGGGGTCGGCGGATGCGGCGATGTGCGCACAGGCCAGCGCGCCGCTGACCGCGACCACGGCACCCACCGACAGGTCGATGCCCCGCGACGCGATCACCAGCGTCATCCCGAGCGCGACCAGCATCGTCGGGGCGCCGTTGCGCAGGATGTCGATCACGCTGCCGAACAGGTGGCCGTCCTGGACCCGGACGCTCAGAAACCCGGGGGTCAGCACCACGTTGACGGCCAGCAGCACGGCCAGCGACAGCACCGGCCACAGCAGTGGGGAGTTGACCAGCCGGTTCATCGGGCACCTCCGGCGATCAGCGCCGTGAGTTCGCTTACGGTGCAATCCGATCCGACCTGGGCGATGCAGTGCCCGTCGCGCAGCACCGCGATCCGGTCGCTGATGCGGGCCACCTCGTCGAGTTCGGCGGAGATGAAGACCACGCCCATCCCGTCGGCGGCTAGGTCGGTGATCAGTTTCTGGATCTGCGTCTTGGCGCCGACGTCGATGCCCCGGGTCGGCTCGTCGAGGATGAACAGCTGTGGCTCGGTGATCAGCCAGCGGGCCAGCAGCACCTTCTGCTGGTTGCCGCCGCTGAGGTTCTTCACCAGCGTGTCCGGGTTCGGCGGGCGGATGTCCAGCGCGCGGATGTAGCGGTCGACGAGATCGGCCTTGGCCTTGGCCGGCAGCGGCCGCGCGAATCCCCGTTTGGCCTGCAGGGCCAGCACCAGGTTGTCGCGCACCGTCAGGTCCCCGATGATGCCCTCGGCCTTGCGGTCCTCCGAGCTGAAGGCGAACCTGTTCGCGATCGCCGCGCGAGGTGACCGCATACCGGTGGGCTTGCCGTCGACCATGATCCGGCCGCTGGTGGCCCGGTCGGCGCCGAAGAGCAGGCGGGCGAGTTCCGTTCGCCCCGAACCCAACAACCCGGCCAGGCCGACGACCTCGCCGCGGCGGACGTCGATGTCGGTGGGGTGCACGCGGGGGAGGCGTCCGAGATCGCGCGCGCTGACCACGGTGTCGCGCTCCGCGCGGTGATCGGTGGCGGTCTCGGCGATCTCCTCCAGCAGGTCGAGCTCGTGGCCGAGCATCTCGGCGACCAGCCGGACCCTGTCGAGCTCGCAGGTGCGGTGCTCGGCGACGCGACGGCCGTTGCGCAGCACCGTGATCCGATCCGACACCGCATAGACCTGGTCGAGGAAGTGGGTCACGAACAGGATCGCGGTGCCGCCGTCGCGCAGCCGGCGCATGACCCGGAACAGCTCGGACACCTCGTCGGCGTCCAGGCTCGACGTCGGCTCGTCGAGGATCAGCACCTGCGCCGACACCGCCGTCGCACGCGCTATGGCGACCAGCTGCTGCAGGGCGATCGGATGGGAGCCGAGCATCGAGCGGGGATCGATGGACAGGTCGAGATCGCCGAGCAGCTCCGCGGCCCTGCGGTTCATCGCCCGGTAGTCGATCCGACCGAGCTTGCGGGGCTCGCGGCCGAGCAGGATGTTCTCCGCCACCGTCAGGTTCGTGCAGAGGTTGACCTCCTGGTACACGGTGCTGATGCCGGAATCCTGGGCGTGCCGAGGGCTGGTGAACCGCCGGGGCGCGCCCGCGACGGAGATCTCGCCCGCGTCGATGTCGTAGACCCCGGTGAGCGCTTTGATCAAGGTGGACTTGCCGGCACCGTTCTCGCCCATCAACGCGTGGATCTCACCGGGCAGCAGCCGGAAGTCCACCCCGTCCAGCGCGCGCACGCCGGGGAAATCGATGGTGACCCCGCGTATTTCGACCACCGGTGCCGCTGGGTCCGCGGCGGGGGTCTCGGAGACCGGCCCGGAGACAGGGGAGGTCATCAGTACTTGCGCTCGGGCAGGATCGCGGCGGCCTGCTGCTGATCGAACGTCTGGTCCTCGGTGACGACCCGTGCCGGCACCGATTCACCGGCGACGACCTTCTTCGCCAGGTCCATCAGCTCGGGGCCCAGCAGCGGATTGCATTCGACCAGATAGTTGAACTTGCCGTCGGCCAGCGCCTGCATCCCGTCGCGGGTGGCGTCGATCGCGACGATCTTGATGTCCTGTCCCGGTTTCTTGCCCGCCGCTTCGATGGCCTCCACAGCCCCGAGCGCCATATCGTCGTTCTGGGCGAACACCAGGTCGATCTTCGGGTGTGCCTTGAGGAACGCCTCCATCACCTGCTTACCTCCCGAGCGGGTGAAATCCCCGGTCTGCGAGGCGATCACGGTGAGCTTCGGATCGGTGGCGATGGCCTCGGCGAAGCCCGTGGTGCGCTCCAGCGCGGGGTCGGATCCCGTCGTGCCCTCCAGTTGCACGATGTTCACCGGCGCCGGGGCCGCGGCGAATTCCTTGACGGCCCATTCGCCTGCCCACTGACCCTCCCGGACGAAGTCGGCGCCGAGGAAGGTCTTGTAGACGTCGGGCTCCTCGGTGTCGACGGCGCGGTCGGTCAGGATCACCGGGATGCCCGCGTTCTTGGCTTCCAGCAGCACCGCATCCCACCCGGTGCGCACCACCGGGCTGAACGCGATCACGTCGACGCCCTGTTGCACGAAGGACCGGATCGCGGCGATCTGGTTCTCCTGCTCCCCGTTCGCGTCGGAGAACTTGAGGTCGACGTCGGCGGCCTTGGCTGCGTCCTGGATGGAGACGGTGTTCGCGGTGCGCCATCCGCTCTCCGCCCCGACCTGCGAGAAGCCCATGGTGATCGCACCGCCTGTCGAACCGCCCGCGGGTCCGGCGTCCTGGGCCGGCCCGCTCCCGCACGCGGCCAGCACGCCTGCCGACGCGACGCTCAGCAGCGTGGTGAGCATTCTCTTCATGACAACTCCTCGGTGTGGATGCTGTTTGGCCAGCTCAGGATGGATTCGCGAGGGAAGAGCGGTCCGCGTCGAACGTGACCGGCGTTACATTCTGACGGGATGCTAACGCTCACATCGAGCGGCCGTCAATACTTTTCGAAGGTCAATGTGAGCGCTAACATTCTCAGGTTCGAAGTCTTGACAAAGCGTGAGCCCCGTCACAAGATCAGCGTGTGAACGCTCACATCGTGGGCGCCGGACTGCCCCGGCCCCGGTGTTGAGCACGGCCAATCGAAGGACTTCCCATGCGTAAAAATGTTGTTCGCATGGTGGGCGCGCTCGCCGCGGTCACCATGTTCGCGAGTGTCGGTTGCGGTCGGTCCACGACGAGCGACGACAGCGCCGCCGCCGGTGGCGAACGGGCCGGCACCGTCGGCATAGCGATGCCGACGAAATCCTCGGAACGGTGGGTCGCCGACGGCAACAACATGGCCGAGCAGTTCCAGTCCCTCGGCTACGACACCGACCTGCAGTACGGCGACGACGTCGTGCAGAACCAGGTCTCGCAGATCGAGAACATGATCACCAAGGGGGTCAAGGTTCTGGTCGTCGCACCGATCGACGGATCGTCGCTGACCGACATCCTGCAGCGCGCCGCCGATGCCGACATCCCCGTCGTCAGCTACGACCGCCTGATCCGCGGATCCGAAAACGTGGACTACTACGCGACATTCGACAACTTCAAGGTCGGCGTGCAGCAGGCCACCTACATCGTCGACAAACTCGGTGTCGAACAGAACGCCGGCCCGTACAACATCGAACTGTTCGCCGGCTCGCCCGACGACAACAACGCCACCTTCTTCTTCGACGGCGCGATGAGCGTGCTGCAGCCCTACATCGACAGCGGCAAGCTGATCGTCCGCAGCGGGCAGACCTCCTTCGACCAGGTCGCCACCCTGCGCTGGGACGGCGGGCTGGCACAGTCCCGGATGGACAACCTGCTCAGCCGGGCCTACACCAGCGGGCGGGTCGACGCGGTGCTCTCGCCGTACGACGGAATGTCGCTGGGCATCATCTCCGCGCTCAAGAGTGCCGGTTACGGCACACCGGCCAACCCGCTGCCCATCGTCACCGGTCAGGACTCCGAGCTCGCCTCGGTCAAGTCCATCATCGCCGGCGAGCAGACCCAGACCGTGTTCAAGGACACCCGCGAACTGGCGAAATCGGCGGTGCAGATGGCAGATTCGCTGCTGACCGGCGGCGAGCCCGAGGTCAACGACACCACCACCTACGACAACGGTGTCAAGGTCGTGCCCGCGTACCTGCTCGAGCCGGTCAGTGTCGACAAGAGCAACTACCAGCAGGTGCTCATCGACTCCGGCTACTACACCTCCGCACAGCTGGCCTGATGACGTCCCGCACCGCGCCGTTGCTCGAGATGCGCGACATCACCAAGCGATTCGGGCCCGTCACGGCGCTCCACCAGGTCAACCTGACGGTGCAGCCCGGCGAGATCCATGCGATCTGCGGGGAGAACGGCGCGGGCAAGTCGACCCTGATGAAGGTCCTCAGCGGCATCTACCCGCACGGGACGTACTCCGGCGAGATCACCTTCGACGGGCGCCCCGGCGATTTCAAGGACATCAGGTCCAGTGAACGCCGCGGCATCGCGATCATCCACCAGGAGCTCGCGCTGGTGCCGGTGCTGTCCATCGCGGAGAACATTTTCCTGGGCAACGAGCATGCCTCCGCCGGGGTGATCAGCTGGCACGAGACCACCCGGCACGCCCAGCGGCTCCTGGAGCGCGTCGGATTGCGGGAAAGCCCCGGCACCCGGATCTCCGACATCGGGGTCGGCAAACAGCAGCTGGTCGAGATCGCGAAAGCGCTGTCGAAGAAGGTGAAACTGCTGATCCTCGACGAGCCGACCGCCGCGCTCAACGACGAGGACAGCCGCCACCTGCTCGACCTCATCGGGGAGCTCAGGGCGCAGGGGCTGACGTGCATCATCATCTCGCACAAGCTCAACGAGGTGATGCGGGTGGCCGACAACATCACCATCCTGCGCGACGGGCAGACCATCGAGACGCTCGCGGTCGACGACGCCGTCACCGAAGAACACATCATCCGCGGCATGGTCGGCAGGGACATGGTCGACCGATTCCCCGCCAGGCAACCGCATCCCATCGGAGATGTGACCTTCGAGATAGAGGGCTGGACCGTCTACCACCCGCTGGACCAGCACCGCAAGGTCGTCGACGATGTGTCGCTGCACGTGCGCCGTGGCGAAGTCGTGGGCCTGGCCGGGCTCATGGGCGCCGGACGCACCGAACTGGCGATGAGCGTGTTCGGCCGCAGCTACGGCAAGAAGGCGGGCGGCCGGGTCATCAAGGACGGCAAGGAGATCCAGACGCGAACGGTGGCCGAGGCGATCGCCCACAAGATCGCGTACGCCACCGAAGACCGCAAGCACTACGGACTGAACCTGATGGACGACATCGCCAGGAGCGTGACGCTGGCATCGCTACCGAAGGTCAGCAAGATGTCGGTGATCAACGAACACCTCGAATCGGTGGTCGGCGAACGCTTCCGCAAGGACATGCACATCAAGGCCCAGTCGGTGAAGG
Source organism: Mycolicibacterium parafortuitum (assembly GCF_002086815.1). Classification (GTDB taxonomy): domain Bacteria; phylum Actinomycetota; class Actinomycetes; order Mycobacteriales; family Mycobacteriaceae; genus Mycobacterium; species Mycobacterium parafortuitum. Next base: position 60,344 of record NZ_MVID01000001.1, read on the forward strand.
CGACCACCGGCAACCTGTCCGGTGGCAACCAGCAGAAGGTGGTGCTGAGCAAGTGGATCTTCGCCGATCCCGATGTGCTGATCCTCGACGAGCCCACCAGAGGCATCGACGTCGGTGCCAAGTACGAGATCTACACGATCATCAACTCGCTTGCCGCCCAGGGTAAAGCGGTGATCGTGATCTCCTCGGAGCTGCCCGAGCTGATCGGGTTGTGCGACCGCATCTACACGCTGAACGAGGGGCGGCTGACCGGTGAGGTCGCGCGTGAGAACGCCGCGCAGGAGACGTTGATGCGTTACATGATGAAGGGACGAACCGAATGACTGCCTCTCCCACGGTGGACGCGACGCCGGACGCGTCGCCGCCCTCGCCACCGGAAACCCCGACCGGCCGGCTGAAGGCGCTGGTACGCGGTAACTTCCGGCAGTACGGCATGGTGGTCGCGCTGGTGCTGATCGTCGTGCTGTTCCAGCTGCTCACCGACGGGATCCTGCTCAAACCCCTCAACGTCACCAACATCGTCCAGCAGAACGGCTACATCCTGATCCTGGCGATCGGCATGGTCATCGTGATCATCTCCGGTCACATCGACCTGTCGGTCGGATCCATCGCCGGGTTCATCGGGGCGATGTCCGCGGTGCTGATGATCTCCCATTCGATGCCGTGGCCGATCGCGGTGGCGCTGTGCCTCGCGCTGGGTGCGGCGATCGGTGCGTGGCAGGGCTTCTGGATCGCCTACGTCGGGATCCCGTCGTTCATCGTGACCCTGGCCGGCATGCTCGTGTTCCGCGGCGCCACCCAGTACCTGCTGGAGGGTCAGTCCATCGCGCCGTTCCCGCGCACCTTCAGTCAGGTCAGCAGCGGGTTCCTGCCCGAGATCGGCGACGGGGCGCTCTACCACTGGCCCACCATCATCCTCGGCGTGCTGGTCATGGTCGCCGCCGTCTGGCAGCAACTGCGGCAACGGCGAGCCCAGTCGCAGTACGGGTTCGACGTGCTGCCCACCGGCTGGTTCGTCGCCAAGTGCGCCGCGATCGTCGCGGCCCTGGCGGCGTTCACGCTGCTGCTGGCCAGCTACCGCGGCGTCCCCGTCGTCGGCATCATCCTGGCGGTCGCGTTCGTGGTGTACGCGTTCGTGATGCGCTCCACCGTGATCGGCAGGCAGGTCTACGCGGTCGGTGGAAACGGTGCGGCGGCGCGGCTTTCCGGGGTGAAGACCAAGCGGGTCACGTTCCTGGTGTTCGTCAACATGGGTCTGTTGTCCGCGCTGGCCGGCCTGCTGTTCGCCGCGCGGCTCAACTCCGCGACACCGCAGGCCGGTATCGGAATGGAGCTCGAAGCCATCGCCGCGGCATTCATCGGCGGGGCCTCGGCCAACGGCGGGGTCGGCACCGTGTTCGGCGCGATCATCGGCGGATTCGTGCTCGGCGTGCTGAACAACGGCATGTCGTTGATCGGCATCGGCAGCGACGTCCAGCAGCTGATCAAGGGGCTGGTGCTGCTGGCGGCGGTCGGCTTCGACGTCTACAACAAGAAGAAGGGCGGCTCCTGATGCCCGACGGCGAGATCGCGGACCGGTTCGCGCACGACATCGTCGCGTTCATGCGCAGTTGGGCCCCGTACGGCGGACCGCCGGACGACGAGGTGCTGCCGGAGTTCGGGATGACCCGGGACCAGTTGATCCAGCGCTACCGCCAGATCATCGACGCCGAGATCGCCCAGCGCGAATACGAGCGGCGCCACCCGTGGCTGGCATTGCGCCGCAACGCATCCGCCCAGTGATACCGACGACGACCCCCACCCGGTGGCAGCTCGCCGACGGACGCGAGATGTTGTTCTTCGACCTACCCGGGCGCCACAGCGACCCCGTCACCGACCGGCGGGCGCTGACACCGAACGCCCAGCCGCCATCGCAACTGCGCTTCGACCGCACCACCGGGGAGTGGGTCATCATCGCCCCCGCCCGCCAGGAGCGCACCTACAAGCCACCGGCCGACCGGTGCCCGCTGTGTCCCGGACCGAGCGGACAGACCAGCGAGATCCCGGCACCCGCCTACGACGTCGTGGTCTTCGAGAACCGGTTCGCCAGCCTGGCGGGCGCCGGGCGGCCCGCGCCGGCCGATGGGGTCGCCGCGCCGTTCGTTTCGGCGCCGGGTCTGGGCCGCTGCGAGGTCGTCTGCTTCACCAGCGACCACTGCGGATCCTTCGCGGCGCTCACGCCGGCCCACGCCCGCCTGGTCGTCGACGTCTGGCGGCATCGCACGCGGGATCTGCTCGCCCACGACGCAGTCGAGCAGGTGTTCTGTTTCGAAAACCGCGGCGAGGAGATCGGGGTGACCCTGACCCATCCGCACGGCCAGATCTACGGCTATCCGTTCACGACACCGCGCACCACCACGATGCTCCGGCAGGCCGACACCTATCGCGCGGCGACCGGCACCAACATGTTCGGCGACATCCTGCGTCACGAGATCCGCGACGGAAGCCGCATCGTCGCCCGCACCGGCGCCTTCACCGCGTTCGTGCCGTTCGCGGCCCGGTGGCCGGTGGAAGTGCACATCTACCCGAACCGGTTCGCCCACAGCCTCGCCGACCTCGACGACGCCGAGCTGGACGATTTCGCCGACCTCTACCGGGACGTGCTGGGGCGGCTCGACCGCATGTACGGCGCGCCGTTGCCGTACATGGCGGCGCTGCATCAGTACGCCGACGCCGACGCGCAGCGGGAAGGGTATTTCCACGCGCAGGTCATCTCGACCCGGCGCAGCGCGGCGAAGACGAAGTACCTGGCGAGTTCGGAATCGGTGATGGGCGCGTTCATCAACGACGTCAGCCCGGAGGCCCTCGCCGCGACCCTCAGGCGGCTGTGACAGTGACCGTGACCGCGAACATCGTCCGCTACTCGGCGCCGGGGCGGATCAACCTGATCGGCGAACACACCGACTACAACGCCGGATTCGCGCTGCCGATCGCCTTGCCGGAGCGCACCATCGCGGTGTTCCATCCTGCCGGCGGCGACACGCTGGTGGTGCGCAGCGACCGCGCCGAACACTCCGTGTCCTTCCCCGTCACGACCCAGCCCGGGGACGTCACGGGGTGGGCCGCCTACGTCGCCGGGGTGGTGTGGGCGCTGCGCGGCGCCGGCCACCCGGTACCGGGCGGAGCGCTGCTGATCTCCGGCGGCGTCGAGATGGGCTCGGGGCTGGCGTCCTCGGCGGCGCTGGAGTGCGCGGTCCTCGGAGCGATCCTGGGCGCGGGCGGCCCACCGCTGGACCGGATGGAACAGGCCCACCTGGCCCGGCGCGCGGAGAACGAATACGTCGGTGCGCCAACCGGTCTGCTCGACCAGCTGGCCATCCTGTTCGCCGAACCGGGATGCGCGCAGCTGATCGACTTCCGGCATCTGAGCACGGCGCCGGTGGTGTTCGACCCGGATGCGCACGGGGCGGCGTTGCTGCTGATCAACTCACACGCCCCGCACCGCCACGCCGGCGGCGAGTACGCGGCGCGGCGCGCGTCCTGTGAACGGGCCGCCGCCGCGCTCGGGGTGTCCTCGCTGCGCGACGTGCAGGGTCACGACGTCACCGCGCTCGACGCCGTGCCGGATGCCACGGACCGGCGGCGCGCCCGCCACATCCTCACCGAGAACCGGCGGGTGCTCGACACCGTGCGCGCGCTCGAGCGGTCTCGGCTGCACGAGGTCGGCGCGCTGTTGAGCGAATCGCATGCGTCGATGCGCGACGATTTCGCGATCACCACCGAACACCTCGATCTGATCGCCGACACCGCGGTGCGGGCGGGCGCGCTGGGTGCGCGCATGACCGGCGGCGGATTCGGTGGCTGCGTGATCGCACTCGTCGACGCCACCGACGTCGACACCGTCACCGATGCCGTCCGCACCGCGACGCGCCGCGCCGGACATCCCGAGCCGTCGATCTCGCGTACCTACCCGGGCCGGGGCGCGGGCGGATGACGGCGAAGGTGGGCGACGACATCGACCACGACGTGGTGTTGCAGACCGGTGACCGGGCGGTGCGTGCGGTGATCGGCCGCGTCGGTGCCGCACTGCGCGGCCTGTCGGTCGGCGGTGTCGCCCTCACACCCCTGCCGGTCGCTGGTGAGGCGCCGTACTTCTGCGGAAAGGTGTTGGTGCCGTGGCCCAACCGGGTGGCCGACGGGAAGTGGTCCCTCGACGGGCGTGCGCAGCGGTTGCCGATCACCGACCCTGTCCACCACACCGCGCTGCACGGCCTGCTGTGCGCCACCGCCTACCGGACGGTGCGGCGTTCCTCGTCGTCGATAACCCTTGCCGCGCCGGTGCCTCCGCGCGACGGTTACCCGTTCTCGCTCGACACCTCGGTCACCTACCGGCTGACGGGCGACGGCCTGCACACCACGCACGCGGTGCGCAACACGGGGGAGGCGCACGCACCGGTGGGGATCGGTGCGCACCCGTTCCTGACCATCGGCGACGTCCCGGCCGACAGTCTGACCCTCACGGTCGACGGTGAGCGCCACGTCGACGTCGACGGCCGACTGATCCCGGTCGGCACGAGCGCGGTGGACGGCACCCGGTGGGACCTGCGCGGCGGCCGCCCGGTCGCCGACCTCGACCTCGATGACTGCTGGGCGGTTCGGCTCGGCGCCGGCGGCCGCACCCATACGCTGCGCGCCGGCGACGGACGGTCCGTATCACTGTGGGCCGATCCGGGATTCGCGTACGTGCACGTATTCGTCACCCGGGCATTCCCGACCGCGGACGGTGACGTGACCGCCGTGGCGCTCGAACCCATGACCGCCGAGGCGAACGCGCTCAACAGCGGGCACGGGCTGCGGTGGCTGGCCCCCGGCGAGGTCTTCTCCGCGTCGTGGGCGATCCGCTACCGCGACGGCTCGTGAGGTGCGACGGATCTCATGGCGCGACGGTCAACCAGTCGGCGAAACCGGACGGGTCGTGACGGCCCAGCGCCCCGTGCTCGAACAGGCCCCACCCCTCGCGCTCGGTGCCGTCGGCATCGCGGCACACGGCACGGCCGACGTGGTCGATGACGCCGAAGCCGGCGCGGCCGACGATCGCGGGATCGGTCATGTCGTAGGTGAGGCGTTCGGTGAAGTTCTCGCCCTTCCACATCCCGTGCAGCCAGTCCGAGTCGCCGCCGTACCCGCCGCCGACGTGAATCGGCACGGGCAGTTTGGATTCCACGTCGAACCTGACCGGGCTGCCGTCCAGCGCGGTCGCCTCGATCGTCGCGCCGGTCGGGATGCGGGTGCCGGAGCGGTAGTGGATCTTGACCCGCGGCCAACCCAGCTGCTCGACGCGGCCGTCCTTCCAGATCCGGCTGCAGTCGTTGAGGGAGCGGAAACCCTGCGGGTCCTCCTGGATGATGATCACGATGCCGAAGTCGTCGAAGGCCATCGGCACGTAGAGCCACCACATGCCCTCGAACGGCGGATCGTCGGGACGTCCGGGCGGTTCGGCCTCACCGATCGGCCGGATACCCCACGACCGGTCCCGGGTGCCGATCCAGCGGTCGGGGTCGACGGCGATGTCGGCGCCGTCGATGGACAACTGGCCGCTCCACGAGCCGACCTGGGCGAAGCGCTGTGCGTCCAGGGTCACCCGGGTGCCGCGCCGCATGATGTGCGGCTGCTCCTGGACGGCGTCGAACAGCCCCTCCCAGGTGAGATCCGCTGCGATGCCCTCGGTTTCGTCGAGCACGATGCGCAGCTTGCGCAGCGGCTCGATGACCTCGACGCGGTAGTTGCCGATGTGCTGGTTGAGCCGGTCCTGGTCGATCGCGTCGGACAGGTGCACCGCGGTCTGGGTGTCACCGCGTCTTACCAGGAAGAACGCGTCCTTCACGCCGAGGTTCGGGTAGTAGCCGAGTCCGGTGATGACGAAGATGTCGCCGGTGCGGTCGTGAGCGTTGAAGTACGACCGGTCATAGAAGTTGCGATCCGAGGAACCGGGCCACGCGATCGGCTGCGGGATCTGGTGTACCGGGTATTCGTCCATCGGTCCGAGCATCAGTCGGCCTCTCCGATCAGTCGTTTGAGCAATGACGCGTGGTAGAACAGCGTTTCGATGTCGGCGGGCTTCTCGATCTCGCCGAAGTGCACGCGGCGCGCCCCGGTGCGCATGAACACGCAGCACCACACCACCGCCGAATACACGTAGAACCACTTCAGGTCGCCGACCTCGACGCCCGTCAGCTCCCGGTAGGTGGCGCGGACGTCGTCCTCCCGCAGGAAGTCCGGCATACCGGGGAGGCCGGCCAGCTTGGTCAGTTCCTGGAACACCATGTGGGCGAAGATGATCCACGACACGTCGAACTCACGCGGGCCGACCGTCGCCATCTCCCAGTCCAGCACGGCGACGGGGGAGAAGTCTTGGTAGATGACGTTGCCGATGCGCGAATCACCCCACACCAGAACGGGTTCGGTGGCCGCGACGTCGTCGGGGAAGTGGTCCTCCAGCCAGCCCAGGGCGCGTTCGACGAGCGGCGAGGCGCCGATGCCGGGGACGCTGAACGCATACCAGTCCTTGAGCCAGCCGAAGTGGCGGTGCAGCGCGGTCTCGCCGGGCGGATCGATGTCCTGCAGGAAGCCGAAGGTGCGCGCCGCGTCCGGGATCGAGTGCAGCGCGGCCAGCACCTCGAGGGTGCGGTCCTGCAGCAGGCGCTGCTGGTCGGCGGTCGCGTCGAAGAGCCAGTTGTCGCCGAAGGTGTAGGGCATCACGTCGGGCGGGACCAGCCCGTCCACGCGGTCCATCAGGAAGAAGGGCCGGCCCAGCACGTCGCCGGAGGTCTCCAGCCAGCGCACCGGCGGTACCGCGACATCGGTCAGCTCGGCGACCTTGCGCATCACCTCGTGCTGGTGGTCGAGGCGGTAGTGTTCGAATACGGGGATGTCGGCCTCGGTGGGCGCCACCCGGGCGACCCAGCGGTGCTCTACGGCGTCGCCGCCCTGCGCCCAGCGCCCGTTCAACAGGATCGTTTCGGAGGACATTCCGTTGGCGTCGATACCACTTTCGACAGTGATCTCCGGGGTGACGTCCGGGATCAGCGTCGACAGCCAACGCGACAGCGTCGTGGGCACGTCGGACAGGTCCCGGCTGGAGCGCTGGAGTCGTTCCACGTTGTCGACAGCGGGTTCGCTCGTCACCGCACTGGTCCTTCCCGTCGATATTCGGGCCTCGAAGCCCGCTAATACGATACCGTGAGTAGCGATATGAAAACAGACCCGTCCACGGGTGTAAAGGCCACGGGCGCGGGGCGCCCGCGGGACCCGCGCATCGACGCTGCCATATTGGAGGCGACGGCGGATCTACTTGTCGAAATCGGCTATTCGAATGTCACGATGGCCGCGGTCGCCGAGCGGGCGGGCACGACCAAGACCGCGTTGTACCGGCGATGGTCGAGCAAGGCCGAACTGGTCCACGAGGCCGCGTTCCCGGCGACGCCGACCGTGATGCAGTCCCCGCCGGGGGACATCGCCGCCGATCTGCGGGCGATGATCGAGACGACCCGCGAGGTGTTCCTGAGTCCGGTCGTACGGGCCGCGCTGCCCGGACTGATCTCCGACATGTCGGCCAATGCCGAGCTCACCGGCCGGATCGGGGCCCGGTTCACCGACCTGTTCGCCGCCGTGCGGGCCCGGCTGCACGACGCGGTCGAACGCGGCGAGGTCCGGGAGGGTGTCGATCCCGACCGGCTCGTCAGCCTGGTCGGCGGCGCGACGCTGCTGGCCCTGCTGCAGACCCCCGGCGCGCTGGAGAGCCCGTCGTGGGTGGACACGACGACCGACATCCTGCTGCACGGCGTCGCCACCTGAGGACGGCCGAGCGCGCTTGGCACTCAGCCGCGGGCGATCTGGTCCTTGTTGCGCTGCGACACCTCACTGAACCGGTCACCGAGGGCGTCGAGGTCACGGTGCTGGGCGAACGCGATCGCCTCCTCGGCGGCCAGCGCCGGGTCGACGACCGCTGCCGCGCCGGTCGTGTAGATCTCCTTCAGGCCGCGCATCGTCGGGCGCGGCACCTCGGCGATCTGGCGAGCCAGCTCGATCGCCCGCTCCATCAACCGCTCGTGGGCCACCACCTCGGTCACCAGCCCGATGCGTTCGGCGCGCGCGGCGTCGACCACTTCACCGGTCATCGACAGCCGCCGAGCCATCGCGGCGCCGACGAGCTGCGGCAACCGCGCCGTCATCCCGCCGCCCGGCAGGATGCCCACCCGCGCATGCGTGTCGGCGAACACCGCACGCTCCGAGGCGATCATGAAGTCGCAGCCGAGCGCCATCTCCAGCCCGCCGGTGAAGGTGGCGCCGTTGATCGCGCCGACCACCGGCGTGCGCATGTTCGCCACCGCGGTGATGCAGCTCTGTGAGCGGAACTCCTCGAAGTACGACAGCCCGTCGCGCGCAGCCTCTTTCAGGTCGACGCCGGCGCAGAACGCCGGATCGGCGCCGGTGAGCACGACGGCACGCACCGACGCGTCGGAGTCCGCGGCGGTCAGCGCCGCGTAGGTGGCCCGGATCAGGTCGCGGCTGAGCGCATTGCGGGACGACGGCCGGTTCAGCGTGATCACCCGGACGAAGTCGTGATCGGCGGTCATCGCCAACTCTGCGGACATGTCTACTTTGCTATCAGAAGAACCGGTCGGCCGAGTCGGCCAGGTCCAGCAACGGCTGCGGCAGCGCCCCGAGCGCGAACGTGACCGCCGCGGTGACGGTGACGACGGCCGTGGTCAGCGCGCTGGGCACCACGACCGTCGGCGCGTCGTCGGGCCGGTCGGTGAAGAACATCAACACGATCACCCGCACGTAGAAGTACGCCGCGATCGCGCTGGCGATGACACCGACCACGACCAGCGGGATCGCCCCGCCTTCGCCGGCGGCCTTGAACACCGCGAACTTGCTGACGAACCCGCTCGTCAGCGGGATGCCGGCGAACGCGAGCAGGAACAGCGAGAACACGATGCCGGTCAACGGATACCGCCTGCCCAACCCGGCCCACCGCGCCAGCGTGCTGTCCTCGTGCCCGTCGGCGTCGCGCACCATCCCGACCACCGCGAACGCGCCGACGGTGGAGAAGCCGTACGCGAACAGATAGAACAGCGTCGACGACACCCCCGCTTCGTTGCCCGCGATCACGCCGGTCAGGATGAACCCACTGTGGGCGACCGCCGAGTATCCGAGCATGCGTTTGACGTCGTTCTGGGTCACCGCCGTGACGGTGCCGACGATCATCGTCAGGATCGCGATCGCCCACAGCACCGGTCGCCAGTCGTCGCGCAGCTCCGGCAGCGCGACGTAGAACAGGCGCAGCATCGCGCCGAACGCGGCGATCTTCGTGGCGGCCGCCATGAACGCGGTGATCGGCGTCGGCGCGCCCTGGTAGACGTCCGGGATCCACGAATGGAACGGCACCGCACCGACTTTGAACAGCACACCGACGAGCAGCAGCGCGATCCCGATCAACGCCAGCGATGACCGGCCCTCGCCCGCCGCGACCGCGTCGGCAATGCCCTGCAGTTTCAGCGTTCCCGCGTACCCGTACATCATGGCCGCGCCGTACAGGAAGAACGCCGACGAGAACGCGCCCAGCAGAAAGTATTTCAGTGACGACTCCTGCGACAGCAGCCTGCGCCGCCGGGCCAGCCCGCACAGCAGGTACAGCGGCAGCGACAGCACCTCGAGCGCGATGAACATCGTCAGCAGATCGTCGGCGGCCGGGAACAGCAACATCCCGGCGACGGCAAACATGGTCAGCGGGAACACCTCGGTCTGGACGACACCCAGTCTGGTCGCGACCTTCTCGGCGACACTGCCCGCGACCGCGGACGCCTGCGGGGTGAAGGCGTCCAGACCCCGGATGCCGTCGGCCTCGACGTCGGCGGTGGGCTGTCGCTCGCCGATCAGCAGCACGCCCAGCACCCCGACCATCAGGATGGTGCCCTGGAGGAACAGTGCGGGCCCGTCGACGGCGACCGCGCCCATCACCGCCGACACCCCCGCCCCGCCGTGCAGGTCGCGGCCCACCAGGACGACGGCGACCAGTGCGGCGACCAACGCGACCAGGCTGAGCCAGACCTGCGCGCCGTAGCGGCGATTCCGCGGCAGGAAAGCCTCGACGAGTACCCCGAGGACCGCGGCGCCGAGCACGATGAGCATCGGGGACAGGTAGAAGTACTCCACCGACGGTGTCGGTAACGAAAGGTTCATCGGGCCGGGCCTTCCGCCATCCGGGGTGCGGGGTCGCTCTGTTCGACGGTCGTCAACGTGTGGGTGACCGCCGGGTTGATGATGTCGAGTGCGGGCTTGGGATAGATGCCGAGCACCAGCAGCAGCGCGATCAGCGGGACGACGACCGCGAGTTCGCGGGGCAGCAGATCGCGGATCTTGTGTTCGCCGTGCTCCAGCGCCGCCGGGACGGGCCCGGTCATCATCCGCTGGTACATCCACAGGATGTAGATCGCCGACAGCACCAGGGCGCTGGCCGCGAGCACCGCCAGCACCGGGTAGCGGGTGAACGTGCCGATCAGGACCAGGAACTCGCTGATGAACGGCGCCAACCCGGGCAGCGACAGCGTGGCCAGGCCGGCGACCAAGAAGGTCCCGGCCAGTACCGGCGCGACCTTCTGCACACCGCCGTAGGCGCTGATGAGCCGGGATCCGCGCTGAGACACCAGGAATCCGGCGATCAGGAACAGCGCGGCGGTCGAGATGCCGTGGTTGACCATGTACAGCGTGGATCCGGACTGGCCCTGGGTGGTCATCACGAAGATGCCCAGGATGATGAACCCGAAATGCGAGATCGAGGTGTAGGCGATCAACCGCATCACATCGGTCTGACCGATGGCGACGACGGCTCCGTACACGATGCCGATCACGGCCAGCGTGATGATCGCCGGGCTGAACCAGACCGCCGAATCCGGGAACAGCGGAAGGCAGTAGCGGATCATGCCGAACGTGCCGACCTTGTCCATGATCGCCATCATCAGCACGGCGCTGGCCGGGGTGGCCTCGACCGCGGCGTCGGGCAGCCAGCGGTGGAACGGCCACAACGGCGCCTTCACCGCGAACGCGAACATGAAGCCGCCGAACAACAGGTGCATCACAGCGGGATTGACGACGAACTCGCCGGAGGTTACCGCCGCGACGATGGCGCGGAAGTCGAACGTGCCCGCGGTGAACGCGTCGCTGGTGGCGGTCGCGACGTAGAGCCCGACCACCGCGGCCAGCATGATCAGACCGCCGAACAGGTTGTACAGCAGGAACTTCACCGCGGCCCTGCTGCGGTGCTCACCGCCGAAGCCGCCGATCAGGAAGTACATCGGGATCAGCATGGCCTCGAAGAACACGTAGAACAGCAGGATGTCGAGCGACACCAGCGAGATCAGCACCATGCCCTCGACGGCCAGCGTCAGCGCGAAATAGATGTGGGTGGACCGGCCACCCCAGCTGACCCGGTCGCGGGCGTCGTTCCACCCGGCGACGATCAGCAGCGGCAACAGCACCGCGGTCAGCACCACCAAGGCCAGCGCGATCCCGTCGACGCCCAGGATGTAGCCGGTGCCGAAAGACGGTATCCACCGGTAGTTCTCGACGAACTGGAACTGCTCGCCGCCCGGATCGAAGTTCACCGCGATGACGGCGGCGACCACCAGCACGGCCAGGGACACCGCCAGCGCCACCCATTTCGCGAGGTGGCGCGCCGCGGCGGGCAACACCAGCACCAGGGCCGCGCCGAGCATCGGGATCGCCCACAGCACGGTCAGCACCGGAATCGAGGTCACCACAGGTTCACCGCCAGGATCATCGCGACGACGGCCGCCGCGCCCGCCAGCATGGACAGCGCGTACGAGCGGGCGAACCCGGTCTGCAACCGCCGCAACCCTTCCGAGAGGCGCGACACCGCGGCCGCGAGCCCGCCGGCCGCCCCGTCGACCGCGTCGTCGTCGATCTCGACCAACCCGCGGGTGAACGCCAGACCCGGCCGCATCAGCACCCTTTCGTTGAACGCGTCACCGTAGAGGTCCCGCCGCGCGGCGACGGTCAGCGGCGACCCGTCCGGCACGTCCACGGGCACCGGGCGGCGGCCGTACATGCGGTACGCGACGCCGATGCCGACCGCGACGACGGACAACACGATGACGGTCACCACCCACACCGGCAGCACGTGGTGGATCTCGTGCGCGCCGACCACCGGTTCGAGCCAGTGCTCCAGCGTGCCGCCGATCGCCAGCGCGCCACCTGCGGTGACCGAGCCGATCGCGAGCAGGATCATCGGCCACGTCATCACCGCGGGCGCCTCATGGGGATGCGAGTGTTCGGCCCAGCGCTTCTCGCCGAAGAACGTCATCAGCATCACCCGCGTCATGTAGAACGCGGTGATCCCGGCGCCGAGAATCGTTGCGCCGCCGAGCACCACGCCCTTGAGCCCGCCGGCGCCCAGGGCGGCCTCGATGATGCCGTCCTTGGAGAAGAACCCGGCCAGCGGCGGAATGCCGATGATCGCCAGGTAACCGAGCCCGAACGTGACGAACGTGACGGGCAGCGCGCGACGCAGGCCGCCGTAGTGGCGCATGTTCACCTCGTCGTCCATCGCGTGCATCACCGACCCGGCGCCGAGGAACAGCCCCGCCTTGAAGAAGCCGTGGGTGAGCAGGTGCATGATCGCGAACGCGTACCCGGCAGGTCCCAGGCCGGCGGCGAGCACCATGTAACCGATCTGGCTCATCGTCGATGCGGCCAGTGCCTTCTTGATGTCGTCTTTCGCGCATCCGATCACAGCACCGAACAGCAGCGTGACGGCGCCGACCACCACGACGGCGGTCTGCGCGTGCGGGGCCAGGTCGAAGACGGGGCCCGACCGCACGATCAGGTAGACACCGGCGGTGACCATCGTCGCGGCGTGGATGAGTGCCGACACCGGGGTGGGGCCCTCCATCGCGTCGCCGAGCCAGGACTGCAGCGGCACCTGTGCCGACTTGCCGCACGCGGCCAGCAGTAGCGCGAGCCCGATCGCGGTCAGCGTGCCCTCGCCGAGTTGTGGTGCGGCGGCGAACACGTCGCCGAATCCGACCGCCCCGACGGCCGCGAACATCACCATCAGCGCGACCGCCAACCCGATGTCGCCGACCCGGTTGACCACGAACGCCTTCTTGGCCGCCGTCGCCGCCGACGGTTTGTACGACCAGAATCCGATCAGCAGATACGACGCCAGGCCCACCCCCTCCCAACCCATGTACAGGCCGAGGTAGTTGTCGGCGAGCACCAACAGCAGCATCGCCGCCAGGAACAGGTTGAGGTAACCGAAAAAACGTCTGCGGCCGGGGTCCTCCTTCATGTACCCGATCGAGTAGATGTGGATCAGCGATCCGACACCGGTGATCAGCAACACGAAACACATGGAGAGCTGGTCGAGGTGCAGTCCGAAGTCGACGCGCAACTCGCCGACCGGAACCCAGCTGAACAGCGTCTCACCGGTAGCCCGGTGTTCGGCGTCGCGGCCGGCCATGTCCACGAACAACACGGCCGCGCAGGCGAAGGAAGCCAGCGCCGCCAACGTCCCGACCAGGTGACCCCAGCCGTCGGCACGCCGGCCCGCCAGCAGCAGGACCGCCGCGCCCGCCAGTGGGAGCGCGATCAAGAGCCACACCGGTAGTGTCATGAAACCCCTAGTGTTTCAGCAGGCTTGCCGCGTCGACGCTCGCCGAGCGCCGGGTCCGGAACACCGTCATGATGATGGCCAGGCCGATCACCACCGCGCAGGCGGCGACGACCATCGTGAAGAACGCGACCATCTGGCCGTCCAGGTTGCCCTGGATGCGGGAGAACGCGACGAACGCCAGGTTCGCCGCGTTGAGCATCAGCTCGACACACATGAACATCACGATCGCGTTGCGCCGCAGCAGAACTCCGGCAGCGCCGATGGTGAACAGCAGCGCCGAGAGGTAGAGGTAGTTATCGGGATTCATGCTCACCCCCGTCCGCACCTTCTGGCATCGGGCGGACCTGCAGGATCGCGCTGACCGACAGCTCCGAGGCCGAACCGTCGGGCAACCGGGCCGGCACGTCGACGGCGTTGTGCCGCGCGTACACGCCGGGGTTGGGCAGGGTCGTCGCGTGCATACCGGGCGCGAACCGTTCCACGGCGAGTTCGCGCTGGGACTTGCGGCGCTGGAAACGCTCTCGGTGCGCGAGCACCATCGCCCCGAGCGCCGCGGTGATCAGCAGCGCGCCGGTCAGCTCGAACGCCCACAGATACCGGGTGAAGATCAGCGCGGCCAGCCCCTCGACGTTGCCGCCGGCATTGGCCTGCTCGATCCCGACGAATCCGTGCACCGAGACCGTGCCGATTCCGGCGATCAGCAGGACGCCGAACCCGATACCGACCGCGATCGCCGCAACCCGTTGCCCGCGAAGGGTTTCCACCAGGGATTCCGACGAGTCCACGCCGATCAGCATCAGCACGAACAGGAACAGCATCATCACCGCGCCGGTGTAGACCACGATCTGCACCACCCCCAGGAACGGGGCGCCCTGCGCGATGTAGAGCACGGCCAACGAGATCATCGTGGTCGCCAACGCCATCGCCGAGTAGACGGCCTTCGGTGCGGCGACCACCCCGAGCGCGCCGGCGACCGCGATCACCGCCATCACCCAGAACAGGATGGTCTCCGTCATTTGATGCCGCCCAGCACATTCCCGAGGTAGTAGTCTTCGTCGGTGCTGCCGGGCGCCATCGCGTGCGGGGGCGGTTCCATCCCGGGCTGCAGCGGGGCCAGCAGTTTGTCCTTGCCGTAGATCAGATCGGCACGGTTGTCGTCGGCCATCTCGTAGTCGTTGGTCATGGTCAAAGCCCGCGTCGGACAGGCTTCGATGCACAGACCGCAGCCGATGCAGCGCAGATAGTTGATCTGGTACACCCGCCCGTACCGTTCACCGGGCGAATAGCGCTCGGCCTCGGTGTTGTCGGCGCCCTCGACGTAGATCGCGTCGGCCGGGCACGCCCAGGCGCACAGTTCGCACCCGATGCACTTCTCCAGCCCGTCGGGGTACCGGTTGAGTTGGTGGCGGCCGTGATAGCGCTTTGCGACCGGGCCGGGCTTCTCCGGATACTGCTCGGTGATGGGCTTTTTGAACATCGACCCGAACGTGACGCCGAATCCCGCGATGGCGTCCAAGAACCTAGACATCCGCATGCTCCTTCACCGGTAGTGGCGGCACCGGGAACGCGCCGCCACCCGCGGGCGGGGTGGGCGGTGGCGGCGTTGTCCGGCGAGTGTTCATGCTGCGCAACCGTCGCCACACCAGCAGGGCGGCCAGTGCGACCGCCGCGATCAACAGTCCGAGCGACGCGGTCGCCCACGCCTGCAGGCCGCGCTCCTGCAGCGAATGCGTCACCGCGACGATCGCGATCCAGCCCAACGACACCGGGATCAGGATCTTCCAGCCCAGCGCCATGAACTGGTCGTAGCGCATCCGCGGCAGGGTGGCGCGCAGCCACATGAAGACGAACAGGAACATCCACACCTTGGCGGTGAACCACAGCAGCGGCCACCACCCGCTGTTGGCACCCTCCCAGAGCGAGATCGGCCACGGGGCGTGCCACCCGCCCAGGAACAGCGTCGTCGCCAGCGCCGACACGGTCGTCATGTTCACGTACTCGGCGAGCATGAACATCGCGAACTTCAGCGACGAGTACTCGGTGTGGAAACCGCCGACCAGCTCACCCTCGGCCTCGGGCAGATCGAACGGAGCCCGGTTGGTTTCGCCGACCATCGAGGTCACGTACACCAGGAACGACGGCAGCAGCAGGAAGATGTACCAGACGTCGTTCTGCGCGGCGACGATGCCCGACGTCGACATCGTGCCCGCGTAGATGAACACCGCCACGAACGACAAGGCCATCGCGATCTCGTAGGAGATCACCTGTGCCGACGATCGCAGACCACCGAGCAGCGGGTACACCGACCCCGACGCCCAGCCGGCCAGCACGATGCCGTACACCCCGATCGAGGTGACCGCCAGGATGTAGAGCACCGCGACCGGCAGGTCGGTCAACTGCAACGCGGTGCGGTGCCCGAACACCGACACCTCGCCGCCGAGCGGGATCACCGCGAACGCCATGAACGCCGGGATCACCGAGATCACCGGCGCGGCCAGGTAGATCCCCTTGTCGACCCCGGCCGGTACCAGTCCCTCCTTGAGGGCGAGCTTGATGCCGTCGGCCAGCGACTGCAGCAGACCACGCGGCCCGACGCGATTGGGGCCGAACCGCAACTGCATGCGGCCCAGGATCTTTCGTTCGAGCAGGATCGCGGTGAGCACCGTCAGCACGAGGAACCCGAAGACCCCGACGGCCTTCGCGATGATCAGCCACAGCGGATCGTGGCCGAACAGGGTCGGGTCGGGATAGGTCATGCCGGTACCCCCTGCCCCGGTTCGGTCGACGCTCCGGTCGACACTTCGAGCGACACGAGGGCCCCGGCGGTGACACCGAGGCTCTGATGGACGTGGCAGCCGGGGGAGTTCAGCGGCAGCCATGCCACCCGGTCGGCCATCGCGGTGACGGTCAGCGGCAAGGTCAGCGCGCCCCGCGCGCTGCGCACGGTGACCGGGTCGCCGTCGCGGGCGCCGATCTCGGCGGCGGTGGCCGCGGAGAGGCGCAGGGTCGGCGGCTTCGCCGTCCCGGCCAGGTACGGTTCGCCGTCCTGGAGGCGGCCCGCGTCCAGGAGCATGCGCCAGCCGGCCAGCACCGCCTGTCCCGATTCCGGGGTGGGCGCCGCGGCGCCGACCCCCGGAGCCGCGGCGCGCCCGCCGGACCACAATCCGAGCCGGCCGCGCTCGTCGGCGGCCGCCGGAACCGAGGGCAACCCCAGATCGATGCCGATCTCGTCGGCCAGCATCGTCAACACGCGGAGATCGGTCACGGCGTTGGTGCGCAGCGACGGTTCGAACGGGCGGCTTCGGCCCTCCCAGTTCAGGTAAGCGCCACCCTTTTCCGCCACCGGCGCGACCGGGAACACGACGTCGGCCCGCTCGGTCACGGGGCCGTGCCGGATCTCCAGGCTGACGACGAACGGTGCAGCCTCGATCGCGGCCAGTGCCGAGTCCGGGTCGGGAAGGTCGGCGGGTTCGACCCCGCCGATCAGTAGCGCGCCGAGGGCGCCGCCGCGGGCCGCGTCGAGGATGCCGTCGGTGTCGCGGCCCGCGGTGGCGGGCAGTTCGTCGACGTGCCAATCGCGCGCGGTCTGGGTGCGTGCCGCGTCGTCGCCGACCGGGCGTCCGCCCGGCAGCAGGTTCGGCAGGGCGCCGGCCTCCACCGCGCCGCGGTCCCCGGCCCGGCGCGGAATCCACGCCAACCGCGCACCCGTGGCCTCGGCGAGCCGGCCCGCGGCCGACAACGCGCCTGGCGACGTCGCGAGCCGCTCGCCGACGAGGATCAACGCCCCGGGCATGGTCAGCAGGTCGTCGGCGGCGAGGTCGTCCAGCGCGGCAGCCTCGCCGCCCGGCGCGGTACTGATCAGCCGGCCGGACAGTTTGTCGAGCCCGCGAGACGCCAGCGGGGCGACCGCACGCACCTGCAGGCCGCGCTTGCGGACCGCCTTGCGCAGGCGCAGGAAGACGATCGGTGATTCCTCTTCGGGTTCCAGCCCCGCCAGCAGTACGGCGGGCGCGTTCTCCAGGTCGGAGTACGTGACGTGCATCGGCCGCCCCGCGACGTGCGCGGCGAGGAAGTCGGCCTCCTCCCGGCTGTGCGGCCGGGACCTGAAGTCGACGTCGTTGGTGGACAGCACGATCCGGGCGAACTTCGCGTACGCGTAGGCCTCCTCGACGGTCGACCGGCCGCCGACCAGCACGCCCGCGCGTCCGACCGCGCCGGCCAGCCCGGCCGCCGCGACCGTGAGTGCCTCCGACCACGACGCCGGCCGTAACGCGTCGCCGTCGCGGACCAGCGGGGTGGTGATCCGGTCGCCGACCGTCGCATAGGTGAACGCCCAGCGCCCCTTGTCGCAGTTCCACTCCTCGTTGACCTCGGGATCGTCACCGGCCAGGCGGCGCATCACCTTTCCGCGCCGGTGATCGGTGCGCTGGGCGCATCCCGATGCGCAGTGCTCGCACACGCTGGGACTGGACACCAGGTCGAAGGGTCGGGCCCGGAACCGGTAGGCCGTTCCGGTCAACGCCCCGACCGGGCAGATCTGCACGGTGTTGCCCGAGAAGTACGACTGGAACGGTTCACCCGGGGCGATGCCGACCTGCTGGAGCGCCCCGCGTTCCAGCAGGTCGATGAAGCGGTCGCCGGCGATCTGGTCGGAGAACCGGGTGCAGCGCGCGCACAGCACGCACCGCTCGCGATCCAGCAGCACCTGCGACGAGATGTGGATCGGTTTCGGGAACGTGCGCTTGACGTCCTCGAACCGGGTTTCGGTGCGGCCGTGGGACATCGCCTGGTTCTGCAGCGGGCATTCGCCACCCTTGTCGCAGATCGGGCAGTCCAGCGGGTGGTTGATCAGCAGCAGTTCCATCACCCCGTGCTGGGCCTTGTCGGCCGACGCGGACGTGTGCTGGGTCCGCACCACCATGTCGGGGGCCACCGTGGTGGTACACGACGCCAGCGGTTTGCGCTGGCCCTCGACCTCGACCAGGCACTGCCTGCAGGCGCCGACCGGGTCGAGCAGCGGGTGATCGCAGAAGCGGGGGATCTGCACACCCATCAATTCGGCCGCCCGGATCACCAGAGTGCCTTTGGGCACGGTGATCTGGTGGTCGTCGATGGTCAGTGTGACCATCTCGACCGGCGGCGCGTCCTGCCCGCGTTCGGCAAGCGTCATGCGCCCACTCCTTCCGGTGCGGCCAGCATCGAGGCGTACGGGTCGAACGGGCACGGACCGGCCAGGTGAGCCTCGTACTCGTCGCGGAAGTACTTGAGCGAGGACATGATCGGGCTGGCCGCACCGTCACCGAGCGCGCAGAACGACTTCCCGAAGATGTTGTCGGAGATGTCGAGCAGCTTGTCGAGGTCGGCTTCGGTACCCGCGCCGGTCTCCAGCCGCGCATAGATCTGCGCCAGCCAGTAGGTACCCTCCCGGCACGGCGTGCACTTACCGCAGGATTCGTGCGCGTAGAACTGCGTCCAGCGCCGCACCGCGCGCACCACGCACGTCGTCTCGTCGAAGATCTGCAGCGCCTTGGTGCCCAGCATCGATCCGACACCGGCCATACCCTCGTAATCCAGTGGCACGTCCAGATGTTCGGCGGTCAGCAGCGGGGTCGACGAGCCGCCGGGAGTCCAGAACTTCAGTTCGTGCCCGGCGCGCACCCCGCCGGCGTAGTCGAGGAGTTCGCGCAGTGTGATGCCGAGCGGCGCCTCGTACTGCCCGGGGGTGGTGACGTGACCCGACAGCGAGTACAGCGTGAAGCCCGGCGATTTCTCCGACCCCATCGAGCGGAACCAGTCCACGCCGTGGAGCAGGACCGGTGGCACGCTGGCGATCGACTCGACGTTGTTGACCACCGTCGGGCACGCGTACAGGCCGGCCACGGCGGGGAACGGGGGCCGCAGCCGGGGCTGGCCCCGCCTGCCCTCCAGCGAGTCCAGCAGCGCGGTCTCCTCACCGCAGATGTAGGCGCCCGCACCGGCGTGCACGATCAGTTCCAGATCGAACCCGGTGCCGTGGATGTCGGTGCCGAGATGCCCGGCCGCATAGGCTTCGGCGACCGCGGCCTGCAGCCTCCTCAGCACCGGCACCACCTCGCCCCGGACGTAGATGAACGCGTGGTGCGCCCGGATCGCGTACGCCGCGATGATCGCGCCCTCGACCAGGAAGTGCGGCGTGGTCAGCATCAGCGGAATGTCTTTGCACGTCCCGGGTTCGGACTCGTCGGCGTTGATGACCAGGTAGTGAGGCTTGGCCGCCGCACCCTCGTCGCCTTGCGGGATGAAGGACCACTTCGTGCCCGTCGGGAAGCCGGCGCCGCCGCGACCGCGCAGCCCGGAGTCCTTGACGGTGGTGATCACATCGTCCGGGCCCATCGCCAGCGCCCGCTCCAGCGCCTGGTAACCGCCGTGCCGGACATACGTGTCCAGCGTCCACGGCTGTGGTTCGTCCCAGAACCGGGTGAGCACGGGGGACAGGGCCGTCATGACTCGTCCGCCTCGTCGGGATTGGTCTCAGTTGTCGACGACCGCGCAGGAACATGGGCTTCCGGTGCCGGGGCGGGTTCGTCTTTGACCGATTCCGCGGCGACGGCCTGCTCCGGTGTCTCATCCGGCGTGGAGTCGGTTGGGGCGCCGGGTCGCGGGGCGGCCATGTCGTGTTCGTGGGCGAACCGCAGCCCGGCGAGGGTGGCGGGACCGACCGGGCCGGCACCGGGGGAGTCCGGATCCGGCAGTCCGGCAAGTGTTCTCGCGGTCTGTCTGAACGTGCACAGTGCGCCGCTGCGCGACGGAGTCGGCGGCTGCCCGGAGCGCAGCGCGTCGACGAGGTCGCGCGCCGACGTCGGCGTCTGATTGTCGAAGAAGTCCCAGTTGACCATCACCACCGGGGCGTAATCGCACGCGGCGTTGCATTCGACGTGTTCCAGGGTGATCGTGCCGTCCGCGGTCGTCTGCCCGGGGGCGATGTCGAGGTGGGCTTCCAGGCTTTCCAGGATCGCGTCGCCGCCCATGATCGCGCACAGCGTGTTGGTGCACACGCCGACCAGATAGTCCCCGGTCGGGGTGCGCCGGTACATCGAGTAGAACGTCGCGACAGCGGTGACCTCGGCATCGGTGAGACCCAATTGGCGGGCGCAGAAGGCGATTCCGGCAGGGGTCAGGCAGCTGTCCTCGGCCTGCACGAGGTGCAGCAGCGGAAGCAAGGCCGACCTGGACTGCGGATAGCGGGCGATGATCGTCGCCGCGTCGGCGCTCAGCCGCTCGACGACGTCGTCGGGGTAGGTCGCGGGTCCGTGGATCGGCGGTCCCGGTTCGTCCGGCCGCTGCCCGAGATCCAAGAAAACAGTCATGATGCTCTCTTCTTCGCGCAAGCGCTCATTAGGTCGCTCTCTTCTTCGCGCAAGCGCTCATTAGCGGTCCACCCCGCCCATCACCGGATCGATCGACGCCACCGCGGTGATCGCGTCGGCGACCATGCCGCCCTCGCACATCGCGGCCACCGCTTGCAGATTCGTGAACGACGGATCCCGGTAGTGCACCCGGTACGGGCGGGTGCCGCCGTCGGAGACCATGTGCACCCCAAGCTCGCCGCGCGGCGACTCGACCGCGACGTAAACCTGACCCGGCGGTACCCGGATCCCCTCGGTCACCAGCTTGAAGTGGTGGATCAGCCCTTCCATCGAATGGCCCATGATCTTGGCGATGTGCTCGGGGGAGTTGCCCAGCCCGTCGGGTCCGACCTTCAGATCGGCGGGCCAGGCCAGCTTCTTGTCGGTGATCATCACCGGCTCGCCGCTGGTGCGCTCCAGCCTCTCCACGCACTGCTCGACGATCTTGATCGACTCGCGCATCTCCTTGACCCGGATCAGATACCTGCCGTACGAGTCGCACTGGTCGTCGGTGATGACGTCGAAATCGTATGTCTCGTAACCGCAGTACGGCTGGGACTTGCGCAGGTCGTGCGGCAGGCCGGTGGAACGCAGCACCGGGCCGGTGATTCCCAGCGCCATGCACCCGGTGAGGTCCAGATACCCGACGCCTTCGGTGCGGGCCTTCCAGATGTAGTTCTCGTTGAGCAGATTCTCCAAGTCGCGCAGCCTGTTCGGAAGCACCTTGAGCAGATCGCGCACCTGCGGCAGGCCCTCCTCGGGGAGGTCGGCGGCCACCCCGCCGGGCCGGATGTAGGCATTGTTCATCCGCAGGCCGGTGATGGTCTCGAAGACCGACAGGATCAGCTCGCGTTCCCGGAACCCGAGGAACATGGCCGTCATCGCCCCCAGTTCCATACCGCCGGTGGCCAACGCCACCAGATGGCTGGAGATCCGGTTGAGCTCCATCATCATCACCCGGATCACCGAGGCCCGCTCCGGGATGTCGTCGGTGACGCCGAGCAGCTTCTCCACCCCGAGGCAGTACACCGTCTCGTTGAAAAACGGTGACAGGTAATCCATCCGGGTCACGAACGTCACACCCTGAGTCCAGGTGCGGTACTCGAGGTTCTTCTCGATTCCGGTGTGCAGATAGCCGATCCCGCACCGGGCCTCCACGATGGTCTCACCCTCGATCTCGAGAATGAGCCGCAGCACGCCGTGGGTCGACGGGTGCTGCGGGCCCATGTTGACCACGATGCGCTCGCCGGCGTGTTCGGCGGCGTTCTGCCGCGCCGCACTGACCACCTGATCCCAATCCTGGCCGCCGACGACGACCACCCGCTCGGGGCGTTCCTGCGATGCGGTCATCAGTTGTATGCCCTCCGCTGATCCGGCGGCGGGATCTCTGCCCCGTGGTATTCGACGGGGATCCCGCCCAGGGGATAGTCCTTGCGCTGCGGGTGCCCTACCCAGTCGTCGGGCATTTCGATGCGCGTCAGCGCTGGGTGTCCGTCGAAGATGATGCCGAAGAAGTCGTAGGTCTCGCGTTCGTGCCAGTCGGTGGTCGGATAGACGCCGAACAGCGACGGGATGTGCGGATCACCGTCCGGGACGGCCACTTCCACGCGGATGCGCCGGTTGTGGGTGATCGACATCAGCGGATACACGGCATGCAGTTCGCGGCCGGCGTCCTCGGGATAGTGCACGCCGCTGACCCCGAGGCACAGCTCGAATCTCAGGTCCGCGTCGTTGCGTAACGTGAGCGCGACGTCGACCAGCCGGTCGCGGTGCACCTCCAGCGTGAGTTCGTCGCGGTAGACCACCACCCGCTCGATCGACTCGGCGTATCCGTCCTCGCCGAGCGCGGCGGACAATGCGGCAACGACGTCGTCGAAGTACCCACCGTACGGCGGCGGGGTGCCGCCGGGCAGCGTGACGGGCCGCACCAGCCGCCCGTAGCCGGAGGTGTCGCCAGAGCCTTTGGCGCCGAACATACCCCGGCGCACACCGATGATGTCGGGGGCCGGATCGGGCGCGTCGTCTGTGGTCACCGCAGCAGACCCTTCAGCTCGATCGTCGGAGTTGCCGCGAGCGCGGCCTGCTCGGCTTCACGGATGGCCTCTTCGCGGTTCACCCCGAGCGGCATTTGCTGAATCTTGTCGTGCAGTTTCAGGATTGCGTGCAGCAGCATCTCCGGGCGCGGCGGGCAGCCGGGTAGATAGATGTCGACCGGCACGACGTGGTCGACGCCCTGTACCACCGCGTAGTTGTTGAACATGCCGCCCGAGGATGCGCAAACCCCCATCGCCAGAACCCACTTCGGTTCGGCCATCTGGTCGTAGATCTGGCGCAGCACCGGTGCCATCTTCTGGCTGACCCGGCCGGCGACGATCATCAGGTCCGCCTGGCGCGGGGTCGCCGAGAAGCGCTCCATACCGAAGCGGGAGATGTCGAAACGCGGCCCGGCCGTGGCCATCATCTCGATCGCGCAGCACGCCAGGCCGAACGTCGCCGGCCACAGGGAGCCCTTACGGACGTATCCGGCGACCTTCTCGACCGTCGACAGCAAGATGCCGCCGGGCAGTTTCTCCTCTAGTCCCATTGCAGGCCTCCCCGGCGCCACACGTAGGTGTAGGCCACGAACACGACGACCATGAACAGCAGCATTTCGACCAGCGCGAACAGGCCGAGGCTGTCGAACGCGACCGCCCACGGATAGAGAAAGACGATCTCGATGTCGAACACGATGAACAACATCGCCGTCAGGTAGTACCGGATCGGGAACCGCTGAGCGGTGGCCGCGACCGCCGGATCGGCCGGGTCCATCGGTTCGATCCCGCACTCGTAGGCCTCGAGCTTGGCGCGGTTGTACCGGCGCGGGCCGATCAGGAGGGCGATGCCGACCGATCCGACGGCGAACACAGCAGCTATCGCACCGAGCACCAGAATTGGCGTGTACAGATTCATTCTGCGCAGTAGCTCCTCGGGGCCTGTCGATGTGAGCTATCCCACAGCGTAGCCCTGTTTTGGATGTGCGCCACACATTTTGGTTAGTATCGCTACTGGCGCCGTCCGGCGATGTCCCGCTGCCTCGGGCATGCCTCAACTGCCAAGCGCGGCAGTCTTTTTCGGATTCGGCAGGCGCTAGGCGCCGGGGCGCAACAGCGACACGACCGCGTCGGCGAGTCGGATCGGGTCGATCGGATGCGGGACGGCGGCCTCGGCGCGTGACCAGCTCGCCAGCCACGCGTCGTCCGGGCGCCCGGTCAGGACCAGGATCGGCGGACAGTCGGCGATCTCATCCTTGAGCTGCTTGGCGATTCCCATCCCGCCCACCGGGGTGGCCTCACCGTCGAGGATCACCAGATCGAACCCGCCCTCGTCCATCCGGCGGATCACCATCGCTCCGGTGGCGACCTCGTCATACGTCAGCTCGGGCAGCTCAGGGTGGATTCTCCGGCCCAGCGCCAACCGCACCTGCTCCCTGGTCCGCGGGTCGTCGCTGTACACCAGGATCCGCAGCGCCGCGCGCGACTCGGGGGACGGCACAGCCATGGGCGCGATGGTAGCGGGGAGCCGTTGATGTGTCCTTCGGTCACCGGAATTTGTTGCGGTGAGGCCGAACTCGGTGGCTTAGCCGGCGGCCAGCAGCGGCTGCATTTCCGCTGGGTCGAAGTACTCGTCGATGCGGGTGATCAGGCCGTCAGCGCCGACCGCGATCACGATGCACACCCGCATCGCGATCGTCTCTCCGCGGCGGGCGCGCGCATGCAGAACGTGTTGCTGGACGAATCCGCCGTCGAAGAACCGCCGGTCCAGCACCTCGTACCTGCGCTCGACGGTGGCCGTGATGAACCAGTCGATGATCTTCACGGCGCGGCGGTGGTCGCTGTCCCGGGAGTCGCCGCTGTGCCACACCGCGACCTCGGGGCTGAACATCCGCGACACCGCATCGATGTCACCGCGGGTGATCGCGTCGAACAGTCGGTCGGCGGCCGCAGTCAGTGCGTCAGGCATCTCTTGACCTCAACTCGGGTTCAGGTTGAACACTGGTTGCATGGATACCACCCCCGCACTGTCGCTGTTCGAGGAGTTCTACAACAACGAGAACGAGAACCCGCCCTGGGTGATCGGCGAACCGCAGCCGGCGATCGTCGAACTGGAGCGCGCCGGGCTCATCTCCGGCCGGGTCCTCGACATCGGCTGCGGTGCCGGCGAGCACACGTTGCTGCTGGCCGCCGCGGGATACGACGTGCTCGGTGTCGACGGTGCGCCGACCGCGGTCGAGCAGGCGCGGCAGAGCGCGGAAGCGCGGGGTGTCGCCGCGCGTTTCGAGGTCGCCGACGCGCTGGCGCTCGGGACGGACACCGCCTACGACACGATCATCGACAGCGCGCTGTTCCACATCTTCGCCGACGACGACCGCGCCCGCTACGTCCGCAGTCTGCACGGCGCCACCCACCCGGGATCGGTCGTGCACCTGCTGGCCCTCTCCGATGCCGGACGCGGCTTCGGCCCGCAGGTCAGCGAGCAGACGATCCGCGACGCATTCGGGCAGGGATGGGACGTCGAGGCCCTGACCACCACCATCTACCGCGGCATCGTCCTCGAAGCGCATGCGCAGTCGATGGGGCTCGACCCCGGGACGGTCGTCGACGAGCCGGCGTGGCTCGCGCGGATCCGGCGGGTCTGAGGTCAGCCGCGGGCCAGCCGGACCACGGCGCCGCTCTCGGCGGCCACCCAGACCGCACCGTCGGCGGCGACGGCGATCCCGTGCGGTTCGGAGACGGCGTCGGGCAGGTCGTACTCGGTGACGGTGCCGTCCCCGGTGATGTGCCCGACCCGGCCGGCCGCCCACTCGGTGAACCAGTAGCCGTCCGGGCCTGCGGCGATGGCGTGCGGTCGGCAGGAGGGGTCCGGTAATCGGTACTCGGTGAGCTTGCCGTCGGTGGCCAGCCGGGCCACCTGTCCGGCGCCGATCTCGACCAGCCAGACCGCGTCGGCCCCGGCGGTGATCCCGACCGGGGCCGACCCTGCCGGCAGCCCGACGATCGTGAGCTCGCCGCCGGAACCGATCCGGGCCACCGCATCGGCCTGGTTCAGCGCGGCCCAGACCGTGCCGTCCGGGCCGCAGGTGAGCGCGGCCGGGAAACAGCCCGACGGCAGCGACACATGGCTGATGCCGCCGCCGCGGTCGAGGCGCCCGATCCGGTCCACGCGGGATTCGGTGAACCACACCGCGCCGTCGGCGCCCACACAGATGCCGTACGGTCCGCTGCCGGAATCCAGGTCGACGGTCCGGATCGCGCCGTCGCCGTCGATCGCGGTGACGCGGTCGTCGCCGGTGCGGGTGAACCAGGCCGTGGCACCGTCGGCGGCCAGCACCGACGGCCGGCAGCCGTCCGATCCGACGGGGTAGTGATCCCGGCTGCCGTCAGGACCCAGCCGCACCACCGCGCCGCTGTGCACCAGCGTCACCCACACCGCGCCGTCGGACGTGGCGGCGATGCCGTACGGGTCGGGCTGCTCGGTGAGGTCGAACGTCGTGGTCGAGATGACGGTCATGGACCGTCGGCATAGCCCGGGTGGTCGATGGCCAAACGGTGACGGACCAGCGTGCGCAGCGACGCCATCACCTCGTCCGGCCGGTCGTCGAGGAGGCCGTCCCGGATCCCCTGGGCCAGCGCGTCCTCGCCGGAGCACCCGAGGCAGGCCAGCGCGTCACGCACCGCGGCCGGGGTGTCGTCGAGCAGTTCCCGTTCGACGATCCGCAACACGTTGGTGGCGACCCGGGCGTGAAACCCGACCTGCCCGCCGACGGTGCGGACGTCGTTGTCCAGGAAATCGGCCACCGCGGCGACAAGCTCCGCGGCTGTGGGTCGTGCACTCATTGCGGTCCCTTCCCGGACAGTAGGTCCAACAGATCCCACTCCGTCTCGCTGACCCGGCGTCCGATGGCGGCGAGTTCGACCGACGGGTTCTCACCCGACAGGTGCCGCTCGGCCTGATACCGGCAGATCACTCCCCACCGCAGCGTCGCCACCGTCAGCCACCACCGGAACGCCGCCCGGTCCAACGGGGTGCCCGAGGCCTGTTCATAGGCTTGCAGGAACGTCTCCACACTGCCGAGACCGCCCGCACCGAGCGCTTCGGGCGCGCCGAACCGCCAGGCCCGGATACAGAACCAGGCCAGATCTTCGTAGACCTCCCCGATGTGGGTCAGCTCCCAGTCCAACACGGATGCCAGTCCGGAATCGTCGACGATCAGATTGCCCATCCGGAAGTCGCCGTGAATCAGCCGCATCGGAGACGGGTCGGGTCGCTGATCGGCCAGCCGGCGGAAGGTCCACTCGAACGTCGGTGTGGTGTCGCCGATTTCGTCGAGGCGGGCCCGCCACTCGGCCAGATCGTCCGGGGTGGTGAGCCCGACCCCGTCGGGATCGGCGCGGTGGATCGCCGCCAGCGCCTCCGCGCACTGCTGCAACAAGCGAGCGCGCCCGGCGTCGTCGAGCCCGCGGAAGATGCGCCGCACGATCGTCTCGCCCGCGATCGCGTCGCAGATCAGATACGGATTACCCACGGCCGCAGGCGAATTGTCGGCCGCCAGGATGTGCGGCACCGGAGCGCCCGCGGCCGCGGCGCGCTGCTGCACCGCGGCTTCGAGCTCCATGCTGGCGTGGATGTCGTCGCGGGCGCCGGTGCGCAGGATCAGCTTGCGCGCACGCCCGTCGCCGGTCGCGGTGAACGCCCAGGTGGTGCGGCTCGCGCCGCCGGTCAACCGCTGCAGATCCTCGACCGAGGTGTCTCCGAGGACCGGGCGCAGCACCTCCTCCAGCGCCGGCGCGAGGTCGGCGCTCACTTGCGCTGCTTTCTGCTCTTCGCGCGAGCGCTCATCGCCCGAACCCGAACAGCCGCTGCGCGACCCTCCTGATCTGGATCTCCTCGGCGCCCTCGGTGATGCGGTACCGGCGGTGGTGCCGGTAGATGTGCTCGAACGGCTCATGCCTGCTGTACCCGACACCGCCGAACACCTGCATCGCGCGGTCGGCCGCCTCACACACCAGCCGGTTGGCGCGGTAGTTGGCCATCGACACCTTGTCCGAAACCTCCATGTGGTGGTTGCGGTCCAGTTCTGACGCCGCGTAACGCACCAGCAGGCGCACCATCTGGGCTTCGGTCTGCAGTTCCACCAGCGGCCACTGCACGGCCTGATGGGTGGCCAGCGGCTTGCCGAACACCTTGCGCTCGTTGGCGTAGGCGACGGCCCGGTCGATGCAGTACTGCGCCGCGCCGAGGCTGCTGGCCGCTTGCCGAATCCTGTTCTCGTGCAGGAACGTCTGGCCCACCTCCAAGCCGCGGTCGATCTCGCCGAGGATGGCCTCGGACGGCACGCGGACGTTCTCCAACACGACCTCGCCGTGGTCGGTGGGCATGTTGAACGTCCACCAGTAGTACGGGACCGTGAATCCGGGCGCGTCGCACGGCACCAGGAACGCGGTGATGCCGCGGGCCTGACCCGCCTCGCCGGAGGTCCGGGCGAACACCAGGTCGTGGGTGGCGCGATGCACACCGGTGTTGAAGCGCTTGGCGCCGTTGATGACCCACTCGTCGCCGTCCTGGACGGCGGTGGTCTCCAGCCAGGTCGCATCCGAGCCGTGGTTGGGTTCGGTCAGCCCGAACGCCATCGAGCGCTTTCCGGTGATCAGCGCGTCGGTCCACTCCCGCTTCTGCTCTTCGGTGCCGAACCGGTCCATCATGATCACCTGCGGGAAGTTGCCGACGATGGATGATTCGTCCTGCAGGTCGTTGTGCAGCCCCAGGCCTTTGGCGGCCAGGTGTTCGCGGATCACCGCCATGTCCAGGTTGGTGCCGTCACGGCCGCCGAACTGCGACGGCAGCCCGTAGCGCAGCCAGCCCGCCGCGTCGGCGCGCCTGCGCATCTCGTCGAGCAGTTCCTCCCACTCGCGCCGCGGGACGCCACCGTTGTCCCAGTCGGTGCGTGCGTGTTCACGCCGGTGGTCGAAGTACTGGATGTTCTCCCGCTCCAGTGGCTTGATCTCCGCCTCGATAAACGCGTCCATCTCGGCGAGCAGGCCCGGCAGGTGGTCGGGCAGGGTGAAATCCACGTGTTCTCCTTTGAACGATCAGTACCCGTACAGCGTTTTCTTCCAGATCCGCGACAATGTCGCAATGGCGTCCTGGTCGGTCATCTGCACCCCGAGGCTCGACGACCCGACGAACACGGTGGTGAAGTTCTCGAACAGCAGCGCGATCGCCGCCGCGGTGTGCTCGGGGTTCAGTTCGGTGCCGAACCCCTGTTCCTGGGCCCGACGCACCGATGCCGCGACGATGTCCATGCCGAACCGGCGGAATTCGTTCTGCACGAGGGCAAATCGTGGCTGGGTGGCGGCCAGCTGCGCCACCGCGATCATGATGCCGATGTTCTGTTTGAACATGGTCCAGTAGCCGGTGACGACCGAGGTGAAGAATGCGTCGTCGTCGGGGGATTCCGGGAGCGGCACGCTCAGGCCGGACGGTGCGACGACCTCGTGCAGGAAGGACTCGGCCAGCGCGGCCAGCAGATCCTCCTTGTCGGTGAAGTACCGGTAGAACACCGCCGGTGATCTCCCCGCCGCCGCGGTGATGTCACCGAGGGTGGTTCCGTGGAATCCACGTTCGGCGAACAGTTTCCGGGCCGCCTGGGCGAGCGCGTCACGGGTTTGACGGCCCTTGGCGCTCAATGTCTCCGACGGTCCCGGTGACACGGTCGGCTACCCCAGGATCCGGTCGCCGGCGCGCAGCAGGGAGCTGGGGAGTTCGTGTCCCACCGCGTGCTGGGCCACCCGCGCCGCCGCGATGGCCGCGTCGAGATCGACGTCGGTATGAATACCGCTGTCGCGCAACAGGTACACCAGGTCCTCGGTGGCGATGTTGCCGCTGGCGCCGGGAGCGAACGGGCATCCGCCGAGCCCGCCGACCGAGGCGTCCAGTCGCGTGACCCCGGCACTGACCGCGGCGTACGCGCTGGCCACCCCGGCGCCGCGGGTGTTGTGGAAGTGAGCCCCCAGCGGTGTGTCACCGATCAGCGGACGCACCGCTGCGATCAGATCGGTCACGCGCCGCGGGGTGGTGGTGCCGATGGTGTCGGCGATCGCGAGCCTGTCGACGCCGGCACCGGTTGCCGCAGTGACGATGTCGACCACACGCTGCGGATCGGTGGGTCCGTCGAACGGGCAGTCCCACGCCGTCGCGATGATGACCTCGACGGTGACGTCGCTGTCGTGGGCGATGGCGACGATCTCCGGGATCAGCGCCGTCGATTCGGCCGAGGACCGGCCGACGTTGGCCCGGCTGTGGCTGTCGGCGGCCGACACGACGTATTCGATCGAATGCAGACCGGCCGCGATCGCGCGCTTCGCCCCGTTCGGGCTGGCGATCAGCGCCGAGAACTCGATGCCGGGAAAGTTGTGCAGTTCTGCGGCGAGTTCGGCGGCGTCGGCGAGAGCGGGCACCTTCGACGGCGACACGAACGCCGTCGCCTCCATCTCGCGGACACCGGTCGCGGCGATGGCGGCGAGCAGATCCAGCTTGGCCGACAACGGGATCGGATCCTCGATCTGCAGTCCGTCGCGCAGTGTGACGTCCCGGATGTCCACGTGGGTCGGCAGTTCGGTCACAGCACACCCTCCGCGCGTAACTGGTCGAGTTCGGCAGCGCTGCGGCCGAGCAGGTCACCGTAGATCTCGTCGTTGTGTTGCCCGGGCCGGGCGGACCCGGCACTGCGGATGGTGCCGGGCGTCTCGGAGAGCACCGGAACCACGCCCGGGCCCTTGACATTGCGGCCGATCCGCTCATCCCAGTGATCGGCGATCATGCCGCGGGCCTGCAGCTGGGGATCCTCGACCACCTCGGCGACGGTGTTGATCGGTCCGCTGATCACCCCCGCCTCGGACAGCGTCGCGATGATGTCGGCGGGCTGGCGCTGCGCCGCCCAGTCGCCGATGATCTTGTCGAGCTCGTCCTGGTTGCGGCCGCGGGCACGATGATCGACGAACCTCTCGTCGGTGGCCAGGTCCGGCTGCCCCATCGCGGCGCACAGTCGGCGGAACACGGTGTCCTGGTTGGCCGCGATCACCACCCAGCTGCCGTCGGCGGTCGGGTAGATGTTCGACGGCGCAATGCCTTCCAGCCGCGTGCCGGACGGGCCGCGCACCACCCCGCCGATGTCGTAGTCGGGAATGGTGGATTCCTGGACCGCGAGGCAGGACTCGGTGAGTGCGGCGTCGACGATCTGCCCCTCACCGGTGACGGTGCGCCGGTACAGCGCCGCGAGAGCTCCCTGGGCGGCGAACATGCCTGCCAGGCTGTCGCCGAGGGAGAGCGCCAGCCGCGGGGGAGGCCCGCCGGGGAAGCCGTTCATGTGCCGAAGTCCGCTGGCGGCCTCGGCGACCGACGCGTAACCGGCCTTGTGCGCCTCCGGCCCGGTCTGGCCGTATCCGGAGACGCGTACCAGGATGATGCCCCGGTTACGTTCGCGCAGAACGTCATACCCGAGGTTCCACTTCTCCAGCGTGCCGGGCCGGAAGTTCTCGACGATGATGTCGCTGCGTTCGACGAGGTCGAGGAACAGTTCGCGGCCCTGGGGCACCCGCAGGTTCAGGGTCACCGCCTTCTTGTTGCGCGCGTGCACGGTCCAGAAGAAGTGGTGGCCGTCGAGTTCGGCCTGCCCCCACGTGCGCAGCGGATCGGGGGCGCCCGGCGGTTCGATCTTGACGACCTCGGCCCCCATGTCGCCGAGTAGGCGGCCGGCGAACGGGCCCGAGATCAGCGTGCCGACCTCGATGACCCGGATTCCGTCGAGCGGACCGGTGGTCACAACGCACCCGCGAAGTCGTGGCGCTGCAGCCAGTCGGTCACGATGCCGACCGCTTTCCGCAGCTTGTCGCGCTGATCCGGCCCCGCGTAGTAGTGGTTCGCCCCGGCGATCTCGTGCATCTCCTTATCTTCGTACCCGATGGCTTCGAAGATACGGCGGGTGTGGCTCGGCGTGCACGCATCATCGGCGAGGTTGCCGATCACCAGCGCGGGGATCGCGATGTCCGGTCCGGCCTTGACGGCGTCACCGTTGGCGTCGTCGTAGCTCCACTGCGACAGCCAGCTGCGCAGCGTGCAGAACCGGGCGAGCCCGACCGGGCTCATGTTCACGACCTGCGGGTCGCCCAGGTAGCACGTGCCCGGGGTGCGTTCGTTCGGATCGACGGTCGGATCGAGCCAGCGCGGGTCGGCCATGGTGCCGTGCAC
Source organism: Mycolicibacterium parafortuitum (assembly GCF_002086815.1). Lineage (GTDB taxonomy): Bacteria > Actinomycetota > Actinomycetes > Mycobacteriales > Mycobacteriaceae > Mycobacterium > Mycobacterium parafortuitum. The sequence goes on from NZ_MVID01000001.1 coordinate 92,687, forward strand.
GACGAACGCGAACTCGTCCTCGGGGCGTCCCGCGGCCTTCAGCTCGGCCAGTTTGTCCTTGACCCACTTGGTGATCCGCCGGTTCCGGGCGATCTGCGCCTGGTGGTAGCGCTCCAGGAACTCCGGCGTGTACGGGGGCTGATTCGGATTGTCCGGGTTGTACAGATCCAGTTCCGGGTCGCGTTTGGTCGGGTCGGACTCGTCGAGGATCGACGCGTCCATCCACTCGGTCATCGTCCCGTGTCTGCTGATGTGGGCGGCGAGCAGCATGATGCCGTCGGCCGGGATCAGACCCAGCTTGGTCAGGTCGGGGCCGTCGCCGGACGGGCTGGCCGTGACCGTCGGCTTCTGGGCCTGCTGTTGGTAGAACACCGACAGTGAGCCGCCGCCGCTCCATCCGGCGAGGACGACCTTCTGATAGCCGAGGCGGTTCTTCGCGTCCTTGATGCACTCGCCGAGATCCTCGACGACCTTCTCCATCAGCAGCGCCGAGTCGGTGCCGCGGAAGCGGCTGTTGCAGTAGATGACGTGGTGGCCGGCGCGGGCCAGCGCATTGATCATCGGCAGGTACGCGCCGCCGCCGATCGGGTGCATGAACACCAGCACGGTGTCGGACTGCACCGTCTTGGGTTTGAGAAGATAGCTCTCCAGCACGACCAGCTCGGCGACGCCGCCGTAGACATCGCGGACCGACGAGTTGTTCTGGTAGGCAACGAGATACGGGATGCGGTCGTATTCGTGCTTGGTCACCTCGGTACCCACTAGTGCTGCCCCAGATCGTTGGCCAGAATTTCGGGAGACGGGATGAGCCGCTTGCGGGTGTCGACGGCGATCACCGACCAGTCCACCCGGTCGTAGTCGTCGAACTTGCGCCGTGCCCGCTCGCGCGCCTTCTCGGGTGCGCCGTGGTGCACGCCCTGGGGGGCATGGGAGACGAGCCCGGGGGGCATCGGGATTCCGTAGAGCGAGCCGCCGTGGAAGAACGCGATCTCGTCGAAGTCCACGTTGCGGTGATACCACGGCGTGCGTTCGGTGCCCGGGACCGATTCGGCGGGCTTGGGCAGGAAGTTCATGATGTACACGCCGGTGGCCTGCATGAACAGGTGCACGGTCGGGGGCAGGTGCACGCTGTCCGAGGTGATCACCGTGTAGTCGTCGATGTTGAACGTGAACGGGAAGTTGTCGCCGCGCCAGCCTTCCACGTCGAGCGGATGGTGCTGGTAGAACAGGCTCGTCGGGCCCCCGTCGTGGATCAACCGGACCTCGTACTCACCGTCGACCTGCGGACCCACGCCGTCGTCGATGGGCTGTGGCTCCGGGATGACGGCCTGCGCCGGGTCAAACGGGAAATGCCGGCCCAGGGTGCCCGGCGGCGGGACCCGAAATTCGTCGGTGGCCTGGACCATCAGCAGCGTGGTCTCGTCGGACGGGATTTGCCGCCAGGTGCAGGCCTTCGGGATGTAGATCCAGTCGCCCTGGCGGTAGTCCAGCGGACCGAGTTCGGTTTCCAGCGAACCGGATCCGCGATGTACGAACGACAGCAGGTCGCCGTCGACGTAGCGGACGAAGAACGGCATCTCCTCGCTGCGCCGCGACAGCAACACCTGGCAGTCGTCGTTCGAGAACATCAACAGCGGACCGCCGTGCGCATCGGTGGCGTCGCTGGGCTTGAGTTCAGAGCTCAGCACGTCGGTGGGGCGCAGCGGCCCGACGGCGCGGAAGGCCGTCGGATCATTGCGCCGGTACATGTTCGCGGTGCGTCCGACGAAACCGCCCCGGCCCAGCTCGTCGTCCTTGAGGCCGTCAAGGTCGGCGTGAATCCGCTTCGGGGTCTTGCCTTTTCGCAGATGGACGAAAGACTCCACTGTCATCTCCTCGGTCAGAAGTGAAACTGACATTACTTTTAGTTCTGAGGGTGGTCAATGGTCTGTCGACGGTTCGGGGACGGGCATGCTCGGACAGCCCACGGGAAGCCCGAGTGCACGCTTTCTGCGCAGATTCGGGCGGCGAAAACGCGTCAGAAAGCGTGCACTCGGGGCTGGCCGGGGCTGGCCGGGGTGTTGCGGCTCAGTCGATCAGATCGACCCGGATCGTCAGCAGGTTCGTGCCGAAGGTGCGCACGCCGACATTGTTGTACCGCGGCAGCATCCGCATCCGCGCCTGGGCATCGTCGTCGGGCAGCAGGTGCGCGACACCTCGATGCCAGCGGCCGTGCAACCGCAGCCGGACATTCGGATCGGCCATGATGTTGCGGACGTACTGAGACTTGTCGCCGAACTCGGACACGAACCAGAACTCGTCACCGACGCGGCGTCCGCCCAGGGGAGTGGTGCGTGGTTGACCGGACTTCCGTCCCGTCGTCTCCAGCAGCGTTTGAAACGGCATCTGACGCGCGACCCGGTTCGCGATGTTCTTCTGGAAGAACTTCGTGATGCGGTCGCGTGCGGTGTCGGCCATCGTCGTCCTTCCGGTTCACACCATGGCGGTGCGGGGAATCTTCGCCCCTATTGTCAGCGCCCCGGCAAGTTCCCGTCCGGTGTCGTAGTCGAAGACGACGTGCCCGACGATCACGTCGACGTCGCGCTTGAGCCGCTGCAGCGGATTGTCGAGGAAGTGGGCGCTGGCCCCCGAAGCACCGAGGAGGTCGCCGATCACCGCGCGCGATTCGTGCACGATGTGCGCCGCGGCCAGGCGCGCGCGGGCGCGCACCGGACGCTCGACCGGATCGCCGGCGGCGATGATGCCCTCGATCTCCCCGACCGTGTCGGCGAGCAGACCGCTCAGCGCGCGCAGCCGCACCGACGCGCCGCCCAGGTGGATGGACGCGGCCGGCTTGTCCTTCTGCATCACGCCCTCGTATGCGAGGAACCGCTGCGACAACCGTTCGGTGAAGATCTCGGTGGCGCGTTCGGCAGCTCCGAGCGCGGGCATCGCGGCCAGCAGTGCGAGGGCGGGAACCATGGGCCAGCGGTAGGTGTCCGCATCGTGGAGCGCCGAACCGGGCGCGGTGCCGGTATAGATGTCGGCGACCTCGACCAGTCGGTGCGCCGGGACGAACGCATCCTCGATGACGACGTCGTTGGAACCGGTGGCCCGCATCCCGTCGGTGTGCCAGACGTCCTCGACACGCACGTCGCCGATCGGCAGCAGCGCCAGCAGCGGGTAGATCGAACTCGGATCGCCCGGCGTGCGCTCACCGAGCGCCCCGACCATGATCCAGTTGCCGTGCATGACGCCGGTGGCCCAGGACCAGCGCCCCGTCAGCCGGATCCCGCCGTCGCAGTTCACGCCGTGTCCGGTCGGGGCCAGCGGGGCGGGGGACAGGAACGGCCGGTTCGCGAAGCCCTCGGACTGTGCCTGTTCGCTGAACAGCGCGAGCATCCAGTTGTGAAGGATGTAGAAGCCCAGCGTCCAGGCGCTCGAGGGGCATCCGTGGGCCATCTGTCGCACCGGATCGAGCAGGGCCGGGAACGGCGCCTGCTGGCCGCCGTAGCGGCTCGGCACGAGCAGATCGAACAACCCGGCTGCCGTCGCGTCGGCGAGGGTGTCCTCCGGAAGCCGGCGCAGATGTTCGGCTTCGGCGGCCCGCTCGGCCAGGCGCCGGACGAACTCGGGGGTGACGGAGGACGGCGATGTCGAGGTCACGGTCATGGCCGGAAATTACCATACCTTTTGGTATGGAACGGTCAGTGCGCGAGCATCAGATCGAGAAATCGCTCCCGCTGGGCTGTCAACCGTTCGTCGGGTGGGCCGTCGGAGAGGTGCAGAAAGCCGATGCCCGCAGCGAAGGTCGCATTGGCGCGGACGTCGGCGCCGTCCTCGTCGAACCCGGCGGCCAGGAACGCCTCGCGCACCGCGCGCAACACCAGCAGATCGGCCGCGTGCACGCTTCCGGCCACCGCCGGATCGGTGCGCGCCCATTCGCGCATTGCACGTTCCAGCGTCCATTGTTTTTCCCCGAGCAAAGACGACATCATTCGCGCCAATCGCTCCCGTGGCGGCAAATGATCCAACTCGCCGAAATCGCGGCGATCCCGATCGCGAAGTTCACCCCAGGCCTGCACCAGCGCGGCGCGATAAGCGGCCATATCGCGGAAATGCCAGTAGAAGCTGCCTTTCGTCACCGCCAGTCGGGCGCACAGTCGGTCGAGCTTGAGGGCCTCCAGACCGTCGTCGGCCAGGATCGCGTAACCAGCCTGAATCCAGTCGTCGACCGAGAGCCGACCTGCGCTCGCGCGCCCCTTCGCCATTGGCGGAGCCTACTGAACCGGCGGCGGACGTGACCGCCGTCACCGCGTCCGGCGAGCCCCCGGACCAGGCACGAACGCCCCGTTCTTTCACCAGATCGCGGCGTTGTTCGTCGGGATCGTCAAATTACATTTTCGCCAGGAAAACGCACTTTCCGGCGTGGCCGGGCTTTCTCAGGGCGTGGTCGCGTGCTTTACTGCAACCGCTACAACTGAAGTTTCTCGGGCCCCTCCGTACCTATATGACAGATTCGGAGTGGTGAGACAGCGCGGTGAAGACATCGCTGTGATGTCGTGGCGTGGATGTCGCCCCGGGGAACTCGCAGGGACAAGCCGCGCCAGGCGGTGCCGGAAGATGGATGGATTGACGGTATGAGACTTCTTGACAGGATTCGCGGGCCTTGGGCGCGCCGACTCGGCATCGCCACCTTCGCCGCGGTGCTGCTGCCAGGTCTGGTCGGCCTCACCGGAGGAACGGTCACCGCCGGAGCATTCTCGCGGCCGGGCCTGCCGGTCGAGTACCTGATGGTCCCGTCCCCGTCGATGGGACGCGACATCAAGGTGCAGTTCCAGAGCGGCGGCCCCAACTCGCCGGCGCTGTATCTGCTCGACGGCCTGCGCGCGCAGGACGACTTCAACGGCTGGGACATCAACACCCAGGCCTTCGAGTGGTACCTCGACTCCGGCATCTCTGTGGTCATGCCGGTCGGCGGCCAGTCCAGCTTCTACTCGAACTGGTACAAGCCCGCCTGCGGCAAGAACGGCTGCCTCACCTACAACTGGGAGACCTTCCTGACCCAGGAGCTGCCCGGATGGCTGGCGGCCAACCGTGAGGTCCGCTCCACCAACAACGCCGCCGTCGGCCTGTCGATGGCCGGTGGCTCCGCACTCGTGCTCGCCGCGCACCACCCCGGCCAGTTCACCTACGCCGGTTCGATGTCGGGCTTCCTGAACCCGTCCGAAGGCTGGTGGCCCGGCCTGATCAACATCTCCATGGGTGACGCCGGCGGCTACAAGGCCAACGACATGTGGGGTCCGGCCGAGACCGATCCGGCCTGGCAGTACAACGACCCGATGGTGCAGATCCCGAACCTGGTCGCCAACAACAGCCGGATCTGGGTCTACTGCGGTAACGGCACGCCCAACGAGCTCGGTGGCGGCGACCTGCCCGCGACCTTCCTCGAAGGCCTGACGATCCGCACCAACCGGACCTTCCAGGACAACTACATCGCGGCCGGTGGCCGTAACGGTGTGTTCAACTTCCCCAACAACGGGACGCACAACTGGGCGTACTGGGGCCGGGAGCTGCAGGCCATGAAGCCTGACCTGCAGGCGCACCTCCTCGGCTGACACAGCTGAACCAACGAAGCCCCCGGCCGGATCGGTCGGGGGCTTTGTTGTGTGCTGTTCAGGCGGCCACCGCGGGCGCTTCGAATCGCTACTGTGGCCGTCATGACGCAATTCAACGCGATGGTCGCCCACGAGGACGCCGAGGGCGGCATCGTGCTGCGCCCCGAAGTCCTCGACGAATCCGCGCTGCCCGACGGTGACGTCGAGATCCACGTCGAGTACTCCAGCGTGAACTACAAAGACGCGCTGGCGGTCACCCCGAAGGGCGGCGTGGCACGGTCGTATCCGCTGATTCCCGGGATCGACGTGGCCGGCACGGTGACGGCGAGCTCGTCACCGGACTTCGCGGTCGGCGACCGTGTCGTCGCGCACGGGCAGGACATCGGCACCGGCCGGCACGGCGGATACGCGCAGACCGCCCGATATCCGGCGGACTATCTCGTCAAGCTCTCGACACTGAGCACGGCCGACGCCGCCGCGATCGGCACGGCCGGATTCACCGCGGCGATGAGCGTCAACGCGCTGCGGACCCACGGTGTCACCCCGTCGGATGGCCCGGTGCTGGTGACGGGAGCCACCGGCGGCGTCGGCTCCATCAGCGTGGACCTGCTCACCGCGCTGGGCTACGAGGTCGTCGCGTCCACCGGCAAGTCGCAGGAGCATGACCTGCTCCGTGAGCTCGGTGCCGCCGAGGTGATCGACCGGGTGCCCGATCCCGAGGACAAGCTGCGCCCGCTCGGTAAGGCGCACTGGGCCGGTGTCGTGGACTGCGTCGGCGGCAAGACCCTCGCCTATGCGCTGAGCACGCTGAAATACGGTGGCGTCGCGGCGATTTCCGGACTGGCCGGTTCGCCGGACCTGCCGACGACCGTCCTGCCGTTCATCCTGCGCGGTGTCACCCTGGCCGGCATCGACTCGGTCCTGCTGCCGATCGGGCCGCGCCGGGAGATCTGGGCGCAGATCGAAACCGAGCTGCTGCCCAAGCATCTGGCGCGGATCACCCGGGACGTGTCGGTGCGCGAGGTCGACGAGGTGCTGGGCACGATCCTCGGCGGCGGGGTCACCGGCCGGACCCGGGTGGTTGTGCACGACGGCTTCTGAGGCGGCACGGGACACCGTTGACCACCTGGGTGTTGCTCGGAACATCGATCAACTCGGCGGGATTGAGCAGGTTGGCGTTCACCCCGGGGTGGGCGTTGGCGACGTCGAGCCGAGTGCCGTCGACGCCGTGCCCCCATCCGTGCGGTAGGGAGACGACACCGGGCATCATCTCGTCGCTCACCTCGGCCGTGACGACGAGCGACCCCTCACTGGTGCTGACCTCCACCGGTTGGCCGTCGGCGATGTCCAGACGGTCGGCGTCGCCGGGATGGATCAGCAACGTGCACCGGTCCTTTCCCCGCATCAGCGTCGATACGTTGTGCAGCCAGGAGTTGTTGGACCGCAGGTGGCGGCGGCTGGTCAACACCAGATCGTCGTTGCCACGGTCGATCCGGGCTGCCAGCCGCGGGATGTCGGCGGCCAGCAGAGGGTGCATCAACTCGATGCGTCCCGACGGCGTGGTCAGCGTCTCGGCGAGCCGACCCGGTTCGAGTTCACCGAGGCGCAGCCCGTCGGGGTGACGGCGCACGCCTTCGAGTGTCAGCCCGTCAGGCTTGGCGCCGAGATCGTCACCCCATGGGCCGACCCGGATGCCGAGATCGATCAATCGTTCGGGCCCAACGCCTTTCAGTGACCCGAACACCTCGGCGGGGTCGCGGCCGGACAACGGGGTGTCGGCGGCCTGGCACGCGGTGTAGACGATGCCCTGGGTGTACAGGTCGTCCATCGCGGCGACGTCCACGTCGGGGGCCGGGGTGCCGAGCATCGCACCGGCCAGGCGCAGCATGAGCTCCCACTCGGCGGGCCGATCCGGTGCTGGGGGCAACACCGGATCCGACCACTTCACGCACGACGCAATGGAATACATCCAATACAGGTCGTCACAGTGCGGGCGCTCCAACGGGGACAGGCCCGGCAGGATCACGTGGGCGTGCCGGGTCGTCTCGTTGAGCCAATTGTCCACGGAGATCATCGCGTCCAGCCCGCCGAGGGCGGCGTCGAGGCGGCCGGCGCCGGGGGCGGAGATCACCGGGTTGCCCGCGACGGTGATCAGGCCACGGATCTGCCCGTCGCCGGGGGTGTCGATCTCCTCGGCCAGAATGCTGATCGGGAACTGGCCCAACACTTCAGGCGCCTGGCGCACCCGGCTGCGGAACCGGCCGAACCGCCAGCCGGGCCCGTCCTGGTCCGGCGGTTTCATGAACATCGGCGACCACACCGCGGCCTTCGGGAACAACGCGCCGCCGGGGGCGTCCACGCTGCCCAGCGCCACGTTGAGGACGAAGACCAGCCAGGTGGCCAGCGTGCCGAACTCCTGTGTGCACGCGCCGATCCGGCTGTACACCACGGGACGCTCGGCCGCGGACAGCTCCGCCGCCAGCCGCCGGATCGTCGGCGCCGGAATGCCGGTGGTCTCGGCGACACGCTCGGGGGAGAACTGCTTCGCGAACGCGATCACATCGTCGAGACCGTCGACCATGCCCCGCAGGTGTGGTGGTCGGCGGATGCCACCGTGCTCGGCCAGAGTGTGCAGGATGGCGAACAACAGCAGCGCGTCGGTGCCGGGGCGCACCGGAACCCATTCCGAGGCGCGCCGCGCGGTCTGGGTCCGGCGCGGGTCGACGACGACCACGCGGCCGCCGCGCGCACCGATCGCGGCCAGGCGTCCCATGATGTCGGGTGCCGAGAGCATCGACCCTTGCGACGCAGAAGGATTGGCGCCCAGCATCATCAGGTGATCGGTGCGGTCGAGGTCGGGGATCGGGGAGTTCCACATCCCGCCGAACAGCAGCGCGCTGACCACGTTCAGCGGCCACTGGTCGACGGTGCCCGGCGTGTAGTACGCCGGCATCCCGGCGGCCCCGGCCATGCCGATCAGCGCGCCGACATAGGTCTCCAATGCGAGGTTGTGCGCGACCGGGTTGCCGAGGTACACCGTGACCGCACGGGCACCGTGTCGGTCGAGGACAGGCCGAAGCACCCGCTCGGTCTCGGCGAAAGCGTCGTCCCACGACACCGGCACGTGCTCGCCGGAGGCGGTGCGCACCAGCGGCTGCCGGAGCCGGTTGGGGTCGTGATGGATCTGCTGCAGGGACGCGCCTTTGGGGCACAGGTGCCCGCGTGACCACACGTCGTCGGGGTTGCCGCGGACGGACGTCGCGATGCCGTCCGCGACCGTGACCCGCAGGCCGCACATCGCCTCACACAGGGGGCAGGTGATGCGATGCTCCACGAGCGCACCGTAACAAGCGCTGCCCGGGTTCTCTGCCGATTCGGCTCAGTCAGCCCGCCGCGGGCAACCAGGTCCGCGCCGCGGTCACCAGCGCCCCGACCCCGACCGGCAGTGTCTTCGGCAGGTCCGGCGCGTACTTCGGTGAGTGGTTCGACGGCACGCTGAGCAACGCCGGGTCGCTCAGGTCGCCGGTGGTGAACAGGGCCGGGTCGGCGCCGCCGAGGAGCCAGAACGACAGCGGCGCACCGGAACTGGTGGCCAGTATGCCGACGTCCTCGCTGCCCGCGCCCGCACCGGGATCCATGATGTTGTCCCTGCCCAGCCACAGCGCGAATGCGTCGAGAGTCCGGCGCAGCGCCTCGGGGCTGTTGGTGACGACCGGGAAGCGTTCGGTCGGTGTGATTTCGGGGTCCTCGGGTGCCCCGGCGGCGGCCGCTTCGGCGCGCACGATGCGGTGCACGGCGTCGAGGATGCGCTGGCGCACCGCGGCGTCGTAGCTGCGGATGTTGAGCTGGATCTCGGCATGCCCGGGAATCACGTTGGCGGCGTCGCCCGCGTGGATCGACCCGACCGTGAGCACGGCGACCGCGGTGCTGGGGACCTCCCGGGAGATCACCGTCTGCAGGCGCATCACCGCCGCCGACGCCATCACGACCGGGTCCACCGAGGCCTCGGGCATCGAGCCGTGCGCGCCGCGCCCGATGAACCGCACCCGCAACGAGTCCGACGCCGCATACGCCGGACCCGGGTGGCCGGCGATCTTGCCGGCCGGAAGCGGAGCGACGTGCTGGCCCAGGATCACGTCAGGCCGTCCGAACCGGTCGAACAATCCGTCGTCGACCATCGCCTGGGCGCCGGCACCCAGCTCCTCGGCGGGCTGGAACACCAGCACGGCGGTGCCCGACCAGCGCGACCGGTCGGCGGCGAGAGCCGTCGCGGCGCCGAGAAGGCACACGGTGTGCATGTCGTGGCCGCACGCGTGTGCCACCGGGACCGTCGCACCGTCGGCGGTGGTGGCCGTGGCGGTGCTGGCGTAGTCGAGGCCGGTCTGCTCCCTCAGCGGCAGCGCGTCCATGTCAGCCCGCAACAGCGCCGTGGGGCCGTCGCCGTTCTTGAGCACACCCACCACACCGGTGCCACCGACACCGGTGGTCACCTCGGCGCCGGCGGCCCGCAGCCGATCGGCCACGATCGACGCGGTCCGGTGCTCCTGGAATCCGAGTTCGGGATGCCGGTGCAGATCCTTGTACAGATCGGTCAGCGCGGGATCGATGGCGAGTTCGCCGGGTCCGGCCATGGTGCCCCCTCGACCACGTCTGAGGCGGGCGGGCGGTCATTCGTCCAGCGGCACCGCATCACACGTCGGTGTCCGGCGATCCTCCCACATCGGTGCGGGCGACGGGCCGTTGCCGGGGCTATTTCAGTTCGGCCGAGGACAGCCCCAGCAGTCGGCGCGCGACGACGAGCTGCTGGATCTGCTGGGTGCCCTCGAAGATGTCGAGGATCTTCGAGTCACGTGCCCACTTCTCCAGCAGCGTCTGCTCCGAATACCCGGTGGTTCCGGCCATTTCGACGGCCTTCAACGTGATGTCGCTGCCGACCCGCGCGGCCTTGGCCTTGCCCATCGACGCTTCCTTGGAGTTCGGGATCCGGTTGTCGGCCTGCCACGCGGAGCGCACGGTCAGCAGGTAACCCGCCTCCCAGTCGGCTTCCATCCGGAGGAACTCGGCCGCGGCGGCGCTCTGGGCGTGCGCGGGCTTGTCGTAGTCGATCTCGATGCCGGCGTCGGTGAGGATCTTGCGGAGCTCTTCCAGCGCGGCCCGGGCCACGCCGACGGCCATCGCGGCGACCACCGGGCGGGTCGCGTCGAAGGTCTCCATGACCCCGGCGAAGCCCTTCTCCACCTCGATGTCCGGGCTGCCCAGCAGGTTGTCCTTCGGGATGCGCGCGTTGTCGAACCGGATCACCGCGGTGTCGGAGGCCTTGATGCCGAGCTTGTGCTCGAGGCGCTCGACGGTGACGCCGGGATGTTCCCGCGGGACGATGAACGACTTGATCGCCGCGCGTCCCTTGGACTTGTCGAGCGTCGCCCACACCACGATGTGGCTCGCGCGCGAGCCTGCGGTCACGAAGATCTTCTCGCCGTTGATGACGTACTCGTCGCCGTCGAGGGTCGCGGTGGTCGACACCGCCGCCGAGTCGGAGCCGAAGCTCGGCTCGGTGATGGCCATCGCCGCCCACACCTTGCCGAGTCGCTCGAGCTGTTCCTCGGTGGCGACCCCGGAGATCGCCGCGTTGCCCAGCCCCTGATACGGCACCGACAACAGCAGGGCGACGTCACCCCAGCTGACCTCGAGTGCGTTGAGCAACGCCGACATGTTGGCGCCGTTGACGTTCTCTTTCGGGCCGTCCCCGGCCCGGAACGCGTCGGTGCCGGCGAACGAGATCGTCTTGGCGTCCGTGATGCCCTCGAACAGCGCGGCCAGCGTGTCGAGTTCGACGGGGTAGGCGTGCTCGGCGAGGTCGTACTTGCGCGAGATCGGCCGCAGCATCTCGGCGGCACCCTGGTGGCCCTTCTCGATGACCGCCTGCAGCTTCTTCGGCATTTCCAAGTTGATAGCCATGTCCGAAAGACCTTCCTAGAGAACGACGACACCCTCGGCGACGCCGATGGCCCGCAGATCGCGGTACCAGCGCTCGACCGGGTGTTCCTTGGTGTAGCCGTGGCCGCCGAGCAGCTGCACGCCGTCGAGACCGATCTGCATGCCCTTGTCGGTGCCCAGCTTCTTGGCCAGCGCGGCCTCGCGCGCGAACGACAGCCCCTGCTCGGCGCGGGCGGCGCCGCGCCAGGTGATCAAGCGCAGGCCGTCGAGTTCGATGGCCATGTTGGCCGCCATGAACGCCACCGACTGCCGGTGCGCGATGGGTTCGCCGAACGCGGTGCGCTCCTTGATGTACGGGATGACGTAGTCGAGCATCGCGTGCGAGGTGCCCACCGCCAGCGCGGCCCAGCCGAGCCGGGACAGCGCGATGGCCTCCGAATAGTTCTGGGCGTGCTCGGCGTCGGAGACGTCCTCGCCGAGCCGTGCGCTCAGCGGGACGGTGACGTTGTGGAATTCGACCTTGCCCAGCGCGGCCGCGCGGATGCCCATGCTGGGATCCGCGGTGATCGTCACGCCCGAGGTCGACGCTTCGACGACGAACAGCGTGGGCCTGCCGTTGAGTTGCGCGCCGACGATGAACATCTCGGCATCGGCGGCCGCGGGCACCAGCGACTTCACGCCGTCGAGGCGGTACCCGCTGGGGGTGCGGACCGCGGTCGTCTTGAGCATCGTCGGATCGAACAGCGGATGCGGTTCGGCGATCGCGACGCTGGCCTGCGGGACGTGTTCGCCGGCGAACTCGCCGAGATAGGTCGCCTGCTGGTCGGCGCTGCCCCAGTGGGTCAGCGCAGACGCGACGCCGGCGGGCGCGAGGATCGGCAGCGCGAGCCCCATATCGCCGTACGCCAGCGCCTCGGCGACGAGTGCGTTGGTCACGGTGGCGCGATGCTCGGCGATGCCGTCGAAATCCTCGGGAACGTTGATCGCGGTGATGCCGAGTTCGGCGGCCTTCGTGATGAGATCCGCCGGATAGGTCGCCGCGGCGTCGGCGTCGTGGGCGGCGGGCCGCAGCACCTCCTCGGCGAACTCGCTGACCGTCTCGACGATCATCTTCTGGTCGTCGTCGGGGGTCAGGTCGAAGTAGTCCGCGCCGCTCGACTTGAGCCGGACCGGGGCCTTGCCGAGGCCCTGGACCCGCTTGAACTGACGAGTCGCGGCCCCGGCCGCGGAGAACGCGTGCTTGACGCCGTACTTGATCCCGCGGTTGAGCGGATCGCGCAGGTTGTGCTTGTCCAGAAACTCCTGCCCGACGAGCGGGGTGAGCAGCGCGATCCCGATGTCGACGGCGGTACGACGATGTTTGTGGAGGCCGACGGCGCTCTCGCGGTCGGTCCGTTTGGACGGACTGGTGTTCGTCATTGTCAACGGCCCTCGTGTGAGTCGGTGATGCGCGATCGCGCAACTGACTCCAGAGTAAGGTAACCGAACTGACTGATGAGTAAGGTAGCCGGTTCTGTTACCGAACTCACAGGTCGGGGGCGGCAGTCAGTCGGCCAGCGCGGCCAGCACGGCGTCGTGCAGCAGTCCGTTGGTGGCCACCGCGCTTCCGCCGTGCGGGCCCACGTTGTTCGACAGGTCCGTGAACCGGCCGCCGGCCTCGCGAACCAGGATGTCGAGCGGCGCGAGGTCCCAGAGCTTCACCTCCGGCTCCACGGCCACGTCCACCGCGCCTTCGGCGACCAGACAGTAGGACCAGAAGTCGCCGTAGCCCCGGACCCGCCACACCGCGTCGAGCAACTCCACGAACCGAGGCCGCTTGTCGTCCCAGCCGGTCGTCAGATCCGAGTACGACAGGCTTGCCGAGTCCAGATCGCTGACACCGGACACCGAGATCTGCCGCGTGCTGGTCCCGAACGATGTGAACGCGCCCTGCCCGTCTCCGGCCCACCAGCGCCGGCCGAGCGCCGGTGCGCTGACCACGCCGACCACCGGGACACCGTCGTCGAGCAGCGCGATCAACGTCGACCACACCGGCACGCCGCGGACGAAGTTCTTGGTGCCGTCGATCGGATCGAGGACCCATTGCCTGCCGGTGAACTCCTTGGTGCCGCCGAACTCCTCGCCGAAGACCGAGTCCTTGGGACGGTGTTCGGACAGCTGCGCACGCAGCAGCTTCTCGGTGTCCAGATCGGCGTCGGTGGCCGGGGTCAGATCCGGTTTCGTCTCCACCCGAAGGTCGACAGCGCCGAAGCGGTTCATGGTCAACACGTCGGCCTGATCGGCCAGTCGGAGCGCGAGGGCGACGTCGTCGGCGATGGTGCTCATAAGCGCATGCCTACCATGGCCGTGTGTTCGAACTCGCGATGATCCTGCTGCTCGTCGGCGCGCTGGTGCTCCTGGCGCGGCCGCTGCTGCGACGAGGACGGGGAGCCGGCGCCGACTGGGCACCCGGCACCCTGCTGGTCACCGGGGTCAGCCCGCGTCCCGACGGGGTCAGCGGCGAGCAGTTCGTCACCATCACCGGCGTGATCAACGGACCGACCGTCAACGAGTACACCGTCTACGCGCGGCTCGCCGTCGACGTGAACGCCTGGCCGACGATGGGTCAGCTCATCGACGTGATGTACAACCCGCGCAACCCGGAGAAGTGGGCCTTCGGCGCACGTCCCGAGCCGATGCCGCCGGCCGATCCGCCGCCGCCCCCGCCGTACAGCTGACTCCTCACGGGCTCGTTCCTCGCCCGCTCGTCGTCAGCCGTGTTGAATGGGCCGACTCCTCACGGGCTCGTTCCTCGCCCGCTTCGTCGTCAGCCGTGCCCGATCCGGAGCAGGTCCGCCACGCTCGTCAACTTCACCCGCGGCCGGCCCGATCCCTGACCGCTGGTGCGTTCGTGCGCGTCGATCAGCTTCCAGTGCTCGGTCGTCACCAGCTTGGGCTGGCGTTCCAGTAGCCAGCGCTCCACCTGCTCCAGATGGTTGTCACCGAACTCGGCGACCTCGCCGGCGCTGAGATCCGCCAGCAGCGTCTCGACCGTGTCCGCCGAGTCTTTCTTGTTGCTGCCGATCACGCCGGTGGGTCCGCGTTTGATCCAGCCCACGACGTACTCGTTGCGGCTGCCTTCGACCCGGCCGTCGGTGTGCGGGATCGTCCCGGAGCGCTCGTCGAACGGCAGCCCGGGCGTCGGCAGGCCGCGGTAGCCGACGGCGCGCACCACCAGCTGCGCGGGCACCTCCTCGCGCTCGCCGGTGTCCTTGGCGCTGACCCGGCCGTCGGCGTCCTGGACCAACTCGTTGCGGCCCAGCACGATCGATTCGACCTTGCCGTCGCCCTTGATCTCGATCGGCGAGGTGCAGAACCGGAACACGATCCGCCGGCGCGCGCCCTTGGGGGTGGTCTCGGCGTACCCCCGCAACACCTTGATGTTGTTGCGGACCGTCTTGCCCGCCGCCTCGAGATCCTCCTCGGTGATGTCGGCGAAGTCCGCCGGGTCGACGATCACGTCGACGTCGCCGAGGGCCTCCAAGTCGCCGAGTTCACGCAGTTCAAGGGTGGTGAACGGGGCCTGCAGCGGCCCGCGCCTGCCGATGAGCAGCACTTCCTCCACGCCGCGGGACCGCAGCGACTCCAGCGCATGGTCGGCGATATCGGTCTCGCCGAGGATGTCCGGATCGCTGACCAGGATGCGCGCCACATCGATGGCGACGTTGCCGTTGCCGACCACCACCGCGCGGCCGCCGGAGACATCCGGCGACATCTCCTCGAAGTGCGGATGCGCGTTGTACCACCCGACGAAGTCGACGGCGGCCACGCTGCCCGGCAGATCCTCGCCCGGGATGCCGAGCGCGCGATCGGACTGCGCGCCGATCGCGTAGACCACCGCGTCGTAGCGCTCGGCCAGTTCGTCCGGGTGCACATGGTCTCCGACGACGAGGTTGCCGAAGAACCGGAATCGCGGGTCGAGCGCGATCTTGTCGAACTGGGCGCTGATGGATTTGATCTTCGGGTGATCGGGGGCGACGCCGGAGCGCACCAGCCCCCATGGGGTGGGCAGCATCTCCAGCATGTCGACGCGCACGTCGCGGTTCTCGCCGGAGGCACCGTGTTTCAACAATGAGGCGGCGGCGAAGAACCCGGAGGGTCCCGAGCCGACGATGGCCACGTAGTACGGCCGCAATTCGGGCATGCACACGCTTTCTGTCGCTGCCCGGGCGCGCGCAGAGGGGCTGTCGCGACGCGGCCGGGCGAGGGTCCAAACCCGACTGTAGAACGCCAAGATCGACCTCGACGGGATTCTGGGACGGCGGGTGCGAAATGTCCAGGTCCGGGCATCGACAGCCAGCAGCGTCGCCGGAGTGAGTAACCTGTTCTCCCGTGGATCCCGACCGCCAAGCTGACATCGCCGCCCTCGACACGACGCTCACCACTGTGGAGCGCGTCGTTGACGTCGACGGCCTCCGCGGTCGCATCAAACAGCTCGAAAGCGACGCCTCCGACCCCAACCTGTGGGACGACCAGGCGCGCGCCCAGAAAGTGACCAGCGACCTGTCGCACGCCCAGAACGAGCTGCGCCGTATCGAGGGTCTGCGCGGCCGGCTCAACGACCTGCCGGTGCTCTACGAACTCGCCGCCGAAGAGGGCGGGCCCGAAGAAGTCGCCGAGGCCGACGCCGAACTGGCCAAGCTGCGCGAGGACATCGAGGCCATGGAGGTCCGCACCCTGCTGTCGGGCGAGTACGACGAGCGCGAGGCGCTGGTCAACATCCGCTCCGGCGCCGGGGGCGTGGACGCCGCGGACTGGGCCGAGATGCTGATGCGGATGTACATCCGCTGGGCCGAACAGCACGACTACCCGGTGGAGGTCTACGACACCTCCTACGCCGAAGAAGCCGGCATCAAGAGCGCCACCTTCGCGGTGCACGCCCCGTTCGCCTACGGCACCCTGTCGGTCGAGCAGGGCACCCACCGGCTGGTGCGGATCAGCCCGTTCGACAACCAGGGCCGGCGCCAAACCTCGTTCGCCGAGGTCGAGGTGCTTCCGGTCACCGAGACCACCGACCACATCGACATCCCCGAAGGTGACGTTCGCGTCGACGTCTACCGGTCCAGCGGCCCGGGCGGGCAGTCGGTGAACACCACCGACTCGGCGGTGCGGCTGACCCACATCCCGACCGGGATCGTCGTCACCTGCCAGAACGAGAAGAGCCAGCTGCAGAACAAGGTCTCCGCGATGCGCGTGCTGCAGGCAAAGCTGCTGGAACGCAAGCGGTTGGAGGAGCGTGCCGAAATGGACGCGCTCAAGAGTGACGGCGGCAGTTCCTGGGGTAACCAGATGCGGTCCTACGTCCTGCACCCCTATCAGATGGTCAAGGATCTGCGCACCGAGTACGAGGTCGGAAACCCAGCCGCCGTGCTGGACGGCGACATCGACGGGTTCCTGGAGGCAGGGATCAGGTGGCGCAACCAGAAAGCTGACGACGAATAACCTTGAACACCACCGTGCTCGCATTCGACCTGGCTTCGCGCTGGCACGGCTTCTGGCGCGGTGACATCGGGGTCTGGATCCTCGACCGCGGTGTCCGGATCGCGCTGCTGCTGATCGGCGGCCTGCTCGCGGCCCGGTTCATCAACTGGGCGGCCCAGCGCGTCACGCGCCGCATCGACGCCGAATACCAGGAGAGCGACCAGCTGGTGCGCTCCGAGAGCGCCAAGCATCGGCAGGCCGTCGCCTCGGTGATCTCGTGGCTGGCGGTCGCGCTGCTGTTCGTGATGGTCGCGGTGCAGATCACCGACATCCTCGCGATACCCATCGGTTCCCTGGTCGCCCCGGCCGCCGTCATCGGCGCCGCGCTCGGTTTCGGTGCGCAACGCCTCGTCCAGGACCTGCTGTCGGGGTTCTTCATCATCACCGAGAAGCAGTACGGGTTCGGTGACCTCGTCGCGCTCACCGTCTCCGGGATCGCGCTGCCCGCCGAGGGCACCGTCGAGGACGTCACGTTGCGGGTGACCAAGCTGCGCTCGTCGGAGGGCGAGATGTTCACCATCCCCAACGGCCAGATCGTCAAGACGGTCAACCTATCCAAGGACTGGGCCCGCGCCGTCATCGACATCCCGGTGCCGACCTCGGCGGACCTCAACGCGGTCAACGACGTGCTGCACGAAGTCGCGAGCAACGCCATCGACGACCCGCAGCTGAAGGACCTGCTGCTCGACCCGCCACAGCTGATGGGCGTGGAGAGCATCGAGCTCGACACCGTGAACCTGCGGATGGTGGCCCGCACGCTGCCGGGCAAGCAGTTCGAGGTGGGCCGCCGGATGCGGGTGCTGGTGGTCCGCGCGCTGCGCGTCGCCGGCATCGTCGCCCCGGGGGAGCTCGCGCCGCCGGTGGTGGCCGCGATTCCGCATCCCGCCAGGGCCGCCGAGCACGAACCCAAGGGCGAGCGGGCGGAGACCGACGCGTGAGGTTCTCGTTCAAGAGGGTCGCCGAGGACCGCGGGTGGCCGAACTATCTCTTCGGCGGACGGATGCGGACCTCCACGGCGGGACTGATCGTGGTGTTCGTCGCACTTTTCTGGGTGAACCAGAACTATCAGCCCGAGCCGCAGGCGCCGGCCGTCGACCCCGCACAGCAGGTGGTGCCCCCGGGATTCGTGCCCGACCCCAACTACACCTGGGTGCCGCGCACCAACGTCCAGACCCGTGTGCCGGAGTACACGACGACCACCCCGCCCACCACGACGACCACGACCACCACGACGACACCCCCGCCGACCACGACTCCGACGACGACGTCACCGTCGGACACGACGACCGAGGACACCCCGGGACCGCTGATCCCGTTCGGCCCGTCCACGACCGTCATCGACCCCGACGGGTTCGGGCCGCAGCCGCCGCAGACCTTCACCCAGGCGCCGGCGGCACCGACGCCGACGACCGTCGCGCCGCCGGGCGAGGTTCCGCCGCCGACGACGCCGACGCCACCGGCGCCCTAGTGCCGGGGCGATAACACGTTGCACCGCTACACTGGCGTGCCGTGATGATCACCCTCGACCGTGTGTCAAAGCAGTACAAGTCGTCCGCCCGCCCGGCGCTCGACAACGTCTCGGTCAAAATCGACAAGGGTGAGTTCGTCTTTCTCATCGGGCCGTCGGGTTCCGGCAAATCCACGTTCATGCGGCTGCTACTCGCCGAGGAGCACCCGTCGTCCGGGGACATCCGCGTCTCCAAGTTTCATGTGAACAAGCTGTCCGGCCGGCACATCCCCGGTCTGCGGCAGGTCATCGGATGCGTGTTCCAGGACTTCCGGCTGCTGCAGCAGAAGACGGTGTTCGAGAACGTGGCCTTCGCGCTGGAGGTCATCGGCAAGCGGGCCGACACGATCAACCGCGTCGTGCCCGACGTGCTCGAGATGGTCGGCCTGTCCGGTAAAGCCAACCGGCTGCCCGCCGAGCTGTCCGGCGGCGAGCAGCAGCGCGTCGCGATCGCGCGGGCATTCGTGAACCGGCCGCTGGTGCTGCTGGCCGACGAGCCCACCGGCAACCTGGACCCCGACACCAGCAAGGACATCATGGACCTGCTCGAGCGGATCAACCGCACGGGCACCACGGTGGTCATGGCCACCCACGACCACCACATCGTCGACTCGATGCGCCAACGGGTCGTCGAACTCGAACTCGGCCGCCTGATTCGCGACGAACAGCGCGGCGTCTACGGAATGGATCGCTAAGTGCGCTTCGGCTTTCTCGTCAACGAGGTTCTCACCGGGCTTCGCCGCAACGTGACCATGACGGTGGCGATGATCCTGACCACCGCCATCTCCATCGGCCTGTTCGGCGGTGGGCTGCTGGTGGTCCGCCTGGCCGATCAGTCGCGCGCCATCTATCTCGACCGCGTCGAGAGCCAGGTCTTCGTCACCGAGGACGTGTCGGCCAACGACCCGGCGTGCGACGACGATCCGTGCAAGGCGCTGCGCCAGACGATCGAGGACCGCGACGACGTCCGCTCGGTGCGCTTCCTGAATCGGGACGAGGCCTACGAGGACGCCATCCGGAAGTTCCCGCAGTACAAGGACGTCGCGGGCAAGGACGCGTTCCCGGCGTCGTTCGTGGTCAAGCTCACCGACCCCGAACAGCACCAGAGCTTCGACGAAGCGATGGTCGGGCAACCCGGCGTCCTCAGCGTGCTCAACCAGAAAGAGTTGATAGACAGACTCTTCGCGGTGCTCGACGGCATCAGCAAGGCCGCGTTCGCGGTCGCGCTGGTCCAGGCGATCGGCGCGGTCCTGTTGATCGCCAACATGGTCCAAGTCGCGGCGTACACCCGGCGCACCGAGATCGGCATCATGCGCCTGGTCGGCGCGACCCGCTGGTACACCCAGCTGCCGTTCCTGGTGGAGGCGATGCTGGCCGCGCTGATCGGCGTCCTGATCGCGATCGTCGGACTGATCACCGTGCGGGCCCTGTTCCTGGAGAACGCGCTCGACCAGTTTTATCAGGCGAATTTGATTGCCAAGGTCGACTACGCTGACGTTCTCTACTACAGCGCGCCGTGGATGCTGTTCCTCGGCTTGGCGATGTCCGGATTCACGGCCTACGTCACGCTGCGGCTCTACGTACGAAGGTAGCGGTGGCCAAGAAAGCCAAGACCACGAAGGACACCAACAACCAGGTTGTGGCGACCAACAGGAAGGCTCGGCACAACTACTCGATCCTGGAGACCTACGAGGCCGGGGTCGCGTTGATGGGTACCGAGGTCAAGAGCCTGCGCGACGGCACCGCATCGCTGGCGGACGCGTTCGCCACCGTCGACGACGGCGAGATCTGGCTGCGTAACCTGCACATCCCCGAATATCACCACGGCACGTGGACCAACCACGCCCCGCGGCGCAACCGCAAACTTCTGCTGCACCGCAAGCAGATCGACAACCTGGTCGGCCGCATCCGCGACGGCAACCTCACGCTGGTCCCGCTGTCGCTGTACTTCACCGGCGGCAAGGTCAAGGTCGAGTTGGCGCTGGCCCGCGGCAAGCAGGCGCACGACAAGCGCCAGGACATCGCGCGCCGTGACGCCCAGCGCGAGGTCACCCGCGAGCTCGGTCGGCGGGTCAAAGGCATGCCCTCCTGACGGGGATCCTCAGCGCGCTCGTCGCCGCGTTCGGCTACGGCGTCAGCGATTTCGTCGGGGGTGTCGCGTCGCGCCGGGTCGCCGCGCTGCGGGTCGTCGTCATCTCCTATCCGATCGCGCTGGTCCTGCTGATCGCCGCGGCGGTCCCGCTGGGCGGGCAGTTCAGCACGCCGGCGCTGGCCTGGGGACTGCTGGCCGGCGTGGTCCAGGCGTTCGGGGTGTGGTGGTTCTACGCGGCACTGGGTTCGGGGCCGATCGCGGTGGTGTCGCCGCTGACCGCGGTGCTCGTCGCGGGCATCCCGGTGCTTGCCGGCCTGATCCTCGGGGAACGCCCCGGCGTGATCGCCGGCATCGGGGTCGTGCTGGCGTTGGTGGCCGTGGTGCTGGTCAGTCGCGAGGCCTCCGACGAGGACGTCAAGCCGCACCGGTTCACCGCGAAGGTCGCCTGGCTCACGGTCGGGTCCGGCGTCGCGTTCGGGATGAACTTCGTGATCCTGCATCAGGTCCCGCGGGAGGCACAGCTGTGGCCGCTGGTCTTCGGGCGCTTCGCGGCGGTGGTCATCGTGCTGCTCGCGGCGTTCTTCACCGCCAATCTGGTGATCGAGCGGGGTGTGCCGATGCGGCTGGCCGTCCTGGCCGGTCTGCTGGACACCGTTGCCAATATTGCCACGCTGCTGGCCCTGCAGTCGTCATTATTGTCCCTGGCGGGCGTGCTGATAGCGCTCTACCCGGCGGCGACGGTGGTCCTTGCGATCGCGGTGCTGCGGGAGAGGGTGTCCAGGTCGCAGGCCGTCGGGATGGTGCTCGCGCTCGCCGCCGTCGCGATGATCGCGTCCGGTTAGCCCCCGCCCCGACGGGGCACAGGACAGGCGTATCGCGCCAACCGGGGGGATGAGGGGGTGGGGGATCGTCACGGGCTATCGCATTCGCGCGGCTCTGGTGGTCGCAGCCACGCTGCTGGTGACCGTCAACGGGTTCGCGCTGTGGGGTGAGGCCGCGGCCCTGCGCCTGGAGGCGGTCCTTCAGATCGGCATCACCCTCGGTGCGATCGGTTACGGCCTATGGGTGGCGCGCCGCGTCCACGGCCTGTCGCGGCTGTGGCGGCTGCTGGCCGTCGCGGCCGTCGCCAGCCTGCTCGCCGGTGAGGTCGCATGGTGGAACAACACCGCCGTGCCGGCGTCGGCGTGGGTGATTCCGTACTGGATGTTTTTGGGCTTCGGGCTGGCGTCGGTGGTGGTGCTCGCCATCGCCGGGCGGGGACTGGCGGTGTCTGCCGACGGGTCGCTGCGTCACGCCGCGGTCGTGACGGTGCTCGACGGCGGAGTGGCGGCGGCCGCGTTCGCGATCCTGGTCGCGATGGGGAGCTACGGCGCATCGTCGACGTACTCCTGGCCGCATTCGGACGTCTCCTCGGTCGAGGTCGCCTACGCGGTGTCCGAGCTGGTGGTCGTGGTTCTGGCGGCGGTGGTCGGGATGATGTACTCCACCGACCGGCCGTTCCGCGCCAACTACCTTCAGCTGGCCTGCGGGCTTGTGGTCATGATCGCCTCCGACCGGGTGGTCGCCTATTTCGACTCCATCGACGAGCCCGGGGCCCGGATCTGGGCCGGTGTCGGGGTGGTGCTCGGACCGTTGTTCATCGCGTTGTCGTTCCGTGAGCGAAACGATTTCGTGCGGCGCACCGGGCGGTTCCAGCCGATGGACTGGGCCCAGCTGACGCTGCCCTACGCCGGATTCGTCGGCATCACGAACCTGCTGTCCTACCACGTGCTCACCGGGCATCTGCTGGGGCGGATGGTGGTCGCGACCACCCTGGTGATGGTGATCCTGGTGGCGGCCCGCCAGATCGTCGCGATGGGCGCCCAACGTCAGTTGACCAGCAGGTTGTACGACGCGCAGCGCCGGCTCGGGTACCAGGTGCTGCACGACTCACTGACCGGTCTGCCGAACCGGCTGATGTTCGCGCAGCGTTTGGAAGAGGCGGTCAAACACGGCGACTTCGTGCTGATCTTCGTCGACCTCGACGACTTCAAGGAGGTCAACGACCGGTTCGGGCACGCGGCCGGCGACGAACTGCTGTGCGCGGTGGGGGACCGGCTCGGCCGACAAGTGCGCAGCAACGACACCCTGGCCCGCATCGGCGGCGACGAGTTCGCGATCCTGATCGACGGCGTGCGCGACATCCCCGAGATGGTCGCCGACCGGCTGCGGGTAGCGCTGCGTGACCCTTTCCCGATCCACGGCTCCTCGGTTCGGGTGCGCGCCAGCATGGGGCTGGTGCGATCCGGTGGACCGGGCAGCGTGCAGACCCCGGACGACCTGCTGCGGCAGGCCGACGTTTCGATGTATGCGGGCAAGCGCATCGGTAAGGACACCGCGGTGGTGTACCAGCCGTCCTCGGGGGTGCGCGCCGAGTTCCCGACCGTGCTGCGGGAAGCCAACGGCGGTGTGCCCGCCGGGTTCAGCATGGCCTACCAGCCGGTGGTCCGACTGCCCGGTCAGACACCGGTGGCCCTGGAGGCGCTGGCGCGGTGGACCGCGCCGAACGGGATCGTGGTGTCCCCGGAGACGTTCGTCGCGGTCGCCGAGGCGGCCGGACTCGGTGCGACCCTCGATGCGATGGTGCTCGAGCTCGCATGCCGCGAGATCAGCGATGCCGGCCTCGACGTCGACATCCACGTCAACATCGGCGCCGCGCGGCTCGGCAATCCGACCTTCGAGGAACAGGTGCACCGCACGTTCGACGAATGCGGCATGGCGCCGAGCCGTCTGGTGCTGGAGATCACCGAGACCGTCCCGATCGTCGACCTGTCGTACGCCGCCGCCCAGATCGAACGGTTCAACGAAATCGGGGTGCGCATCGCGCTGGACGACTTCGGTGCGGGCTACAACACGTTGACCTACCTGCACGCGCTTCCGGTGGACATCGTGAAGCTCGACCGCGGCCTGGCTGTCGGTGCGGACCCGAAGCGGGATCTGGCGATGTACCGGTCCGTCGTCGGGTTGTGCACCGACCTCGGCATGGACGTCGTCGCCGAAGGTATCGAGACGCAGTTGCAGGCCGACACCGTCTATGCGGCAGGCTGCATGTTCGCGCAGGGACATCTGTTCGGCAGGCCGGTTCCGGTCGACGAGCTGGACCGGGACAGATACACCTCCAACGATCAGCGCGGCAACGACACCAGCGGTGTGGGGCAGCCGGGCTGATCGGCGGGAGTAAATAACGGGTGGCCGATGTTGATATCGCCGGTAGTATGAACCTCCCACCGAAAGTCGGTGGGTGTGCGAGGGGCTGAACGGTTTCGACTTCGCGCATCGAATCAAGGGAAGCGTGCCGGTGCAGACAACTGACCACCGTAAGCGTCGTTGTAACCAATTAAGCGCCGATTCCAATCAGCGCGATTACGCTCTCGCTGCCTAAGCGAAGCTAATCCGTCAGACCGGGAGAGCCCTCGACCCGGACCCTGGCGTCATCTAGAGGGACCCACCCACGGGTTCGGTCGCGGGACCTGTGGGGACATCAAACAGCGACTGGGATCGTCATCCTGACTTGTTCGCGTGATCAGGAGATCCGAGTAGAGACATAGCGAACTGCGCACGGAGAAGCCTTGAGGGAATGCCGTAGGACCCGGGTTCGATTCCCGGCAGCTCCACCAAGAAACCGCAGGTCAGGCCCCCCAGACATGGGGGCCTGACTTGTGTCAAGGGATTTCGAGCGCGCGTCAGCACCCGGGGGACCGTGCTTTGTGGACGATGGCGACCGCGCTGCCTTTGCGCACCGCCCCGTTGACCGTCACATAGATCTGTTCGTCGGCATCGCCCCAGGTCCACATCGTCAGATCCCGCTCGACATGCTCCCAACACCACGGCAATCCACGGTAGGGCAGGTTGACGGGCAGTTGAGCACGCAGTTTGTCCACCGCTTCGGCGTAGGGGAGCGGCACTTCCCAACTCTCGCGACCCTCTCCCGAGTCGCGCAGGCCTGTCGATCCCGCCGGCAACTCCAACCCGGCAATGATGTCCGAAGTCGGCGGCGGGCCCGTAGCCGGCGTGGATGCTGGAGCAGGAGTCGCTCCAGTGGTCGGGGCGAGGAGTTTCCGGGCATCGCCCTCGCAGCGGGCGATGTCGTCGTCGCCGAGGTCCTCGGCCACAGTGCGCCCGTCGACGCTGATACGACAGGTCACGCCGCCCTTCTCACCGGCTGCGAAAGCCACCAGGTCCACGCGCACTGGGAGGTCGTCGGGAGCGCGGAAACTCACCTCTCGGCGCCACGGCGACGAGTGGGTGGGCCAGGTCTCGAAGTCGGAGGGCTCCATCTCGTGGTCTGGCCAGCCGAAGTTCAGGTGCGCAGACTGCGCTGTGCCACCGATCTCGAAAACGACGGTGAAGTCACGCTGCGGGGTCGGCGACGCCAACTTCATTACGTGGTAGATCCCGGAAACTGCGATCAGACAGGCCGCGACGGCGGCGACGATCACGAGCGCGACGATCCATGACCGGTCCGGTCGGCGGGGGCCGGGCGCAGGCCTGGGGGCATACCGAGGGGGGTGCACACCTGGATGCCCCTGCCACGGCGGGGGATAAGCCATGGAAAGCATTCTCCGGCAACCACTTCATGGTCAAGCGCACCAATTTCTCGGGATGGGTGGCGCCGGCGATCCGACCTCTTGCCCTCAGCGGATCACGTTGTAGCGCAGGTGCACGACGCCTGGTGCCTCCAGCACGCGGGCGAGTTCCAGGTTCAGCGCACCCGGTGAGAAGCCGTCGAACAGCCGCTCACCCCCGCCCAGGATCTCGGGGCTCAGCTGCAGGTCGATCTCGTCGACGATGCCGGCCGCCAGCGCTTGGCGGGCACACGAGGCGCCGCCGGCGATCGAGATCGGGCCCCCGTCGGCGATCGCGGTGGCCTGCTCGTAGGCGGCCATGATCCCGTCGGTGACGAAGTGGAACGTCGTCCCGCCCTTGAGTTCGATCGGCTCGTGCCGATGGTGGGTGAGCACGAACACCGGGCAGTGGTAGGGCGGTTCGTCACCCCACCAGCCCTGCCACGGTGAGTCGCCCCACTCGCCGCGGACCGGGCCGAACATGTTGCGCCCCATGATCGTCGCCGCCATCCCGGCCAGCATCTCGTCGGCGACCTGACGGTTCACCGGGTGATCCCGACCTGTCCCGATATGCCACTGGTGCAGCCGCTCACCGCCGATGCCCAGCGGATGTTCCTCGCTCTGCTTCGGTCCGGCGACGTACCCGTCGGCGGAGACGGACATCGATAGGTTGGTTCTGCTCATCGGGCCTCCTCGTCGTCACCGTCTAGACCCCGCCGCGCCGTGGAACTCATCGCCGCAACGTTCACACCCCGTCGCGCAGGCGCACCATCCGGATCGTGGAGCTCTCGTCGAGTTCGACGATGTCGGAGCGTGAGCGCAGGAAATCGCTGAACGACCGGAACCCCAACGCCTTCTCGCTGAACGACGGGTCCATGCGCTTCATCTGGGCCTTCACCGCCGAATTGTGCAGCCAGTCCGCGTCGTCCTTCTCCAGCCCGATGCGCAGCGCGCGGGTCAGCAACCCGGTCGCGCTGGCCTGCGGGTCCGGCGGCTCCGGGTCCTCGACGGGGTCCGCCGCGGCGGCCTTGGCGCGCGTCGACCGCCGCTTCGGCGCGGGCTTCTCGTCGGTGACCGGCGCCGGCTCCAGCGCGGGCACCCCGGGCAGCGCGTCGTAGGTGACGAACTCGTCGCACGCCGCGGCCAGCATCCGGCTCGACGAGCCGGCCACCCCGATTCCGACCACATAGCGGCCGAGGCGTTTGCAGCGTTGCGCCAGAGCGATGTAGTCCGAGTCACCGGCGACGATCACCACATGCGTCAGATCCGGCAGGCGGAACATGTCCTCGACCGCGTCGACGGCCAGCCGGATGTCGGCGCCGTTCTTGCCGTACGCCGCGGCCGGGAACAACTGCACCAGGTCCACCGCGCGGCCGACCAGTTGTCCGCGGTACCGGGCGTTGATCTCTGCCGACCAGTCGGCGTACGCGCGGGTGAGCACCAACGTGCCGAACGACGACGCGAAATCGATGACGGCTCCGACGTCGACGGTGGCCCGGTCCAGCTTGTCGCGGACCTCGTCGAACCCCTTGGCCTTGTCGCGCTGAAACGAGTTACGGCCGTTGACTTGGTCGTACCGCGAGATCACGATGTTGTCGAAGTCGAGATATACCGCGACGCGGGCCGCACCGGAATCCGTCATGGCTTCAGTTAAGCCGACCGCCGGTCCACCCGCGGTATCGCGGTGAATTCGCCGAGCTCCCGCACATCACAGCGCACATCACGCACCATGGAACCGATGAGTGCCGCACCGGGTCACGAACCGATCCGACATACCGTCCTGGCCGAGACGGACAGCTCGGCCTACCACTCGCTACGCCAGCGGCCGGTCACCCGCGCCGAGCGCTACGCACTGGGGAAGAGCCTGCGTAAGCGTGTGCCGCGGCGCACGCTGGCCGACTGGACCCCGCCGCCGGACCGGCCGGACCCGATCCGGCTGATCGAGGCCAACCATCGTGGCCGGCTGGACTGGCTGATCCCGGTGCGGGTGGGCCGGATGGTCGCCTCGCCGTACGGTTTTCTGCGCGGCACCGCGGTGGTGATGGCCGACGACGTAGCCCGGCTGCCGTCCACCGGAATCATGCCGGTCGTCTGCGGGGACTCGCATCTGGGCAACTTCGGCTTCTACGCGTCCCCCGAACGCGACCTGGTGATCGACCTGAACGACTTCGACGAGGCCCACCCCGGCTGCTGGGAATGGGATCTTCGTCGGCTGGTCGCCAGCATCTGGGTCGCGGGCCGTCACAACGGCGCGTCCGAGCAGGACTGCGAGGAGGCGGTGCGCTCCTGCACCGCCGCCTATCGCGCCGAGATCCGTCGGCTGGCCGAGGAGCCGCTGTTCTCCCGGTCTTTCACCCGCCTCGACGTGGACCGGCTCGCCGGGGAGGCGGCCGGTCCGCTGGCCGACGAGGTGCGGCGGTCGGCAGCGCGCGCCCGCAACCGCACCAGTGACCGCGCACTGCCGCGCTTCACCGAGGAGGTCGACGGGGTCCGCCGGATCGTCGAGGAGCCGCCGCTGATCACCCGGTTACCCGGTGACGAGGCCGAGGCGCTGTCGGAGGCGCTCGACGCCTACCTGCCGACGCTCGCCTCGCACTGGCGCCGGGTGCTCGGCGGCTACACCCTGCTCGACGTCGCGCACAAGGTGGTCGGGGTCGGGAGTGTGGGTTTGCGCGCGTATGTGGCTCTGCTGGAGGGGTCCTCGCCCGAGGATGTGGTGTTCCTGCAACTCAAGCAGGCCCGCCGCTCGGTGCTGGCCCGGTACGTGCACGGCGAATCCGCCTGGCACGTCCACCAGGGCCAGCGGGTGGTCGAGTACCAGCAGGCGCTGCAGACCGTCAGTGATCCGCTGCTGGGCTGGACGACGGTCAACGGGCTGCAGTTCTACGTGCGGCAGTTCCGCAACATGAAGGGCACGATCCCGTTGGACGCGATGGATCCGAAGGCGTTGATCGACTACACCGGTGTCGTCGGCCAGTTGCTCGCCAAAGGGCATGCCCGCACCAGCGGTGCGTCGATGATCGCCGGGTATCTGGGCCGCTCCGAGAAGGTGGACGACGCGTTCAGCGTGTTCGCCCGCCGCTATGCCGATCAGACCGAAGCCGACCACGCCGCGTTGGTCGCCGCGGTCGACCGCGGCAGGCTGCCGGTCGAGCGCGGCGCGTAACCCCTGCTCCGGACGCGTTGCGGCGCCGAAAGTCAGAGAAGTATCTGGCAGTCTGTGCGGGTGGATTTGATCTGGAGCGTCGTCGCGGTGACGATCGCGACGTTCACCGTGCTGCTCGCGGTGCGCCATTTTGTCGCGCTGGGAAGCGAGTGGGTGTTCCACCGCTACGTCGCTGTCGGCGGGTTGGTCGCGTTCACCGCCGATGCGCTCGCCGACGGCGGCCACCGCATCCGGTTCGAGGTCGGCGGTCCCGGGATCTTCCACAACGTGACCGTGCAGCTGTTCGGTTCACCGGAATCCGTTGTGGCGCAACCCGAGGTACGGCACACGATGACCGCCGGTGACCCCGCGCTCGAGTGGACGCTGCCCGCCACCGCCGAACGGGCCTGGGTGATGGTGACGTGGGTGCGGCCGTATCTGCAGGGTGTGGAATCCGAGGCACTGGCTCGGGTGTTGTCCACCGACCGGCTGTACGAATGGCGTTGGTATTCCGAGACGTATCGCTACCTGCGCACTGTGGCGCGGTTCGCCGCCCGGCGGGGGTGGGTGCCGGGTGGGGCATCGCTGCGCGATCTGCGGCTCTACGGGCGGTGGCGGCGGACGTCGTCGAACACCGCCGACGAGCTGCTCGGCCCCGCGGCGACGCCGCCGCCGCTCGTCTGAGCCGGCGAGGTCAGCTCTCGGTGTCCTTGTCGGCAGGAGCCGCGGTCACCTGGGCCGCGGCGAAGTCGGCGGCCTGCAGAACCAACCCGTCGGAGATGTAGCGGGCGTGGGCGCCGAGGTCGTTGCCGGGGGAGCAGACGAAGTCGTTGGGCACACACAGGTCGAGCGTCTTGGGCCGGTACAGCGCGCCGATCGTCACCGGAGGCTGCTGGATCACGTCCATGAACCGTGCCGACGGGGTGCCGAGCAGCGCCACCGCCGCGACATGGTCGGCGATGTCGGCGGGCATCGGTGCGGGCACCTCGGACGCCGACACGCCGTCGGGAATCAATTCCGTTGTCACAAAACCCATCACGGCCGCGCCCTGGGAGTAGCCGCCGAGCACCAGTTTGGTGTCCGGACAGTTCATCGCGGTCTGCTGCACGCGGGTGCTCGCATCGGTGATGCCCGCGACGGCGGTCGGGAAATCGGGGCTGGCCGGATAGTCGACCGCATAGACACGTACCGACTTACCGGCGAGCCTGGACTGCAGGTCGTCGACGAACTGCTGGCCCATCACCCCGAGCCCGGGCGCCTCCGTCGTGCCGCGGGCGAACACCACCTCGACGTCGGGGCAGGCCGGTACGGGAGCCGCCAGCGGAACCTCCGCCAAGGGCCCGGGTGCGGGCCCGACACCGGCGGGACCCGGCGCGGGCGGTACCGCGGGCGGGTTCGGTGGTTGCGCAACGGCATTCGGGGCGATTGCCATCGATATACACGACAGTGCGAAAGCCGCAGCCACCGCGGGGCGTCCGACACTGGTCAGCGAAGCGGTCAATCCCACGCCTCGATGGTGGCACAGATGGCGGCGTCGGGCAGCCCAAAAATGGCCGTGTCACGAACCTGTGAACGTCACGGTGCGTCCGGCGCGGGGCTCGGTGGATCCGGTCAGGTCACCGAAGGAGTTTTGCCCCGACTTGCCCAGCGAATTCCCCAACCGAGGCACGTCATCGACTTGGGAGCGGGATGACCTGCGATGGCGTGGGCGCTTGCCGGACCGAATGCGATTCCGCCGAGCGTGATTCCGCCGGCCACCATCGCGCGGCAACGATCTTGGTCGGTGCTGCGCCGCCACCGATCCCAGCTCTCAGTCGACCGGATTGGTGCGGGTCACGATCAACGGGTCGGCCGGGGTGAACGGGAACCGCGGCAGATCCTCGATATGGGTGTCGAACGTGGCGGCCAGCACCTCGCGCGAGTAGGCGCTCGCAGATGCGCGGTAACCGATGTCGGCCGGGAACGGCTGGTCGAAGAAGATCAGGAAATGCCACTCGTCGGTGCCGATGTTCTCGATGTGGTGGGGATAGGCGCGCGGGATGAAGTACATGTCGCCGGCGGTCATCGTCCAGGTGTCGAGCGTGCCGTCGGGGTTCATCACCGTCATCCGTGCGTCGCCTCGGCGCACATACCCCATCTCCGCGGTGGCCGGGTGCCAGTGCGGTTCACGCATCCCGTCCTCGCTGACGCGCAGTGAGTACATCGAGATGTCTTTGAGGACAGGCCAGAACTGATCGCGGGCGAACCGGGCGTTTCCGCTGACGTAGTTCAGTCCCGGCGCCTGGGCCTCGATGTCGAACTTGTGTGGGTCGTCGAAGTACGCGGAGTGTGGGATGTCGGGGGCGCCGGTGCGCGCCGCGAGTTTGCGGTCGGTGGTGTCGCGGCGGATCCGGGCGAGATCGGCGGCGGGCAGGTCATACGTGTTACCCAGCACCGCGTCGGAGAACGCGCCCATCGTGGCGCCGAAACCGAAATCCTCTGGCCGCTCGTGACGGAACGCGATGATGAACTCGGCGACGTCCTCACCGATGCTCTCGATGTGGTGCAGCGACCCGGACGCGGCGTAGAACATCTGGCCCGCGGTGACGATGAAGGTGGAGAAGCGGCTGTGGTCGTCCAGGATGCACACCAGCGCGGTTCCGGACACGCAGTAGGTCAGCTCGTTGGCGTTCGCATGCCAGTGCGGGGTCCGCATGGCGCCCGGGTGGAGCAGCACCCGCTTGATCGAGAGCCTCGTGAGGATCGGCAGATTGTCGGCGGTGACCCGGCGCATCGAGCCGAGCTCGGACTCCTCGACGATCTCCCCGTGGTGCAGGGACGCGGTGTGGCTGGAGCGGCTGACGGACGTCGTCATGGGAATCTCCTGACGGATCGGGTGCTGTGCAGCCGACTCTGCTCCGTCAGGACAGCGAGGTCATCGAAGTTGCCACCGATTCGCACTACCTGCTGGCAGGTATTCCGCTATCCCGGGGCGCGCAGTGTCAGCGAGTTCAGGCGTGCGCGGGCATCGTCGGGGATCGGCATCGGGCCGTCGTCGCCGAGCACCACCAGCACGGTGTCGCAGAGGCTGACGCAATTGCCCTCGTGGAACAGCGCCGTGGACGCGACGTACGAGGTGCGGCCGAGGTGTCCGATGCCGATCGCGGTGTCGATCACCGACGGCCACGGCGCCTCCCGCAGGTAGTGCACGACGATCGTGGACGTCACGATGCGCAGCGTCCGCGCGGTGCGGTCGTAGACGTCCGGGAAGACCTGACGGTTCAGTGTGGCCCTGGTGGTTTCGTGCAACGACTCCAGCGCGACGTTGTTCAGGTGCCCGTTGGCGTCCATATCCCCGAACCGGGTGTCGACGGCGCGGTGCACCGGATAGGTCGCCGCGTCCAGGCGCACCGGGTGCGGCCGCGGCACGGTGCTGACGAACGTGTTCGGTCCGGAATCCATGCGGTCAAGGTAGTGGCCGGGGATCTGCGTGGCGTGTGGTGTCCCCGCCGACCTACCCCGCGGACGGGCGGCGATGGGGCAGAATCGCGCAGATGACCAACCCGCCGCAACGCCCGGGCCCGCCGGGGTGGCGCGGTCCGGGGACGCCGCCGCCGGACCCCGCGACCCGGCGGATACCCCGGCCGGACGGACCGGATGCGCGCACCGAGCGGATCCGCGCCCGGCAGCCCGACGCCGCACCGACCGAGAAGCTGCGCCGGGCTGCGCCCGTCGGCCGTCCGCCGGCCGGGCCGCCGCCGCAGCCCTCGCAGACCCCGCCCTCGCGGACCCCGCCCTCGCGGACCCCGCCGCCGGCCGGTGACAAGCCCCGCCGCCCAGGGTTTTTCACCCGCCAGACCACCGTGCTGCTGGCCGTGATCGTCATTGCCGCACTCGCGGGCGGGCTGGCCGGCGCGGAGCTGTACGCCAGGCACCGCGCCGACGACATCCTCGTCGACGTCGCCGAGTGCGTCGTCGAAGACGGCGCGTCGATCTCCTACGGCGTCAACCCGCCGTTTCTGTGGCAGCACCTGACCGGCCACTACACGAACATCTCGGTGCTCACCGCCGGCGACCGCGTCCAGTCGGCCGACGGGATGACCGCCGAGGTCACCCTTCAGGACGTGCGGCTGCACGACTCCGGGGATGCCAAGGGCACCATCGGGAAACTCGACGCGACCCTGACCTGGACCGCCGACGGCATCAAGGAGACCGTCGCGGCGAACCTGCCCGGGGTGGGCGCACTGATCACCGCGGTGCGCACCGATCCCGCGGCCGGGACGATCGTGTTGGACGCCGGCAGTGCCGCCGTCACCGCCAGACCGGTCGTCACCGACGGTGACCTGAACCTCGAGGTGCTCGACGTCAGCGGACCGTTCCCCAAGGACACCGTGCAGTCGGCACTGAACGACCTGACCAAGAAGCTGAACGACAACTATCCGCTCGGCATCCAGGCCGACAGCGTCGAGGTCACCGGAACCGGGGTGGTCGGCACGTTCTCCAGCCGCGACGCGTCGATCCCGAACGAGGAGACCAACCGCTGCTTCGCGCGGCTGTGACGTCTCACTCGCCGCGCGCCAGCTTCTCGATCAGAGGTCGCGTGCGGTAGGCGATCACCTCGTGCATCGCGACCGACATCGTGGTGCGCTGCACGCCCGGTACGGCCAGGATCAGCCCGGCGACGCGGTACAGGTCGTCGGCGTCGGTCGCCACCACCGCGACCAGCAGATCGGCGGCCCCCGACAGCCCGGTCACCTGGGTGACCTGGGTGACCTTCTCCAGTTCGGCGATGACGTCTTCGAGGCGGTGCTGGTCGACGACCACGGAGATGAACGCCTTCAGCGGATAGCCGAGGTCGCGTGGCGACACACAGCGGTCGATCGGGGCGAGCACCTTGTCCTGGTCCCAGCGCGCCAGCCGAGCCTGCACGGTGTTGCGGGCCAGTTTGAGCATGGTCGCCAACTGCACCCCGGTGGCGCGGGGTGCGTCACACAGCGCCAGCAGCAATCGGGCGTCGGTGCGGTCCAACTTCGTCATGTCGCGCAGTATCCCACGTCACACTTTGCAAAATCTGGGCAACATGCTCAACGTGCCACGTATTGCTTGCTCACTCTGGTGACCGCTGACACTCTTGAGTCAGCAGTACGCCCAGCGATCGCCGAGGTGGTGAGCACCGATGACAGAACTCGACATCCGGCCGGACCGGCGCCCGTACGACCTCTCCGACCGGTATCGGTCCGGCTCAGGGGCGGTTCTGCTGACCGGGGTGCAGGCCATCGCGCGGGCGCTGGTCGAACAGCACGAGCGCGATGCACGCGCCGGCCGGCGGGTGGCGACCTTTGTCTCCGGATACCAGGGCAGCCCGCTCGGCGGCGTCGACCGGATGCTCTCGGGCATGCCCGACGTGCTGGCCGCACACGACATCGTGTTCACCCCCGGGCTCAACGAGGAACTGGCCGCGACGTCGGTGTGGGGCAGCCAGGCCGACCTGCCGGGCGGCAGGACCCACGACGGCGTCGTCGGGGTCTGGTACGGCAAGGGGCCCGGCCTGGACCGGGCGACCGACGCGCTGCGGCACGCCAACATGTACGGGGCCAACGCCCGGGGCGGAATGCTGCTGCTGGTCGGCGACGACCCGGCGTCGAAGTCGTCCACTGTCCCCGCCGTCAGCGAACGGTCCCTGGCCGCGCTCGGGATCCCGGTGCTGTTCCCGCGCAACGCGCGCGAGATCATCACGATGGCCCAGCACGGGATCGCGCTCTCCCGCGCGTCCGGATGTGTTGTGGCGCTGAAGATCGTCGCCGACGTCGCCGACGGTGCGTGGTCGGTGGACGCCGGCGATGTCGACATCGACATCTCGGTCCCCGAGATCGTCTGGGACGGAAAGCCCTTCGTCTACACGCAGCGGCCGATGGCCGCGCCCGCGGACAGTCTGCTGGCCGAGGCCGACCTGTACGGACCCCGCGCGGAGGTCGTCCGCGCATACGCCGGCGCCAACCGTCTCGACATCACCGAGATCGACCCGCCGAGTGCGCGGATCGGGATCGCGGCGCCCGGAACGGCATTCGATTCGATGCGCCAGGCGCTGGCCGATCTCGGCGTCGACGACGACGCGTTGCGCAGCGCCGGGGTGCGGCTGCTGCGCATCGGCATGCCGACCCCGCTGTGCCCGGACACCGTGCTCCGGTTCGCCGCCGGACTCGACGACGTGCTCGTCGTCGAGGACAAGACCGCGTTCGTCGAGACGCAGATCCGCGAGATCCTCTACGGCGGCAAGGATGCGCCGCGCATCCTCGGCAAGAAGGACGCCGCCGGGCGGCCGCTGATCCCGGCCGACGGCGAACTGACGGCGGGCCGCCTGCTCGCACCGCTGCGCCGCGTGCTCGGTGAGCGACTGCCGCTGCGCAAGCCGCCGCCCCCGGCCCTGACGCTGGAAGTGCTTCCCGCCCAACGCAAGGCGTACTTCTGCAGCGGCTGCCCGCACAACCGCTCCACCGCCGTGCCCGAGGGCTCGCTGGCCGGCGGAGGCATCGGCTGCCACACGATGGTGACGATGTCGGGCCGCAAGGACAGCGCGGTCACCGGGCTGACCCAGATGGGCGGCGAAGGCGGCCAGTGGATCGGGCAGGCGCCGTTCACCGACGTCGAGCACCTGTTCCAGAACATCGGCGACGGGACGTTCTTCCATTCCGGCCAGCTCGCCGTGCAGGCGTGCGTCGCCGCCGGGGTGAACATCACGTTCAAACTGCTCTACAACGACGTGGTGGCGATGACGGGGGCCCAGCACGCCGAAGGCGCGATCACCGTCACCACGCTGACCCACAAGCTGAAAGCCGAAGGGGTCGGCCAGATCATCATCTGCGCCGACGAACCCGGCAAGTACCGCAAGCGGGCGCTGGCACAAGGCACGTTGCTGTGGCACCGCGACCGCCTCGACGAGGCCCAGAAACGACTGCGCGACGTGCCCGGCGTGACCGTGCTGATCTACGACCAGCACTGCGCGGCCGACGCCCGCCGACAGCGCAAACGCGGCACCCTGCCGGTCCGGACCACCCGGGTGCTGATCAACGAGGCTGTCTGCGAAGGCTGCGGCGACTGCGGCGTCAAGTCGAACTGCCTGTCCGTACAACCGGTGGACACCGAACTCGGCCGCAAGACCCGCATCGACCAGACGTCGTGCAACACCGACTACAGCTGCCTCGACGGGGACTGCCCGTCGTTCGTGACCGTCGAGGTGACCCCGGGCAGGAAACGTAAGCCCCGGACGGCGCCGGTCCCGCCGGTGCTGCCCGACCTCCCGAACCCACCGATCACCGCGACGCACAACGTGTTCCTTGCCGGGATCGGCGGCACCGGCATCGTCACCGTCAACCAGGTCGTCGCGACGGCGGCGCTGCGGGCCGGCTACGACGTCGAGAGCCTGGACCAGATCGGGCTGAGCCAGAAGGCCGGTCCGGTGGTGTCGCACCTGCGCTTCGCGGCCGGCCGGCTCGACCCCGCCAACCGGCTGACCCCGGGCAGCGCGGACTGCATCGTCGCGTTCGATCTGCTGGCCGCCGCCGACACCAAGAACCTCGGGTACGGGGACCCCGCCAAGACCGTCACGGTCGCCTCGACGAGCAAGACACCGACCGGGGACATGGTCTACGACAAGACCGTCGAGTACCCGGAGACTGCGTACCTGCTGCACCGGCTGGGCCAGGTGTCGCGCAGCGTGCAGTCCTTCGACGCGCTGGCCGCCGCGCACGCGCTGTTCGGCACCACCGCCGCGGCCAACTTCCTGGTGATCGGCGCCGCGTATCAGGCGGGGGCGCTGGGCATCCCGGCGGCGGCGATCGAAGAGGCCATCGAGATCAACGGTGTCGCGGTCGAAGCCAACATCGCGGCATTCCGGTGGGGCCGGGTCGCGATCGCCGACCCCGCCCGCTTCCACGACGTCGTCGCGCCGATGCGGGCCCGCCCGGCTCCGTCGGTGCCCCGCGGGGTGCTGGCCGGTGCCACGTTCTCCGGGCAGGTGGGTGACCTGATCACCCGCCGCGCCGCCGATCTGGTCGCCTACCAGAGCGAGAAGGTCGCACGGAACTACGTGACGGTGATGCAGTCGGTCTGGACGGCCGAGCGGGCGGTGGGACCGCGCACCGAGTTCAGTGCCGCGGTCGCCAAGGGGCTGTACAAGTTCACCGCGTACAAGGACGAGTACGAAGTCGCCCGGCTGCTGACCGATCCGGAGTTCCTGGCCCAGGTCGCACAGGAGATCCCGGACGGCGAGAATCTGACCTACAAGCTGCATCCGCCGACCCTGCGGTCGTTGGGCCGGAAGAAGAAGATCGGTCTGGGCCCGCGCAGCCACGTCGCGCTGCGCGCGCTGTCGGCTGGAAAGCGGTTGCGAGGGACCAAGTTCGATCCGTTCGGGTACGCCCATGTGCGCAGGGTCGAACGCGACCTGCTCGCCGAGTACACCGCGCTGGTGAGCAGGCTGGCCGCCGGGCTTGACCCGCACACCTACGACCGCGCGGTCGAGGTGGCCGCTCTGGCGGACATGGTGCGCGGATACGAGGGCATCAAGCTCGCCAACGTGGAGGCCTACCACGGCAGGCTGCGCGAACTGGGTTACTGATCCCGGCCGGTTCGCAGCAGCGCGAAGAAGCGGTGCGACGGGTCGTCGTCGCCGGGGGAGCCGGTCGGCGTGCCCTTGGTGACCGGGTGCTCGAAGGTCGCCGCGGACGGGTCGTTGACGAACGCGGTATCGGTGACGATGGCGCGTTCGGTGAATCTCCATTCCCCGGATCGCTTTTCGTACTTGTCCAGATACCGGCCGCCGACGATGACGTCGACGTCGCGGCCGCCGGCGATGAAGGTGTGGGTGGCGATCGTGTAGACCTCGCCCTCGGCCACCTCCCCACGGATCGCGAATTCGACGGTGGTCACGTGGTGTTGCATCGAGCGCAGATACGGGCGGGTCGCGGCGATCTGGTCGGTGAACGTGTGCGCCGTTCCGGAGGAGAAGCCGCCGTGGGTGTCTGCGGCGTCGGGGTGATACAACCGCCGGAGCTCCTCGACGTCGCCGCGGTCGACCGCGCGGCAGTAGCGGTGGACGAGTCTGCGCAGCTGATGTTCGTCGAGCATCTCCTGCAGCAGTCCCTCGGGTGAGGTCATCGCGATACCGCCCTTCAGTCCTGGATCGCCTTGGCGAGCGCCACATATCGGGTGAGTTCTTCGCCGCCGCCGGATAATTCGCGGACCGCGGCGAGCACCACCCGCACCAGGGTCCAGGCCCGCGCGCGGTCCTCGTCGAGACCCGTGATGTCCACCAGCATCCAGAACCGGCCGCGGATCCCGTCGCGGATGTTGCCCGCGAACGCGTCCCACCCGTGCCACAGCATCGGGGCCAATTCGTAGTGCGGGTCGCCGTTGCGGGGCCGCGGGGAGATGGCCAGCCACGGGGCGCGCCGGGCGGCCAGCACGTTCGCGTGATGCAGGTTGCCGTGCAACACCACGTCGTCGGAGCTGTCGGCGCTCAGTTCCCGCGCCAGCGACGCCGCGTGTTCGACCAGTCGGTGCGGGATCGCACTGCCGCGCGGCAGCTTGTCGAGCTCATCCACCGACGCCGCGACATCGGCGGTGAGGGAACGTAACTGCGGCATCGCCGGCACGTGCAGGCGCCGGTACAGATCGGCGACGATCCCGCAGGCGGCCTCCTCGGGCAGTGTGGACAGGTCGGTGGCGCAGGCCCGTTCGAGCAGCACCGCGTCGCGGTGCGGATCGGCGCGCAGCAGGCGCACCGCGCCGTCACCGCCCCAGCGGCGCAGCACAAGATGTGCATGCTGGCCGGTCTCGCCGGGCGCGGCGACCTTGAGGACCGCGGCCACCCCGTCGGCGGTCCGCACCGGGAGCACATCGGCGCGGGGACTTCGGTGTCGCTCGCCGTCGGGTCGCAGCGCCCAGGCGTCGACCAGATCCCGGACGGTGTCCATCGATTCAGGCTCGGGCACAGGTCAATTGGGTGCCGCTGCCTGTTTCGACTGCTTCTCGGCCGCGTGGTCCTCGATGGCCTTGCCGATCGCGTGGACCGCCTGGTCGACGAAGGTGCGTCCGGCGCCGGTGACCCAGTCGCGCGAGGCGATGGGTCCCGCGAGCTGTCCGGTGAAATGCGGGATCACGTGTTCGGCGAACAGTTCGTAGCTGCGCAGTTTCGCCGCCGGCGGGGCCCAGTCGTGGTCGAACAACAGGAACGCCCCGAAACCTCCGTTGCTGGCCTCGACCAACTCGTCGATCTTGGCGATCGCGTCCTCGGGGGTGCCGATCACGGCGAATCCGGACTGCCGGTTGTTCGCGATGATCTCGGCCGGGGTGTCACCCTGCACCGGGCCGGCGGGCAGGATGTGGCTGAAGTAGCGGGAGAACTCCGCGATGCCGTACTCGACGTCACGCTCGGCCTGCTCTCTGGTCTCGGCCAGGTGCATCGGTCCGACCAGCCGCCATTTCGACCGGTCGGCGACGTGCCCGTGCTCGCGGGCCACCTCCTCCCACGTATCCCAGTGCTGGGCAAGCAGATCCATGCCCTGCTTGGCGGTGGCGGCGATCGACAGCATGCCGATCCCGTGCTTTCCCGCCCCGCGCGGGCCGGTCGGGGAGAACGACGCGGCCACGGCGATGTCGAAGCACGGGTCGCTGTACGGCGCGAGTTGCAGCCGGGCGTCCTGCAGGGTGAACCCGTCGGTGTGCATGGTGACGGTCTCGCCGCGCAGCAGCCGCACGATCGCGTCCAGACATTCCTCCATCCGGGGCCGCTGCTGGTCGGCGGGGATGCCGAGCATGTGGGCGTCGGAGGTCAGCTGGCCGGGGCCGCAGCCGAGCATGACGCGGCCCCGGGTCAGGTGATCGAGCAGCACCATCCGATCCGCGAGCATCAGCGGGTGGTGATACGGCAGCGAGCTGACCCCGGTGCCGAGCTTGATGTGCTTGGTGCGTTCCGCCGCGACCCCGAGAAACACCTCCGGTGAGGCGATGATCTCGAAGCCGGCCGAGTGGTGCTCACCGACCCAGGCCTCGTGGAACCCGAGCCGGTCCATGGCCACGATCAGGTCGAGATCGCGTTCCAGGGCCAGGGTCGGGTTCTGACCGGCGGGATGGAACGGGGCCATGAAATTTCCGAAGCGCATCTGGCCATTCTGCGTGGCACCGGGGTCTCGCAGGCCGGTTTCGTGTCAGGCCGCGGCCCGGGCGAAGTAGTGGCCCTGGGCGAGATCGGCGAGCAAGCCGGGCTGGCTGGGTCGCCAGTCGAATCGCTGCCGGGTCAGCGCACTCGACGCCGGGATGTCCATCGCGAAGACGGCGCCGACGAACCCGGAGCGCGCTGCGAGGTCCTCCGGGGTGACGGACTCGGTCGGAACTCCCAGGCCCTTGCCGATGGCCTCGGCGATGGTGCGGACCGGGATTCCTTCCTCGTCGGCGCCGTGCAGGACGGTGCCGGACGGGGCCTGCTCGGCGGCGAGCCGGAAAAGTGCCGCCGCATCGAGGCGGTGGATGGCCGGCCAGCGGTTGGTTCCGTCTCCCGGATACGCCGAGACACCCGCGGCGCGGGCGTCGGCGATGAGCTTCGGAATGAACGCGTGGTCCCCGTCGCCGTGCACGGTCGGCGCGAGCCGTACCGCTGACGCACGAATACCGCGGTCGGCCAGGGCGAACAGCGTCGGCTCGGAGACGCGCGGCGAGTCCGGTGCGACCACGTCGTCTTCGGTCAGAACCCGGCCCTGCCCGATCCCGGCCAGACCCGAGGCGACCACCAACGCCCGGTCGGAGCCGGCGAGTGCGTCGCCGATGGCCTCGATCGCCTGCCGATCCCATTGCGCACCGCGCGCGTAATCCGTGAAGTCGTGATGAAACGCCAGGTGGATGACGGCGTCGGCCTCCGCCGCGGCGCGGGCGAGGCTCGCGGGGTCGCCGAGATCGCCGGGGACCGCCCGGGCCCCCGCCGAGGTGATGCGGTGGGCGGCGGACTCGGAGCGGGCCAGACCGGTGACGTCGTGACCGTGCGCGAGCAGCTCGGCGACGACGGCCGAGCCGATGAAGCCAGAGGCTCCGGTGACGAAGATGTTCATGGCAATTCCTTTCGATGTCAGTGACTGCCATCGGAGGTAACGCTGATGTCAGTCGCTGACATTCCCGTTACGATCAGCCGATGAGCCGGTGGCAGCCGAATGCGCGGGAGCGCCTGGAAGAAGCGGCGCTGCAGCTGTACGCCGAACGGGGCTTCGACGACACGACGGTCGACGACATCGCCCGGCGCGCGGGACTCACCGAGCGGACCTTCTTCCGGTACTTCGCGGACAAGAGAGAGGTGCTGTTCTCCGGGCAGGGCGAGTTCGTCGACACGATCACGACCGCCCTCGACGCGGCGCTCGCGCAGGGATCCGGGGTGAATCCGCTCGACGCCGTCGCCGCGGGGTTCGCCGCGCTCGGACCGTTCTTCGACCAGCGGGCAGACCGCGCCCGGCAGCGCCAGCGCGTCATCGACGCGACGCCCGCGCTGCGCGAACGTGAACTCGGCAAGCTCGCGACCACCTCCGATGCGCTCGCACAGGCCCTGCGTGCCCACGGCGTGGAACCGGTGACCGCGCGGCTGACCGCCGAGGCCGGGCTCGCGGTGTTCAAGGTCGCTTTCCGCACCTGGGTGGCCCGCACCGACGGCGCGGGTTTCGGGGACACGCTGCGCGACGCGTTCGCCGAGCTGAAAGCCCTGTCCCGGTCGTCCACCGCGGTGAGCTGATCATAGGTATCGACCTGCCCGGATCGGGGTATCTGCGCGGCATGCCCGTAGATGCCGCCCCCTCGACGTCCGCGCCGACGAAACTGGCGCGGCGGATCACCGGCCCGCTGCTGTTCCTGTTCATCCTCGGCGACGTCCTCGGCGCTGGGGTGTACGCACTGATGGGCGAGTTGTCCGCCGAGACCGGCGGGGTGCTGTGGGCGCCGCTGCTGGTGGCCCTGCTGCTCGCCTTGCTCACGGCGGGCTCCTACGCCGAGCTCGTGACGAAGTATCCGCGCGCCGGCGGCGCGGCCGTCTTCGCCGAGCGCGCGTTCGGCAAGCCGGTGATCTCGTTCCTGGTCGGGTTCAGCATGCTCGCCGCGGGCGTGACGAGCGCCGCCGGTCTGGCGCTGGCCTTTTCGGGTGATTACCTCGCGACGTTCATCGACGTGCCGACCACGGTCGCCGCGCTGGTGTTCCTGGCGCTGGTGGCGTGCCTGAACGCGCGCGGGATCAGCGAGTCGCTGAAGACGAACGTCGTGATGACCGCGATCGAGCTGTCGGGTCTGATTCTTGTGGTGGCCGTCGTCGCGGTGATGATGGGCCGCGGCGATGGTGACGTCGGGCGTGTCACCGAGTTCCCGGACGGCACCGCACCGGGCCTGGCGATCCTCGCCGGCGCGATCCTGGCGTACTACTCGTTCGTCGGCTTCGAGACCTCGGCCAACGTGGTCGAGGAGATCAAGGATCCGCGCCGGGTGTACCCGAGCGCGCTGTTCGGGGCGCTGATCACCGCAGGCGTGGTGTACGCGCTGGTCGGTCTGGCGAGTGCGATCGCGCTGCCCACCGAGGAACTGTCGCAGTCCTCGGGGCCGCTGCTCGACGTGGTCGCCGCGTCCGGGGTGGGTGTGCCCGACTGGCTGTTCAGCCTCGTCGCGCTGATCGCGGTCGCCAACGGCGCACTGCTGACGATGATCATGTCGAGCCGGCTCACGTTCGGGATGTCCGAACAGGGGTTGCTGCCCGGCGTTTTCGCGCGGGTCCTGCCCAAGCGCCGCACCCCGTGGGTGGCGATCCTGGCCACCACCGCGGTCGCGATGGTGCTCACCTTGGTCGGCGACCTGTCGATGCTCGCCGAAACCGTGGTGCTGCTGCTGTTGTTCGTGTTCCTGTCGGCGAACGTGTCGGTGCTGGTGCTGCGCCGGGACCGGGTCGACC
The DNA here is from genome assembly GCF_002086815.1 of Mycolicibacterium parafortuitum. Classification (GTDB taxonomy): domain Bacteria; phylum Actinomycetota; class Actinomycetes; order Mycobacteriales; family Mycobacteriaceae; genus Mycobacterium; species Mycobacterium parafortuitum. Next base: position 135,034 of record NZ_MVID01000001.1, read on the forward strand.
ACGACCACTTCCAGGTGTGGACGTTCGTGCCGGTGCTCGGCATCGCCTCCTGCGTGCTGTTGCTGACGCAGCAGAGCGCGCAGGTGTGGCTGCTGGCCGGTGCGCTGCTCGCCGTCGGGGTGGTGCTCTACCTGCTCGCGAGGCGATTCGGCCCCGAAACCGCCGAAACCGCCGAGGACACCGAGGATTCGGTCGGGGCGAACACCTCCGAGTAGCCGCGCGCCGAGTCGTCACCTCTTGGTGGCGGTCACCAACAGGTACTCGGCGTGGTAGGCGGTCCGGCCCGGCTGCGGGGACTCGTCGGTCTGCTCCAGGAAGGCCAGGAAGTCACGGTCCAGCGCGGCCACCCGATCCGGGTCCTCGGCGTTGAACCGGTAGGCCGCGATGGTGGGTCCGTAGTTGGTCTTCCAGAACTCGCGGAACTCCAGCGGAGTCGCGCACACGTCGAAGGTGACGGTCTGACGGCTCATCGTCAGCCCGCTGACCCTGTCGCCGAACAACTCTCGCACGTGCTCCTCGCTGCCCCACAGCGGCGCGGGTGAGGCCCCCGGCGGTGGCGGGGGAGCGTAGGGCTTCATCGTCGCGAACAGCCGGCCGATGAATCCCTCCGGCGTCCAGTTGATCATCCCGATCGTCCCGCCGGGCCGGGTCACACGCACGATCTCGTCGGCGGCGGCCCGGTGGTGCGGGGCGAACATCGCGCCGACGCACGACATGGTGACGTCGAATTCGCCGTCCCCGAAGGGCATCGCCTCGGCGTCGGCCTCCACCCACGTCACGTCCACACCGCGCCGGGCGGCGCTCGACCGCCCGGCGTCGAACAGTTCCGGGGTCAGGTCGCCGGCGATGACGGTCGCGCCCGCGGCGGCAGCCGGGATCGCCGCGTTGCCCGTGCCCGCCGCGACGTCGAGGACGCGGTGCCCCGGCTGGATCCCGCACGCATCGACCAGGCGCGGTCCCAGCTCGGGAATCAGGTCCGCGGCCACCGCCGCGTAGTCGCCCGACGCCCACAGCGCCCGGTGTTTGGCCTTGAGCAGGCGGTCGGCGTCCGCGGCGGTCTTCGCAGAGGTCGCGGTCTTTGCAGAGATCATGTCGTTCCCTGTCGGTTCGTTGAGGTGGTACCGCAACGATGACCGTCGGCGGGTGCGCGGCGTATCGGTAGTGGATACCTATTTTCGGCACCCTCAGGACAGGATCCCGACCTCCCTGGCGCGGCGCACGGCATCGCGACGCCTGCTGACGTCGAGCTTGGTGAGGATCGCCGACACGTGATGGTCGACGGTCTTGACCGACAGGAAAAGCCGCTCGGCCAGTTCGGCGTTGGTCAGGCCGTCCCCGATCAGGCGCAGCACCTCCACCTGCCGGGTGGTCAGCCCGGCGGGATTGGCCAGCGTGGACGCACGCCGCGGCCCCGGTACCGTCGACGCCCCGTTCGCGCGCAGGTCGGCACGGACTTTCCCCGCGACGGCGTCGGCGCCGAGGCGGTCCAGGATGTCGAGGGCACGCCGTACCGCGTCGGGCTCACCCGAGTCGGCCAGCGCCAGCGCCGCGTCGTACGGCGTCGACAGTCGGTGGAACGCCGCGGCGGCATCGTCGAATCGGCCCCGCAGCAGCACGGCATACGGCTCGGCGACCTCGGCCGGATCCAGATCGGGTGTCAGGTCAATGCGGCCCAGCCACATCCCCAGCTCGCCGCGCGCCCACTCCAGCCCTGCCGCCGGCGCGGTGCGCAGCAGCGGCAGACACGTCTGCACGCGCGGGTCCGGCCGACCGGTCAGCCAGGAGCGCTCGACGATGGCCGATCCCGCGGGCAGCATCCGGACGAGTTCGCCGTAGCGGCATGCCAATTCCCATGCCTCGTCGATGAAGCCGGCATCCTCGCCGTCACGCCGCAGCGCGACCAGGCCGCGGATCAGCAGCGGCCAGGTGCGTGCCAGCGGTGCACTCGGGTTCTCCAGCACCGACGCGGCGTCGGCGAGCGCGTCGTCCCAGTCGCCGATGAGCAGGTTCATCCGGCTGCGTGAGCCGAGTTGCACCATCCGGCAGATCGGAAGATCGTGTTCGATCATCAGCGGGATGCTGGCGTCCAGCAGCGCCGCCGCCGCGGGCAGTCGGCGCTGCTCCACATCGAGGTAGGTGAGGTTCGTGTAGCCGCCCGAATAGGTTTCGTCGATGTGCCGCGGTCCCGATGCCAGTTCCGACAGCAGGTCGTCGCGGACCGCGGTGCTGCCGGACAGGATGTCGCAGTAGTAACCGACGAGCCGTAGCCGCACCGCCAGGTGGGGATCGCCTGCGTCGGTGGCGATCTGGCGCACCCGGGTGAGCGTCGCGGCGGCGGTGTCGAGACGGCTGGACTGGATAGCGAGGAACGCCTGCATCGCCAACGCGTGGCCCAGTCGGCTGAGATGGCCCGGATAGTGTTGCGCCGCTTCGGTGTCCAGTGCCGCGATCGCGGCGGCGACGTGCTCGTCGGCTTGGGCCCGATTGCCGTTGTACCACTCGTAGACGGCCAGGGCGTGGTGGTCGGCGCTGACGGCCACCGGATCCGCGAGATCCTGCCGGATCCGCATCGCCCGCCGGCACGCGCCGATCGCGTCGTCGAGGCGGTCGGTCAGGTAGTACTCGTCGGCCAGGTGCTCGAGCAGTTCGGCTTCCTCTGCGGCATCGAGCAGGCCGCCGCGGTCCAACGCGATCTCGAAGAACTCACATGCCTGCGTGTGCGCTCCCGACCGCGCGGCCGCGCGACCGGCATCGGTCGAGGCCGCCGTGATGAGCGCCTTGTCGCCGCCGCCGAGCGCGTGGTGGGTCAACACCGCCGGGTCCAGATCGGTGGCGGCGCGATGCGCTTCGAGGAATCGGCGGTGCAGCCCGGGCTCGGCGCCCGGCGGGATCACCCCGGCGATCGCGCGCCTGCACAGGTCGTGGCGGAAGGCGACCCCGCGGGTGTCCCGGCGGATCAGCTTGGCCTGATGCAGGGTGCGCAGCGCCGGCAGACTCACTCCCAGCGGGGCCAACAGGTTGTCGCCGATGGCGCCGGGTGCACAGCTCAGCAGGTGCAGTAGATCCCACGCCCCGGCGTCCAGCTCGGCGGTACGCGCCAGGATGGCGTCGCGCACCGTCGCGGGCAGGTCCGTGCCGTGGTGGTCGAGCATCTCGCAGACGAAGAACGCGTTGCCGCCGGTCACCTCGTGCAGCCGGTGCGGGTCGACGTCGCGGTCACCGATCAGGGTCGCGATCGCCTCCAGGCTCAGCGGGGGCAGCGTCAGCAGCTGAGCGTGGGGGGATCGTGCGATGTCGCCCAACAGGGCGCGGAGCGGATGCGTGACGCTGACTTCGTCCTCGCGCATGATCCCGACGGCCAGCAGGTGCGACTGGCGGGCACGCCGTACCAGGAACCGAAACAGGTCGATGGTGCCCTGATCGGCCCAGTGCAGATCGTCGAGGACGAGGACCGTCGGTCGGTCCCGCAGGTCGGCGAACACCGACACGAAGATGTCGTGGGGCTGCCCGCCGGCGCTCAGGTGTCGCCGCGTCCGGTCGCCGAACCTGCCTGCCAGGTCGTGCAGCGGGCCGAGAGGCCGTGGCGTGGACAGCGGATCGCATGCGCCCCACAACACCGCGGTGTCGTCGGGCAGGTCGGCGACGAACGACTCGACGAACGATGTCTTGCCGGCCCCGGACTCGCCGCACACCAGCACCGCTCCACCCCGGCCGGCGCGCGCCTCGGTTGCCGGCACCGCGAGGGTGCTCAGCTCGTGGTCGCGCCCGGTGAGCGTCACCGCCGAATCGTATCCCCGCGTGAGGGCCCTCACCAGCGGAAATGGGAGTTCTGCGCGTCCGGGCTGACCGAGGCCCAGCTCGCCGAGATCGCCGAAAGTCGATTGCGTCAATGGAATCACTCGGCGTGCCCTACCGCTGGATCACCAGCTATGTCACCGGCGACAAGGTGTACTGCGTGCACGAGGCCGACGACGACGACGCGATCCGCGAACACTCCCGGCGCGGGGGCTTCCCGGCTACCGTCGTGTCGGTCGTCGCCAACGAGTTCGGGCCGCACACCGCGGGCCTGCGCGTGTGATCCGGTTTGTACGGCCCTGTCAGGTGGAATAATGCGGAAATGCCGCACACTGACCGGGCACCGGGACCCGAGTTGGCCACACTGCTCCGGTCGAATGGCAACCTCCGCGTCGGAACCTTCCGCTTCTGGTTCGTCGGGCAGCGGTGGGAATGGTCGGACGAGGTCGCGCGCATGCACGGCTACGAACCGGGCAACGTCACCCCGACCACCGAGCTGCTCCTCGCCCACAAGCACCCCGAGGATCGGCGCCACGTCCAGGAGCTCCTCGATCAGGCGTTGCACTCCGGCGGTTCGTTCTCCAGCAGGCACCGCTTCCTCGACACCGCCGGGCGCGAGCACACCGTCCTCGTCGTCGCCGACCGGATGGAAGACGACAGCGGCGCCGTGGTGGGGACGGAGGGCTATTACGTCGAGCTGACCGACACGCTCGACGAGGCCCGCCGCGACGTGCTCAACCAGACGCTTCCCGATCTGTTCGCCGCGCGGGCCGCGATCGAACAGGCCAAGGGCGCACTGATGCTCGTGTACGGCATCGAGGCGGATCAGGCGTTCGAGCTATTGCAGTGGCGCTCGCAGCAGACCAACACCAAGCTGCGCACGCTGGCCGAGCGGATCGTCGCGGACTTCCACACCGTGCAGGCGCCGCGCGGAGATCTGCGCCGGCAGTTCGACCATCTGCTGCTGACCGCTCATCAGCGCGCCCGGTGACGGCCCCGGAACGCATGGGACTCTTGGACATCGAGCAGGACGTTCGCGACGCCGCCGTCGTCGTGTGCGCCCACGGGGAAGTCGACACCAGCACCGCCGACGCGCTCACCGGCGCGCTGGAGAACGCGGTGGTCGAGGCGGCCGCGCACCCGGCCAGACTCGTCGTACTCGATCTGAACGGCATCGTCTACTTCGGCAGTGCGGGGCTCAACGCGCTGCTCACGTGCTGTGAGCTCGGCGACGCCAAGGGCGTCGCGGTGCGCTTGGTGGCCACGACCCCCGAGGTGCTGCGGCCGATCGAGGTCACCCGGCTGGACTCGGTGCTGCGGCCCTATCCGAGCCTGGACGACGCCGTCGCGGCCCCGGAAGAGCGGCGGTGACCGCGGTGGGTGGCGCATTCCCGGCACAGGTGTTCGCCGACGGCGGGGAGGTCGGCCAAGACCACTCCCGGGTCGACTGGGCGTCCACTCCGCTGGGGCCGCCCGAACACTGGCCGCAGAGCCTGCAGACGGCGGTGAGCATCCTGCTGTCGTCGCGGTTCCCGATGTGGATGGCCTGGGGTCCGCAGCTGACGTTCTTCTGCAACGACGCGTACCGGCGGGTCACGCTGGGCCGCAAATACCCGTGGGCGCTGGGCCGGCCGGCCGGCGAGGTGTGGGCGGAGATCTGGGACGACATCGGCCCCAGGATCGAGCGGGTGCTGTCCACCGGCGAGGCCACCTGGGACACCTCGCTGCTGCTGTTCCTGGAGCGCGCGGGCTACACCGAGGAGTCCTACCACACCTTCTCCTACAGTCCGCTGCGCGACGACAACGGCACCGTGGTCGGCATGCTGTGTGTGGTCAGCGAGGACACGCTCCAGGTCATCGGCGAGCGCAGGATGGCGACGCTGCGTGACCTCGGATCCGATCCGAGCGTCGTGCGCACCGAGGCGGAGATCCTGCGATTCGTCGATCAGCAACTCGGCCAGAACCTTCGGGATCTGCCCTTCACGCTGACCTACCTGTTCGACGACGACGGCGCGGCGCATCTGGCGGGCCGCAGCGGTATCCGGGCCGGACATCCCCTCGCACCCGCGCTGCTGACCGGCGGCGACGGGGAGGTGTGGCCGCCGGCCGCCCCCGCCGAGGGCGAATCGGTTCTCGTCGACCTCGGAAACCCGGCGTATCCCGATCTGCCGCAAGGGGATTGGCGCGAATCTCCCCGGCAGGCCCTGATCGTTCCGCTGCTGCAACAGGGTGCGTCGCCGATCGGTTTCCTGGTCGCCGGGCTCAACCGGTACCGGTTGCTCGACGACGCCTACCGAGGATTCGTCACGCTGGTCGCCGGCCACATCGCCGCGGGCATCGGGCTGTCGCGCAGTTACCGCGCGCAGGAACGGCGCGCCGAGGAGCTCGCCGAACTCGACCGCGCCAAGACCACGTTCTTCTCCAACATCAGCCACGAGTTCCGCACCCCGCTGACGCTGATCCTCGACCCCGTCTCGGAGTTGCGCCGCGACGGAAGCGTCGGCGACGATGCGCGTCGCGAGCTCGATGTGGTGTGGCGCAACGGCTTACGGCTGACCAAGCTCGTCAACACGCTGCTGGACTTCTCCCGGATCGAGGCCGGGCGCGCGCAGGCCCAGTACCGACCGGTGGACCTCGGCGCGCTGACCGCGGAGCTGGCCAGTGTGTTCCGCTCCGCGGTGGAACGGGCCGGCCTGGAGTTCGTCGTCGACTGCGAATCACTGGGCGAGGACGTGTACGTCGATGGCGACATGTGGGAGAAGGTCGTCTTCAACCTGCTGTCGAACGCGCTGAAGTTCACCTTCGACGGCAGCATCTCGGTCCGGGTGCGCCGCGACGGAACCGATGCGGTGGTGCAGATCGCCGACACCGGCACCGGGGTGCCCGCGGCCGAAATGCCGCACCTGTTCGAGCGATTCCGCAGGGTCGAGAACGCCAGGGCCCGTTCCCACGAGGGCAGCGGCATCGGGCTGGCACTGGTCAAGGAACTCGTCGGGCTGCACGGCGGCGCGATCGCCGCGGACAGCGCCGAGGGGCGCGGCACGACGTTCACGATCCGGCTGCCGCTCGGGTCGGCACATCTGTCCGCCGACGCGGTCGTCACCGACGGCGGCACAGGCCGGCCGGCGGGCGGATCGGCGGACGCCTACGTCGAAGAGGTGCTTCGGTGGATCCCCGCCGACCTCGGCGAGTACGTCGCCCAGAGTGTCGGCATGTCAACCGGATCCGAGCCATCGGGTTTCGGCGCCACGACGGCGGCGCGGGTGCTCGTCGCCGACGACAACGCCGATATGCGGGAGTACCTGACCAGGCTGTTGCGGTCGGACGGCTACCAGGTGAAGGCCGTCGTCGACGGCAGGCAGGCGCTGGAGTCGATCCGCGCCGACACGCCCGACATCGTCATCAGCGACGTGATGATGCCGGGTGTCGACGGCCTCGAACTGGTCGCCGAGCTGCGCGCCGACCGGCGCACCGCGGCGGTGCCGGTGCTGTTGCTGTCGGCGCGCGCGGGGCAGGAGGCGTCGATCAGCGGGCTGCGCGCGGGTGCCGACGACTATCTCGTCAAACCGTTCGCCGCCGCCGAACTGCTCGCCCGGGTGCGTGCCAACGTCGAGCTCGCCCGGTTGCGGGACGGCCACGCGCGGTGGCGCACCGCGCTTCTGGACTCGCTGCAGGAGGCGTTCTTCCTCTGCGACGAGGACGGCGCCGTCGTCGAGATCAACCAGGCGTTCACCGACATCCTCGGCTACGACACCGCCGGGTTGCCGTACCGGGCGCTGCACCCGTGGTGGCCGTCGGACGACAGCGATACCGACGCGCACAGCCGCGTCGGCGAGGCGTTCAGCGCGTTGCTGCACGATCCGCACGGCACGATCCCGGAACTGCCCGTCACCCACGCCGACGGTCACCGGCTCTATGTGACGGTGACGTTCAGCCACGTCGCCGATCCGGACTCCGGCCGCGACGTCGTCGTCGGCACACTGCGCGACGTCACCGCCGAGCGCTACATCGTGCAACGCGAATCCGCGCTGGCGGCGCTGAACGAGAAGCTGGGTCAGGCTGACACGCTCGACGATGCGGTACTGGCCGCCGCGCACGAGTTCTCCTCCATCTGGCAGGCCCGCCGCGTCCTCGCGGTGACGTGGCCCCAGGAGGCCGACGAGTCCGCCGGTCCGGAGGTCAGCGCCGTCGGCGAGCCGGCCCACCACTGGGAGGAGCTGTCGCCGGTCACGCAGCAGTTCATCGTCACGGTGCGTGACGACGTGCTGCTGGATCCGCACACGTCGATCCCGGGCACGGCGGGAATCGCGCTGCGCCATCCGCGCGGCGTGCTGGTGTTCTGCATCGAGCTGTTCGAGGAGCGCCTGTTCACCGCCGAGGACAAGACACTGCTCGCGGTGCTCGCGGGACGCCTCGGTCAGGGGCTGCAGCGGGTGCACCAGATCGACCAGCAGCGTGAGACGGCGTTGGCGCTGCAGCATGCGATCCTCGGGCCGTCGCTGTCCAGCGGGTTCGCCGTGCGCTACCAGCCGGCCACCAAACCGCTGCAGGTCGGCGGCGACTGGTACGACGTCATCGATCTCGACGGCGGCCGCATCGGCCTGGTTGTCGGCGACTGCGTCGGGCACGGGCTGGACGCGGCCACGGTGATGGGGCAGCTGCGCAGCGCATGCCGGGCGTTGCTGCTCGAACATCCCAGCCCCGCGGCCGCGTTGTCGGCGCTCGACAGGTTCGCCGCGCGGCTGCCCGGCGCGCGCTGCACCACGGCGTTCTGCGCGGTACTCGATCCCGACACCGGTGACCTCGTGTACTCGTGTGCCGGGCATCCGCCGCCGATCCTGGTGCTTGCGGACCGCTCGACGCATCTGCTCGCCGAGGCGCGGGCGACCCCGCTCGGGCTCAAGGACACACCACACCGGGTCGAGGCCCGCCTGACGATGCCGCCGCGTTCGACGCTGCTGCTCTATACCGACGGCCTGGTGGAACGCCGGCGGGAATCGATCGACGACGGCATCGCGCGCGCCACCGACGTCGTGCAGGACAACCCGACCACAGAACTCGACGAACTGGCCGACATCATCATGGCGCGGTTGGCCCCGGCAGATGGGTATCACGACGACGTGGCTCTACTTCTCTACCGCCAACCGGCCCCGCTGGACCTTGACTTCCCGGCCGATGTCGCAGAGCTCGCGGGCAGCCGCACGGCGCTGCGCGGCTGGCTCGACAGCGCCGGGGTGCCGGCGGATCAGGCCCTCGACATCCTCATCGCCGCCGGCGAAGCTCTCGCCAACGCGATCGAGCACGGTCATCGCGACGATCCGGGGGGACGCGTGCGGTTGCGCGCGGTCGCGACGGCCGACCAGCTGGAGCTGACGGTGATCGACAGCGGATCGTGGAAGACACCCGACGAGGCGCCGCCGCTGCACCGGGGGCGGGGCATCGCCCTGATGAGGGCGCTGATGCAGGATGTCACCATCGAATCGGACCCCACCGGCACCACCGTGCACATGAACGCAAGGATCGCCTGATGCCCACCCGGTTGCAGTTGAGCACCGACCGCCGTGATGACGGTGAGCCGGTGCTGGTCGCTGTCGGTGAGTTGGACCTCAGCAACGTGCACCTGTTCGCCGCGGCGATCCAAGAGGCCGCCCCGGCGGGCAACGGCGACGTGTTGCACGTCGACCTCAGCGCGATCGAGTACCTGGACAGCGGAACGATCAACGTGCTCTTCGAGCACGCCGATTCCATCGACCTGGTGGTCAACCCGCTGCTGTTGCCCGTGCTGACGATCAGCGGCCTGACCGACGTCGTGACGGTGAAACCGGCACCCGCGATCTAGCCCGATTGCTCGCGCCGCTCGCGGGCCCGGCGCTTTCCCTCGTGCATCGCCGCCACCCGCGCGACCGGGATGGTGCGGCCGTGTTCGATGACCTCGGCCGGCAGCTGCTGAGGCGCCGGCATCGCGTCCGCCCACGGGTCCCGTCCGGCCAGCACGTCGATCGCGGTGTGCACCGTGAAATCCGACGGCTGCACCGCGTCGAGGTCGGACCAGGCGACCGGGAACGAAACCGGGGTTCCGGGGCGCAACCGCGGGCTGTAGGCGGCGGCAACCGTGGCGCCCCCGGCCCGCGTCGCGTCGACGAACACCTTGCCCGCGCGGTCCTCGACGATGAACGCGGTGGTCGCGATGGCCGGGTCGAGCTCCGCCGCCCGGGCAGCCAGCGCACGGGTCGCGGCGCCCACGTCGTCGACCGGCGCGCTGTCGTCGATCGGGACGAAGATGTGCAGGCCGCGGGAGCCGCTGGTCTTCACCGCGCCCGAGAGTCCGGAGTCCTGCAACGCCTGACGGACCAGATGCGCGACCGCGACGACCGCGGCGAAGTCGGCGCCGTCGGGCGGATCGAGGTCGAGGATCAGGTGGGTCGGCCGGTAGATGTCGTCGGCCGGGCCCAGTGCCGGGTGGAACTCGATGGCGCGCTGATTGCCCAGCCACAGCAGGGTGCGGCGGTCATCGCAGACCGCGTAGTGGATCTCCCGTTTGGACGCACCGGCCCAGATCGGCACGGTGCGTACCCAATCCGGGGTGTACTTGGACACGTTCTTCTGCATGAACGGGGCGCGTCCGCGCAACGCCCGCAGCACGGTGAGCGGTCGCCCCGCCAGCACCGGCACGAACCGGTCCGCGACGGCGTCGAGGTAGTCGAGCAGATCGCGTTTGGTGGCGGAAGCGTCGTCGAACAGCGGCGTATCGAGGTTGGTCAGGTCGACGCCGGCGCGCTGTTCGCTGCTCCCCACCGGACCAGCCTAGGCACGGCGGGTCAGAACACGCGGGGAATGCGCCTGCTCGCCCTGGTCAGTGCGGACGGGATCCAGCTGGCGGCGAACAGCGCCCGCAACTGCCAGCTGTCCCCGCCGGGCAGCACCCCGCCGCGCTGCAGACCGTCGACCAGGTCGTAGAGCGTTTCCCCCTCCTGCATCAGGCCGTCGGCGTTGAAGTGGTACCGGTCCACCGCCGGGCACTGGATGAACTGCCCGTTGCCGTGCACGCGCGGCGCGGAGTCGTCGAACGGATGCAGGCGCAGCGCTCCGGTCCAGTGCCCGCTGCCGATGTAGCGGATCACCGTGCGCACGGTGCCGTCGGGCTTCACGTCGATGTAGACCTGGTCGGGCAGAGGGTCGTAGCGCCAGTCGGGGATCGCCTCGAAGAACGCGAAGTTGTACTTCACGAACTCGTCGATGCCGACGATGGTGTGCCCGAAGGTGCTCACGTCGGTGTAGCGGACGTCGGCCGCGTACAGCTCGTGGTTGAGGTCCATGTCCCGGACCAGGAAACTCCACCAGTACTTCTTCGCCCACGTCATCACCCACGACAGATCCTGGTGAAAATGCGTGCTGTAGTGGTCCAGCTTGTCCGCGAAGTCGACGAACCACTGTTTGGTCATCGCCTGGAGTTCGGCTTCCTGGTAGACCCGGATCGGCTCGGCCCGGTTCGACTGCAGATACTCGGGCACGTCGCCCCGCAGACGGGGCCGGTCCAGCGCCTTCTGGAAGGCATCCTCATCGAACATGTGAAACCACCTGTGTCGCTGCGTCTTCGAGAATTCTTGCGCTGTCGTCGCCGAGATAGCGGGACAGTATCGCGCGGCGGGCAACGCCGATCCGCAGCAGCGCGAACCCCGGTAGCGCCGACGCGTGCACGAGGGCCAGCACCGGGTCCGCGACGGCGGGGACGCCGTTGAGGCGGCGCGACGGTATCGGAAGGGCGGCATACCCGAGCATCAGAGAGGCCATCAGCGCGATGTCGGCGAGGGTGTTGCCGACGTCGGACCAGCTGTCGGGACGCAACAGCAGCAGCGCGGTCCGTCGTTGCGCCGCAGGGAAACCCGGCACGGTGCGCATCTTGTCGGCGATCGAGCGGTAGTACAGAGCGACCGCGGCGCTGCTGTCGGGGATGCGCTCGCGCGGCACCCCCATCAGGACGCCCAGCTGCGTCATCTCCCGGAAGTACCGGTCGCGATCGGCCGGCGGCAGCCGGCGGGGGAGCAGCCGGTCGGTGCAGGAGTACTTCTCGTACGCGATCAGCCCGGCGTGGGTGATCGTCACCGCGGCGAACAGCATCGCGTCGGGATCGGTGGCCGCGTAGCTGGATCCCCCGGGCAGGGAACCCTCCATCGGCCGGTGGAAGTCGAACAGGCGGCGTGCGCATTCGGTTGCGGTTCGCTTGTCGCCGAACAGGATCGGGAACGGCACCGAGACGGTGCGGCGCAGCCGGTCGTGGAACCGGCCGTCCTTGCGCGCCGACGCACCCCGCTGACGTCGCCGGTTGGTCGGGAACAGCGGGTCGTGCCCCATCAGTACCGCCTGGAAGTCTTGATGGGGGACTTCGAGCAGATTGGTGATCTGGGCGATCGTCAGCGCCGCCGCCGGTGCGCTCAGCACTCGCCACGCGACCGAATCAGGGCCGAAGAAGCCTGTGCTCTCGACGGGCACGACGTTCGCGGCGGGCGCATCCGCATTCATAGGAATCAAGTGTTTCCTATGAGTCTGACGGGTGTCAACCCCCGGCGTCCGCGACGAATGTGGGCCTTGTGCACGGAAACCACGTCGATCAGGTGCACAGGGCCCACATCAGTGGGGCCGCGGGATGCTCAGGCGGACGGCAGGAACGCGAATCGTTCGCGCAGTTCGGCGGCGTCGAGGCCGAACTCCGCTGCGGTATAACGATGAACACCGTGACCGTCGCGCGGATGCGCCTGGTGATAGTCGGCGATGAAGCGATCCAGATCCGGCGGCGGTGCCATGTCCGCGGCGGCATAGATCGCCTCCAGCACGGTGGCCGGCCGTTCGACGAGGTCGCGGTAGTCGATGTCGACGAACGTGACGTCCGCACACCGCGGCGACGCCCGGAACTGCTGGGCGCGGCGGAACCAGTGCTCGGTCTGCTCGGTCTGTCTGCAGCCCACGTCGACCGCGTCGACGGTGTCGCTGTAGGTGGACTGGTAGACGGCGAACAGGCTGGCGCCGGAGGCGATCGTGGTGACGATGTCCCGGTGGATCTGGATCACGATACTGCCGGGCAGTGCGGTCGCGACATGGTCCAGTTCGCCGGTGTGCGCGGGCGCCTTCAGCACGAATCGGCGGGGGTCGGACACCGAAAGGAGTTGCAGCACTTCGCGGTAGCGCGCGTACGGTTCGGTGAAGTCCTGTCCGGTGAGCCACCGGGCGTAGGACGGTACACCGAACATCGAGGTGAAGCCCCAGTTACGCAGGTCGGTGCCCATCGCGAGCACGCATTCCTCGGGCAGGTCCGGGCCCGACGGGTGCACGACGGCCATCTCCGGGTTCAGCCTGTGCAGCATTCTGGTGCCCGCGGCGGTGACCGATGTGGAGGGCCGCGCCGATGCGTCGGTGAACAGCCACGGTGCGACGAGCTCGGCGGGCAGCGGCGCGTGCAGCCGGGGGTCGGTGCCCAGCAGCCGGAACAGGAACGTGGTGCCGGTGCGCCAGCCGCCGACGATGACCAGCGGTGCGCGGACCTCGGTGCGTGCGGCGCCCGGATGCTCGCGCAGGCACCGGCGCATCGATGCGCCCGCGATCAAGCGTCCTGTCGCGGTGGCCAATGCCGTGCGCGCACCGATCGCGTTGAGCCTGCCCTCTTCTCGCGCAGACTCCAGGAACTTCTCCAGTCCGGGGCGCCATCCGGGCGCGAACTGATCCTCGGTGACCTCACCGCGCGCGGCGATCCGGTCCAGCACCGCCGCCGGGTCCAGCGTGTAGCGCTCGGGCCGGTCGAGCCGGTCCTGCTCGGCGGCGGCGTAGATCTCCTGGGCGGCGGCTGAGCGCGGCGGTGGTCGCCAGGTCATGTCGGCGGGTCCAGGTCGGCGGTCTTGACCAGCCTCGCGGCGGGAAGTGACGGAGCCTGCGCGGGCTGCAGGAACCGCATCACGAAGATCCCGAACGGCAGGCCTTCGGTGTCGAGCCAGTGATACCCCGCGACCCGGGGGTCCTCGGCCGAGAGCACGAACGAGAGCCGACCGTCGTGGGTGTCTCCGCTGCGCGACACCGGCCGGTGCCGGTAGTCCAGCGAGTTCAGGAACCTGTTGTACAGCACGATGTTCCAGTGTCGGCAGGCGACGAGGGGGCCGTCGATCACCAGCGCCTCATCGGGTGCCAGCGACCACGCGCCGCGCAGATAGTGGATGCCGGGTTCGGTGAACGCCGCCCCGCCTGCCATCGCCGCCCAGTGCCGGACCGTGTTGGGGCAGCGGCGGTCCTCCTCGGTGGACAGTTCGAAGATCCGCGGGATCTGGGCGATGGTGGTGCCGAGTCGGGCCAGACCGCGGTCGAACCTGTCGGGGACGGGCACGGCGGGCGGGCCGCCCGCGCTGTCCGTTCTGGTGATGCGGCAGCTGCCTTCGTGCACCGGTACGGGGCCGCGGTGCACATACCGGACCCACAGTGACGTCGTCGATTCCGGGATCTGCAGGTGTGTTCCCGACGACGCGCCCGTCGCCGAGACGGTGAGCTCGAAGCGGCCGTCGTCATCGACGCGGAGCCCGTCGGTGTCGACGCGTGCGACCGCCGCCGCGTCGGCCACGCCGCGGCCGGTGTAGGCGGTCACGGACTGATAGACGGAGTCGCCGACGTTGCCGCGGATGCGATAGCTGTGATCGCCCGAGATGTCGGTGATCCAGTACCGGTAGTCGGGGTTGTCCATGAAGAACTTCTGCCGCCAGCCGTTGAACGGGGTGAGTTCGGGGGCGTCGGGGTCGGTCTCGAAACGCCCGAGCAGGTTGTTGGTCGCGCGTACGAGGGCGCGGTAGCCGTCGGCACGTTCGACGTCGGACAGTGCGGCGGTGGCGTTTTCGAGGAAGCGGCCGGCCTCGTCGAGACCTTGGACGAATGCCGTCCAGCCCTCGCCGGTCACGGCTGCACCGCGCCGGCGGCGTGCTCTCGCATGGAGACCGAGTGTCGCCGAACCGGCTCGGGGTGTCAACGACCTACGGGAATCAATCGATTCCTGTGCAAGGGGGCATGCGATGATCGGGCGGTGACGACGCCGAAGCGCTGGCGCGGCCAGACGATGCGCGACCGGTCGGCCGACCGGCGGGTGCAGCTGCTCGACGTCGGTGAGCGGCTCCTCGGTACGGACGGATCAGCGGCGGTGGGCATGCGGGCGGTGTGCCGTGAGGCGGGGCTGAGCCCGCGCTACTTCTACGAGAGCTTCGACAGCAGAGAAGCGCTGCTCGTCGCGGTGTACAACCGTGTCGAGGACCGCCTGATGAACCACATCGCCGACGGCGGCGGCGCTCAGCCGCTGACACCGCGCGACGTGCTCGAGCGCTGTGCGAACTTCTTCGAGGAGGATCCGCGCCGCGCGCGAATCCTGCTGCGGGAGCCGTTGGCCGACGACACACTGCGCAAACACAGCGCGAGCCGCACCCCGGCGTTCATCCGCGCGCTCATCCCGCTGGTCGGTCCTGAACTGCGTGATGCGGTGCCGCGCGACGCCGAGCAGATGGAGATCCTGTCGACCGTGCTCGGCGGCGCGCTCGTCGCGCTGTACCTGGAGTGGGCGGACGGCCGCCTCAACGTCGGTCGTGAGACGGTCGCCGACGCCGCCGCCCACGTCGTCTCCGCGCTGGTCGCGATGCCGGGATCGGCGCCACCGGCTCGGTAACGAAGTCCGGATTCCGCCGCGAGCAGCGCGCGCGCCGCCTAACGTGGGTCTTTCTATGGACCGGAGCCCATCGGACGAGCCGGGCGGTGCCCCGTCGGCGGTCGCCGCGCCCGCATCACCGTCGACGGCTGAGGTCTCGGCCGTATCCCCGGCACTTCCACAGGCGGACGACCAGGAGAAGCCGGGCCGCGAGCTGACCGGCTTCACCCGGAATCTGGTCACCGGAGTCGCGTTCGCCGTCGCGGTCCTGACCATCTGGCAGGTGTTCCGGCCGCTGTCCCAGGGCAGCCAGTACTACCTGATCGTGTTCCTGGCCGGCACGCTGCCGCTGGTCTACCTGGTCTACCGGTCGGGTTGGGGCCGGCTGGACCACCCGGACCGGCCCGCTGTCCTGGACTGGGTGCTCGCGGTGGTCACGCTCATGGTGTGCCTGTACCCGGTGCTTCCGCTGCGCGTCGGCGAGGCCGGCGGCGGATACAACGCGTTCCTGGACCGCCAGGGCATGCTCGCCCCACTCGACGTGGTGATGGGTGCGCTGCTGCTGGTGCTCATCATCGAGGCGTGCCGGCGCACCACCGGGTGGGCGCTGCCGGTGGTGTGCGCGGCGTTTCTGGCCTACGGCTACTACGGGGGCCTGCTGCCCCAGGGCTGGGCGATCGGGCATGCCGGGCTGGACTTCGACCAGATCATCGATGCGCTGTACAACTCGGGCAGCGGCTTCTTCGGCACGCCGCTGGACGTCGCGGCCACCTACATCGTGCTGTTCACCATCTACGGCGCGGTCCTCGACCTCTCCGGCGGTGCCCGGTTTTTCGTCGACCTGTCGGTCGCCGCGTTCCGTCGCTCACGAAGCGCGGCGGGCCGCACCGCGGTCGCGTCGGGGTTCCTGCTCGGCACCGTGTCGGGATCCGGGACGGCCACCGCGGTCACCGTGGGCGCGGTGACATGGCCCATCATGCGGCGGGCGGGCTACACCCCCGAACGTGCGGGCGGGGTGCTCGCCGCCGCGGGCGTCGGCGCGCTGCTGTCACCGCCGACCCTCGGGGCGGCCGCATTCATCGTCGCCGAATACCTCGAGGTGTCCTACCTGATGGTGCTGGGCTGGGCGATGATCCCGACCGTCCTGTACTACCTGGGCATCCTGCTGGCCGTGGAGATCGATGCCCGCCGGTTCGGGATGACGGCCGCGAACCTCGACACCGTCTCGCCGTGGAAACTGCTGGGCCGCTTCGGCTATCACTTCTCGTCGCTGATCGCGATCGTGGTGTTCCTGGCCGTCGGCATGTCGGCGACCAGGGCGGTGGTCTACGCGACCGCGCTGGCGTTCGTGCTGTCCTTCGCCGACCGGCGGCACCGGCTCACGCCGCGCCGGCTCTACGACGCGTTGAGCGCCGGTGTGCGCGGGGTGCTGCCCGTCGTCGCGGTGTGTGCGGCGGCGGGGGTGATCACCGCGACGACCACCAAAACCGGTCTGGGCGCCCAGTTCTCGTCCGTACTGGTGGGTGGCGTGGACGCGGTCACCGACAACCGCACCGTGATGCTGGCGCTGACGGCGGTCTTCGCCGCGATCGCGCTGGCGCTGCTGGGCCTGGCGATCCCGGTCACCGCGTCGTTCGTCATCGGCTGGGTCATCATCGGGCCCGCGCTGCTCGCGCTCGGCGTTCCCGCCCCCGCGGCGGCGATGTTCGTCTTCTACTACTCGGTGCTGTCCGAGGTGACTCCGCCGACCGCGCTGGCGGCCGTCGGCGCATCCGCGGTCACCGGTGGCCGGGCCATCCCGACGATGTGGCAGGCGCTGCGCTACGCCGCGCCCGCCTTCCTGGTGCCCATCGCGTTCGTGCTGACCGACCCAGGGGAGTACCTGCTGGGCCGCGGCCCGGTGGTGGGCGTCGCGTGGGTGTTCGCGGTCGCCTGCCTCGGCATCGTCGCGTTGTCGTTCGCCGCGGGCGGGTGGGCGCTCGGCGCCGGGCCGATGCGGCGCCCGGCGCGGATTCTCAGCGCGATCGCGGCGCTGCTGTTGTTGTTCCTTCATCCCGTCTCCATCGCGGCGGGATCGGCGTGCCTGCTCGGCGCAGTCGCGCTCACCTTCATCACCAACACGAGGAGACGGACATGAAGCGCACGGTGACGACGTTCGCGACGCTGATGCTCGCCGCGGCCGCGATATCGGGATGCGGCGGACGCCAGGATGCGCCTGCCGCGGACTCCGGCGGCGAGATCACCTGCGAGATCGGTTCCGACACCCGGGTCAGTATCGCGACCGGGAATTCGACGGGCGTGTATTTCTCGCTCGGAAACGCCTTCGCCGAACAGCTTTCGGCCGCCACCGGCGGAAAGCTCAAGGCCACCGCCGCCGAGACGGGCGCTTCGGTGCAGAACATCCAGCAGCTCGTCGCAGGCAGCTATCAGGTCGCGTTCTCCCTCGCCGACACCGCCGCCGACGCGGTCGACGGGAAGGGCAGCTTCGACGGTGCCGAGCAACCGATCCAGGCGCTGTCCCGGATCTACCCGAACTACACGCAGGTCGTCGTGCGCGCCGACAGCGGGATCACCTCCGTCGGCGACATGCGGGGCAAGCGGGTGTCGACCGGCTCGCCCGGCTCCGGTACCGAGGTGATCGCCAACCGCTTGCTGGAGGCCGCCGGTTTGAATCCCCGAACCGACGTCGCCGCACAGCGTCTCGACCTGACCAAGACCGTCGACGGGATGAAGGACGGCGCCATCGACGCGATGTTCTGGTCCGGCGGGCTGCCGACGCCCGGAATCACCGATCTGTTCACCTCCGAGCGGGACAACGTCAGGTTCATCGACGTGACGCCGCAGCTCGGTCCGCTGGCCGAGATCAGCATCGCCTACGAACAGGGCCTCATCCCGGCCGAGGCCTACGGGCTGCCGTCCGCCGTGCCGACCATCGTCGTACCCAACGTGCTGCTGGTCCGTGACGACCTCGACGCGAACCTCGCCTGCGTGCTGACCAAGACGCTGTTCGAGAAGCAGCCCGAGCTCGCCAACGTGGTCAGCGCCGCCAAGGGCATCAGCCTCGAGCATGCCCGCGAGACCGCGCCGGTACCGCTGAACCGCGGCGCGGAACTCGCCCTGGACGAACTCAACGCGCCCAAGTAGAGCGCGCGGTCAGACCGACGCGGACTCCAGCAGACGACACAGCGTCTCCCGGTGGAAGCGGGCGTCGCCGGACAGCAGCGCGCCGCAGCGCGCCCGCCGTAGGTACAGGTGCAGATTGTGCTCCCAGGTGAAGCCGATGCCGCCGTGCAGCTGCAGTGCCTCGCCTGCGATCCGGCCCGCGGCATCCGAGGTGTACGCCTTCGCGACGCTGACCGCCCGCTCGACGTCCGCGGCGCTCTCGGGGCCGGCGTTCTCGGGGGCGGCGTCGAGCACCATCGCGGCGTGGTACGTGGCGGCAGTGCTGCCCTGTAACCAGATCCGCATGTCCGCGCATTTGTGCTTCACGGCCTGGAAGCTGCCGACCGGTCGGCCGAACTGGACCCTCTCCTTGACGTAGTCGACGGTCATCGCGAGTAGGCGCTGCCCGACGCCGACCAGCTCGGCGCACACCAGCACGGTGTGCAGGTGCATCGACCGGGTGATCGCCGCGGCCGCGTCGGCCCCGGCCGCACACAGCGCGGACCCGTCGACGAGGACGTCGTCGAGTCGGACGTCGCAGTAACTGCGGGTGAGGTCCAGCGTCTGCTGGCGCACGACCTCCACGCCGCGGGCGTCGGTGGGCACGAGGAAGCGTGCGGGCGCGCCGTCGAGCAGCGCGTCGACGACGAGAAACTGGGCCGCGTCGGCGTCCTGGACGTTGACCTTGGTACCCGAGAGCCGGTAGCCGCCACCCTGGGGTACCGCCGCCGTGCTGATGCCGAGGGTGCCCCAGGGCCGGCCGAACTCGGTGAAAGCCCAGCCGACGATCAGCGATCCTTCCGAGATCAGCTGCAGCAGTTTGGATTTGTTCTCCGCCGTGGAGGTGGCCAGCGCATCGGCGGCGACCGAGACCGGGATGAACGGGGTGGCTGCCAGGCCGTGCCCGAGTTCGGCGCAGACCAGCGCGAGGTCGACGACCTGCTGGCCCAGTCCGCCGTCGCGCTCGGGGATCCCGAGTGCGGGCCAGCCCAGATCCGTTCCGTCCTTCCACAAGTCGGCATCGAAACCTTCGGTGCTGTCGATGAGCCGGCGTGCGTGCTCGACCGACGCCCGCCGCGTCAGCAGCGACCGGGTGGAGTCGACCAGGCCCCGTTGTTCGACGGTGAGTGTGAAGTCCACGGCCTGCTCCTTAGCTGAAGGGGATCGCTTGAGGGAGATACTCGAAAACCTTCCCAAAGATACAGGATACTGATTAAGCTAAATCACGCGTGGCGGATCGGAAGCGGAGGGTGCTTTGCAACTCAGGCAGGACGCGGGACTCGATGAACTGCGGCAGCGTGTTCGCGACCTCGCAGCCCGCCATGCGCCGCCCCGGCAGGCGCGCACCGGCGTCCGCGCACCCGAAGCCGAGGACATTCCCGCGCTGCGGAAATGGACCGGCCTGTTGTTCGCTGAACAGTTGCTGGGAGTGAATTGGCCGGTGGAGTTCGGCGGACTGGCAGAGCCGCACCCACTGCACGAATCGGTGGTGCTCACCGAACTCGTGCGGGCCGGCGCGCCGGGTCCGGTCGGTGGTGGGCTGCTCGCCGCGGCGGCGATCATCTCGTCCGGGACCGCCGCGCAGAAGGAGTACTTCCTGCCGCGGATCCGGTCCGGTGAGCACATCTGGTGCCAGTTGTTCAGCGAACCCGACGCCGGTAGCGACCTGGCGAACCTACGGACCCGCGCGCGGCAGGACGGCGACGAGTTCGTCGTCGACGGTCAGAAGGTGTGGACGACCAACGGCCAGCATGCCGACTGGGGATATCTGCTGGCGCGCACCGATTCCGAGGCGCCCAAGCACGCGGGCATCACCGCGTTCGCCCTCGACATGACCACCCCGGGTGTCACCGTGCGCCCGTTGCGCGAGATCACCGGCACGTCCGACTTCAACGAGGTCTTCTTCGACGGGGTGCGCATCCCGGCCGAGCGGGTGATCGGTGAGGTGAACCAGGGCTGGGCGGTGACGACCGCGAGCCTGGCGCAGGAACGGGCGGGCGCCGGCGGCGGCGCGTCGCTGTTCGCCGCGCTGGACCGCCTGGTCAGGCTCGCCGGCGACACCGACCGCGACGGGGTACCCGCCATCGACTGCGACGACATCCGCCAGACGATCGGCCGCCTGGCCACCGAAGTCCATGTCAACGCGCTGGTCTCGGCATTCGGGGAGAGCCGCCTCCTGCACGGCACCGGTGACGTCGCCGACGCCCCGGCCTCGAAGATCATGTTCAGCGAGGTGAATCTCGGTCTGCACGAGTTCGGGTTCGGCTTACAGGGCCAGGACGGCATCCGCGTCGAAGGCGATCCCGAGGTCGCCGACGACGGCTGGTGGCAGGACGGGTTCCTGTATGCGCGCGCGTTCACGATCGCCGGCGGCACCAACGAGGTACTGCGCAACATGATCGCCGAACGCGCACTCGGCCTTCCCCGCGGCTGACCCGACCCGAACCCCACGAGATCCGACAGACGGAGGATGCAGTGCCGTTACAGGACTGGATGAAGATCATCTCGGTGGACGACCACGTCATCGAGCATCCCAGGGTGTGGCAGGACAGGTTGCCCGAACGGATGCGTGACGACGGCCCCCAGATCATCGAAACCGCTGAGGGGCACCACGTCTGGCGGTACGAAGGTCAGCTCTACCCGCAGATCGGGCTGAACGCGGTGGCAGGCAAGCCGCCGTCGGAGTACGGGATGGAACCCGTGCGCTACGACCAGATGATCCCGGGTTGCTACGACCCGGTCGAGCGGGTCAAGGACATGGACATCGACGGCGTGCACGCCGCGCTGTCCTTCCCGTCGTTCCCCGGGTTCGGTGGCGGGGTCTTCCAGCGGGCCAAGGACAGGGACCTCGCGCTCGCGTGCGTGCGCGCGTGGAACGACTTCCAGGTCGACGAGTGGTGCGCCGCGGCGCCGGACCGGTTGATCCCGCTCGGGATTCTGCCGACCTGGGATCCGCAGCTGGCGGCCGACGAGGTGGATCGGCTCGCACGGCTCGGCACCCGCGCGGTGTCCTTCCCGGACAGCCCGGTTCCGTTGGGGCTGCCGTCCTTTCACCACCCCAGTCACTGGGAGGTGCTCTGGGACGCGGTGGAACGCGCCGACATGCCGATCTGTCTGCACTTCGGCGCGGGCGGCTACGTCCCGGGCTTCTCGTTCGCCAACCCGAACCCGGCCGATATGGCGCCGTTCGCGGTCGCGATCGCGACGTTCTCGACGAACCTGATGTGGACCACCGCCGACCTCGTGTTCTCCGGGATGCTGCAGCGCCATCCGAACATCAAGTTCATGCTCTCCGAGGGTGGGATCGGCTGGATTCCGTACATCCTGGAACGGTTGGACTACACGTGGGAGCGGCACCGCTGGTACCAGAACATCAGCCGCACAGACCGCCCGTCCGACCTGTTCCGCAAGCACATCTGGGGCTGCTTCATCGACGATGTGCACGGTGTCGGGTCGCGGGACGTGATCGGTGTCGAGAACATCCTGATCGAGGTCGACTATCCGCACTCGGACTCGAACTGGCCCAACAGCCGCAAACGCATCGCCGAAAACCTGCGCGAGGTCGACGACCACGACGCGCACCGCATCGTCGAACTCAACGCCCGCGAATTGCTCCACTTCGGCGCGGACAGATGACCGAACGCCCGGACACCGACGACTACGACCTGCTGACCTTCGGCGAAGTCGCGGCCCGGCTCTCCGAACGCCTCGCCGAGGAGCAGGAGGTGCTCGCACAGGCGCGCCGCGACGACGACACCGCCCGCATCGAGGCGTGCGAGCAGCGGATCGAGGTGCTGCGGACGAGCGTGGAGCGGTACGGGCGGGAACAGCAGACGGGTGAGGTGTTCCGGCGCCGCTTCGGCGCGATACCGGTACAGCCGCCCGCCGAACGCCCCAGCTGGCAGTAACAGTTCGGGTCCGAGCGGGAAGTTCGACGATGACGCGGCACGAAGCGACACAGCGGCACGAGTCGGTGATCTCACCGGTCGGTGAGATCACGCAGTGGACGCGCGGCTACGTCGACCGCCACCCCCGCGCCGCGCTGGAAACCGTGGGAAGCCAATGCCTGCTGGGACTGCGTGCGTTGCGCTACCTGATCGTCGACATCGCCGCGGGGCGCTTCCCGTTCCGCGAGTTCGTTCAGCAGGCCGCGTTCATGGCCTCGACGGCCATGCTGCCGACGATGTGCGTGGCGATCCCGATCGGGGTCACGCTGCAGATCCAGTTCGCGCTGCTCGCCGGTCAGGTCGGCGCGACATCACTGGCCGGGGCGGCCAGCGGTATGGCCGTGATCCGGCAGGGCGCGCCGCTGGTGGCCGCGCTGCTGATGGCCTCGGCGGTCGGGTCGGCGATCTGCGCAGACCTCGGTTCGCGCACCATCCGCGATGAGGTGGACGCCCTTGAGGTGATGGGCATCTCGGCGATCCGGCGGCTGGTGGTGCCGCGGCTGGCCGCCGCCGTCGTCGTCGGTGTCTCGCTGACCGGGCTGGTGTGCTTCATCGGATTCCTGGCCGGCTATCTGTTCAACACGTTCGCCCAGGACGGCGCACCGGGCAGCTTCGTCAGCACCTTCGCGTCGTTCGCGACCGTCGGCGACCTGGTGCTGACGCTGATCAAAGCTGTCGTCTTCGCGGCGATCGTGGTGATCGTGGCCTGCGACAAAGGTCTGACCACCCAAGGCGGCCCGGCCGGGGTGGCCAACTCCGTGAACGCCACCGTCGTCGCGTCCATCGTGCTGCTGATGATCACCAACGTGGTGTTCACCCAGATGTATGTGCTGCTGTTTCCGAAGGCGGCACTGTAGATGGCCGCGCCGTACTATCCGCGTGGGGTCCGCCCGGTCGTGGTGGCCGGCCGCTCGGCGGCCGGCGTCGGAATCCGCCTGGGACACATGGCGACATTCTTCACCAGGGCGGTCGCCGGGATCCCGGTGACCCTGACCCGCTACCGCAAGGCCTTCCTGACCATCCTGTCGGACGTCACCTGGGGCAACGGATCCGTTGTCGTCGGCGGCGGCACGGCATGGGTGATCATCCTGCTCGGTGCCACCGCTGGGGCGATTGTCGGTATCGAGGGATACCAGGCCCTGCACCTGCTCGGCATGGAACCGGCGGCCGGGCTGCTGTCGTCGACGGTGTCCACCCGCGAGCTCGCGCCGATCATGGCGGCGCTGGCGTTCGCCGCCCAGGCCGGATGCCGGTTCACCGCGCAGCTGGGGTCCATGCGTATCTCCGAGGAGATCGACGCGATGGAATCGCTTGCCATCCGGCCGCTTCCGTATCTGGTCACGACGCGGTTGCTGGCCTCGGTGGTCGCGATCGTCCCGCTCTACGTGTTGTGTCTGGTGGTCAACTACGTCGCCGTGCAGACGATCGTCACGTTCGCCGGTGGTTTGTCGGCGGGATCGTTCGAGCACTACTTCCGGCTTGTCCTGAGCGGGTCGGACATCGCGTACTCGGTGGTCAAAGCGGTGGTGTTCGTGATCATCACCTCGACGATCCAGTGCTACTACGGGTATTTCGCGAGCGGCGGCCCGCAGGGAGTCGGCGTGGCCGCAGGCCGGGCGATGCGCGCCAGCATCTCGGTGATGATCATCGCCAACCTGTTCCTGACGATCGGGCTGTGGGGAATCGGTTCCGGCGCAAGGCTCGGTGGCTGAGATGCAGCCGTTCGAATCCGCCACCCGCGCCGTCTCCGACGGGCGCCTGCTGCTGCGCGGCGCCGTGGTGCTGGCCGTGGCAGTGCTGGCCGCCGGGATCGCGATCGCGAAGTCCGAGGGGGCGTTCTCCCGCAGCGTGGAGGTCGTCGCGCTGCTGAGCAATGTCGGTGACGGCCTGCCGAAGGGTTCGGACGTCAAGTTCCGGGGTGCGCTCGTCGGCACCGTCGCCGAGGTCACCCCGGCGGTGGGCGCCGAACCTCATACCATCGAACTCACCATCGAACCGCGTTTCGCCCAACGGATTCCCGCGACCGTCACCGCGCGGGTGGTGCCGAGCAACGTGTTCGCGGTGTCGTCGATCCAACTCGTCGACAACGGTCCGGCACCCGCACTGCGACCCGGAGCCCGTATCGCCCAGGACGAGAGCCTGGCCACCGTGCAGTTCCAGACCGCCCTGACCAAGCTGCGCGACATCCTCGGCGCGGCGGGCAAACCGGGATCGGCCGACAGCATCGGCATCCTGGCCACCGTCGCCGAAGCCACCGAGGGGCGCGGAGACGAACTGTCCGCCGCCGGCGGCGGCGCCAAACGCATCGTCGACGAGCTCAACAAGTACATGGCCGGCGGTGACATGGACCGCGGCGAGGAACCGGCGCTGCGCACGCTGTCCGACGCTCTGGACGGATTGCAGACCGCGGCGCCTGACCTGCTCGACGCCGTGCACCACGCCGTCGTGCCGATGCGCACTCTCGCCGAGACCCGGTCGCAGCTGGCGGACTTCCTGTCCGCGGGTCTCACCACGACATCGGAAATGGGGACCGCGTTCGAGAACAACACCGACCGGCTGATCGTCATCACCACGCAGATGTCACCGGTGCTGGGTGTGATCGCCGACGGCGGAAAGGACTTCGCGTCCATCGTGACCCGGCTCAACACCGTCACCGACCGCTTCTTCGACCACGTGTGGGACGAGCAGCGAAACATCGCCACAGGCAAGTTCATGCTGGTCTTCACCCCGAACCGGATGTACACCCGGGCCGACTGCCCCCGCTACGGCAACCTGGAAGGGCCGAGCTGCCAGACCGCGCCGATCTCGGCCGACCCGCCTGCGCTGCCGCAGCCGCTGCACCCGCGCAACTTCCCGGTCGCCCCGCAGATGGCCGGCGGCAACGTGGGTTCGGTCGGAAGCCCGCAGGAACGCGCGCAACTGGCCGAGATCCTCGGGCCCGGCACCAATGCCGCGTCCGAGCTGCTCCTCGGTCCGGTCGCGCGCGGTAACACCGTTGAGGTCGTCCCCGACCCGGCCTCCGGGCCGCTGCTTCCGGCGGAAGCGGGGCAGCGCCCATGATGAGTTACCGCCGGTCGCTGGCCGTGCTGTGCGTGTTCGTCACGGTATGCCTCGCGCTGATCTGGACGGTTTTCGTCACCCTGCAACGCAACGTGCACGGTGAGACCAACTCGTACAGTGCGATATTCACCGACATCACGGGACTCAAGGTCGGCGACGAGGTCCGGATGGCCGGGGTGCGGGTGGGCCGGGTCGATGCCATCGGGCTGGGCGGCGCCGACGGTACACAGGCCACCGTCGGCTTCCGGGTGGACGCCGGACAGCTTCTCTACGGCGACACCAAGGCCTCGATCGTCTACCAGAACATCATCGGCCAGCGATATCTCGGCCTTTCGCTCGCCGACTTCGGTGACCCGTCCGTGCTGTCCCCCGGTGCGGTCATCCCCGTCGAGCGCACCGAGCCGTCGTTCGACATCTCCAGCCTGCTCAACGGTTTCGAACCGCTGTTCGCACTGCTGGACCCGCATCAGGTCGACAACCTGACCACCGCGGTGGTCAGGGCCATGCAGGGCGACGCAGGGGCGGTCACCACGTTGATCTCGGAGACCACCCGGCTGGTGGAGTCCTACTCCGGCACCGACCGGATCCTCGACGGGGTACTGACCAACCTGAACTCGGTGCTGGACTCGCTCGCCGAACGCGACCACGACCTCGAGGCGACCATCGCGTCGTCGACCGCGATCTTCGACGGATTCGCCGCGCGCCGAGCAGAATTCATCGACTCGATGGATCAGGTGTCCATCGTGGGTGAACGCCTGGCCGACGTTGTCACCGACGTGCAGCCCGACCTCGACGAGTGGATGCGCCGCGAACCGGGATTCGCCAGGCATTTCGTCGAGAACAAGCAGGGGTTCGCGTACCTGGGATTCAACATGCCGCTCGCACTCAAAGGGCTGTCCCGGATGAGCCAGAGCGGGTCCTACCTCGACATCTACGCCTGCAACATCACCGTGACCCAGTTCCCCCGGATCGACAGCCTGCTCTACGCGATCCTGTCCAACGGCACCCCCGGCGGGGTGCCCCGCAACAGCCCGAAATGCCGGTGAGGTCGGCGATGGACAGACTGGTCAGGGCGGTCAATCCGGCAGAACCGCACGGCAAACTGCGCCTCGGAGTGCTGACGGTGCTGGTGATCGCCGCCGTTCTGGGCGGGGCGCTCGGCCTCGGAAAACTGGGTGTCGGGCGCGCCACCTACCGTGCCGATTTCCTCCAGGCGGCCGGCCTGACGCCGGGGGATCAGGTCACCGTCGCCGGGGTGCGGGTGGGTGCCGTCCGGGCGATGCGGCTCGAAGGTGACCACGTCGTGGTGACGATGGACATCGACAACGGGGTGCGGCTCGGGGCGGACACCAGGGCCGCCATCAAACTCACCACACTGCTGGGGGCGCGGTATGTCGACGTGCAGCCCGCAGGCGGTGGTGAGCTGGACGGACACCGGATCCCGTTGGCGCACACCGAGGTCCCGTATGACCTGCAGACCGCTCTGCAGGACGCCACCACCACCTTCGAGGCGGTGGACGCCCGCAAGATCGCCCAGTCCATGACCACCATGGCGGAGCAGCTGCGCGGTGCGCCGGAGATCCTGCCGCGCGCGCTGGGCAACATCGAGGACGTCTCGGCGGTGATCGCCGCACGGCGCGACCAGATCTCCGACATGCTCACCAGCAGCCAGAAAGTCACCCAGCTGCTGGGCCGCCAGCAGAGCAGCCTGGGCCTGCTGATCACCCGGGGGCACGACGTACTCGGCGAACTCGCCGCGCGCCGGCAGCTGATCGTGCGGATGATCGACGCCACCACCGCGCTGGTCAACCAGCTGCGCCCGATCCTCGTCGACGATCGCACGCAGATCGACGACCTGCTGGCCAACCTGGACCGGATGCTGGCGGCGGTCGGGGACAACGACGCGGTGCTGCGCAGCACGCTGCAGATGATGCCGGTGCCGTTGCGCAACTTCACCAATGCCACCGGAAACGGCAACGAGTTCGACTTCACCTCGTCGGGCGGGACGATGATCGACAGCTACATGTGCGCGATCAGCGGCCGCGCCGAGCAGTTCAACCTGCCCACGTACTTCGAGGACTGCCGATGAGCGTCCGTGCCGTGAAAGCCCTCGCCGTGCTCGCGATGGCGGTCGGCGCCTGCGGCTGTTCCGGCGCTCCGATCGGCGGCTCGGCCGACCACATGACCATCACCGCCCAGTTCGACAACGCCAACGGACTTTACGAGGGCAACGCGGTGTCGGTGCTGGGCATGCCTGTCGGCCGGGTCGAGAAGATCGTTCCCAACGGGGCGTACGTCGAGGTCACGATGACGGTCGAGGCGGGGGTGAAGATCCCCGCCGACGCGCAGGCCGTGACGGTGTCGACGTCGATCCTGACCGACCGGCACGTCGAGTTCACCCCGCCCTACACCGGCGGACCCACGCTGGAGGACAACGACCACCTCGGCTTGGCACGCACCCGCACCCCGGTCGAATTCGACCGGGTGCTGGCGATGATCGACACACTCGCGGTGGAACTGCAGGGCGACGGCAGGGGCGGCGGACCGGTCGCCGACCTGCTGGCGGTCAGCGCGGCGACGACCGGCGGTAACGGGCCCGAGATCCGGTCCGCGCTCGGGGAATTGTCCACCGCGCTGAAGATGAGCCAGGCCCGCGGGAAGCCCACCGGTGACGCGATCACCGCGATCGTGACCAACCTGGACCGGCTCACCGCCGCGGCCGCCGAGAACGACGAGACGATACGGCAATTCGGCGCCGCGCTGCGTCAGCTCAGCGCGGTGCTCGCCACCGAGCGGCTCGGCAGCGGCAGCACCGGTGCGCAACTCAACGAGATCCTCACCGAGACCACCGATCTGCTCGACAAGAACCGCGACACGCTCACATCGTTCGCCGGGAACACCGAGACCGTGACGAAGGCCGTCGCCGACTACCGCCGCGAGATGGCAGAGGTGTTCAAC
Organism: Mycolicibacterium parafortuitum; assembly: GCF_002086815.1. Taxonomy (GTDB): domain Bacteria; phylum Actinomycetota; class Actinomycetes; order Mycobacteriales; family Mycobacteriaceae; genus Mycobacterium; species Mycobacterium parafortuitum. The sequence goes on from NZ_MVID01000001.1 coordinate 163,615, forward strand.
CTGATGCCGCTGCTGATGGACAACGTCTACAACATGATCGACCACGACAAGGATGCGATCCGTGCGCACCCCACCCTCGACAAGGTCGAGATGGACGGGCAGATGACCAAGGAACTGTGCAATCTGCTCGGCATGCGCCAGCTTGGCTGCACCACCGGCACCGTCCAGGACTTCGGACCCGATTTCGGACTCACCAGCATGCTCGAGGGATTGGCGGGGTTGGGCCCATGAGTGCGCCGATGTGCAGGTCACGGAGGGCCGGAATCGCCGCCACCACAGTGTGTGTCGGCTGGCTGGCGACCGGATGCTCGGTCGGGCTGGAGCGGATTCCGCTGCCCGCACCGTCGGTCGGCCGGCAGACCTATCCGATCAGCGCCACGTTCGCCAACGCGCTGAACCTACCGGCCAAGGCCAAGGTGCGGCTCTCGGGAGCCGATGTCGGCGAGGTCGCGTCGATGACCGCCGAGAACTACACCGCCGTCGTCACACTTGCCATCGATGCGGCGGTGGCGATCCCGGCGGGTACGAAGGCCGAGTTGCGATCGGCCACCCCACTGGGCGATGTCTTCGTCTCGCTGGTCCCTCCCGCGGCGCCCGCCGGCGCGGTGATGAAACCCGGTGACGCGATACCCCTGGATGTCACCGCATCCGCGACCACCGTCGAGGAACTGCTGTCGACGGCGGCGCTGCTGGTCAACGGCGGAGCCATCCGCAACCTGACCAAGGTCGTGAACGGAATGGGCAGGGCGCTCGACGGCAAGGGGGAGGACCTCGACCACTTCGTCGACGAGTCCACCCGGTTGATCCGGGATCTGTCGGCGCGTTCGACCGCGGTCAGGCAGGCGCTGACCCAGACCGACGAACTTGCCGCGACCATGGCCGCGCGGCAACAGTCGATCGACGACGCCGTCGCGGCCGCCAATCCGGCGCTGGGCACGCTCGCCGACAACACCGACCGCATCGTCGACCTCGTCGCCCAGATCAACCGGATCACCCTGCAGCTGGCCAAGTTCCCGTCGGTCCGGGGTGAGCAGTCGCGCAGCATGATGGCCGACCTCAACCGGCTGTCGGCGGCCCTCGATGCCGCCGCGAACGCGCCCGGCGCGTCGCTGGCCAACTTCAACACGATCTTCGGGCCGATGTTGAAGCTGACCAACGCGACCGCCTCGCATGTCAACATCGACCTCGCCGATCTCGCCGTCGGCGCGTTCGCCGACCCGTACCATCCGGCCGACCCCGGCAGTCATGCTCCGACCCGCGAGGACTTCCGCAACATGGTCGGCAGCATCAGTTACGTGATGATGAAGGTGCGAGACAAGTTCTGGGGCGCTCCGACACCGCCGCCGGGGATGGTGCCCCCACCGGATCTGGTCGGGCCCAGGCCCGATGCGCTGACCCCCGCGCCTGCGCCTGCGCCGTCGAACATCCCGGGCGGCAGATGATGACCTCCGCGGCACACGCGCTCGCCCGCCCCCTCCTCGACGCCGTGCACGCGCTGCGCAGACACCGGCTCGGACTGTCGGCGTGCGCGCTGGCGTTGATGCTCGTCCTCGGGGTGGGCTACCTGATCTTCGGCACCCTGCGGGTGGACCCGACCCGGTCCGGCAGCGTGGTCCGCGTGCACCTCGCCGAGACCGGCGGGCTGCTCACCGGCCAGGACGTCACACTGCGCGGGGTGCCGATCGGACGGGTGCGCTCCGTCGAGCTCACCGACAGCGGCACCACCGCGGTCGCGGAACTGCACCCCGGTGCCGAGGTTCCGGCCGACAGTACCGCGCGCGTGTCGGCGCTGTCCCCGGCCGGTGAGCAGTACCTGGACTTCCGGTCCGGCACCGCGGCCGGACCGTATCCCGCCGACGGCGACGAAATCGCCAGCGGCAGAACGCAGACACCGGTCACGCTGGCCCGGCTGCTCGGAAACCTGGACGGCACACTGAGCCAGGTCGACCCGGCCGAACTGGCCGCGGTGCTCGACGAACTCAAGGTCGGTCCGCAGGGCGCGCAGAAGCTCGCGGCGATCCTCGACGGCGGCGCGTTCCTGGTGTCGACGCTGGACGCGGTGCTGCCGCAGACGGTGCGGCTGCTCAACAACAGCAGCTTCGTGCTGTCGACGGTGCGCGACGTCAGTCCGGGACTGGCGGCCACGTCGGACAACCTGTCGACGGTGCTGACCGGGGTCCGGCGGATGGACGGTGGCTACCGCACGATGCTGGACCGGGGTCCCGACGCGATGGCGGGTATCGACAACCTCATCGCCGACAACTCCGAGACCATGGTGGCGCTGCTGGGCAATCTGACCACCGTCTCCCAGGTGGGCTACGAGCGGATGCCCGCGCTACAGGAATTCTTCTTCCCGCACACCGGCCGCGGCTCGGCGCTGGACGCGGTGGGCGCGACCTTCCGCGACGGCGGTGTGTGGGGCGCGGTCAGCCTCTACCAACGGTATTCGTGCGACTACAACCTGCCCCACGCGCCGCCGACTGTCGCAGACTTCCCGGAACCGTACCTGTACACCTACTGTCCCAACCCGGACCCGAAGTATCTGGTGCGCGGGGCCCGCAACGCGCCCAGACCGCCCGGAGACGACACCGCGGGCCCGCCGCCCGGTGTGAACCCGCTACAGCGTGCGGACCGGACACCCATTGGTCCGTATACGATTCCGCGGCCCTACGCCGGACCCGTACTGCCGTTGCCGCCGCCGCCGAGCGGACCGTGATCCGAAAGGGGTGACGCGATGACCGAGCTGGACGAGGTGGACCGCAGGCGTGGCCGGCCGTGGCTCGTCGTGGCGCTGAGCGCGGTGGCGATCGCCGCCGTGACCACGGCCGGGGTGCTGGGGTGGGAGGTGCGCGGCCAGCGGGCGGTGGCCGACGCCGAGCGGCAGGCGATGGCCGCGGCGCAGCAGTACGCGGTGATCCTGACCCGGGTCGACGCGGCCACCCTGGATCTGAACTTCGCCGCCGTGCTCGACGGCGCGACCGGTGAGTTCAAGGACATGTACAGCCAGTCGAGTTCCCATCTGCGGCAGGCGCTGGTCGACAACAACGCGCACGCCGACGGCACGGTGATCGCGGCGGGCATCAGGTCTGCCACCGCGGACACGGTCGAGGTGATGCTGTTCGTCGATCAGTCGGTCACCAACGCGTCGAACCCGCAACCGCGGCTCGACCGCAACCGCATCGTCATCACGATGCAGAAGATCGACGGGAGGTGGCTGGCCAGTGACGTCGACATGCTCTGAGAAGCGCCGGAATACGGTGGCGGCGGCGGTGCTCGCGCTGGTGCTGTTCGGGTGGGCCGTGCCCGCCGCGCAGGCCGCGCCGACCACGACCAACGGTGTCGAGTACACGGTCGTGCCTGCCCGCGTCAGCGGCGTGAGCCCGCACGGGGCGCTGGGGGAGTGGGTCGTCGACTACGAGAAGCTCGCCGGTGGAGATCCGCACGTGGCCGACGCCGTGAACCGGATCCTCGACGACGAGGCGAACGGACAGGTGTGGTTGCATGCCGCCAGCGCCAGCAAGAGCTCCCCGTGGACGTTCAGGACCCAGGGCCGATTACTGTTCCGGCGCATCACGATCTCGGCGTTGTTCGTCGGGCAGTACGACGCGGTGAACCTGCCCAACATGCCCTACGACACCGTCGCAACCCGGGTCTTCGACTCGCGCAGCGGAATCCAGATCGTGTGGGACAACCTGTTCGTCGACCGCAACGCGGGGCTGGCGCGGCTGTCCGAGGTGACCAAACAGCTGCTGCCCGCGGCCTACCCGAACCCGCCGGTCGGCGGATGGGTCGAGTACAGCCACGCGATGGCACCGATCGGGGTCAACTTCAAATACTGGATACCGACCGCCGAGGGCATCGAATTGCAGTTCCCTGAAGGTCAATTCGGCCGCGAACGGCGATCGGTCACCGTGCCGTGGGCGGCTGTGCGGGAACTGATCGCTCCGGTGTTCCTGCCGATCGCCGACTGAATCTCAGGTACCGATGGCGACGTCCTCCGCGCCGCCGGGGTTGCAGCCGGCGTTGAGCATCAAGGTGTTCGGCACCACGGTGCGCCACGGCTCCAGGTTCCAGGTTCCGACCTTGCCCGGGTTGGTGAACGTGGACAGCTGCCAGTAGCAGAGGAACTGCTTCTGCATGCTCAGCGTGTTCGCCTCCGGCGCGTGCTGGAGCAACTCGGCCCAGGCGTCGTAACTCTGCGCGCCGTTGGTGAACACCCCGGACGCCGACCAGCCCCACGGGGTCGGGTAGATCCGCAGCGTGGAGCGCTCGCCGTGCTGTTCCCACACCACATGGTCGATGTACTGCGGCGCGCCCGGCGGGCGCACCGGCAGCGGATCGGCGTGCGCGTTCGCGGCGCCGGCCACCGAGACCAGCACCGCCGCGACGCCGGCGCCCAGGCGCGCTATTTCACGGGCCACTGCAATGCCTTGTGCTGCAGGTATTCCGAGAGGCCGTACTCGCCGAACTCCCGGCCGATACCGCTGTTCTTGTAACCGCCGAACGGGGCGGCAGGGTTCAACCCGCCGCCGCCGCCGTTGATGACCACCATCCCGGTGCGCAGCCGGTGCGCCACGGTCGCCGCGCGCTGCGGATCGGCCGACCAGACGCCGCCGCCGAGACCGTAGCGGCTGTCGTTGGCGATCCGGACCGCGTCGTCGTCGTCGCGGAACGGGATGACCACACCGACCGGCCCGAAGAACTCCTCCTGCGCGATGCGCATCGAGTTGTCGACGCCGACGAACAGCGTCGGCTCCAGGAAGAAGCCGCGGTCGAGGTGGGCCGGCCGTTTCCCGCCGAACGCGATCTGCGCGCCGTCCTCGACACCCGAGGCGATCAACGACTCCACCCGCCGGCGCTGCACGTCACGGATCAGCGGACCCATCATCGTGGCGGGATCGGACGGATCGCCGACGCTGATGAAGCCGAGAGTGCCGACGATGCGGGCGACGAGATCGTCGTGCAGGGACTCGTGCACCAGGATGCGCGTCAGCAGTGCGCAACCCTGACCGGCGTGCGTGATGATCCCGGCCAGAACGCTTTCCAGCACCGCGTCCAGGTTCGCGTCGTCGAGGATGATGTTGGCCGATTTACCGCCGAGCTCGAGCACCACCTTCTTCATCGATTCCGCGCCCTGGGCGTACACCTTGCGCCCGACCGCGTCCGAGCCGGTGAAACTGACGAGGTCCACCCCGGGGTGGCGGGTGAGCCGCTCGCCGGCCGCGACGTCCCCGGTGACGATGTTCAACGTGCCCGGAGGTAGTCCCGCCGCCTCGGCGACCTCGCCGAGGACCAGCGCCTCCAGCGGGGTGTACGGCGAGGATTTCAGCACCACCGTGCAGCCCGCGGCCAGCGCAGGCGCGAGCTTCGCGAGGTTGAGCAGGAACGGGAAATTGAACGCGGTGATCAGCGCGGCCACCCCGTACGGCTCGCGGGTCACGATGCCCTGCCCGATCCCGTGGCCGATGACCGGCGGCACCGGCGCCTGGAACGGGAACTGCGGCAGCACCCGCTCCACCATGTCGACGAAATGGTCGATCGGGGTGCCCACCTGCAGGAAGTCGGCCAGCATCCGGGTCGAGCCTGCTTCGGCGATGTTGAGCTCGACCAGTTCGGCCCGCCTGCGGGTCAACTTCTCGGCCATCGCACCCAGGATCTTCGCCCGCTCAGCGGGTTTCATCGTCGGCCACGGTCCGTCGTCGAACGCCCGCCGAGCCGCCGCCACCGCCGCGTCGACGTCGGCCGGGGTGGCCTCGGGCACCTCGGCGATGACGTCCTCGGTGGCCGGGTTGAGCACCGGGACGGCGGTCGTGCCCTGCCCTTCGGTCCATGCGCCGTCGATGTACAGGCCACGCGTTGCCAGCGGTGTCGACGTCATCGAATCCTCCTGTGCTCTGTCAATGAGTAAGATGAGTGAGGTCTTTTGCGCCGTCGGGCGCGGCCCGCGGGACGACGACAGGTGGTCAGATGGACGCGATCAAGCGCCCCGGCAATGCCGGCAAGCTGGTACGGGCGCCCAAGACCGCCGAGCTGATCGCCGACCAACTGCGCGCGAAGATCGTTCGCGGGGTGCTCAAGAAGGGCGATGCGCTGCCCACCGAGCAGGAGCTCGTCAAGCAGTTCGGGGTGTCGCGCCCCACGCTGCGTGAGGCGTTCCGGATTCTGGAGAGCGAATCGCTGATCGTGGTGCGCCGCGGGTCGCGCGGCGGTGTGCTGGTGTCGTCTCCCGAAACCTCGGTCGCCGCACGCAGTTTCGGTCTGTTGCTGCAGATGTCGGGCACCACGCTCGCCGACGTGTACGAGGCCCGCAAAGTGTTCGAGCCCGCGGCGGCCGAGATGCTGACGCGTCGCGCGACCGCCGACGACATCGCCGCCCTGAAAGCCGCGCTGGCGGAACTGGCCGAGCTGGTGAACTCCGGCGCCGAGAACGCCGACTTCGACGCATGGTCGGCCGCGGTGTTCCGGTTCCACGACCTGATCCTGGAGCGCGGCGGAAACAACACCGTCGCGCTGGTCGGCGCCGTGCTGCGCGAAGTGGTGACCCGGCACATGGCCCGCGCGGTGGCGTCGTCCACCGACCCCGACGGCATCGTCAAACAGTTCAAGCGCACCCTTCGGGCCTTCACCAAGTTCACCGCGCTGGTCGAGGACGGTAAAGCCGTCGAGGCGCGCGAACTGTGGGAGGCGCACATGGACTGGGCCGGCCGCAGCATGCTGTGGGGGCGGCTCGGCACCGAGTCGGTGATCGACCTGTTCGTCTGAGGCGGAGGTCATCCCAAGGCGCCGCCGTCGCGCAATTCGCTGATCCTGTCCCAACTGAGGCCGCTCTCGGCCAGCACCTCCTCGGTGTGCTGGCCGAGCTCCGGTGCCGGTCCGGCGGGCACTCCTGGCGCGCCGTCGAACTGGTACGGCGGTGCCACCAGCCGGAAGTCGCGGCCGTCCGCGCCGGTGACGGTCGGCAGATAGCCGTTGTCGGCGGCCTGCTCGCTGGCGAGCACCTCGCCGAACGTCGCGGCGGCCGACCACACCCCGGAGAAGCCGGACAGCACCCGGCGCCAGTCGTCGAGCGGCCGGGATCCGAACGCCGCGTCGAGCTCGGCGATGCAGGCCTCCCGGTTGACGTAGCGGGACAGCGAATCAGCGAAGCGGGCGTCCTCGGCGAGCTCGGGGCGCCCGATCAGCTCACACAGCTCGGCCCAGAACCGATCCGCCTGCAGGCACACGAGATTCAGCCAGCGGTCGTCGGAGGTGCGATAGGTGTTGACGATCGGGTTCGGTGCATCCGAGCGCTCCATGCGCGGCAGTTCACCGCTGCCCGCCGCGGTCGCGGCCAGATCGGGACCCATCACCCACATGCCGGTGTTGAGCAGGGACACGTCGACGACGCTGCCCTCGCCGGTGCGTTCACGGCGGAACAGCGCCATCCCGACCGCGCCGGCGATGGCGCTGGAGCCCTGCAGGTCGAAGAATGCGGCCGGCTGCGCGGTCGGCGCGACGGCGCCCGGCGGGGTCAGCTTGTGCTGGATGCCCGCCGCCGACCACGCGGCCGCGGAGTCGAAGCCGCCCACGTCGGTCATCGCACCCGCGCTGCCCCAGCCGGTGCCGCGGACGTAGATCACCGACGGGTTGTGCGCGCGCACGTCCTCGACGTCGATGCCGAGTTTGCTCCGCACCTTCGGCAGGTAACTGGTCAGGAACACATCGGCGGAGGTGACGAGCCGCATCAGGGTCGCGACCCCGTCAGGGGATTGCAGATCCAGTGTGACGCTGCGCTTGCCGCGGTTCGGTACGTGCAGGAACGGATTGGGTGCGGTGTCGTCGGCGTTGAGTGCGTTGCGCAGCGCCCGCTGCGGGTCGCCGGTGGGAGGCTCGACCTTGATGACATCGGCGCCCAGGTCGGCCATGATCGCACCCGCGCCCGGCACGAACGTCCATGAGGCGACCTCGATGACGCGAACTCCGTCGAATGGTCCGGGCACAGTGCCTCCTGATCCGTCGTGACTCACCGCAGTGCCTGTAGGGCGTCGCGCATCCGGGCGAAATGTCCGGGGTGCCAGATGTCCTGGTCCTCACCCCAGCCGATGCGGTCGGCGAACTCCCACCGCATCAACGCCGTGCTGCCGCCGTCGTGTTCGCTGATGTGGCTGACCGAGTAGCCCTCGGCGGTCATCGTCCGTCCGGTCAGGTCCGTAAGGTGAACGTCCATCTGCGCGCTCCAGCCCGTGGCGGGGTCACGGAAGTTCTTCATCACGCTGGCGGATTTGTCGAGGCGCTCGAATCGCCCGTCGCGCAGCAGCCAGCCGTGGTTCAGCGGCGACCAGCCGTCGGCGTCGCCGTCGGCCACCCGGGCGAAGGCCAGGAATCCGGTGTCGGCGTCCGCGTGGCCGAAGATGTACTGGATGCGCCCCCGGCCGCGCTCACGTTCGATCTGACGCCACCTGGGTCCGCCGGGATGCAGCACCCGGGGTGTGTCGGCGGCTTTCGGGGGGCGGGTACCCGCGGGGCGCGGCGCGCCGCGCGGCGCCCACGACCGGTCGCGGATCGAGTAGCAGTCGATCGCGATGCGTTCCCCGGCCAGGGTCAGGGTTCCGGTCACATGGCCCAGCTGGTCGAGATGGGTGTGCTCCATGAACGGCGGTTCACCGGGGGTGTAGCGGCGCGGGTCGTGCACGCCGTGGAAGCCCAATTCGATCGCGAAATCGGCGTCGGCGTCGGCGTATTCGATCCGGTAGTCCCGTAGCGGCGTGAGCATCCGGACGCTGAACCCGCCGCCGGGGGCGGTGATGTCACGCAGGTCCGCGCTGCTCGCATCGAACGGCACCTCGGTTTCCATCCGGTGATAGCGAAGCTCGCCGGGCCGTGCGCCGCGGGGATCCCACACGTACACCCGCCACGTCGCCGTGCCGCGGTTGGTGTGGAAGGCCCCGTGCAACCAGCAGCCGATTCCGCGTTCGGGGATGTTGAACGACCACCAGGTGGTCTCGGTCCAGTACGGGTCGTCGGCGGGGCCGGGGTGGAAGCAGTCGTCGCGCGGCGTGAACGGGGTGTCCGCGGTGACCGTCTGGTCGTCGTTCACCGTTTCGTCGGTGACCGGGCGTGCCATGACGCGATCCTAACGTAAAGGATACTTATTTAGCTGATAGTTACGCCGATTGCCGGGAGGCGCGCTGCGGATGGCACCGCGCTGACGGTGACGGCGCCCCTCACACGTTGCGGCCGGCCTCCGTCCAATAGGACTGGCGGATATCGCGTTTGAGCAGCTTGCCGGTCTCGGTGCGGGGGAGGGCGGCATCGAAGTCCACCGAGCGGGGGCACTTGAACCCGGCCAGTCGCTCGCGGCAGAACGCGATGATCTCGTCGGCCAGCCCGTCCGACGGCGCCACCCCGCCGACGAGCTCGACCACCGCCTTGACCTGCTCACCCCACTCGGGGTCGGGGATGCCGATGACGGCCGCGTCGGCGATCGCCGGGTGGCTCGAGAGCACCCCCTCGACCTCGGCGGGGTAGATGTTGACCCCACCGCTGATGATCATGTCCTTGGCGCGGTCGCAGATGAACAGGTAACCGTCCTCGTCGAGATAGCCGACGTCGCCGATGGTGAACGCGGCGCCGCGGTGTACCGACGCGGTGAGCTCGGCGTCGTCGCGGTACTCGAACCGCTGCCCGTCGGTGCGCTCGATGTAGACGTTGCCGACCGTGCCCGCGGGTACCTCCGCGCCGTCGTCGTCGAGGACCGCGACCCGCACCCCGCGGACCGGGCGGCCCACCGTGCCCGGCTTCTCCAGCCAGCGATGCGGTTTGGCGATGGTGGCCGCGCCCTCGGTGCCGCCGTAGGTCTCCCAGATCACCGGGCCCCACCACGCCAGCATCTCCTTCTTGACTTGCATCGGGCACGGCGCTGCCGAGTGCACCACCGAGTGCAGGGTGGACACGTCGTAGCGCTCCCGCACGGCCGCGGGCAGTTTCAGCATGCGCACGAACTGCGTCGGCACCATGTAGGCCGTCGACACGCCGTGGTTTTCGATGGCGGCCAGCGTCTGCTCGGCGTCGAACTTGCCGAGGATCGCCAGCGGCTGCCCGACGTGCAGCGCACCGAGGTAGAACGTCTGGCAGCCGGCGTGATGCATCCCGGTCGAGACCAGGTGGGCACCGTCGAATGGGCGAAAGTCGAAGGCACGCCCGAAGATCGCGAGGGCGTTGGCGGCCACCGACGGGTCGCGGCCGTCGAGCGGACGGACGATGCCCTTCGGTTTGCCGGTGGTGCCCGACGAATACCGGATCGCGTCGCCCTGGCTGCGGCGCTCCGGTGGTGTCGACGCAGACCCCGCGAGGAACTCGTCTTCGGGGACGAAGCCCGGCGGCAGTGATGCGCACTGCCCGACGGCGATCCGCAGCCCGGCCCCGGGCGGCGGCGACGGAAACCGGTCCAGATAATCGGCGTGGCTGACCAGCGCCACGGCCCCGGAGTGGTCGAGGATCACTGCGAACTCGTCGGCCGACAGCGCGGTGTTCAGTGTCAGATGGCGCAGCCCGATCTCGGTGGTGGCCAGCTGCCAGATCACCGTGTCGACACCGTTGGGCAGTGCGTAGGCCACCACGTCGCCGTCCTGTAAGCCGTGGCTGCGCAACGCATTCGCGACTCGGTGGGCAGCGGCGGCCAGCTCGCCGAACGTGAGGGTGCGTCCGTCGGGCGAGGTCACGATCGCCGGCGCGTCGGGATGGTCGTCGGCGATCCACCACACCCCGAGGCGGCGGTCCCACGGATGCTGCATCTGCTCTCCTGCACGTCGTCGAATGAGATAGAACAGTATCCTCAATCAACGGTGCGCAAAAGGCCACCAGTCAGGGGCCGGTTGCCGCCATGTGCGCCCGCATCCGCATCACCGCGAGCTCGGTGTCCCCCGCGAGCAGCGCGTCGGCGATCCCTTCGTGCGCGGGACCGACCTTGGCGGCCAACCCCTCGGAGAATGCCGCGACCTGCGGGTCGTCGGCGGCGACCTCGGTGAAGAACTGCCAGCCGACGCGCATCGTGACACTGTGCACGAGCTGCAGAGCCCGGTTGCCGGTCAGGCCCGCCAGCACGGAGTGGAAGTCGTTGCCGTGCCCGAAGGCCAGCGCCATGCCCTCCTCGGTCTCGGCCCGCAGCGCATGTTCGACGGCGCCGGCGTCGTGCTCGCCCGCCCGCAACCGGGCCGCGGCGCGTTCGACGACCGCGAGCTCCAGCCCGGTCCGCAGCTCACCGAGGTGAGCAGGGGTGACACCACGACGGCGCAGGTAGATCACGATGATGTCGACCAGCGCCGAAATGTCCGGTTCGGTGACGAACAGTCCGCCGCCCGGTCCGCGGCGGGTTACCGCGATCTGGTGGTACTCCAGGATGCGGGTGGCCTCCCGGACGACGGCGCGGCTGGCCCGGTGCTTCGACATCAGCGTCGCCTCTGAGCCGACGAAACTGCCGGGCTCGGCACCGGACTTCACGATCTCGGTGAAGATCTGGCGCGCAAGGGCTTCGCCACGTTTGTCGCCCAGGGTGCCCGCCAGGGCGACCGCGGGATCGAGATGCTGGACGGTTGCGGGCTGCCGGGAGATGAAATCCGCCTCGGCGCGCAGGTGCCGTCGCATGCGTTCGCGTGCCAGCCCGGCGTTGTTGGTCATGATCGCCTTGGCGATGCTGTCGTGGGCGCGGCCGACCTCCCGGTCGAACGACTCCGGCAGTGCGGCCGCGTCGTTGAAATGGAAGTTCGCGACGCGGGTGAAGGTCTCTACGAACAGCTCCAGGATCGGGTTGGCGGTCAGCTCGGCGAGCTGGATGTGCAGCAGCCGGAAGTTGGAGATGGTGCCCGCCGATTCGCGGTCCAGGGTCTCGCGGATCGCGGCGATCCCGGCCTCGCCGACCCGCTGTGAGGCGACCTCGGCGACCAGTTCCTCGAGCACGATCCTGGTGTCGAAGATTTCGTCGAGCGTGGCCTCGACCCGCAGCAGATAGATCACCGCCGGGCCGATCACCGCGTCGACATCGGGTTCGTCGATGACCAGGCCGCCGCCGGTGCCGCGGCGCATCCGCGCCACCCGCTGATGCTCGACGAGGCGGATCGCTTCGCGAAGCACCGCGCGGCTGACTCCGTAGCGGGCCAGCAGCTCGCTCTCGGAACCGAGCACCTGGCCGACCGGCCAGCCCAGTTCGATCACGTCGGCGATGATCTGCTCGGCGGCGCGGCCTGCGAGTTTGGCTTGGCGCGAATCGACGCGCGGCGCGATGACCTCGGGGTTCACCGCGTCACCGGTACACCGGGGGGCCGTTGCGACGCGGTGCGCTGCGACGCTCGGCCAGCGGCGGATTGCCGATGTGGGTGTAGGCCATCCCGTTCTGCAGCGCAGTCGACCGGGTCATGTCCAAAGACTCCCATATCGCGCGGATCGTGCCTTGGATGGCCACCGTGTTGCGTTCGGCGATCGACTCGGCGATCGCCTGCGCGCGGTCCCACAACCGCTCGCGCTCGACGACCTCGGACACCAGACCGATGCGCAGTGCGGTCTGTGCCGAGATGCGCTCCTCGGTGCCCATCAGCGCCCACCGCAGCACCTCGCCCAGGGGTACGCCGCGGTGCAGCATGCCGATCGGCTCCAGCGCCGACACGATCGACGCGTTCGCGTGCGGATCGAAGAACGCCGCGTCGTCGGAGCAGATGATGATGTCGGACTCGTTGAGCAGGTACTGGGCCCCGCCGGCGGCCAACCCGTGCACCGCGGTGACCACGGGCTTCCAGCAGCGGTGGTGGACCTTGGGGGAGATGATCATCCCGGGGTCGAAGGTGTTCCACACGTTCGGCCGGAAGAACCAGCTCCCGTCGCCCTTCACGTCGACCCCGGTGCAGAATGCGCGGTCCCCGGCCGCGCGCAGCACCACGGCGTGGATGTCGTCGGTGTCCCGGACGGTCTGCCACGCCCACGCCAGTTCGGCCGCCATTCGGCCCGAGATCGCGTTCAATGCGTCCGGGCGGTTCAGCGTGATCGTCGCGACGTGCCGGTCGTCGACTCCGAACGCGATGTCCTGCAAGCGGACTGCCCCGTCGACGTCGGTGTCGAGATTTCCGGCGAGGTTTCCCGAAGGGCTAGCGAGAATCATAGAAATCAGTGTACTAATAAAGCGGACTTGCAATGGACTAAAGAGGAAGTCGACATGTGCCGTCTCGACCGACACGCTCCGGGGCGTGAGCCGGGCGTGAGGATCGATGGGAGCCGCGATGTCCAAAGTCATTGAGGCGCTGCAGCGGACGAACCTCGGCACCCGGCAGATGCTCGACGACCCGTACGCGCGGTTCGCCGACCTGCGGGCCAACCAGCCGGTGTCGTGGGCGACGGCCAAGGGCCTCCTCCAGGGCAAGGGCGGCTATCTGCTCACCCGCCACGACGACGTGATGCTCATCCACAGCGACGACAGGTTCTCGACCGATGTCGTGAAGCACTCACCGGCGGGCAAGTTCATTCTGCTGCTACCGCCGAGCCTGCGGATGCTGGCCCAGACCATGGTGTTCAAGGACGATCCGGACCACAAGCGGCTGCGGACGCTGGTGCACAAGGCGTTCACCCCGAAGCTGGTCTCGACGATGGCCGCCGACATCGTCAAGATCGCCGAACAACTCGCCGACGAACTGGCGGCTGAACGCGAAGCCGACCTGGTGCACGCGTACGCCGTCCGGCTCCCGCTGACCGTGATCGCGACAATGCTCGGCGTCGCGGACTCCGACCGCGACATGTTCCACGTGCTGGTCGAGCGGATGGGCAACCAGCAGAGCAACATGGCCCGCCAGTACTTGACCGCGCGCAAACTCGGCAAGCTGTTCGAGGAGCTGATCGAGGACAGCCGGCTGCATCCTGACGAACGGTTGATCTCCGAACTGGTGCGCGCCAACGAGGGCGGCGACCGGCTCAGCCACCGCGAGCTGGTGTCGATGGTGTTCCTGTTGCTGCTGGCCGGTCACGACACCACCGCGAACCTCATCGGCAGCAGCGTGCTCACGCTGATCGAGCACCCCGACGAGCTCGATCTGCTGCGGGCGCGACCGGAGCTGCTGGAATCCACCGCGATCGAGGAGCTGCTGCGGTTCACCTCCCCGGTCGCCGACGGGGCGGCCCGCTTCGCCCTCGAGGACCTGGAGATCCGCGGCGTCCCGATCCCGCGCGGCTCGCAGCTGCTCGGCTCGATCACCTCGGCCAACCGCGACGAGGCCGTCTTCGACGATCCCGACGCGCTCGATCTGACCCGGAAACCGAACCGGCACTTGGCGTTCGCGTTCGGAATCCACTACTGCCTCGGCCACCAGCTGGCCCGCCTGGAGGGCCGGATCGCACTGCAGACGCTGCTGGAGCGGTTCCCGAACTGGGAGCTCGCCGCACCCAGGGAGTCCCTGCACTACAAGCCCACCATCTCGCTGCGCGGGCTGACCAAACTGCCGACCCGGATGTACTGACGACAGGGAAGTTGCGACGATGACACAGACCGACCAGACCCACGACTTCGACCACGCGATCAAAGACGAGGACATCGAGCGGTCCAAGCTGCTGCTGGGCATCGACGCACCGATCAGCATCGACGAGCACCACCGCGAGTGCAGCGTCGACACCATCCGCCAGTTCGCGATCGGGTACGGCGACGACAACCCGCTCTACGTGGACCCCGATTACGCGGCGGGCACCCGGTGGGGAGGCCCGATCGCGCCGCCGATGATCCACAGCTCGCTGTCGCGCAAGATGCTCGGTGACCCGATCCCCGAGGACATCCGCAAGGCCACCAGGGGCCTGTTCTCCGGCATCCACCTGTTCGTGTCGGGCCAGGACACCGAGTGGTACCAGCCGGTGCGTCCCGGCGACGTGCTGTACGGATTCGGCGGCATGGAGTCGACGGAGGTCAAGACCAGCGAGTACGCCGGGCGCTCGGTGATCCGGGTGCGGCGCGCTTTGCGGGTGAACCAGCGCGCCGAGATCGTCGCGATCGAGCGAACGATCCTGATCTCCACCGAACGCAAGCGGTCGCGCGAGCGCGGCAAGTACATGGATCTCAAACCGGCCAGCTACACCGACGAGCAGATCGCCGAGATCGATGAGATCTACGCCAACGAGGGGCCGCGCGGTGCGCAACCGCGGTGGTGGGAGGACGTGCAGGTCGGTGACACGCTGCCGAAGATGGTCAAGGGGCCGCTGACGCTGACCGACATGATCAGCTTCCACGCCGGCGGTTACGGCTTCGGTCCGTACGGGATCGGCGGTGCCCGTGTCGGTTACAAGAATCGGCAGCGGGTGCCCAAGTTCTACATCAAGAACGCCGCGGGAATCCCCGATGTCGCGCAGCGTCTGCACTGGGAGAACGAATGGTCCCAGTCGATCGGCAACCCGATGGCCTACGACTACGGCATCATGCGGGAATGCTGGCTGACGCACTACCTCACCGACTGGATGGGTGACGACGGCTGGCTCGTGCGCCAGCACGACGAGATGCGCAAGTTCAACTACATCGGCGACACCCAGTTCATCACCGGCGAGATCGTCGGCAAGCGCGTCGAGAACGGCAACGGCGTCGTCGACGTCGAATTCCGCGCCACCAGCCAGCGCGGCGAGGTCACCGCGCCGGCCACCGCGACCGTCGCACTGCCCAGCCGTGAGCTCGGCATGGTCGTGCTGCCGCAACCCGACGGGGAACTGCGCCGCAAGTCCGTCGCGATGATGGCCCGGCACAACGAACTGGTCCGCGGTCGGAAACGGTGACCGGGGCCGGCTCCGTGCACGTGGACACCGGCACCGACACCGTGCTGGCAGCGGTCACCGACGGTGTCGCGGTGCTGACCTTGAACAGGCCGCAGCGCCGCAACGCGTTGCATCCGGAGATGTACGAGGCGCTGCCGCGACTGCTGGAGCGGTTCGCGGCGGACGACGATGTCGGGTGCGTGCTGCTGACCGGCGCCGGGGGCGTGTTCTGCGCCGGCGGCGACGTCCGCGACGGCGGATCCGCACGCGGACTGCCCGACGGCGACCGCGAAGCCCAGATTCGTTACCGTGCAGGACTTCTGACGGAGAACGCGCGCATCGTGACGTTGCTGCACACGATGCCCAAGATCACGGTGGCGGCGCTACCGGGCGCGGCCGTCGGCGCGGGTATGAGCATCGCGCTGGCCGCCGATCTCCGTATCGCGGCGCGCTCGGCGCGGTTGATCCCGGGCTGGGCCGCGCTGGCGTTCTCCGGGGACTTCGGCGGTGCATGGTTCCTGAGCGGGCTGGTCGGTCCGGCGAAGGCCCTCGAGCTGCTGATCGCCGACAAACCCGTCGACGCGGACACCGCGCTGGGCCTCGGTGTGTTCAACCGGGTCGTCGACGACCCCGACCTCGCCGCCGCGGCGATGGACTGGGCGCGCGTGATCGCGGCGGGTCCGACCTATGCGTTCGCCGGTACCAAGGCCAATGTCGCCGATGCGCAGCGACTTCCACTGCCGGAGGCGCTCCTGTCGGAGAGCGAGCGAATGGTGCGCTGCAGCCTGACCGAGGAACACCGCAACGCGGTCAAGGCGTGGTTAACCGCGGCGAAGACGCGCAGTGGCGTGAACCGCGAAGTAAGCGAACTGACATGAGCGGCGAGCGTCCCGAGGTCACCGCCGAGGTCCGGCAGTGGATCACCGACGTGACCGGGGCCGACGACCTCACCTTGACCCAGGTGTCCGGCGGGGCCAGCAGGCAGGCCTGGTTCGTCGACGCGCACACCGGCGCCGGAAGCCGCGAGCTGTTCCTGCGCTACGACCCGCGAGAACCCGACCCGCACAGCGTGTTTCACCCGTTGCAGGTCGAGGCCGAGATCATGGCCGAACTGCATCGACACGGGGTGACCGTGCCGAAGGTGATCGCCGCCCATCCGGTGCGGCAGGCGGTGCTGCTGGAACGCGCCGGCGGCGAGACCTGGTTCCGGCTCATCGAGGATCCCGACGAGCAGGTCCGCACCGCCCGCGACTTCATCGCGAAACTCGCGGCGCTGCACCGCATCGACGCCGCCGACCTGACGATCCCGAGCCTGGGGACCGCCGGCCCGGTTGCCGGGCACGTCCGCGATGAGATCGCCGCCATGCGTCGCCGCGTCGCCGCCTACCCGAAACCCGCTCCGCTGCTGACGTTCTGCATCGACTGGCTGGAGCGCAACATTCCCGACTACGACGGTCCCGCGGTGATGGTGCAGGGGGACACCGGACCCGGCAACTTCATGTACGCCGACGGCATCGTCACCGCGGTCGTCGATTGGGAGCTCGCGCATTTCGGGGACCCGATGGACGACATCGCATGGCTGTCGCTGCGCACGGTGCAGGACACCTTCACCGACTTCCCGGCGCGACTGGCCGAGTACGCGCAGCTGTCCGGGCACCCGATCGACGAGGGCCGGGTCTGGTACTACCGGCTGTTCGCCGAGACCCGGCTCGCGTCGATGAGCCCGGGCAGCATCGATACCAGGGCCTCGGTGCCGCCGCGCTCACCGGACGCGGGCAACAGCCTGATCTACGGCATGCTGCACCGCCGGTTGCTGGTGGAGGCGCTCGCGCACGTCGTCGGGATCCCCGAGGTGCACGTCGACCTGCCCGACGACGGCACCGCCTCGCAGTACTCCCATGTCTACGACGCCACCGCGGCGGCGCTGTCGGCTTCGGTGGACCGGAGCTCGGATGCGCTGGCCCAGCGTTATGTCAAAGGTGCCGCGCGGCTGGTGAAGTACCTCGCCGAGGTGGACCGCGCCGGCGCGATCGTCGATGCGGAGGAGATCGCCGAGATCGCCGCGCTGCTCGGTGCGACACCGGCGTCGGTGCAGCAGGGTAGGGCCGCGCTCGCCGATGCCGCCGGGCGCGGCGCCGTCTCCGAGGCGGACTACGTCGCGGCGGTGTGGCGCGGCATCAAACGCGACGACTACCTGACCCGGACCGCATCGGGTGCACTGGCCCGGCGCACCTGGCCGGCCCTGACTCACCCCACCGACGAAGGAGGCCGAGACCGTTGGGTATCGCCATCAGTGACGACCACCGGGAACTAGCCCGCGTCGTCCGTTCCTTTCTCACCGCCCGCGAGGCGCGCGCGGCGACCCGCGCCCTGCTCGACGGCGGCGGTGACGCGCGCCCGCCCTTCTGGGCCGAGACGGCCGAACTGGGCTGGCTCGGTCTGCACGTCCCCGAAGAGCTCGGGGGATCGGGATGCGGGCTGCCCGAATTGCTGGTGGTGGTCGAGGAACTCGGCCGCGCAGTAGCACCCGGACCGTTCCTGCCGACGGTGATCGCCGCGGCTGCGATCACCGCCGCGGGCAGCGACGCACAGCGGCGGCGCTGGCTGCCGACACTGACGGACGGGTCCAGGACGGCGGCGTTCGCGGCCGGCGGGGACCTCGTCGCCGATGGGCGGACGGTCACCGGTGACGCCGGAGTGGTCCTGGGCGCGGGCGCGGCGGATCTGCTGGTGCTGCTCGCGGGCGACGACGTCCTCGTCGTATCGGCGGACACCCCCGGGATCACGGTCGACGTACCGCCCAACCTGGACCCGAGCCGTCTGTCGGGGCGGATCACCCTCGACGGTGTCGAGGTGGCCGACGACGATGTGCTGCCGGGCGCGGCGGCACTGGCGCTGGCCTACGCCCGCGCGATCGCCGCCGCGGAAGCCGTTGGCGGAGCGCAGGACTGCCTGGAGGCCGCCGTCGGCTACGCGAAGGTGCGGGAGCAGTTCGGCCGCACCATCGGCACCTTCCAGGCGATCAAACACCATCTGGCCAACATGCTGGTCGCCGCGGAGTCGGCGACCGCGACGGTGTGGGACGCGGCGCGCGCGGCTGCCGACGACGAGGACCAGTTCCGGCTGATGGCGTCGTGCGCGGCGAGCCTCGCGTTCGACGCGTACGTGCACAACGCCGAGCTGAACATTCAGGTACACGGCGGCATCGGGTTCACCTGGGAACACGACGCGCACCTGCATCTGCGCCGGGCGCTGACGCTGCGCGGCCTGTTCGGCGGCAGGGGGGCGCCGGCCGACGTCTTCGCGCTCACCGCCAAAGGGGTGGTGCGGCAGAACTCGATCGACCTGCCCCCGGAGGCCGAGGCGCTGCGCGCGGACATCCGCGCCGAGATCGCGACGTGGTCGGGCCTCGACCCGAAGGCATTGCGGGAGCGCATGATCGGCACCGGATACCTGATGCCGCACTGGCCGAAGCCGTGGGGGCGGGCCGCCGATGCGGTCGAGCAACTGGTGATCGAACAGGAGATGGCCGCGGCCGAGGTCAAACGGGTGGACCTGGGGATCACCAGCTGGGTGGTACTGACCCTGATCCAGCACGGCACCGACGACCAGATCGAACGGTTCGTCGAGCCCGCCCTGCGCGGCGACCAGGTGTGGTGCCAGCTGTTCTCCGAACCCGGCGCGGGCTCGGACGCCGCGGCCGTGGCGACCAAGGCCGTCCGTGTCGACGGCGGCTGGACGGTCACCGGACAGAAGGTGTGGACCAGCGGCGCGGCGCACTGTCAGCTCGGACTGGCCACCGTACGAACCGATCCGGACGCCCCCAAGCACGCGGGCATCACCACGGTGATCGTCGACATGTCCGCCCCGGGGGTCGAGATCCGGCCGCTGCGGCAGATCACCGGGGCCTCGGAGTTCAACGAGGTGTTCCTGACCGACGTGTTCGTGCCCGATCACGACGTGGTCGGCACGCCGAACGACGGATGGAAGGTCGCCCGCGCCACGCTCGGCAACGAGCGGGTCAGCATCGGCGGCGGCGGGGTGTCGGCCAGCCGGGGTGCCGTGAACACGATCGTCGACCTGACCCAGCGGTTCGGGGACCGGATCGCGGGGGGACCCGAGCGGGCGGGCAGGTTCCTCGCCGACGAGCACGCCCTGCGGCTGCTGAACCTGCGTCGCGCCGCACGAAGCGTGGCGGGCGGGGAACCCGGACCGGAGGGCAACGTGACCAAACTGCTGATCGCCGAGCACGTGGTGAACCGGGCCGCGCTGTCGGCCGAACTTCTCGGCGCCGACGTCGCGCTGCTCGCCCCGCCGGCGAAGGTGGCCGGACTGCTGGTGCTCGGCTCCCGCGGGATGACGATCGCCGGCGGTACCTCGGAGGTGACCCGCAATCAGATCGCCGAACGCATCCTCGGCCTGCCGCGCGACCCGCTGATCAAGTGAGTGCGGGTGCGAACACCGGCACGAACACCGGTGTCTCGCCGCGTCGGTGCTCCTCGAAGCGCACCCGCAGCGCCATGCCGCAGGCCAGCGCCTCCGGGTCGCAGTCGACGATGTTGGTGACCAGGCGCAGCCCGGGCTGTTCGGCCAGCTCCACCAGTGCGATCACGAAAGGTGTTGGCACGGCGGGATTGAACTGTTGATGCGCGACGGTGTAGGTGAACAGCGTCGCATCGCCGGACACCGCGCGGAATTCGAGCGGCCCCGCGCAGTCCGGACATTCGGGGCGGGGCGGATGAATATAGCGACCGCAGGCCGCGCAGAACGCGATCCGCAGCTCGCCGTCGGCGCCTGCCGTCCAGTACTGCCGTGCCGTGTCGTCGATCTCGGGAAGGATCCTGGGCGGAGTGCCGGAAACCGGTGTCTGCGTCACCGCGTAATAGTACACTCATTAAGCGATTTGATGAGCGGAAGGCGGACGTAGTGGCAGGTGACGCCAGGGCGGTGATCTCGGGTACTGGTATCTCCCAGATCGGCCGGCGCACCGGTGTTCCGGCCGTCGAGTTGACCGAACAGGCCGCGACCGCCGCGATCGCCGACGCCGGGCTCACGCCGGCGGACATCGACGACGTGATCTCCCTCGGTGACGTGCCGCCCTCCGAGGTCGCCGCGCACCTCGGCGTCACCGCGGTCATCGATCGCGCGACACCTTTCGGCCCCCGTGGCCTTCTGGAACCGGTCGCGCTGGCCTGTGAGGCGGTGCTCGACTTGCGCGCCCGCCACGTGCTGGTCTACCGCACCGTGCAGATGATCGGCGGCACCGTCGAATCCACACCGGACAGCCCGCCGCGGAAATCGAAGGGTGCCCCGAGCGTGATGTCCGATCCCGAGATCGGGCACCTGCTCGCCGCGCACGCATACTCCGCGGCGAACTGGCTGGCGATGCACTGCCGTCGGCACATGGACCGGTACGGCACCACCAAGGAGCAGCTCGGCTGGCTGGCACTCACCGCGCGCCGCAATGCCGGCCGTAATCCTCGTGCGGTGTACCGGGATCCGATCACCATGGACGACTATCTCGGGGCCCGGCCCATCTCGTCGCCGTTCGGGTTGCTCGACTGCGACGTCCCGGTCGACGGATCGATCGCGATCGTGGTGTCGGCCGCGGGACACCGGCCCGACGCCCCGCACGGCGTCGTCGCCGTCGAGGCCTACGGCGGTGCCTCCGGTGCGGGTGGCTGGACCCGCCGCCCGGACTATCCGACGATGGCCGCCGCCGACGCCGCGGCCGACATGTGGTCGAAGACCGCACTGACCCCCGCCGACGTCGACGTGGCCGAACTGTACGACGGCTTCAGCTTTCTGACGCTGTCCTGGCTGGAGGCGCTGGGTTTCTGCGACGAGGGGGAGTCCGGTCCGTTCGTCGAGGGCGGGCACCGCATCGCACCGGACGGCGAGCTGCCGCTGAACACCTACGGAGGCCAACTGTCCGCGGGCCGTATGCACGGCTACTGGGTGCTGCACGAGGCATGTCAGCAGCTGCGCGGACTCGCGGGCCCGACCGCGCTGCCCACCCGCCCCGAGGTCGCGGTGGTGTCGGCAGGCGGTGGCCCGATCGCCGGATGTGTGCTGCTGACATGCTGACCGGAACCGTGTGTGACGAGATCACCGCGGCGGTGCGCGCCGCGCCGGACACCCGCGTGGTGATCAACAGCGACACCGCGCCGGATTCGACGACGGTCGGCGAGCTGTTCGACGAAAGCTCCCGCGTCGCAGCGGGTCTGCGGGCCCTCGGCGTGGGCCCCGGTGACGTGGTCGCGGTGCAGTTGCCGAACCGGCGCGAGTGCTTCACCGCGCACGCGGCGATCTGGTTGTGCGGTGCGGTGGTGCTGCCGATCGTGCCGATATACGGGCCTGCCGAGGTCGCGTTCATCGCTCGCCAGTCCGGGGCCAAGGCGATCGTCCTGGCGCGGTCCATCCGGAACCGCGACGCCGGCCCGACTCTGACCGCGTTGGCCGACATCCCCGGGCTGGACCTCGTGATCCTGGCCGGCGACCCTCTGCCGGGCACGGTGTCCTACCGCGAACTCACCGACTCCGCCGCACCCGGGTTCGCACCCGCCGCGACAACTGCGCGGGACCGCTGCCTGCTGGTGTACACCTCGGGCACCACCGCGCAGCCGAAAGGAGTGCAGCACAGCCACGCCGGGCTGCTCGGCGAGATGGCGTCGATGGACGAGATGCGCGGACACCCGTCCGAGACGCCGATGCTGTCGGTGTTCCCGGCGGGCCATATCGCGGGCACCCTCGGGATCCTGCGGATGTTCTGCCGTGCCGGCACCACGGTCACGATGGACGCGTGGAACCCCGAACAGGCCGCCCGGCTCATCGCGAAGTACGGAGTCGGGTCGTCGGCCGGTGCGCCGATCCACCTCGGCGGGATCCTCGACGTCGCCCAACGTGACGGGCTGGACCTGTCCTGTCTGGCCGAGTACACGACCGGGGCCGCCGGGGTGGCCGGCGCCCTGATCCGCCGAGCCGCGGACTTCGGCATCGGCGCATTCCGCTGCTACGGGTCGTCCGAACACCCCACGATCAGTTCGGGCCGGCCCGAGGATCCGCTGGACAAGCGTGCCGACACCGACGGCCGCATCACCCCCGGAACCGAGGTCCGCATCGTCGACGACGACGGCCGCGACGTCGAAGCCGGTGCCCCGGGGGAGATCTGGACGCGAGGACCGGAGCTGTTCGACGGCTATACCGACCCCCGGCACACCCGCGCGGCGCTGGCCGACGGCTGGTTCCGGACCGGCGACGTCGGCCGCCTCGACACCGACGGCTACCTGACCATCACCGACCGCAAGAAGGACATCATCGTGCGCGGCGGCGAGAACATCTCGTCCAAAGAGGTCGAGGACGTGCTCAGCACCCACCCGGCGATCGCCGAGGCGGCGGCGGTCGGAGCCGCCGATGAGACCTACGGCGAGCGGGTCTGCGCGTTCGTCGTGGTCAGAGACGGTGGCCACTTCGACCTCGCTGCCGCCGCGGCGCATTTCACGGCCGCCGGGCTGGCCCGGCAGAAGACCCCCGAACGGATCGTGATCGTCCCCGAGCTGCCGCGCACTGCCAGCGGCAAGGTGCAGAAACACGTTCTGCGTGAACGGCTCGGCGAACACCACTGACAGGGCAGGCGACGAAAGGAACAGGCATGGGCCGGGTAGAGGGCAAAGTGGTTCTGGTCACCGGGGGAGCCCGCGGTCAGGGTCGCAGACACGCGGTGCGGCTCGCCGAAGAGGGCGCCGACATCATCCTGTTCGACGTGTGCGGCGACATCGAACACAACAGTTATCCGCTGGCACGCCAACACGATCTGGACGAGGCCTGCCGCGAGGTCGAGAAGTCGGGGCACCGCGTGGTGTCGGCCGCGGTCGACGTCCGCGACCGTGCTGCCGTCGAGGCGGCACTGGCGTCCGCCGTCGGCGAACTGGGCAGGCTCGACGTAGTGGTCGCCAACGCCGGCATCTGCCCGCTCGGCAACGAGCTCCCGATCGGCGCGTTCGTCAACGCGTTCGACGTCGATTTCGTCGGCGTGGTCAACACGGTTCACGCTGCACTGCAGTACCTTTCGGCCGGCGCCTCGATCATCACCGTCGGCTCGGTGGCCGGGTTGCTGGCCGAGAAGGCCGGTCCCGGTGGCGCCATGGGCCCGCAGGGCGCAGGCGGCGCCGGGTACAACCTCGCCAAGCAGTTCATCGACCGCTACACGATGGCGCTGGCCGGCCAGCTCGCACCACAGTCGATCCGCGCCAACGTCATCCACCCCACCAACGTCAACACCGACATGTTGCACAACGAGGCGATGTACAAGATGTTCCGCCCCGACCTGGAACATCCCGCACTCGACGACGCGCTGCTGGTCTTCCCGATGATGCAGGGCATGCCAATCCCGTACGTCGAGCCCGACGACATTTCGCACGCCGTCACCTACTTGGCGTCCGACGAATCCCGCTATGTCACCGGGGTCCAGCTCAAAGTCGACGCCGGCGCCACCCTGAAGTTCTGAGTCCGTGATGCGATGGGGAATGCCCTGGCCCGGAGTCGAACTCGCGCACCGCTGCGAGGACGCCGGCGCCGAGGCGTTCTGTGCCGGCGAGTTCGCCGACACCGGCGCGTACGTGACGGCCTCGGAGATGGCACACACCACCACCCGGGCGAGCTCCGGGCCGGGAATCGCCTACGCGTTCGCCCGGTCCCCGTTCGTGCACGCCGCAGCGGTGCGCCACCTGAACAAGATCGCGCCCGGCCGGATCTTCCTCGGGCTCGGTGCGGGCACCGCGCGGATGAACCGCGACTGGTTCGGCGTGGACTCCTCGCATCCGGCGCGGCGGATGGCCGAGCTGGTCACCTGTATCCGGACCTTCCTCGACGCGCAGGACTACCAGAAGATCAGCTTCTCCGGCGACTTCTACTCGATCGACGCCGACATCCGCGCCCCGGTGATGGGACCGATCGACGTGCCGATCCTTCTGGGCGCGTTCAACATCCACATGATCCGCACCGTCGGCGCGGTAGCCGACGGCATCCTGGGCCACGGCCTGTTCACCGACCGGTGGTGGGACGAGGTCGTCGGCCCGCAGCTGAGGATCGGCGCCGAGCGGGCGGGGCGCGACCCGGCCGGCCTGCTGCGCTGGGGCTGGGTGATCACCGCGATCGACAACGAGAACCCGCAGCGCGCGGTCGAGGAGGCCAAGCGCCAGATCGGTTTCTATCTGACCGTCAAGACCTACGACGCGCTCGTCGATCTGCACGGCTGGCAGGACGAGGTCGCCGCGATCCGCGCCGAGTTCCGCGACGGCAATCCGCGCAACCTCGGCGACCACGTCACCGACGAGATGCTCAACGCGATGGCGGTCTGCGGTGACTTCGACCAGGCGCAGGACATGCTGGCCGCGCGCCGCTGCCTGCCCGACCTCGGATTCGTCTCTCCACCAGGATTTCTGGTGAGCCCGCGGCGCCGTCACCACTACGGCACGCAGATCGCCGAACTGTTTCCAACGATGGGAGCCCTGTTGTGACCGCAGATCAGAGCACCAGGACCGAGTCGGAGAACTTCGACCGGCTCTGGACCGGTGCCAAGGATTCCCCACCGATCGTCTGGCTCGCCCGCCTCGGCGCGGTGTTCGTGGTCTTCCAGGCCTACGTGTACCTCCGCTGGATCTTCTCCGACAGCTTCGCACCGTCGCCGAACGGCCCCGACGAGATCCCGGGCTCCACCATGGCCTGGATCCGGTTCTGGGAGATCGGTTGTCTGGTGCTCGGGGTGGGCTTGTTCTGGTTCATCATCGCCAAGATGCGCCGCGAGCGGCAGTTCCCGACGCTCGGGGTGTTCGTCTTCGCGTGGCTGCTCGCGGCCTGGCAGGACGTCGGGGTCAACGCGGTACGGCCGGTATTCGGCTACAACGGCGGCTTTTTCAACATGGGCACCTGGGGCGAGTTCATACCCGGCTGGGTGGAGAAGGGCTCGGAGAACCCGCAGCCGATCATCTACTTCCTGGCCAGCTACATCGTGTTGACCCCGCTGGCGATCGTGGGCATCGACAAGCTCATCGAGACGGTGCGTAAACGATTCCCGCGGATCAACAGGGCCGGCGTCATCGTGTTCATGATCGGGCTGTTCACCTTCCTGTGCATCACGCTCGAGCAGTTCTTCCACCGGATCGGCGCGTGGCACTATCTGCGGGTCAACGAAGACTGGTCGATCTTCCCCGGCACACTGCACCAATTCCCGCTCTACGAAGGCATTTTCTTCGGCGGCGTGGTCACCGTGTTGTCGATCGGCATCTACTGCTTCCGGGACAACAACGGTCTGATGATCACCGACAAGGGCATCGAGAAGCTGCGCCCCACCAGGTGGCTTCCGGTGATCCGCATCCTGGCGCTGACGGCGGTGTTCAACCTGATCATGATGGTGTTCATGCTGGGCTTCAACTTCGTCAACGTGCACGCCGACGTCCAGCCCGCCGAGAGGGTGCCCAGCTATGTCCACCACGGCATGTGCGGCATCGACCCGAATCCACCCTGCCCGCCGCCGGCGTAGAGGTGGAGATCCGACAGTGGGCCGACTCGGGGCGGCCGGCGCTGATCATGCACCCGTCCGGGATCCGGATCAGCTTCGCGGAGCTGGAATCCGCGGCCAACCGGCTGGCGCACCACTTCCGCACCGCCGGGCTGGGCGAAGGCGACGTGGTGGCGGTGCTGATGGACAACACCGAACACAACCACGCCGTGCTGTGGGCGGCGCGCCGGGCCGGGCTCTACTACGCGACGGTCAACACCCACCTGACGCCGGCGGAGGCGGCCTACATCATCGGCGATTGCGGAGCCAAGGCCATCGTCGCGTCCCGGACGCTGCGCGACGTGTGCGTCGCGCTCGAACCGCACTTGGGTCGCGGTCTGCCGGCACTGCGGCTGATCGCCGACACCGATGTCGATGGGTGGCAGCGCTATCCGGACTGCGTGGCGGACTGCCCGGACACGCCGCTGCCCGACGAGCGCGAAGGCGACCTGCTGCAGTACTCGTCGGGAACCACGGGTAAACCGAAGGGCATCCGCAGGCCGCTGCCGGCGTGTTCCCCGCGAGACGCCGGCGTGATGCTGGCACCGTTGCTCCGTGCGATCGGAGTCGACGACCGCGCGGTGTATCTGAGCCCGGCGCCGCTGTACCACACGGCACCGTCGTTCTGGTCGATGTCGGCGCAGGCGCTGGGCGCGACCGTGGTGGTGCTGGACAAGTTCGATCCACTGGCCACACTCGAGGCGATCCAGACCCACCGCGTCACCCACGGTCAGTTCGTCCCGACCATGTTCGTGCGGATGCTCAAGATGCCCGCCGAGGCGCGCGCCGGATATGACGTGTCCAGTCTGCGGCGCGTGGTGCACGCCGCCGCGCCATGCCCGCCTGAGATCAAGCGCCAGATGATCCAGTGGTGGGGGCCGATCGTCGACGAGTTCTACGGCTCGTCCGAAGGGGTCGGGGTCACGTTCATCCGCGCCGACGAATGGCTGGCCCATCCCGGGTCGGTCGGCCGCCCGGTCGCCGGCGTCGCGCACATCGTCGGAGACGACGGTCGCGAGCTTCCGCCGGGGACTCCCGGCGACATCTACTTCGAGGGCGCGGGATCCTTCTCGTATCTCAACGACCCCGTCAAGACCGCCGCCGCGCACAACGACCGCGGCTGGGTCGGCGTCGGCGACATCGGCTACCTCGACGACGACGGCTATCTGTACCTGACCGACCGTCGCCACCACATGATCATCAGCGGCGGGGTGAACATCTACCCGCAGGAAGCCGAGGACCTCCTGATCAGCCACCCCCGGGTGCTCGACGCCGCGGTGTTCGGGGTCCCCGATGCCGCGATGGGGCAGACCGTGAAGGCCGTGGTGCAGGCGCTCGATCCGGCCGAGGCCACCGATGCGTTCGCCGACGAACTGATGGGTTGGCTGCAGGACCGGCTCGCGCACTACAAATGTCCGCGGTCGCTGTCGTTCGCACCCGAGCTGCCCCGCACCGCGGTCGGCAAGCTCGACAAACGTCACCTCATCAGGCACCACAGCCTGTGAAAACGCTGTCAGACCGCGATTGACAGCGAAAGGTTTGACGGACTAGATGTATGACACGCGACACTACAAGTGTCGCGCGAAGTGTCACGCCCGCGGCTTCTGACGGGCCGATGTCGGGGGCGGGGATGGCAGCAGCGGGGCGGTCCGGTATCGCCAGGATGATCCGCATCCTGGCGGTGCCCATCGTGGTGGCCTGGGTGCTGCTGACCGTCGTCACCAATGTCGCGGTGCCGTCGCTGGAGAAGGTCGGCGAAGACCGCACCGTCGGGATGAGTCCCAAGGACGCCCCGTCGATGATGTCGATGGCGCGCGTCGGGGCGAACTTCGAGGAGTTCGACTCCGACAGCAGCGCGATGGTGGTGATCGAAGGCGACCAGCCGCTCGGCGACGCCGCGCACCGCTACTACGACGAACTGATCGACAAGCTCGAGGCCGACACCGCCCACGTCCAGCATGTCGCCGATTTCTGGGGTGACCCGCTGACCGCGTCGGGTGCCCAGAGCACCGACGGCAAGGCCGCTTACGTCCAGGTGTACCTACAGGGCAACCAGGGCGAACCGCGCGCCAACGACGCCGTGGCCGCGGTGCGCGAGATCGTCGACGCGACCCCGGCGCCGCCGGGGATCGAGGCGTTCGTCACCGGAGGTGCGCCGCTGATCGCCGATCAGCACAACGCCGGCGACAAGAGCGTCCTGCGGGTCACGCTGATCACGATCGCGGTCATCGCGATGATGCTGCTGATCGTGTTCCGGTCGGTGGTCACCATGGTGCTGATCCTGTTCATGGTGTTCGCCGAACTCGGCGCCTCGCGTGGGATCGTCGCGTTCCTGGCCAACGCCGAGATCATCGGGCTGTCGACGTTCGCGACCAGCCTGCTGACGCTGGTGGTGATCGCCGCGGGCACCGACTACGCGATCTTCGCGATCGGCCGTTACCAGGAGGCGCGCGGCGCCGGCGAGGACCGGGAGACCGCGTACTACACCATGTTCCGGGGCACCGCGCACGTCGTGCTCGGCTCCGGGCTGACCATCGCCGGCGCGATGCTGTGCCTGAGCTTCACCCGGTTGCCGTACTTCCAGACGATGGGCGTGCCGTGCGCTGTCGGCGTGCTCGTCGCGGTGCTCGCGGCGCTGACGCTCGCCCCGGCGGTGATCGTGATCGGCAGCCGCTTCGGGCTTTTCGACCCGAAGCGCAGCATCAGTTCCCGCGGCTGGCGCCGGATCGGCGTGTCGGTGGTGCGCTGGCCGGGCCCGGTGCTGGTGGCGACGCTGGCGCTCGCGCTGGTCGGCCTGGTTACGCTGCCGGGGTACAAGACCAACTACGACGCCCGCGACTACCTGCCCACGGACACCCCGGCCAACATCGGGTACGCCGTCGCCGACGAGCATTTCGGTAGCGCCCGGATGAATCCCGAGCTGCTGATGGTCGAAAGCGACCACGACCTGCGCAACCCGGCCGACTTCCTGGTCATCGACAAGATCGCGAAGGCGATCTTCCGGGTGCCGGGGGTCGCCCGGGTGCAGACGATCACCCGGCCCGACGGTAAACCGATCAAGCACACGACGATCCCGTTCCAGATGAGCATGCGGGGGACCACGCAGCGGCTCAACGAGAAGTACATGCAGGACCGGATGGCCGACATGCTGATCCAGGCCGATGCGATGCAGACCAACGTCGAGACGATGACGAAGATGCAGAGCGTGATGACCCAGATGTCGGCCACCACCCACGACATGGTCCTCAAGACCAAGAAGACCGCCGTCGACATCACCGAGGTGCGCGACTACCTCGCCAACCTCGACGACTTCATCCGCCCGGTGCGCAACTACTTCTATTGGGAGCCGCACTGTTACAACATCCCGGTGTGCTGGACGGTCCGGTCGGTCTTCGACACGCTCGACGGCATCAACCCGCTGACCGAGGACATCCAGGAACTCATCCCTGATCTGGAACGCCTCGACGCGCTGATGCCGCAGCTGATCGAACTGCTGCCCAGCCAGATCGAGACCATGCGCAACATGCAGTCGATGATGCTGACGATGTACCAGAGCCAGCGGGGGATGCAGGACCAGATGGCGTCGCAGTCCGAGGACTCCGACGCGATGGGCGAGGCGTTCGACGACTCGATGAACGACGACTCGTTCTACCTTCCGCCCGAGGCCTTCGACAACGAGGACTTCAAGCGCGGTATCGAGAACTTCATCTCTCCGGACGGCCGATCGGTGCGCTTCATCATCGCCCACGAGGGCGATCCGGCCACCGTGGAGGGGATTTCGCGGGTCAAGCCGATCAAGACCGCCGCCAAGGAGGCCATCAAGGGCACCCCGCTGGAGGGGTCGCGCGTGTATCTGGCCGGCACCGCCGCGACCTACAAGGACATGAGCGACGGCGCGTTCTACGACCTGCTGATCGCCGCGATCGCCGCGGCCACACTGATTTTCGTCATCATGCTGATCATCACCCGCAGTGTGGTGGCGGCCGCGGTGATCGTCGGCACCGTCGTGCTGTCGTTGGGCGCGTCGTTCGGGCTGTCGGTGTTGGTGTGGCAGCACATCATCGGGTTGCCGCTGCACTGGATGGTGCTGCCGATGGCCGTGATCCTGCTGCTGGCCGTCGGCTCGGACTACAACCTGCTGCTCGTGTCGCGGTTCAAAGAGGAACTCGGCGGCGGGCTCAAGACCGGCATCATCCGCGCGATGGCGGGCACCGGCTCGGTGGTGACCTCCGCCGGGCTCGTATTCGCTTTCACCATGGCGTCTTTCGCGTTCAGCGACCTGAAGGTGATGGCGCAGGTCGGGACGACGCTGGCGATGGGTCTGCTGTTCGACACGCTGATCGTGCGCTCGTTCATGACACCGGCCGTGGCGGCGCTGCTCGGCCGCTGGTTCTGGTGGCCGCAGCGGGTCCGCAGCGCGGCGTCGCAGCGCCGGCTGGCCCGCATCCGCCCGGTGGCTACCTCGGATTCGTGAGCCGCGCGGCCAGATCGCCGATCAGCGTCGACTCCAGGTTCGCCAACAGGTCACCGGCGTTCTCGAACACATCCGACGCACCGGCCTCCCGTAGCTCGCCGCGCGACACGCCGCCGCTGAGCAGCCCGATCGACGACAGCGAGGCCCGTGCCGAGGCCTCGCAATCCCACACCGCGTCGCCGACGAACACCGCGTCCGCGGCGCTCACCCCGGCACGTTCCAGCGCGACGTTGACGATGTCCGGTTGAGGTTTCGCGGTGTCGACGTCGGACGACGACGTCATCGCCGCCACGACGTCGTCGCAGTCGAGAACCTCACGCAGGATGGCCAATTCGTCCTCGGGGGCCGACGTCGCCAGCACCACCTGAAGCCCCGTTCCCGCGACCCGCCGCAGCAGGTCGCGGGCACCGGGCAGTGGGGCGAGCAGCGACGTGGTCTCCTTGTAGAACCGGCTGTGGGCATCCTTCAGGCGGTCCAGCACGTCCTGATCGGCGTCCTCGGCGAGGCTGCGCACCAGCGTGGCGCCGTCCATCCCGATGCACCGGTGAATCCGCCAGCTTTCGACGTGCAGCTTCTCCTCGTCGAACGCGCGCAGCCACGCGTACACGTGCAGGTAATTGGAGTCGACAAGGGTGCCGTCGATATCGAAAAGGACGGCCGGAGTGACGTTTTCGCTCACGGAGGTCAGGGCGCCGGGATGTTGATGGTCGGCCCGCCCGGGATCATGCCGCTGCCGCCTTCGGGTCCGCCGCTGCCGGTGGGGCCGCCCGGGATCATGCCGCCGCCGCCCTCGGGTCCGCCGCTGCCGGTCGGCCCGCCGGGGATCATGCCGCCGCCGCCCTCGGGTCCGCCGCTGCCGGTGGGGCCGCCGGGGATCATGCCGCCGCCGCCGGGGGCCTCACCCGGCGCGGGCTCGCCCGTCGGCGCGGGCTCGCCCGTCGGCGTCATCGTCGTGGTGACGACGCTGGTGGTGGTCTCGCTCGTTTCTGACGTCGTGGTGGATGTCGTCGTGGTGGACGTCGTGGTGGACTCGTCGCCGCCACTGCCGCCGCAGCCGACCGCGAGCACCAGCAGGGCCGCACCGCTCGAGGCGATGAGCGTTCTTCTCATGGGAGAGTTCATTGATCAACCTGACTGTCGAGGAACCCTCGGCTTTTACCCGCGGCCCGGATGCCCAAACGTCGCGGCCGCAACCGGCTGCGACCTGGTATGCCCCCCGGTGTGGCGTTGTACCCTTCGGGCATGACCGCCGACGCGAGCGCCCGATGAGCGGGGGCCTATTCGCGCTACTCGATGATGTCGCCATGCTGGCGCGCCTTGCGGCCGCGTCGATCGACGACATCGGCGCGGCGACCGGCAAGGCCACCGCGAAGGCGGCCGGTGTGGTCATCGACGACACCGCGGTGACCCCGCAGTACGTGCACGGGCTGGCGGCCGAGCGGGAACTGCCGATCATCAAGCGGATCGCGATCGGCTCGCTGCGCAACAAGATCGTCTTCATCCTGCCCGCGGCACTGCTGCTGAGCCAGTTCCTGCCCGTGCTGCTGACCCCGATCCTGATGCTGGGCGCGACCTATCTGTGCTTCGAGGGCGCCGAGAAGGTGTTCGGGATGTTCTCCAAGGGCGGGCACGACTCTCACGCCGCGCCGGCCGCCGCGGGCGAGGACGCCGAGAAGTTCATGGTCACCGGCGCGATCCGTACCGACTTCATCCTGTCTGCCGAGATCATGGTCATCGCCCTCAACGAGGTGGCCGACCAGCCGTTTGTTCCGCGGCTGATCATTCTGCTGGTCGTCGCGCTCGTGATCACCGCCGCCGTCTACGGCGTTGTCGCGGCGATCGTCAAGATGGACGACATCGGGCTGCGTTTGGCCCAGCGGTCGTCGGCCTTCGTCGCGAAGATCGGCCGCGGTCTGGTGGCCGGAATGCCGAAGCTGCTCTCGGCGCTGTCGGTGATCGGCACCGTCGCGATGCTGTGGGTCGGCGGGCACATCCTGCTGGTCGGCACCGACGAACTGGGCTGGCACGGGCCGTATTCGCTGGTGCACCACGCCGAGGAGCTGGTGCACCATGTGGCCGGGGCAGGGGCGATTCTGGCCTGGCTGGTCAACACCGCCGCCTCAGCGGTGATCGGCCTGGTGGTCGGCTCGGTCGTCGCCGGCGTCGTGCACATTCTGCCGTTCGGCAAGAAGCACTGATCAGACCGGGAAGCGCTGCCCGAAGCCCGCTCTCCGGATCGCGAGCAGTTCCTGACGCTGCTGTTCGGTGACGTACGGCGTCGTCGGTGGCAGCACCGCGTCCAATTCGGCGAGAGCCACCCGCCGCGCTGTCACGGTCGGTGTCACCGGCGAGCTCAGATCCAGATCCTGGAACCGGATCGACACCGTGCCGCGGTTCAGACCGCCCGTCGACACCCAGTTGCGCACGCCCGGATCGGTCGGCGACAGCACGAACGTGAAGCTGCCGTCCGGATTGGCCACGGCCTGGGCGTTGTTGAGGCTGGTCTGGGCGTCCCAGTAGTCGTCGGTGATGGTCCACAGGTTGGTGACCGGCACGACGAAGTACCGCGCGTTACCCGGTGTGATGGTGACGACGAGCGCCTCGTCGTCGGTGAGGTCGAAGTACCCGGCGCTCTGTAGTTGGGTCGCGAGGAACTCGGCGTTTCGCGTCGGCGGGCGCAACGTGTTCGCAGCGGTCCGCTCGCCGGTGTCCGGGTCGGTCGTCGCGACCTTGATGTACTTGGACTCCATGCCGAGCCCGAGCGCCATCACCACGGCGGTGAACGCACCGCGCAGCAGTATCGGGGTGCGCGACATCGGCGGCAGCGCCGACGCCAGCGCCGTCAGCACGGGGCTCTTGGTGACCGCGGGCCCCAGACCCGGGATCGCGAAGCCGCCGAGCTGGCTGAACAAACTGTTCCGCGGGCCCGACAGCCGTTCGATGGACAACGTCATCGGCGGCTGGGTGGTCCAGTCCGACAGCGTGTTGCGCGCCGCGATCAGCGTGGTGTCCGCGGTCAGCTGCAGATGGTTGCGCTGCCCCGGAGCGGGCGCCTGGTCGCTGACGGTGATGGTGAACGAGCCGTCCTCGTCGACGACGAGATCGCGACCGCTGAGGTTGTCGGCGGTGATCCCGGACAGCCCGGTGAGCACGCTGAAGTTGGTGTCGGCGGGCATCTCTCCGGTGAACCGGCCGTGGATCACGTAGGTGGAGGTCATATTCACGCCCATGAACCGGTAGACGGTGTCGGGGTTGTCGTAGAGGATCCGCGACCCCGCGACGTGCTGTCCGCCCCAGGTATGCGGCGGGGCGACCTGCGTGACCACCGTCGGCTGCATCGGGTTGAGCAGCTGCTGCTGGAACGCGGCGCCGAGGGCGTACTCGTCGACCGCCCGCTTCAGTTGCGCCCGGTTCTCGTCGTCCACCCCGCCGATCTCGCTGTACTCGCGCTGCGCGGCGGCCAGCCAGCCGGCGCGCAGCACCAGCTTCATCAGCCGCACCGGCCAGGTCTGGACCGTCGCGGCCGCGATCCGCTCGGCCTCGAGCTGTTCAGGGGTGGCGAGCGGGCTGGTCGCCGGGGCCGGCGTCTCCTGCGCCGGCGGCGGTTTCACGGGGGCGGCCGGCGTCCTGGACTCGGCTGGCGCGGTCACGGGCACATCGGGTTCGGCGTCGGGCAGGTCCTCCTCGGCGTCGACGCCCGTGTCGACCTGCGTATCGACCTTGATCCGGGTCGACCCGGACCTGCGGGTGGCCGGACGGTCCGCGGGCTCGGCGGTGTCGCCGGCTCGCGCGGAGCGTTCTGTCCGTGTCGCGTCGACGGCCGCGCGCGGCGGTTTGCGCGGACCAGCGCTGGTCTCCGATGCCGACGACGACGCGGCACCAGGGGTGTCCTCCGCCGCGGCGACGGCGGAGTTCTGCGCGATCGCCGCCCCGATGCCCAGCCCGACGGCGAGTGCGCCGACGCGTCCGATGAAGCGGGCGTGTGTGGCCACCGGGCCGACCGGTTGTGAGGGCCTGGTTGCCAAGGGCCTGTCCTTCCGTGCGTCCCCCGACCCGTACGGTAGCCCCGCCGGTGCGGCACGCACGCCGTTTCGGCGGAGTCAGTCCAGGTTGGAGGCACGTCCCCCGACGAACGCGAGCAGCCCCGGGTCGTTGCTGGTGAACCGGCCGACCTCCTCGCCGCCGTCGCAGGTCATCAGCGCCACGGTCAGCGTCGACGCGGTCCGCCCGACCACCCGCCACACCGCACCGGAGTCCTCCCAGCGCCGCAGTTCGGCCACCCGGTCCACGTCCATGGACCCACGATGTCACCTAAGCTCCGGCTGATGCAGGCAGCTCTGGCGGTCGCCGTCGCGGCGACGTGGGTCTGGTTGGGGATGGTGCTGGCGATCTCGTTCCTGGAGGCGCCGCTGAAGTTCCGCGCACCCGGGGTGACGTTGCAGCTCGGGTTGGGCATCGGCCGGCTGGTGTTCCGCGCGCTGAACACATGCGAGGCCGTGCTGGCCGTCGTCGTGGCCGCGGGGCTGGCCGTTGGCGGCGGGTCGGCGGGCACGTGGGTCGCGGCCGTGGTCGCCGCCGCGATGCTGGTCGGCCAGGTCGTGTTCGTCCGGCCTGCGTTGACCCGCCGCTCCGATCAGGTGCTCGCGGGTGCGGACGGGCCCAGGTCGCGCGCGCACTACGGCTACGTCGCGCTGGAGCTGGTCAAGGTGGTCGCGCTCATCACGACCGGCGTGCTGCTGCTGACAGGTTAGGCTCACCTACACTCCGGTAGGCTCTGCGCTCACGATGACTGATGTGCTGCCGATCCTGCCCAGGGAACTCACCGAGATCAGCGACGAGGTGCGCGCGGTGCCGGCGCCGCCGATCCCGCGGCTGGCCGACCCGTACTCGATCCGGCTCGTCGATCCCGACGCCGACGCCGCGATGATCTCGGAGTGGATGAACCGCCCGCACCTGGCCGAGGCGTGGGAGTACGACCGGCCCGTGGAGTGGTGGCACGGCTATCTGCGGGCGCAGTTGGCGGGCAACTACTCCCGGCCGTTGATCGGCACGTTCAAGGGTGAGCCGCACGGCTACGTCGAGGTCTACCGCGCGGCCAAGGACTCGATCGCGCCGCGGTATGACGCCGACCCGTGGGATCTCGGGTTACACGCCGCGATCGCGGATCTCGACATCGTCAACCGCGGATTCGGGCCGCTGCTGCTGCCCCGGCTGGCGGCCAGCCTGTTCGAGATCGAAGCGCGGTGCCGCCGCATCATGTTCGACCCGGACCACCGCAACACCGGTGCCCGGCGACTGTGTGAATACGCCAGGTGCGAGTTCCTCGGCGAACACCAGATGTCGAACCGCCGGATGGCGCTGTACGCGCTGCACCGGCCCGCGTGACTGTGGGGCCTGTGCACGCCACAGGCGCACACCGCGTGCACAGGGCCCACATTCAGGGCGCCGTGCCGCCGACCATCTCCGCGTAGCCGTCGAAGTCCGGCTTCATCGCCGCGGCGACGAGCTCCCACAGCACCTCGTCGGTGCCGCCGCCGACGCGTGCCAGCTTCATGTCACGCCACCAGCGGCCCAGCGGCGTCTCGTCGACCAGATACCCCGAGCCGCCGAAGATGTGCATGCACTCCGACAGCACCTCCTCGCCGAGCCGGGCGGCCGTGACCTTCACCGCGGCCGCCGCGCGCAGATCCAGACGTCCCTGTGCGGCAATGCCGTTGAGGCCGTGGCGGAGCAGATCCACCCGGGCCTGCAGATCGGCCATCCGCAGCCGCAGCGCCTGATGCTCGAACAGCGTGGCGCCGAACTGCTTGCGCTGCACCATCCTCGCGTGCGTGATGCCGAGGGCGCGCTGACACGACGACGCGACCTGACCGGCCACCGACATGCGTTCGTGCGCGAGGCCCCACGAGATCGCGGCCAGCCCGGTGCCCGCGCGCGCGACCAGATGGTCGGCGGGCACCCAGGTGTCGATGTGGACGGCGGCGGTGTCCAACGGCGCGGCGCCGACCTTGCGCCACGGGGTCTGCACCTGCACCTGTGACGTCGGCACCGCGATCACCAGCACGTTGCCGTGCCGACTGGACGGGTCGTGGTCGACGCTGCGGGCCACCACCATGATGTGGTCGGCGATCGGGGACAGCGACACGAACTTCTTCACTCCGCGGACCTCGAAACCGTCTCGCGCCGAACGGACTTCGGTCTCGACGATCTGCAGGTCGGATCCGCCGGACTCCTCGGACGCGGCGATGCAGAGCACCGCCTCGCCGTCGATGGCCTGTTCGCAGATCGTCTTGAGGTGCTCGGATTTGCCGAACCGGCGCAGGACCGCGATCGCCGAGTCGTGCAGGCTGACGCCGACGCCGATGCCCGCCGATCCGAGGTGGCCGAGCCGGAACGCGAGTTCGTTGAGTTTGGCGACGTCGGGATGCTGACCGCCCGCGGGTCCCCACTTGCTGCGGAACACGCCGCGGCTCCCGAGGTGTTCGATCAGCTTGCGCGGAAATCGTTCGGAGGCCTCGGCTTCGGCGGTCCAGTCGACCACGGTCTGGTCGAACACGTCGTCGAGCAGCGCGCGGTAGCCGGCGATGTCCTCGGTATGTGCGTCGATGGGTGCGGTCATACCCGCGTGGCCTCCAGATCTCGTTTGACGTCCAGGCGCCGCAGCTTGCCCGAACTGGTGCGCGGCAGTGATCCGGGGGAGAGGAACACCACATCGGCCGGAACGACACCGCACTGGGACGCGACCCGTTGCACGACCTCGCTGCGCGCGCCGGCCTCGTCGGGGCCGCGGAACTCGGCGGCGATGACGAGACCTTGCCGCGCCGAACCGTTTTCGCTGCCGACCGCGACGACGGCGCCCTCCCGGACACCACGGACCTGTGCGGCGACGCGTTCGACCTCGGTCGGGAAGATGTTGCGTCCGGCGATGGTGATCAACTCCTTGATCCGTCCGCACACCACCAGGCCGCGCTCGCTGCGGTACCCGAGATCGCCGGTCGGGAACCACTGTCCGGGCTCCAGCGGAGCCTCACCGAGGTACCCCGACATCATCGAGGTCCCGCGGATCTGGATCTCGCCGACCTCGTGGTCACCGGAGCGCCCGGCGTGCTCGGACGCCACGATGCGCAGCTCCATCCCCGGGATGGGATCGCCGAGCACGGCGTGGCGACGGACGGTTTCGGTTGCGGGATCGGCGACCTCGTCGATGAGCAGGCCCGTGCCGGGGCGCGGGGAGGTCACCGCGCATGTCGATTCGGCCAGTCCGTACGACGGGGCGGCCACTCCGGGGTCCAGGCCGAAGCGGGCCAGCTCGCGCAGGAATGTCTCGAAACCGTCGCAGTCGATCGGCTCACCGCCGTTGAGCGCGAACCGCAGATGGCTCAGATCGACCTCGGGCACCCGGCGGGCGTACTTGCCGATCACGGAGTACGCGAAATTCGGTGCGGCCGTGAGGCTTGCGCGACTCTGCGACAGCCACGTCAGCCACCGGAACGGCGATGCGGCGAACGCAGCCGTCGGCGCCAGCCACATCTCACCGCCGGTGATGAACCCGGTCAGCAGGAAGGTCAGCCCCATGTCATGGTAGAGCGGCAGCCAGGTCAGGCCGCGGTCGGCGGCCGGGTCGGTGCCCGTGTGCTGCAGCAGTGCGGTCACGTTGCTGCACACCGCCTCCGGGGACAACAGCGCGGTGCGCGGTGTCCCGGTGGACCCGGCCGTACCCTGCAGCACCGCCGGGGTGCCCGCGGGTGTCGGAACCAGCGGCAGCGTGGTGGAACGCCGCGCATGCCCGACCGACGCGACGTCGTGGACGGTGACGTCGAACATGTTGTCGCGCAGCAACTCCAGTAGCTCACCGTGTGAGAAGACCTGGGTCACCCCGATCGTGGCGAACCGCTCGGCCGTCGCGTGCGCCCACTGGCGCTCGTCGGCGCCGCGGACCGGGCTCGGCAGGATCGACAGCGAGCGCCCGGCCAGCCATGTGCCGTGGATCGCGGCGACGAACTCCGCGGTCGGTTCCCCGACCAGGCCGACGGCGCCGTCGCGAGTGTTCAGCACGCGGTCGGCGATGTTCTCGGCGCGGGTGTGCAGTTCCTGCCACGGGTGCCGGATCCACTCCCCGCTGGACCGGTCGAGCAGCACCAGGTCGGATGTCGACGCGGTCATCGCCTCCGACAACGCGGTCGCGAGCACGCTCACTGTCCTGCGGGGACCTTCGCCAGGATCGCCGCCTCCAGGTCGCCGACGGTGTCGCAGGTGAGCAGATCCTCTTCGTTCAGCGCCACCCCGAGCTTGTCCTCGATCGCGACCATACCGACCGCGAACGCCACCGAATCCAGGCCGACGTCGTCGATCAGGCGCGACTCCCGGGTCACCCGGCTGATGTCGACGTTCAAGTCCTCGCGCAGGATGTCGGCCAGCGCCGCGCTGATGCTGTCGGGGGTGGGCGCCGACGGTGCCGGGGATGTGGTCATGGCGGCAGAGGTTACTCGATCAGCTAAAGGTAGGCTACCCTCACCACCTGTCAGGTGGATGTGCCATCGCCGAGGTCAAGCGTGCCGTGCGCCTGCCCGGAGTGCCGTTCGAGCATGCCTGCCAGCGCACCGATGGTGACCAAACCCTCCTCGGCGGTCAGCTCGTCGACGATCGGATACGTCGCGGCGATGTTGGCCGCCGTGTCGACGATCACCGTGGTGACCGGAACGTGCCGCACCAGCTGCCCCAGCCGGTCGCCGTGCGGAGGCTCGGGGGCGCGGAACCCCCAGATCGCGCGCAGCGCGGTGGCCCCGCTGGCGTGATCGGACTCCTTGAGCCGCTGGATCAGTGCGCGGTGGATCGGGCGCCCGGCGTGGCGTGACGACTCCGAGGTGTGCACGGTCAGTGCGTGAAACGGGCCCTCGATGACGGGTTCGGTGACGGCGCGACCGCCGGTCTTGCACACGACCAGCGGTTCGGCGGTCCACGACGCGGCGGGCAGCAGTGCCGCCAGCTCGTCGACCACGGCGGCGGCCTGCGCGCCGGTGCCGACCCCGACAATCGACAACGGCACCTCGGCGTTGCGGCTGAAGAACCGGGCGCGGCGGCGCTCGTCACCCACCGTGCCGTCGACCCCGAGATACGCTTCGGCGCCGACGAACCCGTGCCGGTGCATCAGCTCGCACACCACGACGTATCCGGGCACCCCCGCGATGCGGTGACGCCGGGTCAGCTGTAGCGACAGCCGGACGGCGCCGTCGCCGCCGAGACCCGCCGGTGGTGCGAATCCGCGCTGCACCGTGACGACGCCGCGGCCGATCAACGTGGCGACCTCGTCGGCCACCGCCGTGATCCGGTCGGCGGTGTCCACCGCGGTGATCGTGACCGGGGGATCTTCGGACAGGCTCAGTGACCGGTCGCTGCGGCTGACCTGGGTGGGCCCGAAACTCGCGATGCCACGCAGCATCACGCTGGAGCCGACCCGGCGTCGCTCGATCAGGTCGAGGACCGCGTCGGCCAGGAACCGGTCGCCGCTGCGCTCCCGTTCGGCGAAGTACGCCGTCAGCGTCAGGACTGCGGTCACAGCAGGGCCCCCAACGTCTGGCCGAGCAGCGCGGCGCCGAGACCCAGCACCACGCTGACGACGATGTTGGCCGCCGCCGGCCAGAACTGGCGCTCCTCGGCAAGCCGGTGGGTCTCCAGCATCCACGTCGAAAACGTCGTATACGACCCGACGAACGCGGTGCCCGCGAGCAGTGCGACATGCGCGGGTAGCGCCAGCCCGGCCAGGAAGCCGAGCAGCAGCGCGCCGCTGACGTTGACCGCAAGCGTCCCGAACGGAAACGCGCCCCTGCTCCGCCGGGACACCGCCTTGTCGACCGTCAGCCGGGTCACCGCGCCCAGCCCACCGACCAGGAACACTCCGACCCAGACCAGGACGCCCGTCATGACCGGCCCACCCGGACCCGCCGGACCAGCACCGTGCCCAGATAGACCGCGCCGAAGCCGACCAGGATGCTGGTCACCACGTAGCCGACCGCCAGACCGTAGTGCCCGTGCTCCACCATCCTGAGGGTCTCGACCTGCATGGTCGAGAACGTCGTCAGCCCGCCGCACAAGCCGGTGCCCAGGAACGGCCGCCGGTAGCTCGACACCGGCAGTCGCTCCAGCAACCGCGTGACGAACACGCCGAGCAGGAACGCGCCGACGATGTTGACGGTGAACGTCGGCCACGGCCAGCGACCCGGGTCGGCGGCCGCGAGTTCCTCGAAGCCGGACCGCGCCAGGGTGCCGATCGCGCCGCCGGCAAAGACTGCGGCCAGTTCCCGCCGGTCGAGCGCCATGCTGTGAAAGTATGCCGACCCCAGGGCGTGCCGTGGGGGAGGTGGGCGAGCACAATCGAGGCCATGGCGGCGAATCCCCGAGCCGGTCAGCCGGCACAGCCCGAAGACCTCATCGACATCGCGTCGGTGGTGACGGCGTACTACGCCGTCGAACCGGATCCCGAGAACGTCGATCAGCAGGTGGCGTTCGGCACGTCGGGACACCGCGGGTCGAGCCTGGACGCCGCGTTCAACGAGGCGCACATCCTGGCCACCACGCAGGCCATCGTGGAGTACCGGGCCGCCCAGGGCGTCACCGGTCCGCTGTTCATCGGCCGCGACACCCACGCCCTGTCGGAGCCGGCGTGGGTGTCGGCGCTGGAGGTGCTGGCCGCCAACGACGTTGTCGCGATGATCGATTCGGCCGACCGCTACACTCCGACCCCGGCCGTCAGCCACGCGATCCTGACGTTCAACCAGGGGCGCGACAGCGACCTGGCCGACGGGATCGTCGTGACCCCGTCGCACAATCCACCCCGCGACGGCGGGTTCAAGTACAACCCGCCCAACGGCGGCCCGGCCGACACCGACGCGACCGGGGCCATCGCCAAGCGGGCCAACGAGATCCTGCGCGGTGGGCTCAAGGACGTCCGACGGGTGCCGCTGGCCAGGGCGCTGGGCATCGCGCAGCGCCACGACTACCTCGACGCGTACGTCGCCGATCTGCCCAATGTCGTCGACCTGCACGCGATCAGCGCCGAGGGC
Source organism: Mycolicibacterium parafortuitum (assembly GCF_002086815.1). Classification (GTDB taxonomy): domain Bacteria; phylum Actinomycetota; class Actinomycetes; order Mycobacteriales; family Mycobacteriaceae; genus Mycobacterium; species Mycobacterium parafortuitum. Next base: position 205,448 of record NZ_MVID01000001.1, read on the forward strand.
ATCCGGATCGGTGCCGACCCGCTCGGCGGCGCGAGCGTCGATTACTGGGGCGCGATCGCCGAGCGGCACAACCTGGCGCTGACCGTGGTGAACCCACTGGTGGACGCCACGTGGCGGTTCATGACGCTCGACACCGACGGCAAGATCCGGATGGACTGCAGCTCGCCGAACGCGATGGCCTCCCTCATCGCCAACCGCGATTCCTATCAGATCGCCACCGGCAACGACGCCGACGCGGACCGGCACGGCATCGTCACCCCCGACGGCGGTCTGATGAATCCGAACCACTACCTCGCGGTCGCGATCGACTACCTGTTCGCGCACCGGCCGGAGTGGGCGGGCTCGACCGCCGTCGGCAAGACCGCGGTGAGTTCGTCGATCATCGACCGCGTCGTGGCCGGGCTGGACCGCAAGCTGGTCGAGGTGCCGGTGGGCTTCAAGTGGTTCGTCGACGGGCTGATCGGCGGCACGATCGGGTTCGGCGGCGAGGAGAGCGCCGGTGCGTCGTTCCTGCGCCGTGACGGCTCGGTGTGGACGACCGACAAGGACGGCATCATCTTGGCGCTGCTGGCGTCGGAGATCCTGGCGGTGACGGGGTCGACGCCGTCGCAGCGGTACGCGGAGCTGGCGGGGAAGTACGGCGCGCCGACGTATGCGCGCATCGATGCGCCGGCGAACCGGCAGCAGAAGGCGCGACTGTCGAAGCTCTCACCCGAGCAGGTGACCGCGACCGAGCTGGCCGGCGAGCCGATCACCGCGAAGCTCACGGCGGCACCCGGCAACGGGGCACCGTTGGGTGGTCTGAAGGTGACGACCGAGAACGCGTGGTTCGCCGCGCGGCCCTCGGGCACCGAAGACGTCTACAAGATCTATGCCGAATCCTTCCGTGGCCCCGAACATCTCGCCGAGGTCCAGGACGCGGCCCGCGAAGTGGTGGCGGCGGTCATTTCTTGAGTTCCACGAAAGAGGGCGACTGTCCGACGCGCGAGAAGCGTCGGCTGCCGCGCGAAGTCTGGGTCCTGGTCGTCGCCAACGTCGTCGTCGCACTCGGCTACGGCGTGGTGGCCCCCGTATTGCCGCAGTACGCCCGCCACTTCGGGGTGAGCATCGCGGCGGCGACGTTCGTGATCACCGCGTTCGCGGTGATGCGATTGGTCGGCGCGCCGCCCGCGGGGTTTCTGGTGCAGCGGATGGGGGAGCGGCGCGTCTACACCAGCGGTCTGATCATCGTCGCGGTGTCGACCGGGGCGTGCGCATTCGCCGAAACCTATTGGCAGCTGCTGCTTTTCCGATCGCTGGGCGGTATCGGATCGGCGATGTTCACGGTGTCGGCGCTGGGCCTGATGATCCGGATCTCGCCGACGGATGCGCGCGGCCGGGTGGCGGGATTGTTCTCGTCGGGTTTCATGATCGGCTCGGTCGGCGGTCCGATCCTGGGCAGCCTGACGGCCGGGTTCGGGCTGTCGGCGCCGTTCCTGATCTACGGGGCGGCGCTGCTGGTCGCCGCGACGGTGGTGTTCGTCAGCCTGCGGCACTCGCCGGTGGTGGGCCAGCCCGACGACGAGGCGCAGACGCCGGTGCCGTTCCGCACGGTGTTCCGGCACCGCGCCTACAAGGCGGCGCTGTTCTCGAATTTCGCGACGGGGTGGGCGTCGTTCGGACTGCGCATCGCGTTGGTGCCGCTGTTCGTCGTGGAGGTGCTGGGCCAGGGGCCGGGCGCGGCCGGGCTGGCGCTGACGGCGTTCGCGGTGGGCAACATCGCGGTGGTCATCCCGAGCGGGTACCTGTCGGACCGGTTGGGCCGACGGCTGTTGCTGATCGTCGGGTTGACGTTGGCGGCGGTGTCGACCGCGCTGGTGGGCTTCACCACATCGCTGCCGGTGTTCCTGGTCGCGGCGGTGGTGGCGGGCGCGGCGACGGGCATCTTCGTGTCGCCGCAGCAGGCCGCGGTCGCCGATGTGGTGGGCAACAAGTCGCGCGGCGGGACCGCGGTCGCGACGTTCCAGATGATGGCGGACTTCGGCTCGATCGGCGGATCGCTGCTGGTCGGCCTGATCGCGCAGTACACGTCGTTCGGGTGGGCGTTCCTGACCAGCGGCGTCATCCTGGGCGTCGCGGCGTTGTGGTGGGTTTTCGCGCCCGAGACGCGCCCGACGCCGTCGACCGAGCACACCCCGGCCCGTCCGCTCGGCCCCGAGGCGGGCGGGGAAGTCCCGTGACCAGCGATTTTGAGCGGCCACCCCTCGTGGTGTAATTTCGATGAGCACGACGAGGGGCTATGGCGCAGTTGGTAGCGCACCACACTGGCAGTGTGGGGGTCAGGGGTTCGAATCCCCTTAGCTCCACCACGAAACGAGCAGTTCAGGAACTCGGGACCGCGCCGGGTAGGTTCACAGCGATTCACGCCGAGACCGACGAAGGATCTAGCGAAAGCCATCATGTCTGAAGACCAGGTCGCCGACGTTCCCCCGAATCACCTCTCCATCGACCCGCGTAGCCCGTTCTATGACGAAGAGGTGCTCGTCCGCGACGTCGGAATCCGCTTCAACGGCTCCGAGAAGACCAATGTCGTCGAGTACGACGTGGCCGAGGGCTGGGTGCGTGTCGAGGTGCCCACGGCCAAGGATCGTCGCGGGAACCCGATGGTCATGAAGCTCAGCGGCACGGTCGAACCGTACTTCCGCTCGGCTGAGTAGCCGGCCCCGCGCGCTGAGCGAATGCTCAGCAATCTGAGGACGCGAGCCGCGTCCCCGGTGTAGCTTCCGCTGCATGCCCCTGGAGCTGGCCTCGTTCTTCCGGACGACGTTGCCGCTCGATCTCACCAAGCTCGACGCGGTCGATGACGGCCGCTACCACTCACTTTGGCTGCCCGACCACCTCGTGAGCTTCTGGCCGGACTCGATCTGGACACCCGAGTTCACCGACCTCGCCGCGGTCTCACCGTCACCGCATCGCTACCTGGACACCGTCGCGCTCGCCGGTGCCGTCGCGGCCCGCACCACCCGCGTCCGGCTCGCCACCAGCGTCCTCGACACGGTTCGCCGCCACCCGGTGATGCTGGCCCAGTCGGCGCTGACCCTGAGCCACCTCTCCGACGGCCGCTTCATCCTGGGTCTCGGCGCCGGTGAACGTGAGAACCTGGCCCCGTACGGCTTCGACGATCAGCGGACGGTGAGCCGCTTCGCCGAGGCGCTGCGGCTCATCCGGCTGCTCTGGAGTGCCGACGGACCGATCGACTTCACCGGACAGTTCTTCACCCTGGAGCGCGCCCGCCTGGACACCGATCTCCACCCCACCGGTCAGCCGCCGATCTGGATCGGCGCCAACGGCCCGCGCATGCTGCGTCTGGTCGGCGAGTACGGCGATGGGTGGTGGCCGACGGGCAGTGCAGGGCCCGAGACCTACGCGCGCCAGTTGGCCTGCATCCGGGAAGCGGCCGAGCAGGCCGGCCGCGATCCGGACGCGATCACCCCGGCCAAGATGGTGGTCTGCCTGATCGGCGAACCCGATGAACTGCGCGAGATCCTGCGGCGCCCGCTGGTGAAATCACTGGTGCTGCAATTGACCGCCGACGCTTTGGCCGCCGCCGGCCACCGCCATCCGATGGGCGAGCACTGGCGCGGTATCCAGGACATCGACCCGCGCGTGCTGACCCGCGACCGATTGCTGCGGCTCTTCGACCAGGTCGACCCGGCCGCGATCCTGTCCGTCGTCCCGCACGGAACGCCTGCGCACGTGGCCTCGCAGATCGCCGCATTCGGGGAGGCCGGGGCCCGCGTCGTATCGGTGCTCGACTACAGCGGGATGGCCGGGCAGGCCTACGCCGCCGACTCGGCACGCAAGGTCCGCGAGGTCGAGGCGCACCTGACAGGAAGTGCCGCATGACAATTCTGGATGCCGACGTCCTGATCGCCGACGCGCGGGAATCCACCGGGCTCACCGATTTCGGCGACGACACCCTTGCGGGCCGGGTCGGGCTGGTCGTCGACCGGGTGAACAGCGCCGGACTCGGCGACACCGGCGTTCGGGCCGCCGCGGACACGGCGTGCGGACTGCTGGCGAATCGCCTGCGGTTCATCGCCGACCGCGACCGCCTTCCGCTCGCCGAAGAACGGATCACCGCACCGCTTTTCGCCACCGGTGAGCCGCGGTCGGGGACGACGCTGCTGCACGCGCTGCTCGCCGAGGACGAGGACTCCCGCGCGCTGCGGTTCTGGGAGGTGATGTACCCGTCGCCGCCACCCGGTCCTGCCGCCGCCGACGACCCGCGCCGGGCGCAAGCCGACGCCGACTGGCGAGAGATCCTCGATCGCATTCCGCCGTGGATCGTCAGCCACCCGTACAACGATCTGCTCGGCGCAGGACTGCCCGAGTGTGAACGCACCTGGGCATTCGACTTCCGCGCGATGAACCCGAGCGCGTGGTGGCGAGTTCCCATGAAAATCCAGAACTTTCCGCAGGATCATCACGCGCAGTACACCCTGCACCGCATGATGCTGCAGCACATCCAGTACACCCGTGCGCCGAAGCGGTGGGTACTCAAGGGATTCCACGGGCGTCGGCTGCGGGCGTTGTTCGACATCTACCCCGACGCCCGCATCGTGTGGGTACACCGCGACCCGGTGCAGGTGCTCGCGTCGCAGATCGTCGCGTTCGGGCAGATCAATGAAAGCCTGGCCGGAACGCTGGACTGGACTAAGTACGCCAAGGACACGATCGAGGGGTCGCGAGCCAATTTCCATGCCTACCTGACCGACCCGCTCGTCGACGATCCGCGCATCCACCACATCCGCTACCGGGACTTCGTCGCCGATCCGGTCGCGACGATCGGCGGTTTCTACGACTTCGCGGGAGTTCCGTTCACTGCCGCCGCGGAGAAGGCGATGCGGGACTACCTGTCGACGAACCGCGGCGATCGCTACGGCAAATTCAGCTACTCCACCGACGTGCTGCCGGTACCCGTGGAGGAGTTGCACAACGAATTCGCGCCCTACCGGCAGAGATTCGGCATCGACATCGAGACGAGGCGCTGATGGCCTTCGGGGACTGCGCGGACGACGAGACGCTGCGTGCGGCGTGGCACGAGTTCTGCGACCGGCTCAAGGCCGCCGGTGACCTCGCGTTCAAGGACACTTCGCCGGCGAATGCGTTGCAGCGCGCCGACGCGTTCCGCTACCTGACCCAGAACCTCGGTCAGGCTTACGATCTGGCGCTGGAGACCAAGAACACCCGCTACCCGATGATCCACCCGTTCTGCGGACCGGCCCGCAAACTCGGCGGCGACAACGCCGATTTCGTGTATCTGCAGGCGTGGATCGACGGGGCGTCGACCTACCGGATCACCGGCGACCGTGGCACGGCACGGTTCATCAACTTCACCGTCCAGGGTGCGCGTCCCGACAAGGACGTGTACTACGGCGCCGATCACCCGAACCTGCACGAGCCGTTCGGTGACACCCCGGAGGCGAACATCACCGGCGACGAGCTGGTCACCGAGCGCGATGGAAGCTTCGAACTCTATATCGGGGGTTCGCGGCGCGGACCGAACTGGTTGCCCACCACGGCGGATTCCCGAAAGCTGTTCATGCGCCAGGGCTTCGATTCCTGGGCGGAACGGTCGGCGCAGTTCGGCATCGAGCGCATCGACATGGACGACCCGCGTCCGGTGCCGACGCCCCACGATCTGGTCGCATCCATGCGGTGGGCCGGCGATTTCCTGACCGGGGCGATGACCGACTGGCCGGACCGTGAACTACAGATCGGTTCGCTCTACGGCGAGCCCGAGCCGAATGTGTTCCCCGGCGCGCGTTTCGCCGGTACGGCCGAACAGCGCGACGCCCGCCGCGGCCGGTTGATCGTCACGATGCCGTGGCGGCTCCCGCCGGACGAGGCGCTGATCTTCGAGTTCCCCGACGGCGGGGAGTTCTGGATGCTGACCAACATGGGCGCGTTCTGGAACAGCATGGACTACCTGTATCGCCCGGTGAGCTACACGCCGAGCCGGTCAGCCGTCAACGCCGACGGCCGGGTACGGATGGTGCTCGCGCACGACGATCCGGGCGTGCACAACTGGATCGACACGCAGCGGTTCAGCGAGGGCTACCTGACGATGCGCGTGATCGGGAGCCGGGAGCTGCCCGAGGTCAGCACCCGGGTCGTTCGGTCAGCCGAGTTGGACGCTGTGCTGCCCGCCGACACCAGGCGCGTGACGCCCGACGAGCGGGCCGCGCACCTGCACGAACGCTTCGACGCCATCCGCCGCAGATACAGGATCTGACATGGACCCGAAACTCGAGACACTCGCCGCGTCAGCCTTCGACAACGTGTACCACGTGGGCCACGTCGTCCCGGACCTGCTGTCCGCCATGGCAGCTTTGACGGGCTCCCTGCAGATCACGTGGGCGGCGCCGTTCGAGATGCGCAGCGGGTTCACCCGTCCGGACGGCTTGCTCGACGATCAGCCGGTCCGCATCGCGTTCTCGATGTCCGGCCCGCCGTACCTGGAGCTGATCGAGGTCGTCGCCGCGACCGACTCGATCTTCGCCGAACCGGGCATCCATCATGTCGGCTACTACGCGCAGCGCTGGCGCGACGACACCGCGCGGCTGCAGAGCGAGGGTTGGGAGCTGGAGCGCACGGGCTCCGGCGTCGCGTTTCTGCGCGACCCCCGCAGCGGGCTCCGCGTCGAGGTGGTGAGCTTCAGGGGCCGCGACTTTCTGACGCAGGTGCTCAGCGGTGAGATGGGACGGCAGTGCCCGTTGACCGAGCGGCCATGACCGCGCTCGCGCACACGTCCTATGGAGTCCTTCGCGGCGCCGCTGGTGAAGGCGCCGCCGTCTTTCGTGGGGTGCCGTACGCGGCGCCGCCGACCGGCGAGCGGCGTTGGCGCCCAGCACAACCTGTGTCGAACTGGAGCGGCGTGCGGGACGCGACCGCGTTCGGGCCGATCGCCCCGCAGGACATCGCGCCCGTGCGGCTTGCCAAGCGGGGCCTCGCGATGGGCGAGGACTGCCTCACGCTGAACATCTGGACGCCCGCGGCCGACGACGCGCGTCGGCCGGTGCTGGTGTTCCTGCACGGCGGTGGGCAGGCGCAGGGCCACGGGTCGGCGCCGCTGCTCGACGGTGCGCGGCTGGCCTGCCGCGGCGACATCGTGGTGGTGACCGTCAACTTCCGGCTCGGTGTCTTGGGTTCGCTCTATGCGCCGGACTGGCACGGACCGGATTCCACGAATCTGGCGCTGCGCGACCAGAAGCACGCTCTGGGGTGGGTGCGCGACGAGATCGCCGCGTTCGGTGGTGACCCCGGTGCGGTCACGGTGGCGGGACAGTCGTCGGGGGCGGTCGCGATCGCGGCGTTGCTCGCCGGTGGGTGCGACCTCTTCGACCGGGCGATCCTGCAGAGCGGTGGCCTGGAGCGGGTGCGATCGCGCGAGGCGGCCTCTGCGGTGGCCGCGCAACTCGGGGCGCTGCGGTGTGGCGGTGAGCCCGGAGTCGACGAAATCCTCGCTGCGCAACGGGGTATCGACACCGGGTTCGTGCCGCCGCAGGGCCCGTTTCACCCGTGTATCGACGGCGATGTGATCGCCGAGCATCCGCTGGTGGCCGCGCGGACGCGCGCGATGCCGGCGATCCCGGTCCTCGCCGGGACGACGCGTGACGAGTGGCGGATCTTCGACGCGGCGCTGGACGAGAATGTGTTCACCGAGCAGTACGTGCGGGACCGGGCGCGGGCACTAGCCGGGGACGCGTGCGACGTCGACGCGGTGGTGACGGCGTACCGGGCGGGTCAGCAGACGTTGCGCGATGTCGCGAGTGCGATGGTCACCGACTACCACTTCACGGCGCCGACCGAGCAGTTCGTTCGCGCGCACGCCTCGCGTGACAATCCGGTGTTCCGTTACGAGCTGCAATGGCCCTCTCCGCGAATGGGATTCGGGGCCTGCCACGATTCGTGCCTGGCCCTGGTGTTCGGCAATCTGGAGGCGGCGCCCGCGCTGGCCGGTGCCGACGCGGCGGCGCGCCGGATGTCGGATGCCGTGCAGTCGCGGTGGCTGGAGTTCATCCGTGGGGGAGAACCCTGGGAACGCTACGACGGTGTCGGCGGTCCCACCATGCTGCTCGGCGCCGACAGCGCAGCCGTCCGCGACTACCGCGTTGAGCAACTCGCCCTGTGGGAGAATCGGTACCCCGCGTACGGTTGACCGTCGGACGTCAGGCCGCGTGGTCTTCGGGTGGTGCGGGGCCGCCGGGTTCGCCGGGGCTCGTATCGCGGTCCTCGGGTTCGGCTGCCGGACTGCTGTTTTCGGGTTCCTCGGGTGGCCGGAGTAGCCGTTCGGGGCGGTGGTAGGTGTTGACGCGGGCCTGGCCAGTGTCGAGGTGTTCGGGTGGGATCCATTCGACCTCGCCGCGGGTGTTCATCTGGGTGGTCCAGGCGGTGGGGTCGTTGTTGTTGACGCTGCGGTTGTCGGGTGGGCAGGCCAGGCCGAGGTCGTTGATGTTGGTGTTTCCGCCGCGGGCCCAGTCGTTGACGACGTGGTGGACCTGGGTGCCGTAGGCGCCGACGGGGCAGCATGGTTTGGTGCAGCCGCCGTCGCGGGCGATCAACATGATGCGTTGTTCTGGGGTGGCGATGCGTTTGGTGCGGAACAGATCCAGCGCCGACCCGGTGGCCTTGTCGAACACCGCCAGGTAGTGGTTGGCGTGTCCGGCCATCCGGATGACGTCTTTGATGGGCATCCTGGTGCCGCCGCCGGTGGTGCCGACCCCGGCGCGGGATTCGAGGTCTTGGAGGGTGGTGCGGATGATGATCGACACCGGCAGCCCGTTGAGTTTGCCCAGTTCGCCGCTCATCAACGCGATCCGCCCGACGGCGATCAGCGCGTCATGTTGGCGCTGGGCCAGGCTGCGGTCATCGCGGTCGATCTGGGCCTGTGACGGCGTGCCGCTGGTGCAGGGTTGTGGGTCGGCGGGGTTGCACATGCCTGGGGCGGCGTATTTGGCGAAGATCGCTTCCCAGACTGCGCGGGCTTCCGGGGTGAGGTGTCCGGTGATCGCGCTCATCGCATCGATGCCTTGGTTACCGAGCGAGACCCCGCGGCGGCGGGCACGTTCGGCGTCATCGGGTTCGGGGCCGTCCTGATCCAACAGAAACAAGGTCAGCTCGGCGGCGTCCTTCACCTCCTTGGGCCCGACCCCGACCGCGGTGCGCACCAGATCGACCTCGAACTGCTCACGAGTCACGGCATCGACCCAGGTAGGTAGTTTGTCGACCGCTTTGCGGATCACCTCGACGTGTTCGGGGTTGATCAATCCCCGCGACTGGGCGACCGCGGTCGCGGGCAGCAGCGGCGGCAGCGCCGGCCCGCTCACCGACGGTCGCGGCGCCAACACCGCAGCCTCGGTCAGCCGTCGGTTGGCTTCACTTGCGGAGATGCGCCACCGGATCCGCAGCACGTCTTTCCACGATTTCGCGCCCATCTCCCGGGCGGTGGTTTCGGTCTGCAACCGCGCCAACAACCGATGACCCAACCCGGGCAGCTGACACCCCAGGGCTTCGAGCTCGTCCATCACCTCGACGAGCTCATCGCGGGTCAGCAGGTCCAGATCGCAGCCGGCGACGGTGTCGAAGGCGGCGCGCAGCGCGCCGACCGCGTCCTGCAACTCCGCCCTCGCCATGCTTCGAACATACGTGCGACCACTGACAAATCCGGGCCCGAAACTCGCCAACAAGTTCAGACTCGACGCCGATCAGCGCCCAAACGTCACGCCCGTCCACCCAGATGCTTGGCGAAGAAGCGGGAGACCGCCTCCCACATCTCGACGACGTTCTCCGTGTTCACCGCACCGTGGCCCTCGTCGGCCTGCACCAGGTAGTCCACCTCGACGCCTCGCTCCCGCAACGCGTTCACCAGGTTGTCGGATTCCGCCTGGACGACGCGGACATCGTTGGCGCCCTGGATCACCATCAGCGGCGTGCGGATCCGGTCCACCATGGTGATCGGGGAGCGGGCCATCATGTCGGCGAGCTGCTCGGGGTCGTCGGGGTCTCCGACGTACGCATGCCAGTTGTTCGCCAGCTGCGGTCGAGCTATCGGCGGCAGCGTCCGCATGAAGTTCGCCAGATTCGAGATACCGACGTAATCCACTGCGGCGGCGAAGACATCGGGTGTGAACGTCACGCCGACCAGCGCGGCGTACCCGCCGTACGACCCGCCCAGGATCGCGACCCGGTCCGGGTCGGCATACCCCTGGTCGACTGCCCACTGCACGCCGTCGATCAGGTCGTCGTGCATCTTGCGGGCGAACTCGCCGATCGCCGCTTTCAGGAACGCCTTTCCGAACCCTGTCGACCCGCGAAAGTTGACCTGTAGCACCGCATAACCCCGGTTTGCCAACACCTGGACATGCGCGTCGAAGCCCCAGCTGTCGCGGAACCACGGACCGCCGTGCACGACGAGAACCAGCGGAAGCCCCTTCGGTTCCACCCCGAGGGGCAACGTCAGATACGACTGCAGCGCCAGACCGTCGCGCGCGGTGATCGTCACCGGGTGCATCGGCGCCAGGTGTTCGGGATCGATGTGCGGCAGCGGCCGATACAGCAACCGGCTCTCCCCGCTGCGGTGGTCGTACAGGTACGTCACACCGGGTTCGCGGTCGTGGTTGAACCCGACGATCCAGCGTTCGCCAGCCTCGTCCGACGACAGCATGCCGATGTCTCCGTCGGACAGCTTCCGCAGTTCGGCCAGGATGTCGCCGAACCGGGGATCGAGCGCCCGGATCTCCTGGCGCTCACCGTAATAGCGCACGGCCAGCAACTCGCCGGTGCGGCGGTCCTGGATCAACGGCGACGGGGCGACAGGGTTGACGCCTGCGCGCGGATCGACGTCGAACGTCGGGTGGCTGTCGACCTCGGTCTCTTCTCCGGTGGTCAGGTCCACATGAACCAATCGGGTCCGGTCGGAATCCCGATTGGATCCGATCCACACGCCGGTGCCGTCAGGCGTGATCACCATCGGATGGATGCCGACGGGGTAGTCGCTGCCATCGAATCGCGCGATCGGGCGCAGCGTCTCGGTGGCGACGTCCCACCGCGACAGCTCCAGGGCGCCGTCGGGCGCCAGCGCGGTCGCGAACACCTGTCCGTCGTCGGATGACAGCCAGTTGTTGACGTGGCCCGGATTCTTCGCGATCAGCGTGAGATACCCGGTGGCGACGTCGAGTTCGTAGATGTCCAGCAGTGTGACGTCGCGGGTGTTGAGCATCACCGTGGTCCTGCCTTGCTTGATCTCCCGCACGGGGAAGGCCATCGCGCCCGGGAACGGGGTGAGGTCGACGGCAGGCGCGTCGGGATCGTCGAGGTCGACGCGGTGGATGTGCCAGTTCTCGTCCCCGTTGGTGTCCTGCAGATAGATCAGCCACCGGGGATCGTCGGTCCACTCGAAGTGCAGGATGCTGCGGTTGCTGTCGTCGGTGACGCGCCGAGCGCCGGGCGACCCGGGATCGAGGTCCTCCACCCAGACGTTGAGACGCCCTTCCGACGGGCTCAGAAACGCGATCCGGGTGCCGTCCGGAGAGATCTTCGCGGCCGCGCGCGTCGGCGGGCGGAACAGATCCTCGACGGGGATCAAAGGGGGCAGTGTCATATCGGATGCCATGTCGGTCCTTCCGTGGTGCGGGCAGAGTTCATCGCACCGCCAGTCGCGGGGACTCGCAGTGGGATCGGTTGTCGGGCTTGTTATCTCACGGTGTGACTGGTCCGCCCAGCCGGCCGTTGGTGGCATCGCGTATCGCGCGGTCGACCAACGCGAGTGCCTCCTGCTGGGTGATCTTCTCTTTCTCGACGATCGCGCGGCGCCCGACGTCCTCGTCGACCACCCGAAACGCCGCGGTGACCGCCGCGGCGCACAGGCGCGCGGTGAGGTCGTCGTCGGCCAGTCGCAGGCGCTTGGCGACGACGGGCACGAAGGCTCGCTCCATCTCGTCGTGCACCATCAGGTACGCGGACCGCAGGGCCGGCTCGGTCGTCGACAGGGTGGCGATGCGCAATGCGGCGATCTCGTCGGCGATCTCCTGTTCGGTCAGCGGATTTCGCGCCATGTCGTCGGCCATGTGTTCGGCCAGGGAGAGGTCGTCCGGCCAGCGCTCGGCAAGCGCGATGAAGCGGCTCGCCGAGCGCGCCAGCACCGGTTCGACGCAACTTTCCTTGCAGCGGAAGTACCGCCATATCGTCCTGGTCGACAGACCCGCCGCCGCGGCGATGTCGTCACCGGTCGTCGCCGCGACACCCTTGTCCCAGAACAGTTCACAGGCATGACGCGACACCCGCAGGCGCGCCTGTGCCTGCTTGTCGTCCGCCGTGTCTGTCATCGTCGTCATGACGCCTCCGTACCTCCTGTCACTTAGTGACAGAACCACAGTGTCACTAAGTGACATCGCGGTCAAGCGGCCCTGGTCAGCGGCCCGCGTTTCCCGCCGATCTCGCCGGGTACCTGAGCGCGATGACCACTGCGACAGACAAGGACACCGTCACCGCGAAGATGCCCAGCGTTGCGCCGGGGCTGCTACTCGGCCTCGGGTTTGGTGGATTCATCGACGGCATCGTGATGCACGAGATCCTGCAGTGGCATCACATGGTCAGTCACGTCGACGAATATCCGACCGACACCGTCGCCGGCCTGGAGGTCAACGTCCTCGCCGACGGCTTCTTCCACGCCGTGACATGGCTTCTCGTCTGGGCGGGCACCATCACCACCCTGGTGTCTTGGCGACGTGGCCGCCTCGCGCCGAGTTGGTCGTTCCATATCGGCCTACTGCTCACCGGCTGGGGGATCTTCAACGTCGTGGAGGGAGTGATCGACCACCACATCCTGCAGATCCACCATGTCCGCGACGACCTCGGAGGCCCGCTGGTGTGGGACATCGGTTTCCTGGTGTTCGGCGCGTTCCTGGTGGCCGGCGGTTGGTTACTTCATAAGCGTGGTGCGCGCGCCATGGTCGCGGTCCCGGCCGACGCCGGGCCATAGTCCTGCGCCACCCGCGGTTCCGGTTCGTCGAAACACTGACGGTGTGACTGCGCCTTCCGGTGCTCGAACCTCCGGAACTCGGCGATGCGCTGGACCTCGCGGCCGACATCCCGGCGCAGTGTGCGCATCAGTGTGCGCCGGTCCACGCGCGGGTCGCGGGCGGCGGTGCTCACCCAGCGCGCCAGCCGCGCGGGCGTGAACACCTCTGTGGCAGACCGTTTGCGCGAGAACACATCCAGGATCTCCGTCGGGCCCCCGGGGCGTGACGCGAACCACCGGTACGCGACGTCCTCGATCGGTGACACGGTGTCGTCGCGGCCAAGGCCGTTGGCCCACTGGTACATCGGGAGGCACTGCCGGTCGCGGTCGTCCTCCCATGCCGCCAATGCCGAGTCGAGCGCGTGCTCGTCGTCGAGATACGGCGCGGCGGCCTCTCCGAGAAGTCGGCCGAATCGCAACGCGTCCCGGATTCCCTGCGCGGTCACGGGGTCCTTGAAGTGGCCGGCGTCCCCGGCCAGCGCCCACCCCGGACCGTGCGAATGCCGGAAGTACGACGGGTGCGATACCGACGTCCGGATCTTGCTCACCCGGGTGCATCCCCGCAGTCGTGCGCCGAATGCGGGAATGCGGTCGATCGTCGCGTCGAAGGCGGCCTCGGCGCCCGCGCGGAATTCGGCGGCCCTGCGCACCGGCGGCATCAACAGGGCGATCAACTGCCCACCGTCGCAGGGGAATACCGTGACCAGGTCGTCATCGGCGCGCCACTGCATCGCCACGTGCCGCTGGTCGAGATGGGTGTCCTCGTAGTACGCGTAGGCCATCATCCGCTGGTTCTGCCAGCTGTGGTGCTCGGTGGTGCCGACGAGGCGGGCAATGGTGGATCGCCGTCCGTCGGCTCCGATCACCAGCTTCGCCCGGATTTCTCCGGTCCCGCCGTCGCGGCCCGCGAATCGCACCCCGGTGACGCGGCCGGACGGTGCGGTGAGCAGGCCGGTGACCCTGACGCGCTCCCGGACCTCGGCGCCGGCCTCGCGCGCGGTTTCCACCAGCGCCAGATCCAGGCCCGGACGGCGCACGCAGCTCCCGGCGGCGATGCCGTCGTATGCGCTGTAGTCACCGACGACCTCCACGCCCGGCGAGCCCAGCCCGCCGCGGGTGTGCAGCGGGGGATCGAGCGCGAGGACGCGGTGCCGGGCGCCGAGCCGTTCAAGTTCGGCCCAGTGCGGAGGAAAGAACAGGTGGGTCGACAGGGTGTCGGACGGAAACGCCGCGCTGTCGAGCGCGACGACTGTGCGGCCGCGACGGGCCAGGGCGATCGCTGCGGCCGAGCCGGCGCATCTGCTGCCGACGACCACGACATCGACGTGTTCGGACATGGGGCAAAGTTTGACACCGGTGCCACGTTTTTAGAAGCCGATTCATAAAATGAACGAACATCAAAAACTGTGGCGTCCTATCCTTGGGCGATGTCCACCGGTGACGACTCTGTGCAGCGGCATCCGCGGGTCGACCGGCGCCGCGCCCGGACCCGCGCCGCGATCCTCGACGCCGCAGAGATCGTCTTCACCCGCGACGGCTACGACGGGGCGCGCATCGAATCGATCGCCGAGACGGCCGACATCTCGGTCGGCTCGATCTACATCCACTTCGGCGGTAAGCGCGACGTGTACCTGCACCTCGTGGAGCGGTCGCTGCAGCTGTTCGCCGAATACATGGCCCGCAGTGAGGATCCCGCACTCAGCCCGCTGCAGCGTGTCCTCGCCGGCGGCGACGCGTACCTCCAGTTCCACCTCGACCACCCCGGCGCGTTCGACTTCCTGGCGATGCGCAACGACGCCGGCTCCGCGAAGAGTGCGGAGATCGAGTCCCGCATCCAGGAGCGCGTCGGAGAACTGCTGTCCCGCTTCGCCTCCCATGTGCAGGCTGCCGTCGAGGCGGGGGAGGCCCGCCCGGTCGACGCGATGCGGCTGACCCGCTACCTGTGGGGTGCGTGGAACGGGGTGATCGCGTTGCGGCACCAGCCCGACGGACTGCGCGCCTCGGACGCGGAGATCGAGGATGCGCTCGAGCTCGCGCGATGGCTGTTGCGTGAAGGTTTGGCGACCGCGGCACTGCGCGACGCCGACGGTGAGGTCGGTGACCGTGTGCCACTGCCGCGGATCGCCCGGCCGAACCGGGATGCGGGCGGCTGACGCCGCGGCGCGCCGCCGGTGACAGTCCTCAGTCCAGGTTCGCCAGTGCCCGGCGGGCGGCTTCGAGCTCGGCCTCCAATGCGGCGACCTTGGCCGCCTGCTGGGCACGCGCTTCCTCGATGACGGCGTCGATCGGGGTGGCGAGGTCTTCGTGCAGTTCGGCGGCGGCCCTGGATACCGCGGCCGCCGCGACCGCGAGGTTGCGGACCAGGTGGGTGCTGCCCTGTTTGAGGTCGGCACGCCATTCGCCGTCGGCGGTACCGCTGACCGTGAGTGTCAGCTCGAGGGTCCTGGTCCTCTTGCCCGCCGAGCGTTTGGCGGGAGCCTTCGTAGCCGTATCGTCAACGACCGTCAGGGTGTCTACTGTCATCTCTGTCGGGCCTCCTCTCCATCCCGTCCGCCGAATGCGGACAGTCCACGAAGTAGAACACACGTTCGACTGCGGGATCAACGTCCGCCGTGCGCCGGAGTGGCTTAAACCTAACGAGATAAGGTAATCGTGGGCGGGGCCGTCGGCTGGTGACGGCGTCTGGTCTACTGGTAGCCGTGCGCACCTCGGCACCGATCGCGAAGGGTGACAAGCTATGACGCAGATCATCGACACCGGCCGGCTGTTCATCGGTGGGACGTTCCGCGACGCCGGGCAGACGGTCCCGGTGATCGAGGCCGCGACGGGCGAGGTGCTCGCCGACGGACCCAGTGCGACGATCGCCGACATCGACGACGCCGTGGCGTCCGCCCGGGGTGAGGGTGCGGCCCAGTGGCGCGCCGCCTCGGTCGACGAGAGGGCCGACGGGCTGAAGCGGTTCGCCGCCGCGCTGCGGGCCCGCGGACAGGACACCGCGACGCTGGTGAGCCGCGAGAACGGCATGCCGATCAGCCTGTCGCGCGCCGTGAACGGTGCGTTTCCGGCGGTGCTCGTCAACTACTACGCCAAACTGATCAGGGGCTGGCAGGCCGAAGAGGTGCGTCCCGCCCTGATCGGCCACACCATCGTGCGCCGCGAACCGATCGGCGTCGTCGCCGCGATCACTCCGTGGAACTATCCACAGGCCCTGGCTGTCATGAAGATCGCGCCGGCACTCGCCGCCGGATGTTCGGTGGTGCTCAAGGCATCCCCGGAAACCGCGCTGGACGCGCTGGTGTTCGCCGACGCAGCCGCCGAGGCAGGCCTGCCCGCGGGCGTGCTCAACGTGGTACCCGGTGATGCCGCCGCCGGGGCGCACCTGGTGACGCACCCGGGCGTCGACAAGGTCGCGTTCACCGGGTCGACCAACGCCGGCCGGGTGATCGGCGCCGAATGCGGCCGGCTCATCCGTCCCGTCACCCTGGAGCTCGGCGGCAAGAGTGCGGCGGTGATCCTCGACGACGCCGACCTCGGCGCGACCATCGAAGGCCTGCGCGCGGCGTCCTTCGTCAACAACGGGCAGACCTGCCACCTCAGCTCCCGGATCTTGGTGCCGACCTCCCGGTACGCCGAATTCGTCTCGGCGATCGGCGAACTGGCCGACAGCCTGACGGTCGGGGACCCGCTCGACGACAAAACCGAGATCGGACCGCTGGTCAGCGAGCGTCAGCGTGAGCGGGTGCTCGACTACATCCAGATCGGCCGGGACTCCGGTGCCCGGCTCGTCGCCGGCGGATCGGTGCCCGCAGACCTGGCCCGCGGGTGGTTCGTCGCGCCGACGGTGTTCGCCGACGTCGACAACAACGACCGGCTGGCGCAGGAGGAGATCTTCGGACCGGTCATCACCATCACCCCCTACGAGGACGAGGCCGACGCGGTGCGGTTGGCCAACGACACGGAGTTCGGGCTGGCCGGCACCGTCTGGTCGCAGGATCCGGCGCGGGCCACCGAGATCGCCCGCGCGATGCACACCGGATCAGTGGGCGTGAACCACTATCAACTCGACATCCAATCGCCTTTCGGCGGAGTGAAATCCAGCGGTCTCGGGCGCGAGCTCGGCCCCGAGGGCCTCGACGCGTACCTGATCACCAAGTCCGTCTACCGAGCCGACCCGATTCCGGAATAGCCGGTGGACGTGACCGAAGTGACAGGCGGGGCCCGAAACCTGAGCGAACTCGCCGACCAGAGTCCCTGGTACGCCGAGGATCTCGCGGTCGGCGACTGGATGGATGTCGGCAGCGTGCGCGTCGAGCTCGACGAGATCACCGAGTTCGCCGCCAAATACGATCCGTTGCCGATCCATCTGGACGCGACGGACTCCCCGTTCGGGCAGGTGATCGCCAGCGGCATCCACACGATGGCGCTGTTCTCCGGCATGGCGTCGCGCACGTTCATTCCCCGGCTCGCGCTCGTGGCGGGCAAGGGGATGGACCGGATGCGGCTGCCCGCGCCGGTCTATCCGGGCTCGACGCTGACGGGACGGGTCGAGATCACCGGCATCACGATGCGCGAGCGCCGCGCGGATCTGCTGCACCGGTCCACGCTGGTCGACCAGAACGACACCGTCGTCCTGAGTTTCGACGGCGTCGTCGTGATCTCGCGGCGAACCCGCTAACGCACCTTGTCGAACCGCGACGCCAGATCGCGGTACTCCGTGCGGATCGTCGGCTTGTCGAGCTTGCCGCTGGGCAGCCGCGGCAATGGGCTGTCGCGCAGCACGACATAGCGCGGCACCTTGTAGTCCGACAGCTGCGTCTCGCAATGCGCGATCACGGTCGACTCGTCCAACGTGGCGTCCGCCGGGGTGATGATCGCCGCCGGGGTCTCACCCCAGCGCTCGTCGGCGACGGCGATCACCGCGACCTCGGCGACCCCTGCCAGGGTGCCGATCACGCCCTCGAGTTCGACCGGCGAGATGTTGATCCCGCCCGAGATGATCAGATCCTTCTTGCGGTCGACGAACTTGACCCGGCCCTCGGCGTCTGTGACACCGAGATCGCCGCTGTGCAACCAGCCGTCGTGGATGGCCTGGGCGGTCGCGGCGGGATCATTCCAGTAGCCGGGGGTCACCAGCGGGCCGCGCACGACGATCTCGCCCAGCTCGCCGGGGCCGGCCAGTGTCCCGTCGTCGTTCATCACCCGGACCTCGGTGAAGATCGAACCGCTGCCACAGGAGTCCGGATGTTCCAGGGCTTCGGATTTCAGCGTCGCGGTCGCGACCCCGCCGGCCTCTGTCATCCCATAGATCTGGCGCAGCAGAACACCTTTGGCCGCCCAGCGGTGCAGCAGGTCGACCGGCACCGCGGCGCCGCCGACGATCGCCGTCTGCAGCGAGCTGAGGTCTGCGGTGTCGAACTCCGTTGCGCGAGACATGGCTTCGAAGATCAGCGGCACGCCGAACACCGTCTGGACGCCGTACTTCTCGATCAAGGTGACCGCGCGGGACGGGTTCAGCTCGGGCTCGACGATCAGCGAACCACCCAGGATCGTCGTCATCAGGACGCCGTACACCAGCCCCGGCGTGAAAGCCAAAGGCAACACCAGCAACGAGACGGCCCCGGGCCGGAACCCGTCTTCGATCAGCGTGTTCTCCAGCACGATGTTCAACAACGTCTGCGTCGTCAGGATCACGCCCTTGGACAGGCCGGTGGAACCGCTGGTGAAGATCACCGCGATCGGTTCGTCGGCCGCGCGGTCGATGTGGAAGTCGTCCGGGTCGCCGGCACGCAGACTGTCGACGACGGCGAAGCCCAGAACCGCGAAAGGCGCCCCGAGCCCGGCCGCGCGTTCGGCCGACTCCCGGAAGTCGGGGTGGGCGAGCACGACGGTGATGCCTGCATCGTCGGCGACCTTGCGGATCTCGGCGGGCTTGAGCCGGGAATTCAACGGCACCAGTACCGCCCCCGCCTTGATGACCGCCAGCGCTGCCGCGGGCCACTGGATCGCGTTCGGCGACAGCACGCCGACCCGGTCTCCGGGCCCGACGCCGCCATCGGCCAATCGGCGCGCCAGCCGGCTCGACCAAGCGGCGAGCTCGCGATAGGTCGTCACATCGTCGACGACCCGCACCGCCGGCTCGTCACCCTTGGTGCGTGCCCACCAGGTCAGCGCGGACCCCACGGTGGCGGCCATGTTCCTCCTTCGAAGACAGAGATGCGGCGAGGATCAGACCGTCGCCGGAGAACCGAAAATCGTCGAGCTGACCAGCGGTGCCATCGGCCCGCCGATGAGCAGCGAGACATCGGCGCGGGGAACAGGATTGGCTGAGTCGCCCCGGATCTGGCGCACCGCCTCGAGGACCAGGCCGATCCCGTGCACGAAACCCTCGGCGATGTTGCCGCCCGAGGTGTTGATGGGCAGCTTGCCGCCGGGCAGGGTGAGGTTGTCGACGGTGAGGATCTCACCGGCGGCGGGTCCGGGCGGGCAGAGGCCATGGTCGATCATTGCAGCCACCGCGGGCCCGGTGAAATTCTCGTAGACCTGAGTCACGTCGACGTCGTCCGGGCCGACGCCCGCGCCGTTCCAGAGACGCTGGACCAGCGCCGGATGGAATCCGGCCGAGGTGTAGTTCTGCTCGTTCTCGACGGACTCGGTCCAGCCTGCCGCGGCGCCCTGCACACCGGCCAGGATCACCGCCGGTGTGGTCTTGTAGTCGCCGACGCGATCGGAGCTGACCACCAGGACGGCCGCCGCACCGTCGTTCTCCCGTGAGCAGTCGTAAAGGCGCAGCGGCTCGGAGATGGGTCGGCAGCCCTGGTAGACCTCGTGGTCGATCGGCTTGCCGTAGGCGACGGCGTCCGGGTTGTTCTGGGCGTGGCGGTAACCCGCGAGCGCGATGGCCTCCATCGTGGACGCCGGGACGCCGTCGACCTCCAGCAGGCGTTGCGTGCGCAGCGCGCACACCTGTGGCGGCGTGAGGATTCCGTGTGCGGTGTACAGGGATCCGAGGTGGCCCTTGGAGAAGGCGCGCCGCCCGTCGTCGGCCTCGTTGAGCGCTCGATAGACGGCCACACACTCGGCCTGCCCGCTGTAGACGGCGGCGGCCGCGGCGTTGACCGCTGCGGCGATGCCGCCACCACCGCCACCCCAGATCTGCGTGGACCACCGCACCTCGTGGACGCCGAGCGCCGCGGCGACCCCGAGGCCCGCGTTCGCGTCGTCGCCGTAGGACACGAACCCGTCGACCTTGCGCGGGTCGGCGCCGGCGTCCTCGCAGGCGCGCAGGATCGCCTGCAGCACAAGCTGTGCCGAGCTCAACGGGCTGGTACCCCGCTTGTAGTACTCGGTGGTGCCGATACCGACCACAGCGGTGGCGCCGCGGAATCCGATCACGACGGGTGTCCTTCCAGATGCCACCGCATCAGCGGCCAATGCTCGTCGTCGGGCGGTTGTTCGATCTCTCCGTGCACGGTGCTGCCGATGCGCGGCGTGACGCCGTCGGCGTCGGCCAGCACCCCGAGTACGCGCCGGTTACCGGCGCCGGGCAGCTCCACCAACACCACCACGTACGGCAGGTGGCCGGTGGCCTCCTTGGTGAACGGTTGCCACGTCCGCGTCCATGAGTACACGGTGCCGACGGGATCGACTTGCTCCCAACTCATCTCGAAGCAGTGGCAGGCCGGACAGATCGGCCGAGGGGACCACACCCAGGTGCGGCAGTCGGAACACCGCTGCAGCAGCAGCTTTCCGGTGCGCAACCCGTCCCAGTGTGGCGCGTCCAGCCCGTCCGGTGACGGGCCGGTCAGATCCATCCACGGGGCAGTGTCCGGGATGTTGCGCACGCTGAACGTCCGCCAGACACCCTCGCCGTCGCGCACCCAGCGGCTGCGCAGCTCGAAGCACTCGTCGTCGGGCCTGGTGTAGCGGATCACCGCGTCGAAGAAGCCGTCTCCGGCGTCGGTGATCGACTGCACGTCGGAGCTTTTCAGCGATGTGGGCACATCGGCCGAGCCGATCAGCTGACCCACCCGGTCGGGTAAGAAGTCGGCCAGCACCGCGAGATTGTCCCCAGCGGCGACCGCTTTGCCATGGGCCTCAACGATACTGGCCAAATCTGCGGGCACCGAGGAATCGGTGCGTGTCATTGAGGTCCACCTATCTGGTAGCACACGTCGGTGCGGTCATGTTGGAAGCCGACCAGTCGGCAGGCGTTGACCAGCCGGGCATCGCCGGAGTCGACGTGCACGATCAGGCCGGTCAGGCCGTGCTCGAGCACGATCGCGGCGGCGCCGTCCAGCAGTTGGCGCAGGTCCGCGGGATCCGCGCCGGGGGTGCAGAGCACCTCGGTGGCCGTGGCGCACGCGCCGAACTCCTCGGAGTTGCGCGGGGCGAAGTCCAGGGCGACCAGTCCGGTGACGGACCCGCCGACGCGCAACGCGTAGATCGAGTCGGTCGCGGCCAGCGATCGTGGCCACTCCAGGTGGTCCAACGAAGCGGGGTCGATGGGCTCGAGAACCGGTGCCCCGGCGGTGAGGTGCACGGAGTCGCATGCGCGGATCAGCTTCCAGATCCGTCGCGTACGGGGGATCAGGAACCGATTGCTCAGCCGTCCCGTGGCGGGATGGTTGCCCAGCGCCCAGGCCGTGATGGTCCGAGCACCCGTGCCCAGCCATCCGTCGGGACCGCTGATGTCGAGTCCGACCTGCTCGACGAACAGGGTGATGATGCCGATCGAACGGAACCTGGGGTCCACCACCAGATATGCCCTCGCGGCACCGTCGTCGGCGATCTCGAGCCGCAGCAGTGCCGCGATCCGCTCGGGCTCGTCCGGTGCCACCATTGCCGTGGCGTGCGGCAGCATCCAGATCAGCAGGTGCCGGATGTGTGGATCACGACGCTCCAACGCCGCGGTCACGTCGGCGAAATCGATGGTGCTGTACTCGGGTTCGGCGTCGTAGGCCGTCGCGCGAGCCAGCATGTCTGCCAGCTCGGCGGCTTCCCGCGAGTCGATCTCGGTACGCCATTCGTACTTGATCACGATGCGATCACTTGGCGGCGGCTCGCCCCTCGGCGAGCAGTTTCTTGGTCTCCCGGCGGAAGAGCTGGTTGGCGGTCTCGTTGCGGCCCAACAGCATCTTGCCCGCATCGGCGCTGCCCATCCCGGTCTGCGAGTTACGCAGCAGTGGGAAGTCCTCGTTGTGCAGAACCGCGAGCAGGATGTCCCAGTTCTTCTCCCAGCGCCGGTTCCAGCGCTCCTCCTCCATGCCGGACTCCTCCAGCGGCGGCACCATCAGGCGCTGCTCCATGCGGGACTTCGTCGGATCTGTGGGATGCGGGCGGAACGTCAACAGCTGGAAGTGATCCGGTTGTCGCAGCAGCGTGCTGTTCGGCAACAGGAAGTGCGTCTCGGTGACATAGTCGTCCAGCGGGGTGTCGCCTGGATCCTCTTCGAGCCAGCGGTCGATCGTCTTGCGCGGGGCAATGAACCGCAGATGCCGGCCGAAGTCCTCGAACGCCATCACGTTGGTGTGGATGACCTTGCCCGCGGTGTTCGGGTGCGCGTACTGGATGTGGTAGCCGTCCAGGAACGCGTCCTGCATGATCTTCCAGTTGGTGGGCTCGTCGAAGCCCGCCGCGCGGAAGCTCACCAGCTTGTCCAATTGGTACCCCGCCAGGATGGCATCCATCTCGGGACCCAGCCACGACGCGACGTCGATGTCGGCGTGCGCGTTGTCGACGACCCAGATGAATCCGTGCCGTTCCTCGCAGGGGATCTCGACAAGACCGTGCTCGGTACGGTCGACCTCACCGAAGGTGTTGTCGCGGGTGATCGTCCGCAGCTTGCCATCGGGGTCGTACGACCACCGGTGGTACGGGCACGAGAAGAACCGGCAACGGCCCTTCTCCTGCGTCTCCAGCATCGCGCCGCGATGCCGGCACAGGTTGACGAACGTCCTGACCGAGCCGTCCTTCTGCCGCACCGCGATGATGTTGTTGCGCGGCATCGCGATGGTGATGAAGTCGTACGGCTTACCGATCTCGGTGCTGTGCGCGATGATCGACGGCACCCGGCCGAAGATGAAGTCGCGCTCCTCCTGCGCGAGCACCGGGTCGGTGAACTCGTGCGCCTCGAAGTCGACAACCTCGTCGAACTTGTCGGTGGTGTCGTTGCGCAACAACTCGATGGCGCGGCGGATCCGGTCCTGCCGCGGCAGCGACGTCGTCATGTCGTCACTTCCCTTCGGGGGTGAACTGAATGGGCATTCGATGGCAGCCGCGCACCTGGGTGGAGTGCCACGACGGCGGATCGCCGTCGACGAGGCGGTAGTCGGGGATGCGGCGGTGCAGTTCCTCGAGTGCGATCGTCAGCTCGATCCGGCCGAGATGCGAACCGAGACAACGGTGCACGCCCGCACCGAAGGACAGGTGCCGGTTCGGGTGGCGGTTGATGTCCAGGGTGTGCGGATCGGCGAACTGCCTGAGATCGCGGTTCGCGCCGCACAGCATCAGGATCAACTGGTCGTCCTTGGCGATCTGCACGCCGCCGATCTCGACGTCGCGGGTGGCGCGGCGGCCGGGGACGACGGCGGCCTCGATGCGCAGGATCTCCTCGACGGCCTTCGGGATCAGCGTCGGGTCGGCGATCAGCGCGGCACGCTGCTCGGGATTGCGCGACAGGTGCCACACGGTCCACGCCAGCGAGCCCTGCACGGTGTGCAGCCCGCCCATCAGCAGCAGGAAGAACATCCGGAACAGTTCTTCGTCGTTGAGCAGCCGCTTGCCGTCGGCGAGTTCGACCTCGGTGTGGATCAGCTTCGAGGTGGCGTCCTCACCCGGGTTGGCGCGCCGGTCGGCGATGACGTTGTTGAAGTAGCCGGCGACCGTCATCGCCGCCATCATCATGACCTGGTCGGACTCCTCCTTCGTGCCGCCGGGCTTGCCGAACAGCACCGCGTCGGTGACTTCGGTGAACATCGGGGCGTCCGCCAGCGGCCAATCCATCAGGGCCAGGAAGACCCGGGCGGGCAGTTCGTGGGCGAACGCCGAGATGAACTCGACCTCACCCTTGGCGGCGAATGCGTCGATGAGTTCGTTGACCTGCGACCGGATCTCATCGCCGAGCTTCTTCATGCGCTGCGGGCTGAACAGTGGCTGCAGTGCGTGCCGGTAGGAGGTGTGGTCCGGCGGATCCAGCTCCAGCGGGATGAAGCGGCCGAAGTCGGCGGGCGTCACCAGGTTGTTCGGGTAGCTGGAGAACGTCTCGGCGTCGGTGAGGATCTGGTGGATCTCGTCGTAGTGGGTGACGATCCAGTGCCCGCCGTGCGCGGTCGAATAGACGATCGGGCCCTTGGCGGCCAGTTCGGCGATTCGTTCCGGCATGACGTCGACGGGGCTGGCCAGCGCTTCGTCGTAGACGTCGAAGTCGACGGTGAGCGTGGCCGGTGCAGGATCGATGGAGGCCGGTTCAGTGGTGGTCGGTTCGATGGTGGTCATGGCGTGCTCCTGCGGTTCTCAGTTGGCGGCTTCGGGATTGAGGTCCTCTTCGAACCACATACCGACGCGCGCCAGGGTGCCGCCGTCGGCGGATCCGATCGTGGCGCCGGAGATGTACGCCGAGTCGTCGGAGACCAGGAACAGGGCGACCTTCGCGTTGTCCGACAGGGATGGCGGGCGCTGCAGTTTCAGCGGGATGGGCGACACCGTGGGGTTCCACGGGCCTGCGACCTCTTCGTAGGACTGGCCGACGACGGGGGTGCCGGGCGGCATCAGGAAGTTCGGGGACATTCCGTGGGTGGGGGCGATGGCGTTGACGCGGATGCCGTGGCGGCCCAGGTCCAGGCTCAGGCCGCGCACCAGGCCGTTGACTCCGGCCTTGGTGGCCGAGTACATCGCGATGTTGTGGTAGGCCACCATGGAAGCCGCCGACGAGGTGGCCAGAATCGTGCCGCCGCCGTTGGCCTTCAGGTGGGGGACAGCGGCCTGCGCCGTGTAGACGACGCCGGACAGGTTGACGCCCAGCACGTTCTGCCAGTCGGCCTCGGTCAGATCCTCGAACGCGACGAATTCGCCGCCGGCCACCGTCGGAACGCCGCCGCGCGAGACGATTCCCGCGTTGGCCCAGGCGATGTCGAGCTTGCCGAACTCTTTGACCGTCGCATCGACGGCGGCGGTGATCTGATCACGCTGCGCCACATCGGCGGTCAGGGCGATGGCCTCCCCGCCCTGTTCCTGCACGAGCTTGAGGGTCTGTTCGGCGCGGTCGGTGTCGATGTCGACGATGGCGACCTTGGCGCCCTCCGCGGAGAACAGCGCAGAGCAGTGGCGGCCCAGGCCGGAACCGGCACCGGTGATCAACGCGACTTTGTCCTTGAGCTTCATGCTTCTCCTTCAAAGGATGGTTCGAGGTGCGGGGCCGCCGATCATCGGTGCCCGGGCTGTTGGCGTGGCGGTGTGCTGTGACGTGTGCCACCCTGGCGCTAAACCTTA
The DNA here is from genome assembly GCF_002086815.1 of Mycolicibacterium parafortuitum. Taxonomy (GTDB): domain Bacteria; phylum Actinomycetota; class Actinomycetes; order Mycobacteriales; family Mycobacteriaceae; genus Mycobacterium; species Mycobacterium parafortuitum. The sequence continues at coordinate 230,997 of NZ_MVID01000001.1, forward strand.
CGACAATAGGTATAAGAGGTCAACGACGGATCTCGGGATGTGCGCCATCTGCCGTGGTGCGGGGCGTCAGTCCTCGTCGAGGATCAGTGCCAGCTCGGGGCACGCCGCGACACCAGCGCGCACCGTCTCCTCGTCGGCGGGGTCGACCGCGTGGGGCTCAAGGATCGAGTAACCCTCGTCGTCGATCGGGAACAGGTCGGGGTCCACTCCGTAGCACAGTGCGTGGCCGGCGCACTTCTCCCGTTCCAGGCGAATCCTCATCCGGGGTGACCTCTCGTCTTCTGCGAAATAACCTACTGTCTTTAGGCTAACTGGACTATAGGGCCCCGGTGCCCGGTGGTCCAGTACCGCAGCCGGTGGCCGTGCCGGCCAGGCCCGCCATTGCGGACGCCCGGAAGTAAATCTTATGGTGATAGATAAATGTTCCCCCGTGGTTCCCGATCGAGGAGATGCGATGACGCTCGACCACGCTGCGATCGCCGGTCAGCCTGACGGCTCCGACCTCGACAACCGCCGTATCACCGTGCGGTGTCCGGCCGACGGCCAGGTGGTGGGCGAGGTCGAGGCGCTCGGCGCCGACGAGGTCGCGGTCGTCTGCGATCAGTTGCGCGCCGCCCAGCCCGCCTGGGAGGCGCTCGGTCCGCGGGGGCGCAGCGCCCACCTGCTGCGCTGGCTGGACTGGCTGCTGGACAACGAGCGGCGGCTGCTGACCCTCGTACAGCGCGAGACCGGAAAGTCCTGGGCCGACGCGTCGCTGGAGATGTCGGTCGCCGTTGACGTGATCAACTACTTCACCTCCAACGCCGAGACCTTCCTGCAGGACCGCAACGTCAAGCCCGCGGGCCCGGCCAACGCCGTGCGTCGTCTGCGCGTCCAGGCCCGCCCGTATCCGCTCGTCGGGCTGATCACCCCGTGGAACGGGCCGTTGGCCGGTCCGATGATGGATGTGGTCGGGGCGCTGGTGGCGGGCGCCGCCGTGGTGTCCAAGCCGTCCGAGGTGACGCCGTTGACGTGGCGTGAGGTGGTGCGGGGCTGGCGCGAGGAGATCGGCGCCCCGCCGGTGCTGGCGGCGGTGACAGGTGGCGGTGCGACAGGTCAGGCCGTCGTCGACACGGTGGACATGGTGATGTTCACCGGCTCGGTGCGTACCGGCCGGGCCATCGCGGTGCGCTGTGCGCAGCGGTTGATCCCGTGCAGTCTGGAGCTCGGTGGCAAGGACGCCATGATCGTGCTCGCCGACGCGGACCTGGAGCGGGCCGCGAAAGCCGCTGTCTGGGGCGCGATGACCAATTCCGGCCAGGCCTGTATCAGTGTCGAGCGGGTGTATGTCGAGTCGCCGGTCTACGACCGGTTCGTGGAGCTGGTCACCGATCAGGTCGCGGCGTTGCGTCAGGGCACCGACGCCCCCGGCAGCTACACCACCGATATTGGGGCGATGGTGACCGGTGCGCAGCTCGACATCGTCGCCGACCACGTCGCCGACGCGGTGGCCAACGGCGCCCGTGTGCTGACGGGAGGCCAACGCGCAGAGGGCAACTGCTTCCAGCCGACGGTGCTCGTCGACGTCGACCACAGCATGCGGTGTATGCGGGAGGAGACGTTCGGGCCGACCCTGCCGATCATGCGGGTCGCCGACGAGGACGAGGCGATCGCACTGGCCAATGATTCCGAGTACGGCCTCAGCTCCAGCCTGTGGACCAGCGATCGGGCCAGGGCCGACCGTCTCTCACGCCGCATCGAGGCGGGTTCGGTCTCGGTCAACAACGCTTTGGTGGCGACCTTCCAGCTGCCGATCCCGATGGGCGGCTGGAAGAGTTCCGGTATGGGCGCGCGATTCGGTGGCGCGCACGGCGTCTTGAAGTACTGCAGGCAGCAGTCGGTGGTGGAGGAGAAGTTCTCGCTGAAGTCGGAGCCGCTGTGGTACCCGGTGGTGCCGGCCAAGTCCCGATTCATGTCCCGGGCCGTGCGGTTCCTGGGTGCGCACGACTGGCGCCGGAAGCTGGGACTGCGTGGCCGGGACTGAGGTACACGCCGGTAGGGGCTGCCGACTCTATACTGGCCGAATGTGCTGTGGTCGGAACCGCGTCGGCAGACGGGGAGGTTTCTGACATGGCTCGTCCGTCGAAGCCGCTGATCAGCAAGACCGCGGCGGTCGAGGCGTCGATCGAGATCATCGACGCCGAAGGCATCAACGCGTTCAGCCTCCCGAAACTGGCCGCGCACATGGGTGTGCGCGCGCCGTCGCTCTATCACCACTTCGCCGACAAGAACGAGATCATGACGGCGATCGCCCGGCACATCGCGGGCAAGTCGGTGATCAAGCCGCGGCGTACCCCGGGACCGGACTGGCCGGAGTACTTCGTCAGCCTGGCACTGAACTTCCGTCAGTCGGTGCTGCGGCACCGCAACGCCGCGACGGTGCTGATCGAGCACCTGCCGAGGGAGACGCTGGTCGGCAGCTTCGAAGATGCCGCCCGCTTCCTGCGCGATTCGGGGGTGCCGACACATCTGCACGTGCAGATTCTCGACGGTATGGAGACGCTGTGCATCGGTGCGGTGCTCGCCGAGGCCGCCCGCAGGCCGCGTAGCCGCTACGCGTTGTTCCCTCCCGTCGACGCCGAGGAGTATCCCTATCTCACCGAGGCTCTGGAACAGAACGAGTTCTCGGTCAAGGAACTGTTCGCCGCGCGGATCCGCAACTTCCTCTACGGCGTGATCCTCAGTGACGGCGGGATGCCCGAGATCGAAACCTCCTCTGCCTGACCGACGTTCCCGGATCAGTCAGGCGTCGGGCGCCCGTATACCGCGACCACCACGCTGCGGTCCAGGCTGTTCTCCGACCAGACCCCGATCTCGGTGTGCGCGCAGTCGGCCATGACCGCGTAGCTGACGGGGTCGAAGTACCACTGGCGCAGGATCTCAAGGCCGTTGATGGCCAGCGCGGGGTTGACCGCGACGGTCTGTGCGACGACGCCGGGGTAGCCCGCGGCACTGGCCCGGTCCTGGGCGGTGGACCCGTCGGAACCCAGGTCGCCGTGCAGACCGCGGTTGGTGAGGACATCGCGGGCATGCCATTCGGCCGCGAGTTGGAGCCGGGGGTTCTTCTTGACGTCGTTGGTGCAGCCCGCTTGGTGCTGCAGTGTGTAGACGTTGGTGACCACGCTGTCGTTGAGCCGTTTGTTGTCGGCGGTGGCCGGCGGTGAGGACGCCAGCATCGTCAGCGTGACGGCCGTACCCACCATGAGCACGGAAAACCGTTGGGGCATCGAGTATTCACCCACCTGTCGTGTGTTCACGGGCCGTAGGGTGCGGTCAGCATGCTCTGCCACGACCTGTCTCCGGCCGCGGTGGCGAGGTCGGCTTGTTGGTGGACCTGCCCGTCCGGTGCGAGGTACTTGCCGGTCGCGGGGTCGTAGAACGCGGTGCCGATCGCCGCGGGTGCCGTGCTCGCGGGTGGTGCCTCCGGGGGTCCCGGCGGGCGCTGCGGCACGTCCTGGCCGGACAGCGTCGCGTTCGGATCACCTTTCCAGTTGAACCCGTCGTTGAGCGGGACGTACTCTTCGTCGCTCCGGCACATCTTGGCGGTGGGTGCGCGCTTTCCCGGCTTCATCATGCAGGGCAGGTTGCGGGCGCCGCGGACGGCCATCCAGGAGTCCTGGGGGATCCGGCAGTACAGATCATCGACCGGCCGTTCGGGGGAGTCCACCATCGACGGGATGCGTTGTTGCTGTGCGGGAAGGTAACCGGTGGTGCACGGCGGAGGCAGGTTCAGGTTCAGGTTGAACGAGAGCACCAGACCGGGGTGCTTGCTGTCCCGGTTGGCCACCGTGCCCCCCGCCATCACCTGCACGCCCATCGGGATCAGCACCAAAAGCTGTTCGATGCCGGGGTGGTAGGTGAGCGCCAGTTGACCGATGCCCGCGAGGTTGGACATCAGGACGGGCAGCGTGGGCCGTACCCGGTCGATGAGCTGCCTGGCCTCGTCGGCGGCCTGCGGACCGTCGCGCAGGATGCCCGCGACCGCGGCATCGTTGTCCTTCACCTGACGGGTCAGGTCGGCGACGTCGGCCGCCCACGACTGGATGTCGGCGGCGGTGTCGCCCTGTGAGTCCATCAGAGGGCCGGACTTCTCGATCAGATCGATGATCGGGCCGATGTTGGCGCCCGCGTCGATCGCGAGTTCGGTGGAGCCCTCCACCAGCCGGGACAGCTCGGGCCCCAGACCCCCGACGGCCGTATAGCTTTCGTCGATCACGGTCTTGAGATTCTCGCGCGGGATCGCCTGCAGGCCGCGGTCCGTGGCGTCGAGCAGTTCGCCGATGTCCGGCGGAACGGAGGTGTCCGCCGACGCGATGACATCGCCGTCGCGCAGCGGCGGGGCGTCGCCGCTGCGCGGGATCAGCGCGACGTACTGCTCGCCGATCGCCGAGGTGGAGTGCACTTCCGCCTCGAGGTCCGACGGGATCTTGACACCGGAGCGCAACGACAGCTCCGCCTCGACCCCGTTCGGGGTCAGCCGGACGGCGGTGACCTTGCCGACCTCGGTGCCGCGGTAGGTGACATTCGCGGTGTCGTACAGGCCGCCTGCCCGGGGCAGCTGCATCGTCACGGTGTAGTGCCCGATCCCGAGCATCGCGGGGACCTTGATGTAACCGAACAGCATCACGAAGCCGGCCACCACCGCCACCGTCGCGAAGATGGACAGCTGGATCTTGATCCCTCTGGTCAGCCGCATGTCAGCGCCCCTGATCCAGTCGGTACGGCGCCACAAGGGGATTGCCCGCGGTGTACGGGCTGGGCAGCTGGCCGATCGTGCGGCCCCACTGCATCTCCAGCTCGGTCAGGTCGCCCTCCCACCGTGTCCCGGTGAACAGCGTGTTGTCGATGCGGCTCAGCGTCAGGTCGAGGATCGCGGTGATGTTCGCGTAGTCACCGCGGATCCAGTTGTCCAGCGGGCCCTTCGGCCACGGGAACGTCCCGATGAAGTCCAGGGAGCGGGTCAGGGCAGGACCTGTGTCGGCCAGTGACTGCAGGACAGGGCCGAGGTGTTCCAGCTCCTTGACGAGGTTCTCCTTGCTCCTGGTGACGGTGTCGGTGGTCAGTGCGCTGAACTTGCTCAGAGCGTCGGCAACCTCGACCAGGTGACCGCGCTGTTCGGCGAGCACCTGCAGCGCGTCGGGGATGGTGCGGATCGCGTTGTCCAGTACCGGTTTCTGGTCGGCGACCTGCCCGACGAGACTGTTGAAGCTCTCGGTGGCGGAGATGATGTCGCCGGTCTGCGCATCGAGGCGCCCGGCGAACTCGTCGAGCCCGCCGATCAGGCTCCGCAGATCGGCCTCGCGGTTGGCCAGCGCGTTGGCGAAAGCGACGGTGATGTCCTGCATCTCACCGATCCCACCACCGTTGAGCACCAACGACATCGCCGACAGCGTCTGGTCGGTGCCCGGATAGGAGCCCGCCCGGTCCAGCGGGATGAGGGAACCGTCGCCCAGCCTGCCGCGCGGCGGTTCGTCGGTGGGCGGTGCGAGCTCCAGGTGCAGGGAACCCAGAAGGCTGGTCTGGCCGACTTTGGCGGTCGAGTTGGCGGGCAGGTCGACGTCGGCGTTGAGGGTCATGGTGACCAGCGCATGCCAGTCCTGACGGTCGATCCTGGTGATCGTCCCGACGTTCGCGTCACCGACCCGAACCCGGGAGTTCTGCTGGATGTAGCCGACATCGGGGAGTTGTGCCTGCACGACGAACGAGCCCGGACCGCCGCCCTCCGTGCCCGGCATCGGCAGCGAGTTCAGCCCGCGCCATTCGCATGCCGACGTGCCCGCGGCGACGACGGCGAGGGCAGCGGCCACGATGGCCCGGCGACGTCGGGGTGCGCGCGTCACGATCCTGCGCCCGGGATCATCATGCCCGACAGCCCCGCCGCCGGGTCGGTCTGCTCTGCGGGCGGCGTCGGCCGGAAATCGGGCCGCAACCGGTCCTCGGAGTAGGTGAGTTCGTTGGGCCGTGCGCTTTCGCCGACGACGTAGTTGGCGCCGAGCGGAGGGAAGTTCCACTGCCGGTTCTTCACGATCGGGGCCAGGTACTGCACGCACAGCTTGGCCGCCTGCTCGCTGTTCAGTCGCGACGCCGCCTGGATTCCACCGCACAGGAACGAGATCGGATTCGCGAAGTTCTGCATCGTGAGCGCACCGGTGATGCCCTGTTGCGTGGGCTGGTAGATGTTGACGAAGTTCTGCAGCGTGTTCGGGAACAGGTGCAACGCCTGCTCGACGTCGTCGATGCTCTCGTTCACCGCGGTGGTGACCGATGCGAGCTGCGCGGTGGCGGTGCCGATCGACTCTTTGTTCTCGGCGATGAAGGTCGTGGTCTCGCCGACGATGTCGTTGACGTCGGTGAGTGCAGCGCCCACGGCGCCGGGGGTGGAACTGAGGGCCGCGGTCGCGGCGGCGAAGTTGCCGTTGAGCGCACGGAGCAGCGCGGAGCTGTCCTGGAGCGCGTTCACCACCACCGACAGGTTCTTGATGGTCGAGAACATGTCGTCGCTGTGGTCCCCGAGTGCCGAGAACGCCTGCGACATCGTCAGGATCGTGTTCCGCAGGTCCGGGCCTTGACCGCGCATGTTCTCCGCCGCGGTGTCGATGAACGCGCCCAGGGTGCTCACACCGCCGGGTTCGGTCGGCTGCAGGGCCGAGGTCAGTTCGGCGAGTTGATCGCGCAGGTCGTCCCATTCCATCGGAACCGCTGTGCGGTTCAACGGGATGACGTCGCCGTCGGCCAGCGCGGGCCCGCCGGTGTAGGCGGGGGTGAGCTGAATGGCCCGGGCCGTGACCAGTTGCGGTGCGATGATCGCGGCGCGGGCCTCGGCGGGCACCCGGTATCTGTCGTCCACCCAGAACGTGATCTTGACCTGCTCGGGTTCCGGTTCGATCGCGGTGATGCGCCCCACCCGCACACCGAGGACGCGGATCTCGTCGTCGGTGAACAGCCCGTTGCTGTCGTCGAAGTACGCCACCAGGTAGGTGCGGTGGAGGGTGCCGATCAGACCCGCCTGCACGGCGACCCCGGCGACCAGAAGCAGCGTGAAGGAAACGGCCAACGCGGCCCGCCACGTTCGTGACTTCATCGAGGCCCTCCGTCGGTGGGTTGCGCCTGCGCAGGCGGTCCGGGCGGGGGACCACCGGGAGGCGGCGCAGGCAGCGGCTCGCGGTACGGGTAGCAGCCCGGGCCGGGCGCCGGGGCGCCGGGAGGACCGCACGGTTGATCTCCGGGATTCCCGGTGATCGCGTCCGCCACCGTCATCCGAGGGGGACCACCCTGGCCGGTTCGCGGGAACGGCACCGGCATCGGCGGGGTCGCCTGCTGGCCGGTCTGCGGATCCGTCCGTTCGGACGGCAGCAGCACATTCGGGTCGAGCCCGAGGTCGGAGAACGCGGAGTCGATGAACGGCTGGATGAACTGTCCGGGAAGCAGGTTGGCGATGTAGGCCTTGAAGAACGGGCCGGAGGCGACCGACTCACCCAGTGACATCGCGTACTGGTTCAGGTATTTGATGGCCTGCTGGAGCCCGGCCTTGTGCTTGTCGACGATCGACAGCACCACGTTGAGCTTGTCCAGGGTGGGTTTGAGCTGGGCGCGGTTGTCGTCGATGAATCCGCGGATCTGGTGCGCCAGCGCGGACAGATTGGTCGAGATCTGCGCCAGCGCGTCGTTCTGGGTGCGTAGTTCGGCGAGCAGCGCGTTGCTGTTGGACACCAGTGTGGCGATATCGGCGGCGCGCTCGGACAGCACCGTGCTGGCGGTGTTGGCGTCGGCCAACAGGTTTCGCAGCGCGGCGTCGCGAGTGCTCAAGGTCTCGGAGAATCGGCCCACACCGTCGACGGCGGCGCGCAGCTGCGGCGGGGTGTCCTTGAAGGTCTCGGCCAGGGTGGCCAGTGAGCCGGACACGGTGTCGGTGTCGAGGTCCTCGATCGTGGCCGTCAGGTCCCCGAGGGCGTCGGGCAACTGGTACGGGGCCTTGGTGCGGTCGACCGGGATCGCCGCGCTCAGATGTCCGCCGCCGCGCGGCGTCACCTCCAGGACCTTGGCACCCAGCAGGCTCTTGGTGCGGATGTTGGCTTCGGTCTGCTCACCGAGGCGGATGTCGTCCTCGACGTCGAAGGTGATCAGCACACGGTCGCCGTCGAGGTCCACGGAGGACACCTCGCCGACCTGGTAGCCGGCCACCTGCACGGCGGCTCCCGCCTGAAGGCCACCGGATTCGCTGAAATAGGCTGCGTAACTGCGTGACCCGCCGAGAAACGGCAGGTTGTCGTATTGCAGTGCGGCCAGCACAGTGCCGGCGAGTGTGAGTACGCCGATCCCGCCGATGATCACCGGGTTGCGCTCGGAGAACGATTTCACTTCGGTTCGCACCGTCCCGAGTCCTGGCCCGCGAGTTTCACGTAGACCGGTTGTCCGCCTTTACCGTTGACCTTCAAGACCAGATCGCACAGGTAGAACGTGAAGAAGTCACCCATGATCCCTAGCCGGCTCAGCGTCTTGTAGGACTGCGGGATCGTCCGCAGGTAGTCGTCGACCCATTCGTGGTCGGCGGCCACGATCGAGGCGACACGGTCGGTCTGGGTGACGGTGTGTTTCAGCGGTTTCCGGGCCTGGTCGAGCATGTCGGCGATCGACGCGGCCGCGGCGTTGGTGTGCGCGACGGTGTCGGCGATGTCGCTGCGCCGCGCGGCCAGCCCGTCGATCAGTTGCGACATCGAGTCGACCGCCTTGGCGAATTGGGTGTGTTCCTCGCCGAAGGTGCTCATCACCGCGGTGAGGTTGTCGATCACCTCGCCGATCAACTCGTCGCGGTCGGCGAGAGTGCCCGTGACCGACGCGGCCTGGCTCAGGAACGAGTTGATCGTCGCCCCTTCACCCTGGAAGGCCCCGATCAGCTGGCTGGACAGCGTGTTGACCTGCTGCGGATCCAACGCCCGGAACAGCGGGCGGAATCCGCCGAGGAGGGTGTCGAGGTCCAGTGCGGGTTCGGTGTGAGAGACCGCGATGGTGCCGCCCGGGTCGAGGGGGTGCCGGCTTCGGCCCGGTCCGTCGGTGAGCGCCAGGTAGCGGTCGCCGATGGGGTTCTCCCAGCGCACCGCGGCGCGGGTGGCCGACGTCAGCACCACGGTCGGATCGACGGTGAACTCGACCAGCGCGATCGAGTCGTCGGTGACCGAGATGCCGCTGACCTTGCCGACTTCCACGCCGGCGATGCGGACGAAGTCGCCGTCGCCCAGGCCGCTGACGTCGGTGAACTCGGCCCGGAACGTCTGGGTTCCCGCGAACCGGTACTGCGAGAAGATCGCCAGCAGTGCGAACGTGCCCACCAGACAGACGATGACGAAGACCGTGAAGCTGATCGTGGCGCGGCGGAGATTGTCATTCATGTGCAGACCTCCTCCTTCGTGCTCATGGCGCCGGGGCCGCCGGCGCCGGCGGCGGTGGTTCGGGCAGGCCGGGGTAGAGCGGTGTGCCGTCTGCGGCGTACCAGGGCGCGCCGTACGGCGGGCCACCCGGGTACGGGGGAGGGGGTCCGGGCGCGGGTCCGGGCATACAGCGTCCGACGTGCGGGGGTTCGGGGACCGCGCGGGTGACGGGGAAGTAGTCGGCAGCGCATATCTGCCCGATCCCGGGATTCGGGCGCCAGTCCAGCCCCGACCCCCACCCGGTGTCGGTGATCAGTTGGCGGACAGGGAAATTCTTGGCGACGTCGGGCAGCGACCCGCAGCCGGGCTTTCCGCCGGGTCCACCCTTGGCGGCGACCTTCGGCAGGTTCTTCGGGTACTCGTACAGGTCGTCGCCGAATGCGATGCCCGCATCCAGATAGACGGTGCGGCCGTTGCCGCCGAACCATTCGTTGCCGGCCTTGTCCAGGAAGACCTTCGCGCCGTTGATGGTGCAGGCGTATTCCGGGTTGTACTTGAGCAGCAGTGCCGTGGTCGGCTCGAGGACGTTGACGGCGTCGACGAAGGTGTCGTGGTTTCCGGCCAGCAGGTCGGTGCCGCTGTCGGCGAACCCGGTGACGTTGAGCAGCAGTGTGTCGAGGTCGTCGGCCTGCGCGCTGATCGTGGTGCTGGTGGTGCTCGCCGCGTCGAGGGCCGCGAGGATGTCGGCGGCCGCGGGGCTGTACGCATCGCTGAAGCCGCGCAACGAGCGCCAGTCCGCGGCGATGGTGTCCATGCGCGGGTTCACCTCGCGCAGCACATGATCGGCAGCGGTGATGGCCTCACCCATTCGGTCGCCCTTGCCGCGCACGCCTTCGGCGACCGCCGAGAGCACCGCCTTGAGCTTGGGCACCTCGATCTGGTCGAGAATGCTGACCAGGCTGTCGAACACGGTGTTGACCTCGGTGCCGACGTTGCGTGACGCCAGCACCGCACCCGCGGTCAGCCTGGCGGGGCTCGGCTCGTCGGGCACGACGAAGTCGACGTACTTGGCGCCGAACGCGGTGGTGGCCTTGATCTCCGGCTCCACGTTCTCCGGGATCATGCCGACCTGATCGGGATAGATCTCCAGCCTCAAGCTGACGTTCTGCCCGCCGCCGGTGATGCCGGCGACACGACCCACCTCGACGCCGCGCATCTTCACCTTCGCGCCGGACTCCATCACCAGGCCGGTGCGTTCGGAGGTCACGGTGACCGGAAGGTAGTTCTGGAATGCCCCGGCGAACGACGCCGAGCACACCGCCACGAAGACGGCGATCGCGGCGAACAGCGCCGCCGCCCACCACATTGGGTGGATCCGGTCGATCCGCGGCCTCATACCCATGCGCTAACCCGACAGGTTGAAATTGCCGGACTGGCCGTAGATCGCCAGCGAGACGAACAGCACGACGAAGACGGCGGAGATCATCGAGGTGCGGACGGCGCGGCCGACGGCCTCGCCGACACCGGCGGGCCCACCGGAGGCGTTGAAGCCGTAGTACGTGTGCACGAGCATGATGACGACGGCCATCAGCACCGCCTGAAAGAAGGACCAGATGATGTCGGCCGGGTTCAGGAACGTATGGAAGTAGTGGTCGTACACGCCGCTGGACTGCCCGTAGATCACCGTCGTGCCGAACCGGGCCGCCAGAAACGCGGTGATCATCGCGACGCAGTACAGCGGCATCACGACGACCACACCGGCGATCACCCGGTTGGACGCCAGGTAGGCCACCGATCGCACGCCCATCACCTCGAGTGCGTCGATCTCCTCGTTGATCCGCATCGCCCCGAGCTGCGCGGTCGCGCCCGCACCGATGGTCGCGGCCAGCGCGATCCCCGCGATGACCGGGGCGATGAGCCGGACGTTGAAGAACGCCGATGCGAAGCCGGTCAGCGCTTCGACACCGACGTTGGCGAACTGGTTGTATCCCTGCACCGCGACCAGTGCCCCGGTCGACAGCGTCAGGAATCCGACGATCACCACCGTCCCGCCGACGATCGCCAACGCGCCTGTGCCCAGGCTCATCTGAGCGATCAGCCGCACGGTCTCGCCCTTGTAGTGGACCAGTGCATCGCGGATACCGGTGATGGTGGTGAAGTAGAACTGGGACTGGGTGCCGATCCGGTTCAGGCCTTCGATGCGCTTGCCGTAGGCGCGGCGCCACCGCGGGTGCAGCCCGGCCGGGATGCCCGCGCTCACAGGGTCGCCTTCACGCCCACCGCCGTGGCGATGATGTTGATCGCGAACAGGGCCATGAAGGTGTACACGACGGTTTCGTTCACGGCGTTGCCGACCCCGGCCGGCCCGCCGCGTACGGAAACGCCCTTGTAGCAGGCGATCAGCCCCGCGGCGAGCCCGAACAGGCTCGACTTGACCAACGAGATCACCACATCGGGGGCCTTGGTGATGACGGTGAGGCCACCGACGAATGACCCGGGCGTGACGTGCTGGATGAAGACCGCGAAGATGAAACTCCCGATCAGGCCGACCAGGATCACGACCGACGACAGCAGCGTGGCCACCACCGTCGCGGCCAACACCCGGGGAACCACCAGGGCCTGAATCGGGTTGACGCCCATGACTTTCAGCGCGTCGAGCTCTTCACGGATGGTCCGTGCGCCGAGGTCGGCGCACATCGCGGTGGCGCCGGCGCCCGAGACCACCAGAACCGTGACCACCGGACCGATCTGGGTGACCGTTCCGTAGGCCGCCCCGGTGCCGGAGTAGTCGGCGGCGCCGAATTCGACCAGCAGGATGTTGAAGGTGAAGACCATCAGCACCGTGAACGGGATGGCGAGCATCAACGTCGGCATCATCGACACACGTGCGACGAACCAGGCCTGCAGCAGGAATTCGCGCCACGCGAACGGCCGGCGGGGTATCAGCATCAGCACATCGAGCGCCATCGCGAAGAATCCGCCGAACGCGCGCAACGGCTTCGCGGCGGGGGTGGCCGAAAACCGGTTCAGTCCGTCGTCGAACCTGCTGCGGGGTGCCGCGCTGTCGGGCATCACCACATCCGTCTCCTCGGGCGGTGTCTGCCCGGACCGCGCGGGTGGGCACCGGGCCGCGGCGACGCGTCGCATCGTCCCACTCCGAGCATGGGGCGCGCCTCCATCTATCGAGCATGCGGTCGTACCCTCGGCCGTCGGTGGGCCGCGGGGAGCAGCGGAGCTGTCGTGTCCCGGGTGCGGATACCGAGCTACTGTGATCCAGGCCACCGGGGTGCGCAAACCTTACCCCTATAGATATAGATGGGTCAATCACTGCGACGTTCACACCCGTGTGGCGGCGTCCGAGCGGCGGGACCGTGGTGATCGCGCGCATCGATGTCCGTCGCTGTGGCAGCAGATCCGGCCTGGGTACGGTCGGGGTGCCGCGAGGGGTGGGCCGGCAGTTCTCGATGGTCGCCCGAGTGCGCTCAGATGGGCGATCCCGGGCAGATCTGCTGGACTGCAGCGATCATCGTGATGATCACGGCGCGTCGCCGCCTACGCCTCCGGCGGCGGCGCGGCCTCGGTCGTGCCGGCGGGCGGGAGTCGCCGCGTCTTCCGTCCTGTGGTTGCTGTGCGCCTCACGGACGGGGTTGGCATCGTACGGCCGGCGGAGTAGTTTCCTGGCGAGATAAACCGTGTGGTTATAGGTTTGTTGTCGGTTTGGCGGCGATGCCGCAGACGGTCAGGAGGGGTCACGTGACGTCATCGCAGCGACGACGCCGGATTTCCCGTGCGTTGGCCGCGCTGGGGGCGATCCTGTGCGGCGCGGTGAGCCCGGTTCCCGTCGCGCTCGCCCAACCGGGGGACGACCCGTGCCAACTGGGTGTCACGTTCCTGTGCCACTTCATGCCGATCGCCCCGGACTGGGAAGGCGACATCGACCTGACGCAGAACGCGCCCACCGACGCCGCCGCGGTGCGGCCCGACGAGCGCAAGCCTGCCGACTATTGCTTCAACGGGTGTATATGACGCTCGGCGACGAAAACGGGGCCCCTCCCAGCAATGGGAGGAGCCCCGCCGGCGACGCCGACTAGTCGTCGGCGCCCGCCTTCGACTCGTGGTGCGAGCCGGATTCGTCGCGGCGTGCGGTTCTCGGCTTGTGCGGCGCCCGGGACTCGCCGCCGGAGTCGGCCTTGCCGGAATCCGACTTCCCCGAACCGTCCGTCCCGGCACCGTCGTGTCCGGCGCCGTTGTTCGAGGCACTGTCGTGTGTAGCACCGTTGTTCGCGGCACCGTCGTTCCCGATGCTGTCTGCGTCGGTACCGTTCCCGGCGGCGTCGGACTCGGCTTCGGTCGAGTCCTCGACTGCCGCCGGGGAATCCTCGGTCGCCCCCGTGGCCGACTCCGAGGCAGCCGGCTTCGAGGGGGCCGGCTCCGACTCCGAGGCGGTCGGCGCTTCGGCCGTGGCCAAGGTGACGGTCGCCGATGCCGGCGCGGGGAGGCTGGCGACGGCTGCCGTCGACACGACGGCGGTGGTCGGCGCGGCCGGGGTGATCGCATCGGTGATCTTCGTGATGAGCTGCTGGAACGCGGCCAGCGGTCCGCCGGTGTTGACGAAGAAGCTGCCGTCGGGCAGGAACACCACGCCGGCCGAGCTCAACAGCCCACCGGCCTTGACGGGCAGTCCCGGGGATACCAGGGCGCCGAGATCGGGCCCGTACCCGCCGTTGAGGAAGCCGTCGATGATCGTCGCGGGTGCGGTCAGCAGCGCATCGACCACCGCCGACGGCGAGGTGCCGAACGCGTCGACGACGTTCTGGACCGCCGCGAAGATCGCGGCGGGTGTGCTGATCAGCGGTGCGATGAAGCCGCTGAGCAGCAATGTCGTCCCGAGGGTATCGGTGGCGAACGAGTTGACGATGTTCACGATGTTCTTCAGCGGTTTGGTGAGCACCTCCTGGAGCGCGGGCACCAGATCGGTGATCGGCAGGGCCACCGCCAGCGGAATCTGGACCAGATTGTCGAACGCCTCCGACAACTGTCCGGCCGCCAGCGCGGTGACCGCGGCCTGCAGCAGCTGGGGCACCTCCGTCTTCAACGCGTCGGCGATTCCGGATGCGGTGCCGCCGAGCCCGGCGGCCAGCGCGGTCGCACTCGCGATCTGGTTGTCGATGAACTGCTTGGGCAGTTGGCCGGGTTCGGCGTTGGCGATCAGGGCGTCGAGCCCGGCGCCGGCGTCGGCGAAGACCTTCTGGTAGACGGCCAGCACGTCACTGGACGCGAGCAGGTCGACCCCCGCCGAGTACAGGGCCGGCGGGTTGAGGGTGGCAAGCGAGAGGTCTTGTGCGGGCGTGACCGGCGAGATGGCGATCGCGCTCGCCCCGAGAAGTGCGACACCCGCGGCGACGGGGCGGCGGACGGCAGTGGACATGGGAACTCCTGGCTGGTGTGAGCAGTGACGCGCGGAACTTACTGAGGAGTAATGTCGCGCCGGGATGACTCAACCACCGCACGCTCCCGCTGCCCATCGCATGAACAGGTGAAATTTCCCCGTGCGTCAGGACGCCGACGAGCGGCGCGGCCCACCGGTTGTGCGGCGGCCATCACGCGTTCGGGCGACACGCGGCTGTGGCGCGGGTCACACTGACGAATACTTTCACCGCGCATCGGCGTTCTCTCCAGCGCCGACCCGCCCCGTTCTGGGCGCCGGTGATCGTGAGACGACAGGACTGGACATGACGCGGATCGTGCTCAGGGGGCGTGCGGAGGCGATGTCGCGCGCGTTGCGTGCGCTGCGGGACGCCGGGCGTACCGGGCAGGGGTCCGTGGTCGTCGTCAGCGGCGAGCCGGGTATCGGCAAAACGGCGCTGCTGCGCGAGATCATCGAACAGGCCACCAGGACGGGCTTCCGGGTGGGCAGCGGTAAGGCCGAGGATGGTGACCAGATCGCGCCGGGGGCGCCGCTACTCGTCGCGTTGCGGTCCGGTCCCGATCCGCTGCTGACCGGTGACGCGTTCGGCAGCCTCGCCCCGCTGTACGACAAACCGCTGTGGCTGGTCGACCGCATCGGCGCTCTGCTCGAGGAACTGGCCGCGGGCGGCCCGGTGCTGGTCACCGTCGACGATGTGCAGTGGGCGGATCGGTTGACCCGCTTCGCGTTGCGGGTGCTGCCCGCGCGGTTGTCCGGTTCGCCGGTGGTGTGGCTGGTCGCCAGTCGGCGGGCACCGGGAGAAGCGCTCGCCGAGATCCTCTCCGGCACCGACGATGTCACGGCGGTGACGCGTATCCCGCTCGGTCCGCTGACAGCCGCCGACATCGCCGCCATCGCCGCGGATCGGACCTCCGCCGAGCTCTCCCCGACGCTGCGGGAGCTTCTCGACGACACCGGTGGCAACCCGTTCTGGGCGGTGCAGATCGTCGACGGCCTCGCCGGCCGGCCGGACGCCCCGGCGAGCACCAGGAACTTCTACGCCGAACTGGGCCTGGGCATCCGGCGCAGGCTGGGTGCACTGTCGGTAGGCGGCGCGGAGCTCGTCCGACTGGTCGCGGTGTGGGGCAGGCCGCTGGGCATGTCCGACGCCGCAGCGATTCTCGCCGACACCTCGGAGAGCGAATTATCCTCTCTTGCAAGGGAAGACGTCGATCACGGGCTGCTCGCCGGCGACGACGGCGAGGTGCGCTTCCCGCACGATGTGCTGCGGGAGGCCGTCTACGCCGACATCGCCCCGGAGCGCCGCCGACTGCTGCACCGCGCGTGTGCGCGCCGTATCGTCGCCGCCGGAGGCGCCGCGCAGACGGCGGCCGGACATTACCGGTGCGGTGCGGGAATCGACGACGACGAGGCCATCTGCGCCCTCGTGCAGGCGGTGCGCGACGGTGCATCCCTGCCACTGCAGGCCGTCGACACCGCCCACGCCGCGTTCGCGTTGACGACGCCGGGCCACCGGCTGTGGTTCCTGACCGGAGAGGTCACCGTCGAAGCCCTGCTCGACGCGCAGCGTGAGGCCGAGGCGCTCGTTCTCGCCGACAGGCTGCGTGCCGCCGCGACCGACCCGGAGACCGTCGCCAGGCTCGAACTGCTGGCGTGCCGCGCGCTGTGGGTCACCGAGGACATCGTCGAAATGGACAGGCGCGCCTCGGTCGCGATGACACTCGACGGTGTTTCCGCGGTCATGCATGCCCGGCTCCGCTCGGCGCAGGCGCTCGCGGCGTCGCGGACGCTGCCCGCGAGCGGCACCCACGAGCTGGCCCGGCACGCACTTGCCGAGGCGGAACGACTCGGCGACCTGCCGGCTCAGCGGCTGGCAGTGCTCGCATCGATCGAAGGGGCCCGCAACGAGGGGCGCCACACGGTCGCGTTGGAGCTCTTCGCCGATCTGCGGCGGCTCTCCGACGACGGTCATCTCGCCGAGGAGATCCGCACGCTGCAGCATCTCGACCGTTTCGACGAGGCCGACGCCATGCTGACCAAGATCCGCGAGGCGGTCCACGACGTCGACCGCCAACTCCCGTCGATGCTGTACGCGCAGATGTGGCAGGACCTCGCCCTCGGCCAGTTCGACGCGGTGGAGGCCGGCGCGCGGACGCTGATACGCCTGACCGAGGAGACCGGCAACCATGCCTACCGGCTGAACGCGCGGATGGTGCTGGCGGTCGTGGCCGCCTACCGGGACGAGATCGTCACCGCCGTCACATTGTTGCGTCCCGGGGCCCGAGACGAGTCACCGCACGAACGTCGGTCCGCCCGTCTACGCCTGGTGCGCGGATGGCTCAGCGCGGCGACCGGTGACTACGACACCAGCCTGGCTCTGCTCGCCCCGCTACTGGACACGGCGGGGGAGTACCGCGATGCGTGGCCGTGGTCGCCGCCCTGGATGCGGATACTGGCCAGCATCGGTCTGCTCGCCGGCGACAGGACGTTCGCGGCACGTGCGGGCCATCTTGCCGACCTTGCCGCACAACGTAATCCGGGTGTGGCCAGCTTGCAGGGCGCCGCACTGCACATCCGGGCGTTGCTGGACGGCGACGGCGCGGTGATGACCGAAGCCGTGGCGGTGCTGCGAGAGTCGCCGCGTCCCATGCTGGTCGCCGATGCGCTGCGAGATCTGGGATCGCTGAACCTCGACCAGGGTTCGGCCGGCGCCGGGGTCGTCGCGCTGACCGAGGCGGCCGAGATCTATCACCGGATCGGCGCGGTGGCGGGCACCCGCGCGGTATCGGCGGTGCTACGCCGCCACGGGGTGCACGGAGTGCGGATCGACGCCCCGTCCCACCGCCCGGACAGCGGGTGGGAGTCCCTGACGCCGACCGAACTGCGGGTGGTCGGACTGATCAGTTCCGGGCATACGAATCGTTCTGCCGCAACCGAGTTGAGCGTATCTCCGAACACCGTGAACACGCACCTGCGATCGGTGTTCCGGAAGCTGGGCGTGCGGTCCCGCGTGCAGTTGACCAACGCGTTCCGGGAGCACTCCGGCTCGCAGCACTCGGGGTCGGGCGCTACCTTTGCGCGCGGCGTGCCAAGCGGGCGGGATCGTGGATGATCGTCGTCTTGCCGCGCTGCTCGATCCACCCGCGTTGTGCGAAGTCGGCCAGTGCCTTGTTGATCGTCTCCCGCGACGACCCGGCGAGTTGAGCGATCTCCTCCTGGGTCAGTCCGTGGTCGACACGCAGTGACCCGTCCTGCTGGGTGCCGAATCGGCGCGCCAGATCCAGCAGCTGCTTGGCCACCCGCCCCGGGACGTCGGTGAAGATCAGGTCCGACAGCGTGTCATTGGTGCGGCGCAGTCGGCGTGCCAGCACGCGCAGCAACTGCTCGGCAATCTCGGGCCGCTCGGCGATCCAGAACCGCAACGCGTCACGGTCCATCATCACCGCGTTCAGTGCCGTCAGCGTGGTGACCGACGAGGTCCGGGGGCCCGGATCGAAGATCGCGAGTTCGCCGAACATGTCGGCCGGGCCCATCAGTGTCAACAGGCTCTCCCGGCCGTCGGGCGCCGTGCAGCCGATCTTCGCACGGCCCGCGGTGATGATATAGAGAGCGTCGCCTAGATCGCCCTCGCTGAACACGCGGTGTCCGCGAGGGAACGACACCTGTTGAAGCTGGCTGCACAGCGCTGCCACGGCGCCTGGATCCACGCCCTGGAAGATCGCGGCGCGCGCCAATACCTCGTCCACATAGTCCTTTCTGGGCGCCCTTTCAGGCTCCGCGTAGCCGGTCTCAGCCATCCCGGCCGGCCAGGCTGTACGCGATGTTCAGCATGCGTAAATTATCAGTTGCCGTCCTGCCGTGTGCGCTCAGGCGGTGATGCCCAGGCTGTCGCACAGCGAAAGGAACGCCACCGCGAACGGGTTCTCGGCCGTCATCTGCCGCAGCCGCGGCCAATCCAGTTGCTCACGTACGGCCCGTACCGGGGGGAACAGCGTGGCGAAGTCGCAGTGGTGTTCGTGCAGCGCGCGCAGTTTCTGGGTGAGCACCTCGGTCGGGGGCAGCACCGGGATCGCCAGGGCCAGCACATCCTGGGTCTCGGCCCGTTCCAGCAGCGCCCCGTCCACCGGTACCCGGTTGATCTGGTGCAGCACGTCGATCACGACGGGACCGTCGACGGACAGCGCCGCCTTGAACAACCACTCCTCGCGGGGCCGACGGATGTCGAAACCCGCCTTCGACAACGTCGCCACCGCGGCCTCCGCGTCGTGTTCTGCCACCACGAAGTCCACGTCGTGCACGGGCTCCGGGGCGCCGTGCACCCACAGCGCGTAACTGCCGGCGAGCGCGAACGGCGGGCCGTCGGCCTTGAGGGCCGAGGCCGCACGTTTGAGCGCCTCACGCAGGACGTCATGAGGCAGGCTCGGGTGGGACATGCTCACCGCCGTCGGTTCGGTCACAGGATGGGTTTCGGTCCAGGATGGGTAGTGCGTACCCATGAAGTTGGTGACGTTCAACATTCTGCACGGGCGCACACCCGGGCACGGGGTGGATCTGGACCGCTTCGCCGACTGCGTGGCCTCGCTCGACGCCGACATCCTCGCGCTGCAGGAGGTCGATTCCATCCAGCAGCGATCCGGGCTCGCCGACCTCACCGCACTGGCCGCCGAGGCGATGGGTGCCAGGAGCCACCGCTTCGTCGCCGCGATCGCCGGTACCCCTGGGGCGACCTGGATGGCCGCCACAGGTGAGGAGCAGCCGGGGACGGCCGCGTACGGGGTCGCACTTCTGTCTCGCTACCCCGCGGTGAGCTGGCAGGTGCTGCGGCTGCCGCGGATACCTTTCCGGTTCCCGCTGTACCTGCGCGAACCCGGGAAGGTGGTGGTCGTCGACGAGGAGCCGCGTGCGGCCGTGATCGGAGTGTTCGACACACCGATGGGCGAGCTCACCGTCGTCAACACCCACCTGTCCTTCGTCCCGGGGTGGAATCGATTCCAGCTGCACCGGTTGATGCGCGACGTGCGCGCGCTGCCCTGGCCGCGGATCGTCACCGGAGACCTGAACATGCCGGCGAAGCCCGCGCGGCGGTGGTCGCGGTTACGGCAGCTCGCGGTCGCGCCGACGTTCCCGGCCGACCGTCCGACCCGCCAGCTCGACCATGTGCTCACCGACGATCCCGCCCTCACCGTGCGGGCCTTCGAGACCCCGGAGCTGGCGATCTCGGACCATCGGCCGCTGGCCGTGCACCTGGAGCGTCTCAGCTGAGGGAGTGTGATCGGTTGTGGGCGAACGAATTCAGCTCAGGAATCGGGTGGTGTAGGACGCGAAGCGCTGCCGTAGGTCGTCGGGATCCAGGCCGAACATCTCGGCGGAGGTGTGTACCCGGCCGTGCCTGCCGCGCCGGTGGCTTTCCAGATAGTCCGACACCGCCGCGCGTGATGGGTCGTCGAACGTTTCGCCGGTCAGGCTGTAAATGGACTCGGCGACACCCATCTCGTCGGACATGAAATCGTCGAAACGGATGTCGAGTGAGCGGTCGGCGGCGATGACGTCGCGGTCGCGGACACACGCGGCGAGCATCTTCTCCAGCCGGTCCACCCACGCCGCGGCGACGGTCGCAACGTCGACCTTGTCGCGGTGCATCCGTTCGGAATACGTGATCATCGCGATCATCGACAGCGCGACCGGCACCGGATCGCGGTGTGTGAAGACGACTTTGGCCCCGGGCAGCACATTGTCGATCACCGGCAGCTGGGCCAGGTGCTGGGGTGATTTCAGTACCCAGCGACCGCCGCCGCGCAGGAACTGCAGGGCCTTGAGCTGGGTGGCCAGATACCGGTAGGTCGACGTCTGGTCGTGGCTCCAGTAGTACTCGGTCCAGCGCGGCACATGTGCGAGGGTCTCCATCAGCATCGTGGAGAAGTCGTTGGCGAGCAGCTGGATCTCTTCGTGCGCGTGGTCGGTGGTCATCTCGTGCATCAGCGCGAAATGCGGCATCAGCAGGTCCATCGTCTGCACCGCGAGATCCATTCGGCCGATCCTCGGATCAGGTTCGATGCCGGCCTCCGACGGCAGCGGGAACGGCTCGACGCTCTCCCAATACGGGAGGCTGCGGAAGGTGGGCGCGGCGGCGAGCAGGTTGTGCAGGTGGGTGGTGCCCGAGCGGGGGAGCCCGGCGATGACGACCGGCGCGACCAGCTCGATGTCCTCGATCTCCGGGTGGCGGGTCAGCAGATCGGTCAGCAGCAGCCGGTTCTTCAGCCACTGTTGAAGCTGGGCGTGGAAGTTCACGATCCCGGGGGCGTGCATGTCGATCTCGCGCAGCTCGGCCAGGTACAGGTTCAGGCGCTCGCGGTAGTCGTCGGGACCGAAGTCGTCCAGCCCGGTCGCCTCGCGGGCCCGCGCGTGCAGCACGTCGGCATCGAGCGGGCAGTCTGCGGCCAGCACCGCCATCATTTCCCGAAGCTGTTGTGCCTCAGTTGAATACCGCGGCTCTGCGAGGTCGTCTAGGTGAACCAGTCCGTCTGTGGTGTCCGTCACATCGGGTTATGTTACTTTGAGTATCGTAATGACGGCAGAGGTGGGACGGCCCCGGAATCAGGCGATCGCCGACGCGGTGCTGCACGCGACGACGGAGATGCTCGGCGAGTCGTCGTACGCCGAACTGTCGCTGGATGCCGTCGCCGCACGGGCGGGTACCAGCAAGCCGGCCATCTACCGGCGCTGGCGCAGCAAGGCCCACCTGGTGCACGAGGCCGTGTTCCCGATCGACGCGACCACCGAGATACCCCAAACCGGTTCCCTCGAAGGCGATGTGCGAGAGATGGTGCGGCGCACACACGCGATCCTGAACACGCCCGCCGCCCGCGCGGCGCTGCCCGGCCTCGTCGGGGAGATGGCCTCGGACCCGACCCTGCACACCGCTCTGCTGGAACGCTTTTCCGACATCCTGGTGCGGGATCTGGCCGGATACCTCGAGTCGGCGGCCGGGCGCGGTGAGGTTCGGCGCGAGGTTCTCGCCTCCGAACTGGCCGAGGTGATCGCCGGAATCACGCTGCTGTCGTTGATCACCCGCGGGGCAACCGCGGACGAGGACTGGATCGACCGGACCGCACGGCTCATCACGAAAGGAATCAGTGCATGACCGAAACCCACGAAGCGACAACGGCGTGGCGGGAGTTGCTCGACACGCTGCGCGAGCTCGATGCGTCGTTCATGACCGGGCCGAAGGCGGTCACCGACGATCGGCATGTCGCCGACGGCTACCGCATGCTCGCCACCACGCTCGGCGTCGCGTTCGACACCTATCTGTTCGCCGATCCGAGCCGCCCGCGCTGGGTCGAGGTGAACTCGCCGTTCCGGCCCGACCGGCGCTGGGGTGGCGACAACACCGACGCGCTCTACTTCATGTGCCCGGTCGATCCGTCCCGGCGATACCGCATCAGCGGCAATCGTGGTGACAGCGTGTACTTCTCGATCACCGCGTACAACGAGCCGTCGCCCGGGGCGTGGTCGGACCGCATCGTCGCGCTCGTCCGCGACGACGACCTCGACATCGACGAGGACGGCAACTTCAGTTTCGAATTCGGTCCGCAACCCGACGCCGCGGTGCTGATGACGCGGGACTACCAGGCCGATCCGCTGACCGGCAGGCCGGTCAGCTGGACTATCGAGGCGTTGGAACCGCCGGATCCGTTCCGGCACAGCGAGGCCGAGACCGCTGCCGCGCTGCGGGCCGGCGCGGCGTGGCTGCGGACCATGTTCGCGATCCTGCCGCTGGCGGTCGGCGTGAAGAACTCCGATGAGCACGAGTTCGGCCATGAGACCGCGATGGCGGCCAACGATTTCGCCGAACCGTATCAGGTGCCGGACGCCAACTTCGGGTGGTCTGCCCGCGACGCGTGCTACGCGTACGGCAGTTTCGACCTTGCTGAGGACGAAGCCCTGGTGATCACCCACCGCCCGCCGGCGTGCCGGTTCTGGAACCTGGTGGTGTGGAACCAGTTCATGGCGGTGCCCGGTGTCTCCGACGCGCGCAGCTCGGTCAACGGATTCACCGCGGCGCCGAACTCCGACGGTTCGGTGACGGTGGTGCTCTCCCGCGGTATGACGGCGCACCCGAATTCGCTGACCACGCTCGATTACCCGCGCGGAAATCTGGCGTTCCGCTGGTTCCTGGCCGACCAGGTGCCCGCCCGGCCCGAGGTGTCGCTGGTGAAAGTCACCGAGGCGCCGACGGAGCTGACGTAGTTTTCGTCAGCAGCGATCCGGTCAGCAGATCCGAGAGCAGCGCGGCCAATTCCGTTGGCTTCGACCACATCACCATGTGACCGGCGTCGATCTGTCTGCGGTCCACCGGCCCGGGCAGGTGGCGGGTCATCTGATCCCACAGCGTCGCGGGTACGGCCACATCGTCGGTCAGGCCGACGTAGGTCGTCGGTATGCCGTTCGGGTAACCACTGAGCCGAGCGTTCATCAGCCGCGGCGCCTCGGGGACGAAGCTGGGCCACCATGTCGCCCACTGGTCGTCGGTGAGGTCATTGCCGAACATGGCCCTGGCGACAGCCTCGTCGATCGTGGCGATCTCACCGGCGGGCCAGTCGGCCCCGTACGCGAGCCCGCACCCGCCCTGACCTGGCCCTGGGATCAGCGCGCCGACATACACGAGGTGGGTGATGCGGTCGGGACGGCGGTTGGCGGTCTCGGTGACGGTCACCCCGCCGAGCGAGTGCCCGACCAGGGCGAAGCGTCCCCATCCGGCGTCGTCGGCGTACTCGAGGACGGTGCGGACACAGTCGTCGAGGGTCACCTCCAGAAGGTCGCAACGCCGGCTTCCGCGGCCGGGCAGGTCGACCGCGATCACCGGCAACGCGAGACGCGCGGTGACCGGGCTCCAACACTGATCGGGCTCCAACGCGGCGACGTGCACATACCGCCGTGCACGAGCAGCACCCCGCCGTCCATGTGTCACCGCCTCCGGCGCAAGGATCGATGCGGCAAGTATCCGGGCCCGGGCGCGTGCGCACGGGCGTTCCACCGAAAAGGACTTTGGTCCTCGGGCCGCGTGACCGTCGACCACTGATGTGCGGGGCGCTCGGGGGGCTAGCGTGGAGTCATCGGGTGGCGCCGTTGCCACCCGCCGGTAGGAGGCTGCGACATGTCCACCACACCTGCACCCCTCGGCATCGTCGTCGGTGTCGACGGCTCGGCCGCATCGCGAGTGGCGATCGATTGGGCGGCCCGTGACGCCGCGATGCGGGAGGTACCCCTGACCCTCGTGCATGTGCTGCCCAGCGCGTCGATGCAATCGTGGGTCCAGGTGCCGTTGCCGGCCGCGTTCTACGAGGACGAGAGGAAGGAAGCGACACGGCTTCTGGCCGAGGCGCGCACCGTCGTCGAATCGGCCGTCCCCGATGCCCTTCCGGCCATCACCGAGAAGATTCTGTCCGGCCAGCCGGTGCCGACGATCGCCGACCTGTCGAAGGACGCCGCGATGATCGTCGTCGGCAGCCGCGGTCTGGGCAAGTGGGAACGCCGGTTGCTCGGCTCCGTCAGCTCGGGCCTGGTCCACCACGCACACTGCCCGGTCGTCGTCGTCTACGACGAGGACCCGCTGATCCCGCACCCGGCGCAGGCTCCCGTCGTGGTCGGGATCGACGGCTCTCCCGCCTCCGAGCACGCCACCGCGATCGCGTTCGACGAAGCCAGCAGGCGAGGTGTCGATCTGGTCGCGGTGCACACCTGGAGCGATGCCGGATACGAACTGCCCGGCACCACCTGGAGCGAGGTCCAGCCCGAAGAGGACATGCTGCTCGCCGAACGGCTGGCCGGGTGGCAGGAGCGCTATCCCGACGTGACCGTGCACCGGGTGGTCAAGCGTGACCAACCCGCGCGGCGGCTGCTCGAAGAGGGCGCGAAGGCGCAGTTGCTCGTGGTCGGCAGCCACGGCCGCGGCGGTTTCGCCGGAATGCTGCTCGGTTCGGTGGGCTCACAGGTCGTGCAGTCCTCCCGGACCCCGGTGATCGTGGCCCGGTCGTCGTGAACAGATACCGCGCCGTCGTCGCCGGAACCGCGGCGGCGGCGCTGGTGATCGCGTACCGCACCCGGCTGCGACCCTGGATCTACCGCTGGGGTGCGACCCACGAGGAATCGGTGGCCGGGCTACCGGGTGACGAACTCGTCGCCGGGGGAGCACGCACCACCAGGGCGGTCACCATCGACGCAGGTCCGGAAGACGTCTGGCCGTGGCTGGCGCAGATCGGCGAGGACCGCGGCGGGTTCTACAGCTACAGCGGGCTCGAACGGGCGGTGGGCGCCGACATCCACAACGCGACCACCGTCCATCCGGAATGGCAGGACCTCGCCGTCGGCGACACCGTGTGGCTGGCCCGCCGTGGCGGCGACCGCGGTCGGCAGGTCGTCGCGGCGCTGGAACCGAAGTCCCACCTCGTCCTGATGTCACCGGACGACTACGCACGCGTTCAGCGCGGCGAGAAGGCTTCGGGCAGTTGGTCATTCCACCTCAAGCCGACCGGGACCGGCACCCGGCTGCTGGCCCGGGGCAACGGCGGTTACGGCGGCAACGTGCTCTACGACATCGTGCACTTCGTGATGGAGCGCCGGATGCTGCTCGGTGTCCGGGAGCGCGCTGAGCGCGCTACCGCGTGGTCAGCCGGCCGTAGCGCGTGACGTGGTGGTCGGTTGACCCGAACTCGAACTGCAGCGCGGTCAGCCGCTTGAAGTAGTGGCCGATGGCGAGTTCCTCGGTCATCCCCATGCCGCCGTGCAACTGCACCGCCTGCTGGCCGACGAACTGGGCCGCCCGACCGATGGTCGCCTTGGCCGCCGACACCGCCCGCGCGCGGGTGGCCTCGTCCTCGTCGAGCTTGAGCACCGCCAGAAGTGCTGCGGCGGCGGCCTGTTCGACCTCCATGTACATGTCCACCATGCGGTGCTGGAGCACCTGGAAGCTACCGATCGGCTGACCGAACTGCTGCCGCTGCTTGCAGTATTCGACCGTGTCGGCGAGCACCTTGCGCATGCATCCGACGGCTTCGGCGGCGACCGCCGCGGCGCCCTCGTCGCGGGCGCGGGCCAGCGACGACCACGCGCCGCCCTCGGAACCCAGCAGCGCCGACGCAGGCAGCCGCAGGCCGTCGAGCACGATGTCGGACGCCCGGCGGTCGTCGATGGTGCGGTAGTGGTGCACCGTGATGCCGGTCCCGGCCGCGGCGAGATCCACCACGAACAGCGAGATCCCGGTGGTGTCGGTGCGTTCGCCGGCGGTACGCGCGGTGACCAGGACGTGCCCGGCCAGTGGCGTGGCGGAGGACACGATCTTCTCACCGGTGAGCACCCAGTCGTCGCCGTCGCGGACCGCCCGGGTGCTGACGTCCTGCCAGAAGTCCCCGGACGTCGGCTCGGCCGCTGCCAGCGAGACGATCGCGGAGCCGGCCACGATCTGCTCGAGCAGCGCGTCGGCGACCGCGCCGCCGGCGCGCAGCAGCAGCCCGGCCGCGACGACGGCGGTGTCCACGTACGGTTCGACGACCAGCGCGTGTCCCAGCGCCTCGGCGATCAGCATCATCTCGACCGGACCGCCGCCGATCCCGCCGTTGTCCTCGGGCAGCGTGGCGCCGAGGATGCCGAGCTCCTCGGCGAATGCGCGCCACACCTCGGGCTGCCAGCCCGCACCGGTTTTCGCTGCGGCGCGGCTCTTCTCGAGGTCGTAGCGAGTCGCGAGGAACCGGGTCAGGCCGCCGCGCAGCAGTTCCTGTTCGTCGGTGAGTTTGAAGTCCATTTAGAGCCCCAATGCTGCCTTGGCGAGGATGTTGCGCTGAATTTCGTTGCTGCCGGCGTAGATCGAGCCGGCCCGGTCGTTGAAGTACCGCAGCGGGGCGACGGCCTGCCAGGGCTGGCCACTGACGTAACCGTCGTGGGGCGGCTCGAACTCGGCGATCGGACCGCCGGGGAACGTCGCGTGGGGTTGGTACACGCGGCCGCGCGGTCCGGCCGCTTCCATCGCGAGTTCGGTGATGGTCTGGCTCAATTCGGTGCCGAGCACCTTGAGCATGGAGGATTTCGCCCCGGGGTTGCCGCCGTCGGCGACCACGGCGAGCACCTGGTACTCCAGGATCTCCAACACCTCGGTGCGGATGCGGGCGTCGGCCAGCTTGCGCGCGAACGCGGGATCGTCGAGTAACCGGCCGCCGTCGGGGCCTGGCTGTCCGGCGGCGACCTCGGCGATGTTCTCGGCCATCACCTGAAGGCCCGCTGCGACGGCGCCGCCGCCGCGCTCGAACTCCAGGAGATACTTCGCCACGGTCCAGCCGTCGTCGATCTGGCCGATGACGTTCTTCTTGGGCACCCGCACCTCGTCGAAGAAGACCTGGTTCTGCACCTCTTCGCCGGACGTCATGACCAGCGGGCGGATCTCGATGCCCGGGGTGGACATGTCGATGAGGAGGAACGTGATGCCGCGCTGCTTCTTCTCGTTGCGGGTGGTGCGCACCAGCGCGAACATCCAGTTGGCCTCCCGCGCGTGGGTGGTCCAGATCTTGCTGCCGGTGCAGACCAGGTGATCGCCGTCGTCACGGGCGGCCATCGACAGCGCCGCCAGGTCCGAGCCGGCTTCCGGCTCCGAGTAACCCTGGCAGAAGAACACCTCGCCGGTCAGGATCCGGGGCAGGAAGAAGTCCTTCTGCTCGTCGGTGCCGAACTTGATGATCGCGTGGGCTACCATCCTGATCCCCATCGGCGACAGCGACGGCGCTCCGGCCAACGTCGATTCCCGGCTGAAGATGTAGTGCTGGGTCAGGCTCCAATCACAGCCGCCGTGGGCCACCGGCCACGCCGGAGCCGCCCAGCCGCGCTCGTGGAGAATGCGCTGCCACTCCATGCTGGCGTCGTGGTCGGCGTACACGCTTGTCATCAACCGCCCGGCCCGCCGGAGTTCCGGGGTCAGCTTCTCGTCGAGGAATGCCCGCACTTCGTCGCGGAACGCGAGGTCGGTCGCAGACCAGCCCAAATCCATCGATCTCTCCTTTCCGCCACGCGCTACAGACACAGTAAACCTAGTTAGTTAAGTGGAAGCTACCCCAGGTTCCCTGCCAGAACCGCCGCACCTGGGCACGGCCGCCGGCGATTTTGGTCAGGTATCGGCGATGCCATAGCCTTGACCGGCCGGGAAAGTCCAGGTCGGGCTCTCTTTGCGGCATCTACAGCGAGGCAACTGAGCGTGAACGATCCCGAATGGGACGACGAAGTCGACGTCGTGTGCACCGACACCGGGCTGGCGGGTCTGGCCACGGCGATCTCGGCGGCCGACCAGGACGGCGAGGTCTTCCTCGCCAGTGCCCCGACCCCGGCGCGGCACGGCTGGTTCACGTTCGACTCCACGTTCGACGATGACGAGGCGACCGCTGACTACATCGGTTCGTTGACCTCCGACATCGACGTCTCGGCGCTCAGTCAGCACGACGCCGACCTGCCGGTGCGCGCCGCCGGCGAACCTGTTCCGGTGCGCCGCAGGCCGATTCCGGCATTCGACGGCGCGCGGCTGCGTGACTGGGCGGCGCGCTGCATCCCGTCACCCACGGGCTACCTCTACACGCAGGTCACCGACTGGACGTCGGCGACCATGGATCGCGGCGACGGTGACCTGGTCAAGGTGACCGAGATCGGGGAGGTGATCCCCGACATCGCCGACCCGATCGGTTCGGTCCGGCGATGGCTCACCGCCCAGGCCGAGGACCGGGACCTGTGGCCACAGCCGGTGACGCGGTTCGAGCGGTTGGTCTTCGAGGACCATGTGGTCACCGGCGCGGTCTTCGCCACCGCCGACGGGCCGCTGGCGGTCCGCGCGCGTCACGGAGTGCTGATCTGCCGCCATGAGGACGTCACCCGCGGACCGGCCAGCGACGGGCTGACCGGGCAGGATCGGCTTCGGGTCGCGCTCGTCGGCAAGGAGGCCAGCAGATTCGGTCGCGTCGAGCTGCTGACCGACTAGCGGTCAGTCGGTCCTGACCGGCCGGCGGTCAGGACTTCGAGAAGCTGACGGGGATGCGCCCTTGGGAGAACAGGGTTTCCATCGCCGCGCCGGGGATCGGGCGCGAGAGCAGGAAGCCCTGTGCCCGATGGCAGCCGTGCCGAAGCAGGGTCAGCGCCGCGGCGTCGGTCTCGACACCCTCGGCGACCAGTTCGAGGCCGAATGCCTCGGCGAGCGCGATGATGGCCCGCACGATCGCGAGATCGCCTGGGTCCGAACCGAGTTCACGCACGAAACTCTTGTCGATCTTCAGTGTGTCCACCGGCAGTGACTTCAGGTGCGACAGCGCGCTGTAACCGGTTCCGAAATCGTCGATGGCAACCAGCACACCGGCCTTCTTCAGCCCGTCCAGGGTCACCCGGGTCGTCTCGATGTCCTGCACCACCACGCTCTCGGTGATCTCAAGACAGACCGAACCGTGGTCGAGGCCGAACTCGTCGATGATGCCGGCCACCGTCTCGACGAAACCGTCGGTGACCAGTTGCACCGGGGAGACGTTGATCCGCATGATGGCGTCCCTGCCGATGCCGCGGGCCCGCCAAGCGGCGAACTCCGCGCACGCCGTCCGCATCACCCAGCGGCCCAGTTCGCCGGCGAAGTTGATCGACTCCGCCACCCCGATGAACGCGTCGGGGGACAGCAGACCGCGGGTCGGGTGCTGCCAGCGCACGAGCGCCTCGGCGGCGAGGATGTCGCCGGTGCGCATATCGATTTCGGGAAGGTAGTGAAGAAGCAGCGCACCGTTTTCGATCACGCCCTGCAGGTGCAGTTCGATGTCGTTGTCGAACTCGTTCTGCAGAGACATGTCCTCGGTGAACACGGTGATCTGGTTTCCGCCGGAACCCTTGGCGGCCAGCACCGCCTGGTCGGCGCGCCGGAGTAGATCCGACGTGGTGTCGCGCCCCGGAATGCCTTGTGCCACACCGATACTGACGGTCCTGGACAGGGTCTCGCCGTCGATCGAGACGCGTTCACGCAACGTCGACTGCAGCTGGTGGGCAAGCGCTTCGGCGGCGGCCACATCCATCGGTTCGGTGGGCACGACGACGAACTCGTCGCCGCCGAGGCGGGCGATCATGTTCGGGGTCTCAGCGCTCTCGCGAAGCCGCTCGGCCAGCACCCGGATGAACCGGTCGCCCGCGGTGTGACCGAGATAGTCGTTGATCGCCTTGAGCCGGTCCAGGTCGAAGAACAACGCGGCCACCGGACCGGGCTGGTCCTCGGCGAGACGCTCGTCGAGGTGGGCGAGCAGCGCGCGCCGGTTGCACAGGCCGGTCAGGTCGTCGTGCTCGGCGAGGTACCGGAGTTGCTCCTCGGCCTGCACCCGCGCTTGCACCTGGGCGAACAGGGAGGCGATCGCCTGGAGCGCGTTGAGTTCCTCTTCGGTCCAGTCGCGGTCGCCGAACTTGATGAAGCCGAGTACCCCGGTGGTGTCGTCCTCGGACAACAGCGGAACGCATGCCATCGACACCTGGGGAACCTGGCGGCTCTCCTCGATGGTCTTCTGATACTCGTCGGTGGCCGGTTCCGGGCGGAACACCAGCGGTTCCTTCTGGTGTTCGGCCAAGGCGAACACCGGATCGGCGTCGGCGAAGTAGACCACCGCGAGCGGATCGGGATCGGGGGTCTCGGGCCGTACCGGCCATTCGGCGACCAGGATCGATGCCCGGATCGAATGATCGTTACGCCGCAGGAAGCTGACATCGACGTCGAAGTGGGCCACCAGTTCGGCGAGGACACCCCGGCTGGCCTCCACCCAGGAAGCGGCACCGGCGCCCATGAGTTGTGCCGCCACCGACGTGACGAGCATGTCCAGACTCTCGGACACTGACCTCCGATCCAACCTAGGTCGGTGTCGAACGACCGGGTATCTGCCTTCGTCGGCTCGACACCGAGGGCCGGGGCGCGCGACAGATCCTGAGGATCAGGATCAGCGACTCGTCCGACTCGAGGTCGATCAACGTGTGGAAAGAGTATTGCAGGTCGGCGAGCCGCTTCGAGAACGCCGCGGACATGGCCTGCAGTTCACCGGCGCTCCGCGCGTACAGGAACGCAGGTGAGATGGGTTGGACGGCCTGACCGTGTTCTTGCGCACTGATCCAGATCGCCTCGACCGCGGCGCCGCCGCGGGCGTAGTCGACGAGCGTGTCCCCGCGCACCGACACCACGGCCAGCGCGGACGCGTCGCTGACCGCGGCCCGGGTGGGTTCGCCGAGCGCGGATCCGGCGTCCCACTCGGCGAGGTGGGCCATCACCGCACCACTGCGGAGCAGATCGAGCGACGCGAGGTTCGCCGCGTCGAGTTCGAGGCTGCGCACATCGATCCCGGTGTCCGGATCGGGGTCGCCGGGCCGGCGCAGCTCGCTCATCATCTGGGAGTGCAGCATCGGGGTCAGGTAGCGGATGCGGTCGGCCTCGGCGAACAGCGCCGCGGCCTTGTCGAGGCGGCCCGTGTCGGTCACCAGCCGCAGCCGGGCGCCCTCGGCGGCGGCCATCCGCTCCCACTCGGCGATCACCTCGGCGGGAATCTGCTCCGCGGTGCCGCTGTGCCGGTTGGTCTCGCGGGCCAGCATGGCCTCGTAGCGCTCGGCGAGGTCCGGGTCGCCACCGGTGGCCGCGGGGGCGGTGGTCACGACGGCGGCCAGTGGTGCCGATGACGGGGCCTCGCTGAACCTGACCTGCGCGCTCAGGCCGCGGGCCGCGGCGGCGACCCTGGCGTTGAACGTGGCCGCACCGACGGCGACCGCGCTCCCGCGGTACCCGACGTCCATCGCGGACGACAGGGTCGGATCGATCCGGATCGTCAGGGCGGTGTCACCGACGTCGATGCTCCACGGTTGGGTGTTGCCGCCCGACGGCGCCCGCGCCGCGGCCGCGGCGATGGTGGCGAGGTCACCGCGCCCGGGATCGGCGGTGACGGTTTCGGTGGCAGCCGGCGCGGACCGTTCGTCATCCGGGTGTGGGCGACGCGCGTCCCACGGATCGTCGACGTCGTCGAGCAGCGCCGGAACGTCGACCCGCACCCGCCCGGACCCGAGGTCCTCACCGAGGCCGATCCGGCGCACTGCCTCGGCGACGGTCGCGGCACCGATGGCGACCTCGGAGGACAACTGAGGCCACGTCGTGAGCGTCGCCCCGACCTCGATCAGCGACGCCTGCATCCGGGGCCGCAGCAGCGCGGCGTCGATGATGCGCATGACGTGCGGCACCTTCTCTTTGGAGCTGAGCCTGCCGAGTTCGTCGGCGTCGACATCTCCGAGCAGCCCGTGGAACACCGGCCGGTGCGGCTGCTGGTCGAACCGCTCGATGTCGAGCAGTCCGCCACTGCTGGTGGCCATCAGTACCGGCAGCCCACGGGCGCGTGCGCGCTCGCGTACCAACACCTTGACGTCCAGCGAGTCACATTCCTCGACGACGACGTCGAGCCCGTCGAGGAACGTCTCCACGTTGTCGGCGGTGACACCGTCGGCGACGACCTCGACCGGAAGATACGGATCCAGTTCGGCGATCCGCCGCGCGCACGCCACCGCTTTGTTCAGCCCGAGGTCGAGCACCGAGGCCGGCACCCGATTGAGGTTGGACAACTCCAGGACGTCGTAGTCGGCCAACCGCAGCAGACCGCAGACCCCTTCTGCCGCGAGCATATGGGCGATGGCGTGACCGACGCTCAACCCGACGACACCGACCCGCAGACCGGCGAGCCGGCGCAGTTCGTCGCCGGTCATCAGATTCCTGTTGCGGTCCAACCGGACCCGCCGGAACTCCTCGGGCACAGGCACATCGACCACGGCGCGCCGCCACGGATAGTGCACCCACCGGTGCGCGCCGGCCCCGTCGGGCGGTTCCGGCGCGCACTCGATGGCGGGGTCTGCCCGAAGCTGAGCCAGCCTCTGCTGGTGGGCGGGGTGGGCAGGGTCCAAGACCTCGGCCCGATGGTCGGCGGGCCGGTCGTCAGCGTCGGTCATCGAGCGGGTACGTCTCCTGCGACGGGAGCGGTCAGCTCGGGCAGCATGTCGGCGATCTGGCGCTGCTCGGCGAAGTACGACGAAACCTGGCTGGGATCAGCGTGGTTGGCGAAGGTGGTGCGATCCCACCACGCGAGCCGGGTGTCGTAACGCTCGTCGGGATAGGGCGTGGCGGGGATCTTCGAGGCCAGCACACCGCCCGAGGACAGCCAGCGCTTGAGGACATACGACGCCGCGGTCGCGACGATGAACTGGATGTCGAGGAGCGTCATCGCGTGCAACGGGGTACGCGCGATCGCCGTCGTCAGACGTCGGCTCTCGTCGGGGTCGTCGGTCACCCACGCCGTCTTCATTTCGGCCACACCGAAGGGTATGCGGTCGGCGACCATTTTGTGCACCGCGGCCTGGCCGGGCTGACCGTCCCACTCCCGGACCGCATGGCAGTCGTCGGCGGACAGGTACGGCCCGCGCGCACGCAGCCCACCGACCACCGCCCCGGCATCGTTGACGCACGCGGCGAACAGCACCGTGTCCTCGCCCGTACGCAGGGCGTCGAGATCCAGGGCCGCGGCGACGCCGTGCTTCTCGTAGTTCGTGATCGCGCCGCGTACGTAGTCGCGCCACAACTCGCGCTCGCCGGACGGCGTCGCGTAGACGACCGTGCATTCCGTTGCCGGGTCCCAGTAGCTCGGGCTCGCGGTCAGCGGGGCGTAATCGAGGGCGGAGGGACGGAACTCTGGCGTGGTCATATTTCATCCATTCATCAGGTGACAGCGTGGGTATTTAGCTGTACTTCGTTGGGGGATGCGTGTTTGTTATCTGCACGCAGATCGAGTATCTCGCCGCGTTCCGATCGGGATCGGGGATTTTGAACTCGTGATCGTTAATTCGAGAACAACAATCCATTCGCAAGAACGGCTGTCGAATGACGACAATGACGGGCTATCGACCGCCAAGATGTTGTTGCAGGTCAAATTGCTTTTAGCGGATCATCAGCGAACATCTGGGATCGTCTCGCCGATCAAGGTATTTGCCCGGCACGAAGTGACTATTGGTAATGGGTACGGCGGGAAAGGACCGCAAACGAAGCCTCAGGAGCGGTTACCGGCTGGTAACCCCGAATTGCCGGACCGTCCTAGACCCCCGGGAGAACGAGTGGCTGTATACCTAAAGTTGGACACCGAATTTGCTGAAATTGCAGCGGCGTGCAGAGTTCGGGCGTCTTCAGCGGTGCCGGCGCGCCCGCTGCGCGGCGGGTGGCGCGGTGCGTCGACGCGGGTTCCGCGGCGCTATTCATCCGGGCGGCGCACCGGCCGGCGCTATCGGGTGATTCGAATTCGCGCGGTGAATTGCCTCGGGGTAGCGCAGGCAATTGCCGGTGCGGCCCGGCCCCGCGGAGGTCCCGCGATTCGGGTGGGGGGTGCCCCCGAGGTTCGCGCCGGTGCGGTGAGGGTGGTATGGCGGGGATGGTGGTGTGGCACAGTGTGGTGGCGCCGGACTCTCGTGTACTGCAGTGTCGGTAACGACGGGGTCGATCCCGCGGGCCGTCCGGCACCAAGCAGTGATCACCCGAGGAGGATTCTGGCGTGAAGAAGTTCGAAAATCTGGCTGAACTCGTTGCGGCTCAGGGCACCCAGCTGGGCCCCACGGAGTGGATGGAGATCACCCAGGACCGGGTCAACCTGTTCGCCGACGCGACCGACGACCACCAGTGGATCCACGTGGATCCGGCTCGCGCCGCCGACGGGCCGTTCGGTGGCACCATCGCCCACGGCCTGCTGACCCTGTCGCTGCTTCCGCACTTCACCCATCAGCTGTACACGGTCGGCAACATCGCCATGGCGATCAACTACGGCTACAACAAGGTTCGGTTCATCACCCCGGTGCGCGTCGGGGCCAAGCTGCGGGCGCGTGCCGAGATCTCCGAGGTCAAGGAGCTCGACAACGCGGTTCAGGCGACGGTGACCACCACCGTCGAGGTCGAGGGCTCCGAGAAGCCTGCGGCCGTCGCCGAGTCGATCGTGCGTTTCATCGGCTGAGTCGCCGCCGCACGCGGGCGTGCCGTGGTAGAACAGGCGTCAGCGATTTCTGACAGACGTCAAAAGCGTGAACGTCCCACGGCGTGAGGAGTGACGGTGAGGCATGCGCAGCCGTATGTGGCGGTGATCGGCGCCGGTATCAGCGGGCTCACCGCGGGCAAGATGCTCAAGGACTACGGGGTCGACTACACCACGTTCGAGACCTCGGACCGGATCGGCGGGAACTGGGCGTTCGGCAATCCCAACGGGCACAGCAGCGCCTACCGGTCCCTGCACATCGACACGTCCAAGCACCGGTTGTCCTTCAAGGACTTCCCGATGCCGGAGCACTATCCGTCGTTCCCGCACCACTCACATGTCAAGGCCTATCTGGACGACTACGCCCGCACGTTCGGTCTGCTCGACCACATCGAGTTCGAGAACGGGGTGGTGCGCGCCGAGCGGACGGACGACGGCCGCTGGATCATTCGGGACCAGTCGGGCGCGGACCGGCATTTCGACATGCTGGTCGTCGCCAACGGGCACCACTGGGATCCGCGCCTGCCGGATTTCCCCGGGTCTTTCGACGGCGAGTCCATCCACTCGCATTCCTACATCGATCCGAGCACGCCGCTGGCCCTGACCGGCAAGCGCATCCTGGTGGTCGGCATCGGCAACAGCGCCGCCGACATCACGGTCGAGCTGTCGTCGAAGGCACTGGACAACCAGGTCACGTTGTCGACCCGGTCGTCGGCGTGGATCGTGCCGAAGTACATCGCGGGCCGGCCGGGGGACACGTTCTGGCAGACCTCGCCGTACCTGCCGCTGAAGTGGCAGCGCAAAGCGGTGCAACTGGTCGCCCCGATGCTCGGCACCGACCCGACGATGTACGGCCTGCCGCCTGCTGACCACAAACTGTTCGAGGCCCACCCCACGCAGTCGGTGGAACTGCCCCTGCGGCTGGGGTCCGGTGACGTGGCGCCCAAGCCGAATATCGCTCGGCTGGACGGTCATACGGTGCATTTCGTCGACGGCACCCACGACGAGTTCGACGTGATCGTCTACGCCACCGGCTACAACATCACCTTCCCGTTCTTCGATCCGGACTTCATCAGCGCCCCGGACAACGCGATCCGGCTCTACAAGCGGATGTTCCTGCCGGGCATCGAGAACCTGGTCTTCATGGGGTTCGCCCAGGCCGTGCCGACGCTGTTCCCGTTCGTGGAATGCCAGGCCCGGCTGCTGGCCGCCTACGCGATCGGGCGCTATGCGCTGCCCTCGGTCGACGAGATGGAACGCGTGATCGACGCCGACCAGCAGCTGCACGCCGGGCACTGCACCGACCGTCCACGCCACACCCAGCAGGTGGACTACTTCGTCTACGAACACGACATCCGCAAGAAGGAGATCCCCGCCGGTATGGCGCGGGCGCAGCGCGCGGCGGTGGTGGCGCGATGACGCGGACCGAGGTCGACTTCGCCAGCGGTGAAGACACCTGTAGCGCTTGGCATTTCGCCGCCGAGGGGTCCCGGCGGCCGGTCGTGGTGATGGCGCACGGGTTCGGCGGCACCAAGGACTCGGGTCTGGAACCGTTCGCGCAGCGGTTCGCCGCGGAGGGCTTCGACGTGTTCGCGTTCGACTACCGCGGGTTCGGCGCCTCGGGTGGGCAGCCCCGGCAGTCGCTGTCGGTGCGTCGACAGATCGACGACTACCATGCCGCCGTTCACGCGGCCAAACAACTCGACGGGGTCGACGCGGACCGGATCGCGCTGTGGGGAGCCTCGTTCTCGGGTGGGCACGTGCTCCGGGTGGCCGCCGACCGTCCCGACATCTCGGCGGTGCTCGCGTTGACACCGCTGACCAGTGGCCTGGCGGTCAGCCGTGCCGCGATGGCCTCGCGTGATCCGGTGTCGTCGCTGCGCTGGACGCTGACCGGGCTCAAGAGCCGGATCTCGGCGGCGCGCAACGCATCCCCGACCCTGATGCCGCTGGTGTCAGCGGTCGGCGGGAACGGTGCGCTCGCGCTGGAGGGCGCCTACGAGAGCTACACCGCGCTGGCGGGGCCGACCTGGCGCAACGAGATCGACAGCTCGATCGGCCTTGAGGTCCTCGGCGTGCGGACCACCGCGGCCGCCAAGAAGCTGCGCTGTCCACTGCTGGTGCAGATCGCCGATTTCGACCAGTACGTGCCCGCCGACGCGGTCGCCAGGACCGCGGCCCACGGCAGGGCGCAGGTGCATCACTACCCGTGTGACCACTTCGACGTGTGGCCGGGCAACGACTGGTTCGACAAGACGCTGACCGACCAGGTCGCATTCCTGCGCCAGACGCTGGCCGGTCAGTAGTGCGTCGAGCCCTGGTCGATTGAGATCGCGCTCGCGGTGACGAATTTCGACTCGTCGCCGGCCAGCCAGCACACCGCGTCGGCGATGTCCTCGGGTTCGACAGCCCAGGTCGGCAGGAACGGCGTCATCATGTTCTGCAGCTGAGGGTTGGTCTCCATCGCCTTGCCCAGCGCGGCGACCATGTCGCCGGTGCCCATCGCGGTGACCACGGGTCCGGGATGCACGCTGTTGACCCGGATCGAGTGCTTGCCCAGCTCCGCGGCGAACGCGCGCGCCATACCGGTCACCGCGTGCTTGCTCGCGGTGTAGTGAACCATGAACGGCTGCAACTTGATTCCCGCTGCCGAGCTGATCAGGATGATCGATCCACCGCGCCCGCCATCGATGATCCGATGTGCGCCCGCCATCACGGTGTTCCATGTTCCGGTGACGTTGATGTCCATCACGTCACGGAAATCGTCGGCGCTGATGTCGTCCCACGCCTGCGGGGCGGTGACGCCCGCGTTCGCGACGATGACGTCCAACCTGCCGAACTCGGCGACGCCGGCCTCGACGACCTCCTTGAGCTTCTCACCGTCGCGGGTGTCGGCTTCCGCGGCGACGATGCGGCGCCCTGTCTGCTCGACGAGCTTCACGGTTTCGGCGAGGTCGTCCGGGGTGGCGTGATCGTAAGGGACACAGGGCGGTAACGGCCCGGCGATATCGACGGCGATGATGTCGGCGCCCTCGTTGGCCAGTCGCACCGCGTGCGCCCGGCCCTGCCCGCGGGCAGCCCCGGTGATGAACGCGACGCGTCC
Organism: Mycolicibacterium parafortuitum; assembly: GCF_002086815.1. Taxonomy (GTDB): domain Bacteria; phylum Actinomycetota; class Actinomycetes; order Mycobacteriales; family Mycobacteriaceae; genus Mycobacterium; species Mycobacterium parafortuitum. The sequence goes on from NZ_MVID01000001.1 coordinate 268,998, forward strand.
CTGCAGTCTGTTGCTCATTTCTGGGCCTTCTGTGCTTTCTGGGCCGCCTTGACCAGACCGCCGCCGATGATCAGCCGCTGGATCTCGCTGGTGCCCTCGTAGAGTCGTAACAGTCTGACGTCGCGATAGATCCGCTCCACCGGCACTTCGCGCATGTAGCCGCTGCCGCCATGGATCTGCACCGCGAGATCGGCCACCTTGCCTGCCATCTCGGTGCAGAACAGCTTGGCGGCCGACGGCGCGAGGCGGCGGTCCTGCTCGGTGATCCACTGCTGCGCGGTGTCGCGGACCAGTGCCCGGCCCGCCATCACACCGGTCTGCTGATCGGCAAGCATCGCCTGCACAAGCTGGAACTCGCCGATCGGCGTGCCGCCCTGGGTCGCGGTCGCGGCGTAGGCCACCGACTCGTCGAGCGCGCGCTGCGCGGCGCCGACGGCGAGCGCGGCGATGTGCACCCGACCGCGCGCCAGCGAGGTCATCGCCGCGCGGTAGCCGATGTCCTCGGACCCGCCGACCAGCGCGCTGTTCGGTACCCGGACGTCGGTGAAGTTGACGTCGGCCGTCCAGGCGCCCTCCTGACCCATTTTCTTGTCCTTGGCGCCGACCTCGACCCCGGCGGTGTCGGCGGGGACCAGGAATACCGCGATCCCGGCGCCCAAGGCGTCGGCCGGGCGGGTCCGCGCGAACGTGACGAACAGATCGGCGTTCGGCGCGTTGGTGATGAATCGCTTCTGGCCGTTGATGATCCAATCGGGTTCGGGCCCGTCGCCGTCGCGGACGGCTTTGCTGCGCAGGCCCGACGGGTTCGATCCGGCGCCGGGTTCGGTCAGCGCGAACGACGCGACCACGTCACCGGACGCGATCCCCTCCAGCCACGTCTTCTTCTGCTCGTCGGTGCCGTAGCCGACCAGCACCTGACCGGCGATGCCGTTGTTGGTGCCGAACATCGAGCGCAGCGCCAGCGAGGTGTAACCGAGTTCCATCGCGAGCTCGACGTCCTGTGCCAGGTTCAGGCCAAGGCCGCCCCACTCCTGCGGGATCGCGTAGCCGAACAGGCCCATGGACTTGGCCTGTTCGCGCAGGTCGTCGGGAACCTGATCGGTGGCCAGGATCTCCTGTTCGCGTGGGACGACCGCGGTACGGACGAACTGGCGTGTCGCGGCCAGGATCGCCTGGAAATCCTCAGCGCTGACTTCGGTGGCGTTGACTTCTGTGGCGCTGACCTCGGCTGGTGCCATCGGGTGGTGCTCCTCGGGAAGGACGTCGGGAGGGAATGGTCGGCAAGTATGGCGGACAGGCCGCGAGCCAATATCGTATATGAAATACGATAGCGTGCCGATAGTTCCCGTCGACGTGAGGATTGGTGAATCAGGTGTCATTGCTGACTGGTCGGACCGCGGTAATCACTGGCGGAGCCCAGGGTCTGGGGTTCGCGATCGCGGAGCGTTTCATCGCCGAGGGCGCGCGGGTGGTACTCGGCGACGTGAACCTGGAGGCGACCCAGGCGGCCGTCGAGATGCTCGGCGGCGCGGACGTCGCCCACGCGGTGCGCTGCAACGTCACGGACTCCGGTGAGGTCGACGCGCTCGTCGCCGCGGCCACCGATGTCTTCGGCGGGCTGGACATCATGGTCAACAACGCGGGCATCACCCGGGACGCGACGATGCGCAAGATGACCGAGGCCGATTTCGACCAGGTCATCTCCGTCCACCTGAAGGGCACCTGGAACGGCCTGCGCGCCGCCGCGGCGGTGATGCGCGAGCAGAAGCACGGCGCGATCGTGAACATGTCCTCGATCTCGGGCAAGGTCGGCATGGTCGGACAGACCAACTACTCGGCGGCCAAAGCGGGCATCGTCGGCATGACCAAGGCGGCATCCAAGGAACTGGCCTACCTCGGCGTGCGGGTCAACGCGATCCAGCCCGGCCTCATCCGCTCGGCGATGACCGAGGCGATGCCGCAACGCATCTGGGACTCCAAGGTCGCCGAGGTCCCGCTGGGCCGCGCCGGTGAGCCCGCCGAGGTCGCCAACGTGGCGCTGTTTCTGGCGTCGGACATGTCGTCGTACATGACCGGTACGGTTCTCGAGGTCACCGGAGGTCGGCACCTGTGAGCCGCGAGGCGGTCATCTGCGAGCCGGTACGGACACCGATCGGTCGCTACAACGGCATGTTCACGTCCCTGACCGCCGTCGAACTCGGCGTCGTCGCCCTGAAGGGGCTGCTCGCGCGCACCGGCGTCGCCCCCGAGGCGGTCGAGGATGTGGTCGTCGGGCACTGCTACCCGAGCATGGAAGCGCCGGCGATCGGCCGCGTGATCGCGCTCGACGCCGGCCTGCCGGTCACCGTCGGTGGCATGCAGATCGACCGCCGCTGCGGATCCGGGCTACAGGCGGTGATCCAGGCCGCGATGCAAGTGGCAAGCGGCAACAACGATCTCGTCGTCGCCGGCGGTGCCGAGTCGATGAGCAACGTGGTGTTCCACTCCACGGACATGCGGTGGGGCGGGGCCAGGACCGGCATCACCGTGCACGATGCGCTGGCCCGCGGCCGCACCACCGCAGGCGGCAAGAACTACCCGGTGCCCGGCGGCATGCTGGAGACCGCCGAGAACCTGCGCCGCGACTACGCGATCTCCCGCGAGGAGCAGGACGAACTCGCGGTGCGCTCACACGCCCGCGCGGTGAAGGCGCAGCAGGACGGCTTGCTGGCCGAGACGATCATCCCGGTGACGGTGAGCAGCCGCTCCGGTGATCAGGTGATCGACACCGACGAACACCCCCGCGCCGACACCTCGATGGAGACACTGAGCAAGCTGAAACCTGTTCTCGGCAAGTCCGATCCGGACGCGACGGTGACGGCGGGCAACTCCAGCGGGCAGAACGACGCCGCGTCGATGTGCCTGGTCACCACCCCGGAGAAGGCCGCCGAACTCGGCCTGCGCCCTCTGGTGCGGATCGTGTCGTGGGGGGTGGCCGGCGTGGCCCCGAAGATCATGGGCATCGGCCCGGTCCCGGCCACCGAGGTCGCGCTGGCCAAAGCAGGCCTGGCATTGGCCGACATGGACCTGATCGAGCTCAACGAGGCGTTCGCCGCGCAGGCCCTCGCGTGCCTGCGGGAGTGGAAGTTCGCCGACGCCGATCTGGAGCGCACCAACGTGCACGGCTCGGGCATCTCGCTCGGTCATCCGGTCGGGGCGACCGGCGGACGGATGCTGGCCACGCTGGCGCGCGAGTTGGTGCGCCGCGACGGCAGGTACGGCCTGGAGACGATGTGCATCGGCGGCGGCCAGGGTCTGGCCGCGGTATTCGAGAAGGTGGCGTAATGACATTCAGCGAGAAGCGAAGCGGGATCGCGCATGAGTAGGCTTGCACAGACCCTGGGACTGACCGAGTTCCAGACCGAGATCGTGGCCACCGTGCGGCAATTCGTCGACAAGGAGGTCATCCCGACCGCCCAGGATCTGGAGCACTCCGACATCTATCCGCAGGCGATCGTCGACGCGATGCGGGAGATGGGCCTGTTCGGGTTGATGATCCCGGAGGAGTACGGCGGGCTGGGGGAGTCGCTGCTCACCTACGCGCTGTGTGTCGAGGAGCTGGCCCGCGGATGGATGAGCGTGTCGGGGGTGATCAACACCCACTTCATCGTCGCGTACATGATCCGCCAGCACGGGACCGACGCGCAGAAGAGTCACCACCTGCCGCGGATGGCCACAGGGGAGACCCGCGGCGCGTTCTCGATGTCGGAGCCCGAACTCGGCTCCGACGTCGCGGCGATCCGCACCCGCGCCCGCGACAACGGCGACGGCACCTACACCATCGACGGCCAGAAGATGTGGCTGACCAACGGCGGCAGCTCGACACTGGTGGCGACGCTGGTGCGTACCGACGAGGGCGCCGACAAGCCGCACCGCAACCTGACCGCGTTCCTGGTCGAAAAGCCCACCGGGTTCGGCGAAGTCGTTCCGGGCCTGACCATCCCGGGCAAGCTCGACAAGCTCGGCTACAAGGGCATCGACACCACCGAGCTGATCTTCGACGGATACCGGGCCAAGGCCACCGACATCCTCGGGGAGGCGCCCGGCCAGGGCTTCTTCCAGATGATGGACGGCGTCGAGGTCGGCCGCGTCAACGTGTCGGCGCGGGCCTGCGGTGTCGGGATCCGGGCGTTCGAGCTCGCGGTGCGATATGCCCAGCAGCGCAGCACCTTCGGCAAGCCGATCGCCGAGCATCAGGCCATCGCCTTCCAGCTCGCGGAGATGGCGACCAAGGTCGAGGCCGCCCATCTGATGATGGTCAACGCGGCCCGGCTCAAGGACTCCGGTGAGCGCAACGACGTCGCCGCGGGGATGGCGAAGTACTTCGCCAGCGAGGTGTGCGCCGAGGTGACCCAGCAGAGTTTCCGCATCCACGGCGGATACGGGTACTCGAAGGAGTACGAGGTGGAGCGGCTGATGCGCGACGCGCCGTTCCTGCTGATCGGCGAGGGCACCAGCGAGATCCAGAAGAACATCATCAGCAAGCGATTGCTGGCGGACTACCGGATCTAGGGCGTTGAGCATCCCCGACTTCGCGGCCAGGCCGCAGCTCGCCGAGGACGTCGCCCGGTTCGTCCGGCGGCGGATCTTCGAGGGCACCTACCCGCCGGGCCGCTACATCCGGCTCGAGCAACTGGCCGCCGAACTCGGCATCAGCGTGACCCCGGTGCGCGAGGCGCTGTTCGGGCTGCGTGCCGAGGGACTGCTGGCCCAGCAGCCGCGGCGGGGGTTCGTGGTGCTGCCGATCACCGAGCGTGACATCGCCGACGTCTCCGACGTGCAGGCCCACATCGGCGGGGTGCTGGCCAGCCGGGCGGCCGAGCTGATCACCGACGAACAGCTCGCCGAACTCGAACGGATCCAGGACGAACTCGAATCGGCGTATCACGCCGTCGATCACGAGGCCGCGGTGCGGCTCAACCACGCGTTCCACCGCGGGGTCAACCTCGCGGCCGGCTCGCCGAAGCTGGCCCAGCTGATGGGCCAGATCACCCGGTTCGCGCTGGAATCCGTGTACCCGACCGTCGAGGGGTGGCCCGCACACTCGATGCGCGACCACCGGCAGCTCCTGGACGCGCTGCGCAAGCGCGACGGTGCGGCGGCCAGGGATGCGATGTCGGAACACCTGTGCGCCGCCGCCGGTCCGCTGATCGACCACCTGACCCGCCGAGGCGTGATCGGATGACTCGCGAGCAGACACAAACTCGCACCTTTTCGCGCTGAATCGTGCGAGTTTGTGTCTGCTCGCCCAAGGGGAGGTAGGCATGGGGGTTCTCGACGGGATCCGCGTACTCGACTACGGGCGGTTCATCGCGGCTCCGTGGTGTTCGGCGCTGCTGGCCGACATGGGCGCCGACGTGATCCGGGTCGAGAAACGCGAAGGCGGCGAGGACCGCTGGGTGCAGTCGATCGCCGATACCGGTGAGGGCGGCACGTTCCTGCAGTGCAACCGCAACAAGCGCTCGCTGACGCTGGACACCACCACCGCCGAGGGGCAGGAGGTCACCCGCAAGCTGGTGGCCGGTGCCGACATCGTCGTCGCGAACATGCCCGCTGCCGGAATGCGGGCCAGCGGACTGGATTACGACACGCTGCGGGCGATCAGACCCGACATCATCCTGGCCAGCGCGACCGCGTACGGCGAGGGCGGACCGTACAGTGACCGGATCGGGTTCGACGGTGCCGGGCAGGTGATGTCCGGTGCGGTGTACCGGCAGGGTCTGCCGGAGCAGCCGATCCGCACCGTGGTCCCGTACGCGGACTTCGGCACCGCGCTGACGTTGACGATCGGGGTGATGATGGCGCTCTACCACCGCGACCGGACCGGGGAGGGCCAGCACGTCGAGGGTGCGCTGCTGCCGACCGCGATGATGCTGTCCAACGCATTCCTGATCGAGCGTGACCTGCTGGGCACCGACAAACCACGGATGGCCAATCAGGGCACCTCGGTGGCGCCGTGTGACCTGTACCGGACCGCCGACGACGGCTGGGTGCTGCTGCAGATCGCCGGGCCGTCGATGTTCAAGCGGTGGTGCAGGTTAGTCGGACGGCCGGAGTTGTTCGACGATCCGCGGTTCGCCGACGACGATCTGCGCTGGCAGCACGGCGACGAGCTGAACGCCATCATGGCGCGGTGGTGCGCCGACAAGACCAAGGCAGAGGTACTCGGGCTGTTGGAGGCGGCGAAACTGCCTGCCGCGCCCATGCATTCGACACAGGAAGCGCTCGACGACCCGCATGTGCGGGCTATGGGCTATCTCAAGCGGGTACCGTTTCCCGGCACCCCGAAGGAGGTGCCGCTGATCGAGACCCCGTTCCGGCTGTCGGCGACTCCGGGGGAGATCCGCCGGCGCGCCCCGCTGCTCGGAGAGCACACCGACGAGATCCTCGGTGAGGTCGGATACACCGCAGAACAGATCGACGGTCTGCGTGAGCGCGCGGTGGTGTGAGTGGCGCCTGCGCCCGCAGCGCCTCGGCTTGTTTCAGCAGGAGATCGGCGTCGGTCTCGGGAAAGTCGTCGTTCCGCCTTCGGACTCCCAGCGGTCTTCGGCCACGGTCGCCTGGGTTCGTCGGTCGCGTTCTCGTGGGCTCATCATGAGCAGCCCGTCGAGGGTGGCGGCGTTCTCCGCCTCGGCCGCCGCCATCATCGTGGTGTGGGCGTCGTCGGGATCGGTGCGTGGCGGGATCACCAGCAGGGTGAGGCGGGCGTGATTGCCGTCGAGGCCGAGAACTGTGATCGAGTTGAGCGGCTGAAGCCGGTATCCATCCAGGCGTACTGCCCGGCCGCCGGTCGTGAATTTCCGGGGGGCGTTCGCCCAGGCGCCCAGGTGGTACAACACTCGGTCGATGCGGCCCAGGCGTACCGACAGCACCGCCAAGAGGTCAGGCAGCTCCGTGGTGAGATCCTCGGTGCGCGGCCACCAGGCGCCGTCGACGTATCCGGTTCGTGGTGCCTTGCTCTTCAACCGTAGCCGCGGTGTGCGTGCAGGGACGGTCGTGTTCTGATCGTTCTTGCGTGTCATCTGTGGCGTCATGCGACGCTCCCGTCCCGGCCGCTAGGCCCCAATCCTGGAATCAGCAATGACATGCGCAATATGGTCGCGTGTACGAAAAACCGCTGATAGTCACCACTGTACGCGGATGTGTGCCCATGCGTTCGGCGAATCCGAGGTAGGCCTCAGGGATCGGTCGTCGGGCCGCCCCTGTCCGGGTGATCACACCGCTGTTGGTGTGCGAGCCTGGTGTCGCGGGAGCAGTCCGCGAATCGGTTTCGGCGGCGAATCCTGTCGATGGCCCACCGGCCGCTGGCGGCACGGCTGGCCGCAGGTTCTCCTGCCCTGAGCAGGTTCCGGATCGCGGCGGCGGGACCCATCACGGCCTCGCGCTCGCACGAGCCGAGGCATCAACATCGGCACTGGCGTCATGGACAATCATTGTGTGACCTCGTGATCTTCGAAGTCCAGTACACGCCCGTTCCGCAGGTCTGTCAACACAGCTCGCGAGGAGGTTCAGCTGATGCGCCGCAGCGGTTTTCGCGGCGCGTATCAGTACTAGCCGCCGCAACCGCACTCGAGAAGTTCCCGCAGCCGGACCGCGTCCACCTTACCCGTCGGACCGCGCGGGATCTTGTCCTCGTCCTCGACGAGCACCCACCCCGAAGGCACCTTGAAGCTGCTGAGCACCTCGCGGGCGGCCCGGTGCAGCCGGTCGGCGGTGATCGACGCATCGCACACCACCGCGGCCGCGACGCGATCACCTTCGGGGCCGGGCAGATTCGTCACAAACGCCGCGCGCACCCCGTCGAGGCTTCGCAGCGCCTCCTCGACCTCCGACGGGTAGACGGTCGCGCCGCGCACCTTGAACATGTCGTCGGCGCGGCCGTGCGAGAACAGGAACCCGTCGGCGTTCAAACGGCCGAGATCACCTGTGCGGTAGTAGCCGTCGGCGGTGAAGACGTCCTCGCGAGCGCGCCCGCAGATGCCCTGCATGACGGTGCGGCCGCGGATCTCGATCATCCCGATCGAGTCCGCAGGCAGCGCGGTGCCGGTGTCAGGGTCGGTGATGCGCACCTGCACCCCGTCGAACGGTCGGCCGCAGCTTCCCCATGCGGTGGCGGGCATATCGGTGTCGGCGCGGTAGCCGCAGTACGGGCCGAACGACTCGGTCATCCCGAACAGGTTCGCCCGGGCGCCGGGGGTGGACCGCAGATCGCGGGGGAGCAGGGCTTCCAGGCTGCCGGGGCGCAGCTCGAGCTGTACGCCGGAGCCGGGCAGGTGCCGGGCCAGCGCCACCGCCTGGTCGGGCCAGCCCCGGAACAGCGTCACCCGCTCGTCGGCCAGCAGCCGCAGCGTCGACGCGGGTTGGGGGACAGCCTCGGTGATCAGGGTCGCGCCGGCCACCAGCGCCGAGAGCAGCCCGCCGCCGAACCCGCCGACCCAGAACAACGGCATCGGCAGGTACAGGCGGGTCTGGGCGTCGATGCAGCGCTCGGCCAGGCCGGCACGGACGGCACCGATCGCGTTGCCGTGCGAATGCCGGACACCCTTGGGCGGGCCGCTGCTTCCCGAGGTGAACAGGATGGCCATCGGGTCGGCAGGTCTGACGCCGCGGGCCATCGCGTCCGCCACCGCTGCCGGGCCGGGCGGGAGCGCGTTTGTCTGGTCGGGTGTCCACACCGCACGCAGCGCGGGAAGATCCGCGGACAAGCGGTCGAGGTAGCGGTGCCCGCGGAACTCTTCGACCGCGATCAGGTACTGCACCGACGCGGTACGCAGCTGCGCATCGAGCTCGCGCGGGGTCAGCAGCGTGCTCAGCGGGACGAGCACCGCGCCGATGCGCATCAACGCCAGTGCGGTGCGCGCCCACCGCACACCGTTGGGCATCAGCAGTCCGACCCTGGTGCCCTTGCCGATGCCGACCGCGATGAGGGCGGCGCCGAGTTCTTCGGTGGCCGAGTCGAGTTCACCGTAGGTGATGCGCTCGCCGGGATCGATCACCGCATCCTCGGCGTGATGGGCGGCAGCGTGCTCGCGCAGCAGCGCGTCGATCGTGTCAGTCATCGAACAGCCCTCGCAGCGCGGCAAGATCGAGCTTGCCGCTGGACATGGTCGGGACGTCGGTGGGGCGAACCGTCACCACGCGGCGAGGAATCTTGTAGGACGACAGGGTGTCCCGCAGCGCGGAAGCGACGGTGCTCTGATCGAATACCGTGCCGCCGTCGGTCGCGATGACGGCCGCGACGATCTGTCCGCGCTCGGGATCGGGGAGGCCGACGACGTGTACCGCCACGTTCGGGTCGACGGTCGCCAACGCGGCGGTGAGCGCCTTCTCGACCTCGGCGGGCGCGACGTTGGCGCCGGCGGTCTTGATCATCGAACCCGCCCGGCCGGCGAAGTAGAACACCCCGTCGCCGTCGCGGCGCACCAGGTCGCCGGTGTGGAACCAGCCGTCGGCGTCGAAGCAGTCCTCCCGGGGGCGGCCGTGATAGCCCTGCATCAGATGTGGTCCGCGCAGCAGCAGTTCCCCGACCGCGCCGTCGACATCGCGCCCGGTCTCGGGGTCGACGATCCGGGCGTCGAAGCCGGGTGCCAGGAAGCCGTAGGAGCCGCGCCGGGATTCGGGCTGATCGGTGTCGTCGCCGGACAGCAGCACGACGCCGCCCGCCTCGGTCATGCCGAGCATGTTGTGCCGCAGCTCCGGATCGGCGGGCCGGGCGCCGGGGGCCATGATCGGGTACAGGTTGCCGCGCCGCATCGAGGACAGATCGCGGGTGGGAAAGCTGGGGTGACGGGTCAGGTGCGCGACGGCGGCCACGAATCCGTTGGTGACCGTGGGCTTCTCGGCTTCGAGCAGGTCGAGGGTCTGCCCGGCGTCGGTCGCGTTCGAGCAGATCAGCGTCGCGCCGGCGACGAGGGTGGCCAGGAGCCCGAACGCGAACCCGCCGATCCAGTAGAACGGCGAATTGCAGAACAGCCTGTCGTCCTCGGTGAGCCCACGGATCTCGTTGAGGTTGCGCTGGTGTGCCAACAACGACGCGTGCGTATGCACGACACCCTTCGGGTCGCTGGTCGAGCCCGAGGTGTAGATGATCGCGAGGACGTCGGATCCGTCGACGTCGTCTTCCAGGGCTTTCACGTCTCCGGCTGCGGGTGCGGGATCGACCACAAGGTCGAACACGATGCGGCGCAACACCGGAACCTCGGTGGACCACAGCGGTCCGTCCGGCACCGGTGCACCGACCGCGTCGCCGAGGGCCGCGACATAGTCGTGGGTGCGGTAGGTCCGGGCCGCGAGCAGCACGCCGACGTCGCTGTCGGCCAACTGTCTACGTAGCTCCGCGGCGGTGCTGAACGTCGAGAACGGTACGACCACCGCGCCGATGCGGGCCGCGGCGAGCATCGCGACGACGAACTGCGCCCCGTTCGGATACAGCAACCCGACGTGGCTGCCCTTGCCGACCCCGAGGGTGACCAGGTGTGCGGCCAGCGCCGCGGACCGGGAATCCGCGTCGGCGTAGGTGAGCCGCTCGTCGTCACAGATCAGCAGCGGCTTGTCGGCGTACCGGCGTTGCGCGCGCAGCACCTCGGCGACGGTGACCGGCGCGGTGCTCATCGTTGCGCGAAGTGTGACCGCACGGCGGTGAGGTCAGGCTTGCCCGACGGGGTGCGGGGGATCGCGTCGGTGAGCACCAGTGTTGTCGGGATCTCATACCGCGCCAGCCGGGTCTGCAGGTAGTCTATCAGCTCCTGCGGCGTCGCGGAATCGCCGGGGCGCAGTTCGACCAGCGCCGCCGGGGTCTCGCCGAGGCGCGGATCCGGCACCCCGACCACGGCCGCGCCGGCCACGGCGGCATGGGATTCCAGCGCCGACTTCACGTCGTCGGGCATCACCTTGAACCCGCCGCGGATGATCGCCTGGTCGGCGCGTCCGAGGATCCACAGGAACCCGTCCTCGTCGATGCGTGCGAGGTCGGTGGTCTGCATCCATTGGCCGGTTTCGGCGAGTTGGGCGGGGATCACCTCCAGCAGGCCGGCCTGGCCGGGTGGAACGGGTTCGCGGTGGTCGTCGACCACCCGCAGCCGGGCTCCGGGGTTGGCCCGCCCTACGCTGCCGCGCTTCTGGTGCCAGAACTGCTGGTGGTCGGCCAGCGTCCAGCTCGCCACACCGCCGCCGAATTCGGTGGCCGCGTATGAGGTGAGCACCGGGATGCCGAACTTCTCGGTGAACGCGTCGGCGTCATCGGCGGACAGCGGCGCGGTGCCGGACGTGACCACCTTGATGCCGGTCAGGTCTTCGCGGGTCAGGTCGGAGTGCAGCACCATGCGCAGTGCCGCGGGCACCAGGGACACCGCGCTCGGCCGGTGCTCGCGCACTGCGTCGGACCACCGCCCGAGATCGAACTTCGGCAGCAGCACGAACGGGCGGGCCTCGGCCAGGCACAACAGGATTCGGAACACTCCGCCGACGTGCACCAGCGGGGAGTTCACGATGGCCACGCCGCGCCGGAGCTCGGTGGGTGGCGGCGACGAGGCGGGGTCGCGGCCCATCACGCTGCGGGCCAGCATCTCGTAGGTCAGGTCGACCCGCTTCGGCGGGCCGGTGGTTCCGCTGGTCAGCATCCGCACCGCGACCCCGGGCCGGTCGTCGCAGGCGGCGGCGGTGCCGACGCTCACGCGCGGTGCGTCATCGAGGCCGCCGAGTGCCACCGTGGTCGCCGAGGTCTGCGGCGCCAGCGCCGCCAGATCCGCGGAGGTTCCGATCAGGATCGGCACCTGCAAGGCCGCGATGTCGGCGCGGGTGCGTTCGTCGCCGCGGGCCGGGTTGATCACCACCACGGTGCCGCCGCCCGCGAGCACACCGAGCAGTGCGGCGACGTGGACGGGCGTGTTGCGCAACATCATTCCGGCGGAGGCGGTGCCGACCTGGTCGCGGATCCGGTGGGCCAGCGTGCCGATCTGTCCCCAGCTGCTCCACTGCCCGTCGAACTGAATCGCCCGCGCCGACGGGTCCAGCGCCAGCACGTCGGTGATCCGCCGCGACAGCGGGTGCATCACCGGATCCTCGGCGCCGACTTCGGCACGGGGCGTTCGGCGAGTTCGTCGGTCGCGATGGGGTTCCCCAGCCGGGTGTAGATCAGCCCCTGGTCCATCGCGGCGCGGTAGGGCTTGTCGAGGGATTCCCAGATCGCCTTGACCGTGCCCTGGGTGGCGGTCGGCGGTTTGTTCGCGATCGTCCCGGCGATCTCGTGCGCGCGGTCCCACAGCGTGCTCTCGGGGACCACCTCGGTGACCAGGCCGATGCGCAGCGCGGTCTGGGCACCGACGCGTTCGTCGTTGCCCATCAACGCCATCCGCAGGGTGTCGCCGAGGCCGACCCGGCGCATCAGGCCGATGGGTTCGAGCGCGCTGACCAGACCGGCGCTGACGTGGGAGTCGAAGAACGTCGCCCCTTCGGAGCAGATCACGACGTCGGACTCGTTGACGAAGTACAGCGCACCCGCGGTGCACATGCCCTGGACCGCGCACACCACCGGCTTCCACATCTTCTGCCACTTCGGGCTCAGCAGCTCACCGGGATCCTCGTGGTTCCACACGATATCGGGTTGGCCGTAGCGAGATTTCACGTCCAGGCCGGCCGAGAAAGCCCGCTCGCCGGCGGCCCGTAGCACGACGGCATTGATGCCCTCGTCATCCTTGACGGTGTGCCAGGCGTCGCGCATCTCATGGCACATCGTGCGATTGAACGAGTTCAGTGACTCGGGCCGATTCAGGGTGATGGTCGCGACCCGGACGTCGTGGTCGAGGTCGAGCAGGATGGTCTCGAATGCGGTCATCGACATCCTCAGCGGCACTGCCAGTTCGGTGCGCGCTTCTCGATGAACGCCCGCGGGCCCTCCTGCGCGTCCTCGGTGCGCACCACGCGTTCGCGGAACGTCTCGGCCAGGATCTCGCCTTCGAGCAGCGGCAGGTCCAGCGTCTTCTGGATCGCGAGCCGGGTGCCGCGCACCGCCAGCGGCGCGTTCGAGTTCACCATGTCGGCGATCTCGTGAGCACGTTCCATCAGCTTCTCGTGCGGCACCACTTCGGTCACCATGCCGAGTTCGTAGGCTCGCTCGGCGCTCATCCGTTCGTGTTTGCCCGCCAACGCCATCCGCAGCGCGACCGTGCGGGGCAGCACCCGGGCGAGCCGGACCATCTCGCGCGCGGCGACCAATCCGATGCTGACATGCGGGTCGAAAAACGTCGCCTTGTCGGAGGCGATCACGATGTCCCCGGTGGTGACCCAGTCCAGCCCGGCGCCGCAGCAGATGCCGTTGATCGCCGCGAGCACGGGTTTGGCCATCCGCCGGAACGGGGGAGTGCCCTCCTGGGGCGCCTCCCACTGGTCGTAGGTGGACAGGTAGGGGCGTTCGTAGATCACCTTGCCGTCGTCGGGAATCTCCTTGACGTCGGCCCCCGTGCAGAACGCCCGGCCGGTGCCGGTGACGATCATCAGCCAGATGTCGTCGTCGTTCTCGGCCTCGTCGTAGGCGGCCCGCAGCTCGTCGATCATGTGCGGGGACAGCGCGTTGAGCGCGTCCGGCCGATTCAGCGTGATCGTCGCCGTGTGGCCGTCGACGTCATAGCCGATGGTGTCGTAACGGTGGGAACTCACGTGCCTTCTTTCGTCTATCTGCCGTGGAAGTCCGGTGCCCGGCGGGCGCGGAACGCCGCCAGGCCTTCCTTGAAATCAGCGGTGCGGCAGGCCAGTTCCAGATCGGCGAGCTCGTGGGCCATCGACTGCGGCAGCGTGGCGGTCAGCCCGAAGTTCACGGCCTGCTTGGCCAGCCCGATCGCCACGGTCGGTCCCGCGGCCAGCCTGCGCGCGAGATCGTCGGCCGCGGCGGTGATCTCGTCGGTTGCGACGGCCTGGTGGATCAGCCCCCAGTCGGCGGCCTCGGTCCCGCTGACCTTCTCACCGAGCAGCAGCATGCGTTTGGCCCGCGCCACCCCGGCGAGCCGCGGGAGCAGCCAGGTCGCGCCCGAGTCGGGGCTGAAGCCGCGGTCGATGAACGGCTCCCACAGGTTGGCGTCCGCCGCCGCGACGGTGAAGTCGGCGGCCAGCGCGAGGTTGCAGCCCAACCCGACGGCCCAGCCCTGCACGGCGCACACCACCGGGAGGTGGATGGTGGTGATCAGTTCGACGAGCCGGTTGGCCTGATGTGGGACGCGGCGGATCAGATTTCCCGGGCGGGGTTTGCGGTCACCGCTGTTGGTGGCGACCCAGTCGGCGCCCGAGCAGAAGTCGCGTCCCGCGCCGGTGAGCAGCACCGCGCGCAGCGAGTCGTCGGAGGCGGCCCGGGTCAGCGCCTCGACCAGGTCGTCGATCATGCTGTGGCTCAACGAGTTCCGTCGATACGGGCGGTCCAGGACGATGCGCAGCACGGAGTCGTCTGTGGTCAGCCGCACCGCGCCTGCGTCCGCGTCATCGCGCACAGGACACCGTCCTCCCGGGCCGGCAGAGGGCTATACAGATAGCCATACAGTTGGTACTACGATTACTATCCTGTACAAGTTAGCAAGGAAAGGCCGTCGACGGAACACGTGTCGTCTCAATCGCCGCCACCGCGTATACGCCAGCCCCGGGTCGCCGACCTCGTGGCGTCTCGGCTGCGCGAGGACATCCTGACCGGGCGACTCAAAGAGGGCGACGTACTACCGTCGCAGGAGGCGCTGTTCGCCGAGTTCGGGGTCAGCCCACCCGCGGTGCGCGAGGCGATCCACATCCTGGAGTCCGACGGCCTGATCTCGGTGCGGCGCGGCAACGTCGGAGGCGCGGTGGTGCATCTGCCGTCGGCCGAACGCACCGCGCAGATGATCGGCATGGTGCTGCAGACGCGCGCGGCGACCCCGGGAGACGTCAGCGAGGCACTGCTGCATCTGGAGCCGATCTGCGCGGGGATGTGCGCGGCCCGCGAGGACCGCGCAACCGAGGTACTTCCGTACCTGCGGGGGGCGATCGACGCGCAGGCCGAGCAGTTCGACACCCCGTCGCGGTACGTCCCGAACGCCCGCCGGTTCCACGAGGCCATCGTCTCCCGCTGCGGCAACGAGCCGATGATCCTGCTGATCGGTTCGCTCGAGGTGATCTGGTCGGCGCACGAATCCGCGGTCTGGAGCGACGAATTCCACCCCGAGGACCCGATGAGGCCTACGACGATGCGCGCGGCCCTGCGTGACCACCACCGACTGCTCGAGGCGATCGCCGACGGGAACTCGGCCAAGGCCGTGCGACTTGCCCAGGATCACCTGGCGGCCGCTCGCCGCAACACACTCGCCGCCGGGTCGGACAAAACCATTGACGCCAAACTGATCTCGACCTGAAAGGCTCACCCATGACCACCACCGCCGACGACCGCGTGTTGTTCGAGGTCGACCGCGACAAGCGCATTGCCACCATCACGCTGAACAACCCCAAGCAGCGCAACTCCTATGACGCGTCGATGCGCAACCTGATGGGCCGCTACCTCGACGAGGTCGCCGAGGATGACGACATCACCGTGGTGCTTCTGCGTGGCGCCGAAGGAGTGTTCAGCACCGGGGCCGATATGAACAACGCCTACGGGTGGTACGGAGAGGGTGAAAAGCCCGCCGCGAAGTCCCGGCCCAGTCAGCGGCGGCGGTTGACGGTGGACCGCAAATCGTTCGGCTTCTACCACAACCTGATGGGCTTCCCGAAGGTCACGGTCGGCGAGATCAGCGGGTACGCGCTCGGCGGCGGGTTCGAGATGGCGCTGATGACCGACATCTCGGTGATCGCCCGCGACACCCGCATCGGCATGCCCGCCACCCGGTTCCTGGGTCCCGCGCTGGGCAGCCTGCACATGTTCTTCCACCGGCTGGGTCCGGTGCAGGCCCGCCGGCTGCTGCTCACCGGCGACATCATCCCCGCCGGCGACGTCGAGCACCTCGGCGTGTTCACCGAGACCTGCGAGCCGGGGAAGGTCACCGCGCGCGCCCGGTATTGGGCCGAGAAGGCGGCCAAGATGCCCGCCGACGGCGTGGTGATCGCCAAGGAGGCGTTCCGGCTCGTCGAGCAGAGCCAGGCGTACCAGGGCGAGGAGGTGGCGAGCTATCTGTTCCATGCGTACGGCACGAACCTGCAGTTCGCCGACGGCGAGTTCAACTTCGTGAAGACCCGCGCCCAGCACGGCACCAAGGAGGCGTTCCGGCTGCGTGACGAGCATTTCTTCGTGCCGGAGCCGGAGTGACTCGGGTCACTTGCGGTCGGCGCTACATTATCTGTTAGTTTTGTAACGTTCGTCTGTCGAGAAACCGAGGTCGAGAGCATGCCTACACCCGTCATCGTCGGTGCTGCCAGGACGGCCATCGGCCGCTCGTTCAAGGGCACACTGGTCAACACCCCGCCCGAGACGCTGATCACCACGGTGCTGCCCGAGGTCGTCCGCCGCTCCGGCGTCGACCCTGCCGACATCGACGACATCATTTTCGCCGAATCCCATTACGGCGGCGGCGATCTCGCGCGCTATGCCGCCGATGCCGCGGGCCTGCAGCATGTTCCCGGACAGTCGGTGAACCGGCACTGCGCGGGCAGCCTGACCGCAATCGGCAATGCCGCGGCGCAGATCGGCTCCGGGATGGAGCGCGTGCTGATCGCCGGCGGCGTGCAGTCGCTGTCGATGACGCCGCTGACCAACTGGCGCATCCCCGGTCCCGAGCTGAAGTTCGAGGAGCGCTGGATGCCGCCCACCCACGTCGAGACGCCCGACGCCCCGACCAAGGACATGTCCATCACCGTCGGCTGGAACACTGCGCAGGCCGCGGGCATCACCCGCGAGGACATGGACGCCTGGGCCGCCCGTTCCCACCAGCGCGCCGTGGCCGCCCAGGACGCCGGCAAGTTCCTCGACGAGATCGTGCCGCTGAAGGTCGAGCAGTTCGACGGTTCGGTGATCGACTTCAGCGTCGACGAGCACCCGCGCCGCGACACCACCGTCGAGAAGCTCGCCGGCCTGAAGGTGTTGCACCCCGAGATCGAGGGCTTCTCGATCACCGCGGGCAACAGCAGCGGCACCAACGACGCGGCGGCCGGTGTGGCGCTGGTGGAGGCCGACTACGCCGCGGCGAACAACCTCACCGTGATGGCCAAGGTCCGGGCCTGGGGCGCGGTCGGCGTCGCCCCGCGCGACACCGGGCTCGGTGGTGTCAAGGTCATCGGCCGGGTGCTCGACAAGGCCGGCCTCAAGCCGTCCGATGTGACGCTGTGGGAGATCAACGAGGCGTTCGCGTCCGTGCCGATCGCCGCGGTGCGCGAGTACGGCATCGACGAGGAGTTGGTGAACTTCTCCGGTAGCGGCTGCAGCCTCGGCCACCCGATCGCGGCGTCCGGCGCCCGGATGGTCACCACCCTGATCTACGAACTGCAGCGTCGTGGCGGCGGCATCGGTGTCGCCGCGATGTGCGCGGGTGGCGGTCAGGGCGGCGGCGTCGTCATCGAGGTCTAGTCACCACCCATCGCCGAAATTGCGTTCCAGCAGGGATCTACTCGAACTTCTGCTGCTGGAACGCAATTTCGGCGGGGACTAACGCTTACGCGCAGGGGCCTTGCGGGCCGGCTTCTTGTTCTGCTCGATCAGCCGGGCGGCGTTCTCCAGGATGCAGTCCAGCCCGAACTCGAAGTTGCGGTCGTCGGACGCGCTCAGGTGATGACCCTGCTGCGTCACCGCCGCCAGCAGCGGGGCGGTCTCGGGGTCGAACGCCATCGTGTCGTCGATGTCGCCGTGGCCGTCCTCACCGGCGAGGTTCTTCTCGCGCAGTCGCTGCAGCACCACCGATCCGCGGACGTGCACCGACATCGCCGAGTAGGTGTCGAACGCGTCCTCGGGGGACAGCCCCGCCTCGACGAGGCTGCTGATCGCCTTCTCGACCTCCTTGACGCCGACCTTGGCCGCGCGCGGGCTCAGCGCGGAGCGGATCAGGATCAGGTCGCACAGGATCGGATTGCCGTTGAACGTGTTTCGCATCGTCCGCGCGTGGTTGGCCAGCGTTTCGCGCCAGTCCTTGGCCTCCACGTACGGGGTCGCGAACGCGTACTGGCGCAACGCCCGATCGGTCATCGCGTTGAGCAGATCGTCCTTCTTGCGGAAGTACCAGTAAATACTCGTGACGCCGACGCCGAGATGCTTGCCCAGCAGCGGCATGCTCAGGTTGTCGATGCCGACCTGTTCGGCGAGTTCGAACGCGCCCTTGATGATGTCATCGGGGTTGATGGAACCGCGTTCGCGGCGTTGACGCTTCTCCGCGGTCGCCTGCTTTGCCACTGGAGGCACCTCCATCATCTCGACGGTGTCCACGGAGCCCGCCGAGACGGAATCGTGGTCGTGAATGTATCGGCGGCGCATACTCTGAACTGCGTCTTTGCATCGTTGCCGGAGTATCGCCGTGAGCGCGACCTTACCGTCTGGGCTGCGGTGGGCCGTCGCCACGGTTGTTTCACCCTTTTACTGTAAGTCCTATAGTAAGCTTTTCCACCGTTGGTCGGCGATATCCCACACGAAAGGTGAAGGGCGACAAGTGTCTGACGAGGTTCTGGTAGAGCGCCGAGACCGGGTGCTGATCATCACCATCAACCGTCCCGAGGCGCGCAACGCCTTCAACCTCGCCGTGGCCCAGGGGCTGGCCGACGCGATGGATCAGCTCGACGACACCCCCGAGTTGTCGGTGGGCATCATCACCGGCGCGGGCGGCAACTTCTGCGCCGGAATGGACCTCAAGGCGTTCATGGCCGGCGAGGTCCCGGCCATCGAGGGTCGCGGCATCGGCTTCACCGAACGCCCGCCTCGCAAGCCGCTGATCGCTGCGGTCGAGGGGTACGCGCTGGCAGGCGGCACCGAGATCGTGCTGGCCACCGACCTGATCGTGGCCGCCAAGAACGCGAAGTTCGGTATCCCCGAGGTCAAGCGCGGGCTGGTCGCCGCCGGCGGTGGACTGCTGCGGCTGCAGAAGCGCATCCCGTACCAGAAGGCCCTCGAGCTCGCGCTGACCGGCGACAGCTTCACCGCCGAGGAGGCCTCGGCGTGGGGCTTCGTCAACGTGCTCACCGAGCCGGGCGGCGCGCTCGACGGCGCGCTGGCCCTCGCCGAACGCATCACGGCCAACGGCCCGCTGGCCGTCGCGGCGACCAAGGAGGTCATCGCGAAATCGGCGGACTGGACCGAGGCCGAGATGTGGAAGAAGCAGGGCGAGATCGTGTTCCCGGTGTTCTCGTCCAAGGACGCGATGGAGGGCGCGACAGCCTTCGCCGAGAAGCGCAAGCCGAACTGGACGGGATCCTGACCCGGAGGATCGGACGCGATGGACCTGGGTCTGCGTGACGCCACCGCCGTCGTGGTCGGCGGCGGCCGCGGGATGGGCCTGGCGGCCGCGCACTGTTTCGCCGACGACGGGGCGCGGGTGGCGGTCATCGGCCGGACCCGGCAGGTGCTCGACGACGCCGTCGCGCAGCTGCGCGAGCGCGGCAGCCCGGACGCGGTGGGTCTGGTCGCCGACTGTGCCGACGACACCGCCGTGCAGCAGGCATTCGCCGAGATCGCGCAGCGGTGGGGCGGGGAGCTGAACATCCTGGTCAACGCGGTCGGCCCGACCGTGCGCGGCACCTTCGACGAGCTCAGCGACGCGGACTGGCGCCAGGCCGTCGACGAAGGCGCGATGGGGATGGTGCGCTGCGTGCGCGCTGCGCTGCCGCTGCTGCGCGCCGCGGGATGGGCGCGCATCGTGAACTTCTCCGCGCACTCGACCCAACGCCAGAGCGTCATCCTGCCCGCCTACACCGCGGCCAAGGCGATGGTCACCAGCATCTCGAAGAACCTGTCGCTGCTGCTGGCCGCCGACGAGATCATGGTCAACATCGTCTCTCCCGGCAGTATCGCGTCGGAAGCCCTTGTCGGATGGGCGGATTCGGTCGGTGTCGACGGGAACGACCCGTATGCACTGATGGCCGCGATCGACGAGCACTTCGGCCATCCCGCGCATCTGCCGCGCGCCGGGCTGCCCACCGAGATCGGGCCCGTCGTCGCGTTTCTGGCGTCGCGGCGCAACTCGTACATGACCGGCGCCAACATCAACGTCGACGGCGGTAGCGATTTCACCTGAGCCCGTCTGAAGGGAAGCGTCATGGCGACAGCTGCAGAAGCCCGAGACTGGGCGCGGGTCGCCCTGCGCGGCATCGGCGACTCGCTCTACACACCGTTCAGCGGAGCCGACGGTGACGACATCGACTGGGACGCCTACCAGGCGCTGGTGCGCTACTGCGTCGGCGATCTGGGTCACCCGCTGCTGTGGTGCACCAGCGGCGTCGGGGAGTTCTGGGCGCTGACGCTCGACGAGCGAAAACGACTGCTGGAGATCGCAATCGAGGAGGGTCGCGCGGTCAACCCGGACGTGGTGATCCAGGCCTGTACGGCGGCGATGTCGGTGAAGGACTGTCTCGAACTCACCCGGCACGCGCAGCAGGCGGGCGCGGACATCGTCTACATCCAGACCCCGATGATGGAGACCCACGGCGGCGAAGGCGTGCTGCGGTTCTTCCGCTACATCGCCGAACGCACCGACATCGCACTGGGCATGTTCAACTCGCCGTCCTCGGGATACGTGCTGACCCCGGCCGAAGGTGCCCGCATCTACGACGAGATCCCGGCGGTGTGCGCGACCAAGGAGGGCGCGTTCCGGCCGGCCGCCAGTCGCATGCTGCATGACCTCGCACCGGACCTGGTGCTGTGGGAATGCGACAAGACCGTCTACCGCGCCGGCTGGTTGCGCGACGGTATCGTGTGCGCGGCCCAGCTCGGTACCGCCGGCTACCTGTTCGAGACCCCCGAGCGGCCAATCTTTTCCGAGTACTGGGACCTGATCGTGGCAGGCGAGCTGATCGAGGCCATGGACCATGCGCGCGAGTCCGGGCTCGACCGGTTCGACATGGACATGGGGTCCTGGTTCACCTGCTATCCCGGCCGTGCGGACTACTTCACGCACTGGGGTGGGACGTTCAAGTTCGCGGCGTCGGTACTGGGTCTGCCGATCGGTTCGCATCCACACTCGCGACCACCGCAGGCGGAGCTTCCTGAGTTGGCGCAGAAGCAGATTCGCGCCGCGTACACCAACCTCGGGCTGATCGGCCGGTAGGGGCTCCGCGGCATTGCAAAAGCCGCTACCGATAGGTGTACAGTATGGGCATCCATGAAGGTGAGGAGGTTCGCCGGTGAGCGCTGTCGGACACACCGTCGATCGCTCTGCCGAGCCGGTCCTGTTCGACGTGCGCGACAGTGGCGTCGCGGTGGTGACGCTCAACCGGCCCGACCGGATGAACGCGTGGGGCGGCGGTCTCGCTCAGGCCTTCTACCGATCGATCGACCGTGCCGAGGCCGACCCGGACGTCCGCGTGATCGTGTTGACCGGCAGCGGCCGCGCGTTCTGCGCCGGGGCGGACATGGGCGATCTCGACTCGATCAGCGGAGCCTCTGAATCGTCGGGAGAGACCGACGTGACCCAGCTCGTCGGCGAACGTCATCCGCACTTCCTGACCCAGCTGCGCAAGCCGCTGATCGCGGCGATCAACGGGGCCTGCGCCGGCATCGGGCTCACGCACGCGCTGATGTGCGACGTCCGGTTCGCCGCCGCCGGCGCCAAGTTCACCACCGCGTTCGCCCGCCGTGGCCTGATCGCCGAATACGGCATCTCCTGGATCCTGCCGCGCATCGTGGGCTGGGGTGCCGCGCACGATCTGCTGCTG
Organism: Mycolicibacterium parafortuitum; assembly: GCF_002086815.1. Classification (GTDB taxonomy): domain Bacteria; phylum Actinomycetota; class Actinomycetes; order Mycobacteriales; family Mycobacteriaceae; genus Mycobacterium; species Mycobacterium parafortuitum. Next base: position 290,823 of record NZ_MVID01000001.1, read on the forward strand.
TCGGGGCGCACGTTCTATGCCGAGGAGGCCAAGACGCTCGGCGTGGTCAACGACGTCGTCGCCCCCGATGCGCTGATGGCGCATGCCCTGGCCTACGCCGAGGACATGGCCCGCAACTGCGCACCGAGCTCGCTGGCGGTGATCAAACAACAGATCTACCGGGATGCTTTGCGAAACGTGCCCGAGGCCAGCGCCGAGGCGGAGACACTGATGCACGAGTCGATGCTTCGGCCCGATTTCATCGAGGGCATCACCGCCTTCTTCGAGAAGCGCCCGCCCAGCTTTCCGCCATTGAGCACTCAGGAGGAGACGCCATGACGATCCAGCACGAGGAGCGCATCGCGCCACAGCGCCTGGACTACCGCGCGATCGACGTCGACAACCACTACTACGAGCCGATCGACGCGTTCACCCGGCACCTGCCCAAGGAGTTCCGCAGCCGCGGCGTGCAGATGCTCACCGACGGCAAGCGCACCTACGCGGTGTTCGGCGGCGTGATCAACCACTTCATCCCGAACCCGACGTTCGACCCGATCATCGAGCCCGGCTGCCTGGATCTGCTGTTCCGCGGGGAGATCCCCGAGGGTGTGGACCCCGCCTCGCTGATGAAGGTCGACCGGCTCGCCGACCATCCCGAATACCAGAACCGCGACGCCCGGGTGAAGATCCTCGACAAGCAGAACCTGGAGACGGTGTTCATGTTGCCGACGTTCGCGTGCGGCGTCGAGGAGGGCCTCAAACACGACATCGCGGCGACGATGGCCTCGGTGCACGCGTTCAACCTGTGGCTCGACGAGGACTGGGGATTCAACCGTCCCGACGGGCGGGTCCTGTCCGCGCCGATCATCTCGCTGGCCGACGTCGAGAAGGCCGTCGAGGAGGTCGAGTTCGTCCTGAGCCGGGGCGCGAAGATCGTCTGCGTGCGGCCCGCCCCGGTGCCCGGCGAGGTCCGGCCCCGCTCGCTCGGCGACCCGGTGCACGACCCGGTGTGGGCGCGGCTGGCCGAAGCCGGTGTCCCCGTGGTGTTCCACCTGTCCGACTCGGGCTATATGGCGATCCCCGCGCTGTGGGGCGGCAGCGCGGTGTTCAAGGGCTTCGGCAAGCGCGATCCGCTCGACATGGTCATCATGGACGACCGCGCCATCCACGACACCATCGCGTCGATGATCGTGCACCAGGTGTTCACCCGGCACCCCACGCTCAAGGTGGCCAGCATCGAGAACGGCTCCTACTTCGTGTACCGGCTGATCAAGCGACTCAAGAAGTCCGCCAACAACGCGCCGTACCACTACAAGGTGGATCCGGTCGAGCAGCTGCGCAACAACGTGTGGATCGCGCCGTACTACGAGGACGACGTGAAGCTGCTCGCCGACACGATCGGTGTGGACAAGATCCTGTTCGGATCGGACTGGCCGCATGGCGAGGGCCTGGCCGATCCGACGTCGTTCACCGCCGACATCCCGCAATTCCCGGAGTTCAGCTACGAGGACACCCGGATGGTCATGCGCGACAACGCCCTCACCCTCCTCAGCGGCGCCTGACCCGCATGACGCGGACGCGAGGAGCATGACGGTGTCAGAGTGGACCATCGGCGGTGTCGTCGACGCCATCGCCGAGGCGATACCGGACCGGCTGATGACGGTCTGCGGTGACCGGCGGAGCACGTACGCCGAGACCGCCGAGCGTACCCGGCGACTCGCGAACTTCTTGAGCACCAACGGAATCGGCGCACACCGGGAACGCGACGGCCTCGACGGCTGGCAGTGCGGGCAGGACCGGGTCGCGCTGATCATGCACAACGACCTGTACCCGGACATGGTGATCGGCGCGCTGAAGGCCCGTGCGGTGCCGGTGAACGTGAATTTCAACTACACGCCGCGCGAGGTCGACGAACTGCTGGCGTACCTACAGCCCCGCGCGGTGATCGTGCATCGCTCGCTGGGCGCGAAATTCGCCGATGTACTGCCCCGTGCCGGGGTGGAGGTGGTGATCTCGATCGACGACGGCAGCGATGCGCCGGAGCCGACCGGCGCGATCAGCCTCGACGACGCACTGGCCGCCGGCGACGTCGACCAGCCCATCACGCCGTCGCCCGACGACGTGATGATGATCTGCACCGGCGGCACCACCGGCCGCCCGAAAGGCGTGATGTGGCGCCAATCCGACACCTATGTGGTGTCGATGAACGGTGCCGACCACGACTCCGTCGACGAGATCCACGCCAAGGTGGCGCACGCCGGGCCGCCCTGGTTCGCGGTGTCCCCCCTGATGCACGCCGCCGGCATGTGGACCGCGTTCGCGGCGCTGCTCAACGGCCAGACCGTGATCCTGTACGACAAGCCGACACTCGACGCCGCCGCGGTGCTCCAGACCGCCGAACGCGAGAAGGTCGGCCTGATGACGATGGTCGGTGATGCCTACGCCCGGCCGTTGATCGCCGAACTGCGCCGCCGTCCCTACGATCTGTCGTCTCTGTTCGCGATCGGCACCGGTGGTGCGGCGACCAACCAGCGCCACCAGGATGCGCTGCTGGAGCTGCTCCCGCAGATCACGCTGATCAACGGCTACGGGTCCTCGGAGACCGGGAACATGGCGTTCGGCCGCAGCCTGCGCGAGGACCGCAAGGACACCTTCGAACGGCGGGACGGGGTGGTGCTGCTCTCCGAGGACCGCACCCGGTTCCTGGAACCCGGTGACGACGAGATCGGTTGGGTCGCGCGCGAGGGCCGGATCCCGTTGGGCTACTTCGACGATGCCGACGCGACCGCGCGGACGTTCCCTGTGGTCGACGGCCGGCGGGTGGTGATCTCCGGGGACCGCGCCTCACTGGAGGCCGACGGCACCATCCGGCTGTACGGCCGCGACTCACTGGTGATCAACACCGGCGGGGAGAAGGTGTTCGTCGAGGAGGTGGAGGAAGTGCTGCGCGCCCACCCCGGTGTCGCCGACGCGCTGGTGATCGGCCGCGACAGCGAACGCTGGGGTCAGGAGATCGTCGCACTGGTCCAGAGGCAACCGGACAGCGACGTCGACCCGGATGCGCTGCGGCAGGCGTGCCACGCCGCGCTGGCCCGCTACAAGGCGCCCAAGGAGTTCCTCTTCGTCGAACGGGTGCGCCGGCTGGGTAACGGAAAGGCCGACTATCGATGGGCGAAAATCCAAGTGGCGCCGCAGGACACGCTGGCGGGTCAGCCGTGACCCACCGAGCGATTGATTGTCTGGTCAACGTGCACTTCGGCGAGACGGCCAAACAACCCGAGTTCATGCTCAAGGTCCGCGACGACTACTTCAAGGGCCCGAAGTCGCTCTACGACCAGGTCGAACTGCCGGAACTGCTCGACGAGATGGCCGAGCACGGCGTCGAGAAGGCCATCCTGATGGACAACCTCGTCAAACCGTCGATGACCGCCCGCAAGTTCGTCGAGGAGCGGCCGGACAAGTTCGCGCTGGCGATCGGCGGGGTCAACCTGCTGCGCCCGATGCCGTCGCTGCGGGAGCTGAGCGCGGTCGTCGCCGACCTGCCGGTCGCGTACGCCGCTGTCGGACCCAGCTTTTGGGGCGACGGTATGTACCCGCCGAGCGACGCGGTGTACTACCCGCTCTACACCAAATGCGCCGAACTCGGCCTGCCGCTGTGCATCAACACCGGTCTGCCCGGACCGCCGATCCCCGGTGAGGTGCAGAACCCGATCCACCTCGACCGGGTCTGCGTGCGCTTCCCCGAGCTGAAGCTGTGCATGATCCACGGCGCCGATCCGTGGTGGGATGTCGCGATCCGCTTGCTGATCAAGTACGCGAACCTGCGCATCATGACCTCGGCGTGGTCGCCGAAACGGCTGCCGGACAGCCTGCTCCACTTCATGCGCACCCGCGGCAAGAACAAGGTGATCTTCGCTTCAGACTGGCCGGTGCTGCGGCAGAGCCGCGTCGTCCCCGAGGCCCTCGCGCTCGACCTGCCGGCCGACGTCCTCGACAACTACCTCTACAACAACGCCAACGACTTCTTCTTCGGCACGGACGAACAGGAGATCTGACCGTGGACCGGTACGAACTGCGCAGGCTGGACTACAGCCTGTCCGAGGATCACCAGGCGCTCCAAGCCGCCTACAAGGACTTCTTCTCGACCCGCTGCACCATCGACACGGTGCGCGCGGCCGAGGAGTCCGGGTTCGACAAGAACCTGTGGGAACGCCTGTGCGCCATGGGTGCGACGACGATGGCGCTGCCGGAGTCCGTCGGCGGTGACGGGGCGACGCTGGTCGACCTGACGCTGGTCGCCGAGGAGATCGGGCGCTCGCTGGCTCCGGTCCCGTGGATCGATCACGTGGTGGCCGCTCGGCTGTTGGCCCGGCTCGGCGCCATCGATGCGGACATCGACGCCGACATCGTGAATGGCAAGCAGCTCGTCGCGCTGGACCCGGCGCTCGACAGCACCGGCGTGCGGTTGATCCCGGCCGGGTCGATCGCCGACCGCCTGCTGGTACGTGACGGTGACCAGATCGTGGCACTGAGCTTCGCGTCGCGGCCCGCGCGCGTCGACAACATCGGCAAGCTGCCGATGGCGTGGGTGGATCCGGCCGCCGCCGACAACCGCACCGTGCTGGCCGAAGGCGCCTCGGCGGTGGCCGAATACCAACGGGCGCTCGACGAATGGCGGCTGCTGACCGCCGCGGCCCTGGTCGGTCTGGTCGAGGAGACCATGACGATCGCCGCCGAGTTCTCGAAGACCCGCTACACCCTGGGCGTGCCGATCTCGACGCTGCAGGCCATCTCGCATCCGCTGGCCAACATCGCGATCGTCGTGCAGGGCGGCCGCAACCTGGCCCGGCGGGCGGCGTGGTTCGCCGACAACGAACCCGACGAGCGCCGCGAACTCGCGCCGTCGGCGTTCGTGTTCATGGCCGAGGAGGCGGCCAAGGCCGCGACGATGGCGGTGCACGTGCAGGGTGGACTCGGGGTGTCCGCGGAGGCGGCCGCCACCGCGTATCTGGTCCGCGCCCGTGGCTGGGCGATCGCCGGCGGAGATCCCGGCGTGACGGCCACCTACCTCGCCGGGATCGTCGCCGAACGCGAAGGACGGAGCTAGACAATGGATTTCTCACGGGTCGAGCTGTCCGACGAGGAGCACAAGTTCCAGGACGAGGTCCGGACGTTCCTGCGCGAGATCGTCACCGAGGAGGTGATCCGGCGCGATCGCGAGACCGGCGACAACTTCGACGAGGGTGTGCACCTGGCGCTCGGCGCGGCGGGCTATCTGGACCGGGACTGGAATCCGGCCACCGAGAAGCCGTTCTCGCGGGTGGAGCGGCGGATTTGGGAGCTGGAGAAGCGCCGCGCCCACGTGCCGTGGGTGACCTCGGGCACCACGGCGATGATCACCAAATCGGTGGAGAAGTTCGGCTCGCCGGAACTCAAAGAGGAGGTGCTGCCGCGGGTCTACAGCGGGCACGTCCGGTTGTGCCTCGGCTACACCGAACCCGAGGGCGGCTCCGACGTCGCGACCTGCAAGACCCGCGCCGTGCGAGACGGCGACCAGTGGGTGATAAACGGGTCGAAGATGTTCACCACCGGCGCGCACAACTGCCAGTACGTCTTCCTGATCACCAACACCGACCCGAGCGCGCCGAAACACAAGAGCCTGACCATGTTCCTGGTTCCGCTCGACACCCCCGGCATCGAGATCCAGGGCATCCGCACCGTCGACGGCGACCGCACCAACATCGTCTACTACAGCGACGTCCGCATCGACGACCGCTACCGCCTCGGCGAGGTCAACGGCGGCTGGACCGTGGTGCGCGAACCGCTCAACGCCGAGCACGGTGACGTCGCCGCCGCCGACGACGGCCTCGCCGACGTGTCGATCATGATGCACCAGGCGATGTTCATGGCCAAGGCCGTCGACACAGCCGCCGAGAAGTCGGCCATCCCGGATCCCAACGGCCGCAGGCTGATCGACGACGGGGCCGTCGCGTACCGGTTGGGCCGCAGTGTCGCCCGGCTGGAGGCGTCGCTGTCTGCGCCGAGCATCTTCGGCCGGGTCGCGCTCGCCCAGACCATGCGCGACATCTCGCCCGACCTGATGGACATCCTGGGGACGGCCTCGGCGCTTCCGGTCGGCACCGACGGCGCCGCCGACGACGGGGCGTCGGAATATGTCTACCGGTTCGCGCCGCTGGTGGGCATCTACGGCGGCACCCTTGAGGTGTTCCGCAACATGATCGCCCAGTACGTGCTGGGCCTGGGCAAGCCGAGCTATTGATTTCGGCGTAGTTGGTCACACCTGGGTTGACCAACTACGCCCAAATCGCTAGGTGGTGACGATCGTCGCGCCCGCGGTGCCGGGGGCGCCGTAGAGCTGGGCGAAGCCCACCTTCGGCTCCCCGGGGATCTGCCGGTCGCCGGCCTGCCCGCGCAGCTGCAGCACGATCTCGTGCAGCTGGCGCAGCCCGGACGCGCCGATCGGCTCACCGTTGGCCAGCAGGCCACCGTCGGTGTTGACCGGCATGGACCCGCCGATCTCGGTGGCGCCGTCGGCGATCAGCCGCTCCTGATCGCCGTCGGCGCAGAAGCCGGCCTCGGCCATGTGGATGATCTCGGCGCCGGCGTCGGTGTCCTGCAACTGGATCACGTCCACCTCTGACGGTTCGATACCGGCCTTCTCGAACGCCGCGCGCGACGCGTACACCGTCGGCGCGACGTCCTCGTCGACCGGCGCGAACGTCGTGTTCACCTCGTAGGCACCGTACTTGCGGGTGCGGACCTCGACCGCGCGGACGTAGACCGGCTTGTTCGTGTACCGGTGCGCGATGTCGGCCCGGCACATCACCACCGCGGCAGCCCCCTCGTCGGGGGAGCAGAACATGTACTGCGTCAACGGGTAATTGAGCATCGGCGAGTTCAGGATCGCGTCCTCGTCCATCGGCTTGCGGCGGAACGCGTTCGGGTTCAGCGCCCCGTTGCGCAGGTTCTTGTTGACCACCTTGGCCAGGGTGCGGTGGTCGATGCCGTGGTTGTGCAGGTACCGGTTGGCCTTCATGCCGAAGAACTGGGTGGTCAGGTACTGCCCGTTCTCGGCGTACCAGCTCGGCATCCCGACCAGACCGGGGTCCTCGGTGAACGCGCCGCGCGGATGCTTGTCGAGACCGACGGCGATACCGATGTCGTAGTCGCCCAACCGGATTCCGTCCGCACACGCCTTGGTGGCGCTGGCCGCGGTCGCGCACGCGTTGAACACGTTGGTGAACGGGATCCCCGACAACCCGACCATGCCGACGATCGCGTCCGGGTTGGCGACCGTCCAGCTGCCGCCGACGCCGAACTGGATGTCGTTCCACGACACCCCGGCATCGGCGACCGCGGCGGTGATCGCGTCGACGCCCATCTGCATCGCGGTCTTGCCCTCGAACCGCCCGAACGGGTGGATCCCGACCCCGATGATCGCCACATCGTGCATGTTCAGTCCCTTTCCACGGTTACCGGCGCGGCCGTACCAGCTGCGCCTGCTGGATCGCGGCCACCGGTCCGTCCTCGTCGAACAACGTCCCACGCGACACCCCGACACCGTCGGCGCCGTAGTGACTTTCCGAACGCACCCCGATCCAGTCACCGTCCGGCACCCGATGGATGTGCACGGCGAGATCGGTGTTGAGGAACGTGAAGTCGGCCGGGTCGAGCCGGCTGCCCATCCCGTTGGCGATGTCGGCGACCGCGAACAACCGCTGCGTGGGTGTCATCTGCTCGCCGACGACCAGGTCGACCAGTGGGGTGGCCCAGCACTCGGCCTGGACGCTGTGCAGGATGTCGTTGAGCCAGAGCCAGTCCAGGCTCTGGATGTAGGTGCGGTCGGCGCCGTCGTCGGGCATCCGGCGGGTGCCCTCGGCGACCGGCCGCATCGGCTCCACCGGGGTGTCGGGCAGGGTCTCGGTGTGGGCGCGCTGGAAGCGCCACGTCGACGCGGTCGCGACGACCCGGGGCGTCCCGTCCGGTCCGGGTGCGGTCATGTCGGCGCCGAGCAGCTCGATCTGTTTTCCGGGCCGGGCCACGTGGGCCCGCACCCACAGCTGATCGGTCATCGGTACCGGTCCGAGAAGGTCCACCACCACCCGGCTGATGCGGGTGTCCTCGCGCGGCGCGCACCGCTCGATCGCGCGGACCAGCAGCGCCGAGACAGGCGCGGCGTTCTGCATCGACGCGCCCCAGGTGCTGATGACGTGGTCGGACGGCGCGAACCTGTCGCCACGGGGATCGCCGGCGTCGACGAGTTCGTAGTAGGCGTCCGTCACGTCCGTCCTGTCTTGTGCCGCGGGTGGCCATCAGCAGGATATGGTGACTCTTATCGAAAGCACAACCGGATGCCTTACAGGAGTGAGAATGGATGTCGCGGGGCAGTCGGTCGCCGAGGTTCACTTCGATCCGTTCTCGGCGGACTTCTACGCCGACCCGCACGCGTTCTATCCCCGGCTGCGCGCCGAGGCGCCGGTGTACTACAACGAGACCTACGAGTTCTACGCGCTGAGCAGGCATGCCGACGTCGCCGCCGGGCTCAAGGACTTCGCGACCTACTCGTCGGCCTACGGTGTCGACTTGGCGATGGTGCGGCGCGGTAAGCCGGTGCCGGCCAAGATGATCATCTCGATCGACCCGCCCGAGCACCGGGTGATGCGCAGCCTGGTCAACAAGGTGTTCACCCCGCGTGCGATCGGCGCGTTGCAGGCGATGATCACCGAGACCATCGACGGCTTCCTGGCCGACGCACTGGGCGGGGGCACCGAGTTTGATGTGGTGCAGGACTTCTCGGTGTACTTCCCGGTCGACGTGATCACCAAGATGCTCGGGGTGCCCGCCGAGTACCGCCAGCAGGTGCGGCTCTGGATCGACGAATCGCTGCACCGTGAGCCCGGGCAGATCGAGATGTCGAAGTCCGGTATGCAGGCGATGACCGAGATCTGGCTGATGTACTACGAGCTGATCAAACAACGCCGCGCCCATCCGCGCGACGACATGATCAGCGCGCTGATCGCCGCCGAGGTGGGCCGCGACGACGGATCGACCAGCACGCTGGACGACGCCGAGATCGCCGGCTTCGCCACGCTGCTCGGCGGGGCCGGGGCCGAGACGGTGACCAAGCTGATCGGCAGCGCCGCGGTCACCTTCGCCCGCCATCCCGAGCAGTGGCAGCAGTTGCTCGACGACCGCGGGCTGGTTCCCGTCGCGATCGAGGAGCTGTTGCGCTACGACGCCCCGGTGCAGTACAACGTCCGCCGGTCCAACACCGACGTGACGTTGCACGGCGTCACCATTCCCGCGGGGGCGCCGGTGTTCCTGCTGGGCGCCTCGGCCAACCGGGACCCCGACGCGTGGACCGCCCCGGACGTCTTCGACATCAACCGGGACCGGACCGAGGCGCAGAACCTGGCGTTCGGGTACGGCATCCACAGCTGCCTCGGCGCCGCGCTGGCGCGGATGGAGGCCAAGATCGCCCTGGAGCGGTTACTGGAGGTGATGCCGCGCTACGAGGTCCGCTGGGACGGCTGCCAGAAGGTCAGCATGCAGAACGTCGCGGGCTGGTCCCATGTCCCGGTGCGGATCCTGACGTGATCAGCGGGCTTCGATCATCTCGCGCAGCCGCTCGGCCGCGCACACCGTCGCGTGTGCCGAGCGGGCACGCTCGGCGAGCGTGCGATCCGAGGTCGCGACCACGATCTGCTCGGGATGCGGGTCGGAGGCGATCAGCCTGACGATCTCGTCGTCCGCGGAATTCGGCGCCGGCGCGGCAGCGTGGGCGACGGTGATCACCGCCGAGGTGATCGGCGGGGTCGGCGGACGTTCGAAAACGACTGCGACGTCGGCTTCCTCGGTCAGCGCCCAACGCTCCAGACGGCGCACCAGCGTCGTCATCGCCGCATGTCGGTCCCGCCACCAGCCGTCGGGCCGGCATCCGATCACGTTCATCCCATCGACAATCCAGCGCACCCGCCGCAGACTAGCGAACTAGTGCCATGAGAAAGGCAGCTCCGCGATGGTGACCACCGAACACACCGGGATCGAACACAGAGCGACGTTCTGCAGGATCTGCGAACCGCTGTGCGGCATGATCGCCACCGTCGAGGACGGCAGGCTGGTCGCGCTGCGTCCGGACAAGGACCACCCGCTGTCCACCGGGTTCGCCTGCCAGAAGGGCATCGCGTTCAGCGAGGTGGTCAACGACCCCGACCGCGTCACCACGCCGCTGCGGCGCACCGCCGACGGATTCGAACCGGTCAGCTGGGACGACGCGATGAGCGACATCGCCGACCGGCTGGACCGGGTGGTGCGCACACACGGCCCCGGCGCGGTCGGCTGGTACATGGGTAACCCGGGCGCGTTCAGCTACGCCCACGTGATGGCGATCATGGCGTTCATCAAGGGCATCGGGCCCGGCACGCACTTCTTCACCGCGTCCTCGCAGGACACCAACTGCCGGCTGATGGCCAGCCAGCTGCTCTACGGCACGCCGACGTCGGTGCCCATCCCGGACCTGACCCGCACCGACCTGCTGGTGATGATGGGTGCCAATCCCGTGGTGTCACATGGCAGTTTCCTGACCGCGCCCCGCATCAAGGACCGCATGCACGACATCGTCAAGCGTGGCGGCCGGGTGGTCGTGATCGATCCGCGTAAGACCGAGACCGCCGCACAGTTCGAGTGGTGCGGCATCGTCCCCGACACCGATGCGCTGTTGCTGCTGTCGCTGTTGCAGGTGATGTTCGCCGAAGGCCTCGCGCACACCCGCGAGATCGACACCGTCGCCGACGGATCGGGCTGGCTGCGCGCGCAGGTCGCGCCGTTCACCCCGGAGGTGACCCAGGCGCACACCGGGGTGGGCCCGGACACGGTGCGGGATCTGGCCCGCGACCTGGCCACGACGCCGCGCGCGGCGGTCTACGGCCGGCTCGGCACCTGCGTCGGCCGCTACGGGACCCTGACCTCGTATCTGATCGACGTCGTCAACCTGGTTGCCGGCAACCTGGACAAACCGGGCGGTTCGGTCATCGTCGGGATGGGGATGCCCGCGCAGCGGCTGGTGAACATCGGGATGGGCGCGGCGCTGCGGCGCACCTACCAGCGCACACGGTCACGCATCGGAGGATTCCGCGCGATCATCGGCTCCGAACCGGCCGCGCTGATGGCCAAGGAGATGACCACACCGGGACAGCGCCAGATCCGGGCGATGTTCGTCAGCGCGGGCAACCCCGTGTTGTCGGTGCCCAATGGTGATGAACTGGAGGACGCGCTCGATTCCACCGACCTGGCGGTGGGGCTGGACTTCTACCTGACCGAGACGACGGCGCACTGCGACTACGTGTTGCCGGTGACCACGATGTACGAGCGCGACGATTTCGCGTTGGTCTTCCAGCAGTTCCAGGCCACCCCGTTCCGCCAGGTCACCGACGCGGTGATCGCGCCCGTCGGGCAGGCACGGCAGGAATGGGAGATCATCGGCGAGCTGATCACCCGGATGGCGGGGCAGTCGCGGGTGTTCTCCGGTCTGACGGCGGCCGGAAAAGCGCTGCGCCGCTTCGGGGTTCCGTTCACGCCGCGGATGTTCGCCGACGTGGTCATCCGCACCGGCGCGGGCGGGGACTGGTTCGGGCTGCGCCGCGGCGGCCTGAGCCACCGCAAACTCGCCCGCGACCTCCCGCACGGGAAGGTGCTGTCACCGCACCTGGCGACCGGCACGCTGAAGTCCGCGATCGCCTATCTGCGGGGCCGGATCCGGTTGGAACACAGCGACATCGCCACCGAGATCGCATCACTGCTGCGCACCGACCAGCCGGACTCGTACCCGCTGCGGATGATCGGGATGCGCGAAGCTCGTTCGGAGAACTCCTGGATGCACAACTCTGCGCTGCTGATGCGCGGAGACCGCGGACACCACGGGTTGATGAACGCCGACGATGCGGCCGAGCTGCAGATCGCCGACGGCAGCGAGGTGTGCGTCAGCTCGCCCCACGGCAGCATCACGGTGCCGGTGACGCTGACCAAGGACATCATGCCGGGGGTGATCGCGGTGCCGCACGGCTGGGGGCACAAGGGAACCGGCGGATGGCGGCTGGCCAACCAGGCCGGCGGCGCGAACGTCAACCGGCTGACCTCCAGCGATCCCGACGACGTCGAATCGCTGGCGGGCATGGCCTGGCTGACGGGGGTGCCGGTGCGCGTCGAACCCGTCTAGGGGCGGCCGCCGAAATTGCGTTCCAGCAGACGTCCACTCGAAGTTCTTCTGCTGGAATGCAATTTCGGCGAGAAAAGGGTCAGGCGATGGCGCCCTTGTCCTTGAGCTCCTCGATGCGGTCCCACTCTAGGCCGAGCTCCATCAGCACGATCTCGGTGTGCTCGGAGGCCTGCGGCGCGCGGGTGGTCTCCAGCGGTTCGTGGTTGAACTGCACCGGACCGCGGACCACCTTGAACGGCTCGCCGCCGTCGGCGGCCTCCACCTCGACGACCATGTCGTTGGCGAGGGCCTGCTCGTCGGTGGCCAGGTCGACGAGGCTCTGGAACGGCGCCCACTGACCCTTCATGGTCTTGAGGTGCCGGCGCCAGTACTCGAAAGGCTTGGCGGCGATGGCCTCGGTGATCAGTCGCACGCCTTCTTCGGCGTTCTGGATCAGCGGCATCACATCGGAGAAGCGAGGATCGTCGGCGAGTTCCGGCAGCCCCAGATGCTCCCACGTGTCGCGGATGTAGCCGGTCGGGCTGACGATGCACAGGTTGATGGTGCCGCCGTCGGAGGTCTGGTAGTTCGCCATGAACGGGTTGACCGACGTGGTGGTGCCCGGCATCAGCGACCGCATCGTCTCACCGGTCTCCATGCCCTGCGTGACGCTCGCCCCCGCCGCCCACCATGCGGTGCTCAGCAGCGACACGTCGAGCTCGACCGCCTCGCCGGTGCGCTCGCGGTGGAACAGCGCCGCGGAGATCCCGCCCGCGATGTTCATCCCTCCGATGGAATCACCGAATGCCGGAATGCCCTGGGGGAGAGCGCCACCCAGCTCCTCCGGGGTCAGTGCGTGGCCGACGCCACTGCGGGTCCAGAACGCGGTGCCGTCGAACCCGCCGACCAGGCGCTCGGGGCCCTTGTCGCCGTAGGCGCTGCCGCGGGCGTAGATGATGTTCGGGTTCACCGCGCGGATGTGCTCGATGTCGAACTTGTTCTTCTGCCGCGCCTGTGGCATGTAGTTGGTCAGGAACACGTCGGCGGTCTTGGCGATCTCGTAGAGCACCTCCTGCCCCTCATGGGTGGACACGTCGATGCCGACGCTGCGCTTGCCGCGGTTGGGGTGCTCGATCAGCGGGTGGCGGTTCGGGTCGAGCTGGAACCCGCCCATGTTGATGAACCCGCGCTGGGCGTCGCCCCGCACCGGATGCTCGACCTTGATGACGTCGGCGCCCCAGTCGGCCAGGATTGCGCCCGCCGCGGGCACGAAGGTGAACTGTGCAACCTCGAGGACTCGCACGCCCTCCATCACCTTGATCAAGTCTGGTACCCCTTCCGCTGGCCGGCTCTTGTCGGGGAGTGTAGCGGAGCGTTAATACTGTAATGTTTACCGTTGATCATCCGAGAAAATGCCACCGGAGGTGTCAGGTGAGCTCCACCGCCGCGGAACGTGCCGACACGAGCGTGCAGTGGGGCGAGCGCGCGGCGCGGCACGCCGAAAGCCGCATGCTGATCGACGGGGAACTGGCCGGGGCCGCCTCCGGTGCGACGTTCGACAACCACAGCCCGGCGACGGGGGCACTGCTGGGGGTCACGGCCGCCGCGGACGGCGACGACATGGACCGGGCGATCGCCGCCGCCCGCCGTGCGTTCGACACCACCGACTGGTCCACGAACAGGGAGTTGCGCAAGCGCTGCCTGCAGCAGCTACAGGCAGCCATCGAGGGTGAAAAAGAGGACCTGCGAACCGAACTCGTCGCCGAGGTCGGCTGCCCGGTGATGACCACCGAGTCGGCGCAGCTGGATTGGCCGCTGGCGGAATCGCTGCGCTATCCGGCGGGTCTGATCGACGACTTCGAGTGGGAGCGCGTCCTCGACGGCGGCGGCCTGTTCGGGGACCGGAACGTTCGCACTGTGGTCAAGGAGGCCGTCGGGGTGGTCGCGGCGGTGACACCGTCGAACTTCCCGATCGAGGTCATCCTGAACAAGCTCGGTCCCGCGCTGGCGGCGGGCAACACCGTCGTCCTCAAACCCGACCCGCACACACCGTGGAACGCGACCCGGTTGGGACGCCTGATCGCCGAGAAGACCGACATCCCCGCCGGTGTCGTGAACGTGGTGACGACGCCGTCCAACGATGTCGCCGGCCTGCTGGGCACCGATGCGCGGGTGGACCTGGTGTCGTTCACCGGCTCGACGGCCGTCGGGAAGTTGTTGATGCGCCAGGGCGCGGAGTCGATGAAGCGGATGTTCCTCGAGCTCGGCGGGAAATCGGCGGCGATCGTGCTCGACGACGCGAACCCCGCCGTGATCGTGCCGACCGCGGTCGGGGTCTGTGTGCACGCCGGGCAGGCGTGCGCGGCGACCAGCCGGATGCTGGTCCACCGGTCGCTCTACGACCAGGCCGTCGCCGAGATCGCCACCGCGTATCAGTTTGTGCCGGTGGGGGATCCGGTGAACTCGGGTACGCTGGTCGGGCCCCTCATCAGTGCCGCGCAGAAGGAGCGGGTGTTGGCCGCGATCGACGGTGCCCGCCGCGACGGCGCCGAGATCGTGGCGGGCGGGGGAGAGGTGGCCGGGCTGCCGGAGCATCTGGCCGGCGGGCACTACGTCGCGCCCACCGTGATCACCGGAGTCGACAACAGCGCCGCGATCGCACAGCAGGAGGTGTTCGGACCGGTGCTGGTGCTGTTGCCGTTCGACGATGACGACGACGCGGTGCGACTGGCCAACGACAGCGCGTTCGGCCTTGCCGGAGCGGTGATGTCGCGCTCGGCCGAGCGCGGTATGGCGATCGCGCGGCGGATTCGCACCGGCGCGTTCGGCGTGAACGGTGGCATGTTCTACGGCGCCGACGCACCGTTCGGCGGCTACAAGAGCAGCGGTATCGGACGTCAGTGCGGCATCGAGGGGTTCGCGCAGTATCTGGAGACCAAGACCATCGCGCGTCGTGAACGGCGGCAGGGCTGAGCCCCCGCGAGTGTGAAGCCAGGGTGGTGATGTGGGGTCCGAGCGCAACCCGGAATGCTATTTCGCGGGGGTGAACCGCACCGGGATCGCGGTCGGGGACCGGAATGGCTGACCGTGGATGTGCGGATCGCCGTCGGTGCGCAACTCGATGTCGGTGAGGCGGGTCAGCAGCGTCTCGACGGCCACCCTCGTCTCCATCCTGGCCAGGTGCAGCCCCATGCAGGTGTGTTCCCCCGCGGCGAACGAGAGGTGCGGCACGCGCGTGCGGAAGATGTCGAACCGCTCGGGATGTTCCCAGCGCGCGTCGTCCCGGTTGGCCGCACCGATGCACACATCGATCACCGAACCAGCCGGGATCTCGACGCCGTCGATCTCGGTGGCCTCGGTCGCGAACCGCTGCACGGTGGTCAGCGGCGTCTCGTAGCGCAGCCCCTCCTCGATCGCGGGTGCGATCAGTTCGTGGTCCGCGCACACGGCGTCGAACTGATCGCGGTGCGTCAGCAGCAGATACAGCAGGTTGCCCGACGACCGGTAGGTGGTCTCCAGGCCCGCGGGCAACAGCAGTCGCAGGAACGAGTAGATGGCCTCGTCGGACAGTCGTTCACCGTCGATCTCGGCCGACACCAGGTCGCCGATGATGTCCTCGGTCGGTGCGGACCGGCGTTTGTCGATCTGCGTCAGGAAATACTCCTTCAGCGCCGCGGACGCCTCGAACGCGCGCTTGTACCTGACCGTGTAGCTGATCAGCTCCACCGCGCGCTTGCGGAACCACGGCAGATCCTCCTCCGGCAGCCCCAGCAGCCGGGAGATGACGCGGGTGGGGAACTCGAAGGTGAAGTCGCGCACCAGGTCCGCTTCACCCTTGTCGATGAACTCGTCGACCAGGCCGTTGACGACGGGGCGCACGATCTCGGGTTCCCAACGCGCCAGCGAACGCGACTTGAACGCCGCCGAGACGAGGTTGCGGTGCTCCCAGTGCGGTTTGCCCTCCATCGCGAGGATCGTCGGCCCGATGAAGAGTCCGATGGTGGAGTCGTAGATCTTCGAATTGAACGTCTTGCCGTCCCGGAAGACCCGGTTGACCGCATCGAAGGACATTGCGGCATAGAGGTTCTCGGGTTTGAGAGACTCGGGGGTCTTCGACCAGTCCATCACCGAACCCCGGAACACACCGCCCTCGCCGCGCCGGCGGGCGAACATCGGGTAGGGGTCGCGCAGGTCGATGGGCTCGTCCTTCGCGACATCCTGAACCGGAGTCTCCATCCCGATACTGTAACGCTTACAGTATTGGCTGTACAGCGCTGTTTCAGCCTGCCGAACCATCCCGGCGGCAAAACTGTAAGAATTACAGTAGAAGTCACTAGACTCTGCTGCGGCCGCTGCGCAGCGGATCGGCAGGAGGGCTCAACGATGTCCGTAGAAGCGTTGTCCGCAGATGCGCGCCGCGTCGTGGTGGTCGGTGCCGGCTCGGGAATCGGCGCCGCGACGGCGCGGTGGTTCCAGGCCCGCGGCGATCACGTGCTGGCCGTCGACGCCAGGCCCCGCAGCCTTCCCGTCGCCGAATGGCTGGTCTGCGATCTGCGCGACCACGACCAGGTCGACGCGGCGCTCGCACAGATCGGCACCGGCTGGGATGTGCTGGCACACGTCGCCGGGATTCCCGGCACCGCCGATCCCGGTGACGTGCTGACGGTCAACTACCTGGGCGCCCGGCTGATGCTCGACGGCATGCTGCCACGGATGAACCGCGGCGGCGCCATGGTCGCGGTGGCCTCGACGGCGGCGCTCGGCTGGGAGAGCAACACCGACCTGCTGGCCGGACTGCTCGACGCGAAAGACGCCGCGTCCGTGCAGCGTTGGCTCGCCGCGCAGGAACCTGCGATGGCCTATTACCTGTCCAAACAGGCGTTGGTGCTGTACGCCAAGCGCCTGTCCGGCCTCGCGTGGCGCGAGCACGGGGTGCGGGTCAACACCGTCAGCCCCGGCCCCACCGAGACACCGATTCTCGGTGATTTCGAGAAGGCGATGGGCAAGGAGATGCTCGACGGCGTGCGCGCCACCATCGGGCGGCACGGCACGGTCGACGACATGACCCCGGCCATCGGCTTCCTGGCGTCACCGCAGGCGCGCTGGATCAACGGTCAGGACATTCAGGTCGACGGCGGATTCAACACCGCACTCGTGCATCCGATGCCGGTGGATGCGCGGGTCTGAGATGGCCGACCCGATGGCAGCGGTGCTGGCACGCCAGCGGGCGGCGTTCCTGGGCGACGGACCCCCGGATGTCGCGTTGCGGCGCAACCGCATCGACCGCCTGCTGGCGCTGGTTCTCGACAACGCCGACGCGTTCGCCGACGCGATGGCCGAGGACTTCGGCACCAGGCCGCGAGCCGCGACCCTATTCACCGAGATCATGGGCATGATCTCGGTGATCGAGCACACCAGATCCCATGTCCGGCAATGGATGAAGCCGACCAGGCTGATGCGCCCCGCCGGCCGGCTCGGCCTGCGCGCCGAGGTGCAGCCGTGCCCGCTGGGCGTCGTCGGCATCATCGGACCCTGGAACTTCCCGCTGAACCTGGTGATCCTGCCCGCCGCGGCGGCGTTCGCCGCGGGTAACCGCGTGATGATCAAGATGTCGGAGGTCACCCAGCGCACGGCCGGGCTGATGGCCGAGTTGGCGCCGACGTATTTCGACCCGGCCGAACTGGCCGTGATCACCGGCGATGCACAGGTCGGCGCCGCGTTCGCCGCGCTGCCGTTCGACCATCTGTTCTTCACCGGTTCGCCGACGGTCGGGGCCCTGGTCGGACAGGCCGCGGCGGCCAACCTGGTGCCGGTGACGCTCGAACTCGGCGGGAAGAACCCGGTCGTGGTCGGCCCCGACGCCGACATCGGCCGCGCCGCGACCCGAATCGCCCAGGGCCGCATGATCAACGGAGGCCAGGTGTGCGTGTGCCCGGACTACGTGTTCGTGCCGGCGAAACACGCCGAACTGTTCGTCGCCACGGTTCGCGACACCTGGCGGGCGATGTTCGCGACCGTCATCGCCAACGACGACTACTGCTCGTCGGTGAACGAGGCCAACTTCGACCGTGTCGTCGGGCTGGTCGAGGACGCGCGCGCCAAAGGCGCACGGGTCGAGACGGTTTCGCCGCCGGGGGAGACGCTGCCCGACCGGGCCACCCGCAAGATCGCCCCGACCCTGGTGCGCGACGTGGACGACGGCATGCGCCTGGCCGACGAGGAGACGTTCGGGCCGGTGCTGACGATCCGCACCTACGAACGGCTGGCCGAGGTGGTCGACTACGTCAACGCGCGGCCCGCACCGCTGGTGGCGTACTGGTTCGGGCCCGACAGCGCCGATTTCCGGTCGTTCGTCGCCCGTACCCGCAGCGGCGGCGTCGCGCGCAACGACTTCGCCGCGCAGATGATCCCGTCGGCGGCACCGTTCGGCGGGGTGGGCCGCAGCGGGATCGGGGCCTACCACGGCAAGGCGGGATTCGACGCGTTCAGCCACTACCGCACGGTGGTCGGCAGCGACCTTCCGTTCACCATCACCGGCCGGGCGGCACCGCCGTTCCCGCCGTCGATGCGGTTGACCACCGCGTTGGCGCTGCGCATGGCGCACCGCCGGACGCACAAAAGGCTCAGTCGGCTCAGGAGGCGCTGACCGCCTGTTCGCGGGCCCACCGGTAGTCGGCCTTGCCTGCCGGGCTGCGCTCGATGACCGGCCGGAACACCACGGCTTTCGGCAGTTTGTAGCGCGCGATCACCGTCGACGCATGCTCGATGAGGTCCTCGGCGGTGGCCTGCGCGCCGGTGGCCAGTGCGACGACGGCGACCACCTCCTGTCCCCAGCGCTCGCTGGGGCGGCCCGCGACCACCACGTCGGCGACGGCCGGATGCGACGCGATCGCCGACTCGACCTCCTCGGCGAAGATCTTCTCGCCGCCGGAGTTGATCGTGACCGAGTCGCGGCCCAGCAGTTCGACGGCCCCATCGGCGAGGTGGCGCGCGCGGTCGCCGGGGATCGAGTAGCGCACCCCGTCGATGACGGGGAACGTCGCCGCGGTCTTCGTCGCGTCACCCTTGTAGCCGAGCGGAACGTACCCGCGCTGCGCCAGCCATCCCATGTCCTCGTGACCGGGGCTCAGGATCGAGCCGAGATCCTCTGCCGCGACGAAGGTGTCGGGGCCCGCGGTGAACTTGCCGGTCGACACCGCACCGGGGGCCGACAGGTGCGTCATCTGCGCGCCGGTCTCCGAGGAGCCGACGCCGTCGACCACCATCAGGTTCTCCTTGACGTCGATCAGACGCTGTTTGGCCGTCGGGGTCAGTTGGGCGCCGCCGTTGGCCACCACCGCCAGCGACGACAGGTCGGCGCTGGTGCGCTCGAACGCGTCGGCCAGTGGGCGCGCCATCGCGTCACCGACCACGGTCACGGCCAGCACCTTCTCCCGCTCGATCGTCGCGACCACGTCGTCGACGTCGAGATGGTCGGCGACCGCCGAGAACACCACGGTCTGGCCGGTGTTCATCGCGGTGAAGACGGCCCACTGGGCGGCGCCGTGCATCAGCGGCGGCAGCACCATCAGTGTCGACGTGGGAGCGTCGGCGCAACGGGTGGCGATGTCGTCGAGGGTCGAGACGAGCTCGCCGGTGTAGAGGCTGCGCCCGCCGAACGAGGTCATGAAGATGTCGTGCTGGCGCCACAGCACGCCCTTGGGCATGCCGGTGGTCCCGCCGGTGTAGAGCACGTACAGATCGTCGGGGGACGGCTCCACCGGCGGCGGGTCGGTGGGCCCGTCGGCCACGATGGATTCGTAATCGACTGCGCCGGGCAGCAGTTCGTTGCCGGAGTCGTCGGCGATCTGGATCAGCACCTTGAGCGCGGGAAGGTCGGGCAGCACCTCGGCCAGCCGGGGTGCGAACGCGGCGTGGTAGAGCAGCGCGGTCGCGCCGGAGTCCGACAGCAGGTACTGCAGCTCGCTCTTGACGTAGCGGTAGTTCACGTTGAACGGCGCGACGCGGGCCCGCCAGGCGCCCAGCATGCCTTCGACGTACTCGGGGCCGTTGTGGGCGTAGATGCCGAGCAGGTCCTGCCCGGTCTCATGCCCCTGCAGCGCGCCGCGCTCGACATGGCAGCCGAGGCCCTGGGCGTGCAGGAACGTCGCCAGCCGATTCGAGCGCTCGATGATCTGCGAGTAGGTGAAGCGGCGCGATCCCTGGACGATGAACTCCCGATCGCCGATCACTGCGGCGATGGCATCGGCGGCGGCCGGGACGGTGAACTGAGTCGGCTCGGTCATGCGATGGACTCTAGACTGCCGCGTGCACGCCAGGTAGACAGATAGCGCAAAGTTGTATGGTCAAGGGCGCGCCCCGGGCTGGGCGAGCGGAATGCTCACCGGGTGGCCACGGGATCGCCGACCGGCGGCACCTCGTAGAACTGCTGGGCCCACTTACGCATCGCCATATAGGGTTTCGCGTCGATCTTGGCCAGCGGCGGGTTCTCGATGTACTTCTGGTGCTCCCAGATGTCGACGTCCTCCCACACCGTCTTGAGGAACTGGCGTTCGACCTTCTCGCGGACCTCCGGCGGGGGCACGTCCGACGTCTCGCCGGCCACCTTGGGCCACCAGATCGAATAGAACATGTCCGACACCTCGTCGTCGACCGGGGTGCACGCGAAGATCAGGCGGTGGTTAGACGAGCCCTCGAACGCGCTCATCGCGAACCCGAGACCGCTGTAGTGGCTGTGGATCTTCAGCGCCATCTTGTCCGGGTCGTCGCTGCGTACATCGGGCCAGCCGGTCAGGAACCGCCACTCCTCGTCGACGTGCTCCCAGTGCAGACACACCGGGGTGACCGTCGCCTTGTGCACATACCGGAAATGCGAACTGTCCGGGCCGTTCTCGGCGACGATCTGCGGGTGCACGGGGATTCCGTCGGCACGCCGGGAGAACTCCGGGTACGGGCGGTAGTACGCGGCGGGGTCGGTCTCGAACTGCGGGAACTTCAAGAAGATGTCCGGCATCTCCCACCGCGGCGGGTCACCGTTGGGCTGGTACCAGATGAAGATGCAGCCGTACTGCTCCCTGACCGGATAGGACCGAAGTCTGAGGCCCTTGTTGGGCCGGTCGGGCTGGTACGGGATGTAGGTGTTGTCGCCGTCGGGGCCCCAGCGCCAACCGTGGAACGGGCACTCGACGCAGTCGCCGACCACCGTGCCGCCGTGCCCGATGTGCGCGCCGAGGTGCTTGCAGTGCGCCTCCAGCACATGCAGAACGCCGGATTCGTCGCGATAGACGGCCAGATCCTCACCGAAGTACCGGAGCGCCTTGACGTCGCCGACCTCGTACTCGGCGGACCACCCGATCATGAACCATCCGGTGACCTTCCACGTGAACGGGACTTTCATGTCGACTCCTCGCCGATCGGCCGGATCTACTCACGCGTATCTGCGGACATCGTTACTGTAACAGCGACAGTATGTCGAGCCCGGAGGAACAGTGACGATCGAACCAGGCCCTGCGCGTTACGACGCGATCGTCGTCGGCGCCGGTTTCTCCGGCCTCTACGCGCTGCACCATCTGCGTGGACTGGGCCTGCGCGTCCGGGTGCTCGAGCGCGCGCACAACGTCGGCGGCACCTGGCTGTTCAACCGGTATCCGGGCGCGCGCTGCGACATCGAGAGCATCGAGTACTCGTACAGCTTCTCCGACGAGATCCAGCAGGAGTGGGTGTGGACCGAGACCATGCCGACCCAGCCCGAGATCGAGGCGTATCTGAACTTCGTCGCCGACCGGCTCGATCTGCGCCGCGACATCGCGTTCGACACCGACGTCGTCGCGATGACCTTCGACGAGACCGCGTGCGAATGGCTGGTGGCCACGGCGGCGGGCGAGTCGTACGCGGCGCCGTTTCTGATCGCGGCCACCGGCATCCTGTCCGTCCCACTGGAACCGACGATCCCCGGCATGGACACCTTCGCAGGCACGTCGCTGTTCACCAGCCGCTGGCCCGAGGCCGGTGCGGACCTGCGCGGCCGGCGTGTCGGCGTGGTCGGCACCGGATCCACCGGGGTGCAGCTGATCCCGGTGGTCGCCGAGGAAGCCGGCCACCTCACCGTGTTCCAGCGGTCACCGGCCTACACGCTGCCGTGGACGGTGCGTCCCTTCGCCCCGGGTGAACTCGACGAACTCAAGGCGCAGTACCCGCAGATCCGGGCCGCCCAGCGCGAACACCCGGTCGGCGCCGCCCGGCTCAGCGCGTTCTCGGTGCTGCTGGAGATGCTGGCCAAACCGCCGCTGAAATCCGCATCGCGCGAGGACCGGATCCGCGCCGTCGAGGAACGCGGCATCATGGGCGCGCTGGACTGGGGCGATCTGTTCTTCGACATCGAGGCCAACCGGATGGCCGCCGAACTCTACGGCGAAGCGGTCGCCCGCATCGTCACCGATCCCGCCACCGCGCGGGCGCTGACCCCGAGCCATCCGTTCGCGTGCAAGCGGCCGATCATCGACCAGGGCTACTACCAGACCTACAACCGCGACAACGTGACGCTGGTCGACCTGCGCACCGACCCGATCGTGTCGGTGTTGCCCACCGGCATCAAAACCGGCAGCGAAATCGGGAGCGGCGTCCACGAACTCGACGTGATCGTGTATGCGACCGGCTTCGACGCGATGACCGGTGCGCTGAGCCGCATCGACGTCCGCGGACGCGACGCCGCATCGCTCGGCGAGTTCTGGGCGACCGAGGGGCCGTTGAGTTATCTCGGGTTGGCCGTCGCCGGCTTCCCGAACCTTTTCACCATCCAGGGGCCCGGGAGCCCCTCGGCGGCAGCGAATTTCGTCGCCGCGATGGAGCAGAACGTGGAGTGGATCGGCGCGTGTGTCTCCTATCTGCGCCGGCACGGCTACCGGACCATCGAAGCGCAGCCCGACGCGCAACAGAACTGGATGGATCAGGCTGCCGCGATCGTCGAATCCACCGTGCTGGTGCATCCGTCGTGCAACTCCTGGTACAACGGCGGCAACGTGCCGGGTAAGAAGCGCCGGTACATGGGCTACACCGCCGGCATACCCGAATACCGCAGGCAGTGCGACGAGATCGCCGCGCAGGACTACGCGGGGTTCACCCTCGCGTGAAGACCTCCGAGCGTCTCTTGCGGATCGGCGCCGACCTCGCAGGGGTGCTGCCCCGCGCACACGGCGCAGTCGTCGCATCCGGATCGTGGAACCCGTTGTCGGTGGCGGGAATCCGGCAACTCGGCGAGGTGGCCCTCGACGAACTGGCGCTGACCGGGATGACGTTGACCGCACCGCCGCCGAAACTGGAACGCTCGGTCGCCTCGTGTGCGGCGGCCGCAGAGGAGCTGGCCGCCCTCGGCGTGGCCGGCGCCAACGCCGAACCCGATCCCGTCGACATCGGGTCGCTGCGCCGGCGCCGGTTCGGCCGGCACCGCTACGAGCAGCTCACGTTCGACCACGATCCGCACCTGCCGGGCACGCTGGCCGCGGAGGGATTCGGCGGCAAGGCGACGGCGGTCGTGCACGTGTGCCGCAGCGACTCCGAGCGCAGACCCTGGTTGGTGTGGGTGCATGGTGCGGGTCAGGGCCAGCCCTTCGATCTGCTGGTCTCACGCGCCCGGTGGATCCAGCAGGAACTCGGCTTCAACGTCGCGCTGCCGGTACAGCCCGGCTGCGGGGTGCGCGCGAACGCGTGGCCGGAATACCCGAACATGGACCCGCTGGCCAACGTCGCCGGCATGCTGCGGGTCGTCTCCGAGGTGCGGGCTCTGGTGCGCTGGCTGCGCCCGCAGGCCACCGCGCTCGCCGTCGCCGGGGTGTCGATGGGAAGCCCGGTGGCCGGGCTGGTCTCCCACCTCGAGCCGGTCGACGCGGTCGCGGTGTACACGCCGATCTTCGGGCTCAACGCGATGATCGCCGCGCATCTCGGCCGGTGGGGAGCCGCGGTCGACGACACCGTCGCGCTGCTGAGCTCTGACGTCGTCGCGCGGTTGTCGTCAGCCGTCGACTACCAGGCCGTCGAGCCGTCGGCGGCCCCGCGGCGGCGGCTGATCGTCGGCGCCTGGCACGATCAGATGGCGATGCGCGAACCCGCGCTCGCACTGCACGAGCGATGGGGTGGGCAGCTGTACTGGCACCAGGGCAGCCACGTCGGGCATCTGTTCGCACCGGGCGTGCACGCGGCCTCCTCGGAGTTCCTCCGCGGAGTCGCTGCGCGCCAGCCGGATTCGGGAGGCGGGCGGTGACGGTGCCCGGCGGCGTCGACGACCTGACGCCGGACTGGCTCACCCAGGCGCTGCGCGGCGACACCACGCTGCCCGCCGACCTGTGCGTGTCCGGGGTGCGGGCCGAACGGATCGCCGCCGACTCGGGGTTCTCGTCGCTGCTGTACCGGCTGCACCTGACCGGTGACGGCGTGCCCGAGACGATCATCGCCAAGCTGCCCGCCGAATCCGAGGCGCGCGGCGCGATGGAACTGCTCGGCGGATACCGGCGCGAGCTGGCGTTCTACCGACACGTGGCCGGCCGCGCCCCCCTGGACACCCCGCATGTCCACGTGGCGCGGATCGCCGAGGACGCGGTCGACTTCGTGCTGTTGCTCGAAGACCTGAGGGAGTGGGACAACGCCGACCACCTCGCCGGGCTGACCATCGAGCAGACGCGGATGGCCGTCGCACACCTGGCAGGCTTGCACACCTGGTCCGTCGACCCGGCCAACTGCGCTGCACTGCAGCACTTTCCGAGCCTGTCGACGCCGATCGTGCGGGACCTGCTGGTGCCAGCGTTCGCGGCGGGCTGGCAGATCTACCGCGACAAGTCGGGCGCGTCGGTGCCGCGGCGGGTCGCGCGGTTCGCCGACCGGTTCGCCGAGCTGGCCCCGCAAGCACTGGCGGCCCTGGTGGAGCACTCGATGCTGCTGCACGGCGACATCCGCGCGGACAACATGTTCTTCGCCGGTGACCGGCTCAAGATCGTCGACTTCCAGTTCGCGTCCGTGGGCAGCGGGGCCGCCGACATCGCCTATCTCGTCAGCCAGGGGTTACCGACCGGTGTGCGGCGCGGTCACGACGAGGCCCTGGTGCGCGAGTACCTCGGATTGCTCGGCGTGCCTTACCGGTTCGACGACGCGTGGCGGCATTACCGCTTCGCGGTGGGGTACCTGATGGTGCTTCCGGTGATCACCCTGGTCGGATGGGACGCGCTGCCGGAGCGGTCCCGGGCGTTGTGCCTCGAGCTGACCTCACGCGCCATCGCCGCCGCCGACGACATCGATACCGTGGAGGTGTTCGCATGACCCGCACTGCCCGTGAGGTGGTCGAGCAGTACAACCTGGTGGTCTGGAACGAGCGCGACTTCGCCCTCGCCGACGAACTGCTCGGTGACACCGTGATCCGCCACGACGTGGGGGAGTCCACGACACTGACCCACGAGCAGGCGGTGGCCCGGGTGGTCGACCACTGGGCGATGTTCGAGTCCATCCGCTTCGACCTGAACCTGGTGGTCGCCGGCGACGACGGTGAGCACGTCGCGATCGTGTACCAGTCCCCGATGAAGCTCAAGGACGGCACGGAGACCACGATCGGCAGCATGGAGATTTTCCGGGTCGTCGATGGCAGGATCACCGAGGTCTGGAATTGCGGCTACAAACAAGGGATCTGGGCATGACGCGCAGCGGCGTGACGAACACATTGGACGAACTGGGCTACTACCTGCTGGCCGGCGCCGGAGGTGAGGGCCCGGCAACGCTGATGGACGAGGCGCGCCGCGGTGAGGAACTGGGCTTCGGCACCGGTTTCATCTCCGAACGCTGGAACGTCAAGGAGGCGTCGTCGCTGACCGGCGCGGCACTCGCGGTCACCAGCCGGATGCGGATCGCGACCGCGGCCACCAACCACAACACCCGCCATCCGCTGATCACCGGCTCCTGGGCGACCACGATGCACCGGCTGTCGGGCGGGCGCTTCACCCTCGGCATCGGCCGGGGTATCGGCGCGATCTACAACGCGTTCGGCATCCCGGCGGTGACCACCGCGCAGATGGAGGACTTCGCGCAGGTGATGCGCAAGCTCTGGCACGGCGAGATGATCTTCAACCACGACGGACCGCTCGGCAAATACCAGATATTGTTCCTCGATCCCGAGTTCCGCGAGGACATCCGGCTGGCGATCGTCGCGTTCGGTCCGCAGACCCTGGCGCTCGGCGGCCGCGAGTTCGACGACGTCATCCTGCACACCTACTTCACCCCGGAGACACTGCAGCGCGCCGTCAAGACCGTCAAGGACGCGGCCGAGAAGGCCGGCCGGGACCCGGCGTCGGTACGGGTGTGGTCGTGCTTCGCGACCGTCGGCGACCACCTGCCCGAGGAGTTGCGGCTGAAGAAGACCGTGGCCCGGCTGGCCACCTACCTGCAGGGCTACGGTGATCTGCTGGTCAACACCAACGGCTGGGATCCCGCTGTGCTGCAACGGTTCCGCGACGACAAGGTAGTGCAGTCCGTCCCCGGCGGCATCGACCACAAGGCGACCGCCGAGCAGATCGAGCACATCGCGACGTTGATCCCCGACGAGTGGCTGGAGCCCTCGGCGACCGGTTCAGCGCAGCAGTGCGCCGACCGGGTGCGCAAGGAGTTCGACTACGGTGCCGATGCGGTGATCATGCACGGCGCCACCCCCGACGAGCTGGAACCGATCGTCGCCGCCTATCGGGCGTGATTTGGGCGTAGTCGGTCAACGTCAGATTGGCGAACTACGCCGAAATCGCGAGGAACGGAACCTGCCGGCTCTGTCGCGCGTCTGATCCGGTGTGCTCAACGAATTGCTCCGCTCCCACGACGGGGTTATCACCTTGGCGCAGGCGAACCGGGCAGGCCTGAGCAGGCAGTCGGTGCACCAGCGTGTGAACGCCGGGGCGTGGCGCCGGTGTGCGCGTGGTGTCTACTTCGTCGACGACCGCCCGTTCACCGACGCGGCGCGTATCCGGTCCGCGGTGTGGTCCTTCGGCGAATGTGCAGCCGCCAGCGGACTGGCCGCAGCGTGGTGGCACGGGCTGACCCGCTTCGCGCCCGATGTCGTCGAGGTGACGGTACCCCGCAGCAGCAGCGGGCGTCAGCGTGACGGTGCGCGCCCGCGCCGACGCGATCTCGCAGCAGCCGACGTGGTCGAGCGCAGGGGACTGCGGGTGACGTCGCTGCCCCTGACGGCGATCGAGGCGGCGGTGCGTGGCCGCGGCAACCGCGGACTCATGGACCGCGCGCTCCAGGGTGACTCGACACTGCCGCAGCTGTGGACCGCCCACCTGCGCAACACGGGGCGCCACGGTTCGCCGGCGGCGCGCATCCTGCTGCGGGCCGCCGCCGACGGCGCACACTCGGAAGGCGAGCGGATTCTTCTGAAACTGTTGCGAGCAGCCGATATCAGCGGATGGCGCAGTAATGTGCGACTTGGGAAATATGTCGTCGATGTGCTCTTCCGCGATGCACGGGTGGTGATCGAAGTGGACGGCTGGGCTTTCCACGTCGACCAGACGACCTTCCACAGCGACCGAACACGACAGAACGCCATCGCGCTGAACGGCTGGCAGGTGCTGCGCTTCACCTGGCTGGATCTCACCGAGTATCCCGAACAGGTGATCGCCACGATCCGTGCCGCGATTCGGGCGTAGTTGGTCAACCAGCCGTTGGCGAAGTGCGCCGAAATCGCAACGGGCTAGGGCGTGATGACGGTGCGGGCGACCGGCTGCGCGACCGCCTGACGGCTGTAGAGCCCCCGCTCCAGTGCGTCGATCAGCACGTCGCGGGTCTCCTCGGGATGGATCAGGTCGTCGAAGCCGAGATGGCCGGCAGACCGGAACGACGCGTCCACCTCGGCCTGGCGCAGCTTGGCCTCGAGATCCTCGGTGGCGTGTGAGGCCTTGCTCAGCGCCGCGGCGCTCATGGCCCCCATCGTCGCCCCCGGATAGGCGAACGTCGCGCTCTGGTTGTCGAAGCCGAGCAGCGACATCACCATCGAGCCGAAGCCGTACGCCTTGCGCAGCGTCACGTGCAGCTTGATCGTCGTCGCGGCCGTCTGGGCGGCGAACATCCTTGCGCCGCTGCGCAGTACACCGGTCTTCTCGGAGCGGCTGCCGGGCAGCATGCCCGGGTTGTCGGCGAGGAACACGATCGGCAGGTGGAACGCGTCGGCGACCGTGATGAAATGCGCGGCCTTGTCGGCGGCGTCGGCGTCGATGGACCCGGCGAGCACCTTGGGCTGGTTGGCCACCACCGCGACGGGGTGGCCGCCCAGATGCGCCAGCGCGGTGATCATCGCCGGGCCGAACTTCGGCTGCACCTCGAACCAGTCGGTGTCGTCGAACACGACGTCGAGCACCTTGCGGATGTCGTAGACCTGACGGTTGCCGCGCGGCACGATGTCGAGCAGTTCGGGGGTGGCCCGCCGGCCCGCGGTCTCATCGGTGGGCGCCGGGACCGGATACGACCACGCACTGGACGGGAAGTACGACAGGTAGCGGCGGATGTCGTCGAGCACCGCGGCGTCGTCGGCGCCCAGGTTGTGGATCACGCCGCTGGCCAGCGCCACCGACGGGCCGCCGAGGTCCTCCTTCGAGATCTCCTCGCCGGTGGACTCTTTGACCACCGGGGGACCGGCGGTGAAGATCGCGCCCTGGTTGGTCATGATCGTCCAGTCGCAGACCGGGGCGACGAGCGCGCCGTGCCCGGCCGACGGCCCGAACAGGCCCCCGACGGTCGGAACCTTGCCCGAGCACTGCGCCTGGGCCAGCAGATCGGTCGGGGTGCGGCCGTAATGCTCACCGCTGGGCCGGAACCCGGCGCCCTCGAGCAACATCACCAGCGGGATCCGGTCGCGCAGCGCGAGTTCGGCCAGCCGGTAGCGCTTCGCGTTGCCGCCCGGGCCGATGCTGCCCGCGAGCGTGGTGAAGTCCTCGGCGCCGACCATCACCGGGCGGCCGTCGATCAGTCCCGAGCCGGTGACGATCCCGTCGGCGGCGATGTCACCGCCGACCAGCGTGCCGAACTCGCGGAACGAGCCCTTGTCGAGGAGATGCTCGATGCGGCCGCGGGCGTCGAGCTTGCCCTTGCCGTGATGCTTGGCAAGCCGTTCGTCGCCGCCCATCGCGCGCGAATGGTCACGGCGGCGCGTCAACTCGTCGAGGGTTTGCGCCCAGTCCTCGGCCTTGGCCATCCACGGTCTCCTGTTCTGTAGCGACGCGCGACGCTCGCAACGTTGACCTTACTGAATTGCTTACTGTAGCTTCATCCAGCATGGGTGCGGGAGGTGGCCTCAAGGTGGACGCTGCCGTCGTCAGCCAACTTTCCCACGTTCCCGCCGCCGCGAGAACCCTGGAACAGCGCGGCTACGACGGCTGCTGGACGGCCGAGATCAACCACGATCCGTTCCTGCCGCTGACGTTGGCCGCCGAGCACACCGAGCGCATCGAACTGGGCACCAGCATCGCGGTCGCGTTCGCGCGCAACCCGATGACCGTCGCGCAGATCGGCTGGGACCTGCAGGACTATTCGCAGGGCCGGCTGCTGCTCGGACTCGGGTCGCAGATCAAGCCGCATGTCGAGAAGCGGTTCAGCATGCCGTGGAGCCGTCCGGTGGCCCGGATGCGCGAGTTCGTGCAGGCGCTGCACGCGATCTGGGCGTGCTGGCGCGAGGGCACCCGGTTGCAGTTCGACGGCGAGTTCTACACCCACACCCTGATGACGCCGATGTTCGTACCGCAGCCGCACCCCCACGGCGACCCCAAGGTGTTCGTCGCCGCGGTCGGTGACCGGATGACCGAGATGTGCGGGGAGGTCGCCGACGGGCTGCTCGCACACGCGTTCTCGACGCAGCGCTACGTCCGTGAGGTCACCATCCCGACGCTGGAGCGCGGCATCGCGCGGGCCGGCCGCGCGCGCGGCGACGTGGTGGTGTCGAGCCCGCTGTTCGTGGTCACCGGCCGCGACGAGGACGAACTCGCGGCCAACGCGGTGGCCACCCGCAAGCAGATCGCGTTCTACGCGTCGACCCCCGCCTACCGCGGGGTGCTCGAGCTGCACGGCTGGGGCGACCTTCAGACCGAGCTGCACCGGCTCTCGCGCGAGGGCGAGTGGGACACGATGGGCACGCTCATCGACGATGCGATGCTCGCCGAATTCGCCGTCGTGGCACCCGTCGACGAGGTGGTGCACAAGATCCGTGCCCGCTGCGACGGTCTGATCGACCGTGTGCTGGTGGGTTTTCCGCCGTCCATCGACGAGTCGACGGTCGTCGGCATCGTCTCGGAACTGCAAGCTGAGGAGACGTCATGAGCGTTCGAGTTGCCGACGAAGCCGGCAAGGTCTTCGCCGACCCGACGGCCTACGCCGACGAGAAGCGCCTGCACGCCGCCATGACCCACCTGCGAGCCAACGCGCCCGTCTCGTGGGTCGACGTCGAGGGCTACAACCCGTTCTGGGCGATCACCAAGCACGCCGACATCATGGCGATCGAGCGGGACAACGAGGTGTTCACCAATTCGCCGCGGCCGGTGCTGACCACCGCCGAGGGGGACGCCCAACACGCCACCATGGGGGTCAGCACGCTGATCCACATGGACGACCCGCAGCACCGCAAGGTGCGCGCCATCGGCGCCGACTGGTTCCGGCCGAAAGCCATGCGCGCGTTGAAGGTCCGCGTCGACGAACTCGCCAAGACCTTCGTCGACCAGATGTACGACCGCGGCGGCGAATGCGACTTCGTCCAAGAGGTCGCGGTGAACTTCCCGCTGTACGTGATCATGTCACTGCTGGGCATCCCCGAATCCGACTTCGGGCGGATGCTGACCTACACCCAGGAACTGTTCGGCAGCGACGACGCCGAACTGCAGCGCGGCACGACCATGGAGGAGCGTGGGCTCGCGCTGTTCGACATGTTCACCTACTTCAACGAGCTCACCGCGGCCCGGCGCGCGAACCCGACCGAGGACCTGGCGTCGGCGATCGCGAACGCCCGCATCGACGGTGAGCCGCTGTCCGACATCGACACGGTGTCCTACTACCTGATCGTCGCCACCGCGGGACACGACACCACCAGCGCGACGATCTCCGGTGGCCTGCAGGCACTGATCGAGAACCCGGACCAACTGGCGCGCCTGCAGCAGAATCCGGATCTGCTGCCGCTGGCAGTCGAGGAGATGATCCGCTGGGTCACCCCGGTCAAGGAGTTCATGCGAACCGCCCAGCGGGACACCGAGGTTCGCGGTGTCCCGATCGCGGCGGGGGAGTCGGTGCTGCTGTCCTACCCGTCCGGAAACCGTGACGAGGAGATCTTCACCGATCCGTTCACCTTCGACGTCGGCCGCGACCCGAACAAGCACGTCGCGTTCGGCTACGGCGTGCACTTCTGCCTCGGTGCGGCGCTGGCGCGCATGGAGATCAACAGCTTCTTCTCCGAGCTGCTGCCACGCCTGACATCGGTCGAGCTGGCCGGAAAGCCCGAGCACATCGCCACCATCTTCGTCGGCGGGCTCAAGCACCTGCCGATCCGCTACCAGCTGACACGCTGACCTTCGGCGAGTTCGGCTACGGGGTGGGCTCGACGCGGTCCACGCTGTCGAGGGAGGCGTCCCTGGTCTCCCGCATCACCAGGATCGCGACGAACGTCAGCGACGCCGCGATGAACAGGTACAGCCCGACCCACGAGACACCGTAGGACGTGGCGAGCCACGTCGCGATGAACGGGGCCACGGCCGCACCGAGGATGCTCGACGCGTTGTAGGCGATACCCGATCCTGTGTAGCGCACATTCGTCGGGAACATCTCGGGAAGCACCGCGCTCATCGGGGCGAACGTGAACCCCATCAGCGTCATGCCGATGATCAGGAACACCAGCATGGTGCCGAACGAGGTGTCGGACGACCCCAGCATCGGCGCGAACAACGCGCCGTAGGCCATGATCCCGGCCGTGACGAACAGCAGCAGCCGCCGCCTGCCGACCCGGTCGGCCAGATAACCCGACAGCGGTAACGCCGCGGCGAAGAACAGCACCGCGATCAACTGCATCTGCAGGAAGTCGACGTACGGGAACCCGAGCCCGGTGCCCTCAGGTGGCTTCTTGCCGGTGCCGAAGCTCAGCACCCACGTGGTCACGATGTAGAACAGCGTGTAGGTCGCCAGCATCACGAACGTGCCGATGATCAACTGCCGCCAGCTGCTCCGGAACACCTCGGCCAGCGGCGTTTTGACCTTCTCGCCGCGCTCGACGGCCCGGGTGAACACCGGCGTCTCCAGGATGCGCAGCCGCACGTACAGGCCGATGATCACCATCACCGCGCTCAACAGGAACGGCACCCGCCAGCCCCAGGTCAGGAACGCGCCGTCCAGTTCGGGGCTGACGTTGCTGTGGCCGAGGATCAGGATCAGCGTGATGAACAGGCCGTTGGCCAGCAGGAACCCGAACGGTGCGCCGAGCTGCGGCCACATCGCGGCCCAGCCGCGTCTGCCCGGGGCGGCGGTCTCGGTGGCCAGCAGCGCCGCGCCGCTCCACTCGCCACCGAGCGCCAGGCCCTGGCAGAACCGCATCAGCGCGAGCAGAGCGGGGGCGATGATGCCGACCTGCGCGTACGTCGGCAACAGCCCGATCGCGAACGTCGCGATCCCCATCAGCAGTAGCGAGGCCACCAGCGTGGTCTTGCGGCCCGCGCGATCACCGAAGTGCCCGAACAGGATCGAGCCCAGCGGGCGCGCCACGAACGCGAGGCCGAACGTCGCCAGCGAGGCCAGCAGCGCGGTGGTGGAGTCGCCCTTCGGGAAGAACAGGTGCGGGAACACCGACACCGCCGCGGTCGCGTAGATGTAGAAGTCGTAGAACTCGATCGTCGTCCCGACCATCGACGCGACGACGATCCGTCGGCGCGGAACCCCGTCGACGACATCGTGCGCTGTGACCGCGTTGCTCACGGCTGAACCCCCTTTTTCGGCAGGGGTCATCATGCCAGCGCCGATCTTGTCGCGCCGGTTGTGCACGGAGAAGTGCTCAGTGCGCGTGTCGGGTCAGCAGCAGCGAACCCCCGGCGCGGCATCGGCCTGGGCGTGGCGGTGCCGCCAGTACTCACGCTCCGTCATCGGGGTCCCGCCGTCGTGCACCCGGGCGTGGTGTTCCAGATAGCGCTGGTAGTGGTTGTCGCCCATCAGGGATTTCCAGTACCAGCCGATGTGGCCGAGGACCCGGCGGGTGTTTTCGGTCGCGCGTCCCATTGCTTCTGCACCTCCTTCTCGGCTGAGGTCATCAACATCCCCGACGGGGCGAACATCCGCGACGGCACCGGGTCGTCCTCGGACAACGGGCTGCCCTGTCCGCGCAGGACGCGCACCGCGACCACCACGCCCGCGGCGAACACGATGATCACCAGTACCGCGAACACGATCGACAGCGTGCCCTGGATGAACGTGTTGCGGATGACCGCGTCGAGCTGCCCGGCGTCCTTGGCCGCGCCGAAGCTGGTCTGGCCGGCGTCGCGGGCGTTGCGGTACTGGAAGTGCTGGGTCCAGTAGCCCACCTTGGGATCGCCGGAGAAGATCTTCTGCCAGGACGCCGTCATCGTGACCGTGAGGTCCCACAGCAGCGGAATCCCGGGTATCCACGCCCATTTCAGCAGTCCGCGTTTGATCACGACGACGGTGACCACGGTCAGCGCGATCGCGGCGAGCAGTTGGTTGGCGATGCCGAACAGCGGGAACAGCGTGTTGATGCCGCCGAGCGGATCGGTGACGCCCATCAGCAGGATCGACCCCCACGCCGCGACGACGATCACGCTGCAGATCCACGCGCCGACACGCCAACTCGGGTTGCGCAGCTTCTTGAGCGGACCGCCCAGATTGGCCAGGCCGTCGGAGAGCATGAAGCGCGCGACGCGGGTGCCGGCATCGACCGTCGTGAGGATGAACAGCGCCTCGAACATGATCGCGAAGTGGTACCAGAACGCCTTGAGGCTTTCACCGCCGAAGACCTTGTGCAGTACCTCCGACATCCCGAACGCCAGTGTCGGGGCGCCGCCGGTGCGCGAGACGATGGAGTTCTCGCCGACCCCGCGGGCGGCGTCGTCGATCTCCTGCGCGGTGATCGGCGCCCCGGACAGCCCGAGCCCGTTGACGTAGTCGGCCGCGCTTTGGGCGGTGGTGCCCGTCGACGCGGCCGGGGCGTTCATGACGAAGTACAGGTGCTGGTTCAGGATCGCGGCGGTGATCAGCGCCATGATCGCGACGAACGACTCGGTCAGCATGCCGCCGTAGCCGATCAGCCGCATCTGGCTTTCCTTCTCCAGCAGCTTCGGGGTGGTGCCCGAGGAGATCAGCGCGTGGAATCCCGACAGCGCGCCGCACGCGATGGTGATGAACAGGAACGGGAACAGCGAGCCGGCGAACACCGGCCCGGTTCCGCTGGCGGCGAACTGCGAGATCGCGGGGGCTTCCATCACCGGGCGGGCGATCAGGATGCCGACGGCCAGCAGCGCGATCGTGCCGACCTTCATGAACGTCGACAGATAGTCACGCGGGGCCAGCAGCAGCCACACCGGCAGCACCGACGCGGCCAGGCCGTAGATGATGATGCACCACGACAGCGTGACCTTCGAGAGGGTGAACCACTCGGTGCCCCAAGAGGTCCCGGCGACCCAGCCGCCGGCCACGACCGCCAGCAGCAGCAGTGCCACCCCGATCAGCGACACCTCCGACACCCGGCCGGGCCGCAGGAACCGCAGGTACAGACCCATGAAGATCGCGATCGGGATCGTCATCGCGATCGAGAACACGCCCCACGGGCTCTCGCCGAGCGCGTTGACGACGACCAGCGCCAGCACCGCGAGCAGGATCACCATGATCACCAGCACGCCGACGATCGCGGCGATGCCGCCGACCGCGCCGAGTTCGTCGCGCGCCATCTGCCCCAGAGAGCGGCCCCGGCGCCGCACCGAGATGGCCAGCACCAGGTAGTCCTGCACGCAGCCGGCGACGACGGCGCCGATGATGATCCAGATCGCGCCGGGCAGATAGCCCATCTGGGTGGCCAGCACCGGTCCGACGAGCGGACCCGCCCCGGCGATCGCGGCGAAGTGGTGGCCGTAGAGCACCCTGCGATCGGTCGGCAGATAGTCGGTACCGTTCTCGAAAACCTCTGCGGGCGTTGCGTTGTCGTCGCGGGGGCGGACGATCTTCATCTCGATCAACCGGGCGTAGAACCGGAAGCCGAGCACATAGGTGCAGATCGCGGCGATCACGAACCACACCGCGTTGACGGTCTCCCCTCGGAAGAACGCGATCATCGCCCACGCGACGGCGCCGAGCACGGCGACGACGCCGAAGATGATCCGGTGTTTGACGGTGATCGGCGATCTGTCGATGATCGCGACCGGCGGCAGGTCCTTGTCGGTGCGGATGTAGGTGATGTCGCCGACCGTCTCTTCGATTCGGTCCGATGACGCGGCGGTGGGTGTGGCCACGGTTCTCCCTCGTCGGCTTGACTGTGTGCCCTGGATCACATGCCTCTAGCCGATACTTCCACCGCGCAAACGGCGGGTGTGGGAAATTCCGGGATCGATTCAGTCGGCGCTGGTGTAGAGCTCGCGGACCGTGTCGATGGTGTCGGCCTCGGCGGCGGTCTTGTCGTCGCGGTAGCGCAGCACCCGTGCGAAGCGCAGTGCCATCCCGCCCGGATACCGGGTCGAGGTCTGCAGGCCGTCGAACGCGATCTCGACGACCTGCTCGGGGCGCACCGTCACGACGTACCCGTCGGCGGGGGTTCGACCTGCGGTCGCGCCCGGAGCCGCTCCGTCGGCCAGCTCGAGGAACCGCTGCGTCTGCCATGCCAGCATCTCGTCGGTCATCCCCTTGAACGTCTTGCCGAGCATCACGAAGCCGCCGGTCTCGGGGTCGCGGGCGCCGAGGTGGATGTTCGACAGCTTGCCGGTGCGCCGGCCCGATCCCCACTCCACGGCCAGCACCACCAGGTCGAGCGTGTGCACCGGTTTGATCTTGAGCCAGCCGGCGCCGCGCCGGCCCGCCTCGTACGGCGCTTCAGGGGATTTCGCCATCACCCCCTCGTGGCCGGCGGCCAGCGTGCGCTCCACGAACGCCTGCGCGGCCGCCGCGTCGGAAGTGAGGAGACGGTCCACCCGCTGGGTGTCCGGCGTGACCGCCTCGAGCCGGGCGATGCGTTCGTGGGCCGGCAGGTCCAGCAGGTCGTCGCCGTCGAGGTGCAGCAGGTCGAAGAAGAACACCGACAGCGTGTGCGTGGCCGGACCGGTCGTGGCGCCGCGGCGGCCGAACCGGGACGCGGTGATCTGGAATCGGTGCGGGCGGCCGTCGGGGCGCAGCGCGATGGTTTCGGCGTCGGCGATCAGGTCGGTGACCGGCAGCGCCAGCGTCGCGTCGACGACCTCGGGCAGCCGCGCGGTGACGTCGTCGAGGCTGCGGGTGTAGACCGACACCTCGTCGCCGCGCCGGTGGATCTGTACGCGCGCGCCGTCGAGCTTGGCCTCGAACATCGCGGTGCCGCCGAGCCGGTCGAGCGCATCGCCGACGCCGGTGGCGGTCTGGGCGAGCATCGGCCCGACCGGGGTGCCGACCCGCAGGGTGAACTCCGCCAGCGCCGCCTCGCCGCCGCGCAGCGCCGCGCGGGCCACCGCGGGAAGTTCGCCGCCGAGCATCGCGGCCCGGCGCACCGCAGCGACGGGAACCTCGGTGGCCTTGGCGACCGCGTCGGCCATCACGCCGAGCAGGGCGCCCTGGCGCAGCTCACCGGTGAGCAGCCGGCGCAGGAACGTCTGTTCGCCGTCGGTGGCCGCCGAGAACAGTTCGGCGAGCAGTTCGGCGCGGCGGGCCTGTGACCCTGTGCCGGTGGTCGCCTTGATCTCGTCGAAGCGCCGCTCCACGTCGGCGACGGCCAGGGTCGGCTGGGTGGCCGGGGCGGGGACGGCGCGCAGCGACGCCCAGCCGACCCCGATCTGGCGCTGGGTCAGCACGCCCGACAGCCAGGACACCACCGTCGGGACGTCCTCGGGTCCGGCGGAGCGCAGCAGGTCGGCGAGCCGCCCGATCTTGGCCGACCGGGCAGACGTGGCGGCCACTTCCCGGGAGGCATCGGCGACGTCGACGAGCAGCACGTCAGAATCCTCTCAAACCCGTCTACCGCTCAAGCCCGGCGAAATTGCATTCCAGCAGGGAAAGTTCGAGTGAGGACCTGCTGGAACGCAGTTTCGGCGGATCACTTCACCGCGAAGGTGACCGAATGCCAACCGGTCGCGCCGTCGGGAACGGGATCGGCGCGATCGGGCGTCTGGGTGTAGCCGCTGTTGTCGGTGGCGCGGACGGTGATGGTGTGCATGCCGGTCTCGGTGGCCTCCCACGGGAAACTCCACAGCCGCCAGGTGTCGTCCGAGTAGCTCTGACCCAGCGTCGCGCGCTGCCATGCGGTCGTCCCGCCCGGACCTTCGATCTGCACTTCGACGTCGCGGATCCCGCGGCGCTGGGCCCACGCGACCCCGCCGAACGTCACCGGGCCGACGGCGACGTCCTGGCCGCTGCGCGGGACGTCGATCCGCGATTCGGTCTTGATCGGCCCGCGTGCCGACCAGCCCAGCCGTGTCCAGTACGCCTCGGCGCGGTCGAAGCGGGTCAGCTCCAGCCCGGTGACCCATTTGGTGGCCGAGACGTAGCCGTACAGCCCCGGCACCACGAGCCGGGCCGGGTAGCCGTGCTCGACCGGCAGCGGCTCGCCGTTCATGCCAATCGCCAGCAGTGCATCACCCGCGGTGAGCGCTTCGACGGGGGTTCCCGCCGTCCACCCGTCGACCGAGCGTGACAGCACCATGTCGGCGTCGGCGTGCACGCCTGCCCCGGCGAGAATGTCCGCGACCCGGTAGCCGGTCCAGACCGCGTTCGAGATCAACTCACCGCCAACAGGATTGGACACACACGTCAAAGTGACGGCCTGCTCGACGACCTCGAAGCGGTCGAGATCGGAGTAGCTGAGCGTGATCTCGCGGTCCACCATGCCGTGGATACGCAACCGCCAGTCGGCCCGGCTCAGTTGGGGGACCGTCAACGCGGTGTCGATCCGGTAGAAGTCGGCGTTGCTGGTCACGAACGACGGCAGCGCGACGCCCTCGGGCTGCACCGTCGGTGGGATCGGCGGGGCCGGTTCGGCGATGCGGGGCAGCGCGTAGGCGTCGCGGTCGCCGGCCACCGAGGAGGCCAGCCGGCTGATCACCACCCCGACGACCCCACCGGCCACGCCCACACCGAACAGTCCGAGGGTCACCAGCGAGCGCCGCCGGTCCGGATCGGTGCCGCGTTCAGGCGTCTGGTCGTCGAGCCGGTGCGATGTCAGCAGCCGTAGTGCCGCGACCCCGCACGCCGCACCGATCACCGTCGGGATGACATCGGCCGGGCCGGCGCCGGCGCGCGACAGCACCGCCGCGCAGCCGACCCCGCCGGCCACCACGATGATCGTGGAGCCGATCGGCCTGCGCCGGGACTCCGCGATACCGGCCAGCGCGGCGATCGCGGCGATCGCCAGCAGCACCATCACGGTCAGGAAGAGCTTGTCGGCCGTGCCGAACGTCGCGATGGCCCATTCCTTGACCGGGCCGGGGGTGTTGTCGATGACGGCCGATCCGACGGCGGTGCGCACGTCGGCCTCGGGTCCGAACGCGGCGCCGACGAGCTGTGCGACCCCGACGGCCACGGCCGCGGCGGCGACGCCACCCAGGGCCTTCGTGCCGAGTGGGGTCATAGAGCCAAGTTACCGCCGCACGGAGCCCGAAATCCTTACCGAACGATGTCATCGGCTAGGTTGCATGTGGGCTTTACACATCGAGCGCCAATTGGAAAGTTGCGAAAGGGAGGCAGATGGAGATCGAGGGCAAGAAAGCCATCGTCGTCGGCGGGGCATCGGGCTTCGGCCGGGCGACCGCGGAGGCGCTGGCCAAGCGCGGCGCGAGCGTCGCGATCCTGGACCGTCCGCAGTCCAAGGGCAAGGAGGTGGCCGACCAGATCGGTGGCTCCTTCCACGAGGTCGACATCACCGATTTCGACGGCACCGAGTCGGTGCTCGGCAGCGCGGTCGAGGCGCTGGGCGGCAACCTGCACATCGCGGTCACCACCGCGGGCGGCGGCATCGCCGAGCGCACCGTGAAGAAGGACGGGCCGCACAGCCTGGAGTCGTTCCGCAAGAGCATCGACCTGAACCTGATCGGCACCTTCAACATCAGCCGGCTGGCCGCCTGGCAGATGAGCAAGAACGACCCGGTCGACGACGAGGCCGAGGAGCGCGGCGTCATCATCAACACCGCGTCGATCGCGGCGTTCGAGGGCCAGATCGGCCAGCTCGCCTACACCGCGTCCAAGGCCGCCATCGCCGGCATGTGCCTGACCATGGCGCGCGACCTCGGCAGCCTGGGCATCCGCGCGCTCGCGATCGCGCCGAGCCTGTTCGCGACCGGCCTGACCGAGGGCATCCCGGACGAGTTCGCCACCGTGCTGACCAAGGACGCGGCGTTCCCGAAGCGTCTCGGCAAGCCGGAGGAGTACGCCAAGCTCGCCGTCGCGATCGTCGAGAACCCGATGCTCAACGGTCAGTGCCTGCGCCTGGACGCCGGGCAGCGCTTCGCCCCGAAGTGATTCACCGGATCGGGCGCGTCAAGTGACGATGAGAGTCGCTTGACGCGCCCGATTCGCCGTTTTCGCCATTACGGTGGTGAGCATGGCCACCGTCGCAGACCACGTCATCGCGACCCTTCGAGCCAGTGGGGTGCGGCGGGTCTACGGCCTGCCGGGTGACAGCCTCAACGGGTTCACCGATGCGCTCCGCCGCTCCGGCGCGATCTCGTGGGAACACGTGCGCCACGAGGAGACCGCGGCGTTCGCCGCCGCGGCCGACGCCGCGCTGACCGGCGAGCTCGCCGTGTGCGCGGGCAGCTGCGGGCCGGGAAACCTGCACCTGATCAACGGGCTGTTCGACGCCCAGCGCAGCCGGGTGCCGGTGCTGGCGATCGCCGCGCACATCCCGCGCACCGAGATCGGCTCCGGATACTTCCAGGAGACGCACCCACAGGACATGTTCCGCGAGTGCAGCGTCTACGTCGAACTGGTCAGCACCCCGGAGATGCTGCCGCGCATCCTGCACATGGCGATGCGCGCCGCCGTCGAAGAGCGCGGCGTCGCCGTCGTGGTGATCCCCGGCGAGATCTTCTCGGCCAAGGCCGATCCGACGCCCTGGCAGACCAAGCCCGTCGTCGCGACGCGTACGCTGGCCCGCCCCGACGACGCGTCGCTGCGCGCGGCCGCCGCGATCCTCAACGACGCGCACGCGGTCACGATCCTCGGCGGTGCGGGCGTGGAAGGTGCGCACGACGCGCTGGTCACCCTCGCGGCGACCTTGAAAGCGCCTGTCGTGCATGCGTTACGGGGCAAGGAGTTCATCGAGTACGACAACCCCTACGACGTCGGGATGACCGGGCTGCTCGGTTTCGCATCCGGCTACAAGGCCATCAAAGAGGCCGACACGCTGTTGATGCTCGGCACCGACTTCCCGTACCAGCAGTTCTATCCCGACCACGCCAACGTCATCCAGGTCGACATCCGCGGACGAAACCTGGGCCGGCGCACACCGATCGACCTCGGTCTGGTCGGCACCGTCGCCGACACCCTGGCCGCGTTGCAGCCGCTGCTGCGGCCCAAGAGTGACAGCGCCCATCTGGATCGCGCGCTGCGGCATTACCGCAGGACCCGCAAGACCCTCGACGACCTCGCGGTCAACGACCGCGACCGCACCCCGATCCGGCCGGAATACGTTGCGGGACTGGTCAACACGCTGGCCGCCGACGATGCGGTGTTCACCGTCGACGTCGGGTCGCCGGTGGTGTGGGCGGCGCGCTACCTGTCGATGAACGGGCGGCGCCGGCTCATCGGGTCGTTCAACCACGGCACGATGGCCAACGCGCTGCCGCACGCGATCGGCGCCCAGACCGCGTACCCGCGCCGCCAGGTCGTCGCGCTGGCCGGTGACGGCGGGCTGACGATGCTCTTCGGGGAGCTCATCACCCTCGTCCAGAATCGGCTGCCGGTGAAGATCGTGGTGTTCAACAACTCGTCGCTGAACTTCGTCGAGCTGGAGATGAAGGCCGCCGGAATCGTCAACTTCGGCACCGACCTGACCAACCCGAACTTCGCCGACGTCGCCCACGCGTTGGGCATCTTCGGGCGCCGGGTCGAGCGACCCGACCAGCTCCAGGCCGCGCTCGCCGACGCGTTCGCCGTCGACGGACCGGCCGTCGTGGACGTGGTGACCGCCCGCCAGGAGTTGTCGATCCCGCCCGCGATCACGGCCGAACAAGCCAGGGGTTTCTCGCTGTACGCGATCAGGACGATCCTCGCCGGGCGCGCGGACGAACTGCTCGACCTCGTGACCACCAACGTCGCCCGGCGCATCCTGGACTGATCCGGCGACGCGGCATGACAACGTGGATGATGTTGCAACCCTGGGTTCTACGACCACCGGCGCTCAGAACCTGACACGATGACGGCATGCCTGTCGACGTGACCCTGACCGACGCCGAGATCGACGCGCTGCAGACCTGGGTCCGTACGACACGGATCGGGTCGACGGTCACCGACGTCGAGCCGTTGACCGGCGGTTCGCAGAACATCGTCGTGCGTCTGCTGCTCGACGGGCGTCCGGTGGTGCTGCGGCGCCCGCCCGAACATCCGCGCCCCACCAGTGACAACACCATGCGCCGCGAGATCGCGGTGCTGAAGACGCTCAAGGGCACCGACGTGCCCCACCCCGAACTGATCGCCGGCTGCGAGGACCTCGACGTGCTCGGCGTCGTGTTCTACCTGATGCAGGCCGTCGACGGGTTCAATCCCGGCACCGACACCGCCGAGCCCTATGTGCGCGATGCGGGCATGCGCCACCAGGTGGGGCTGTCGTACGCCGCCAGCCTGGCGCGACTGGGCCGGGTGCCGTGGGAGGGCAGTCCGCTGGCGGCCATCAAACGTCCGGGATCCTTTCTGGCACGCCAGGTTCCGCAGTTCATGAAGCTGCTGGAGAGCTACCGCCACGACAACTACGCACCCGAGTCGTTCCCATCGGTGCACACGTTGGCCGACTGGCTGGACTCGCACCGGCCGCCGGACGACGAACCGGGGATCATGCACGGCGACTGCCACCTGAACAATGTGCTGCTGCGTCGCGAGGTTCCCGAACTTGCCGCGTTCATCGACTGGGAGATGTGCACCGTCGGCGACCCGCTGCTCGACCTCGGATGGATGCTGGTCTGCTGGCCGGACGGCCCGAACCCGATCGACGCAGGATCCGCGCTCGCGGCGCTCGGCGGACTCGCCACACGCGCCGAGCTGATCGAGGCCTACCGCGCCGCCGACGGCCGCCGCACCGAGCACCTGGACTGGTACGTCGCGATGGCCTGCTTCAAGCTCGGGATCGTCATCGAGGGCACCTGGTCGCGCTATCGCGCAGGGCAGGCCAGCGCCGAGGCGGGGGAGCGGTTGCACGCGTCCGCTGAGAACCTCGTCGCGCTGGGAACCCGGGTGACCAAGGGCGACAACCCATTCGTGTGATCAGCGGTAGGCGTCGAACCCGAGCTTGACCGCCAGCGCGATCCCGGCCAGCCCGATCGCGATCCGCAGCGGCCGGTCCGGCGCGTGCCGTACCACCACCGGTCCGAGCCGGCCACCCACCAGGCACCCCAGCCCGAGCGTCACCGCCGCCGTCCACTGCACGGGGGCCAGCACCGCGAAGACCAGCGCGGCAACACCGTTGGAGATGCCGAGTACGACGTTCTTGATCGCGTTGGCGTGTGCCAGCGTCTCGTGTCCCATCCGCAGGAACAGCGCCAGCAGCAGGACGCCCGCGGCGGCGCCGAAATATCCGCCGTAGATACAGATCGCTAACACCGCACCGCCCTGCAACAGCCTGGTGGCGACGCGCGGGCCGCCGTCGGCGTTGCCGTCGCGAGGCGGGCGCACCGGCAACAGGATCGCCATCGCCGCGAACCCCAGCAGCACCGGCACCGCCCGTTCGAAGCCCTCCGCCGGGGTGGTCAGCAGCAGTGCGGCGCCCGCGACGCCACCGACGGCCGCGAACGGCAATGTCCGCAGCAGCAGCCGGCCCTGACCTTTGAGTTCGGGTCGCGACCCCCACACCGAGCCGACCCCGGTGAACACCAGTGCCGCGGTGTTGGTGACGTTGGCGGTGACCGGCGGCAGGCCGGTGAGCAGCAGCGCCGGATAGGTCGCCACCGACGCGAGCCCAGCGATGCTTCCGGTCAGGCCGCCGAGGATTCCGGCCGCGAACAGCAGCACCGTATGCGACCAGGACACCCGGACAGTCTGCCCGCCCCGGCGGTGCGCGGCGCGCCGGGCATCAGCGCGCGGGGATAAGTGTTTGCGCATCCCGAGCGGGCAGGTCTAGCATCGCTGACGTGCCGAGGCGACTCGTAGTAGCAACCCGCAGCGGGGTCTGATCCTGACCGACCCCTCGCTGTGGGTCGGTTGCTATTTCGTCGGTCACTTCCACTTCACCGCAGAAGGCCCGGCACATGAACTCCCGAATCGCCACCCCCGCGTCCCCGTCCACGTCCACGACGACGAACATGACGGATGCGTCGCCGTTCGCC
Organism: Mycolicibacterium parafortuitum; assembly: GCF_002086815.1. GTDB lineage: Bacteria > Actinomycetota > Actinomycetes > Mycobacteriales > Mycobacteriaceae > Mycobacterium > Mycobacterium parafortuitum. The sequence continues at coordinate 334,707 of NZ_MVID01000001.1, forward strand.
ACTTACGTCGACGGCCGGATGCCGCGCGCGCTGCGCGAATCGGCCGAGGAGAAGTCCTTCGACGAGTTCCTCGCCGAGTACTCGGCGTCGACCGGTCCGCTGCGGCTGCGGCAGTGGGCCTGCACCGACGGTGACCGTCCCGCTGCGAAGCTCGGCCCGCAGGCCCGCACCTATCAGGCCACGCTGGCGCTCGGGGACCGCATCGGCACCGCCCGCGCATCGGCGTGCGGCCCGGTGGCCGCGCTGACCGAGATGCTCTACGAGCGCGGGATCGGCGTCGAGATGACCGCCTTCCACCAGCTGCCCGCGGGCGAGCACACCGCGACGTTCATCCGGGGCAGCCGGGGCGACGGCAGCGACCGCTGGGCGATGGGCTGGTCCGACGATCCGATCGACTCGGCGCTGCATGCCGTCATCGCGTGCGCGAACCGGCTGCTGGCCGGATAAGAACCCGCCCGAACGAAAACCGCCGGGACCGCGTGCCAGCGGTGTGCTGGAGCGCGATCCCGGCGGTGAACAGCGTCAGTGCAGCGGGCGCAGCACGATCGGCATGCCGTCGACCGGGACCGACATGCCGCCGTGGTCGTACCACGGCTTGTAGCCCGGATGCGGCAGTTCGAGGCGGTACTTGCGCAGCAGGCGGTGCATCACCGTCTTGATCTCCAGCTGGCCGAACACCATGCCGATGCACTTGTGGGCGCCGCCGCCGAACGGTGCGAACGCGTAGCGGTGCTTCTTGTGCTCGCTGCGCGGCTCGGAGAAGCGATCCGGGTCGAACTTCTCCGGGTCGGTCCACAGCTCGGGAAGCCGGTGGTTCAGCGCGGGCCACGTCATGATCGCGGTGCCTGCCGGGATGAAATAGCCGAGAAGGTCGGTGTCGCGCACGGCCTGGCGGAAGTTGAACGGCAGCGGGGTCATCATCCGCAGCGCCTCGTTGATCACCAGGTCGTAGGTCTCGAGCTTCTCCAGCGCCTCGATGTCGAGCGGGCCGTCGCCGATCCGCGCGGACTCGTCGCGGCAGCGTTCCTGCCATTCCGGGTTGGCGGCCAGGTGGTAGGCCATCGTGGTCATCGTCGAGGTCGACGTGTCGTGGGCGGCCATCATCAGGAAGATCATGTGGCTCACGACGTCCTGGTCGGTGAAGCTGCCGCCGTCCTCGTCCTGCGCATGGCACAGCACGCTGAACATGTCGGTGCTCTCCGACCGCCGCTTCTCGGCGATGCGGGCGTAGAAGTAGTCCTCCAGCGTCTTGCGGGCCTGGATGCCGCGCCACCAGGTCAGCGGCGGCACCGGCTTGCGCACGATCGCGTTGCCGGCCCGGGTGGTGGTGGTGAACGCCTCGTTGACGGTGGTCACCAGCTCCTTGTCGGTGCCGGCCTTGTGGCCCATGAAGACCACCGACGCGATGTCGAGGGTCAGTTCCTTGACCCGGGGATGGAACAGGAAGCGCGGATCGTTGGCGACCCAGTCGTTGGCGATCACCTTCGTGGCCACCGAGTCGATGTGCTCGACGTATCCGGTCAGCCGGGTGCGGGTGAACGCCTCCTGCATGATCCGGCGGTGATACATGTGGTCGTCGAAGTCGCGCAGCATCAGGCCGCCCTCGAAGAACGGGCCGATCACCGGATCCCAGGCACGCTGGGAGAAGTCCTTGTTGCGATTGGTGAACACCGCCTGGGTGGCGTCGGGGCCGAGCGCGCCGACCGCGGGCAGCACCTGCGAACCGGAGTAGTAGACGGGTCCGTACTTGCGGTACTGGTGCAGGATGAAGTCCGGTCCGCCCCGGAACATCTCGATCATGTGCGCGATGATCGGCAGTCCGTTGTCGCCCCGGACCGCCTTGAGTCCGCTGCCGGCGGGGGGTTCGGCCAGGATGATCTCGTCAAAGTTGTGCTTGAGCAGGCGCTTTTCGATCGCCCCCATCCCCGGCAGGGTCACCGGTGTCGGCTTCAGCCGCCTTTTGGCCTGGTCAAGCAAGTAATCGGCGGTGCTGATCGTCGGCATCTGAGCACTCCTGGGGGTGAAGGGTTGTGGTAGATGTCACTCCACCGATATCCTGATGACAGTCTTGACGCATGTCAAGTTTGTGCTTGAGGTGGCGCAATGCCAAGGTTTACTGCCATGACGGCCGAACCCGCCCCCACCGACCTACGTCGTAGTCGAGGCGACCGGCAGCGGGACGCGATCGTCACCGCGGTGCGTGAGCTGTTGCACGAGCGCCCGTTCGCCGAACTGTCGGTCAGCACGATCAGCGAGCGTGCCGGTGTCGCCCGGTCGGGGTTCTACTTCTACTTCGACTCGAAGTACGCGGTGCTGGCGGTGATCATCGCCGACGCGATGGCCGAACTGGACAAGCTCACCCACGACTTCGCGCCGCGCGAGGCCACCGAGTCCCCGGCCGAGTTCTCCTCCCGCATGGTCGGCTACGCCAAGACGGTGTTCGCGTCCAACGACCCGATCATGGCCGCCTGCAATCTCGCACGGAACACCGACGCGCAGATCCGCGAGATCATGGACGACTTCCAGGACGGGGTGGTCGACAAGATCGTCGGGCTCGTCGATCAGGACTCCGGCGCCCGTCCGATCTCCGACGACCTGCCCGCCCTGGTGCGGATGATGATCGCGGTGACGTCGTCGACGCTGGCCCACGACAGCGCGTTCGTCGGCCGCGGCCAGGATCAGGCCCGCGCGCTGGAGGTGCTGGAACGGCTGTGGCAGAGCAGCCTGTGGGGCGGCGACTAGATCGGTCCGTCTGCGCCGGTAGTGTCGCCTCACATGGCGCAGCGCAACGGTTCTGACGTGTTCGCGGGCAAGCGGTGTCTGCTGACCGGGGCCGCCAGCGGCATCGGGCGCGCCACCGCGCTGAAGCTGGCCGCCCAGGGTGCCGAGCTGTATCTGACGGACCGTGACGCCGACGGGCTGGCACAGACGGTCGCCGACGCCCGCGCTCTCGGCGGGGTGGTGGCCGAACACCGCGCGCTCGACATCTCCGACCACGACGCGGTGGCCGCGTTCGCCGATCACATCCACGCCGGGCACCCGCCGATGGACATCGTGATGAACATCGCGGGGATCTCGGCCTGGGGGACCGTGGACACGTTGTCGCACCAGGACTGGATGTCGCTGATCGACATCAACCTCAAGGGCCCGATCCACGTCATCGAGAGCTTCGTGCCGCCGATGATGAAGGCGCGCCGCGGCGGCCACCTGGTCAACGTGTCCTCCGCCGCGGGCATCGTCGCGCTGCCCTGGCACGCCGCCTACAGCGCCAGCAAGTACGGGCTGCGGGGGCTGTCGGAGGTGCTGCGGTTCGACCTCGCGCGCTACCGGATCGGGGTGTCGGTGGTGGTGCCCGGCGCGGTGCGCACGCCACTGGTCGACACGGTCCGCATCGCCGGCGTCGATCGCGACGACCCGCGGGTGCAGAAGTGGACGTCGCGGTTCGCCGGGCACGCGGTGTCCCCGGAGGTGGCCGCCGACAAGATTCTCGCCGGGGTGGCCAAGAACCGCTACCTGATCTACACCTCGCCCGACATCCGGGCGCTGTACCTGTTCAAGCGCACGATGTGGCTGCCCTATGCCGTCGCGATGAAGCAGGTCAACCCGATCTTCAGCCGCGCCCTGCGGCCGAAACCCAAGCGGCGCTGAGGGTCAGCGCCTGCCCCAGTCCCACGGCGGCATGGTCGAGAGGTCCTGGCCCACCACTTTCGTCTCACCCCAGTCCTTGTAGAGCTCGATCTCCCACGCGTCGGCGTCGGAGCCCAGTGGCTGCGCCCCGAGACGTTCCCGCAAGGTCGGCGAGTGGGTCACCACGACGACCTGGGTCCGGGTGGCGGCCTCGGCGATCAACGAGGCCAGCGGCGCGACCAGGTCGGGGTGCAGCGACGTTTCGGGCTCGTTGAGCACCATCAGCGACGGCGGCTGCGGGCTCAGCAGCGCCGCCGCCCAGAGCAGGAACCGCAGTGTGCCGTCGGAGATCTCGGCGCTGCGCAGCGGGCGCAACATACCCTGCTGGTGCAGCTGCAGGTCGAACAGGCCGTCGGTCACGGCAACCGAGACGCCGGCACCGTCGAACGCATCCGCCACGGCGCGCGGCAGGTCCTCGGTGCCGGTCTCCAGGATCGTCTGGATCGCCGCGGCCAGGTCGGCACCGTCGTCGGCCAGCACCGGCGTCCTGGTGCCCACCTGCGGCAGCCGGGCCGGAGCGGTTGCGTCGGCGCGGAACCCGTCGTAGAACCGCCAGTTGCGCAGCCGTTCCCGCACCATCACCAATTCCGGTGCGGCGCCTGCCCAGTCGGCGAGCACGCTGCGGTGAGCAGGCACGTTGCGGGCCAGCTCGTCGAAGCCGCGCCCGGATTCCGCGGCGACCTCGACCATGCCGCGTACCCGTCGCACCAGTGTCGTCGTGGGACGGGCCACCGGCCCGGCGAAGACCAGCTCGCGCTTGACCTCCGGATCCCGGCCGAACGCTGACTGCTGGGCCTGTGGTAGACCGAGATCGATCAGGTAGCCGAAATCGTCTGAGGCGTAACCCAGTTCAATCGACACCGACCTCGTCCGCGGACCGCCCTGCGCCGTGCCGGTGCGCCGGGCACCACCGAGATGCTCGGGGCCCGCCCACATCGCCGACGCAACCCCGCCCTCGCGCGCGAACGACGCGATCACCTCGCCGCGGCCACAGTCGGCGAGCAGTCGCAGCGCGCGGTACAGCGAGGACTTTCCGGTCCCGTTCGCCCCGGTGACGACGGTCAGCCTGCGCAGCGGCAGGACGAGCTCACGCAGCGAGCGGTACCCGCGGATCGCGACGGTATCGAGCATGCGGTCAGTCGGTGGAGGTGTTGAAGATCCGGCCGCAGATGATCGCGGTGAAGTCCTCGAGGATCTGAAGGTGGCCGTGCGTCCAGGGTCTGGGTTTGGAGTCCCACACCGCCAGTGCGCCGATGGTGTGGCCGTCGGGGTTGGTGATCGGCATCGCGGCGAACCCGACCACGTAGCCGTCGAGCACCATCGGGTGGTTCATCAGCGCCGGATGGGTCCGGGCGTCTTCGGCGATCACCGCCGCGCCGGTGGTGACGATCGGCCTGGAAATCGAACGCTCCAAAGGGATCTGGCGCAGGGCCGCGATCTCATGCGGCAGCCCGATCGCGCTCGGCACGTACATCGTGTCCTGATCGACGAGGGAGACCGCCGCGGACGGGACGGCCAGGGCCCCGACCGCCATCTCGACCACACGATCCAGGATCGAGCCGCTGCGGGCGTTGAGCAGCCCGGTCTCGTGGAGCGCCTGCAGGCGTTCGGGATCGGCGATCACGGTGCCGGTCTCGATACGCATACCCGGCTTCGGAGGTGCCAGCTCCATCGACCGGATCCGGTCCAGGATGTCGTCGAGGGCCGGGTCCCTGCGGCGGGCCATCTCGATGGCGATGCGGGCGGCCACGGCCCTGGCGACGAACACGTCGACCGGCTCACGGGCACGCGCCGCCTCGTCGTGCAGCGCGGCGTCGAGTCGCTCGTCGAACCCGGGAACCCGCGCCATGACGCCACCGTAACCTGGCTGACCGACGAGCGAGGACGTTCCGGCCCCGCGGTCAGCGCGGCTGTGCCGTCGTTGCCGGCATCGCGAGCTCCAGCCGGACCCCGAGCAACCGGATCGGGCGGTCCAGTTCGAACCGTCCGAGCAGGTCGAGGGCGGTGGCGATGACCGGTGCCGCGTCGGTGGTCGGTTCGCCCAGTTTGCGGATCTTGGTGCGCGTGTAGAACGTGGCTGTGCGTACGGTGACTGCGACGTGGGTCACGGTGCGTTGTTGTGCGACAACCTCGGCCAGGGTCCGCTCGGCGAGGTCGGTCACCGCGGCGTCCATCTCGGCGCGATCGGTCAGATCGTGGGCGAACGTGACGACGTGGCTGCGGGATCGCGGGACCCAGGGTTCGGCGCTGACCGTGCTGTCCCCGCCGCCTTTGGCCAGCAACAGAATCCACAGTCCTGTCGACGGCCCGAACGCGGCGGTGAGCTCGGCCGAATCGGTGCGCGCGAGATCCGCGACGGTGGTGATGTCCATCGTCGCAAGCTTTTTCGCGGTCTTGGGGCCGACACCCCACAGCGCCTCGACAGGACGGTCGCCCATCGTGGCCATCCAGTTGTCGTCGGTGAGCATGTGGATCCCCGCCGGCTTGCCGAAACCGGTGGCGACCTTGGCGCGCTGCTTGTTGTCGCTGATCCCGACCGAGCACGACATCCCGGTCTCGGAGGAGACCACGTCCTGGATCCGGCGGGCCAGCGCGACCGGATCGGCCACGCGCGCGCCGACGTACGCCTCGTCCCACCCCCACACCTCGACAGGATGTCCGAGATCGCGGAGAAGGCCCATCACGCGCTCGGAGGCCGCGTCATAGGCCTCGGGGTCCGACGGCAGGAACGTCGCGTCGGGGCAGCGGCGCGCCGCGGCGCGCAACGGCATCCCGGCGTGCACCCCGAAGGCGCGGGCCTCATAGGAGGCGCAGGTGACGACCTTGCGGGCTTCGGTGGGGTCGCCGCCACCGCCGACGATGACGGGCAGCCCGACCAGGTCGGGGCGGCGTTGTAGCTCCACCGAGGCGAGGAACTGATCCATGTCGACGTGCAGGATCCAGTCCCGTTCCTCTGCCACGCCGGACTCGGTCATGTGCCGCAGAGCTTGCGCGCCACCGTCTCCCACGCGTCGCCGATGTGTTGCTCGGACAAGCCCAGATCGGTCAGTTGGTGGTAGACGTGGTCGGCGTCGAGCAGTGCGGTCAACGCGGTCGCCTGGGCGTCGAGATCTCCTGTGGTCCCGGCGGATTCGAGGAGCAACCGGACGTGGTGGTGGTGCAGGCTCATCGGTGCGTTGTAGCGCATCTGGGGGTCGCGGACCGCGTTGGACAGCAGCTCGTGATGGATCTGGACGAACTTGAGCCGCTCCCGGCCGTAGGCGAGGAGGCGCTCCAGTGGTGGTGCGCCGGGGCCCAGTGGGGGAGGCCCGAACAGGACGGCCTCCTGTAGCGCCTTCTCGTCCTCGTCGAGGAGCACGACCATCAGGCCGGCGCGGCTGCCGAACCTACGGAACAGCGTGCCCTTGCCGACGCCCGCGGCGGCCGCGATGTCGTCGGTGGTCACGCAATCCGCGCCGTGTTCGTCGATCAGGCGTCGTGCCGCGTCGAGAAGCAACGCCCTGTTGCGCGCGGCGTCGCCGCGCTCGGGTGCCGAGGCGGCATCGACGACCGGCAACACCGGCAGCTCGTTGCGTCCCTCGACTGCGCTCACCTGGCAACTTTAACCCGGCGGAATAGAGCGGACTATAGTCCGGTTAGACGGTGCGGGACCGTTGGAACAACCTCGAAGGAGAACGATGTCCGAGACCGTCAGCAGCAAGGTACTTGTGCTCGTCGGAAGCCTGCGCGCGGCGTCGGTGAACCGCCTGCTCGCCGAGCTCGCCGCGGAGGTGGCGCCGGAGGGTGTCATCCTGGAGCGGTTCGACCGCCTTGGGGAACTGCCGTTCTACAACGAGGACCTCGACACCGAGGACGCCCCCGAGCCCGTGGTCGCGCTGCGTGCCGCGGCCGCAGCCGCCGGCGCGGCGCTGGTCGTCACGCCGGAGTACAACGGGTCGGTGCCGGGAGTGCTGAAGAACGCCATCGACTGGCTGTCGCGGCCCTACGGAAACAGCGCGCTGAAGGACAAGCCGGCCGCGGTGATCGGCGTCGCGCTGGGACAGTACGGCGGCGTGTGGGCCCACGACGAGACGCGCAAGACGCTCGGTATCGCCGGTCCCCGGATCGTGGACGGTCTTGAGCTGTCGATTCCGGGCGCCTCGCTGGGTGATAAGCATCCGCGAGAGAACGCCGAGGTGACCGAGCGGCTGCGCGACGTCATCGGCAAGCTGGTCGCCGAGATCGGCTGAGCCGCGTTGCCCGGACCGCCGGGCCTGGCAACGTCCGCGGCCGGTGTGCCTGCTGACACGGACGTGGCCGTTGTGAAAACTGAGGAAGCGCCCCGTGGTGCTGCCGGGCGAGCCCGTTGCCGGGTTTGCTGGCAGCCGCGACGGGGCGCTTTTCTGTTTGCTGGAGCGCGGGCGCGCGCCGCGCCGGCGATGCGGTGTTGTCGGTGGGCCCTGATAGATCTGGGGCCGTGCCGGCGCCCTGGGCGTCGACACGCCGTGTGAAACGCGACACGCCGGTGTCAGGAGGCGCGAAACGGTTACGACCTGGGAATTTCAGAAATGTTATTCAGAACATCTTGTATCTCTTCTGAATGTCGGACACTAGGTGTAGTGTTTCGAACACCAACAGACCCCCAAGATCTAGGGATCTGTAGGGACCAGAGCTTCCGGCGAAGTCGGTGTCACCACCCACCGGCTTCGGACCCGGACAGCCTGGAATTACCGGAATTTTCAGTGCCCTCCGGGGCGCTGATACATAGCGACCAGAACAATCTCAGCAGTTGCCAGCCACCCCGTCTTCTCGATTAGGAGCCGTACCGCAGATGACTCAGCCCGCAACCGTCACCGTGTACACCAAGCCGGCCTGCGTGCAGTGCAACGCGACCTACAAGGCCCTCGACAAGGCGGGCGTCGCCTACGACGTCATCGACATCAGCGTCGACGACGAGGCCCGCGACTACGTGATGGCGCTCGGTTACCTGCAGGCCCCGGTCGTCGTGGTCGGCAACGAGCACTGGTCGGGCTTCCGCCCCGACCGCATCAAGGCGCTGGCCGGCGCGGTCACCGCCACCGCGTAGGCCCCGGCTTATTCGGCCGCTGGCGGCCGGACGGCCTTTCAGCCACTGCTGAGCAACAACGATTCGTGGGAGGAGTAACCGTGGGCAATATCGTCTACTTCTCCAGCGTCTCGGAGAACACGCACCGATTCGTCCAGAAGCTGGAACTGCCCGCCATCCGGATCCCGCTGAAGGACCGGATCCGGGTGGACGAGCCCTACGTGCTCGTCCTTCCGACGTACGGCGGCGGGCATGCCAACGGTCCCGATCCCGATCGCGGGGGCTACGTCCCCAAGCAGGTGATCGCGTTCCTCAACGATGAACACAACCGGTCGTTGATCCGCGGCGTCATCGCCGCGGGCAACACCAACTTCGGCGCCGAGTTCGGCTACGCGGGGGTGGTGGTGTCGCGCAAGTGCGGCGTCCCCTTCCTCTACAGGTTTGAACTCATGGGAACAACGGACGACGTCTTCGCCGTCCGAGCAGGATTACAAGACTTCTGGAAGGACCAGTCGTGCCCCCAACCGTCACAGCTGCAGAACCTGTAACCACCGGCGCGCACGCGCTTCCGGGGGAGATGGACTACCACGCCCTGAACGCGATGCTGAATCTGTATGACGCAGACGGCAAGATTCAGTTCGAGAAGGACGTGCAGGCGGCGCGGGAGTACTTCCTGCAGCACGTCAACCAGAACACGGTCTTCTTCCACAGCCAGGACGAGAAGCTCGACTACCTGATCGAGAAGAACTACTACGAGCGCGAGGTGCTCGACCAGTACTCGCGCAACTTCGTCAAGGAACTGCTGGACCGCGCGTATGCGAAGAAGTTCCGGTTCCCGACGTTCGTCGGCGCGTTCAAGTACTACACCTCCTACACGCTGAAGACCTTCGACGGGAAGCGCTACCTGGAGCGCTTCGAGGACCGCGTCGTGATGGTCGCGCTGACGCTGGCCGCCGGTGACACCACGCTCGCCGAGCAGCTGGTCGACGAGATCATGGACGGCCGGTTCCAGCCGGCCACCCCGACCTTCCTCAACTCGGGCAAGAAGCAGCGCGGCGAGCCGGTCAGCTGCTTCCTGCTGCGCATCGAGGACAACATGGAGTCCATCGGCCGGTCCATCAACTCGGCGCTGCAGCTGTCCAAGCGTGGCGGCGGAGTCGCGTTGCTGCTGACCAACATCCGTGAGCACGGCGCGCCGATCAAGAACATCGAGAACCAGAGCTCGGGCGTCATCCCGATCATGAAGCTGCTGGAGGACTCGTTCTCCTACGCCAACCAGCTCGGTGCCCGCCAGGGTGCCGGTGCGGTGTACCTGCACGCGCATCATCCCGACATCTACCGGTTCCTCGACACCAAGCGTGAGAACGCCGACGAGAAGATCCGCATCAAGACGCTGAGCCTGGGCGTGGTGATCCCGGACATCACCTTCGAGCTGGCGAAGAAGAACGAGGACATGTACCTGTTCTCGCCGTACGACGTCGAGCGCGTGTACGGGGTGCCGTTCGCCGACATCTCGGTCACCGAGAAGTACTACGAGATGGTCGACGACGCGCGGATCCGCAAGACGAAGATCAAGGCGCGCGAGTTCTTCCAGACGCTGGCCGAGCTGCAGTTCGAGTCGGGCTACCCGTACATCATGTACGAGGACACGGTGAACCGGGCTAATCCTATTGATGGCAAGATCACCCACTCGAACCTGTGCTCGGAGATCCTGCAGGTCTCCACGCCGTCGGAGTTCAACGAGGACCTGTCCTACAAGAAGGTCGGCAAGGACATCTCCTGCAACCTCGGCTCGCTGAACATCGCCAAGGCGATGGACTCGCCGGACTTCGCGCAGACCATCGAGGTCGCGATCCGGGCGCTGACCGCGGTGAGCGATCAGACCCACATCTGGTCGGTGCCGTCCATCGAGCAGGGCAACAACGATTCGCACGCGATCGGCCTCGGCCAGATGAACCTGCACGGCTACCTCGCCCGGGAGCGGATCTTCTACGGCTCCGACGAGGGTGTCGACTTCACCAACATCTACTTCTACTGCGTGGTCTACCACGCGCTGCGCGCGTCGAATCGCATTGCGATCGAACGCGGTAGGGCGTTCGGCGGGTTCGAGAAGTCGAAGTACGCCTCGGGCGAGTTCTTCGACAAGTACACCGAGCAGGTGTGGGAGCCCAAGACCGACAAGGTGCGTCAGCTGTTCGCCGATGCCGACATCCGCATCCCGACCCAGGAGGACTGGAAGCGGTTGAAGGAGTCGGTGCAGAAGCACGGCATCTACAACCAGAACCTGCAGGCCGTGCCGCCGACGGGCTCGATCTCCTACATCAACCACTCGACCAGCTCGATCCACCCGATCGCCAGCAAGGTCGAGATCCGCAAGGAAGGCAAGATCGGGCGCGTCTACTACCCGGCGCCCTACATGACCAACGAGAACCTGGAGTACTACCAGGACGCCTACGAGATCGGCTACGAGAAGGTCATCGACACCTACGCCGCGGCCACCCAGCACGTGGACCAGGGTCTGAGCCTGACGCTGTTCTTCAAGGACACCGCGACCACCCGCGATGTGAACAAGGCGCAGATCTACGCCTGGCGCAAGGGAATCAAGACGCTGTACTACATCCGGCTGCGCCAGATGGCGCTGGAGGGCACCGAGGTCGAGGGCTGCGTCAGCTGCATGCTGTAGCGCCGAGAGACGTTGCAGGCCAGGGAGATTACTCCCTGGCCTGCTTCTTGTTCGGGCCGTTCGACCGCGGCGCCGGCGGTAGGGGGTGCGGCAATGGTGATCAGTGATTTCGTCTGCGGCGCAAGGGGTATCGCTGGTGGCGCTACAATTTCGCTCCGTACAGGCATCGGGTGACTGGAAGGTAGGCGACGTGGCGCGCAGGTCCTGGAAACAGCTTTCCCCGGCGGGTAAGGCAGCTGTCATCGTCCTCGCGGTTCTCGATGCGGGCTTGCGGGCCGTCGCATTGCGGGACCTTTCCCGGCGAGACGGCGCCGACGTCAACGGTCCGCGATGGCTGTGGAAGGCGGCGTTGGGGGTGGTGACGTCGTCGGGTGTCCTGCCGGTGGCGTACCTGCTGTGGGGCCGCAGGACCGGGGTCGACGGCCGTTGAGGTCGTGCTGATCACCGCCCTGGTGTTCGGCATCCGGAGCGGCCGCAAGTGTGGGGGTTATGCACGCTAATCCACGATTACGCGTGCACAACCCCCACAGTTGTACGCGTGAGCGGGCTCAGTCCCCGGCCTGGTCGGCGCGCGCTGACTTCAGCCGGCGCTCCTCGCGCAGCACCTCCTGGTAGCTCTCGCGCTCGGCGACCAGCCAGTCCGGTTTCTCCTCCAGTAGCCGGTTGATCTCCTCGGTGGTCAGCGCGGTCTCGACCCCACCGCGCTTGAGGCCTCCGATCGAGATTCCGAGCTTCGCGGCGACGAGGTTCTTCGGGTGCGGGCCGTTCTTGCGCAGATCCTTGAGCCACTGCGGCGGATCTTCCTGCAGCGCGGCGAGTTCGGCGCGGGTGATCGGGTTCTGCTGAAACTCCTGCGGCGTCGCCGGCAAGTACACGTCCAGCTTCTTCGCCGCGGTGGCGGGTTTCATGGACTGCGCGTTCGGCCTGCTCATGGCCTGAGCTTATCGGTAGCCTGAGGCCGTGACGCCCTCGCTGACCCTCGGGTACGTCCCCGGCGGAACACCCGCGAAGTGGGCCCGTATCTGGGAGCAACGCCACCGCGACGCCGAGCTGACGCTGATTCCGGTCGCCGCGGCCGATGCCACCACCGCGGTGCGTGACGGCGACGTCGACCTCGCGCTGATCCGGTTGCCGGCCGACACGAGCGGGTTGGCCGTCATCCCGCTCTACGACGAGACCACCGTGGCCGTGGTGCCGACCGATCACCTGCTGAGCGCCGCCGACGAGCTCGGCGCCGCCGACCTCGACGGTCAGCCCGTGCTGATCCCAGCCGACAACGTCGTCGTCTGGCCCGACGCTCCCGGCCTCCCTGTCGAGCACCGCCCCGAAACCACCGCCGCCGCAATCGAACTCGTAGCGGCCGGGGTCGGCGTCCTGATCGTCCCGCAGTCGCTGGCACGTCTGCACCACCGCAAGGACCTGACCTACCGCCCGATCTCCGACGCGCCCGCCTGCCCGGTGGCGCTCGCCGTCCCCGCCGGGCAGCAGCCGCCGCTGATCGAGGAGTTCATCGGCATCGTGCGCGGCCGTAAACCCGGCTCGTCGCGCGGCCACAGTGAGCCCGCGCCGAAGCGCACCGCGCGGGAGAAAACCCTCGCCAAACAGGCCGCCCGCGCCGCCGCGGGCAAGGTCGCCCGGAAGCCGGGCCGTCCCAAGCGCCGCTGACCCCCGAAAGGTAAGGCTTGCCATTTCAAGGTAAGCCTTGCCTATTCTCCCAGAAGCTCCTACATTTACCGGAAAGTTTTCCTGTTAATTAGGAGCGATCGATGATGCGATGGAGTCGCGGTGCGGCGGCCACGGGGCTCGCGGCGGCGATGACGCTGCTGGGTCTGGCGCCGAATGCCGCGGCCGACCCGGAGCTGCCTGCCGACCCGCTGAACGTCGACAACTTCGCCATCACCTCCGAGGTGCCGACCCTGGCCGAGCTCGACGCCCAGATCCGGCTGCTGGTTGCCACCCCGGCCCCGGACTGGGTCAAGGCCGATCAGCTCGAGGGCGGCTCACGGGCGGTCGTGGTGCCGAAGATGATCTACCGCGTCGGGTTCTTCCGGCCGCCGAAAGGCTCCAGTGTGGTGACCGGACCCGAGACCCACGAGCCCGACCGGCACACCGCCGTGATCAACGCCAGCCGGCAAGGTTCTCCGACGGTCCAGGTGGTCGCCGAATGGCGCCGTATCGACGGGCGATGGAAACTGGCCAGCAAGTCGCTGTGCAACGGCATCAAGACGATCGGCCTGCCGATCCCGTGCAACTTCGAATGATCGAAACCCACGGTCTGGCAAAGTCTTTCGGCGGTAATCGGGCACTCGACGACATCACGGTCACCATCCCTGCCGGCGCGGTGACCGCGCTGCTCGGTCTCAACGGTGCGGGCAAGACCACGCTGCTTCGCCTGATCGCCGGGCTGGACCGGCCCGATACCGGTCGCGTCACGGTCGATGGCCGGACACCGTTCGGTGACCCGCATCTGGTCGGCGTGCACCTCGGGCCCGGCGCTCTGAACCCGCGCCACACCGTGACCCGTCACCTGCGCTGGTTGGCCGCACTGGCCGGCGTCGACGCCGTCAGGGTCGACGAGGTGCTCGACGAGGCGGCGCTGGCGTCGCGGCGCCGGGAACGCATCGGCGCGCTCTCGCTCGGGGCGCGCCAGCGCGTCGCGATCGCCGGCGCGCTGCTGTGCCGGCCGCGGGCGCTGCTGTTCGACGAACCGCTCAACGGTCTCGACGTGCCGGGCATCGTGTGGTTCCGGGACCTCTTGCGCCGCCTGGCCGACACCGGCTGCGCCGTCGTCGTGGCCACCCATCTGCTCTCCGAGGCCGTGCTGTCCGCCGACCGGGTGCTGATGGTGCAGGCGGGCCGCGTACACGTCGACGGCGCCCTCGCCGACGTGGTGCCCGCCGGTGCGCAACCGCGCGACTGGCTGGAGTCCACCCTGCTCGATTGTGTGGCGTGCGCATGAGCGCCGCGCTGGTGACCCGCAGCGTGCGCGCCGAGATGGTGCGCACCGCCGGCCGAAGCCGGCTGTGGACCGTCCTGGTGCCCGCCGCCGTCGCGGTGCCGGTGCTGATCACGTTCGCGATCGCCGCGGCCGCCGAGGCGTTCGCGCGTATCCCCGGTCAGATCTCCGTACTGCAGGTGCCGACGTCGAACGCGGCCTACTGGGTCATCACCATCACCACCGTCGTGGTCGCGATCGCCGCGTCCGACGGGCAGGCCAGCGAGAGCCGTTACCGCGCAGGCGAATACGTTCGGCTGGCGATGCGCAGGCAGTGGCCCGCGCTGCTCGGGCGCTGGGTGTTCTACGGATCGCTCGGCGCGGTGGTCGCCGTGGTCGCGCTGCTCGCCGTGCTGATCCTGCTGCCGGTGCTCTCGCCGCACGTGTACGGATCGGTGTCGGCCACCGACCCGGTCGCGCTGCGCCTGCTGTGGACCGTGCCGCTGCTGAGCTTCTTCGCCGCAGGCGCAGGAGTCGGGATCGGCGCGCTGATCCCATCCCCGCTCGGCGCCGCCGCGGTGATCCTGTTGTGGGTCTACGCCTTCGAGTCCGCGGCGGGCTACCTGCCGAGCGGCGCGTTCCTGCAGCGCTTCATGCCCGTTCTCAATGGCGTTTTCGCCACCGGCCAGGACGCCGTGCTGACACCTCCGTGGGGTCAGAACGTCGCCCTGCTCTATGTGTGTTCCCTGTTCACGGCGATATTCCTGGTCGCCACCGTCGAAAGGACTGTCCGCCATGGCTGATGCACCACTTCCGCTCGCCGAGCGATCCGATGCCGACCTGCCCGGCCACTGGCTGCTCGCTCGCCTCGGCAAGCGCGTGCTGCGCCCGGGGGGTCTGGAGCTGACCAGCCGCCTGCTGTCGGCCGCCCGTATCGACGGTGCCGACGTCGTCGAGCTCGGCCCCGGGCTGGGCCGCACCGCGACCGACATCATCGCCAAGAAGCCGCGCTCCTACGTCGGGGTGGACGACACCGCCGCCGCGACCGAGAACGTCCGCGCCATCGTCGCACCGGTCAACGGTTCGGTCGTGGTCGCCGACGCCGCCGCGACGGGTCTGCCCGATGACAGCGCCGACGTGGTGGTCGGCGAGGCGATGCTGACGATGCAGGGCGACAAGGCCAAACGCGCCATCATCGAGGAGGCGTTCCGGGTGCTGCGTCCCGGCGGCCGCTACGCGATCCACGAGCTCGGCCTTGAGCCCGAGACGCTGTCGCAGGACATCAAGGACGACATCCGCCGCGACATGTCCCGGGCGATCAAGGTCAACGCACGTCCGCTGACCACGGCGGAGTGGAAGCAGCTGCTCATCGACGCCGGCTTCGAGATCGAGACCGTCGACCGCGCCCCGATGGCCCTGCTCAACCCGGCGCGGGTGCTGGCCGACGAGGGACTGCTCGGCGCCCTGCGCATCGTCGGCAACCTGATCCGCAGGCCCGCGGCGCGGCGCCGGGTCCTCGGGATGCGCAGCACATTTCAGCGGTACCGGCGCTCACTCACCGCGGTCGCGGTCGTCGGCGTCGTCCCGGGGCAATGACACACTGATCTCATGCCAGAGCAACGCCACGACGCGACGGCGGATCGCGGGGTGGGCCGACAGCGCGAGAAGGTGCTGGGTCTGCTGCGCGAGTCGCGGCGTCCGGTGGACGCGCAGGGCATCGCCGACTCGCTCAACATCCACGTGACCACCGCGCGGTTCCACCTGTCCGCGCTGGAGTCGCAGGGATATGTGCGACGGGGCAGCAGTCCGCGCGGGGCCCGGGCGGGCCGGCCCAAGCTCACCTACGAGCTCGCGCCGCGACTGGACTACGCCGACATCGTGGCGTTGTTCGCCGCCCATCTGGGCGGCACCGTCGAGGAACGCGAATCACGGGCACGCCGCATCGGTGCCGACCTCGCGCACCGCGTCAGGCTCGCCCGCCCGCGCGACGAGACGACCATCGCCGACCTGGTGGTGGCCACGTTGGGCGAGTTGGGTTTCCAGGTGCGCTCGGTGCTGTCGTCGTTCGGGGAGACGACCGTGCAGCTGTGCACGTGCCCGCTCGCCGAAGTCGCCAAGACCGCGCCCGAAGTGGTCCGTGGCATTCAACAGGGTCTGATCCAGGAAGTGATCGACCTCAACACGGCGACGATCGGCGGGAGCTACCGCGTCGCGGTGACGCCGGATCCGCACGGCGGTTCCTGCGAAGTGGGCCTGCTTCTTCGGCCGGCCCGAGACTGAAGATTGATCGGAAAGGAAGACATCGTGGACGCGATTCAGGACGCCGTGTCGTTGCGGGCGCTCGGTGACGAGCAGCTCGAGGCGGCGCGCACAGCACGCGCGGGGCGTTCCGCGCACACCATCTACGGTGGCTCGGAGCGCACCCTGCGCCAGACCGTGCTCGCGCTGACGGAAGGCAATCGGCTCGACGACCACAAAAGCCCCGGTGAGGCAACGCTTCTGGTGCTGCGCGGCAAGGTGCAGATCGGCACGGCGACCACCACCGTCGGAGGGTCCGAGGGCGACTATCTGGTGATCCCGGACGAGATCCACAACCTGGTCGCGCTCGAGGATTCCGTCGTCCTGCTGTCGGTGGTCGCGCGCCGCTGACAGTCAGATGGTCAGCGTCCCGTCGTCGTTGATCGTCCAGTGCGGGTTGAGGGCCACCTCCCAGACGTGCCCGTCGGGGTCGGCGAAGTAGCCCGAGTAGCCGCCCCAGAACACCTTCTCGGCGGGTTTGAGGATCGTCGCGCCCGCCGCCTCGGCCTGGGACAGCACCGCGTCGACGTCGGCTTCGGTGCGCTGGTTGATCGCGATCGTGATCCCGCTGAAGCGGCCGTCGACCGGGTGGCGGGCGTCCTCGGCGAGATCGTCACGGCCGAACAGCGCCAGCGCGATACCGGGGAGCTGGTAGAACACGACGCCCTCGGGGGCGTCCTTGGGCGCCCAGCCCAGGCCCTGCTCGTAGAACCGGCGGGCCCGGGCGAGGTCGTCGACGCCGAGGGTGATGAGGCTGATGCGCTGCTCCATGCGGTCACGGTAACTCTGGGCCCTGACATCCGGAGATCCACGTCACACTCGCCGGTGAAGTAGGTATGCCCCGTTTCATGACCGCGCCGTTTTTCAGCAGAGAACGCATCGTCGCCTCGCCCGGATGGAGTCGATGGCTGGTCCCACCGGCGGCGTTGTCGATCCACCTGTCGGTCGGCGCGGCCTATTCGTGGAGCGTGTTCAAGCTCCCGCTGCAGGAATCCCTCGGGATCTCCGGCACGTTGAGCGCATTGCCGTTCACCGTCGGCATCGTCGTGCTGGGGCTGTCGGCGGCGCTGTTCGGCACCTGGGTCGAGCGCGCGGGCCCACGCGCGGCGATGTTCGCCGCGACCTGCTGCTTCTGCGGGGGCTGGCTGGTCGGCTCGGCGGGGCTGCTGATCGGCCAGTTCTGGCTGGTGCTACTCGGCTACGGACTGCTCGGCGGGATCGGCTGGGGGATCGGCTACATCTCGCCGGTGTCGACGCTGATCAAGTGGTTCCCGGACCGGCCCGGGATGGCAACCGGCCTGGCCATCATGGGGTTCGGTGGCGGCGCGCTGATCGCATCGCCGTGGTCGACGGCCATGCTCGACATGTTCGGCACCGACACCGCGGGCATCGCGAAGACCTTCGCGGTGCACGGCGCCGTCTACGCGGTGTTCATGTCGCTGGGCTGGCTGCTGATCCGGGTCCCGCGACCGGACTGGAAACCGTCGAACTGGACACCGCCGCCGGTGCAGGCCGACTCGATCGTCACCGGGGGACAGGTCTCAGCCGGCAACGCGATCAAGACCCCGCAGTTCTGGCTGCTGTGGATCGTGTTGTGCTTCAACGTGACTGCCGGCATCGGCATCCTGGAGAAGGCGTCGCCGATCTACCAGGACTACTTCCCGGCCGCCGGTACGGCCGCAGCCGGGTTGGCCGCCGCGGCGGCCGGATACGTCGCGATGCTGTCGCTGGGCAACATGCTCGGGCGCATCGGGTGGTCGAGCCTGTCGGACAAGATCGGCCGCAAGAACGCCTACCGGCTCTACCTCGGGGCCGGCGCGCTGCTGTACCTGACGATCACGCTGATGGAGAACTCCAACAAGCTCGTCTTCCTGATCGCGACGATCCTGATCCTGTCGTTCTACGGTGCCGGCTTCGCGACGGTGCCGGCCTACCTGCGCGACCTGTTCGGCACCTTCCAGGTCGGCGCGATCCACGGCAGGCTGCTCACCGCGTGGTCGGCGGCCGGGGTGCTCGGTCCGATCATCGTCAACTTCGTCGCAGACCGGCAGGCGGAGGCGGGCAAGGAGGGTCCCGAGCTGTACACGCTGTCGTTCTCGATCATGATCGCGCTGCTGGTGATCGCGTTCGTCGCCAACGAACTGATCCGGCCGGTCGACTCCAAATGGCATGAAGCCGACAAGGCGGGGGCCACCGACAGAGAGGGGGCGGTCCGATGACCGACCAGTCCGCCGACGAACTGCACGAGTACACCCCGACGGTGCCGAAGATCTACATCCTGCTGGCCTGGGCGTGGGTCGCCGTCCCGTTCGGGTACGGCCTCTACGAACTGCTGATCAAGGCGGGCCGGCTGTTCGGGGCGTGAGCTCCGACCAGAACGCCACGGTCGCGACGGCGTCGGTGACGCGGGGTTGCCCGGAGCCGAACTCGACCTCGACGAAGTCCGCCAGGTCCGCACCGCGCACCGCGACCTCGGTCGAGACCACCGACAGCACCGGCTGACCCGACGAGCCCCGCCCGGCCGGCAGGTAGTGGTGGCTGTGGACCGGGATCAGTTGCGGCACACGATCCAATCGGTATCGCGCGGTGCGCAACGCGTCCTTCATCCGCGCCGGACGCGGCCCCCAGTCCGCACCCCAGAACTGCCGCCATTCCACCGCGAACAGCACACCGTCGGCGGGCAGCTGCAGGCGTTTGGCCAGACTGCGACGGCCCTCGCCGCGCCAGTTCGGCCACGATGGGCCGACCGGGAGCCCAGCCTGAAGGAACGCGCGGTGATCGTCGGCGAACTCGATACCGAAATCGCGTTCCGCACGGTCGATCTCGTCGTCCGTCAGGCCGGGCTCGATCGGCACCGTGCCGAGCTCGGCGAGGCGCGCAGCGGCAGACACGTCAGAACGTGTGCTGCGGGCCCTGAGCCTTCTTGTACAGCGCCTTGAGCATCCGGTCGCGGAACGCCGCGTTGTCGATCAGCCTGACACCGGCGTCGGCCAGCTTCGGCTGCCCGATCAGCTTGTGCATGAGCCGACCCCGCCGGTACTCCCGGCCCCACGCCGCTTCCATCCGCTGCGCGTAGTTGGTGAAGTCGTCCGGCCCACCGTTCGTCAACGCTGCCACCGCGCATTCGCCTGCGGCCAAACCGGATTCGAGCGCCTTGGAGATGCCCGCACCCGAGGCCGGCTTGCCCGCGCCCAGCGAGTCGCCGGTGAACAGCACGCCGGGCCGCCACGGCGGCCACGCGGTGAAGCCCATCGGCAGCCGCCACGCGCGCACGCTCTTGTTCTTCTTGAGCTCCTCGATGGGCGGCAGCTCCCACTCACTGGGCAGCGAGCGCAGGAACTCGCCGAGGAACTGCGTCGCGTTGATCGACTGCCAGTTCTTGTAGCTGTTGACGTAACCGAGCCCGATGTTGAAGATCCCGTTGCCCATCGGGAACACCCAGCCGTAGCCGGGCAGCTGGTCGCCCTCGAAGATCAGCTTGAGATAGATGTCCAGCGAGTCGGTGTCCGGGCGGTTGGCCGGCATCTCGGAGCGGATCGCGATCGCCGAGTAGCCGTTGTAATCGGAGTCGATCTTGAGCGCGCGCTTGATCGGGGAGTAGGCGCCGTCGGCCGCGATCACCGCGTCGCCGTACACCTTCTCGCCGCTCTTGAGCACGACCCCGATGACGCGGCCACTGGCGTCGAGTTCGGGGCCGGCCACCTCGGCGCCCTGGCGGATCTCCGCGCCGACGGACTCGGCGTGCTTGAGCAGCGTCGTGTCCAGGTGCTCGCGGCTGACCGTGTGACCGTGGTCAGGCATGCCGGGGCGCTTCGGGAACGACAGCTCCCAGCGGCTCGGGCTGAACACCGTGACCCGGTTCACCCGGTGGTAGGTGGCGACCTCGTCGGCCAGGCCCATCTTCTGCAGGTAGCTGACCGCGCGCGCGGTCAGGCCGTCCCCGCAGGGTTTGGCGCGGGGGAACTGCGCCTTGTCCAGCACCACCACTTTGGCGCCGGTTTGTGCGGCCTGCCATGCGGCGGCGGACCCGGAGGGGCCTCCACCTGCGATGACCACGTCGTATCGCTGCGTCATAAATCTCTCTCGTTGAGCCGCGCTGTCGCAGGAGATAGTACCCAAATCCGCTGAACGCGCGCGCCGAGCGATTTTGCCCACACCTTGGCCGCGAGCGGCGTCGACGACGCGGTCTGAGCAGGTCAGCGACGCCCTTGCGGGTACAGTGATCGGGTGCGACGAGGGTCGAGGGCGCGCGTGAGCGGCGAACCGGGTGTCAAGGTGGACGCCCGCAGTGAGCGCTGGCGCGAGCACCGCAAGAAGGTGCGCTCCGAGATCGTCGACGCCGCGTTCCGGGTCATCGACCGTCTCGGCCCCGAGGTGTCGCTGCGCGAGATCGCCGAAGAGGCCGGAACCGCCAAACCCAAGATCTACCGGCACTTCACCGACAAGGCCGACCTGTTCCAGGCCATCGGCACCCGCATGCGAGACATGCTGTGGGCGGCGATCTTCCCGTCGATCGACATCGCCACCGACCCGGCCCGCACCGTGATCTTCCGCGCGGTGCAGCAGTACGTGCGGCTGGTCGACGAACACCCCAACGTGGTGCGGTTCCTGATGCAGGGCCGGTTCGCCGAACAGGGCGAGTCGGCGATGCGGGCGCTCAACGAGGGCCGCGACATCACCCTGGCCATCGCCGACATGTTCAACAACGAGCTCAAAGAGATGGAGCTCGACTACGCCGCGTTCGAGCTGGCCGGCTTCGCCACCTTCGGCACCGCCGCCTCGGCGACCGACTGGTGGCTGGGTTCCGAGCAGGACAGCCCGCGGCGGTTGCCGTCGGAGAAGTTCATCGACTACCTGACGACGATCATGGTGGGCTCGATCAACGGCACCTGCGAGGTGCTGGGCATCAAGATCGACCCGGACGTGCCGCTGCACGAAGGCGTCAAGCGCCGCGAACAGGTCGCCTGAACCCGGCTCGCGGTCCTAGGAGTACTGGGTCCTGCCAGGTGCCGCCGTGCGCTCCTAGCGTCGGATGGATGACACCGAAATCTTTGCGCCGCACCGCAACAGCCATCGTCTCTG
This sequence comes from Mycolicibacterium parafortuitum, assembly GCF_002086815.1. GTDB lineage: Bacteria > Actinomycetota > Actinomycetes > Mycobacteriales > Mycobacteriaceae > Mycobacterium > Mycobacterium parafortuitum. The sequence continues at coordinate 356,436 of NZ_MVID01000001.1, forward strand.
CATTGGCCGCCGCCGCGATGGTGGGTTGCGGTGCGGTCGGCACCGCCGACGGCTCGCCGGGAAGCGAGCAGGAACGGCGGAACACCGAACTGGTCCGCGACGCGTTCACCCGCGGCGTCAGCGGGCAGGACAGTTTCTACGCGATCCTGGCCGAGGACGTGCGGTGGACCGTGGCGCGCGCCGAGCAGCCCAGGACCTACACCGGCCGGGCCGAATTCCTGCGCGACGGTGCCGGCCCGATCGTGTCGCGGCTCGACGGCCCGATTCACGCCGAGGTCCACGAGCTGGTCGCCGACGGGGACACCGTGGTCGCGCGGTGGCGCGGTGTCGCAACCGCCCGCGACGGGATGCCATACGTGAACGAGTACGTCTGGGCGATGACCCTGCGCGACGAACGCGTGGCCCGGGTCGACGCGTATCTGGACTTCGTCGCGCTCGACGAGTTGCTGCACAGAGTGACCCCGGCGCACCCCTACGTGGGAATGTGGGTGACGACGGACGGCCACATCCGCCAGGAGTTGCGGCCCGACGGTCGCTACGACGAGGCCAGGGGTGAGCGTGCCGGCGCCTACACCGGCCGCTACGAGGTGCGCGGGACCCGCATCGACACTGGGACGACAGTGGGTTCACCGCCGACGGGACGTTCGTCTCCGACGACGAACTGCACCACGGCGGAATGGTCTTTCACCGCGAGTCCTGAGGAAACCGCCGCGACACGCCAGACACAACATCTCGTAGAGCGCGGGGATGTCGCACACCAGTTGTAGTGTTGACCTCGCCGCGGGAGTTTCCTCGGCGACAGCAGAAACAGCCAGGTGAAATGGGGTTCTCGTGAGCGATGGCATGAAACTGATCGACCGTGTCTCGGCCATCAACTGGAACCGTCTGCAGGACGACAAGGACGCCGAGGTGTGGGACCGCCTCACCGGGAACTTCTGGCTGCCCGAGAAGGTGCCGGTGTCCAACGACATCCCGTCCTGGAACACGCTGACCGACCACGAGAAGCAGCTGACGATGCGGGTCTTCACCGGCCTGACGCTGCTCGACACCATCCAGGGCACCGTCGGCGCGGTCAGCCTGATCCCCGACGCGCTCACCCCGCACGAAGAGGCGGTGTACACCAACATCGCGTTCATGGAGTCGGTGCACGCGCGCAGCTACTCCAACATCTTCTCGACGCTGTGCTCGACCTCGGAGATCGACGACGCGTTCCGCTGGTCGGAGGAGAACCCCAACCTGCAGCGCAAGGCCGAGATCGTCATGCAGTACTACAAGGGTGACGAGCCGCTGAAGCGCAAGGTGGCCTCGACCCTGCTGGAGAGCTTCCTGTTCTACTCGGGCTTCTACCTGCCGATGTACTGGAGCAGCCGGGCCAAGCTGACCAACACCGCCGACATGATCCGGCTGATCATCCGCGACGAGGCCGTGCACGGCTACTACATCGGCTACAAGTTCCAGAAGGGGCTGGCGCTGGCCGACGAGGCGACCCGCCAGGAGCTCAAGGACTACACCTACGAGCTGCTCTTCGAGCTCTACGACAACGAGGTCGAGTACACCCAGGACCTCTACGACGAGGTCGGGCTGACCGAGGACGTCAAGAAGTTCCTGCGCTACAACGCCAACAAGGCGCTGATGAACCTCGGCTACGAGGCGCTGTTCCCGCGCGACGAGACCGATGTGAACCCGGCGATCCTGTCGGCGCTGAGCCCCAACGCCGACGAGAATCACGACTTCTTCTCGGGCTCGGGGTCGTCCTACGTGATCGGCAAGGCCGTCAACACCGAAGACGAGGACTGGGACTTCTAAGTCCAGTTCCGTCCTCGCGCAGTTCTGTGACGTCTGCGCGACGGTTCTGGCGTGGCGGTGTTTCGCGGCGCACACTCGAGGCGATGTCGAGTTGAGGAGCCGCGATGAGCGAGCGTCTGTACGACTTCTTCGGCGAGGTCTTCCGAAGCTATTTCCGACCGCCGATCGACTTGTCCCCGTGGCTGGGTGGGCGGCGCGTCGACCGGATCTTCTCGCTGACCGACGCGGTCCAGGATCCGTTGGAGCAGAGCCACCGCGCCGCCGAGGCCTGGTGCCGGTCCGAAGCCGGTGACGCGCGGTTCGGTGCCGAGCTGTTCGTCATCACCCAGCAGGGACTCCTCTACGCGGCTGAGCTCAACAGCCCACACCGGGCGCTGTACTACCTGGCCACACCGCCGGCGCTGTTCGACTCCTTCGTCGACGAGATGGACAGGACCGAGCTGCCCGACGCGGCGGTGGCAGTGGTGGACAGCCGGTTCGGTCGTGACCTCGCCGCCGCGCGTCCGATGGACGCCGCGTTGCGCCATATCCTCGACGAGCACTCATCGCTGAGGGTCGACCTGCCGGTGCCGACCGGCTGACCGGTCAGGGCCGCAGCAGGTCGTCGAGCGCGTCGGGGTCCAAGCCGAAGAGGCGGAGCCGATTGAGCGGGATCGACGCGATCATCCGCAGCGCATCGGTGCCCGCCGGGCCGTCCCCGACCCCGGCCGGCGCGTACTGCTGGAACATCGTCACCAGCCGGGGTCCGACGACGGGGTGCGCCAGCGCCTCGGCGATGGTCGACGCCGCGGTCACCCCGAGGACGGGCAGGTCGCCGTCGAGGCGAATGATCGTGGTGACGCGGATATCTCGGCTCGACGCGCCGACGCTCAACGTGTACGCGCCACCTTCGACCACCCAGTTGTCCACGCGATCGTCCCAATAGGCGAATTCGCGGCGGGGGACCCGGATGACCGCGCGGCGCGTGCCCCCGGACGGGATGTCGACCACGGTGAATCCGCGTAACTCCCGTGGCGCCCGCGCGATCACCGAACCGTGCTTGGCGGCGTAGAGCTGGACCACGTCGCGGCCGTCGCGCGCGCCGGTGTTGCTCACCTCCACCTCGACGACGACGGTGTCGCCGTCGAGGTGCACCTGCACGTCGTCGTAACTGAAGGTGGTGTAGGACAAGCCATGTCCGAAGGGATAGGTGACCTCGACCGCACGGGCGTCGTAACCGCGGTACCCGACGAAGATGCCTTCGCCGTAGAGCACGCGGCCGTGTTCGCCGGGAAAGTTCAGGAATGACGGTGCGTCTGCGAGCCGGAGCGGGACGGTCTCGGCGAGGCGGCCCGACGGGTTGACCACGCCGAAGAGCACATCGGCGATTGCCGCACCGGCCCCCTGGCCGAGCAGAGCACCGTCGACGACGGCCGCGGCCAACCGGTCCACTTCTTCCAGGCGCACCACCCCGCCGTGGGACAGGACCGCCACGGTGCGTGACTGCACCGCGGTGACGGCGCGCAGCACGTCCAACTGGTCCGCGGGCAGGTCGATGTGGGTGCGGTCGGCTCCCTCGGCGTCGTCGCCGTCGGGAAGGCCGAGGAACACCACGGCGACGTCGGCGACAGCCGCGGCGACCACTGCCTCATCGAGCGGGGAATCGTCGCCGTAGCCCGGCGTGTAGACGACCTCGGCGGTGGTGCGCGCGCGGATCTCGTCGAGCGGGATGTCCAGTCGCGCCGCGTTGACGCGAGAACTCCCGCCGCCCTGGTAGCGCGGCTGTACGGCGAGTGTCCCGATGACCGCCAACCGCGCGTCGCGGCGCAACGGCAGCACAGCGAGGTCGTTCTTGAGCAGGGTGACGGCGCGGGAGGCGGCCTCGCGGGCCAGCATGTGGTGGGCGTCGAGGTTGACGGGCCCGCCCGGTTCGGCGGTGTCGGCGGCGCGCGCGAGCAGGTCCAGAATCCTGCCCACCGAGTCGTCGAGGACGGCCGGATCGAGCACCCCCGACTCCACGGCCGCGACGACATCGTCGTCCTGGGTCGGGTCGCCGCCGGGCATCGTCAGGTCCAGACCCGCCCGCACCGCGGCCACCCGGTCGGCGACCGCGCCCCAATCGCTGACGACCGCGCCGGCAAAGCCCCATTCACCGCGCAGCACATCGCTCAGCAGCCAACGGTTCTCGGAGGCGTAGACGCCGTTGATCTTGTTGTAGGAGCACATCACCGTCCACGGCCGCGACTCGGTGACCACCCGCTCGAAGCTCCTGAGATAGATCTCCCGAAGCGCGCGCGGTTCCACGAGGGAGTCCGACCGCATGCGGTCGGTCTCGGCGTTGTTGGCCGCGAAATGCTTGACCGAGGCGCCGACGCCGCGGGACTGCACCCCCCGCACCCAGGCCGAACCCAGGGTGCCGCTCAACAGCGGATCCTCGGAGTAGTACTCGAAGTTCCGTCCGCAGCGGGGGTCGCGCTTGATGTTGACGCCCGGGCCGAGCACGACGCCGACGCCCAGTGCCCGGGCTTCGTCGCCGATCGCGGCAGCGACCCGCTCGACCAGTGTGGCGTCCCAGGTCTGCGCCAGTGCCGCGGCGGGTGGAAAACACGTCGCCTGAACGCTTTCGGCAAACCCGACGCCCTCTGCCAGATCCGTTTGTGCCCGCAACCCGTGCGGTCCGTCGGTGAGCGTTGCGGCCGGGAATCCCGCCGCGGTCTTGGTCTGCCAGAACGACTCGCCGCTTCCCAGCCCGGCCTTCACGGCCAACGGCAGAGCCGAACCCGCCCCGTCCGTCGCGGACCGGCCGGCAGCGGGGGAGGAGAGCCTACTCATACCTGACCGTACCGCGACGGATTCACCGTCCGCGTCAAACTTCATGACGCCTGATCCCCAAAGTGCATGGCGCGTAAACATTTACCCGGATCCCTCGCCCCCGGGCGGCCGGAGCCGGCGAATCCCTCACGGGCAGAGTGCGGCGTGGCTAGGGTGGAGGTCATGGCGGAGTTGGCCGAGTTGCTCTCCGAAGACCGCGTCGTCCTCGACGCGTCCGCCGCCACGTGGCAGGACGCCATCAAGGTGGCCGGCCGGCCGCTGGAGCAGGACGGTATCGCGGAACCCGCCTACACCGAGTCGATGATCGCCAACGTCGAATCCAACGGTCCCTACATCGTGGTGGCGCCGGGCTTCGCGTTCGCGCACGCGCGATCCTCCTCTGCCGTGCATCGCACGGGTATGTCCTGGGTGCGGCTGGCGCATCCCGTCGAATTCGGGCACAAGACCAACGATCCGGTGACGCTGGTGGTCGCGCTGGCTGCGACCGACGCCGGGGCGCACACCGCGGCGATGGCACAGCTGGCGAAGGTGCTCGGCGATCCGGCGCGGCGCTCTGCGCTGGATGCGGCCACCACGCCGGCCGAGGTGATGAACCTGCTCGGTGCGACGCCCACCGCGGCGCAGACCCCCGCCGCCACGTCACCCGGATCCGGCGCGGCGCAGACGCCGGCCAAGACCAACAACCTGATCCTGACCGTGTGCGGAAACGGCCTGGGCACCAGCCTCTTCTTGAAGAACACCTTGGAGCAGGTGCTGCAAACCTGGGGCTGGGCGCCGTTCATCACCGTCGAGGCCACCGACACCATCTCCGCCAAGGGCAAGGCCAAAAGCGCCGACCTGATCCTGACCTCCGGCGAGATCGCGCGGACGCTCGGCGACGTCGGTGTACCGGTCAAGGTGATCGACAACTTCACCTCCACCGCCGAAGTGGACGACGCCCTGCGCGATTCCTACGACGTCTAGGAGTGCGATGAACTGGCTGGTCGGCATCGCCGAATTCCTGGTCAACGAAATACTGGCGGTTCCGGCCTACCTGATCGGCATCATCACCGCGGTCGGTCTGGTCGCACTGCGTAAATCCGCCGGACAGGTGATCGGCGGGGCGCTGAAGGCCACGCTGGGATTCCTGTTGGTCAGCGCCGGCGCCACCCTGGTGGTCGCCTCGCTGGATCCCCTCGGCGTGATGATCCAGGGCGCCGCGGGGACGCAAGGGGTGGTGCCGACCAACGAGGCCATCGTCGGAATCGCGCAGGACGAGTACGGGGCCCAGGTCGCGTGGCTGATGATCCTCGGCTTCGCCGTCAGCCTGTTGCTGGCCCGCTTCACCCCGCTGCACTACGTGTTCCTGACCGGCCACCACACGTTGTTCATGGCGACGCTGCTGACGATCGTGTTGGCCACCGCCGGGCTGGACACCCCGGTGGTGATCCTGCTCGGTGGGTTCCTGCTGGGGGTGGTGATGGTGTCGCTGCCCGCGTTGTCACAGCCCTGGACCAAACGGATCACCGGCGACGACAGCATCGCCATCGGTCACTTCGGCACCGTGGGATACATCGCCTCCGGTATCACCGGCCGGCTGGTCGGGGGGTCCAAGAGCCGCTCCACCGAAGACCTCAAGCTGCCCGAAACGTTGCGCTTCCTTCGGGATTCGATGGTCGCGACGGCGCTGTCGATGGTGCTGATGTATCTGGTGGTCTCGCTGATCTACCTGAACAGGGCCGGGCAGGAGACCGCGTTCGCGGCGTTCGCCGACGACACCGGAGCCGGTGCGGCCGTCGACGTCGGCAACTACCTGATGAAAGGGGTCACCGAGGGGTTGAGCTTCGGTGTCGCCGTCGCGGTGATCCTGTTCGGCGTCCGCACCATCCTCGGGGAACTGGTGCCGGCCTTCCAGGGCATCGCCGAGCGGGTGGTGCCCGGTGCCGTGCCCGCGCTGGACGCACCGATCGTGTTCCCCTACGCGCAGAACGCGGTGCTGATCGGGTTCGTCTCCAGTTTCGTCGGCGGTCTGCTCGGGCTCGCGGTGCTGTCGGTGTGGCTCGGACCGGCCTTCGGGTGGGTGCTGGTGCTCCCGGGCCTGGTGCCGCACTTCTTCACCGGCGGTGCGGCGGGGGTGTACGGCAACGCCACCGGCGGCCGACGCGGCGCGATCGCCGGCGGCTTCGTCAACGGCCTGTTGATCACCTTCCTGCCCGCGCTGCTGGTGCGGGTGCTGGGCGCCTTCGGATCCGAGAACACCACCTTTGGCGACGCCGACTTCGGTTGGTACGGAATACTTCTGGGCAATGCCGCCAAGCTCGGCACGGTGTGGGGCACGGTGTCGATGCTGATGATCGGCATCATCCTGCTCGCCCTGGCGATCCTGGTGCAGCGGCGCCTGGTCGACACCGACTGGGATCCGTCACCAGGACGCCCACTGCCCGCGGGCGTCGGCGGCGGATCGACGGCCGACGCCGGAACCGTCACCGGGCGCAGCTACCCGAAGATCCCGCCGCCGGCCGGCGCGCCCCCGCCACCCCCGCGCCCGGTCGCGGCGGCCGAAGACACCCGGTCGAACCGTTAGCCGGAGGCGGAGCGTCAATTCTGGGCTGCCGCCCGTGGTGATTTCGTAAAGATCCTCTGGCCCGCGGTGCTCCCGCGGGTGAAATGGATTCGTGAACATTGCGATACGAGGCCGCTGAGGTGGCGATGACTGCTGTGCTGACCAACCTGATCGCAGTGCTGCTGGTGCTGGCGATACCGAGCGCCGTGTTGTGCGCGTGCCGGGTACTCAACCGGCGCTGGGACCGGGCCGCCGGAGCGCAACCCGTATTGACTAGGCCCTCGCGGCGTCGGGGACCGGAATAGTCGCCGCAACGCTGGTGCCGTCACCCGGGTGGCTGGTCACGGTCAACGACCCCGACAACGCTTCCACCCGGTCGCGCAGACCGACGAGCCCGGAACCGCCGTCCGCGGACGCCCCGCCGGCCCCGTCGTCGGTCACCGACAGGTGCAGCACCCGGCCGCGGTCACCGGTGTCGTCGACCCCGAGCCGGACCGTGACCGACTCGGCACCGGAGTGCTTGGCCACGTTGGTCAACGCCTCTGCCACAACGTAATACGCGGCCACCTCGACCGGCTCGGGAAGGCGGTCCTCCACCGCGACGTCCAGCTCGACGGGCACCGTCGAGCGGCGGGCGAGATTGCGCATCGCCGGTTTCAGCCCGCCCCGGGACAACACCGCGGGGTGCAGGCCGCGGGAGAGCTCCTGCAGATCGGAATGCAGCCCGGCCAGACCGTCGACCGCGGCGGAGAGCTGGGCGCGCAGGTCCTCGTCTGCGTCGGCCGCGGCTTCGGCGGCCCGCAGCTGCAGACTCAACGACACGATGCGCTGCTGGGCGCCGTCGTGCAGGTCGCGTTCGAAGCCGCGCCGGGCCTCGTCGGCGGCGGCGACGATACGCGCCCGGGAGGCGGTCAGCTCGGCCCGCGTCTCGGCATTCGAGATGGCGGTCGAGACGAGGTCGGCGAAATCGCCGATGTGAGCTTCGGCGCTTTCGGGAATCCCTTGCCGGACATGAGAACCCACCACCAGTGCGCCGCGCACCCGGCCGTCCACGATCAGCGGGGCGCCCGCACCCTCGCAGACACCGAGGGTGCGCAGCCGTCGGGTTATCTCTCCTGAGGTGGTGCTGTAGTCCTCGACCCGGGCCGGCGCGCCGGTGCGCTGAACCTGCTCGCAGACGCTGTCGTCGTCGAGGGTGAATCGCTCGCCGAGCGCCCAACCGGGTTGGTCCCCGACATTCAGCGCCGCCAGCACCACCCCGGTCTTCTCGGCTTCGAAGCCGATCAACGTCACATGGTCGACGCCGAGGCTGTGCGCCAGTTCGGCGACGGCGACGGTGTAGACGTCGGACAGCGCGCCCCCGCGCGCGACGAGGGTCGCGACCCGGCGCAGCGCCGCCTGCTGGGTGCGCGCCACCCGCAGCCGGTCCTGTTCCTGCCTGCGTTCGGTCACGTCGCGCGCGCCGCCGAGCAGCACATCACCGTCGACGACGATGTTCCACTCCAGCCAGCGCACCGCCCCGTCCCGCCGCAGGCAGCGGTTCTCGAACTGCGCGGCGCCGTCACCATCGGGTACCGCCGCCAACGCCGCGCGGGTGAGGTCCCGGTCGTTGGGGTGGATGAACTCCAGGAGCGGACGTGCCATCAGCTCGGCCGCCGAATACCCCAGGGCCCGTTCGAAAGCCGGATTGACCCGGGTGAGCCGCGCCGCGCCGTCGTCGGTGCTGCCGATGAACAGCAGGTCGGTCGCGACGGCGAAGAAGCGCTCCAGTTCGCGGCGGCTGACTTCCAGCTCGGCCGTCATCGCCTCCCGGTCACATGCCGCGGCCAGCAGCGCCTGGAGAGCGGGCACGATGCGATGGATCCGCAGCACCGTGGCCACTGGTACGTCCTTGGGCACAAGCAGCGTGCCGGTGTGTTCGGTTCCGTATTTCAGCGCGATGGCCATCTGCTCGGGGCCGGGCTGGGCCTCGCCGACCGACAGGGTCGCGTACGGCACCCCCAGCACACCGGCGAGCCTGTCGCCGCCGTCGTCGAGCGCCGACGCCAGTGCCGGCGCGCGCAGCATCACGCGCGCCAGATCGGCGGAGAGGTCCGCCTCCCGGCGCCGCTGCTCCGCCTCGGCGGCGCGCAGCCGCGCCTGACCGACAAGCGCATTGGTCAGGAAAGCCAGCGTCAGGAAGATCGCCAGCGCAGGGGCCAGGCTGTCGCGACCCTCCAGATGCAGATACGCATACACCGCGGCGCTGGCCAGCGAGGTCGCGATCGACAGCCCGAAACCCCAGCCGGCCGAGACCACCAGCACGCCCAGCAACAGCAGCGCGCCGAACGCATTCTCTGGGGCGACGAGCTTGAGTGCGTACACCGCCAGGACCTCGGCGGTGAGGAAGCCGACCGCCACGACGATGCCCTGGCCCAGAGGCCGGGCCGGGGACCGCACCACTTGCTCCAGGAAGCGGGTGGGCACCGATTGCCAGGTCACGGGCCGATGGTAGACCGGAACTTTCCCGTTAACAGGAATGACGACCACGGCCGCTGATGCCAAGCTGGAGACATGACTGGTCCGCGCTGCCTGATCGTCGACGACAGTGCCGCATTCCGCGACGCCGCCCGCTCCATGCTGGAGCGCGGGGGAATCGAGGTGGTCGGCATCGCCTGCGACGGCAGCGAGGCGATGCGCCGGGCCGAGGAACTACATCCCGACGTCGCCCTGGTCGACGTCGACCTCGGCGCCGAGAGCGGATTCGACGTCGCCGAGCGGCTCGGCGGTATCCCGGTGATCCTGACCTCGACCCATGATGAGCAGGACTTCGCCGACCTGATCGCCGCCAGTCCCGCCCTCGGCTTCCTGTCGAAGTTCGCGCTGTCTCCCGGCGCGGTCCGGGATCTGCTCGCCGCGCGGACTAACGCGTCTCCAAATACATGATCACCGCGCGCACCCGGCGGTGATCGTCTCCGGTCTCCGGCAGGTTGAGTTTCGTCAGGATGCTGCGCACATGCTTTTCCACGGTGCCCTCGGTGACCCACAGGCGCCGCCCGATCCCGGCATTGGACAGTCCCTCGGCCATCAACGTCAGCACCTCGCGCTCGCGGGTGCTCAGCGTGCCCAGTGGGTCGTCGCGCTTGCGCGCCGAGACGAGTTCGGCGACCAGGGCGGGATCGACGACAGAGGCGCCGTTGGCGATGCGCTGCAGCGTGTCGACGAAATCGGCCACGTCGGTGACACGGGTCTTGAGCAGATAGCCGATCGCGTGACCGCCGGCCAGCAACTCCATCGCGTGGTCGACGTCGACGTGGGCCGACAGCACCACGATGCCGACTTTCGGTGACTCCTCCCGAATCACCTTGGCCGCGTCGAGCCCCTCGCTGGTGTGGGTCGGCGGCATGCGGATGTCGACCAGGGCGAGGTCGGGCTGTTCGTCACGGACCAACTGCAGCAGCGCATCCCCGTCACCGGCCTGGCCGGCTATCTCGAAACCGGAGCGTTCCAGCAGGCTGGCCAGCCCTTCGCGCAGCAGCACGTCGTCGTCGGCGACGACCACCCTCAGCGCGCACATAGCGTCACATTGTTGCACCGGGACCCCGATTTGCGCGGGCCAAGACGCCGATTGGTGCTACCGGCAGGCCGGCTCCGGTCACCGGCAGGCATCTGGCGTCAGCGGCGTTCGTGGCTGTCCTCGATCACGGTGCGGCCGATCTCGGCGTAGATCTGCGGCCGTGCGGTGCGTAGCCACAGGGCGTAGACCAACCCGACGAGGAACACCGCCAAGATCAGGTAGGGACCCACCTTGAACACCTGCGAGTTGGCCGCCAGGCCCGCCGCGAACGCCCGGTTGTCCCACAGCAGCCACACCACGTAGAGCATCGCCAGCCCGCCGATCAGCGGACAGATCAGCGTGGTGATCACGTTGCCGCGGTGCACTTTCCGCGCCCAGAAGTACGAGATGACGGCCGCCGAGCAGATGGCCTGCACGAGCAGGATCGCCGCGGTCCCGATCAGCGCGAGCAAGCCGTAGATGTTGACGTAGGGCACCAACGCGGGGGTGTCGACGGGGACACCGTCGGCGTCGGGCACCTGCACCGCGGTGAACCCGGCGAACAGCACCACGATCACCAGCGTGATGGCGCTCTGCAGCGTCGAGGCGACATAGGGCGACCCGTGCTTGGGGTGCGCGGCGCCGATCGTGTTGCGGGCCTTGGGTGACGGGATCTCACGGCCCAGCGCGAACAGGTAGCGCGACGCGGCGTTGTGGAAGGCCAGCGCGCATGCGAAGGAGCCGATGACGAGCAGGATCTTGTAGACATCGAGGAGCACCCCGCCGAGATTCTTCTCCACCAGCCCGAAGAACAGGTCCAGCGGCGATGCGCTGATCGACGCCTCGACCGAGGCCTTCGCGCCGTTGCCCGCCAGCACCATCGCCGAGATGAACGTGTAGAACAGGCCCAGTCCGATCACCGCGATCAACGTCGCGCGCGGGATGATCCGCTTCGGGTTGCGCGACTCCTCGCCGTAGACGGCCGTGGTCTCGAAGCCGACCCAGGACCAGAACGCGAAGAACAGCCCGATCGCCATCGATCCCGCCGCGGCCGCGGTGCCGAACGCCCCCGCGGGCAGGCCCTCGAACGCGTTGTTCAGCAGCACGGTCTGATCGAGCATGAAGCCGTCGGGCCCACCGCCGTTGGCGATCACGGTCATCGCCAACCCGAACAGGATGAGCACCTCGGCGACCAGTGTCACCCCGAGGATGGCCGCGGTGAAACTGATGTGGAAATAGCACAGCACGGCGATGATCACGATGGCCACCACCGCGAACACCAGCCATGGAATATCGACGCCCAGAAGCGAATTGACCGCATCGTTGGCGAAGTAGGCGCATCCGCCGATCAACGATCCTTCGAAGACCACGTAGGCGAACGTGGCCAGCAAGCCGCTGGCCATGCCCCAGATCTGCCCGAGACCGTGGGAGATGAAGCCGTAGAACGCGCCGGTGGTCGTGATGTGCCGTGCCATCGCGACATAACCGAGCGCGAACAGGGTCAGGATGATGGTGGCGAACAGGAAACCCGCGGGCGCGCCGAGGCCGTTGCCGTAGCCGACCGCGATCGGGGTGTTGCCCGTCATCGCGGTGATCGGCGCGGCATTGGCGACCGCCATGAAAATGACCGCGACCATTCCGATCGCGCCCTTCTTCAAACCGGGCGGGGCTTCAGGGGCGGGGTGAACAGCTGCGGATTCAGTTGCCATCGAGGGTCTCCTGCTTCGGATCTCAGTCCGCGACGCACTGGCGCAGGACGAACCGAGCGTCGCACCGGACACCCGAGCCGACAAGCGGGGTCATCCACTCTTAACGGAACTTCCAGCGACCTCCCAGATTCGACAGCTGGTGACGGTGGGCCAGCAGGGCCACAGTTCGGCCTCCCGATGGCCGCGGGACCCCGGGCGGGGGGCACACTAACGGGGTGAACGTGACGTCGAAGCTGCAATCGATCCTGGACTGGCTGCGTGCGGGCTACCCGGGCGGGGTGCCCGGCCCGGATCGTGTTCCGCTGCTGGCACTGTTGCGCGCGACGCCGCTCACCGAAGACCAGATCAGGGAAGTGGTGCGGCATCTGACCGAGCCAGGTACGCCCGCGGCTTCCGGGCAGCCGATCGCCGTCGACGAGATCGAGGCGTTCATCCAAGACGTCACCCATCACGACGCCGGACCCGAGAACGTGGCGCGGGTCGCGGCGATACTGGCCGCGGCGGGCTGGCCGCTCGCCGGGGTGGAAGACCCGGGAGCGGCCGGCACCGGTTAGCGGCTACCGCAGCGACGCGGTGTCGATGACGAACCGGTAGCGCACGTCGCTGGCGATGGTGCGCTCGTAGGCCTCGTTGATGTAATCCGGTGTGATGACCTCGATTTCGGGGCGCACATCGTGCTCGGCGCAGAAATCGAGCATCTCCTGGGTCTCGGCGATACCGCCGATCAGCGACCCCGAGATGCTGCGCCGCCCGAAGATCAGCGAGCCGGCGGGCACCTGCATCGGATGCTCGGGCATGCCGAGTTCGACGAGGGTGCCGTCACGCTTGAGCAGGTTCAGGTAGTCGGCGAGGTTCAGGTTCGCCGACACCGTGTTGATGATCAGATCGAAGCGACCGTGCAGTTCCTTGAAGGTTGCGCGGTCGCTGGTGGCGCGATAATCGCTGGCGCCCAATCGGATTCCGTCTTCCATCTTCTTCAGCGACTGGCTCATCACGGTCACCTCGGCGCCCATCGCCGCGGCCAGCTTGACCGCCAGATGGCCCAGGCCGCCCAGGCCGATCACCGCGACCTTCTTGCCCGGTCCGGCGTTCCAGTGGCGCAGAGGCGAATACGTGGTGATGCCGGCGCACAGCAGCGGCGCCGCCTCGTCCAGTCCGACCGAGTCGGGGATGCGCAGCACGTAGTTCTCGTCGACGACGATCGCACCGCTGTAGCCGCCCTGGGTGGGTTCGCCGTCGCGGCCGACGGCGTTGTAGGTGCCGACCATGCCGCCGCCGGTGCAGTACTGCTCCTCACCGGCCCGGCAGGACTCGCAGTCGCGGCACGAATCGACGAAGCAGCCGACCCCGACGCGGTCGCCGACTTTGTACTTCGACACCTCGGATCCGACTTCGGTGACGATGCCGGCGATCTCGTGACCCGGTACGACGGGGTAGGCCGGCTCACCCCATTCGCCGCGCACCGTGTGGATGTCGGAGTGACAGATGCCGGCGAAGTGGATGTCGAACGCGACATCGTGCGGGCCCACGTCACGGCGGGTGATCGTCGTCTTGGTCAGCGGCTCGGTCGCGGACGTTGCTGCGTAAGCGGAAACAGTTTTCATCGAATACCTCTTCTTCGTCATCTACTAGGTGCGATAGGCGCGCTGCTCCGGATACCCGGATGGCGCCACGGCGCGACGCCGTCTGTGCGACGACTCCGTCTGTCCAACGTCGAGCCCGGTGGGATAGTCCCGGGGCTACCTGTGAGGTTGCGCCCAATCGGCTGCGCCGGTTCTCAGTTGATGGGGGAGTTGACCCACCGCAGATCGGCGAGGATGCCGCGCGCGGCCACGACGCTGCCGGAGCCGTCGTTGCCTGCCCACACCTCGTTGTTGACCGCGAACACCCGGTCGTCGCGGGTGGCCGACAGCCTCTTCCACGCGTCGCTGCCGAGCACCTCGGGCGCGCGGTCGCGAGCCTGCGGGGTGGCGAACATCACGTACACGAGGTCGCCGTCGGCCATCGAGAAGTCCGGCGAATCGCCGAGGTCCTCGTCGGTGATGCCGATCTCGACGTACGGCTTGTCCCTGAACCGCTGCGATGCGGGACGGTCCACGCCGACGTCGGCGAGGACGCTGCCTGCGAAGTTGTCGACGCCGAACACCTTCATCGTGGTATCGGTGAACTGCACGACGGACGCCTGGTAGTGCGTCGCGTCGTTGTCGACGCCGGTCCTTTCGGCGGCCCGGTCGAAGTCGTCGAGGACCGCGTTGGCGGCCTCGGTGCGGCCGGTGGCGGCGCCGACGGCGCGCAGGTTGTCCTTCCACCCCGCTCCCGGCGCCCCGGTGAACACCGTCGGCGCGATCTCGGCCAGCGCCTCGTGGTGCTGCCCGGACAGCGCCGCCGAGGCGAGGATCAGATCCGGTTGCGCGTCACGGATCGCGTTCACATCGGGGGAGGTCCGGCTACCCACGACGGGAACGTCATGGATGACGGCGCCCAGGTAGGACGGCGGGGCGTCGGCCCCGTCGGCCAGGGCCGTGCCGACGATGCGGGACTGCAGGCCCAGCGCACACAGCGCGTCCAGCTGGTCACCCGAGAGCGCGACGATGCGCTGCGGATCGGCACGCACCAGCGTCGTCTCGGGGATCGGGGGAGTGACACCGTGGCCCGTCGCGTTGCGCACTTCCCGGTCCGGCGGACCCTCGTCCAGCCGGGCCGGCTCCGCGGCACAGGACTCATCGGGCCTGCGGTCGTTGCCCAGCACCCCGGCACTCGCGATCCGGGTCGTACTGGTCTGCACCGTCGCGGCCGGGTCCTGCCCGGGCGCCGGTTCGGCGTCCGATCCGCACCCGCTCAGGGAGAACACGACCACGGCGGTGCCGACGGCGGCCAGCCCCGTCGTCCGGGGCACCCAACGGCGCGCCCGCGCTCCGGTGAACAGCACGCGAAGACGGTAACACCCGCCGTGTCACGCCAGGTCAGGGCATATCCTCGTAGCGAAACTGTGACGATCGGCCGTCAAATACGACCGTTTGTAGGACCTCCCCGCCCGCACCGGTGCGGGGCAGCTAGGATTCATACCGATCCGTCGCTCATCGGGCGGTTCTAACCGGGAAACCGGTCAGCGACATGGAAGGTTGGAGGACCAGTTGGTAGCCGAAGCGCCCCCAATCGGTGAACTTGAGGCCAGGCGCCCTTATCCGGCGCGGATCGGACCCAAGGGCAACCTGCTCTACAAACTGATCACCACCACCGATCACAAGCTGATCGGCATCATGTACTGCGTCGTCTGCTTCGCCTTCTTCCTCATCGGCGGGCTGATGGCGCTGTTCATGCGTACCGAGCTGGCCGTACCCGGCCTGCAGTTCTTGTCGAACGAGCAGTTCAACCAGCTGTTCACCATGCACGGCACGGTGATGCTGCTGTTCTACGCGACGCCCATCGTGTTCGGATTCGCGAACCTGGTGCTGCCGCTGCAGATCGGCGCCCCTGACGTCGCCTTCCCGCGGTTGAACGCGTTCTCGTTCTGGCTGTTCCTGTTCGGCGCGCTGATCGCCACCGCGGGCTTCATCACCCCCGGCGGCGCCGCGGACTTCGGCTGGACCGCCTACTCGCCGCTGACCGACGCCATCCACTCGCCCGGTGCGGGTGCCGACCTGTGGATCATGGGTCTGGCCGTCGGTGGTCTGGGCACCATCCTCGGTGGCGTCAACATGATCACCACCGTGGTCTGCATGCGCGCCCCCGGTATGACCATGTTCCGGATGCCGATCTTCACCTGGAACATCCTGGTGACCTCGATCCTGGTGCTGCTGGCCTTCCCGATCCTGACCGCCGCGCTGTTCGGCCTCGCCGCCGACCGCCACCTGGGCGCCCACGTCTACGACCCGGCCAACGGCGGCGTCCTGCTGTGGCAGCACCTGTTCTGGTTCTTCGGCCACCCCGAGGTCTACATCATCGCGCTGCCGTTCTTCGGCATCGTGTCCGAGATCTTCCCGGTGTTCAGCCGCAAACCGATCTTCGGCTACACCACGCTGATCTACGCGACGCTGGGCATCGCCGCGCTGTCGATCGCCGTGTGGGCGCACCACATGTACGCCACCGGAGCCGTTCTCCTTCCCTTCTTCAGTTTCATGACGTTCCTGATCGCCGTCCCGACGGGCATCAAGTTCTTCAACTGGATCGGCACGATGTGGAAGGGCCAGTTGACGTTCGAGACACCGATGCTGTTCTCGGTCGGCTTCATCATCACGTTCCTGCTCGGTGGCCTGTCCGGCGTGCTGCTGGCCAGCCCGCCGCTGGACTTCCACGTCACCGACAGCTACTTCGTGATCGCGCACTTCCACTACGTGCTGTTCGGCACCATCGTGTTCGCGACCTACGCCGGTATCTACTTCTGGTTCCCGAAGATGACCGGACGCCTGCTCGACGAGCGTCTCGGCAAGCTGCACTTCTGGCTGACGTTCATCGGCTTCCACACCACGTTCCTGGTGCAGCACTGGCTGGGCGACGAAGGTATGCCGCGCCGCTACGCCGACTACCTGCCGTCGGACGGGTTCACGACACTGAACATCGTGTCCACGATCGGGGCGTTCATCCTCGGCCTGTCGACGCTGCCGTTCCTGTGGAACGTGTTCAAGAGCTGGCGTTACGGCGAGGTCGTCACCGTCGACGACCCGTGGGGCTACGGCAACTCCCTGGAGTGGGCCACCAGCTGCCCGCCGCCGCGGCACAACTTCACCGAGCTGCCCCGGATCCGTTCCGAGCGACCGGCCTTCGAGCTGCACTACCCGCACATGATCGAGCGGATGCGCCGCGAAGCCCACGTCGGCCGGGCCCACGGCCCCGAGGACGGCGACGTGACCCGTCTCGATGAAGCTGACGTCCGCACCTGACGGTGACAACCCGCGACACCCGGGAGTGAGCACTCGCCGTGACTGAACCGTCCGGCTCCTCGCGCGAGCGCTCGTCGGAACCCCTCGGCTCCTCGCGCGAGCGCTCGTCGGTCCTCATCACCGTGACCGGACGCGATCAGCCCGGCGTCACCTCGGCCCTGTTCGAGGTGCTGTCCCGGCACCGGGTCGAGCTGCTCAACGTCGAACAGGTCGTCGTCCGCAACCGGCTCACCCTCGGGGTGCTGGTCGCGGCCGCGCCGGAGGTGGCCTCCGGGACGCAGTTCCGGTCCGAGGTCGAAGCCGCCATCCACGGTGTCGGCCTCGAGGTCACCATCGAGGGCAGCGACGGCCTGCCGGTGATGCGGGTCCCGTCCACGCACACCATCGTCGTGCTCGGGCGGCCCATCACCGCCGAGGCCTTCGGTGTCGTGGCCCGCGAAGCGGCCGCGCTCGGTGTGAACATCGACTTCATCCGCGGCGTGTCCGACTATCCGGTCACCGGGCTCGAACTGCGCGTCTCGGTGCCCTCGGGCGTATACGGCGAACTGCAGGCCGTGCTCGCCCGGGTCTCCGTCGAGGAAGGCGTCGACATCGCCGTCGAGGACTACAGCCTCGCGCGGCGTGCCAAGCGGCTCATCGTGTTCGACGTCGACTCCACGCTGATCCAAGGCGAGGTCATCGAGATGCTGGCCGCGCACGCCGGCGCCGAGGCCGCCGTCGCCGAGGTCACCGAAGCCGCGATGCGCGGCGAACTCGACTTCGCCGAATCCCTGCACCGCCGCGTCGCCACCCTGGAAGGCCTGCCTGCCGAGGTCGTCGACGAAGTCGCCGCCAAGCTGGAGCTGACCCCGGGCGCGCGCACCACCATCCGCACCCTGCGACGTCTCGGCTACTACTGCGGCGTGGTGTCGGGCGGGTTCCGGCAGGTGATCCAGCCGCTGGCCGAGGAACTCATGCTGGACTACGTCGCGGCCAACCATCTCGAGATCGTCGACGGGAAACTCACCGGCAGGGTGATCGGGCCCGTCATCGACCGGCCGGCAAAAGCCAAGGCGCTACGCGATTTCGCCGCCCAGGTCGGGGTGCCGCTGCAGCAGACCGTCGCCGTCGGTGACGGCGCCAACGACATCGACATGCTCTCGGCGGCCGGGCTCGGGGTGGCGTTCAACGCCAAACCGGCGCTGCGCGAGGTCGCCGATGCGTCGCTGAGCCACCCTTACCTCGACACGGTGCTGTTCCTGCTGGGGATCACCCGCGGCGAGATCGAGGCGGCCGACGCGCTCGACGGCGTGGTGCGCCGCGTCGACATCCCCGACTGATCCCACCCGACCGGTTCACACCACAACCGTCACCGGCTCCGGCGCCGTCAGCCCCGTGACGCTGCGCCACGCCCGCGCCAGCAGTTCGATCGCCTCCACGAGTTGATCGTCGGGCAACGTGAACGGCACCCGGATGAAGCGCTCCAGCGTGCCGTCCACCCCGAACCTCGGCCCGGGCGGAATCTCCAGCCCCATCCGCGACGCCGCCGCCGACAGTGCCGAACTCATCGGTGCGGGCAGCCGCACCCACACCGACATCCCACCCTTGCCGGGCATCGGCTGCCAGTCCGGCAGATGCTCGGCAAGCAGCCTCAGCAGCAGCGCCCGCCGCGACCGCAGGATCTCCCGCCGTTCCGGCAGCACATCGGCCTCGGAGGCCAGAAGCCTTGCGGCCGCGAGCTGTTCGAGGATCGGGGTGCCCATGTCGATGGCGGGCCGCATCGCCGCGATCGTCGCCAGCGTCGCGCGCTCGGCCCTGATCCAGCCGATCCGCAGCCCACCCCAGAACGACTTCGACATCGATCCGACCGTCATCACCAGATCGCGGCGGGCGGTCATCGCCGACGCCAGCGGGGCGGGCACCTGCTCGTCGAGCCACATGTCGGTGATCGTCTCGTCGACGATCGTGCGGGTGCGGGTCTCGGCGATGATGTGGGCGAGCCGGTTGCGGTCCGCGACGGGCATGGTCAGCCCGGTCGGGTTCTGATTGTCCGGGATCAGGTAGGCCAGTTTGGGGGCCAGTTGGCGGATCGCGGCCTCGACCGCGTCCAGCTCCCAGCCGTCCGGGGTCATCGCGACCGGAACGGGACGCAGTCCGCGGTTGGCCATCGCGGCCAGCGCCCCGTGGTAGGTAGGTTGCTCGACGAGCACCCGGTCGTCGGGCTGGGTGTAGGTGGCCAGGATCAGCCCGATCGCGTGCAGCGCCCCGGTCGTCACCATGATCTCGTCCGGGTCGGTGGGAAGTCCTCGTGCGCAGTACTTTTCGGCGATCGCGGCGCGCAACGGCGCAACCCCGGTGAGGTCGATGCCGATGTCCTGAAGATACGGGGGCACCTGCTCGGCGGCCTCGGAGAACGCCCGGGCGGCCACCGATGCCGGGGCGGCGAGGGTCGCGGCGGCCAGATTCGCGGCCACCACGACCGGCGGGGCGACCAGGGTCGGGCCCAGCGGCAGCGCCGTGGTGCTGCGGGCACCGCGGCGCGCATGGAGGTAGCCGTCCTCGCGCAACTGGCTGTAGGCGGCGGTGACGGTGGTCCGGGAGACCCGCAGGGCATCGGCCAGTGCCCGCTCGCTGGGCAGACGCGCCCCGACGGGCACCCGGCCGTCGACGATCAGCAGCCGGATCGCGTCGGCCAGCCCGTGGTAGGCGGGGCCGCTGCGACTGGAGGTCCGCCAGTGCCCCAACTCGCGGGCCAGTAAGTCCACATCGAGCGATCTGGTTGCCAGTGCCTCAGTCATTGCGGCCAGTATTGCCCAACTGGCTATTGATAGGCAAGCCACTTCGATCGGATCATGGCCTCTATGACGCACTGGATATCTCGGCTGGGCCGGCGGCTGGCCGATCTGTACTACCTACCGTCCATGGGCAGTGCCATCGACGAGCGCGATTCCGATGCACGCCGGATCCGCAGCGAGCTGGACGCCATCCGGATGCATTTCCCGGATCACTCGTGAGGCTCGGCGCAGGCGCCCTGCGCGGTGCCGCGCTGTTGACCGGTCTGTGTGGCTATGGAGTCTCGATGGCCATGATGGTCCGCGCCGGCCTCGGCCTGGACCCGTGGGACGTGTTTCACCAGGGCCTGGCGCTGCGCACCGGCATGAGCATCGGGGCGGCGTCGGCGGTGGTCGGCGTCGCGGTCCTGCTCGCCTGGATCCCGCTGCGCAACCGGCCTGGCATCGGCACCGTCGCCAACGTCATCGTCATTGCGGTGACGGTCGACGCCGCGCTCTGGATTCTCCCGGCGCCGGAGACCCTGCCGGTTCGGATCGCACTGATGACCTCGGCGGTGGTGCTCAACGCGTTCAGCACCGTGCTCTACATCGGCGCCGGGCTGGGTCCGGGACCTCGCGACGGTCTGATGACCGGGCTGGTGGTCCGCACCGGACGCTCGGTTCGTCTGGTCCGCACCACGATCGAGGTCGCGGTGCTGACCGTGGGCTGGCTGCTCGGCGGCACGGTGGGGGTCGGCACCGTGGTCTACGCATTCGGCATCGGACCGCTGGTGCAGCTGTTCGTGCGCCTGACCCCGCGGCGGCTGCTGGCGGCGAGTGGTTGGGCGCCGGTGGATACTGCACAGCGCGGCACGGGCGAGCCGGCCGCGTTGCCGGCGGGATCGGTGTCGCCTGCGGATGAGGCCGACACGGGCTGTCTACGATGAGCGGGTGCCTGTCGAGGAAGTAGAAGCAGCAGATCCTGACCTACTGATCGACTTCGCCGAAGTCACCCTGCGCCGCAATGGCCGGGTCCTGGTCGGGCCGGTGACCTGGGCCGTCGAGCTCGACGAGCGGTGGGTGGTGATCGGCCCCAACGGTGCCGGCAAGACATCGCTGCTGCGCATGGCCGCGGCGATGGAGCACCCGTCGTCGGGAACGGCGTATGTGCTCGGCGAGCGGCTGGGTCGGGTCGACATGGCCGAGTTGCGGTCCCGGGTGGGGCTCAGCAGCGCCGCCCTGGCCCAGCGCATCCCCGACGAGGAGACCGTGCGCGATCTCGTGGTGTCCGCCGGGTACGCGGTCCTCGGCAGGTGGCGGGAGACCTACGACGACGTCGACTACGAGCGGGCCGTCGACATGCTGGAGAGCGTCGGCGCCGAGCATCTCGCCGAGCGCACCTACGGCACGCTGAGCGAAGGCGAGCGTAAGCGGGTGCTGATCGCGCGAGCCCTGATGACCGACCCGGAACTGCTGCTGCTCGACGAGCCGGCCGCCGGACTCGACCTTGGCGGGCGCGAGGAACTCGTCGCGCGGATGAGCGATCTGGCCGCCGACCCCGACGCACCGGCCCTGGTGCTGGTCACCCATCACGTCGAGGAGATCCCGCCGGGGTTCTCGCACTGCCTGATCCTGTCCGAGGGTGCGGTGGTCGCCTCCGGTCTGCTCGGCGACGTGCTGACGGCGGAGAACCTGTCCACCGCGTTCGGGCAGTCGATCGCGCTGGACGTGATCGACGGACGCTATTTCGCGCGGCGGGTCCGTAGCCGTGCGGCGCACAGGAGGCGGCAATGAGCGAACTGAAGACCGAGAGCGCGCCGGATCCGCTGGTGCCGCGGCCGGCCGCGACGGTGATGCTGGTGCGCGACACCCCCGAGGGCATCAAGATCTTCCTGATGCGCAGGCATTCGGCGATGGACTTCGTCGCAGGTGTGATGGTGTTCCCCGGGGGCGGGGTCGACGACCGCGACCGCAACGCCGACGTGGCCTGGCACGGCCCCGACCGGCAGTGGTGGGCCGAGCGGCTCGGGGTGGATTCCGACCTGGCCGAGGCGCTGGTCTGTGCGGCGGCGCGGGAGACGTTCGAGGAGTCCGGCGTGCTGTTCGCCGGCGCCGCCGACGATCCGGACCTGCTGGTCGACGACGCATCGGTGTACCGCGAGCAGCGGGCCGCGCTGGAGAACAAGTCACTGTCCTTCGGCGAGTTCCTGCGCTCGGAGAACCTGGTGCTGCGCGCGGATCTGTTGCGGCCGTGGGCCAACTGGGTGACCCCGAAGGAGGAGCGCACCCGCCGCTACGACACCTACTTCTTCGTCGGCGCGCTGCCCAAGGGGCAACGTGCCGACGGTGACAACACCGAGACCGACAAGGCCGACTGGGTGACCCCGCAGGCCGCGCTCGACGACTTCGCCGAGGGCCGCAGCTTCCTGCTGCCGCCCACCTGGACGCAACTCGACGCGCTCAACGGCCGCACCGTGTCCGAGGTGCTCGCCGTGGAACGCAAGATCGTCGCGATCGAGCCGTCCCTGTCGGCGAAACGGGGCGGCAACTGGGAGATCGAGTTCTTCGACAGCGACCGCTACAACGCCGCTCGCAATCGCCGCTCACCCCAGGGCTACACCGACGGGGCACCGCTGGCGTGAGGGAATTCGTCGCCATCGTTGTGCCAGAGGAAGCCGTAGTTCCAGAGGAAGCCGTCGTTCCCGAGGAGGAAGCCGCGCCCAGGCACGGGCGGATCGCGACTCTGCTGCTGTCGCGGCCGCCCCGCAACGCGCTGACCCGGCAGGTGTACCGGGAGATCACCGAGGCCGTCGCCGAGCTGGCCGAGCGTGACGACGTGTCCGCGGTGATCGTGTTCGGCGGCCACGAGATCTTCTCCGCCGGCGAGGATCTGCCCGAGCTGCAGACGCTGAACCGCGCCGAGGCCGAAGCCGCCGACGAGGTGTGCGCGCAGGCCGTCGCCGCGGTGGCCGCGCTGCCCAAACCGACCGTCGCGGCGATCACCGGGTACGCGCTGGGGGCCGGCCTCACGCTGGCGCTGGCGTGCGACTGGCGGGTCAGCGGCGACAACGTGAAGTTCGGCGCGACCGAGATCCTGGCCGGCCTGGCGCCCGCCGGTGACGGCGCCGCGCGGCTGGCCGCCGCGATCGGCTCCAGCAAGGCCAAGGATTTGGTGTTCAGCGGGCGGTTCGTCGACGCCAGGGAGGCCCACGACGTCGGCCTGATCGACGAGATGGTGGCACCCGACACCGTCTACGACGCGGCGCACACCTGGGCGAGCCGTTTCACCGACTATCCGGCCGACGTGCTGGCCGCGGCGAAGGCATCGTTCTCCGGGCCACGGGACGGGCGTTAGGCTGCCCTGATGACGACTTCAGATGTCACCGATCCCGCGCCGCAGCCTCGCGCGACCAAGGAGCAGGTCGAAGCCGCGATGCACGACACCAAGCTCGCCCAGGTGCTCTATCACGACTGGGAGGCCGAGACCTACGACGAGAAGTGGTCGATCTCCTACGACCAGCGCTGCGTGGACTACGCCCGCGGCCGCTTCGACGCCGCGGTCCCCGAAGAGGTGCAGCGCGAGCTGCCCTACGACCGCGCCCTCGAGCTCGGCTGCGGCACCGGGTTCTTCCTGCTCAACCTGATCCAGGCCGGTGTCGCCCGGCGCGGGTCGGTCACCGACCTGTCGCCCGGCATGGTCAAGGTCGCCACCCGCAACGGCCAGTCGCTCGGGCTCGACATCGACGGCCGGGTCGCCGACGCCGAGGGCATCCCGTACGAGGACAACACCTTCGATCTGGTGGTCGGGCACGCCGTGCTGCACCACATCCCCGACGTGGAGCTGTCGCTGCGCGAGGTCGTGCGGGTGCTCAAGCCGGGCGGGCGCTTCGTGTTCGCCGGCGAGCCGACGACCGTGGGGAACCGCTACGCCCGCGAGCTGTCGACGCTGACCTGGCACATCGCGACCAACGTGACGAAGCTTCCGATGCTGGCCGGCTGGCGCCGCCCGCAGGAAGAGCTCGACGAGTCCTCGCGCGCTGCGGCTCTGGAGGCCGTCGTCGACCTGCACACGTTCGACCCCGCGGATCTGGAGCGGATGGCCACCAATGCCGGGGCCGTCGAAGTGCGCACCGCCAGCGAGGAATTCACCGCCGCGATGCTCGGCTGGCCGGTCCGCACGTTCGAGGCAGCCGTGCCGCCGGGCCGATTGGGTTGGGGCTGGGCGAAATTCGCGTTCAACAGCTGGACCACCCTGTCCTGGGTCGATGCCAACGTCCTGCGCCGGGTCGTCCCGAAGGGCTGGTTCTACAACGTGATGATCACCGGGGTCAAGCCGTCGTAGCCTTCGGCCTCGACGATGTGCGGTACCTGCGCAGCGGCACCGGACGTCTGGCATTGGCCGAGGTCGCGCGGTACGCGCTGACCGACTCCTCCCTGGTATCCGACATCGCCTCGGCGAGAAAGGATTACGGGGATCGCACCGCGGTGCTCGTGGAGACGGTGCGGCTGCGCCGCAAGGCGGCCGCGAAGTTCGCCGATGCCTCACAGTGGTTGTTCACCGACGAGGCGCTGCAGCAGGCCACCGCCGCACCCGTCGCCGAGCATCGCGCCCGGCGACTCGCCGGTGCCACGGTGCACGACGCCACCTGCTCGATCGGCACCGAGTTGGCGGTGCTGCGTGACCATGCGGCGGTCGTGCTCGGCAGCGACATCGACCCGGTACGCGTCGCGATGGCCCGCCACAACCTCGGGCCGGACGTCATGCTGTGCCGGGCGGATGCGTTGCGGCCCATCACAAGAGGCGCCGTCGTCATCGTGGATCCGGCCCGCCGCACCGGTGCGCGGCGCCGGTTCGACCCCCGCTCCTACGTTCCGCCGCTCGACGCCCTCCTTGAGGTTCTCGCCGATCGCGAGTACGCCGTGAAGTGTGCTCCCGGAATTGATTTCGCCGTGCTGGCGCAACTCGGATTCACCGGCGAGATCGAGGTGACCTCGGCCGGCGGCAGCGTCAGGGAAGCCTGCCTGTGGTCACCGGGTCTGGCCGGCGGGGGAGTGCACCGGCGCGCGACCGTACTCGACACCGGTGAGCAGATCACCGACGCCGACCCGCACGAGTGCGCGGTCGCGCCGGCCGGCCGGTGGATCGTCGACCCCGACGGCGCGGTGGTGCGCGCCGGGCTGGTGCGTCATTACGCCGCCAGGCACGGCCTGTGGCAACTCGATCCCGACATCGCCTACCTGTCCGGGGACGCATTGCCCTACGGGGTGCGCGGGTTCGAAGTGCTGGACCAGGTGCCGTTCAGCGAACGTGTCCTGC
Organism: Mycolicibacterium parafortuitum; assembly: GCF_002086815.1. Classification (GTDB taxonomy): domain Bacteria; phylum Actinomycetota; class Actinomycetes; order Mycobacteriales; family Mycobacteriaceae; genus Mycobacterium; species Mycobacterium parafortuitum. The sequence goes on from NZ_MVID01000001.1 coordinate 381,786, forward strand.
GCCAGGAACTTTCGGCGCGTGACGTCGGGGTGCTGGAGATCCTCGTGCGCGGCGTCGACGTCGATCCCGACACGCTGCGCACCCGGCTGCGGCCGCGTGGCACCACCGCACTGACCATCGTCATCACCCGGCTGGGCACCGGAGCGGCAAGCCGGGCAACGGCATTCCTATGTCGTCCGTCACGTTGAATTCATCCCGTACCCTGGGCGGTAACGGCATCGACACCGACGCCGAACTTTCCTACGTAGCCCCTGATTCCTGAGGACGTCGACGATGCGCATTCTCGCTGCTGCCCTGACGGCTGCCGCCGTCTCGGCGAACCTGATGGCCGCCCCGGCGGCCGTCGCCCAGCCGACGGCCGCCGCCACCGTGTCGGCGTGCGGCGAGCTCGGGGGCACCGTCGACGCCGACGACATGTGTCGCGTGCACGTCGAGAACCCGACCTATCGGCTGGATTACAGCTTCCCCGCCGACTACCCGGACCAGCAGGCGCTGACCGACTACCTGACCCAGACCAGGGACGGCTTCGTCAACGTCTCCGGGATGCCGGGCTCGTGGAACCTGCCCTACGTGCTCGACGGCCGCGGCACCGGTTACCGCACCGGCCCCGACGACGGCGGGACCCGCAGCGTCGTTTTCGAGATGTACGAGAATGTCGGCGGCGCGCACCCGCAGACCTGGTTCAAATCCTTCAACTGGGACGTCACCAAGAACGCGCCGATCACGTTCGACACGCTGTTCAAGCCCGGCACCGAGCCGCTGACGGAGATCTTCCCGATCGTGCAGTCGGAGATCTCCCGCCAGCTCGGCATCGACGCGCCGATCTCACCGTCCGACGGGCTCGACCCGGCCAAGTACACCGAGTTCGCGATCACCGACGACGCGGTGATCTTCTACTTCGGTCAGGGCGAGATCATGCCCGGAGCCGGTGGCGCGCTGCAGGCGACGGTCCCGCGCCAGGCGATCGCGTCGACGCTGGCGCTGGAGCCGCCGCGCGTCACCCCCTAGCCGACGGCTGCAGTTCGTGGGAGGCCTTCGGGTCGTAGTTCTCCCAGAACGTCGCGTTCTTGATCCCGAGCGCCACCGGATCGAACACCGGGTCCAGACCCGCCTTCTTCTGCTTCTCGTAGTCCCACAGCGCCTTGTAGGCGGGTTTCTGCAAAATCAGGATTCCGATGATGTTCAACCAGGCCATCAGCCCGACACCGATGTCACCGAGCACCCACGCCTCGGTCGCGGTCGAGACACACCCCATCACGACCGACACCAGGATCAGCGCCTGCAGCAGCATGGTCAGCGTCGCGCCGATCGTTCCGGGCAGGAATCGGACATCGATGGTGGCGAAGCGCCCGAGCATGAACCGCAGATTGGTCTCGGCCATGTAGTAGTACGCGACGATCGTGGTGAAGCAGAAGAACGCCAGCGACACCGCGATGAACGTCGAACCGGCGCCGTTCCAGAGGCTGTCGAAGCCCGCCTGCGCGTACGCGGGCCCGACCTCGACCGTCGTCGCGAGCAGTCCGCCTTCCGACAGCACCGCCCCCGACTCGCTCTCACCCTCGAACACCCGGTACGCGCCGGTCGACAGGATCAGGAAGCCGGTGGCCGAGCAGATGAACAGCGTGTCGACGTACACCGCGAACGCCTGCACCAGACCCTGCTTGGCGGGGTGTGACACCTCGGCGGCCGCGGCCGCGTGCGGTCCGGTGCCCTGGCCCGCCTCATTGGAGTAGACGCCGCGTTTGACACCCCACATCACCGCGGAACCGAGGATGGCGCCGAACGTGGAGTCCAGGCCGAACGCGCTGGAGAAGACCAGCTGGATCACCCCGGGCAGCGCGTCGATGTTGACCACGACGATGACCAGCGCGAGCACGATGTAGACGACGGCCATGAACGGCACCACGATCGACGCGAACGCCGCGATGCGCTTCACCCCGCCGATGATCACGAAGCCGAGCACGATCACGGTGCCGACGGCGACCCACCACTTGGAGAAGCCCCACGCCGAGTTCATCGCCGAGGCCATCGAGTTCGACTGCACGCTCGGCAGCAGCAGACCACACGCCAGGATCGTCACCGCGGCGAACAGCAGACCGTACAGCTTGAAGAACGGCCGCGCCGCGGTGTGCTCGAACGCCTTGCTGAAGTAGTAGGCCGGTCCGCCGCGGTACTCGCCGGTGAGTCGGTCACGCGTCTTGTAGATCTGGCCCAGCGTGCACTCCACGAACGACGTGGACGCGCCGAGGAACGCCATCATCCACATCCAGAACAGCGCCCCTGGACCGCCGAACGCGATGGCGGTCGCGACACCGGCGATGTTGCCGGTGCCCACGCGTCCGGCCAGCGACATGGTCAGCGCCTGGAAGCTGGAGACCCCCGACGGGGACTTCTCGCCCCGCAACATCAGGCGGATCATCTCGGGAACCTGTCTGACTTGGACAAGTCTGCTGCGGACGGAGAAGTAGATTCCGGTGGCCAGACAGAGATAGACGAGCGCGTTGCTCCATACGTAACTGTTGACGGCGTCCAGGAATTCTGACACGTAAACGACCCCTCTTCGTCGATTTTTCCGGCGATCCCCGCGTCCCCATGCTCGCAGGTACGGCGCCGGACCGTGTTGCCCTCAGGTGAATTGGTCGTTAGTTACCCGGGCATCAAACGGTCATGCAGGGTCGAACCCGTAGACCTGTCCGTCGGAGGTGGCCACGACCACGCGCCGGTCGTGCCCGACCGACACACCGACCGGCCAACCGCTGGCGTTGGGCAGGCGGTAGGTGTTGACAGGGTTGCCGTCGCCGAGGGTGAAGATCCGCAGGGCCAGGCCCGCCGACTCGCCCTCACCGTCCGGGATCACCGTGTAGCCGAGGCCGGCCAGGCTGGACGTCGTCAGCGGCGTGGTGTCCTCGCGGGTCCACACCTCCTCGCCGCCGGATGCGGTGTCGCGGATCGCGGTCAGCCGGGAACCGGGCCCGCCACCGGCGATGATCAGCCCATCGGGGGTCACCGACGGCGGGGTCTGCGCCAAATAGTCCAGCGGCACGGACCACTTCTCGGTGCCGTCGGCAGCGTTGATGGCCCACAGATGCTCGTCGCGGCCGTTGACGTACACCGTCGACCCGTCGGCCGACATCACCGGGCTGGCCAGCGGGCCACCACCGACCGCGTCGCTGGTCCACTCCCGGGTCAACAGTGGGGTCTGGCCCTGCTGGTAGCGCAGACCGACCAAAACCGGCTTCTCGGCGCCGGGCTCCCACAACGACAGCACGATCATGCCGGTGGTTTCGGAGAACGCCGGCGCCGCCGCCACCGGGCACTCCGGACGGCCGAGACGGCAGTCGGCGAGACCGCGCTCGGAATCCCTCGGATCCACCCCGTCGACCAGGTCGAGGGAGGTGCCGGACACGGTGCCGCGGTGCGCGTCGAAGACCAGCACCTGGCCCAGATGCGTGACGGCCAGGAGCTGGCCCGGCGCCACCATCCGCGTGGTCAGCGGCAGGCCGATGACCGGTCGGCGCCACCGCACCCACTGGGTCGGGGGGAAGGACTGCAGCAGGCCGGGCTGGCCGATGTAGAGGTTGTCGAAGCCGTCGAACAACGGGCTCGCGATGCCGCCGCCCAGCACCAGCCGGGTGCACCAGCGCTGCCGGCCGCGGTTGTCGACCTCCCAGACCATCAACGAGCAGCCGCCCTCGGTCTGGGCGTTGACGGCCAGGTAGTTGCCCGAGCCGAGCGCCACCTGCGCGCCCAGGCTGCCCTTCACCGAGCGGCCCCAGTCCAGCTGCAGCGCTTCGGCCCCCTCGACTGGGGAGAAGCTGCTGTTGGCGGCGTCGTGGTACTGCGCCGACCAGCCGGTCGCCGCGCGGGCCTGCACCCAGGAATCGGTGTTGCCGCAGCCGGCGAGTACGACGGCGAGCATCGCCGTCCAAGCCACCACGATGATTCGCCGGAGCACGGGATCCCTTCTCATCACGTCGACGTCGAGCCCTCGTGAGGGTAACCGGTGGGTCCGGCGGAGGCCGGAAGCCGGGCCCCGGGATGTCACAGCCGAGCGCGTAGGCTCTTCGGCCATGACGACGATGTGGGGTGCACCGCTGCACAAACGCTGGCGGGGGTCGCGCTTGCGGGATCCACGTCAGGCCAAGTTCCTCACCGCGGCATCGCTGAGATGGGTGATCGCCAACCGCGCCTACACCCCGTGGTACCTGGTGCGGTACTGGCGGCTGCTGAAGTTCAAGCTGACCAACCCGCACATCATCACCAGGGGCATGGTGTTCCTCGGCAAGGACGTCGAGATCCAGTCGACGCCGGAGCTGGCGCAGATGGAGATCGGCCGCTGGGTACACATCGGCGACAAGAACACCATCCGCTGCCACGAGGGGTCGCTGCGCATCGGCGACAAGGTGGTGCTCGGCCGCGACAACGTCATCAACACCTATCTGGACATCGAGCTCGGCGACTCCGTGCTGATGGCCGACTGGTGCTACATCTGCGACTTCGACCACAAGATGGACAGCATCGAGCTGCCCATCAAGGACCAGGGCATCGTCAAGGGACCGGTCCGCATCGGACCCGACACCTGGGTCGGTGTCAAGGTCAGCGTGCTGCGCAACACCACGATCGGCCGCGGCTGCGTGCTCGGCTCCCACGCCGTGGTGCGCGGTGACATCCCGGACTTCTCCATCGCCGTCGGCGCCCCCGCCAAGGTGGTCAAGAACCGCAAGCTGTCCTGGGAGACCTCGGCGGCCGAGCGGGCCGAGCTGGCGGCTGCGCTCGCGGACATCGAACGCAAGAAGGCCGCGCAGAAGTAACCGCTGTCGACGCGAGGATCAAGCGCTCATCAGTTGTTTCCTCTTCGCGCAAGCGCTCATCAGTTGTTTCTTCTTCGCGCAAGCGCTCATCAGTTGTTTCTTCTTCGCGCAAGCGCTCATCAGTTGTTTCTTCTTCGCGCAAGCGCTCATCAGTTGTTTCTTCTTCGCGCAAGCGCTCATCAGTTGTTTCTTCTTCGCGCAAGCGCTCATCAGTTGTTTCTTCTTCGCGCAAGCGCTCATCAGCGCTGTCTTTTCCTCTTCGCGCAAGCGCTCATCAGCGCCCTGGCAGCGGGCGCTCCACGATCGGCCTCCTCGACTGCGGCCGGCGCACCGCCCGCTTGGCCGCCAGATACACCTGCGCGGTCTCCGCGGCCACGGTATGCCACGCGAAATCTGAGGTCAGCCGCGCCCGTGCCGCGGCCGCGCGGTCCTGGGCGGCCTGCGGGGAATCGAGCACCGCGCGGATCGCGGTGGCCAGCGCGGTGACATCACCCGGGGGATAGGACATCCCCGTGACGCCGTCGATCACGGCCTCGCCGAGCCCACCGGCCGTCGAGGTGACCAGAGGTGTGCCTGCTGCGGCGGCTTCGAGCGCGACGATGCCGAACGGTTCGTAGTGCGACGGCAGCACGGCAACGTCGGCCTGATGGAGGAGGCGCAGCAGCTCCTGATGATCCACGCGGCCAACGAAATTGGTCGCCTTGACCACCTTGTGCTTGCGGGCCTGCTCGGTGAGGAAATCCAGTTGGGTGCCGTCTCCGGCGATGGTCAGCGTGGTGCCGGGATGGGTGCGGCGAATCTTGGGCAGCGCCGCGATCGCGTCGTGCACGCCCTTCTCGTACTCCAGGCGGCCGAAATACAGCAGCTCGGCAGGGCCCGCGTGGGACCGCCGCGGCGCGAACGGCCAGCCGTCGGTGTCGATGCCGTTCGGGATCACCGCGATGTCGGCGAGTTCCGGACCGAACAACGTGGTGATCTCGTCGCACATCGACGCCGAACAGGTGATCAACGAGTCCGAGTCGCGCACCAGCCAGGACTCCAGCGCGTGCACCTGACGGCTCACCGGACCGGACACCCAGCCGGAGTGCCTGCCGGCCTCCGTCGCGTGGATCGTGGAAACCAGTGGCACGTCGAAGAACTGGGCCAGCGCCACCGCCGGATGGGCGACCAGCCAGTCGTGGGCGTGCACGAGGTCGGGACGCCAGTCACCCAACGCGAACCCGGCGCGGATCATCGCGTGCCCCATCGCCAGCACCCAGGCCATCATGTCGGTGCCGAACGCGAACTCGTGCGGGTCCTCGGCGGCCGCGATCACCCGCACGCCCTCGCAGATCTCGTCGGTGGTCGGGTGGCTCTGCGGGTCGGTGCCCGTCGGGCGGCGGCTGAGCACGACAACCTCGTGGCCCGCATTCACCAGCTCGGTGGCCAGGTGGTGCACGTGGCGTCCGAGACCGCCGATCACCACCGGCGGGTACTCCCAGGAGACCAGCAGGATCTTCATCTTCATGGGCCGGGCAGCCTCCGTGCGTCGAGCGCGCCGAACAGTCCGTCGGCGCGGTTCCAGCCCTCGGCGAGCCGCTGGGCCTGATCACGGCGACCCGCCGCCAGCGCCGCCGAGATCTCCCGCGTCGCATGGGCGTGCAGGTGTGCGCGGTAACGCGCGTAATCGGCCGCGGAGTCCTTGCTGACCATGAACGGCCAGTCGCTGGACACCGTCAACAGGGTCTCGCGCAGGATCTGGTCGGCGACGAAATCCCTTGGCGTCGGCGCATCCAGCGACGCCCGGTGGGCGAGTGCCTTGTCGACGGTGCTCAACGCGGTGTCGACGACCTCGTTGTTGAGCCGCACCAGATCGGCAACCTTCTCGCCCGACCAGACCTGCCAGTCCTTGCCCGAACCCCAAGAGCTGGGCGGCAATTCGACCGGTGCGCCGACGTAGCCCGCGGTGATCGCATCTGAGAGCGTGCCGACCCGCACCCCGGCGGCGGGCAGCGCCCGCAACACCCGTTCCAGCCACAGCGGACCCTCGTACCACCAGTGGCCGAACAGTTCGGTGTCGAACGCGGCGACCACGTGCGCGGGACGCCCGATGCGGGCACTCTCGGCCGTCAACCGGTCGCGCACCGTCTCGACGAAATCGGCCACATGGACGTCGACGGCGGCCGATGCACGGTCGAAGTCGTAGGGCGCCTTGGCATTCGAGGGCACGCTGCGACCCGTCACGCGCGCCGGCTTGAGGCCGGTGGCGTGGTCGTAGGTGTGGAAGTCGCGGTACGCCGCGTGACCCGGATAGCCGGACTTCGGCGACCACACGCGGTAACTGACCTGAAGATCCCGGCCGAACGCGACCACATCGGAGTCACCGACCGGCCGGCCCAGTGCGGTGTCGCCGCGCAGGGACGGCCCGTCGACCATGAAGTGGCTGACACCCGCTGCCGCGTAACCGGCCTCCATGCCGGGGGCGTACGCGCATTCGGGTGCCCAGATCCCGGTGGGCGAGTGGGCGAACCGCGCCCCGGCGTCGGCCAGTCCCTCGCGCAACGCGAACTCCCGCAGACGAGAGTTCAGCAACGGTTGGAACGGATGCGCCAGCGGGCCGCCGAGCAGTTCGATGACCTCGCCGTCGAGCAGTTCACGGAACACCGGGCTGCCGCCGTGACGCCACAGCGTGTCGAACTCGTCGAGCTCGCGTTCGGCCTCGGCGTACTCGCGGGCGCCGAAGCGGCGCAGCGCATCCGGTTCGGACGCGGGTGAGGCGCCCGGCTCCGCGCTGCGGGTGGACGCCGCCTCAAGGGCCCGCAGCTGCCAGTTCGCCAGCCAGTGGTGCATGCCCTGCAGGCAGTACGGGTCATCGAGCTGGGCGGCGACCACCGGTGTGACGCCGAGGGTCACCAGGTGGCGCCGGTTCTCGGCGGCCAGCGTGCGCAGCACCCGCACCAGCGGTAGGTACGCCGCCGACCACGACTGGTAGAGCCACTCCTCACCGACGGGCCAGCGGCCGTGATGGGCCAGCCACGGCAGATGGGTGTGCAGGACCAGCGTGAAGAGCCCGGGGACGGGCTCCGCCGTCGAATCGGTCACGGCCGCACCGCGATCGCGACCAGATCCAGGCTGTCGTCGATCGGCCGGGTCTCGGACCCGGGGGCCAGGTCGAAGTGGTCGATGGTCACCGACTCCACGTCGGCGAGCAGCTCGGCCGGCCACGGGGCGTCGGCCAGGGCGCGCGCGATCTGCGCGTCGATGATCGAACCGCCGTGGCGCGCGTCGAGCTCGGCGAGCCCGGGACCGTGGTACACCCCGAGCATGGCCTCCATCCGGAACCCGGCGGCCTCCAGCAGTTCGGTCAGCTCCGCGGCGTTGAGCTCGCGGGTGTGGAACGGATTGACCGGGGTGTCGCGCCCGGGGGAGAAGGTGATGCGGTTCGGGGTCGACATCAGCAGCGTCCCGCCCGGGCGCAGCACCCGGGCGCACTCGGCGACGAACTGGCCCTGATCCCACAGATGCTCGATCACCTGGAAGTTGACCACCACGTCGACCGCGCCGTCCGGCAGCGGAAGCTCGGCCAGGTTGCCGTGACGCATGTCGACGCGCGGATACCGGGCCCGCACGTGCGCGACCGCGCTCTCGTCGTAGTCCAGGCCGATCACGCTGCGCGCCACGTCGGCGATCAGGTCGGCGCCGTAACCCTCACCGCTGCCGGCCTCCAGCACGTCGCGGTCACGGCAACGCTCGACCAGTCGTCGGTACACCACCTCGTGGCGGCGGAACCAGTAGTTCTCCTCGGCCAGGCCGGGGATGGTTCGTTCGCCGGTGAGAGGTAGTCCCGGATCGTCGTCGGTCACAGATGCGCTCATCAGAAAGGCAGGCTAACCCGTAACCGACCGTAGGCGAACTCTTCGCATCGTCGTTGTGGTCGCCGCGCCGACAGATCGCAAACTTCGACCAGTTATGGTGTTCCTGCGTAGCGCCTGAAGTTACCCGTGGGTAACATGGGGTTGATTGCATCAATCGTGGTATTGCAGGCCGGCCAACGGCCTCATCGAGGAGGACGAACCAGAGTCATGACGAATATCGTGGTCCTGATCAAACAGGTCCCTGACACGTGGTCCGAGCGCAAGCTGTCCGAGGGTGACTGGACGCTCGACCGGGAGGCCGCCGACGCCGTACTCGACGAGATCAACGAGCGCGCCGTCGAAGAAGCGCTGCTCATCAAGGAGCGGGAAGGTGGAGACAGCACCGTCACCGTGCTGACCGCCGGTCCCGAGCGCGCCACCGAGGCCATCCGCAAGGCCCTGTCCATGGGTGCCGACAAGGCCGTGCACCTGCTCGACGACGGCCTGCACGGCTCCGACATGGTGCAGACGGGCTGGGCGCTGGCCCGCGCGCTGGGCACCATCGAGGGCACCGAGCTGGTCATCGCCGGTAACGAGGCCACCGACGGCACCGGCGGCGCCGTGCCGGCGATCATCGCCGAGTACCTGGGCCTGCCGCAGCTGACCCACGTGCGCAAGCTGTCCGTCGAGAACGGCAAGGTCACCGCCGAGCGCGAGACCGACGACGGCGTGTTCACCCTCGAGGCATCGCTGCCCGCCGTGGTCAGCGTCAACGAGAAGATCAACGAGCCCCGCTTCCCGTCCTTCAAGGGCATCATGGCCGCGAAGAAGAAGGAAGTCACCACCCTGACGCTGGCCGAGATCGGCGTCGAGGCAGACGAGGTCGGCGTCGCCAACGCCGGTTCCAAGGTGCTGTCCTCGACCCCGAAGCCGCCGAAGACCGCAGGCGAGAAGGTCACCGACGAAGGCGACGGCGGCACGAAGATCGCCGAGTACCTGGTCGGTCAGAAAATCATCTAGCAGATCATTCCTTCTGGACTTGAGAAACGAGAGACATTTACATGGCTGAAGTACTCGTGCTCGTGGAGCACGCCGAAGGTGCGCTGAAGAAGGTCACCGCCGAACTGATCACCGCGGCCCGCGCGCTGGGTGAGCCCTCCGCCGTCGTGGTGGGCAAGCCCGGCACCGCCGAACCCCTGGTGGACGGTCTGAAGTCGGCCGGCGCCGCCAAGATCTACGTCGCCGAATCCGACGACGCGGAGAACTACCTGATCACCCCGTACGTGGACGTGCTGGCCTCGCTGGCCGAGTCGGCGTCGCCCGCGGCCGTGCTGCTGGCCGCCAGCGCCGACGGCAAGGAGATCGCGGGACGTCTCGCCGCCCGCATCGGCGCAGGCATCCTCAGCGACGTCGTCGACGTCAAGGACGGCGGCAAGGCCGTCCACTCGATCTTCGGCGGTGCCTACACCGTCGAGGCCGAGGCCGTCGGCGACACCCCGGTGATCACCGTGCGTCCCGGTGCGATCGAGGCGGCGCCGTCCGACGGCGCCGGTGAGGTCGTCAACGTCGAGGTGCCCGCACCCGCGGAGAACGCCACCAAGATCACGTCGCGGGAGCCCGCCGTCGCCGGCGATCGTCCGGAACTCACCGAGGCGAGCGTCGTCGTGGCCGGTGGCCGCGGTGTCGGCAGCGCCGAGAACTTCGGCATCGTCGAGGAACTCGCCGACTCGCTGGGTGCCGCCGTCGGCGCGTCCCGCGCCGCGGTCGACTCCGGCTACTACCCGGGCCAGTTCCAGGTCGGTCAGACCGGCAAGACCGTGTCCCCGCAGCTGTACATCGCGCTGGGCATCTCCGGTGCGATCCAGCACCGGGCCGGTATGCAGACGTCGAAGACGATCATCGCGGTCAACAAGGACGAAGAGGCGCCGATCTTCGAGATCGCCGATCTCGGCATCGTCGGTGACCTGTTCAAGGTCACCCCGCAGCTGACCGAGGCGGTCAAGGCCCGCAAGGGATAGTCCGCAGCGCAGGCAACCGAGGCCCCCATCTCACAGCGAGGTGGGGGCCTCGTGCGTGCCGGGTCAGGCCCGACACGTCCCGAACCGTCATCTGACGCTCACGAACACGTCACGCGCCGATTGCCGGGCCGCCGGACGGCTGCACCACCGTGACGGCCATGAGCACTGCATCCGTACTCATCCCCGGCGAGACGTTCCTGCCATCCGGCCCGGCGCCGCGCTACAGCCTGTTGCTGTGCACCGACCCGGGCTCCATCGAGGCCGCCCAGCGGCTGCGCCACGACGTGTTCAGCGCCGAGCCGGGATTCACCCTGCGCGACGCCGGTTCGGACGGCCGCGACGCCGACCGCTTCGACGACTACTGCGATCACCTTCTGGTCCGCGACGACGGCACCGGCGAGTTCGTCGGCTGCTACCGTATGCTGCCCCCGCCGGCGGCGATCGCCGCCGGCGGCCTCTACACCGCAACGGAATTCGACGTCTCGGCGCTGGACCCGCTGCGCCCGTCGCTGGTCGAGATGGGTCGCGCGGTGGTGCGTGACGGGCATCGGCACGGCGCCGTGGTGCTGCTGATGTGGGCCGGCATCCTGGCCTATCTGGACCGCAGCGGCTACGACTACGTCGCAGGCTGTGTCTCGGTTCCCGTCGTCGATCCCACTGGTCTGACCCCGGCCGGCAGCCGTCTGCGCGGTGTGCGCGACGCGGTGTTGCGCCGGCATGCCGCGCCGCCCGAGTGGACCGTGCACCCGCACCGCCCGGTGGTGGTCGACGGCCGTCCGCTCGACGACATCGCTGCCCCGGCACGGGTGACGCTGCCGCCGCTTCTGCGCGGCTACCTGAGGCTGGGCGCGCAGGTGTGCGGCGAACCCGCCCACGATCCGCAGTTCGGGGTCGGCGACTTCCCGGCGCTGCTCGACAAACGCCGCGCCGACGTCCGGTACCTGCGCCGGCTGCGGTCGGCCGGCGCCGCCGCCGCGGCCGGGGCACGCTCGTGACTCTCGCCGCCCGGCACGCGTGGGTGCAGGCCGCACCGTGCGGCCCCGGCTGTGTGCGCTCCGGCGCCGACGAACCGGGCCGCCGGTGGGTGGTCGCGCTGCGGACCGCGCTGCGGGTCACCGCGGCGGTGACGCTGCTGGCCGGGGTCTGGCTGCTCGCGCTGCCGTTGCCCGGCCGGGTAACGCTGCAGCGCGGCTACTGCCGGTTGATGCTGCGCAGCCTCGGCGTGCGGATGCGGGTCTCGGGCGGCCCGATCCGCAACCTTCCGGGTGTGCTGGTCGTCAGCGGCCACGTGTCCTGGCTGGACGTCTTCGCGATCGGCGCGGTGCTGCCGGGGTCGTTCGTCGCGCGGGCCGACCTGCTGCGCCTGCCCGCCCTCGGCCAGGTCGTGCGGATGATGAGGATCATCCCGATCGAGCGCGACCGGCTGCGTCGACTCCCGGAGGTGGTGGCCGCCGTCAGCGCCCGCCTGGCCGCCGGTCACACGGTGGTCGCGTTCCCCGAGGCCACCACCTGGTGCGGGCTGAGCCACGGCCGCTTCCGGCCGGCGATGTTCCAGGCCGCCGTCGACGCGGGCCGGCCGGTGCAGCCGGTGCGGCTTCGCTACCGCCACCGCGACGGCCGACCGTCCACGGTGCCGGCGTTCGTCGGTGACGACAGCCTGCCTGCGTCGATCGCGCGGGTGATCACCGCCCGCCGCACCGTGTGCGACCTGCAGGTCGAGTCGCTGCAGCTGCCCGGCCGCGACCGCAGGGACCTCGCCGTCCGGTGTGAGGCCGCGGTGCTCGGCCACCCGGCGCCGCGGCGGCAGGCCAGCCCGGCCGGCTGCGACGCGGCCTCGGCGCTGTCCGCCTGAGCGCGATACGGGCCTCGGGCCGACGACGGCTATCCTGGAACGGTTATGTCTGTGTCCGGGCCCTCTGCCAGGCCGGTCTACCTCGACCACGCCGCCACCACCCCGATGCGCCCTGCCGCCATCGAGGCGATGACGGCCGTGCTGTCCACGGTCGGCAACGCGGCCTCGCTGCACGGCTCCGGCCGGGCCGCCCGGAGGCGCCTGGAGGAGTCGCGCGAAGAACTCGCGCAGCTACTCGGCGCCCGGCCGTCCGAGGTGATCTTCACCGCGGGCGGCACCGAGAGCGACAACCTCGCCGTCAAGGGCATGTACTGGGCCCGCCGTGATGCCGCGCCGACGCGGCGCCGGATCATCACCACGCCCATCGAGCACCACGCCATCCTCGACGCGGTGGAATGGCTGGTCGAGCACGAGGACGCCGAGGTGACCTGGCTGCCGGTCGACCGGCACGGCACCGTGCGCGCCGCGGATCTGCGCGCCGCCCTCACCTCGGCCGACGACGTCGCACTGGTCTCGGTGATGTGGGCCAACAACGAGGTCGGAACGATTCAGCCGATCGCCGAACTCGTCGCTGTCGCAGCGGAATTCGGAATCCCGATGCACAGCGACGCGGTGCAGGCCATCGGCCAGCTGCCGATCGACTTCGCCGCCAGCGGGCTCGCGGCGATGAGCGTCACGGCGCACAAGTTCGGCGGGCCCACCGGCGTCGGGGCGTTGTTCCTCCGCCGTGACGCGGCCTGTGTCCCGCTGCTGCACGGCGGGGGCCAGGAACGCGACGTGCGTTCCGGCACGCAGGACGTCGCCGGGGTCGTCGGGATGACCGCCGCCGCGCGCGCCGCCGTCGAGACCATGGATGCGGTGACCACCCGGGTGCGGGAACTGCGCGACCGGCTCGTCGACGGTGTCCTCGACAGAATCGACGACGTCGACGTCAACGGGGCGCCCGGCACGGGCCGGCTTCCCGGCAACGCGCACTTCACCTTTCGCGGGTGCGAAGGCGACTCGCTGCTGATGTTGTTGGATGCCAAGGGAATCGAGTGCTCCACCGGATCGGCGTGCACCGCAGGGGTGGCGCAGCCCTCGCACGTGCTGACCGCGATGGGCGCCGACCCGGCGAACGCGCGAGGCTCGCTGCGGCTGTCGTTGGGCCACACCAGCACCGAGGCCGACATCGACGCGGCGCTCGACGTGCTGCCCGCGGCGGTGGAACGTGCCCGGCAGGCGGCCCTGGCCAGTTCGGGACGGCACTGACCATGCGGGTACTGGTCGCGATGAGCGGTGGCGTGGACTCCTCGGTGGCCGCCGCCAGGATGGTCGACGCCGGACACGATGTCGTCGGCGTGCATCTGGCGCTGTCCTCGACGCCGGGGACGCTGCGCACCGGGTCCCGCGGCTGCTGCTCCAAGGAGGACGCCGGCGATGCGCGCCGGGTCGCCGACGTGCTCGGAATCCCGTTCTACGTCTGGGATTTCGCCGACCGGTTCAAAGAGGACGTGATCGACGACTTCGTCGAGGCCTACGCGCGCGGCGAGACGCCCAACCCGTGTGTGCGCTGCAATGAGCGCATCAAGTTCTCCGCGTTGGCATCTCGTGCGCTCGCGCTCGGCTTCGACGCGCTGGCCACCGGTCACTACGCCCGCCTGGAGAACGGCAGGCTGCGTCGCGCCGTCGACCACGACAAGGACCAGTCCTACGTGCTCGCGGTGCTGACCGCCGAACAGCTGCGCCACGCCCTGTTCCCGATCGGCGACACCCCGAAGGCCCAGATCCGCGAGGAGGCCGCGCGCCGCGGCCTGGCGGTGGCCGACAAGGCCGACAGCCACGACGTCTGCTTCATCCCGTCCGGCGACACGCAGGCCTTCCTCGGCGCCCGAATCGGGGTGCGCCGCGGCAGCGTGGTGGACTCGGCGGGCACGGTGCTCGCCGAACACGACGGCGTGCACGGCTTCACGATCGGGCAGCGCAAGGGCCTGGGTATCCCCGGTCCCGGTCCTGACGGGCGCCCGCGCTATGTGACCGGGATCGACGCGCAGACCGGCACCGTCCAGGTCGGCACCGTCGACGACCTGGAGGTCGGCACCCTGGAGGGCGATGCACCGGTGTTCACCGCCGGCGTCGCGCCGCACGGGCCGGTCGAGGGCGTGGTCCAGGTCCGTGCGCACGGCGGCATCGCCGACGCGGTCGCCGAACTGCGCGGCGACACCCTGCACGTGACGTTGCGCAGCCCGCTGCGCGGGGTGGCACCCGGTCAGACGCTGGTGCTCTACCGTCCCGACCCCGACGGCGACGAGGTGCTGGCCAGCGCGACGATCCGCACCGCGCGCTGACTCAGCCCGGGATGTTGGCCACGATGTTGGTCATCACGATGTCGGGCACCGAATCGGGGAACGCGCAGAACGTGACCTCGACGAGCACCGCGGACTTCACCCGGTAGTCGCGCCCGCAGTCGCCGGGCCTGGTCTGGATCGACTCCGGGGTCGCCGACACCTCACCGACCATCGCCGCACCGGCGCCGGTGTCACCGCACCGCGCGATCTGCGCGACCACCGAATCGAAGGCGCCCTGCGCGGCGGCGGCGTCGCGGTATCCGGCGGCCGCCTGCGAGATCAGCCCCCCGCGGGGCGGATGCTGGTAGGTGGTCTTGTGGAACTCCTCGACCTCGCTACCGAACAGCCGGGTCTCGGCGTAAACCCACTGGCATTGCGGTGCAACGGTTTCCATCAGGAACTCGATATCCACCGGGGCTTTGGTGTCGGTACCGGGGATCACCGTCAGGTCCGCACCGGCTCCGGTGACGGCCTGCATCTGCGCCCGGTCGAGCAACACCGACTCGACGTCGACCGGTGAGCGGGAGTCCTCGTCGATCCCCGGTATCGCACGGACCGCGACGCCGGACACGCTCTGCGTGCACCCGGCGGCCAGAATCGCCGTGGCGCACATCAGCGAGGCGCATGCGCGGCCCGTCATACCGGAACCCTAGCCCGTCGCATATCGTCGGGCGAGTGAGTGTTTTCGCGACGGCGACCGGCATCGGATCCTGGCCCGGCACCGCTGCCAAGGAGGCGGCCGAGATCGTCGTCGGTGAGTTGCATCATCTGCCGCATCTGGTCGAGTTGCCCGCCCGCGGTGTCGGCGCCGACCTGATCGGGCGGGCCGCCGCGCTGCTCGTCGACATCACGATGGACACGGTGCCGCGCGGATACCGTGTCGCCTCCGGGCGGACCTCCGTGACCCGGCGGGCCGTCAGTTTCCTCGACGAGGATCTCGACGCGCTGGAGGAGGCGTGGGAGAAGGCCGGCTTGCGCGGCGGCGAGCGGGCGGTGAAGCTGCAGGCGCCCGGGCCGATCACGCTGGCCGCGCACCTGGAGCTGGGTGGCGGGCACCGGGCCATCACCGACGCCGGAGCGGTCCGGGATCTGAGCGCGTCACTGGCCGAAGGGGTGGCCGAGCACCGCAGAAATCTGGCGCGCCGGCTGGAGAGCCCGGTGGTGGTCCAGTTCGACGAGCCGACGCTGCCTGCCGCGCTGGCCGGCAGGCTGACCGGGGTGAGCAGCCTGAACCCGGTCCACCCGGTCGACGAGTCGCTGGTCACGGTGCTGCTCGACGAGTGTGCGGCGGCGGTCGGCGGTGAGGTCGCGGTGCACAGCTGCGCCCCCGACCTGCCGTGGAAACTCTTGCAGCGCAGCACGATCAGCGCGGTTTCGGTGGATCTGCACACGCTGTCCGCCGCCGACCTGGACGGGATCGGCGAGTTCGTCGACTCGAGCCGGACCGTGGTGCTCGGCGCGGTACCCGCCGCGGCGCCGGCGGCGCGCACGTCGGCCGAGCAGATCGCCGCGGCCGTCGCCGGCGTCACCGACCGCCTGGGCTTCGCCAGGGCGGTGCTGCGGGAGCGGATCGGGATCAGCCCGGCGTGTGGGCTCGCCGCAGCGACCGGCGAATGGGCCCGCAGAGCGGTCGAACTGGCGCAGCGCGCCGCCGACGGTCTGGCCGAGGATCCGGACGGCGTTTGACGCTGATCCGGTGTGCAACGTGGGCTAGTGTCAGTCTTCGAAGGATGCCGGCGCGGGGGTGCGGGGGTGCGAGTACGCACAAGTCACGGGGTTGATGCAGTGTCGGGGAAGCTCTCGAGTCGAGGGTCATCGCCTGAGTACGACGAGACCGCGCGCCTTCGTGCGCTCGCGTCGTTCGAGATTCTCGACACCGCGCCCGAGGAGTCTTTCGACGGACTGACCGAGCTCGCGGCGGCGGTGTGCGACGTCCCGATGGCGTTCATCGGGTTCGTCGACGCCGACCGGCAGTGGATCAAATCCGGTCACGGCGTGGGCCTTACCGACGTCGCCCGCGAGATGTCGTTCTGCGCCATCGCCGTCGAGGACGGTGCGCTGGTCGAGATCGGCGACACCCACGCCGACGCCCGGCTCGCCGGCCATCCGATGGTCACCGGTGCGCCGCACCTGCGGTTCTGCGCGGCCATGCCGATCGTCACCGCCGACGGCCACCGGCTCGGGGCGGTCTGTGTCCTGGACCGCCGCCCGCGGACCCTGACCGACGCGCAGCGCCGGCACCTTCACACCCTGGCTCGTCAGGTGCTGGTCCTGCTGGAGTTGCGAAGCCGGGCAAAGGAACCCGACTCCGAACTCGCACGCCAACGGCAGCGCATGCTCAGCGGGGTGCTCGACCACCCCGACGTGCTGGTCTTCGCCAAGGATGTCGACGGCCGCTTCGTGATGGCCAACCGCGCGCTGCAGGACGTCACCAACGCGGGCCGCTCACTGGTCGGCGGCACCGATGACGACTTCTTCGAAAAGGACATCGCCGAGCACTATCGACGCAACGACCGGCAGATCATGACGACCCGGGAACGGCAGGTGTTCAGCGAAGAGGTGGTCCACCCGGACGGCTCGGTGCACATCTACCGCTCCACGAAGTTCCCGCTCACCGACGAGTTCGGTGAGGTGATCGGCGTCGGCGGCGTGTCGACCGATGTCACCGAGCTCGCCGCCGCCCGCGCCGCGCACGCCGCGGCCGAGGAACGTTGGCGCGCGCTGGTCGAGCAGTCCCAGGATCCGGTCGTCGTCGTCGACACCGAGGGCAGGATCGCCTACGTCAACCCCGCCGGGGTCGCGCTGCTCGGGGTGGCGTCGGCCGAGGACGTCGCGCTGGTCTCGGCGATGGATTTCGTGCCCGAGCGCATCCGCTCCGTGACGCAGGCCCTCCTCGACGAGACGCTGTCCACCACCGGCATCGTGCGCTCGCAGCGCGGCGTACTACGCAGGCATGACGGCACCGAGCTTCTGGTCGAGTTCAACGCGACGGTGGTCAAGCACTCGGGGGAGCGCAGCGTCCAGCTCGAGGTGCGCGACGTGTCGGAGGCGGTGGCCGCGCATGCGGCGCTGAAACACTCGGCGTCGACCGACCCGCTGACCGGGGTGCTCAACCGCAGCGCCTGGGACGCCCAGGTGACCCCGCTGCTGGCGAGCGTCTCCGAGGCCTCACCGCTGACGGTCGCGGTGATCGACCTCGACAACTTCAAGGGTTACAACGACACCCGGGGCCACACCGCCGGGGATCTGCTGCTGCAGCAGTTCGCCGGGGCCGCGGGCGCGTCGATTCGCCAGCAGGACATCTTCGCCCGGTGGGGCGGTGAGGAATTCATCCTGGCGTTGCCGGGCACCGACCCGCAGCGGGCACAGACGATGCTCAACCGGATCCGGGCCTGCGTGCCGTTCGGGCAGACCTGTTCGATCGGGTACACCGGCCACAGACCAGGAGACACCCTCACCGAGACGGTGGTGCGCGCCGACAAGGCGCTGTACGAAGCCAAGAGCCGCGGCAGGGATCAGCTCGCGCGCCGCTAGGGGGTCCGCAGATCCTTGCGAAGAATCTTGCCGGAGGCCGACTTCGGGATCGCGTCGATGAACGCCACCTGGCGGACCTTCTTGTACGGGGCGACGTGTCCGGCCACGAACTCCATCACCTCGGACTCGGTCAGCTGCGCGCCGGCCTGCGTCACCACGAAGGCCTTCGGCACCTCTTCACCGTCGGCGTCTGGCGCGCCCACCACGGCGGCATCGGCGATGTCGGGATGCGACAGCAGCACGGCCTCCAGTTCGGCGGGCGGCACCTGATAGCCCTTGTACTTGATCAGTTCCTTGAGCCGGTCGACGATGTAGACCAGCCCGCGGGCATCGACCCGCGCCAGGTCACCGGTGTGCAACCAGCCGTCCTCGTCGATCGTCTCCTTCGTCGCGGCCTCGTTGTTCAGGTATCCGGCCATCACGTTCGGTCCCTTGAACCACAACTCGCCGGTGTCGCTGACCCCCTCGTCCGGGACCTGGATCTCGCGGCGGGTTTCCGGGTCGACGAGCTTGGACGCGGCGTTGGAGACCGTCCAGCCGACCGAACTCAGCGGGGCGTCCTCGTGCATGTTGACCCGGCCGCCGTCGAACGGGGTGATGTGGCTGACCGGGCTGAGCTCACTCATGCCGTATCCCTGAACCACCTTGCAGTCCAGGCGTTTCGCGACGGCGTGCCCGAGGTCGGCGTCCAGCGGCGCCGCTCCGGACATCACGACCTTCAGCGAGGACAGATCGTGGTCGTCGACCAGCGGATGCTTCGCCAGTGCCACTGCGACCGGCGGGGCGATGAACGCGATCGTGCACTTGTGTTCGGCGATGTTGCCGAGGAACTCGCCGAGATCGAAACTCGGCATGATCACCAGCTTCGCCCGCGCGTGCACCGCGGCGTTGAGCAGCACCGTCATCCCGTAGATGTGGAAGAACGGCAGCACGGCGAGCACCACATCGTCGGCGACCATGCCGTGCAGCGGCCGGATCTGCGCGACGTTGGCGACGAGGTTGCGGTGGGTGAGCATCACACCCTTCGGGTTGCCGGTCGTCCCGGAGCTGTACGGCAGCGCCGCCAGATGCGACGACGGGGCGAAATGCACTTGTGGCGCAGCCGTTCCCGACGCATGGATGTCGGCGGCGTTGGGATGGCCGGCGCCGTCGCCGGAACCGTCGCGGCCTGGCCCGTCGAGCACGATCAGATCCTCGTCGGACAGACCCGCCAGCACGGCGCCCTCCTTGGCCTGCGCCAGCAACGGCGACACCGTGATGAGCGTCTTGGCCTTGGAATCGGTGAGCTGCTTGGCGATGTCCTTGGCGGTGAACAGCGCGTTGATGGTGGTGGCCGTCGCGCCGGCGCGCAGGATCCCGTGGAAGGCCACCGCGAACGCCGAACTGTTCGGGGCCAGCAATCCGACGACGTCGCCGACACCGACGCCGCGGGCGGCCAGCGCCCCGGCGAACGCGTCGATGCGGGCGATCATCTCCCGATAGGTCGTCTCGCGGCCGGACTTCGCGTCGATCAGCGCCACCCGGTCCAGGTGGGGATCGTCGGGGCCGGACAGGCCGGCGAACAGATAGTCGTAGACGCTGGCGGTGGGGATGTCGACTTCGGGGAAGGGGCTAGAGAAGCTCATGGTGTCTCCGATCGAATCACGGCACGGGGGCCCGGGGTCAACGTTGGTCGAGTTGCTTGATCAATTTCTTGGCCGCCACCATGCGGAAGGACGCGTCGACCAGTTCGGTGACCTCCGTCCAGTCCACCTTCGCCGCGGTCAGATCCAGGCCCAGCCAGCCGAAGGGGCCGAGGTAGGCCGGGAAGAAGAACCGGCGATCCTGCTCAAGGGCCCTGCGGTCGCTCTCGTCGACCTTCACCAGAACCGAGTGCGGGTACTGGGTGTACTCGCCCTTGCGTTCACCCTTGACGCTGCCTCCGAAGATCGCGAACATCTTCGGCGCGCAGAAGCACGGCCTGCCCCACGAGATCTTCTCGAACGCCGTCGGGAATCCGAGGGCGATCTCCCGCACTTCTGCCAGCCCCATGTCGTCGTCGCGAAACATGATCGGATGCGGCATGGACAGCAGCCTACGCAGCCGTCCCGACCGGGTCCGGCGAACCGCGGCCGACTCTGTCGGCGCCCTTCGATAGCCTTCCAGGGTGAGTCCCGAGGCGATCCCGGATCCCGAGTCGGTGCTGGCCGAGCAGGCCGACGATGCTCTCGACGCCGACATCCGCCGTCGGTGGCAGGAGCTCGCCGACGAGGTTCGCGAACACCAGTTCCGCTACTACGTCCGTGATTCCCCGACCATCACCGACGCCGAGTTCGACGAGATGCTGCGCACGCTGCAGGCACTCGAGGACGAGTACCCCGAGCTGCGCACGCCCGATTCGCCGACCCAGCTGGTCGGCGGTGCCGGGTTCGCGACGGACTTCACCCCCGCCGAGCATCTCGAGCGCATGCTCAGCCTGGACAACGTGTTCGATCCCGACGAGCTGGCGGCGTGGGCGGCACGGATCAGCGGCGAGATCGGCCAGGATGCGCAGTACCTGTGCGAGCTGAAGATCGACGGGGTCGCACTGGCGCTGGTGTACCGGGACGGCCGGCTGGAGAGCGCTTCGACCCGTGGCGACGGGCGCACCGGCGAAGACGTCACGCTGAACGCGCGAACGATCGAAGACATCCCCGAAAGGCTCACCGGCACAGACGAGTTCCCGGTGCCGACGGTGCTCGAGGTGCGCGGTGAGGTGTTCTTCCGGGTCGCCGACTTCGAGGACCTCAACGCCGGGCTGGTGGCCGAGGGCAAGGCGCCGTTCGCGAACCCCCGCAACAGCGCGGCCGGGTCGCTGCGCCAGAAGAACCCCGCGGTCACCGCGCGCCGCCGGCTGCGGATGATCTGCCACGGGCTGGGCCACATCGAGGCACCCGGAGGGTTCCCGTTCAAGACGCTGCACGACGCCTACCGCGCGCTGAAGGCGTGGGGCCTGCCGGTGTCCGACCACACCGCGCAGGTCAAAGGCCTCGACGCGGTCACCGAACGCATCGCGTACTGGGGTGAGCACCGCCACGACGTCGAACACGAAATCGACGGTCTGGTCGTCAAAGTCGACGATGTGTCGTTGCAGCGCCGGCTCGGCGCCACCTCGCGGGCGCCGCGCTGGGCGGTGGCGTACAAATATCCGCCGGAAGAAGCCCAGACCAAGCTGCTCGACATCCGCGTCAACGTCGGGCGCACCGGCCGGGTGACCCCGTTCGCCTACATGGAGCCGGTGAAGGTGGCCGGCTCCACCGTCGGGCTGGCCACGCTGCACAACGGCTCGGAGGTCAAGCGCAAGGGTGTGCTGATCGGCGACACCGTGGTGATCCGCAAGGCCGGGGACGTGATCCCCGAGGTGCTGGGCCCGGTCGTGGATCTGCGCGACGGCACCGAGCGCGAGTTCGTGTTCCCGACCCACTGCCCGGAATGCGGCACCGAGCTGGCCCCGGCCAAGGAGGGCGACGCCGACATCCGCTGCCCGAACTCGCGCAGCTGCCCAGCGCAGTTGCGGGAGCGGGTGTTTCACGTCGCCGGCCGCGGCGCGTTCGACATCGAAGGCCTCGGCTACGAAGCGGCCACCGCGCTGCTGCAGGCCGGCGTGATCGCCGACGAGGGTGATCTGTTCACCCTGACCGCCGAGGATCTGCTGCGCACCGAGCTGTTCACCACGCAGAAGGGTGAGCTGTCGGCCAACGGCAAACGGCTGCTGGCCAACCTCGGCAAGGCCAAGGCGCAGCCGCTGTGGCGGGTGCTGGTCGCGCTGTCCATCCGCCATGTCGGGCCGACCGCGGCGCGGGCGCTGGCCACCGAGTTCGGCAGCCTGGACGCGATCGAGGCGGCGTCGGAGGAACAGCTCGCCAACACCGAGGGCGTCGGCCCGACGATCGCGGCCGCGGTGATCGACTGGTTCACCGTCGACTGGCATCGCGCCATCGTCGACAAATGGCGCGAGGCCGGGGTGCGGATGGCCGACGAGCGCGACACCAGCATCGAGCGCACGCTGGAGGGCCTGTCGATCGTGGTGACCGGATCCCTGACCGGGTTCAGCAGGGATCAGGCCAAAGAGGCCATCATCGCCAGGGGCGGCAAGGCGGCGAGTTCGGTGTCGAAGAAGACCGCCTACGTGGTGGCCGGGGACGCCCCGGGATCGAAGTACGACAAGGCGATCGAACTCGGGGTGCCGGTGCTCGACGAGGACGGGTTCCGCAGGCTGCTCGCCGACGGTCCGGCCGCGCCGGAGAGTTAACCGACGATCGTCGCGACGATCCCGGCCAGGTAGCCGAGCCGGGCCACTTCGCTGGGCCGAAACGCGGGTCCGCCGGGCCGTCCCAGCACCACCGCGGTCGTCGGGCCGTCGAGCGGCGCCGCGGCCAGCGTGGTGTCCATGTCGCGCCACACCTGCGGCACCCAGTCGGCGGTCGCGTCGAGCGCCGCGGCGCGTTCCAGCGGTAACCACGGCGTCTCGGTGGCCGGGGTCTCCGGTGCGCCGGAGCTGCCCACCACCCGCCGCGGGCCCGAATCGGTCAGTTCCACCACCGTGGACCACCCGACCCGCAACACCTTGGGGGCCTCGTCGACGAGCACCTGCAGGCGCTTGAGCTTTCCGTCGGCGGCGGCGACGTGGTCGATCAACTCCAGTTCGCGGTGGGCTTCCAGCAGCCCGGTGTGCGGGCGGATGCTGTCGACGTACACCCCTTTGAGGGCTTCGGCGGCGGTGATCAGCATGTCGGGCATCGCGCCGGGTGGCAGCTCGACCACGAGGTCGTCGATCGCGTAGCCCACGGAACGTTCCACCACGTCGAGGGACAGGATGTCGGCGCCTACCGAACCCAGGGCCACGGCCAGGGAGCCGAGGCTGCCCGGGCGGTCCTCGAGTTGGACTCGGAGTAGATACGAAGGCACGGCCAACACTTTTTCACGGAGAGGCGACCCCCGGCGACTTGGGCGGCGGGCCGCCCCGACTGTTGGGCGGCGGGCCGCCCCGACAGTCGGGCCGTGAGCCGCCGAAGCAGTTCCGCCGAGTTGGACGCGTGAGCGGCTGGACTAGGCTTTGTGGTCGTGTCACAGATCTCCCGAGACGAGGTTGCGCACCTTGCGCGCCTCGCGCGACTGGCCCTGACCGACAGCGAGCTGGATGGCTTCGTCGGTCAGCTCGACGCCATCCTCAACCACGTCGGCAAGATCCAGGCGGTCGACGTCACCGGCGTCGAGGCAACCGACAACCCGCTGGTTCGGCGGTCAGGAGCGGAGCGACCCGGGGAATCGGCCGGGGTCGTCAATGTGTTCCGCTCCGACGAGCAGCTGCCGAGCCTGACCCAGGACGAGGCGCTGGCCGCCGCGCCCCGGGCCGAAGACGGCCGTTTCGCGGTGCCGCGGATTCTGGGAGAAGCCGAATGAGTGAGCTGATCAGACTCGACGCCGACACCCTCGCGACCAAGATCGCGGACAAAGAGGTGTCCTCCACCGAGGTGACGCAGGCGTTCCTCGACCAGATCGCCGCGACCGACGGCGACTATCACGCGTTCCTGCACGTCGGTGCCGACGAGGCGCTGGCCGCCGCAGCCGCGGTCGACAAGGCCGTCGCGGCGGGGGAGCGTCCGGCCTCGCCGCTGGCCGGCGTCCCGCTCGCACTGAAGGACGTGTTCACCACCACGGACATGCCGACCACGTGCGGCTCGAAGATCCTGGAGGGGTGGACGTCGCCGTACGACGCGACCGTCACCGCGAAGCTGCGCGCCGCGGGCATCCCGATCCTGGGCAAGACCAACATGGACGAGTTCGCGATGGGCAGCTCGACGGAGAACTCCGCCTACGGCCCGACGCGCAACCCGTGGGACGTCGAGCGGGTGCCGGGCGGTTCCGGCGGTGGCAGTGCCGCCGCGCTGGCGGCGTTCCAGGCGCCGCTGGCCATCGGCACCGACACCGGAGGCTCCATCCGCCAGCCGGCCGCGCTCACCGCTACCGTCGGCGTGAAGCCGACGTACGGAACGGTGTCGCGCTACGGGCTGGTCGCGTGCGCGTCGTCGCTGGACCAGGGCGGTCCGTGCGCGCGCACCGTGCTCGACACCGCGCTGCTGCACCAGGTCATCGCCGGACACGATCCGCGCGATTCGACCTCGATCGACGCGCCCGTGCCCGACATCGTCGCCGCGGCCCGCGCCGGCGCCGCCGGTGACCTCAAGGGGGTGCGGATCGGGGTGGTCAAGCAGCTGCGCAGCGGCGAGGGTTACCAGCCGGGTGTGCTGGCGTCGTTCAACGCGGCCGTCGAGCAGCTCACCGCGCTCGGCGCCGAGGTCAGCGAGGTCGACTGCCCGCACTTCGACTATTCGCTGCCCGCCTACTACCTGATCTTGCCGTCGGAGGTGTCGTCGAACCTGGCGAAGTTCGACGGCATGCGTTACGGCCTGCGCGCCGGCGACGACGGCACGCACAGCGCCGAGGAGGTCATGGCGATCACCCGCGCCGCGGGCTTCGGTCCTGAGGTCAAGCGCCGCATCATGATCGGCACCTACGCGCTGTCGGCCGGCTATTACGACGCCTATTACAACCAGGCGCAGAAGGTGCGAACGCTGATCGCCCGCGACCTCGACGAGGCGTACCAGAAGGTCGACGTGCTGGTCACGCCGACGACGCCGTCGACGGCGTTCCGGCTCGGTGAGAAGGTCGACGACCCGCTGGCGATGTATCTGTTCGACCTGTGCACGCTGCCGCTGAACCTGGCCGGGCACTGCGGGATGTCGGTGCCGTCGGGGCTGTCCGCCGACGACAACCTGCCGGTAGGGCTGCAGATCATGGCGCCGGCACTGGCCGATGACCGGCTGTATCGCGTCGGTGCGGCCTACGAAGCCGCACGGGGTTCGCTGCCAACTGCGCTCTGACAGGGGAGGATGGGTCGCATGCGTATCGGAGTGCTGACCGGAGGCGGCGACTGTCCTGGCCTGAACGCGGTGATCCGGGCGGTGGTCCGGACCTGTGACGTCCGGTACGGCTCCTCGGTGGTGGGTTTCCTGGACGGTTGGCGCGGGCTGCTGGAGAACCGCCGGATCCAGCTGCGCAACGACGACCGCAACGACCGGCTGCTCGCCAAGGGCGGGACGGTACTGGGCACCGCGCGCGTCAACCCGGACAAGTTGCGCGCCGGTCTGGACCAGATCAAGCAGACCCTCGAGGACAACGGCATCGACGTGCTCATCCCGATCGGAGGCGAGGGCACGCTGACCGCCGCCCACTGGCTGTCCGAGGAGAACGTGCCCGTCGTCGGTGTGCCCAAGACCATCGACAACGACATCGATTGCACCGACGTCACTTTCGGCCACGATACCGCGCTGACCGTGGCGACCGAGGCGATCGACCGGCTGCACAGCACCGCCGAATCACATCAGCGCGTGATGCTGGTGGAGGTGATGGGCCGCCACGCCGGCTGGATCGCGCTGAACGCCGGCCTGGCCTCCGGGGCGCACATGACGCTGATCCCCGAGCAGCCCTTCGATGTCGAGGAGGTCTGCCGGCTGGTCAAAGAACGCTTCGTGCGCGGAGATTCACACTTCATCTGTGTGGTCGCCGAGGGGGCCAAACCCGCCGAGGGCTCGATGCAGCTCAAACAGGGCGGGGTCGACGAGTTCGGCCACGAGCGCTTCACCGGCGTCGCCCAGCAGCTGGCGCTGGAAGTGGAGAAGCGGATCAACAAGGACGTCCGCGTCACGGTGCTTGGCCACGTGCAGCGCGGTGGCATCCCGACCGCGTACGACCGGGTGCTGGCCACCCGGTTTGGCGTCAACGCCGCGGACGCCGCGCACGCCGGCGAGTACGGGATGATGGTGTCGCTGCGTGGCCAGGACATCGGCCGGGTGGCGCTCGCCGACGCGGTCCGCCAGCTCAAGCTCGTCCCGCAGAGCCGCTACGACGACGCCGCCGAATTCTTCGGCTGACGGTTCCTTCGCGAGCAGTCACAAACTCGCACGAATCGCCGCCCGAGCGTGCGAGTTTGTGTCTGCTCGCCGCGGAAAAGTGACCCACTAGGATCAGTGGCATGTCTACCGCGACCTCGGCTTCCGCGTCACTGCTCGACTACGACGAGGTCATCGCCGCCTACGAGCCCGTCATGGGCATGGAGGTGCACGTCGAGCTGAATACGGCCACCAAGATGTTCTGCGGCTGCGCCAACCGGTTCGGTGCCGAACCCAACACGCTGGTGTGTCCGGTCTGCCTCGGATTGCCCGGCTCCCTACCGGTGCTCAACCGGTCCGCCGTCGAGTCCGCGATCCGCATCGGTCTGGCGCTCAACTGTGACATCGCGCCGTGGGGCCGGTTTGCGCGGAAGAACTACTTCTATCCGGACCAGCCGAAGAACTACCAGATCTCCCAGTACGACGAGCCGATCGCGGTCAACGGCCACCTCGACGTGCCGCTCGACGACGGCACCACGTGGCGTATCGAGATCGAGCGTGCCCACATGGAGGAGGACACCGGCAAGCTGACCCACATCGGCAGCGACACCGGGCGCATCGCGGGAGCGACCACCTCGCTGGCCGACTACAACCGCTCCGGCGTCCCGCTGATCGAGATCGTCACCAAGCCGATCGAGGGTGCGGGTGCGCGTGCCCCCGAGATCGCCCGCGCCTATGTGACCGCGTTGCGAGACCTGTTGCGCGCGCTCGGTGTTTCCGACGTCCGGATGGACCAGGGGTCGATGCGGTGCGACTCCAACGTCTCCCTGAAGCCGATCGGTGCGGCCGAGTTCGGCACCCGAACCGAGACCAAGAACGTCAACTCGCTCAAGAGCGTCGAGGTCGCGGTGCGCTACGAGATGCGCCGCCAGGCCGCGGTGCTGAAGTCCGGCGGCACGGTGACCCAGGAGACCCGGCACTTCCACGAGGACGGTTTCACCTCGCCGGGGCGCAGTAAGGAGACCGCGCAGGACTATCGGTACTTCCCGGAGCCCGATCTGGAGCCGGTGGCGCCCGGCGCGGAACTCGTCGAGCAGCTGCGGACCACCATCCCCGAGTATCCGTGGCTGTCGCGCAAGCGAATCCAGCAGGAGTGGGGCATCGCCGACGAGGTGATGCGCGACCTGGTCAACATCGGTGCGCTGGATCTGATCGCCGCGACCGTCGAGCACGGCGTCTCCAGCGACGCCGCCCGCGCCTGGTGGGGCAACTTCCTGGTACAGAAGGCCAAGGAAGGTGGGGTAGAGGTGTCCGATCTGCCGATCACGCCTGCGCAGGTCGCCGCGGTGATCAAGCTCGTCGACGACGGCAAGCTGTCCAACAAGCTGGCCCGCCAGGTCGTCGAGGGCGTGTTGGCCGGTGAGGGCGAACCCGAGCAGGTGATGAACGACCGCGGGCTGGTGGTCGTGCGTGACGACTCGCTGATCCAGGCCGCCATCGATCAAGCTCTCGAGGCGCACCCCGACATCGT
The DNA here is from genome assembly GCF_002086815.1 of Mycolicibacterium parafortuitum. Classification (GTDB taxonomy): domain Bacteria; phylum Actinomycetota; class Actinomycetes; order Mycobacteriales; family Mycobacteriaceae; genus Mycobacterium; species Mycobacterium parafortuitum. The sequence continues at coordinate 409,602 of NZ_MVID01000001.1, forward strand.
CGAGAAGATCCGCGGCGGCAAGGTGCAGGCCGCCGGTGCGATCGTCGGCGCTGTGATGAAGGCGACGAAGGGCCAGGCCGACGCCGCGCGGGTGCGCGAACTTGTCATGGCCGCGTGTAGCTAGCCCTTACAGTCGACGCGATGACGCGAATACAGGACCTGGTTTTCCGCGTCCTTGCACGCCCGCTGCGGTGGTTGTCGCTGCGCTCCATCGTCATCCTCTCGCAGCTCGGGGTCACGATCCTCGTGCTGACCCTCGGTGTGTGGGTGTGGGTGGGCGTCACCAACGACCAGTACGACCAGCTCGACCGGCGGCTGGATTCGCTGTCGAGCCTCGGTGATGTGAACACCCTGCTGCGCAGCGCGCAGGAGGGCGTGGGCCCCGAACCCACCGAGGGTGGCCTCGTGCGGACCGCCCGCTGGGCGGGTAGCACCGTCTCCATCCCGTCCGACATCGTGCTGCCCGATCTGGCGAACGGGTACTCCGACGCGACCATCGACGGTGTCGAATACCGGATCCGCACCATCAAGACCGGCAACGCGTCGATCGCGCTCGGCGCACCGATGGCCGAAACCCAGGCGCGCATCGACTCGCTGCACTGGCGGGTGTTCTGGATCTGCTCCGGGGTGATCCTGACCACGATGCTGGTCGGTTGGGTGATCTCGCTGATCATGGTCAACCCGTTCCGGCTGCTCGCCCAGCAGGCGCGGGCCATCAACGCCCAATCCGCCCCCGACGAGGTCCAAGTGCGCGGCGTATGGGAAGCCGTCGAGATCTCCGAGGCGGTGGAGGGCATGCTCGCGCGCATCGGCGATGAACAGCAACGCACCAGGGCCGCGCTGGAGTCGGCGCGCGACTTCGCCGCCGTCGCGTCGCACGAACTGCGCACCCCGCTGACCGCGATGCGCACCAACCTGGAAGTGCTCTCGACGCTGGATCTGGGCGCCGAGCAGCGCCAGGAGGTTCTCGACGACGTGATCCGCACGCAGTCGCGGATCGAGGCGACGCTGACCGCACTGGAGCGGCTCGCCCAGGGCGAGCTGACCACCGTCGACGACTTCGTGCCCGTCGACGTCGCCGAACTGCTCGACCGGGCCGCCCACGACGCGATGCACCACTATCCCGGTATCGACGTGTCGCTGGCGTCGTCGACGACGGTGCTGATGCTCGGCATGCCTGCCGGGCTGCGGCTGGTCATCGACAACGCGATCGCCAATGCCGTCAAACACGGTGGCGCGACCCAGATCCGGCTCAGTGTGGTCAGCTCGCAGGACGGTGTCGAGATAGCGGTCGACGACAACGGCTCCGGGGTGCCCGAGCAGGAGCGCACCGAGGTGTTCGAGCGTTTCCACCGCGGCACCACCGCGTCCCGGTCGGGATCGGGCCTCGGTCTGGCGCTGGTCGCCCAGCAGGCCGAGATCCACGGCGGGACGGCGTCATTGGAGGTCAGCCCGCAGGGCGGGACCCGCCTGATGCTGCGGCTGCCCGGACCGGGGCCGGGACCGGGCTGACATCGCCGGGTGATACCGGCTACGTGAGATCGTTGTTGCTGCGCGGGAATCCGCCGCCGTTCGGGAACAGCGGGAAGACGACGTCGTCGAGGTTCATCGCGTCGCCGGTGGTCTTGTTGACCGTCGCGCCCCACACGTTGCCGTCCGCGGAAGTCTGAAGCGCCCACGCGTGGCCGTGATTGTCCTGACGGACCACCTCCGGGTCACCGGTGACCGCGCCGGTCTCGGGCGCCATCCGCACCGCGACGGTCTGCTTGGTGTCGACCAGATTCACCAGCACGGTGCCGTCGAGCGCGGCGCACCCGGCGACGCCCGGCCGGTCCGGCCACGTCCACACCGTCGACACCGTGGAGTCCTTGGTGATCCGCTGCAACCGGTCGGCGGTAGGAGTGCGGTCGGTCACGTACAGCGACTCGTCGGACGGGTCGATGCACATCCCGCCGCCGGGACCCAGCCCCGACAGCGCCGTGGTCAACGGCGCCTGGTTGACCGTCGTCGGCTGCTCGATGCGCAGCAGCTTGCCGGCCAGCGACCCCGGGTCGGAGGCCTGCGCCGGGTCGCCGGCGTCGCCGGTCTGCACCACCAGGGTGGTCGGGCTGGTGAAGATCAGCGATCCGGTGTTGCCGGTCGCGCCCTTCGGGATCCCGGTCAGGATCGGTTTCGGCGGATCACCCTCGGCCACCCGCACCACCCGGTTGTCCGTCGGGGTGCTGATGTAGGCGTACATCAGCCGGTCCTGGGCGTAGGTGGGGGACAGCACGATGTCCATCAGTCCGCCGTCGCCGCTGGGATCGACCGGGATCGACATCTTCTCGACCGGCTCGGCGCGCACCGCGACCCTCTTGATCACGCCGGTGAGCCGCTCGGCGACCAGCGCCGACTGGCTGTCGGGCAGCATGATCAGCCCGCTGGTGCTGCCCAGGCAGCCCTGCATCACCCCGGGGGCGGGGCACTCCTTCGGGAACGGTTTGGCGGGCAGTGGCGGCGGAGGCGGGGGCGTGGTCTTCGGTCCGGGCGCCAGCTGCGGTTCGGTGGTGAACGGCTGCGACTGTGCGGAATCGAACCGGGCGCAGCCCGCACCGGCGAGCACCGTGGCGCACAGCAGCGCGACCAAAGCACCGGAGGACACACGCTCGCTCATGCAGGCCAGATTACGGATGCCGCGAAGGTACTCGCCACGGCTCCCCGCGGACGACCGCTCCCGACCTGCGCCGCTTCGGGAAAACCCGTGCTCAACGCGCCGCACGAATTCCCGGCGTGCAAAGGACTTGCACTTACCCTGGCTGTCGTGACGAGTCCCCAAGATCCTTGGCAGCGGCCCGACGACTCGGCTGGGCGGCCAGCCTCGGCGAGCCTGGTGGACCCCGAAGACGATCTCCCGTCGGCGAATTACAGCGGCGACTTCGAGACCACCGCGATCCCGCGCTACGACTCGGCGAAACCGGCCGACCAACAGCAACCGTTCGCGTTGCTCAACGATCCGGAGCCGTTGCCCTATGTGCAGCCGAGCACCGGCCTGGCTCCGGGCGCCTACGGCACCCCGGCGGCGGCGGCGCCCACTGAGATCGGTGTGGACCCCGAGCGCAGCGTCGAACACCGCAGGGGCACCCAGGACCTCGGTCTGCTGTTGCTGCGTGTCGCGGTCGGCGTCCTGTTCATCGGCCACGGCCTGCAGAAGGTGTTCGGCTGGTGGGGCGGCCCGGGCCTCGACGGTTTCCGCGACCAGCTGACCGACGTCGGGTTCCGCAACGCCGACATCCTGACCTACGTCGCCGCCGGCGGGCAGATCGCCGCGGGCATCCTGCTGGTGCTCGGGCTGTTCACCCCGATCGCGGCGGCGGGCGCGCTCGGTTACCTGGTCACCGCGACGCTGGCCGAGGCCACGCTCGCCCATAACGAAGCCAGGCTGTCGTCGTTCCTGGCCGACGGTCACGAATACCAGATCGTGCTGCTCGTCGCCGTCGCCGCGATCGTGCTGGTGGGCCCGGGCAAGTACGGCCTCGACGCCGGTCGCGGCTGGGCCAGGCGGCCGTTCGTCGGTTCGGCTGCCGCGCTGATCCTCGGCGCCGGCGCCGGGGTGGCGATCTGGGTCCTGCTCAACGGCACCAACCCGCTGGGCTGAGCGCTACTCGTACGGGTTCGGCACCCGTCCGCCGCTGGCGGCGGTCAGCTGCGGCAGCGTCGCGAACGTCACCGCGGGCAGCGGCACCTCGGAGCCGTCGTGCAGCCGCGCCACCGCCCACGCCCGGCGCCCGAAACGCAGCCCGTCGATGTCCTCCCAGCGCACGGTGTGGTGCCCGAACAGCGTCCGCGCGACCACCTTCTCGTAGTCGGCGGTCGTCCGGTAGCGCATCACCACATACGACAGCGCCACCGGGATCAGGAACAACACGACGAACCACGCCGGCCCGGCGAACACCACCGCCATCAGCCCGATGAACATGAAGCCGATCGCCACGTGGGCCATCGGCGAGATCCTGATGACGACCGGTGAGGACTTCGGCGCGGGCGGGGTTCGCATGCCGCCATCATCGCATCGCCGGGTCTGCGGGCTCCGCGCGCGAGCGGTCGTGGGGTCAGATTTGACCTTTGACCAGTCCGGCGGCTACCGTCGTGTGCTATGCAGACCCTGCTCGTAGTAATTGGCTCGCGCGTTGATGCCGCGCTGGCCCTGACCCGGGCATAGCAAAACCGCATCAACGCGCACCCTCGTACAGCCATCGGCTGACGGGGGTTTTTTGTTGCCGGAACACCGATTTGAGAAGATCAGCCGAGCGAGAAAGACCAGAGGACACCGTGAGCGCACCCACCAAGCGACCGCCCGAGTCGTCGGCGACCCCGACGAACGGGACAGCGGCCGGCGCGAAGCACAACTCCGCGACGACCCAGGCGCAGCCGAATATCATTGCCCCGCAACAGCTCACCGGAGCGCAGGCGGTCGTCCGCGCGCTCGAAGAGCTCGACGTCGACGTCATCTTCGGCATTCCCGGCGGCTGCATCCTGCCGGTCTACGACCCGCTGTTCGACTCGCAGAAGCTGCGGCATGTGCTTGTTCGCCACGAGCAGGGCGGTGGTCACGCCGCCAGTGGCTACGCCCACGCCACCGGTCGGGTCGGGGTGTGCATGGCCACCTCGGGTCCGGGTGCGACCAACCTGGTGACCCCGCTGGCCGACGCGTACATGGACTCGATCCCGATGGTCGCGATCACCGGCCAGGTCGGGCGCCCGCTGATCGGCACCGACGCGTTCCAGGAAGCCGACATCTCCGGCATCACGATGCCGGTCACCAAGCACAACTTCCTGGTGCGCAACGGTGACGACATCGCCAGGGTGCTCGCCGAGGCGTTCCACATCGCCTCCAGCGGACGGCCGGGCCCGGTGCTCGTCGACATCCCCAAGGATGTGCTGCAGGCCCAGTGCACCTTCGCGTGGCCGCCGCAGTTCGAGCTGCCCGGCTACAAGCCGAACACCAAGCCGCACAACCGCCAGATCCGCGAGGCCGCCAAACTGATCGCCGAGGCCCACAAGCCGGTGCTCTACGTCGGCGGCGGCATCATCCGCGGCGAGGCCTCCGAGCAGCTGCTCGACCTGGCCGAGCTGACCGGCATCCCGGTGGTCACGACGTTGATGGCGCGCGGCGCGTTTCCCGACAGCCACCCGCAGAACCTCGGCATGCCGGGTATGCACGGCACCGTGGCCGCGGTGGCGGCACTGCAGCGCAGCGACCTGCTGATCGCGCTCGGCACCCGGTTCGACGACCGGGTGACCGGCAAGCTGGATTCGTTCGCCCCCGAAGCGAAGGTCATCCACGCCGACATCGACCCGGCGGAGATCGGCAAGAACCGGCACGCCGACGTGCCGATCGTGGGCGACGTCAAGAACGTGATCACCGAGCTGATCGAGGTTCTGCGCCGCGACGGCCTCGGCGCGACCAACCTCGACACCTGGTGGGAGTACCTGCGGGGCATCGAGACGACCTATCCGCTGAGCTACGGCCCGCAGAGCGACGGCAGCCTGTCCCCGGAATTCGTCATCGAGACGCTGGGCAAGATGGCCGGTTCGGACGCGGTCTACGTGGCAGGCGTCGGTCAGCACCAGATGTGGGCCGCCCAGTTCATCTCCTACGAGAAGCCGAAGACGTGGATCAACTCCGGCGGTCTGGGCACGATGGGCTTCGCGGTTCCGGCCGCGATGGGCGCCAAGATGGGCCGCCCGGAGACCGAGGTGTGGGCGATCGACGGTGACGGCTGCTTCCAGATGACCAACCAGGAGCTGGCCACCTGCGCGATCGAAGGCGTGCCGATCAAGGTCGCGCTGATCAACAACGGCAACCTCGGCATGGTGCGCCAGTGGCAGACGCTGTTCTACGAAGAGCGGTACAGCCAGACCGATCTCGCCACCCACACCCGTCGCATCCCGGATTTCGTGAAGCTGGCCGAGGCGCTGGGTTGCGTCGGATTGCGTTGCGAGCGTGAGGAAGATGTGGCCGACGTGATCGCCCAGGCACGGGCGATCAACGACCGGCCGGTGGTGGTCGAGTTCGTCGTCGGCGCCGACGCCCAGGTGTGGCCGATGGTCGCCGCAGGCACCAGCAATGATGAGATTCAGGCGGCACGCGGGATCCGTCCGCTGTTCGACAACGAAGAGGGGCACGCGTGATGAGCGCTTGCGCGAAGAACATCGAAGCGGGCATGAGCGCTTGCGCGAAGAACGGAGCACCCCAGTGACCACCACGCATACGTTGTCGGTGCTCGTCGAGGACAAGCCCGGCGTCCTGGCCCGCGTGGCGTCGCTGTTCTCGCGGCGTGGCTACAACATCCAGTCGCTGGCCGTCGGTGCCACCGAACACAAGGACCTCTCGCGGATGACCATCGTGGTCGACGTCGAGGAATCCCCGCTGGAGCAGATCACCAAGCAGCTCAACAAGCTGATCAACGTGATCAAGATCGTCGAGCAGGACGAGGAGAACTCCGTCTCCCGCGAGCTCGCGCTGATCAAGGTCCGCACGGATGCCAACACCCGCGGCCAGGTCATCGAGGCGGTCAATCTGTTCCGCGCCAAGGTCGTCGACGTCTCCACCGAGTCGCTGACTGTCGAGGCCACCGGCACGCCTGAGAAGATCGAGGCGCTGCTGCGGGTGCTCGAGCCCTACGGGGTCCGGGAGATCGTCCAGTCCGGTGTGGTGTCGCTGTCCCGCGGGCCGCGCGGTATCAGTACCAAGTAGTTATCCAAAAGCAAAGAATAGAAAGAAGATTCACGACAATGGCAGTTGAGATGTTCTACGACGCCGACGCGGACCTGTCGATCATCCAGGGTCGCAAGGTCGCCGTCATCGGCTACGGCAGCCAGGGCCACGCGCACTCGCTGAGCCTGCGCGACTCCGGCGTACAGGTCAAGGTCGGTCTCAAGGAGGGCTCGAAGTCCCGCGAGAAGGTCACCGAGCAGGGCCTCGAGGTCGACACCCCGGCCGAGGTCGCCAAGTGGGCCGACGTGATCATGCTGCTGGCGCCCGACACCGCGCAGGCCGAGATCTTCACCAACGACATCGAGCCCAACCTCGAAGACGGCAATGCGCTGTTCTTCGGTCACGGTCTCAACATCCACTTCGGCCTGATCAAGCCCCCGGCCAATGTCACCATCGGCATGGTCGCCCCCAAGGGGCCCGGCCACCTGGTGCGTCGCCAGTTCGTCGACGGCAAGGGTGTGCCCTGCCTGATCGCGGTCGACCAGGACCCCAAGGGTGAGGGCCAGGCGCTGGCGCTGTCCTACGCCGCCGCGATCGGCGGTGCGCGCGCCGGCGTCATCAAGACCACCTTCAAGGAAGAGACCGAGACCGACCTGTTCGGTGAGCAGGCCGTGCTGTGCGGTGGCACCGAGGAACTGGTCAAGACCGGTTTCGAGGTCATGGTCGAGGCCGGCTACGCCCCCGAGATGGCCTACTTCGAGGTGCTGCACGAGCTCAAGCTGATCGTCGACCTGATGTACGAGGGCGGCATCGCGCGGATGAACTACTCGGTGTCCGACACCGCCGAGTTCGGCGGCTACCTGTCGGGCCCGCGGGTCATCGATGCCGACACCAAGAAGCGGATGCAGGACATCCTCAAGGACATCCAGGATGGCACGTTCGTCAAGCGCCTGGTCGCCAACGTCGAGGGCGGCAACAAGGAGCTCGAGGCGTTGCGCAAGGAGAACGCCGAGCACCCGATCGAGGTCACCGGCAAGAAGCTGCGCGACCTGATGAGCTGGGTGGATCGGCCGATCACCGAAACGGCCTAACTCTTTTTCGCCGAACTGGGGTTCCCGGTCGTGATCGCTGCGCGATCCACGACCGGGAACCCCAGTTCGGCGTTTAGGTACTCTCGGCGAGCATGACGGGCAGTTCCACACCGGCCTCCGCACTGCTCGCTCGGGCGGGCGGCATCCGGGGGCTGGTGTACACCGCGCTGCCGGTGACGACGTTCGCGGCGCTGAACGCGATCGCGGGTCTGATGCCCGCGCTGATCGCCGCGACGGCGGCCGGCGCGCTGGTGCTGACCGTGCAGCTGGTGCGACGGGAATCGACCCGGCCCGCGCTGTTCGGCTTCGTCGGCGTCGCGGCCGGGGCGGGCCTGGCCCTGGTCACCGGTCAGGCCAAGGACTTCTATCTGCCCGGCATCTGGATGTATCTGGCGCTCACGGTGGTGTTCACCGCCTCGGTGCTGGCCCGGCGTCCGCTGATCGGCGTCATCTGGGCGTGGATGACCGGCCGCGACGACACCTGGCGCCGCACGCCACGGGTGCGCCGGGCGTTCGATCTGGTGACGCTGATGATGGCGGCGGTGTCCGCGACGCGGTTCGCCGTGCAGTTCCACCTCTACGACACCGACCAGGAGGGCCTGCTCGCGGTCGCGCGGATCGCGATGGGGTGGCCCGTCTTCCTCGTCACCTCGACGCTGATCTACCTCGCGATCCGGACGGCGATGCGCACGCTGCCGCGCGTACTCCCCGAGTGACTTCGGCGTAGTTGGTCAACCTCACAGTGACCAACTACGCCCGAATCACGGTGAAAGCGGCGGCAACTCCTTGATCCCGAATTCGCGTCGCAACACGGTGCGCGCCGCGTAGTAGCCGGCCATGCCGTGCACACCGCCGCCGGGCGGGGTCGCCGACGAACACAGGTACGCGCCCGGGATCGGGGTGGCCCACGGATTCCACTGCAGCGCCGGGCCCGTCAGCGCGCTGAACATGTTGTTGCCGCCGACCCCGATGTCCCCGCCGACCAGGTTGGCGTTGTGATCGGCCAGCCGCGCCGCGGGCACGCTGCGCACGCCGACGACGAGGTCGCGGAATCCGGGTGCGAACCGTTCGAACAGCGCGGTGATCGTCTCGGCCATGTCGACGGTCGACCCGGCGGGTACGTGCGCATACGTCCACAGCGGGCGGCGGCCCTGTGCGTCGATGCGGCCCGGGTCGGCGAGGTGGGGCAGCGAGGCCAGCACCATCGGCCACGCGGCGTGGCGGCCGTGCGCGATCTCCTTCTCCGCGAGCGCCATCGTGGCCCGATCGCCGCCCATGTGCAGCGTCGGGGCGTTGGCCAAACGCTCGTCGCTCCACGGGATCTCGCCCGACAGCACGAAGTCGACCTTCGCGACACCCGGACCGTAACGGTAGCGGCGCAGCGTGCGCGCGTAACGCGGCGGCAGTCGGTCGCCGTAGATGCGCAGCAGCGCCGTCGGCGCGGTGTCGTAGAGCACGACGCCAGCCGGGGGACCGGTGACCTCCTCGCCGAGCACGAGTTCACCGCCGTGGGCGCGCAGATCGGCGATCAGCGCGCCCGGGATCGCCTGTGACCCGCCCACCGGGATCGGCCAGCCGACCGAGTGGGCCAGCGTCGCCAGCATCAGCCCCGCGCCCGCCGCCACCAACGACGGCATCCGCGAAATCGTGTGTGCCGCAACGCCGGTGAACAACGCCCGGGCATCCTCGCCGGCCAGCGTGTTCCAGGCCGGGCTGCCCTGGGCCAGCAGGCGCGGGGCGACGCGCAACGCGGCGGGCAGGCTGGGCGGGATCGAGCGTTTGTCGCCGAGCAGCAGCCCGACCACCCCGTCGCTGCCCGCCGACAGCGGGCCCAGCAGCCGCCGCCACGACGCCCCGTCCTCCAGTTCGGCGCAGGTGCGGTCGATGTCGTGGTAGCCCAGCGCGGCGGGACGGCCGGGCAGCGGGTTGGCATACGACACCTCGGGCACCGCCAGACGCACCCCGCGGGCGGGCAGATCGAACGCCGTGAAGAACGGCGAGGCCAGCGCCAGCGGATGCACCGCCGAGCAGATGTCGTGGCTCACATCGGCGAACTCCGGGTCCGCCAGCGTGCGCGCGCCGCCGCCCGCGGTGTCCTGCGCTTCCACGACGCGCACCGAAACCCCTGCTCGGGCGCAGATCACGGCCGCGGCCAACCCGTTGGGGCCACTCCCGACGACGGTCAATTCCACCTGGCCATTACAGCCCATTAGGCTGAGGCCTCGTGAGTCTTCCTGTTGTACTGATCGCCGACAAGCTGGCCCAATCCACCGTGGAGGCCCTGGGCGACCAGGTCGAGGTCCGCTGGGTGGACGGCCCGGACCGCGAGAAATTGCTGGCCGCCGTCGCCGACGCCGACGCGCTGCTCGTGCGCTCGGCCACCACGGTCGACGCCGAGGTGCTCGCCGCGGCGCCGAAACTCAAGATCGTCGCCCGTGCCGGCGTCGGGCTCGACAACGTCGACGTCGACGCCGCCACCGCGCGCGGCGTCCTCGTGGTCAACGCGCCGACGTCGAACATCCACAGCGCCGCCGAGCACGCGCTCGCACTGCTGCTGGCCACGGCGCGCCAGATCCCGGCCGCCGACGCCACGCTGCGCGAGCACACCTGGAAGCGGTCGTCGTTCTCGGGCACCGAGATCTTCGGCAAGACCGTGGGTGTCGTCGGGCTGGGCCGCATCGGACAGCTGGTCGCGCAGCGGCTGGCCGCGTTCGGCGCGCACATCACCGCCTACGACCCGTATGTGTCGCAGGCCCGGGCCGCGCAGCTGGGTATCGAGCTGCTGACCCTCGACGAACTGCTCTCCCGCGCGGACTTCATCTCGGTGCACCTGCCCAAGACCAAGGAGACCGCCGGGCTGATCAACGAGGAGGCGCTGGCCAAGACCAAGCCGGGCGTCATCATCGTCAACGCCGCGCGCGGCGGGCTGATCGACGAGCAGGCGCTGGCCGACGCGATCACCAGCGGCCACGTCCGCGGTGCCGGCCTCGACGTGTTCTCCACCGAGCCGTGCACCGACAGCCCGCTGTTCGAGCTGCCCCAGGTCGTCGTGACGCCGCACCTGGGTGCCTCGACCGCCGAGGCGCAGGACCGGGCAGGCACCGACGTGGCCGCGAGCGTGAAGCTCGCGCTGGCCGGCGAGTTCGTCCCGGACGCGGTCAACGTCGGCGGCGGGACCGTCGGCGAAGAGGTCGCCCCGTGGCTGGACCTGGTGCGCAAGCTCGGCCTGCTGGTCGGCGTGCTGTCGGCCGAACTGCCCACCAACCTGTGCGTGCAGGTGCGCGGTGAGCTGGCCTCCGAAGATGTCGAGGTGCTGCGTCTGTCGGCGCTGCGGGGTCTGTTCTCCGCCGTCATCGAAGACCAGGTCACGTTCGTCAACGCCCCGGCGCTGGCCGCCGAGCGCGGCGTCGAAGCCTCCATCGACACCGAGCCGGAGAGCCCGACGCACCGCAGCGTCGTCGACGTGCGCGCGGTGGCCGCCGACGGGTCGACGGTCAACGTCGCCGGTGCGCTGGCGGGCCCGCAGCTGGTGGAGAAGATCGTCCAGATCAACGGCCGCAACCTCGATCTGCGGGCCGAGGGTGTGAACCTGATCATCAACTACGACGACCAGCCCGGTGCGCTCGGCAAGATCGGCACGCTGCTGGGCGCCGCGAGCGTCAACATCCTGGCCGCCCAGCTCAGCCAGGACGCCGACGGCGACGGAGCGACGATCATGCTCCGGCTCGACCGCGAGGTTCCCGACGACGTGCTCGCCAACATCGGACGTGAAGTCAACGCTGTGACCCTGGAAGTGGTGGACCTGACATGAAACTCGCGGTGATCGCCGGCGACGGCATCGGACCGGAAGTCATCGGCGAGGCGCTCAAGGTGCTCGACGCCGTCCTGCCCGGCGTCGAGAAGACCGAGTACGACCTCGGGGCACGGCTCTACCACCGCACCGGCGAGGTGCTGCCGGACTCGGTGCTCGACGAGCTCAAGGGCCACGACGCGATCCTGCTCGGCGCGATCGGCGATCCGTCGATGCCCAGCGGTGTCCTCGAACGTGGGCTGCTGCTGCGCATCCGGTTCGAACTCGACCACCACATCAACCTGCGCCCCGGCCGGCTCTACCCGGGTGTGCAGAGCCCGCTGGCCGGTGATCCGGAGATCGACTTCGTCGTCGTGCGCGAGGGCACCGAGGGGCCCTACACGGGCAACGGCGGCGCGATCCGAGTCGGCACGCCGCACGAGATCGCCACCGAGGTCAGCGTCAACACCGCCTACGGCGTGCGCCGGGTGGTCCAGGACGCGTTCAAGCGGGCCCAGCAGCGACGCAAGCATCTGACGTTGGTGCACAAGAACAATGTGCTGACCAACGCCGGCTCGCTGTGGTGGCGCACCGTGCAGGCCGTCGCCACCGAATACCCGGACGTCGAGATCGCCTACCAGCACGTCGACGCCGCGACGATCCACATGGTCACCGATCCCGGCCGGTTCGACGTCATCGTGACCGACAACCTGTTCGGCGACATCATCACCGACCTCGCCGCCGCGGTGTGCGGCGGCATCGGTCTGGCCGCCAGCGGCAACATCGATGCGACGCTGACGAATCCGTCGATGTTCGAACCGGTCCACGGCAGTGCGCCCGACATCGCCGGCCAGGGCATCGCCGACCCGACGGCCGCGATCATGTCGGTGTCGCTGCTGCTGGCGCACATGGCCGAGATCGACGCCGCCGCGCGCGTCGACCGGGCGGTCGCCGAGCATCTGGCCACCCGAGGCGACGAGAAGCTGTCGACCACCGAGGTCGGCGAGCGGATCCTCGTGAAGCTGTAGCCATTTCCGGTTTCGCGTCACTGACACGGCAGTGTTGGTTGTTCGCGATCGGCTCCACGTTGTTCGCGCTGGCCACCGCCCCGGGCTTTCCCGGCTGGGCCGGCGCCGCGACGGCGGACACACTGTGCTTCACCGGCTCGTGGTTCTTCACGACCGCGGCGTGGATTCAGCTGGTGCGCAGCGACCGGACCCGGTGGTTCGACCGGGCGGCCGCGGCGACCCAGTTCGCGGGCACGCTGCTGTTCAACCTCAGCACCGGTGCGGCGGTGTGGGCCCACGCGGTGACCGAGCAGCGCGACTACGTGTGGACTCCCGACGCGACCGGCTCGGCACTGTTCCTGATCAGTGGCGTGCTCGGGATGGCCGCGGTGGGCATGCCGGATCTGCGATCGCGGGATTGGTGTGCCGGCGCCATCAACTTGGCCGGCTGTGTTGCGTTCGGTGTCTCGGCGCTCGCCGCGTTCATCCGTCCCGACGGTGTGACGGCCGACGAGTGGCTCGCCAACTTCGGCACGTTCCTCGGCGCGCTGTGCTTCCTGGCCGCCGCGTTGATCGTGTTGCCGCGGTTCGCCCGACGGGTGCGCGCCTAGCGCCACTCGCTTGCGGGGGTCCTAACGAGCTCCCCGGGTCCTAACGATCTGCGGCCTTCGGTACGGCCGGGATCGCCAGCAGCGGGAACAGCGCGCACACCGCGAACGCGACCGGATAGCCGACGGCGGCGATCAGCCCGCCGAACAGCGGTGGGGCGACGCCCTGGGCGAACAGCTGGCTGGTGTTCTGGGTGCCCAGCGCCCGGCCGCTCCAGAAGGGTCCGGCGTACTCGGCGATCAACGTGAAGGCCAAACCGTTGTCCGACACCGTGATCACCGATGCGGCGAGCATCACCGCGATGCTCAGCGGGGAATTCAGCCAGTCGGTGACGGCGAGCAGTGCCATCGCCGCGGCGGCGGACGCCGCGATCAGCCGGATCGGGCGCAGCCGCGATGCGATGACCTCGCCGGAGCGTTTGACGTACGCGTCCGACCAGCGGCCCGCGGCGATGCGGCCTGCGGCACCGCCGATCTGGGCGATCATCACGAGGATTCCGGCCGACTCGGGCGACCAGTGGCGTTCGCTGATCAACCAGACCAGGGTGAACGTCCACACCACCACCTGGGGGACGACCAGCAGCACCGACGTCAGGTGGATGCGCCACAGCATCGCCGAACCGCGGTACGGATTGGCCAGCGCGGCACTGTCGGCCTCGGCGCGGGGCGGACGCGGCGGATCGATCACCGCGACCAGGCACACCAGCGCGGCGACCGCGCACACGATCGTGGGGAACAGCAACGCCGCTGCCGCTCCGTGGGATTCGGCCAGGCGCGGGATCACCAACGCGCCGACTCCGACCCCGAGGGGTTGGGCGGTCTGGCGGATGCCCATCACCAGCCCCCGCTGTTCGGCGTCGAACCATCCGACCACCAGCCGGCCGCTGGCGGTGTTGCTGCTCGCGGCCGCCATGCCGCCGAGGAACAGGAAGACACCGGTGACCACGAGCGAGTCGACCGACGCCGCCGCGAACGCCGCGGCGGCCGTCAGCGCCGATCCCAGCGCCAGCACCACCCGCTCGCCGAACCGGTCCACCACATAGCCCCACGCGATCAGCGTCACCACCATGCCGAGGCTGGGCAGCGACGACATCAGGGCCGCGGATGCGAGATCCAGACCGCGCTCGTCGTGCAGTGTCGGGATCAGGAAGGCCACACCGTTGATGAACACGTTGGCGCACAGGGTCGCCCCGAGGCCGATCACCAGCATCGACCAGCGCCGCATCGGGGTTATCGACCGGGTGCCCACGCCGCCATGCTTCCACGGCCGTCCCAAAATAACGAACAACTATCTCAATATATAAGACGCATCGACCGCTCCGGCGGCGGTGACCGGCACCGATGGGGCGGGCACTAGGCTGAGGACATGCGTCTCGGTCGAATCGCCAGTCCCGACGGGGTTGCCTTCGTCTCCATCGAGGGTCCGCCCGACGACCCGGCGGCAGCGGTCGCGCGAGAGATCGCCGAGCACCCGTTCGGCACCCCGACGTTCACCGGCAGGCAGTGGCCGCTCGCCGACGTACGTCTGCTCGCGCCGATCCTGGCCAGCAAGGTCGTGTGCATGGGGAAGAACTATCTCGCCCACATCGAGGAGATGGGTGGCGGCACGTTCGAGGACCCGATCATCTTCCTCAAGCCCAACACCGCGATCATCGGTCCGTACACGCCGATCCAGCTGCCGGCCGACGCCAACCCGGTGCACTTCGAGGGTGAGCTCGCCGCTGTGATCGGCAGGCCCTGCAAGGACGTTCCCGCCTCGCGTGCCGCCGAGAACATCCTCGGCTACACGATCGCCAACGACGTGTCGGCCCGCGATCAGCAGAAGAAGGACGGACAGTGGATGCGGGCCAAGGGGCACGACACCTTCTGTCCGGTCGGTCCGTGGATCGTCACCGATCTGGACCCGTCGGATCTGGAGATCCGCACGGAGGTCAACGGCGAGGTCAAACAGCGCAGCCGAACGTCGTTGATGATCCACGACATCGGGGCGATCATCGAGTGGATCTCGGCGGTGATGACGCTGCTGCCCGGCGATCTGATCTTGACCGGTACCCCGGAGGGGGTGGGCCCGCTGGAGCACGGGGACAACGTCAGCATCACCATCGAAGGCATCGGGACATTGTCGAATCCTGTTGTGCGGAAGGGTAAGTCGTGAAAGTTCGGGTCAGGTTCTGTCCGTCGCCGACGGGCACGCCGCACGTCGGGTTGATCCGGACGGCGCTGTTCAACTGGGCCTACGCCCGCCACACCGGCGGCGACTTCGTGTTCCGCATCGAGGACACCGACTCCCAGCGCGACAGCGAGGAGAGCTACCTGGCGCTGCTGGACGCGCTGCGCTGGCTCGGCATGGACTGGGACGAGGGCCCCGAGGTCGGCGGACCCTACGCGCCGTATCGCCAGTCCGAGCGCCGGGAGATCTACCTCGACGTGATCCAGCGACTGCTGGACGCCGGCGAGGCGTACGAGGCCTTCTCGACCGCCGAGGAGGTCGAGGCGCGCCATCTCGCTGCCGGGCGCAACCCGAAGCTGGGCTACGACAACTACGACCGCGAGCTGACCGACGAGCAGCGCGCGGCGTTCCTGGCCGAGGGCCGCAAGCCGGTGGTGCGGCTGCGGATGCCCGACACCGATCTCACCTGGGTCGACCTGGTCCGTGGCGAGACGACGTTCCCCGCCGGATCGGTGCCCGACTTCGCGCTGACCCGTGGCAGCGGAGATCCGTTGTACACGTTGGTCAATCCGGTCGACGACGCATTGATGAAGATCACACATGTGCTGCGCGGTGAGGACCTGCTGCCGTCCACGCCGCGTCAGCTCGCGCTCTACGCCGCGCTGATCCGCATCGGTGTGACGGATATGACACCGGCGTTCGCGCACCTGCCCTCGGTGCTCGGGGAGGGCAACAAGAAGCTGTCCAAGCGCGACCCGCAGTCCAACCTGTTCCTGCACCGCGACCGGGGATTCATCCCCGAGGGTCTGCTGAACTATCTTGCGCTGCTGGGCTGGTCGATCGCCGACGACCGGGACATCTTCAGCCTGGAGGAGATGGTCGCGGCCTTCGACGTCGCCGACGTGAACTCCAACCCGGCCCGCTTCGACCAGAAGAAGGCCGACGCGATCAACGCCGAGCACATCCGGCTGCTCGAACCCGCGGAGTTCGCACGCCGGCTCGCCGCGTTCTTCGATGTGCACGGCCACCGCACCGGCCTGGACGACGCGAGCTTCGCTGAGGCGGCCGCGTTGGTGCAGACGCGGATCGTGGTGCTCGGTGACGCATGGGAGCTGTTGAAGTTTCTCGACGAGTCGTCGTTCACGCTCGACGAGAAGTCCGCGGGTAAGGAACTCAAGGCCGCGGCCGTTCCGGTGCTCACAGCGGCTCTGGAGGCCCTAGAAGGCGTCGCGCAGTGGCGGACCGCCGACATCGAGGAGGCGCTGAAGGTGGCGCTGATCGATCGCCTCGAGCTCAAACCCCGCAAGGCGTTCGGTCCGGTCCGGGTCGCCGCCACCGGCTCCTCGGTCAGTCCGCCGCTGTTCGAGTCCCTCGAACTTCTCGGCCGCGAACGCAGCCTGGAGCGGCTGCGCGCCGGTCGCGACCATGCCGCAACCGCCGCCGCACCGGAGGCGTGAAAACCACTCCGAAATCTTTGGTAGTCTGCTCGTCGGCCCACGAGATATCGCGCAGCGGCCCGCAGAGATGCGACTGAGGCGCGAAGGGTCGAAAAGCGGTCTGTGACCTGCGGTTACAGGCAGCTAATGGGGTATGGTGTAATTGGCAACACAGCTGATTCTGGTTCAGCCATTCTAGGTTCGAGTCCTGGTACCCCAGCCAACGCGACCGATTAGGTCAGCAATCTCAACTGAGCTATGCTGACCAACCGGAAAGCAGTTCTAGCCCCCGTCGTCTAGCGGCCTAGGACGCCGCCCTCTCACGGCGGTAGCGTGGGTTCGAATCCCATCGGGGGTACAGATCGAAAACTCCGGGCCTCGTCGAGGCCCGGAGTTTTTTCATGGGCATGCGCGCCGGGGCTGTCGTGTCCCGGGCGTCTTGTCAGAGGCGCCGGGTCAACGCGTCGGCGGCGGCGACGAGATCGGCTGCCCAGCGCGCGCCGGGACGCCGGCCCATCCGGTCGATCGGACCCGACACCGACACCGCCGCGATCACCGCGCCGCGCCCATCGCGCACCGGAGCCGAGACGCTGGCCACCCCGGGTTCGCGTTCGGCGGCGCTCTGCGCCCACCCGCGCTTGCGTACCTCGGCCAGTGTGCGGTCGGTGAACTTCGCCGCGGGCAACACCGCCTGCTGGGTGCTCGCATCGGCGAAGGCGAGCAGCACCTTGGCCCCGGATCCGGCCGTCATCGGCAGACGGGTGCCGATGGGCACGGTATCCCGCAGTCCGGCAGGGGGTTCCAGGGCTGCCACGCAAATCCGGGTGGTGCCCTCGCGGCGGTAGAGCTGGACGCTCTCGCCGGTCAGTTCGCGCAGCCGCGGAAGCACCACCGCGCCCGCGGCGAGCAGCGGGTCGTTGACCTGACCGGCCAGTTCGGTGAGCGCGGGGCCGAGCAGCCACTGCCCGTCGCCGCCGCGGGCCAGCATCCGGTGCACCTCCAGGCCCACCGCCAGACGGTGCGCGGTCGCGCGTGGCAAGCCGGTGCGTTCGCAGAGATCGGCCAGCCCGCACGGGGACTCGGCCACCGCGTGCAACACGGTGAGCGCTTTGTCCAGAACGCCGATGCCGCTATTCTGTCTCACAAGGAGATACTAGCTTTCCAGAATGTGAGACAGTCAAGATGGCCGTTGCGAATCAGCCCCGCACGCTCGCCGAGAAGGTCTGGAGCGATCACGTCGTCGTCGCCGGGACCGGAGAGGGCGCGGCACGCGAGCCCGACCTCATCTACATCGACTTGCACCTCGTCCACGAGGTCACCAGTCCGCAGGCGTTCGACGGCCTGCGCCTGGCCGGGCGCCCGGTGCGCAGGCCGGATCTGACGATCGCGACCGAGGATCACAACGTCCCGACCGTCGACATCGACAAGCCGATCGCCGATCCCGTCTCGCGGACGCAGGTGGAGACGTTGCGGCGCAACTGTGAGGAATTCGGCATCCGGTTGCACCCGATGGGGGACGCCGAGCAGGGCATCGTGCACATCATCGGACCGCAGCTGGGACTGACCCAGCCCGGGATGACGGTGGTGTGCGGCGACAGCCACACCTCCACCCACGGTGCGTTCGGCGCGCTGGCGATGGGCATCGGCACCTCTGAGGTGGAGCACGTGATGGCCACCCAGACGCTGCCGCTGCGGCCGTTCAAGACGATGGCGGTCAACGTCGACGGCGAATTGCCGCCCGGTGTCAGCGCCAAGGACATCATCCTGGCCGTGATCGCGAAGATCGGGACCGGTGGCGGCCAGGGGCACGTCATCGAATACCGCGGCAGCGCCATCGAATCGCTGTCGATGGAAGGCCGGATGACGATCTGCAACATGAGCATCGAGGCCGGGGCGCGCGCCGGCATGATCGCGCCGGACGAGACCACGTTCGAGTTCCTGCGCGGCCGTCCGCATGCCCCGAAGGGCGCCGACTGGGACGCGGCTGTCGAGGCGTGGAAGCAACTGCGCACCGACGAGGGCGCGACGTTCGACACCGAGGTCTACATCGACGCGGCGACGTTGAGTCCGTTCGTCACCTGGGGAACCAACCCCGGCCAGGGGGTGCCGCTGTCGGACTCCGTTCCGGACCCGGAGATGATCTTCGACGAGGGGGAGCGCCAGGCCGTCGAAAAGGCGTTGACCTACATGGACCTTCGGCCGGGCACCCCGATGCGGGACATCCCGGTCGACGCCGTGTTCGTCGGGTCGTGCACCAACGGCAGGATCGAGGATCTGCGGGTCGTCGCCGAGGTGCTGCGGGGCCGCAAGGTGGCCGACAACGTGCGGATGCTGGTCGTGCCGGGTTCGATGCGCGTGCGCGCGCAGGCCGAATCCGAAGGCCTCGGTGAGATCTTCACCGCCGCGGGCGCCGAATGGCGGCAGGCGGGATGCTCGATGTGCCTTGGAATGAATCCAGATCAGTTGGCGCCGGGGGAGCGGTGCGCCTCGACGTCGAACCGCAATTTCGAGGGCAGGCAGGGCAAGGGCGGTCGTACGCACCTGGTCTCGCCGGCGGTCGCCGCCGCGACGGCCGTGCGCGGGACGCTGTCCTCGCCCGCCGATCTGGCCCCCGTGGCCGCTCACTGAAACCTGACAGGAGACTTGTGATGGAAGCCTTTACGACCCACACCGGGATCGGCGTCCCGCTGCGCCGCTCCAACGTCGACACCGACCAGATCATCCCGGCGGTGTACCTGAAAAGGGTGACCCGAACCGGATTCGAGGACGGGCTTTTCGCCGCCTGGCGCAACGATCCGTCGTTCGTGCTCAATCAGCCGCCTTTCGACAAAGGCTCAGTGTTGGTCGCCGGACCCGATTTCGGCACCGGATCCTCGCGCGAGCATGCGGTCTGGGCGCTGATGGACTTCGGATTCCGGGTAGTCATCTCGTCGCGTTTCGCCGATATCTTCCGTGGCAATGCGGGCAAGGCGGGTCTGCTCGCGGCTCAAGTGGCACAGGATGACGTCGAATTGTTGTGGAAGGCCATCGAGCAGCATCCCGGGACGGAAATCACTGTAAATCTTCAAGATCGGTCGATCGTCGCCGGAACCATCATGGTGCCGTTCAACATTGACGACTACACCGCCTGGCGACTGCTCGAAGGACTCGACGATATAGGCCTTACGCTGCGCAAACAGGATGAAATCAGTGCTTTCGAAGAGCGTCGCCCGGCCTGGAAACCGCGCACATTGCCCGCCTGAACGGCGGTCGAAATCACCGAAATCCCGCCCCGGTAACCCCCTTTTCACGCACCGGCGCAGGACGGCAAGTGGGCCAACCGGATTGAAAAAAGTTCGCTGAGCTGGCCTGAAATTGCGCGTGGCTCTTGGAAATCAGGAGCAAATGGGTTTACCGTGTGCACTAGTCGGTCCAAGGAGGACCACTGGTTTCGGAGGTTTTGCATGAACAAAGCAGAGCTCATCGACGTACTCACGGAGAAATTGGGCTCGGATCGTCGGCAAGCGACTGCGGCGGTGGAGAATGTCGTTGACACCATCGTTCGCGCGGTGCACAAGGGCGAGAGCGTCACGATCACCGGCTTCGGTGTTTTCGAGCAGCGTCGTCGTGCCGCCCGTGTGGCGCGCAATCCCCGCACTGGCGAGACGGTGAAGGTCAAGCCCACCTCCGTCCCGGCGTTCCGTCCCGGCGCTCAGTTCAAGGCCGTTGTGTCTGGCGCGCAGAAGCTTCCGGCCGAGGGGCCGGCGGTCAAGCGTGGCGTGACGGCTGCGAGCACGGCCCGTAAGGCCGCCAAGAAGGCCCCGGCCAAGAAGGCCGCGGCCAAGAAGGCAGCTCCCGCCAAGAAGGCCACCGCCGCCAAGAAGGCAGCGCCGGCCAAGAAGGCCGCGCCGGCCAAGAAGGCCGCGACCAAGACCGCCGCCAAGAAGGCGGCACCGGCCAAGAAGGCAGCGCCGGCCAAGAAGGCCACCGCCGCCAAGAAGGCAGCGCCCGCCAAGAAGGCTCCGGCCAAGAAGGCAGCGCCCGCCAAGGCCGCCGCCAAGAAGGCAGCGCCCGCCAAGAAGGCACCCGCGAAGAAGGCTCCGGCCAAGCGCGGACGCAAGTAGTCAGTTCACGCGAGTACGCCGCGGATCCCTCGGGATCCGCGGCGTATTTCGTGCGTGGTCCCCACCGGGACAGAACAGCGCCACCTGAGTTTTGAATTCAATTGCGCGGTCGGTTATTCGGGAGTCACTTCTGCGGCGGCAGCGCACTGGCCATGTGATCGGCGGCGACCAGCCGCCCGTCGGCCAGCGACAGCACCCAGGTACTTCCCTTGCGGTTGCGCGACTTGTCCGGCCGCACACCGTCGCGTTCGCACCACCAGGCGATCAGATCGGGGATCACCTTGCCCTGGGTGCAGATCACCGGGGTGCGGGCGCTCGCGGCGATCTCGAGCACACGCCGGCGTGCGGCTTTGTGGTCTTCGGCATACGCCTCTTCGGTCAGCGCCGGCTCGGTGGTGATCGACGCGCCGAGCTCCTCGGCCAGCGGTTCGAGCGTCTGATGGCATCGCACCCGATCGGCGGCGAACAGCTCCCCGGCGCCGAACGCCAGCAGTTGAGCCACCAGTGACTCCGCCTGTGCGCGGCCGCGCTTGTCCAGCGGGCGCTTTCGGTCGTCGCCCCGGTAGCGCTTCTTGTTACCCGCGACGGCGTGCCGCACGATCAGGACCGTCTTGGTGTCCGCGGGAAGCTTGAGGAACCGGCGCAGCACCTTGCGGTCGTGGGGGTAGCCAAGCTGTGCCATCGCCTGATCGGGCGGCAGCCACTTCAGTTCGTCGACTTCGTCGTTGGCGGCAAAGTCGCCGCCGGCCACCCGTGCCGCCCAGTACCGCACCTTCTTCGGGCCCTGTTCGGTCGGATACGACACACTGGGCAACCGTCGGCCGAGCTGGGCCCGAAAGCCGGTCTCCTCCGCGATTTCACGGACCGCGGTGACCGGCTCGGTCTCGCCCGGATCCACCTTTCCCTTCGGCAGGGACCAGTCGTCGTAGCGGGGGCGGTGGATCACCGCGATCTCCGGGGCGCCTGTGCCGTCCTGTGGACGCCACAGCACGGCGCCGGCGGCCAGGATCGGGGACTTCGTCACCTCAACTCCCGTGTCTCACAAAGCCGGTATCGCACGCCGTCACGGGTGCCGATGGCGCTGCATGAGCGTTATCTGATGGTCCAGCACGGAGTGCCCCTCCTGAGGTAGGGCGGTCCAGTGGCCGTCGCTGTTGAGCTGCCAGCACCGGGTCCGGGGATCGGCCGCGGATTCGAAGATGTCGTTCAACTGTCCGGTCAGTCGCGGATCCTTAACCTGCGCCATCACTTCGACGCGGCGGTCGAGGTTGCGGTGCATCATGTCCGCGCTGCCGATCCAGTACTCGTCGATGGCCCGGAAATGGATGATGCGCGAGTGTTCCAGGAACCGGCCGAGGATCGACCGGACCACGATGTTCTCGCTGAAGCCGGGCACACCCGGCTTCAGCGCGCAGATGCCGCGCACGACGACCTCCACACGCACCCCGGCCTGGGATGCCCGGTACAGCGCGTCGATCACCTGCTCGTCGACCAAAGCATTGGCCTTCAACCGGATCCGGCCCTCCGCACCGTCGAGGGTGGCGGCGATCTCGCGTTCGATCCGCTCGATGATGCCCTTGCGCACCCCGAACGGCGCGACCAGCAGATTGCGGTAGGTCTCCTTGCGGGAGTAACCGGTCAGCGAGTTGAACAGGTCGGTCAGGTCGGCGCCGATGTCGGGGGCGGCCGTCAGCAGCCCGATGTCCTCGTAGAGGCGGGCGGTTTTCGGGTTGTAGTTGCCGGTACCGATGTGGCAGTAGCGCCGGATCGTCGACCCCTCGCGGCGCACCACAAGACAAGTCTTGCAATGTGTCTTCAATCCGATGAGCCCGTAAACCACGTGCACACCGGCTTGTTCGAGGGCGCGGGCCCACTTGATGTTGGCCTGTTCGTCGAACCTCGCCTTGATCTCGACCAGTGCCACCACCTGCTTGCCTGCCTCGGCGGCGTCGATCAGCGCGTTGACGATCGGCGAGTCACCGGAGGTGCGGTACAGCGTCTGCTTGATGGCCAGCACGTTGGGGTCCGCGGCCGCCTGCTCGATGAAGCGCTGCACCGTCGTGGAGAACGAGTCGTACGGGTGGTGGACCAGCACGTCGCCGTCGCGCAGTGCGGCGAAGATGCTCTTCGGGGTCTCGCGCTCACCGAACGCCGACGGGGTCGCCGGCACGAACGGCGGATCCTTGAGCGCGGGCCGGTCCACGCCGTAGATCTGCCACAGCGACGAGAGGTCCAGCAGTCCCGGCACTTCGACCACGTCGCCGGGAGCGACGTCGAGCTCACGCAGCAGCAGCTCCAACATGCTCTCGGTCATGTCGTCGGAGACCTCCAGGCGCACCGGCGATCCGAAACGCCGGCGGGCCAACTCCCGCTCGAGGGCCTGCAGCAGATCCTCGTCGCGGTCCTCCTCGACCTCGAAGTCTGCGTTGCGGGTGATCCGGAACGCGTGGTGCTCCACGATCTCCAGTCCCGGGAACAGCACCGGCAGGAACGCCGCGATCAGCTCCTCCATCGGCAGGAAACGGACCACACCGGGCAGGTCTTCGCGCGGAGACAGCTCCACGAACCGGTCGACGTTGTCGGGCACCTTGATTCGCGCGAAATGCTGGCCGCCGTCGGGATGCTTGACGGTGATCGCGAGGTTCAGGCTCAGCCCGCTGACGAACGGGAACGGGTGGGCCGGGTCGACGGCCAGCGGGGTGAGCACCGGGAAGACCTGCTCGTGGAAGTAGGTCGACAGCTTCAGCCGCTCGGCGTCGTCGAGTTCGGCCCACGTCACGATCACGATGCCCTCGTCGGCGAGCGCGGGGCGAACCGCATGAAGGAACACGTGTGCGTGCCTGCTGGCGATCTGCTGAGTGCGTTCGCTGATCCGGCGCAGTTGCTCACGGGGCGACAGGCCGTCCGCCGAACGCACCGACAGACCCATCTCGTCGCGACGCTTCAGACCGGCCACGCGCACCATGTAGAACTCGTCGAGGTTCGACGCGAAGATGGCAAGGAACTTCAGGCGTTCCAGCAGCGGCAGCGACGGATCGGCGGCCAGGGCCAGCACGCGCGCGTTGAAATCCAGCCAGCTCAGCTCGCGATTGAGGTAACGGTTGTCGGGCAGCGGGTTCTCGACGGTGGGCGCGGTGGTCGCCGGCGGCGCCTCCGGCGCCGAATCCGGGCCCGCGACCGCGGGCAGCACCGACGCCGCCGAGGAGTCCTGTTGGTCGGTGCGGGCCTGCGCTTCGGTCATGGTCCCGATGATTCCCTATCGGCGGGTCGTCATGCCACCGTGGCGACCAACGTCGGGCGAAATGCCGACGTCTGACTCACGTCGCCGACATGGCCCGCAGGGTCGCCGGGCCGACGCCGAGTCGGCGTGCCGCGGCGAGGTCGTCGGGGGTGTCGATGTCGGAGCGCAGCCCGGGCCAGTCACCGATCAACTCCACCGCCCCGGAGTCGCGGTGGCGTTGCGCGGAATCGGTCCCGAAGAGCGGCCGTAGCGGGGCGCCGAAACCGAACAGCGCCGCGGTGCCGGTGCCGTGCCGATCGGTGACGAAGCTGCGCGGGTGCGCGCGAGCGGCCGCCAGGGCGGCGGCGAACTCCTCGGTCTTGAGGGCCGGGAGATCACCCTGCAGCACAACGACATTGGTGTTCTCCCTGCGGCTGACCGCCTCAGCGGCGGTCAACGCGTTGTTGAGCGGGTCGCGATGTCCTGGCGGCGTCGGATCGGCCAGCACCTCGGCGCCGAGGTCGCGCGCGGCCGCCGCCGCGGCGTCGTCGGGGGTGACGATGAGCACCGACCGCAGCGCGGGCACCGCCATCGCGGCGCCGATCGTGTCGACCAGCATCGCCAGCACGACGTTCTCGCGGGCGGTCGCCGAAAGCACCGGAGCCAGCCGTGTCTTGGCCGCGGTGAGCCGCTTGACCGCGATCACCAGTCCGATGTCGGCGTCCGGAGCGCTGTTCCTCATGCCGCTCACGAGCGCCATCCTGCCAGTCGATTATTCCCGGCTAGGCTGAAGCCGTGGTTGACGCGGCGGTGATGGGGGCCGGGGCATGGGGAACGGCACTGGCGAAGGTATTGGCAGACGCCGGGAACAACGTCACGTTGTGGGCGCGCAGGCCGGAGCTCGCCGACACGATCAATCGCACCCACCGCAACGAGAACTACCTCGAGGCCCCGCTGCCCGAGTCGATCCGCGCCACCAGTGACGCCGCCGAGGCGCTCGACGGTGCCTGCACCGTGTTGCTCGCGGTGCCGTCGCAGACCCTGCGCACCAATCTGGAGCAGTGGAAAGGACATCTGGGTCCCGACAGCACGTTGGTGAGCCTGGCCAAAGGCATCGAACTGGACTCGCTGATGCGGATGAGCCAGGTCATCGCCCAGGTCACCGGTGCCGACGCGGGACGTATCGCGGCGATCACCGGGCCGAACCTGGCCAGCGAGATCGGCGACGAGCAACCCGCGGCCACCGTGGTCGCCTGCACCGACTCCGGCCGGGCGGTGGCGCTGCAGCGCGCGCTGGCCACCAAGTACTTCCGGCCTTACACCAACTCCGACGTCATCGGCGCCGAGATCGGCGGTGCGTGTAAGAACGTCATCGCGCTGGCCTGTGGCATGGCAGCCGGGGTCGGGTTGGGGGAGAACACCGCCGCGGCGATCATCACCCGCGGCCTGGCCGAGATCATGCGGCTCGGAATCGCCTTGGGCGCCAAGCCGACCACCCTCGCGGGTCTGGCGGGCATCGGCGATCTCGTCGCGACGTGCACGTCGCCGCAGTCGCGGAACCGCTCGTTCGGGGAACGCCTGGGTAAAGGGGGCACCATGGAGGCCGCGCTCGACGCCACCGGCGGTCACGTCGCCGAGGGGGTGACCTCGTGTCAGTCGGTGCTCGCGCTCGCGTCGAGCTACGACGTCGAGATGCCGCTGACCGAGGCGGTGCACCGGGTGTGTCACAAGGGCCTGTCCGTCGACGAGGCGGTCGTGCTTCTTCTCGGCCGCACCACCAAGCCCGAGTAGCCCCGTGTCCGGCACTTACGGCGACTCCACCCGCAGCGTCAAAGCCGTTGCTTCCGAAGAGATTCCGGGCCAGCCGGTGATCGCCCCGCCGGTTCCGGCCGCCACCTATCACCTGTCCGCCGACGAGGGTGACGCGCTGGACAGCTATGGCCGCAAATCGAATCCGACGTGGCGCAGACTCGAATCGGCGCTCGCCGCTCTGGAAGGGGCCGCTGCCGCACTGTGTTTCGGCTCCGGGATGGCGGCGCTCACAGCGGTGCTGCGGGTGCTCGCCGAACCCGGCCGCACCCTGGTGGTCCCCGCCGACGGCTACTACCAGGTGCGCGCGTACGCCGAGGAGTTCCTCGCCCCGCGCGGGGTGACGGTCGTCGAGGCGCGGTGCGCCGAGATGGCCGAGGCCGCCGCACGCGCGGATGTCGTGCTGGCCGAGACACCGTCGAATCCCGAACTCGACGTGGTGGATCTGCACCAGCTGGCGATGGACTGCCGGTCGCGCGGCACCGTGCTCGTCGTCGACAACACCACCGCGACCCCGCTGGGTCAGCAGCCGCTGTCGCTCGGCGCCGACCTGGTGGTGGCCAGCGCCACCAAGGCGCTGTCCGGACACAGCGACGTCCTCGCCGGCTATGTCGCGGGCAGCCACCCCGAGTTGATGGCGCGGGTGGAACGGGAACGACTGCACGCGGGCCCGATCCTCGGCGCGTTCGAAGCGTGGCTGGTGCTGCGCAGCCTCGGCAGTGCGGGCCTGCGGTTCGAGCGGCAGTGCCAGAACGCCGCGGCCGTCGCGCTGATGATGCGCGACCATCCCGCCGTGCGGTCGGTGCGCTATCCCGGCCTCGCCGACGACCCGTCCCACGGGGTCGCGGCCAAGCAGATGCGCCGGTTCGGCGGCATCGTGTCGGTGGAACTGGCCGACGCCGGCGCGGTCCACGACCTCGTCGCGCGCAGCGAACTGCTGGTGGCCTCGACGAGCTTCGGCGGGATCCACACCTCGGTGGACCGGCGCGCGCGATGGGGTGACCGGGTGGCCGACGGCTTCGCGCGGATCTCGCTGGGCATCGAGGACACCGACGATCTCGTCAAGGACCTGCAGCGGGCACTCGGACCGGGCACAACAACGCCGAGCCGGTAACGTCTCCAGCTTGTGAGTCCCCGCATCCGCGTCGCCGTGATCTACGGCGGACGTAGCTCCGAACACGCGATCTCGTGTGTTTCCGCAGGCAGCATCCTGCGCAACCTCGACCCGGAACGCTTCGAGGTGACCGCGGTCGGCATCACCCCGGGCGGGGCCTGGGTGCTCACCGACGCCCGGCCGGAGACGCTGGCCATCACCGACGGCAGGCTGCCCGGCGTGACCGGCGAGTCGGGCACCGAACTCGCCCTGACCGCCGACCCCGCGCGCCGCGGCCAGCTGCTGTCGCTCGGCGAGGCCGCCGGCGACATCCTTGCCGCCGTCGACGTCGTCTTCCCGGTGCTGCACGGGCCCTACGGGGAGGACGGCACCATCCAGGGGCTTCTTGAACTCGCAGGCATCCCGTACGTCGGGGCCGGGGTGCTGGCCAGCGCGGCGGGCATGGACAAGGAGTTCACCAAGAAGCTGTTGACCGCCGCGGGCCTGCCCGTCGGCGATCACGTCGTGCTGCGGGCCGGCGACACCACGGTGGCGCTGGAGGACCGCGAGCGGCTCGGGCTGCCGGTGTTCGTCAAACCCGCGCGCGGCGGCTCGTCGATCGGCGTCAGCCGCGTCACCAGCTGGGATCAGCTGCCCGCCGCGGTCGAGCTGGCCCGTCGCCATGACCCGAAGGTGATCGTCGAAGCCGCGATCCCCGGCCGCGAACTCGAATGCGGCGTGCTGGAATTCCCGGACGGGCACCTCGAAGCCAGCACGCTCGGGGAGATCCGGGTCGCCGGGGTGCGCGGGCGCGAGGACGGCTTCTACGACTTCGAGACGAAATACCTCGACGACGCCGCCGAACTCGACGTGCCCGCCAAGGTCGACGACGCCGTCGCCGACGAGATCCGGGCGCTGGCGATCCGCGCGTTCACCGCGATCGACTGCCAGGGGCTTGCCCGCGTCGACTTCTTCCTCACCGAGAACGGGCCGGTGATCAACGAGATCAACACGATGCCCGGGTTCACCACGATCTCGATGTATCCGCAGATGTGGGCGGCCACCGGGGTGGACTATCCGACGCTGCTGGCGACGATGGTCGACACCGCCGTCGCCCGCGGCACCGGCCTGCGCTAACCGATCGGCGCCGGCTCCGGACGGCGACGCTCCAGCGTGTCCGCGATCGCCTTCGACAGCGCCTGGATCGGCGCCGGACCCGCGCCAGGGGGCAACGTCAGCGCGACGTAGACGGGCCGGTCCACCGCGAACCACGTGCTGCGATCGGGCTCCGTGACATCGCCCACCCGGAACCATGACACCGCGTCCACCACCTGCAGCGGTGCCCCGGCGACAAACTCGGCCGGCCGGTCCAGTCCGCACCGCAGGATCACCGCCTCACCGCCGTCGGTGCGCCACGCGGCGGTCCCGGCCGGCGCCGGGTCGACGAGCGGCACGCGCCGGTAGTCGCCCAACTGCTCGGGCAGCGCCTCCACCAGCGCCCGGCAGTCCGGGCTTGCGGCCTGCGGCGCAGGCACTCCGGTGATCGCGACGGCCTCCTGTGCCGGTGTGCGTTGCGACACCGCCGCGACGACCAGCACCGCGAGCACCGCGACGACGGCGACCACGAGTGCGGCGATCAGTGCTGCGCGCGGCGGTCCGTCTCCGGCCTGGCTGTCGTCCACACGCCAGACTCTAGGACGCGGCTTCCCCGGCGATCGGGCAGGTCAGCGTCCGGGTGATACCGGCGACCTGTTGCACGCTGGGCACCACCGTGGACCGCAGTTCCTCCAGCGACGGCGCCTCGGCGCGAACCACGACGTCATAGGGCCCGGTGACGTACTCGGCGGACAGCACACCGGACAGCCCGCCGAGCTGTTTGGCGATCACCTCGGCGCGGCCGACCTCGGTCTGGATCAGAACGAAAGCCTCGACCACGCCGTAACCCCTCCATCTGGCTGCATAGACTCCACGCCGCAGGGACCAAACGTACCGCAGGTGAAAGGAACTGACATGGCGGCCGATGACGCCGGCGCGACACTGTCGGGGCTGGGGGAGTTCGCCGTCATCGACCGTCTGGTCGCCGGCCGAACGCAACCGCCGATCGTCAGCGTCGGGCCCGGTGACGACGCCGCCGTGGTCGCGGCCGCCGACGGCAGGACCGTCGTGTGCACCGACATGCTCGTCGAGAAGCGGCACTTCCGGCTGGACTGGTCGTCACCGTACGACATCGGCCGAAAAGCGATCGCACAGAACGCCGCCGACATCGAGGCGATGGGTGCGCGGTCGACAGCCTTCGTGGTCGGATTCGGCGCCCCGGCCGACAGCCCCGTCGCGGGCGCGGTCGAGTTGGCCGACGGCATGTGGCACGAGGCCGGCCTGATGGGTGCCGGCATCGTCGGCGGTGACATGGTCGCGGCCCCGCAATGGGTGATCTCGGTGGCCGCGCTCGGTGATCTCGGTGGCCGCGAGCCGGTGCGGCGCGGCGGCGCGCGGCGCGGGGACAGCGTTGCCGTGGCCGGGGTGCTGGGCCGCTCCGCTGCGGGATATGCGTTGTGGCGCAGCGGTATCGGTGGATTCGACGACATCAGGCGCGGGCATCTGGTGCCTGAGCCGCCGTACGGGCAGGGTGCCGCCGCGGCGCAGGCCGGGGCGAGCGCGATGACCGATGTCTCGGACGGGCTGCTCGCCGATCTGGGTCACATCGCGACGGCCTCGGGCGTGCACATCGACCTGACCGCCGACGCACTGCGCGCGGACGTCGCCGCGGTCGCCGACGCGGCCGCCGCGGCCGGCGTCGATGCAGGCCAGTGCGTGTTCGGCGGCGGCGAGGACCATGCGCTCGTGGCCACGTTCCCCGGTCCTGTGCCGCCGGGCTGGCGCGTCATCGGCACCGTCGCGGGCGACGGCGCGGCGCGGGTCACCGTCGACGGCGCGGACTGGCGCGGAGACCCGGGCTGGCAGTCGTACTGAACCGGCTGGGCTAAGTTGGCCTCTCGTGACAACACGTCCTCTCAATGAGTTGGTGGAGGCGGGGTGGGCTCGCGCCCTCGCGCCGGTCGAGTCCCAGGTGACGCAGATGGGGGAGTTCCTGCGCGCAGAACTGGCCGCGGGGCACACCTATCTGCCTGCGGGCCCGAACATCCTGCGCGCGTTCACCTTCCCGCTGGAGAAGGTCAGAGTGCTGATCGTGGGGCAGGATCCGTACCCGACACCGGGACACGCGGTCGGGCTGAGCTTCTCGGTGGCGCCCGAGGTGCGGCCGCTGCCGCGCAGCCTGGACAACATCTTCAAGGAGTACTGCGAGGACCTCGGTTACCCGAAGCCGTCCACCGGGGATCTCACGCCGTGGTGCGAGCACGGCGTGATGCTGCTGAACCGGGTGCTGACGGTGCGGCCGGGCACCCCGGCGTCACACCGCGGAAAGGGCTGGGAAGCGGTCACCGAGTGCGCGATCCGTGCGCTGGTGGCACGCGGCACGCCGATGGTGGCCGTGCTGTGGGGCCGCGACGCGTCGACGCTGAAGCCGATGCTCGGGGACACCGCGACGATCGAATCGCCCCATCCGTCGCCGCTGTCGGCGTCGCGGGGCTTCTTCGGCTCCCGGCCGTTCAGCCGGGCCAATGACCTGCTGACGACGGCAGGCGCCGAGCCTGTCGACTGGCGCCTGCCGTAGCGGAAGAAGTGGTGCTGGTCTGGACGCGAACTAGCCGCGCGAGACCTTGCCGGCCTTCAGGCACGACGTGCACACGTTGACGCGGTGCTTGTTGCCACCGGGGGCGGACACGGCGCGCACCGACTGGATGTTCGGGTTCCACCGACGGCTGGTCCGGCGATGGGAGTGCGACACCGACTTTCCGAAGCCGGGGCCTTTCCCGCAGATCTCGCACACGGCAGCCATAGTTGAAACTCCTCGAATCGGTACTTAAAGGTCTTGGTCGGGGTCTGGGCCCGTTCGGCCACCCTACTGACTCGGCAGGTGACACGGACCGACCCGACAACCTGATCAGAATACCGGCCGCGGCATCGATCGCCAAAACCGCCCGAACACGGTGACCGGGGTGTCCACAACCTCGGCCGGATGGTCTTCGGCGCTGTCGGCGGCAGTGGCTAGGCTGACGCCGACGGCGGCGGCGTGTGGAGGTGTGATGTCGGCTGGGCAGCTCGATGCGTCCACCCTGCGCCGCTGGGCCCATGACGCGGTCGCGGCGTTGATCAGCCACACCGACGAGATCAACCAGCTCAACGTGTTCCCGGTGGCCGATGCCGACACCGGGACGAACATGCTGTTCACCATGCGCGCGGCGTGGGCCCAGGCCGACGCCGTGACCGGTGACGACGTCACCGCGGTCGCCGCCGCGCTGGCCGCGGGCGCCCTGCGGGGGGCGCGCGGCAACTCGGGGGTGATCCTGTCCCAGATCCTGCGCGCGATCGCCGAGGTCACCGCGGCGGCCGCCGATGAACAGGGCGGCCCGTTGCGCGACATCGGCCCGGAGCTGTTCAGCACCGCACTGCGGCACGCCGTCACCCTCGTGGTCGCGTCGATGGGCCAGCCGGTGCCGGGCACGATCGTGTCGGTGCTGCACGATGCGGCCGCCGCGGCCGAGGACGCCGCGGCGGGCGGGGCCGGCCTGGCCGGGACTGTCGATGCGAGCACCCAGGCCGCCGCGACGGCCCTGGACCGCACCGTCACCGAACTCGACGTGCTGGCCGACGCCGGTGTCGTCGACGCGGGCGGGCGCGGTCTGCTGGTGCTGTTGGATGCGCTGACCCTGACCATCACCGGCCACAGCACCCACCGGCCGGTGTACACGCCCGCCCCGAAACAGGGGGCACCGGCGCGGCCCGGGCCGGAGCAACCGCCGCCACCGCGCTTCGAGGTGATGTATCTTCTCAGCGACTGCGCCGCCGAACACATCGAGACACTGCGCGCACGCCTCGACGAGCTCGGTGACTCGGTCGCGATCGCCGCGTCCGGCTTCGGTCAGAGCGGCTCCGGGGACGGCCACTACTCGGTGCACGTGCACGCCGATGACGCCGGCGCCGCGGTCGAGGCCGGCCTGGCGGTGGGCACCCTGAGCCAGATCCAGATCACGTCGCTCACCGGTGACTCCGACCGGCACGGGCCACGCAGCTGGAGCCGCGAACGGGCCGTGCTGGCCGTCGTCGACGGTGACGGCGCCGAGGACCTGTTCGTCGGAGAGGGCGCCGAGGTGCTGCGCCCCGAACCCGACGTGCCGATCAGCGCCCAACAACTGCTGCACGCGCTGGTGAAGACCGGCGCCGGGCAGGTGATGGTGCTCCCCAACGGCTACGTCGCGGCCGAGGAGATCGTCGCCGGGTGTGCGGTGGCCTCGGACTGGGGGATCGACATGGTGCCGGTGCCCACCGGCTCGATGGTGCAGGGCCTCGCCGCGCTCGCGGTGCACGACGCGCAGCGGCGTCTGGTCGACGACGGCTACACGATGGCCCGGGCGGCGGCCGCGGCCCGCTTCGGTTCGGTGCGGATCGCCGCCGAGGAGGCGCTGACGTGGGCCGGGGCCTGTAGACCCGGTGACGGCCTGGCCATCGCCGGCGACGAGGTGGTGATCGTCGGCGATGACGTCGTCGCCGCCGCGGCCGGCCTGATCGATCTGCTGCTCGCCGCCGGGGGGGAACTGGTCACCGTGCTGACCGGGGAGGCCGCCGGCGAGGACGTCGCCGCGAGGCTGGCCGACCATGTGCACCACAAGCACCTCGGCGCCGAACTGGTCACGTTCCACACCGGCCACCGCGGTGACGCGCTGCTGATCGGGGTGGAGTGAGATGGCCACGATCGACGACCGCCTGGACTACGTGCTCGGCAAGAAGGCCGCCGACCCATTGGAGGAGCAGTTCGGGCTGCGCACCGTCGGCGACCTGCTGCGGTACTTCCCGCGCAAGTACAGCGACGCGATGACGGTGCGCGGCGAGGGCGAGGAACTCGACCTCGAAGAGGGTGAGCACGTCACGTTCGTCGACGTGATCGCCAAAGCCGAGGTCAAGTGGGCCAAGAATCAGCGGTCGCGCGAGTACCTCGTCGTCACGCTGCGCGACCGGCGGCCGAAGGTCACCGCGACGTTCTTCAACCCGAAGTATCTGAAGAAGACCCTCATCGAGGGCACCAAGGTGATGTTGTCGGGGGAGGTCGGCTACTTCCGCGGCACCATGCAGCTGACCCATCCGGCGTTCATGGTGCTCGATTCGCCGTCCGGTAAGACGTTCGGCACGAAATCGCTGACGTCGATCGCGGCCGCCACCGACGCCACTGGCGACGACCTGCTCGCCGAGTTCGAGAAGGACTTCTTCCCGATCTATCCGGCGAACTCGAAGGTGCAGACGTGGGACATCTACGCCTGCGTCCGGCAGGCCCTCGCGGTGCTCGACCCGGTTCCCGAGACGCTGCCCGAATGGTTTGTGCGCGAACACGATCTGATGTCCGAGGACCAGGCGTTGAGGGCGGTCCACGTCAGCGTCAACGAAGCCGAGCGCAACCGCGCGATCGAGCGGCTGACGTTCGACGAGGCGGCCGGTCTGCAGTGGGGGCTGGTGAGCCGCAGGCACAGTGCGCTCGCGGCGTCGGGGCCGCCCGCCGCCCGCCGGGACGGCGGGCTGGTCACCCAGATGACGGCTCAGTTGCCGTTCGAACTGACCGCGGGGCAACGCGAGGTCCTCGCCGTGATCTCCGAGGAGCTCAGCGCCACCAGGCCGATGATCCGGATGCTGCAGGGTGAGGTCGGCTCGGGCAAGACCGTCGTGTCACTGCTGGCGATGCTGCAGATGATCGACGCCGGCTATCAGTGCGCGTTGCTCGCGCCGACCGAAGTGCTTGCGGTGCAGCATGCTTCGTCGATGAGGGCGATGCTCGGTGCGCTCGCCGGCGCCGGTGAGCTCGGCGGCGCCGAGAACGCGACCCGGGTGGCGCTGCTGACCGGGTCGATGTCGGCGGCACAGAAGCGTGATGCCCGCCGGGAGATCACCTCCGGGGCGGCGGGCATCGTGATCGGCACGCATGCGCTGCTGCAGGACGCCGTCGAATTCGACAACCTCGGCATGGTGGTCGTCGACGAGCAGCACCGGTTCGGTGTCGAGCAGCGAGACCGGTTGCGCGCCAAGGCACCCGAGGGCATCACACCGCATCTGCTGGTGATGACGGCGACCCCGATCCCGAGAACGCTGGCGTTGACCGCCTACGGAGACCTGGAGACCTCGACGCTGCGCGAACTGCCGCGCGGACGCCAGCCCATCAAGACCAGCACGATCTTCCAGACCCAGAAGCCGACCTGGTTGGCCAGGGCGTGGGAACGCATCAACGAGGAGGTCGCGGCCGGGCGACAGGCCTACATCGTCGCGTCACGCATCGACGAGGACGACGAGGACGAGAAGGCGGGCAAGGCCAAAGCGAAGAAGGCGACCGCGAAAGTACGCGACAGCGATGACGACGACAGGCTGCCGCCACCGGTCACGGTGGTGGACCTCCTCGCCGGGCTGCAGCGCGGCCCGCTGAAGGATCTGCGGTTGGGGCTGATGCACGGCCGGCTCTCCGGCGACGAGAAGGACGCCGTGATGGGCGCGTTCCGCGCCGGGCAGATCGACGTGCTGGTGTGCACCACGGTGATCGAGGTCGGCGTCGACGTGCCGAACGCGACCGTGATGGTCGTGATGGACGCCGACCGCTTCGGGATCAGCCAGTTGCACCAGCTACGCGGCCGGATCGGCCGCGGACAGCACCCGAGCCTGTGCCTGCTGGTCACCAGGCTGCCCGAGGAGTCGAAGGCGGGGCAGCGGTTGACGGCGGTCGCGGGCACCCAGGACGGCTTCGAGCTCGCCGATCTGGACCTGCGGGAGCGCAGCGAGGGAGACGTGTTGGGGCTGTACCAGTCCGGGCGCCCGATCACCCTGAAGTTCCTGTCGCTGGCCCAGCATCTCGAGGTCATCCTGGCGGCCCGCGAACTGTGCGAGACGGTCTACGAGTCCGATCCACTGGACTCCGGGATGGCGGCGCTGTCGGCACCGTTCACCGAAGACGACAAAGTGCAGTTCCTGGACATGTCGTGAGCCGCCGAAACACCGTATGGCTGGCGCTCGCGGCGCTGCTCGCGATCATCGTCGCCTACCAGACCGTCGAGCACTCGGCCCAGCGGTCCGCGCAGTACGTGGCCGACGCCGACGTGCCCACCGTCGTTCCCGGAGCCGACGTGCTTGCCGGCATCGCCGAGGTACCCGCGCGGATCCGCACGGGCGACTACCGGCGCGACGCGTTCGGGGATGCCTGGACCGACGACACCACCGCCCCGGGCGGACGCAACGGCTGCGACACCCGCAACGACATCCTCGACCGGGACCTGATCGAGAAGACCTACGTCGCGATCTCGCGGTGCCCCACCGCGGTGGCCACCGGTGTGCTGCTCGATCCGTACACCAACGCCAGCGTGGCATTCACCCGTGGTGCGCAGGTCGGCGCCGCGGTCCAGATCGACCACATCGTGCCGTTGGCGCTGGCGTGGGATCTGGGCGCGCGCAATTGGACTCAGGAGATGCGGGTGCGGTTCGCCAACGATCCGGCCAATCTGCTCGCCGTCGCGGGCGGCGCGAACCAGGACAAAGGAGACAAGCCCCCGGCGTTGTGGATGCCGCCGAACGGGGCGTTCCATTGCCAGTACGCGATGCAGTTCGTCGAGGTGCTCCGCGGTTACGGACTGCCGGTCGACGCGCCGTCGGCGCCCGTGCTGCGCCAGGCCGCCGAGACGTGCCCCCGCGGCTGAGCCGGCTATTCGAGCAGCGACTGCCCGAGGTATCGGCCCTCGGGCACCCCGGGAAGGATCGCGAACACCGCCGACCCGATGGTGGTGATCCACGGGTTGAGAGCGTCGGATTGCGCCAATCGCCGTTGCACGGGCACGAACTGGCGTGCTGGATCGCGCTGGTACGCGGCGAAGATCAGCCCGGCGTCGGTGGTGCCGTGCTCGGGTGGATCGTCGTAGTTGTAGGCGCGCCGCAGGAACTGTTCGTCCTCGTTGCGGTGCCGGGCCAGCGCCACATGCGAATTCGGCGGAATCACAAGGATTCCGTTCTCCGATGCTTCGAGGTCCGGTTCGTCGAACTCGTTGCGGCCGGTCAACGGGGCGCCGTTGTCCAGACGCCGTCCGACGGTCAGTTCCTTGCTGTCACGGTCGAGTTCATCCCAGGTGTCGAGTTCCGCCCGGATCCGCCGCAGCACGAGTACGGTGCCGCCGGCGAACCACGGGTGCACCGACCCGTCATCCCACACGTGACGCGCGAACTGCGCGGGTTCGCGCAGGTTCACGGTGCCGTCGATCTGACCCATCAGGTTGCGCATCGTCGTGCCGTCGGCAGCGGCGCCCCGTGCGGTCCGGAATCCGCTCTGCCGCCACCGCACCACGGTCATCGCGCGGACGTTCTTGAGCAGCACCCGCGCGGCGTGTGCGACGACGATCGGGTCGTCGGCGCAGATCTGCACCAGGATGTCGCCACCGCTGAAGCGCGGTTCCAACCGGTCGGTGCGGAACTCGGGCAGGTCGTCGACCGGGCACCGATGCCGCAGCCCGATCCGGTCGAATCCGCTGGGCCCGATCCCTACCGTCACGGTCAGTCGCGCCGGCCGGTGAGCGAGTTCGGGTTCGGTGTCGGCCAGCGCCGGCTCGCCGCGGGTCAACCTCGCCGCGTCGGTGCTCCACAGCTTCAGCACCGCCGCCAGCGTGTCCCGGGCCGATCGGGTCCCGTCCGGCACCAGGTCCAGGGCGACGAACAGTGCGTGCGCCTGCGGGGAGGTCGCGACACCCGCCTGGTTCGGGCCGTGGAACGGCTCCGTATCCGTCCCGAACTCCGTTGTCGGCGAGGCGGATTGCGCGGAGCCGCACTGGGTGAGCACGGATGCGGCCGCCACGGCGGCGCCTCCGGTGAAGAGGCGCCGCCGGTTGACCGTCCAGCGGTCGTCAGCCATGGCCGTGCCCACCGGGGGCGTACTCTTCGTCGGCGCCGACGAAGTCCCGCACCTGCGCTGTGACCGGTATCCGCGTCCCGTCCTCGAAGAGCACCGTGACGGACACGTCGTCGCCCGGTCGAAGCGGCGCCGTCAGATCCATCAACATCAGGTGATCGCCGCCGGGCGTCAGTTCGTGCGAACCTCCGGCCGGGATGGTGATGCCGCCGAGTTTGGGGCGCATCGTCGCAACCCCGTCCGGACCGGCGGCCACCTCGTGGACCTCGACCCGGCCGGCTGTGGGTGAATCCCCGCCGATCACGACCGCATCCCGATCTCCGGCATTGGTCAGGTTGCCGAACATCGCCGTCATGCCGGTATCGGTCGCGGCTGCCCACGGATCTTCGACGGTCACGGCGGCCGCCGGGGTCGGGGCGCCGCTGTCGCCGCCCGCGGTGCACCCGGTGAGCACCACCGCGGCGGCCACGATCAGGGCCGTGATCTTGTTGTCACGCATGAGAATTCTCCTTCCGCCGCTTGGTCGCGGCCAGTGTGAGATCGACGACGAGGAACGCCGCCAGAGACAGACCCAGCAGCGGCAGGAACCACCCGATCGCGACGGCCGCGGCGACGATCCCGACCCGCGCCGGGACGGGGAGACGCCGGAACCCGCCGCGGCGCGGCGCTCTGCCCACCGCCCAGCCGGATCCACGAGTGGGCCTGCGCTGCCACCACATTCGATAGCCGCGCACGATCACCGTGAGCAGTCCGACCGCGACGGCGAGCAGCAGCGCCTGGTTCAGCCAGCCGAACAGGACGCCCATGTGCGCACGGATGCCCCAGTCGGCGAGCTTGGCCATCGTCGAGTAATCCCGGCGGTAGTCGACCACCGCGGTGACGCCGAGATCGACGGCGTCCACCGCCGCGGCGTTGGTGGTCCACCGGTACGGCCGGTCGATCTCGGTGACGGTGACGGCCTCGCCGTGGGCGGCGGGCAGGGTGAGCTCGACGGGACTGCGCACCCCGGCATCGGCGGCTGCCGACAGCACGCCCGCGTAATCGACCGATGCCGCATCGATGGCCGGGTGCGTCGCCGGGCCACCGTGCCCGGCGTGCCCACCGTCTCCTGTGATCACGGTATCCAGTTGCGGCCGTTGCCAATTCATGGCGGCTCTGATGTCGCTGACATGCGCCCCGGCGTACGTCGACCAGGTGATCCCGGTCGCCGACAGGAACAGCAACCCGGCCAGCAGCCA
Source organism: Mycolicibacterium parafortuitum (assembly GCF_002086815.1). Classification (GTDB taxonomy): domain Bacteria; phylum Actinomycetota; class Actinomycetes; order Mycobacteriales; family Mycobacteriaceae; genus Mycobacterium; species Mycobacterium parafortuitum. Next base: position 447,840 of record NZ_MVID01000001.1, read on the forward strand.
GACCCCGGTCGCGCCGTGCCAGCTCAGCGTCCGGGAGCGGCCGCGGGCCGTGAGATCCGGCATCACCACGCGGTGCGTGCGTCCGGGCCGGCGATCACGGGCGGCTCTGATCAGCCACAACCACAGCCCGCCCAGCGCAACCACCCACAGCCACGACGCCGCGAGTTCGCTGTAGATGCGCCCCGGCTCACCGAGGTTGAGATGGCGGTGCAACCCGTCGAGCCAGGTGCTCACCGGCAGGTACCCGAGCCAGGTCTGCTCGTCGCCGAGTACCCGTCCGGTGTACGGGTCGACGAACACCGCGCGCAGCAGGTCGTCCGCGAGGGCGGGGTCGGCGAAATAGACACGCGTGGAGTCCGCAGGCTCGGCGGCGGGCCGCAGGCCGGTCATCGTCAGCTGCGGGAACGCCGCTCGGGCCGCGGCCACCTGCTCCTGCAGCGGCAGCGCCGCGGGCGCGGGTGGCACCGACAGCAGGTCGCGGTACACCACGCGCTCGATCGTCGGCGCCGCCGCGTACAGCGCGCCGGTGACCGCGGCGACCGCGAGGAACGGCCCGATCAGGATGCCGGCGTAGAAGTGCAGACGCACCAGCAGCGCCCGCCGGTGGTGCGGTGGGGGCGGCGCGTGCCGCGGAGGCGCCGCGGCGGCGCGGGTTTCATGGATGTCATCGGGAATGGTCATGGAGGAATGAACCTTTGGGGACGAGAAAGATGGGGTCGGCGACACAGGCCGACAGAGGATGCCGTCAGCGCGCGACGGCGCGGCGGCGCAGGCACGACGGCCGCGACGGCACGTCGCGGTCCGGTGAGAGTGTGGTGACGGGTAGGTCCGTCAGACGGCGGCAGGCGCCGGGGGAGCGCGCATTCCGAGCCCGGTGGTCAGAACGGGCCGGGCGACAACGACTTTCGTGACGCGGCGGCGTACCCGCACCGTGGGCCGGGCCGCGCGCAGCGCGAACAGGCGCAGCCAGCACAGCACTGACGCGCAGACGGCGTACAGGTATTCGACGGCCGCGATCGCGGCGCCGAGCAGTACCGCGGCGGCGAGATGGGCGGCCAGCATCGGCGCGCCGGGGATCAGGTCGACGGACGCATGGTGGTGGCCCGTGACCGAAAGCGCCATGTGGCCGAGGTATTGGGCGGCGAACAGCGCCGCGGTGGGCGCGGCGAAACGGGCCACGTGGCCGTCGGTGCGGGGCCGGCACGACACCGCACCGACCGTCGCGCACAGCAGCAGGGTCAGCACGAGCGCGCTGCCCTGCGGGAGCATGCCTCCCGCCGCGGCGTGCGCGCCGAGGGTGGTGACCGCCGAAGACACCCCCACGAGGGTGCCGCGCACCCACCGGGCGCGAGTCTTCGGCGGCGTGGGCATGGATCGGGTCAGGCGCCGGTGTAGGTCTCGGGGTCGGGACGGAACCGGGTGCCGTCGTCGAGCCCGTTGAGCGTCGCCATCTCCGCGTCGGTCAGTTCGAAGCTGAACACGTCGAAGTTCGACGCGATGCGCTCCGGCGACGACGAACGGGGGATGACGATGTTGCCCAGCTGCAGGCTCCACCGGATCAGCACCTGCGCGGGCGTCCTGTCGTGGGCTTCGGCGATCGGGGTGACCGCGGGGTGGCTGAGCAGGTTACCGACGCCGAGCGGACCGTAGGCCTCGGTGGCGATGCCGTGTTCGGCGTTGACGGCCCGCAGCGCCGCCTGGTTCAGCAGCGGGTGCAACTCGATCTGGTTCACCGCGGGGGTGAAGAAGGACAGACCGATCAGGTCGTCGAGATGATGCTCGTGGAAGTTGGCCACACCGATCGAGCGGGCGAGACCGATCTCCTTGAGCTTCATCATCCCGCCCCAGCTGTCGACGTACTTGCCCTGCTCGCCGACGGGCCAGTGGATCAGGAACAGGTCCACGTAGTCCATCCCCAGCCGCTCCAGGCTGACCCGGATCGCATCCTGGGCGGACTGGAAACCCGCGTCTGCGGGCGCCAGCTTGGTGGTGATGAACAGTTCGTCGCGGGGGATACCCGACGCGGCGACGGCGCGCCCGACCGCGGCCTCGTTGCCGTAGGCCGACGCGGTGTCGATCAGCCGGTAGCCGGTCTCCAGCGCCGCCGAGACGGCCTGTTCGGTCTCTGTCTCAGACAACTCGCCCACACCGAGGCCGATGACCGGCATGGTGTTGTCGTCGTTGAGTGTGACGGTGGGGATAGCTGCCGCCGACGTCATGTCACCTTCTTTTCTGAAGTGGAATGCTGGCGAAGACCATATCCGTTAGCTCTTTCGATTACAGGTTGCACCCACCCCCGGCCGATATGCCAACCGGCACGCCGCGTCGGCGCTCCCGGCCGGGCACGCCGACGAACACGGACAGGAGTTTCCCGATGACCCAGGTGACTGCGAGTCCCGCCCTCAAGACGTCGAAAAAACGCGGCGGCCGGGCGGCCGAGAAAGCGCTCACCACGATCTCGGGGGCCACGCTGCGCGCGCTGCCACACATCCCTGACCGGCTCAAACGCGTGATGCTGGGCGGTCGTTCGACCACCGTCGACGGCAACACGCTCGACACCACGCTGCAGCTGATGCTGACCGGTCAGCAGATGCTCGGCCTCAACGGGCTCGTCGCCGACGACGACCCCGTCGTCGCCCGCACCCAGCTGGAGGTGCTCGCCGCGGGATTCCAGAAACACATCCCGGTGGCGTCGGTGACCAACCTCACCGTCGACGGCGCGGACGGGCCGATCAACGCCAGGCACTACCGCACCGACGCCGAGGACGCCGCGCTGCTGGTGTTCTTCCACGGCGGCGGTCACGTGATCGGCAGCATCGACAGCCACGACGACCTGTGCCGCGAGATCTGCCGGTCCGCGCGCATCCACGTGCTGTCCGTGGACTACCGGCTGGCCCCCGAACACAAGGCGCCTGCCGGCGCGCAGGACGCCTACGCCGCCTACCTGTGGGCCCGCGAACACGCCGCCGAGCTCGGCGCCGATCCGGACCGCATCGCCGTGGGCGGGGACAGCGCCGGCGGCAACCTGTCCGCGGTGCTGACGCAGCGGGCCCGTGACGAGGGCGTACCGCAACCGGCGCTGCAGGTGCTGCTCTACCCAGCCACCGAGGTCGGCATCGAGACCCGATCGCAGACGTTGTTCTCCGACGGCTTCTTCCTGACCGCGCGTGACATGGACTGGTTCATGTCGCAGTTCCTCGACGGCAGCGGCGTCGACGCGACCGACCCGCGGGTGTCGCCGTTGCGCGCCGGCGACCTGTCCGGGCTGGCGCCCGCGCTGGTGGTCACGGCGGGGTTCGACCCGCTGCGCGACGAGGGCCGGCTCTATGCCGAGGCGATGCGCGCGGCGGGCACTCCCGTCGACTACCGCGAGTACGGCAGCGTCGTGCACGGTTTCGCGAACTTCTTCCCGCTCGGCGGGGACAGCGCGACAGCCACCGCCGATTTCATCTCCGCGATCCGCGCGCATCTGACCCGCACCGGCTAAGCCGCCCCGGCCGCGCCGGTAATGTGTCACCCGTGGCCACCAAACCCAAGAAGAACGCGCGTTACGACCTGAAGGCAGCGGACCGTAAGCGCAACCTGCTCATCCAGATCGGTCTGACCGCGGTCGTCGTGCTCTTCGCGGTCGCGTTGGTGCTCTACATCGTGGCCTCGGCCGACGACAAGCCCACCGCCGGGGAGTCCCGCGGGATCCGGGTCGAGGCGGCCAGCGTGATCAAGAAAGAGGGCACCGACGAGCCCAAGGCGGTCCTGAGCATGTACGAGGACTTCCTGTGCCCGCACTGCGGTGTGTTCGAGCAACAGTTCGGCCCCACCATCTCCAAGATGATCGACTCGGGTGCGATCGCCGCCGACTACTACATGGTCGGCATCCTGGACCGCCCGCAGAACCAGAACTACCCGGCCCGTGCCGGTGGCGCCGCGTACTGCGTGGCCGATTCCTCCACCGACGCGTTCCGCCGCTTCCACGCGGCGCTGTACGCACAGCAGCCCAGCGAGACCGGCTCGGCCTACCCGGACAACGCCCGGCTGATCGAGATCGCCCGCCAGTCCGGCGTGGCCAACGACGAGGTCGCCGAGTGCATCAACAAGGGCACCTATGTCGACATGGTCGGCGGGCTGGCCAAGGCCACCGGCATCCAGTCCACCCCGTCGGTGCGGATCAACGGTGAGGACTACCAGTACTCCACGCCGGACGCGCTGGTCGCCAAGATCAAGGAGATCGTCGGCGACGTGCCCGGCCTCGAGGCCGCCCCGCCCGCACCCGCACCCGCGCCCGCGTCATGACCGCCACCGCGGCCGACTCGATCGAGCACACCGGTCCGTCGGACGGTGAGCCGACGGAGGTCGCGGTCGCCCGCAGCAGCGCGCTGTGGGTGCTCATCGCCGGGATCGCCGGGCTCGCCGCCGCGTTGACGCTGACGGTCGAGAAGATCGAACTGCTGATCAACCCGGACTACGTGCCGTCCTGCAGCATCAACCCGGTGCTGTCCTGCGGCTCGGTGATGATCACCCCGCAGGCGTCGCTGTTCGGTTTCCCGAACCCGCTGATCGGCATCGTCGCGTTCACCGTCGTGGTGGTGACCGGTGTGCTCGCCCTGGCCCGGGTGAACCTGCCGCGGTGGTACTGGGCCGGCCTGGCCGTCGGGACGCTGCTCGGCGCGGTGTTCGTGCACTGGTTGATCTTCCAGAGCCTGTATCGCATCGGCGCGCTGTGCCCGTACTGCATGGTGGTGTGGGCCGTGACGATCCCGCTGTTGGTGGTCACGGCCTCGATTGTGGCGGCCCCGCAGCGCAGCGGCAGCGCGGTGCTGCGCACCCTGCACACCTGGCGCTGGTCGCTGGTGACGCTGTGGTTCACCGCGGTGGTGTTGCTGATCCTCGAACGGTTCTGGAACTACTGGTCGACGCTTCTGTGACCAACACTGCTCTGACGGCACGTGAACGCACCCGCGTGATCACAGCGCTCAGTCCGGCGGTGTGAGAAAGACCAGCAAGGTTAAGGTGAACCGTGGCCGGTCGGATAACCAAAGTCCTCGTCGCCAACCGCGGTGAAATCGCGATCCGTGCGTTCCGCGCGGCCTACGAGATGGACATCGCGACGGTGGCGGTCTACCCGTACGAGGACCGCAACTCGCTGCACCGTCTCAAGGCCGACGAGTCGTATCAGATCGGCGACGTCGGTCATCCTGTGCGCGCCTACCTGTCGGTCGACGAGATCATGCGGGTCGCGCTGGAGGCCGGTGCCGACGCCGTGTACCCCGGGTACGGCTTCCTGTCCGAGAACCCCGAGCTGGCGGCCGCGTGCGCGTCGGCGGGCATCACGTTCGTCGGGCCCAGTGCGCACGTCCTCGAGCTGACCGGCAACAAGGCGCGGGCGATCGCGGCGGCCCGTGCCGCGGGCCTGCCCGTGCTGGCGTCCTCCGCGCCGTCGGCGTCGGTCGACGAGCTCGTCGAGGCCGCCCGCGACATGGAGTTCCCCTTGTTCGTCAAGGCCGTCTCCGGCGGCGGCGGGCGCGGGATGCGGCGGGTGGAAGAGCGCGACGCGCTGGCCGAGGCCGTGGAAGCGGCCAGCCGTGAGGCCGAGTCGGCGTTCGGCGACCCGACCGTCTACCTCGAGCAGGCCGTCCTCAACCCGCGCCACATCGAGGTGCAGATCCTCGCCGACTCCACCGGCAACGTGATGCACCTGTTCGAGCGGGACTGCAGCGTGCAGCGACGGCACCAGAAGGTCATCGAGCTCGCCCCGGCCCCGAATCTTTCCGAGGACCTGCGGCAGCGGATCTGCGCCGACGCGGTCGCGTTCGCCCGTGAGATCGACTACACCTGCGCGGGCACCGTGGAGTTCCTTCTCGACGAACGCGGCCACCACGTATTCATCGAGTGCAACCCGCGCATCCAGGTCGAGCACACGGTCACCGAGGAGATCACCGACGTCGACCTGGTGGCCAGCCAGCTGCGCATCGCGTCGGGGGAGACGCTGGCCGATCTGGGACTGAGCCAGGACGATCTGGTCATCCGGGGTGCGGCCCTGCAGTGCCGGATCACCACCGAGGATCCCGCCAACGGCTTCCGCCCGGACACCGGGCGGATCACCGCCTACCGCTCACCCGGCGGCGCCGGGATCCGCCTGGACGGCGGTGCCGTGCTCGGCGGTGAGATCGGTGCGCATTTCGACTCGATGCTGGTCAAACTCACCTGCCGCGGCCGCGATTTCGGCACCGCGGTGGCCAGGGCGCACCGGGCGCTGGCCGAGTTCCGGGTCCGCGGGGTCACGACCAACATCCCGTTCCTGCAGGCCGTCATCGACGATCCCGACTTCCGGGCCGGGAAGGTGACCACGTCGTTCATCGACCAGCGGCCCCACCTGCTCACCTCGTACACCCCCGCCGACCGCGGCACCAAGATCCTCAACTATCTGGCCGACGTCACGGTCAACCAGCCGCACGGCCCGCGCCCGTCGACGGTGTACCCGCAGGACAAACTGCCCCAGATCGACCTCAACACGATGCCGCCGCGCGGCAGCAAGCACCTGCTCTCCGAGGTCGGTCCAGAGGCGTTCGCCCGGTGGATGCGGGAGTCGAAGTCGGTGGGGGTCACCGACACCACCTTCCGCGACGCGCACCAGTCGCTGCTGGCGACCCGCATCAGGACGTCGGGCATGCTGATGGTCGCGCCCTACGTGGCACGGATGACCCCGCAGCTGCTCTCCATCGAATGTTGGGGTGGCGCAACCTATGACGTCGCGCTGCGGTTCCTCAAGGAGGACCCGTGGGAGCGGCTGGCCGCGCTGCGCGAGGCGGTCCCCAACATCTGCCTGCAGATGCTGCTGCGCGGCCGCAACACCGTCGGCTATACGCCGTACCCGGAGTCGGTGACCCATGCGTTCGTGCAGGAGGCGACGGCCACCGGGATCGACATCTACCGGATCTTCGACGCGCTCAACAACGTCGACTCGATGCGGCCCGCGATCGACGCGGTGCGCGAAACCGGTACGGCCGTCGCCGAAGTCGCGATGTCCTACACCGGGGACCTGTCGGATCCGGCGGAGAACCTCTACACCCTCGACTACTACCTCAAGCTGGCCGAGCAGATCGTCGAGGCCGGTGCGCACGTGCTCGGCATCAAGGACATGGCGGGCCTGCTGCGCCCGCAGGCGGCGGCCACGCTCGTCGGTTCGCTGCGCAGCCGGTTCGACCTGCCGGTGCACGTACACACCCACGACACCCCCGGCGGGCAGCTCGCGACCTACCTGGCGGCCTGGCAGGCCGGCGCCAGTGCTGTCGACGGTGCCTCCTCACCGCTGGCCGGCACCACCAGCCAGCCCGCGCTGAGCTCGATCGTCGCCGCGACCGCGCACACCGAGTTCGACACCGGACTGTCCCTCGGCGCGGTCTGCGACCTGGAGCCGTACTGGGAGGCGCTGCGAAAGGTCTACGCCCCCTTCGACGTCGCGGCGGCGGGCCCGACCACCCCGACGGGGCGGGTGTACCACCACGAGATCCCGGGCGGCCAGCTGTCGAATCTGCGCCAGCAGGCGATCGCGCTGGGACTCGGGGACCGCTTCGAGCAGATCGAGGCCAGTTACGCGGCCGCCGACCGGATCCTGGGCCGGTTGGTCAAGGTCACACCGTCGTCCAAGGTGGTCGGTGACCTCGCGCTGGCACTGGTCGGTGCCGGCGTGTCCGCCGACGAGTTCGCCGCCGACCCCGAGCGATTCGACATCCCCGATTCGGTGATCGGGTTCCTGCGCGGAGAACTCGGCGACCCGCCCGGCGGCTGGCCGGAACCGCTGCGGTCCAAGGCGCTCGCCGGACGGGCGCCGGCCAAGCCGCAGGCCGACGTGTCCGCCGAGGACGCCGACGCACTCGCCGAACCGGGCCCGAAACGGCAGGCGACGCTGAATCGGCTCCTTTTCCCCGGTCCCACAAAGGAATTCGAGGCGCACCGGGAGCAGTACGGGGACACCTCGAGCCTGTCGGCCAACCAGTTCTTCTACGGGCTGCGCCACGGCGACGAACACCGGGTCACCCTTGAACGTGGTGTCGAGTTGCTGATCGGGCTGGAGGCCGTCTCCGACGCCGACGAACGCGGGATGCGCACCGTGATGTGCATCCTCAACGGCCAGCTTCGTCCGGTGGTGGTCCGCGACCGCAGTGTGGCCAGCGATGTCCCCGCCGCCGAGAAGGCCGATCGCACCAACCCGGACCACGTCGCCGCACCGTTCGCCGGTGTCGTCACCGTCAACGTCGCCGCGGGGGACAAGGTCGAGTCCGGGCAGACCATCGCGACCATCGAGGCGATGAAGATGGAGGCGGCGATCACCGCCCCGAAGGCCGGCACCGTCGGCCGCGTCGCGGTCAGCGCCACCGCCCAGGTCGAGGGCGGAGACCTGCTCGCGGTGATCGGTTCGGGGGGCGCGGACGTCTCCGGCGACACGTCCGGGGAGTCGTCCTGACCCGGATCGTCGCGGGCGCTTTCGGGGGCCGCCGGATCACCGTGCCCCAGCAGAAGTCCGGCCTGGGCACCCGCCCGACCACCGATCGCGTGCGCGAAGCGCTGTTCAACCTGCTGGCCGCCCGCATCGACTTCACCGGCATCAGCGTCGTCGACCTGTTCGCCGGGTCCGGCGCGCTCGGCCTCGAGGCGCTGTCCCGCGGTGCCCGGTCGGTGCTGTTCGTCGAATCCGATCCGCGTGCCGTCGCGGTGATCGAACGCAACGTCGCCGAGTTGGGGGCGCGCGGTGCCACCGTACGTCGCGGCAGCGTCGCCACGGTGCTGGCCGGGGGTGCGTCGCGGCCCGTGGACCTGGTGCTCGCCGATCCGCCCTACGAGGTCGATTCGGCCCAGATCGCCGAGTTGATCGACACGCTGGGCAGCGCAGGGTGGACCGCGGCGGGCACTGTCGCGGTGGTGGAACGCCCCGCGTCAGCCCCCGAGATCGCGTGGCCGGACACGTGGTCGGCGTGGAAGCCGCGGCGGTACGGGGACACCCGGCTGGAGATGGCCACGGTCAGGGACTGACCGATAGCAACAACCGCACCAGTTCGGCCTGACGGTGCGTGCCGGTCTTGTCGAAGACGTGCTGCAGATGGGTCTTCACCGTCGACACCGACAACGCCATCTCCTCGGCGATCGCACGCACCCCGTCGCCGCGCAGAACCCGGGCGGCCACAATCGCCTCGGCGCGGGTGAGCCCGAACAGCCGGCACAGCACCGACATCGCCGGCTCCGGGACACGTTCCGGGTCGAGGATCACCATCAGTGCCCCCGGCGCCGTGTCGTCGCCACCGGCGGGCGGCACGATGTGCACCACATACGGCCGGCGACCCGACGGCCGTGGGCACAGCAGCGAGGTGCCGGCGGGGGCGGTGGCGCCGGTCAGGCCGTGGGCCTGGGCGAGCGCCCGGACCAACCGTTTGCCGGTGGCCGGGTCGGTGGCGGCGACGGCGCCGGCGCGCAGCTCAAGTCCGTCGTGCGCGCGCAAGATCGCCGAAGCGGCGCGATTCATCTGCACCACAGTTGAATTCGTGTCGACGGTGGCGATACCGTGCTCGACACAGTCGATCATCATGTGCAGGGTTTCGCGGCTGACGGAGTGCGCGCGCAGGGACCGCTCGGTGCGTAGCGCCTGCTGCAGGTGCGGGATCAGGTTGGTGAGAAGCCTCGCGCGGTCGGGCGAGTCGAATTCCTCGGCCGCGCAATCCCCGGCGACGAGGAAGCTCGTCGTGCGATCCGCCCCGCAGAGCCGGACGAATAGCCCGTCGTTGAGCCGGTGCGGGCGCATCCAGTCGGCGTCGAACTCCGAACGAGGCTGTAGCGCGATGAGCTCACGGCCACCGCGCACCAGACCGACCGGGCTGTGTTCCACGGCGGCCAGGACGTAGTCGATCTTGCGGTAGTAGCCCGCATACTCGGAAGCCGCGTCGCCGGAGAGATTGGCGCTCTTGACAGCGCGGATGCCGCCGTCGATCTCGATCAGCGCCGCGGCGAGACTGCCGAACACCGTGCGGATGTCGGCCATCGCATCACCCCAGGTTTCGGGTGCGGTGGCTGCGCCGTACACCCGCGACACCATGCGGGAGAAGTCCTCGATCGTGGCCACGCAGAACCCCCCGGGACTGCTGATAGTGACTCGACTCTAAAACGTCTCGGCCGTTGCGGTGCCGAAAGCGCGATCTCAGCCGAACGGATGAGGATCGCGGCGCCTTCCGGGGGTTGGGTAGAGGCCATGACCACCCTGCGAACGGGGGCGACGCCGGAGGTGAGGTCTCTGCCACCCGCGCCGCTGAACCCGCTGCCCCGTCGAGAACAGATCCGTGCTCTGCGCCGGTTCCACACCGGATGCGAGACGCTGCGTAATGCCGGCGGTCCGGTGACCCGGCTGCAGCTGGCGCCGCGCTGGCTGATGCCGCCGGTGGTCGTGGCGACCTCGCCGGGGGCCGTGCATGACGTCCTGAGCCGGCACGGCACGCTGGTGGACAAGACCGTCGTACACGCCGAGATGCGACATCTCATGGGGCGCAACCTCTTCGACCTCCAGCACGAGGACTGGACGCCGAGGCGCCGCGCACTGCAGCCGGTGTTCACGAAGAAGCGGGTCGAGGAGTTCTCCGGGCACATGGCCGCCGCCGCGGAGTCGGTCACCGACAGCTGGGCCGACGGTGCCGAGATCGACCTCGACACCGAGAGCCGCCGCCTCACACTGCGTGCGCTCGGGCGGGCGGTGCTCGGCGTCGACCTCGCCGAGCAGGCGTCGTCGATCGGTGCGCCGATGCAGATCGCGTTGTCGCACATCGCGGATCGCACCGGGGCCCCGGTCAAGCCGCCGCGGTGGTTCCCGACGCCTGCGCGGCACCGGGCCCGTGCGGCGGCCGCCGAACTGCAGCGCATCGCTGACCGCATCGTGCGTGCCTGCCGGGCCGATGCCGGGCGGGACGCGCCCTTGGTGCGCGCGATGATGGCCGCCGTCGACCCGCAGACCGGGGCGCCGCTGACCGATCGCGAGATCGCCGACGACCTGATCGCGTTCCTGATCGCCGGGCACGACACCACCGCGACGACGCTGGCCTATGCGCTGTGGCAGCTGGGCCGTCGTCCGGACCTGCATGAGAGGGTGCTGGCCGAGGTTGTCGCGGTGCGCGAGCGTGGCAGTCTCGGGCCCGCCGACGTGCCGGCACTCGGCTACACGGTGGCGGTGCTGCACGAGGCGTTGAGGTTGTGCCCGCCGGCGCCCGCCACCAGCCGGGAAGCGGTGTGCGACATCGACGTCGGGGGTCACCTCGTGGAGGCAGGCAGCATGCTCGTCGTCGGCATCTATGCGCTGCACCGCGATCCGCAGCTGTGGGCCGATCCGCTGACCTTCGACCCCGACCGCTTCACCGGGGGCAAGCGCCCGGACCGCTGGCAATATCTGCCGTTCGGTGCCGGTCCGCGGTCGTGCATCGGAGACCACTTCGCGATGCTCGAGGCCACCCTGGCGCTGGCGACCATCGTCAGGACGGTCGAAATCGTCTCCACGACAGCCGAGTTCCCGGTCGAGGTGCCGTTCACCGCGGTCGCGGCGGCCCCGGTCACCGCACGGGTGCGGCACCGCTGATCCGCCTGGGCCGCGACCCGCCCTGCTACGGTCAGCTCTCATGAGCGGAGCCGTGTGCCCGGGATCCTTCGATCCGGTGACCCTCGGTCACATCGACGTCTTCGAACGGGCGGCCGCCCAGTTCGACGAGGTCGTCGTCGCGGTGATGGTCAACCCGAACAAGAAGGGCATGTTCACCCTCGACGAGCGGATCGCACTGATCGAGGAGTCGACCACCCACCTGTCCAACCTGCGCGTGGAGTCGGGGCGGGGTCTGATCGTCGACTTCGTCAAGGAGCGCCGGCTGACCGCGATCGTCAAGGGGCTGCGGACGGGCACCGACTTCGAATACGAACTGCAGATGGCGCAGATGAACAAGCACGTCGCCGGCGTCGACACGTTCTTCGTGGCGACCACACCGCAGTACTCGTTCGTGTCCTCGTCGTTGGCCAAGGAGGTAGCGATGCTCGGCGGCGACGTGACGGCGCTGTTGCCGCCGGTGGTCAACGCGCGGTTGAAGGAGAAGCTGGCCGAACGCGGTTGAGCCGGACCCGCCGGGGTATCCCGGGGGACGACCGGCGCACAGCCCCTTCGCGCCGCCCGTCCACGACTCCCTACCCGGAGGTGCCGACCGTGCCGAAAACCTTTGTCCAATCCACCGACGACGTCGTCTCGTTCCTCAAGGATCAGCACAACCTGATCAAGGACATGTTCGACGACGTGCTCTACGCGACCGATCCGAAGGCGCGGGAGAAGGCGTTCACCGAACTGCGTCAGCTGCTCGCCGTGCACGAGACCGCCGAGGAGATGGTCGTGCATCCCCGCATCCGCCGCGAGGTCGACGAGGGCGGCGAGATCGCCGATGCGCTGCTGCACGAGGAGCACACCGCCAAGGAGCAGCTGGCCGCGCTGGAGGATCTCGACATCGCCTCCGACGAGTTCATCGAGGAGATCACCAAGTTCCGCGAGGTCGTGCTGGCCCACGCCGAGCACGAGGAGATCGACGAGTTCACCAAGCTGGCCCGCGAGGTCGACGCCGAGGATCTCAAACGGATGGCCGGTGCGGTGCAGGCGGCCGAGGCGATCGCCCCGACGCGGCCGCATCCCGGTGTGGAATCGGCGACGCTGAACTTCGCCGTCGGCCCGTTCGCGTCCATGCTGGACCGCGCCCGCGACGCGATCGCCGCCGCCCTGCGCTGATTCCGCGCCTGATTCGTCGATTTTCGACGCGACACACCGGCGACGGAACACCAGTCACAGGCGTAACACCAGGCACACTGGTCACTAACAACTACGCCTGGAGGGTGTCGCCGTGTACCGAGTGTTCGAAGCTCTCGATGAGTTGGGTGCGATCGTCGAAGAAGCGCGCGGCGTGCCGATGACGGCCGGATGCGTGGTGCCGCGCGGCGACGTCCTGGAGTTGATCGACGACATCAAGGACGCGATCCCGGGTGAGCTCGACGACGCCCAGGACGTGCTGGACGCGCGCGACACGCTGCTGCGCGAGGCCAAGGACCACGCCGAGTCGACCGTGTCCACGGCCAACGCCGAGGCCGACTCGATGGTCAACCACGCCAGGGCCGAGGCCGACCGGCTGCTGGCCGATGCGAAGGCCCAGGCCGACCGCATGGTCGCCGAGGCGCGCCAGCACAGCGAGCGGATGGTCGGTGAAGCCCGCGAAGAGGCCGCGCGCATCGCCGCGACGGCGAAACGGGAGTACGAGGCCAGCACCGGACGCGCCAAGTCCGAGGCCGACCGCTTGATCGAGAGCGGCAACCTGGCCTACGAGAAGGCCGTCCAGGAGGGCATCAAGGAACAGCAGCGCCTGGTGTCGCAGACCGAGGTCGTCGCGACCGCGACGGCCGAGGCCACCCGCATGATCGACTCGGCGCACGCCGAGGCCGACCGGCTGCGCGGCGAATGCGACATCTACGTCGACAGCAAGCTCGCCGAGTTCGAGGACTTCCTCAACGGCACGCTGCGGTCGGTCGGGCGGGGCCGTCACCAGCTGCGGACCTCGGCCGGCACCCACGACTACGCCGCGCGGTAAACCACTCGCGGAGCTGACCGTACGATACGGACATGGCGACGCACGTTAGCGCGGCGGCGCACCGCTCGTCACGGTCGCCGCTCGTGATCGACATCTCTCGGCTCGGCCGGCGACCCGGCTCGATGATCACCGTGGACACCACCGTGCCGAGCCCTCTGCGGATCGGCGTCGAACTGATCGCCGTCGAAGAGGGCGCACCATTGACGATGGACCTACGGCTGGAGTCGGTGTCCGAAGGCGTGCTCGTCACCGGGACGGTGTCGGCCCCGACTTCGGGGGAGTGCGCACGCTGCCTCAAACCGATCACCGGCGAGGTCGAGATCGACCTCACCGAGCTGTTCGCCTACCCGGACAGCGCCACCGACGAGACCACCGAGGCCGACGAGGTTCCCCGGGTCGGCCATTACCGTGGTGCCGAGACCATCGACCTCGAGCAGACGGTGATCGACGCGATCGGGCTGGTGCTGCCGTTCTCACCGGTGTGCGGCCCGGATTGCCAGGGGCTGTGCCCCGACTGCGGGATCGCCCTGGCGGACGCCGAACCCGGGCACCATCACGAGAAGATCGACCCACGCTGGGCCAAATTGGCCGATTTCCGCGACGGCGGCGAGGACGACAAGTGACGACAGACCGGGCGCCCCTGCTCAAAGCGCTGGGGATCGACCTGTCCGAGGATCTGCTGACCATCGCGCTGACCCACCGCAGCTACTCCTACGAGAACGGCGGCGTGCCGACCAACGAACGGCTGGAGTTCCTCGGCGATTCGGTGCTCGGCCTGACGATCACCGAAGAGCTCTACCACCGTCACCCCGACCGCTCCGAGGGCGATCTGGCCAAGCTGCGGGCGAGCATCGTCAACACCCAGGCCCTGGCCGATGTCGGCCGCAACCTGTCCCCGGACGGGCTCGGCGCCTACCTGCTGCTCGGCAAGGGCGAGGAGAACTCCGGCGGGGCGGACAAGTCCAGCATCCTCGCCGACGGTGTCGAATCCCTGCTCGGCGCAATCTATCTCGAACACGGCGGGCCCGCGGCGCGCGAAGTCATCCTGCGTCTGTTCGCCGACCTGCTGGACACCGCGCCGACGCTGGGGGCCGGGCTGGACTGGAAGAGCAGCCTGCAGGAGCTGACCGCGTCGCTGGGGCTGGGTGCGCCGTCCTATCAGGTCACCTCGACCGGACCCGATCACGACAAGGAATTCACCGCCGTCGTGGTGGTCGGCGAGAAGGTCTACGGCACGGGCGTCGGCCGCACCAAGAAGGAAGGCGAACTCAAGGCCGCCTCGGCCGCCTGGAACGCGCTGAAGTCCGCGCACCCGGATGCCTGAACTCCCCGAGGTCGAGGTCGTCCGCCGGGGCTTGGCCGCCCACGTCGTCGGCAGGACGATCACCGCGGTGCGGGTGCACCACCCACGGGCGGTGCGCCGGCACGAGGCGGGCCCTGCCGATCTGACGGCCCGGCTGCTCGACATGACGATCACCGGGACCGGGCGGCGGGGGAAGTATCTGTGGCTCACCGTCGGGGACGCGGCCGATGAATCCGGTGCCGCGGTCGTCGTGCACCTCGGGATGAGTGGGCAGATGCTGCTCGGCGGCGTGCCGAACGAGAACCATCTGCGCATCGCGGTGCTGCTCGACGACGGTACGACGCTGAGCTTCGTCGACCAGCGGACCTTCGGCGGGTGGATGGTCGCCGATCTGGTGACCGTCGACGGCACCGATGTGCCCGTACCCGTCGCGCATATCGCCCGTGACCCGCTGGATCCGCTGTTCGACCGCGACGCCGTCGTGAAAGTGTTGCGCGGCAAGCATTCCGAGATCAAAAGGCAGCTGCTCGACCAGACCGTGGTGTCCGGGATCGGCAACATCTACGCCGACGAGGCGCTGTGGCGGGCGAAGGTCAACGGCGCCCGGCTGGCCTCGAAGCTGACGAGACCGAAGCTGGCCGAACTGCTCGATGCCGCGGCCGCGGTGATGACCGATGCGCTCGGGCAGGGCGGCACGTCGTTCGACTCGCTGTATGTCAACGTCAACGGCGAGTCCGGGTACTTCGACCGCTCGCTGGACGCGTACGGCCGCGAGGGTGAGCCGTGCCGGCGCTGCGGGGCGATCATGCGGCGCGACAAGTTCATGAACCGCTCGTCGTTCTACTGCCCGCGCTGCCAACCCCGCCCCCGGGGCTGATCGCCCGCCCGGCTTCGCCGAACTGGGATTCCTGGCTGTGATCGGCGCCGAAACCACGACCGGGAATCCCAGTTCGGCGGGGCGCCGCGGCCAACGCTGTAGAAATAGGGCGTGACCGAACTGTGGGTGGAGCGCACCGGGGTGCGTCGCTATACGGGGCGCAGCTCGCGCGGCGCCGAAGTGCTGGTGGGCTCGGAGGACGTCGAGGGCGTCTTCACACCGGGTGAGCTGCTGAAGATCGCACTGGCCGCGTGCAGCGGGATGGCCAGCGATCAGCCGCTGCGCCGGCGCCTCGGCGACGACTACGACACCACGATCCGGGTGTCCGGGCCGCCCGACCGTGAGCACGAGGTCTACCCGCTGCTCGAAGAGGTGCTGGAGGCCGACCTGTCGGCGCTGTCCGACGACGAGAAGGCCCGGCTGCTCACCGTCGTCGAGCGGGCGATCGACCAGGTGTGCACAGTGGGACGCACGTTGAAGCAGGGCACCAAAGTGACATTTGAGGTGAAAGACCTTGGGGGAAAGTGACATCCGCCTGACCGCCTGGGTGCACGGCCACGTGCAGGGCGTCGGTTTCCGCTGGTGGACGCGGTCGCGGGCGCTCGAACTGGGCCTGACCGGCTATGCGGCCAACAAACCCGACGGCCGCGTCCAGGTGGTCGCGCAGGGCCCGCGGGAGGCGTGTGAACGCCTTCTCGCGCTGCTCACCGGCGGTGACACGCCCGGTCACGTCGACAAGGTGATCTCCGACTGGTCCGAACCGTCCGACGCGCTCTCGGGCTTCACCGAGCGCTGAGCCCCGCGGCGGTAGGGTAACGCGTCATGCATCTGAAGAGTCTGACGCTGAAGGGCTTCAAGTCCTTCGCCTCGCCGACGACTCTGCGCTTCGAGCCGGGCATCACGTGCGTCGTGGGCCCGAACGGGTCGGGGAAATCCAACGTCGTCGACGCGCTGACCTGGGTGATGGGCGAACAGGGTGCCAAGACCCTGCGCGGCGGCAAGATGGAGGACGTCATCTTCGCCGGGACGTCCTCGCGGGCCCCGCTGGGCCGCGCCGAGGTGACGCTGACCATCGACAACTCCGACAACGCGCTGCCGATCGAGTACTCCGAGGTGTCCATCACCCGCCGGATGTTCCGCGACGGCGCCGGTGAGTACGAAATCAACGGCAGCCGTTGTCGTTTGGCCGATGTCCAGGAGCTGCTCAGCGACTCCGGCATCGGCCGCGAGATGCACGTGATCGTCGGCCAGGGCAAGCTGTCGGAGATCCTGGAATCTCGGCCCGAGGACCGGCGTGCGTTCATCGAGGAGGCCGCAGGCGTCCTCAAACACCGGAAGCGCAAAGAGAAGGCCGTCCGCAAGCTCGACTCGATGGCCGCCAACCTGGCCCGACTGACCGACCTGACCACCGAGCTGCGCCGCCAGCTCAAACCGCTGGGCCGCCAGGCCGAGATGGCCAGGCGCGCCCAGACCATCCAGGCCGACCTGCGGGACGCCCGGTTGCGGCTGGCGGCCGACGACCTGGTCACCCGCAAGGCCGAGTTCGACAACACCAACCACGCCGAGACGACGCTGCGCAGGGAACACGAGGAGCTCACTGAGCGGCTGGAGATCAGGGCCGCCGAACTCGACGAGCACGAGCGCGCGGTCGGCGAGCTCAGCGAGCGCGCCGATGCGGCCCAGCAGCGCTGGTTCCGGCTCTCGGCGCTGGCCGAACGCGTCGGCGCGACGGTGCGGATCGCCACCGAGCGTGCCCAGCACCTCGACGCCGAGCCGGATTTCTCGGCCGGACCCGATCCCGACGAGCTCGAAGCGCAGGCCGACGCGGTCGCCGAGCAGGAAGAGCAGCTGCTCGAAGAGCTCGCCGAATCCCAGGCACGGCTGGAGTCCGCGCGTGCCGAGCTCTCCGAACGCGAGCAGGTCGCCGCGGAGGCCGAACGCGCGCACATGGCCGCGGCCCGCGCCGAGGCCGACCGGCGCGAGGGGCTGGCCCGGCTGTCCGGTCAGGTCGACACGATGCGCACCCGCGTCGAGTCCGCCGACGAGACGCTGGCCCGGCTGACCGCGGGCATCGACGACGCCGCGGCCCGCGCGCAGCAGACCCAGGCCGAGTTCGAGACCGTGCAGGGCCGGGTGGCCGAGCTCGACGCCGGCGAGGTCGGGCTCGACGAGCAGCACGACCGCAGCGTGACCGCGCTGCGACTGGCCGACGAGCGCGTCGCCGAACTGCAGGCCGCGGAGCGCGCCGCCGAGCGGCAGGTCGCGTCGCTGCAGGCCCGCATCGATGCCCTGTCGGTGGGCCTGGACCGCCGCGACGGTGCCGCGTGGCTGCAGCAGAACCACAGTGGCGCAGGACTATTGGGCTCCATCGCGAACCTGGTGAAGGTGCGGCCCGGCCACGAGGCGGCGATCGCCGCGGTGCTGGGGGCGGCCGCCGATGCGCTGGCCGCCGAGGACTCGACCGCGGCCCGCGCCGCCGTCGCCGCGCTCAAGGAATCCGACGGTGGCCGCGCGGCGCTGGTACTCGGCGACTGGCCGGCCCAGGAGCCGGTGGCCGGACAGCTCCCCGCCGGTGCGGCGTGGGCGGTGGAACTGGCCGAGCCCGCCGCCCGGGTACACGGCGCGGTGACAGCGATGCTCGCGGGCGTCGCGGTGGTCGCCGACCTGGCTGCTGCGCTGGATCTCGTTGCGGCGCAACCTCATCTGCGTGCCGTGACCGCTGACGGCGACTTGGTCGGCGCCGGCTGGGTCAGCGGCGGGTCCGACCGCAAACCCAGCACGCTGGAGATCCAGTCCGAGGTCGACAAGGCCCGCGCCGAGCTCACCCGCGCCGAACGCCAGGTCGGCGAACTGTCCGCGGCGCTGTCCGGCGCACTGGACGAACAGGCCGCCCGTCAGGACGCCGCCGAACAGGCGCTGGCCGCACTCAACGAATCCGATGCCGCGATCTCGTCGATCTACGAGCAGCTGGGCCGCCTCGGTCAGGATGCGCGCGCGGCCGACGACGAATGGCAGCGACTGATCCGGCAGCGCGACGAGATGGAGGCCGCGCGCAACCGCACGGTCGCCGAGCTCGCCGAGCTCGAACAGCGGCTGCATCTGGCCCAGCAGGAGCCGATGTTCGACGTCGAGGTCGTCGACCGTTCGGAGTCGACGGCCGCCGCCGAGGCCGCGCGGGCCGCGGAGGTGGAAGCACGGCTGGCGGTGCGCACCGCCGAGGAACGCGCCAATGCCGTTCGCGGACGGGCAGATTCGCTGCGCCGCGCCGCTGTGGCCGAACGGGAGGCGCGGGCCAGGGCGCTGCGCGCCCGGGAGGCGCGGGTACACGCCGCCGCGGTCGCCGCCGCCGTCGCCGACGCCGGTCGGCTGGTCGCCCAGCGCCTTGCGGCGGCGGTCGAGGTCGCATCGCGGGTGCGCGACGAGGTCGCCGCCGAGCGGCAGGTCCGCGCCGGTGCGCTGACGAAGACACGCGAAGAGGTCAACGAACTGACCACGCGGATCACCGCGCTGACCGACGCGCTGCACCGTGACGAGGTGGCCAAAGCGCAAGCGGCCCTTCGTATCGAGCAGCTCGAAGAACAGGTGCTCGAGCAGTTCGGCATGGCGGCCGACGACCTGGTCGCCGAATACGGTCCCGACGTCGCGTTGCCGCCGTCGGAGCTGGAGATGGCCGAGTACGAGCAGGCCAAGGAGCGCGGCGAGCATGTCACCGCACCGGCGCCGATGCCGTATGACCGGCCGACCCAGGAACGCCGGGCCAAGCGCGCGGAGAAGGAGCTCAAGGAACTCGGCCGGGTGAATCCGCTTGCGCTGGAAGAGTTCGCCGCGCTGGAAGAGCGCTACAACTTCCTGTCGACCCAGCTCGAGGACGTCAAGGCCGCCCGCAAGGATCTGCTCGACGTGATCGCCGACGTCGACACCCGGATCCTGCAGGTGTTCACCGAGGCCTACATGGACGTGGAGCGCGAGTTCACCCAGGTGTTCTCCACGCTGTTCCCCGGCGGTGAGGGCCGGCTGCTGCTGACCAACCCCGCCGACATGCTGACCACGGGCATCGAGGTCGAGGCCCGTCCGCCGGGCAAGAAGATCAAGCGGCTCTCCCTGCTCTCGGGCGGCGAGAAGTCGCTGACCGCGGTGGCCATGCTGGTCGCGATCTTCCGGGCCCGCCCCTCTCCGTTCTACGTGATGGACGAGGTCGAGGCGGCGCTCGACGATGTGAACCTGCGCCGGTTGATCAGCCTGTTCGAGCAGCTGCGGGAACGCTCCCAGCTGATCGTGATCACCCATCAGAAGCCGACGATGGAGGTCGCCGACGCGCTGTACGGCGTCACCATGCAGGGCGACGGCATCACCACGGTGATCTCGCAGCGGATGCGGGGTCAGGAACTGGTCGCCAGCTCGTCCTGACGGCTCTCAGCCGAGCTCGGTGACGCCGCGCTCGCGCAGCGCGGCCAGGTCGGCGGCGCCGGACCCGTGCAGGCATACGAGCAGCTCGTCGATGAACCGTTCCAGCCAATCCACCACCGCGTCAACGGATTCCACGGCAGGGGCGAGCAGCGGCCGGGCGACCGCGACCACCTCGGCGCCCATCGCGAGGGCCTTCGCGGCGTCCATCCCGGTGCGGATGCCGCCCGAGGCGACCAGCGGGACACCGGGCAGTACCCGGCGCACCTCGGTCAGCGCCTGCGCGGTCGGGATGCCCCACTCGGCGAGCGCCGGGTAGCGCACCTCGCCGTAGCGCACGAACTGTTCGATGCGCGCCCATGACGTCCCGCCCGCACCGGCGACGTCGACGGCCGCGACGGGGCAGTCGACGAGTTGGGCGGCGGCGGCCGCACCGATGCCGTGGCCGACCTCTTTGAGCATGACCGGATACCCGATCGATTCGACCACCCCGCGCAGCCGGGCCATCGACCCCGAGAAGTCGGTGTCACCGTGGTGCTGCATCGCCTCCTGCAGCGGGTTGGTGTGCACGGCGAGCCCGTTGGCGCCGACGCGGTCCAGCACCGCCGCCAGCGCCGGCAGCATCGTCGGCTGCACCTGGGCCAGCCCGATGTTGCCGATCACCAGGATGTCGGGCGCGACCCCGCGCACGTCGAAGCTCTTCGCCGCGACCGCATCGTCGATCATCACCCGCTGTGACCCCAGCATCATCCCGACGCCGAGCCGCTGCGCAGCCGCCGCGAGGTTGCGGTTGATGGTCCCCGACAGTTCGGCGCCGCCGGTCATCGCGCCGATCAGCACCGGTGCGCGAAGTCGGGCGCCGAAGAACTCGGTGCCGAGGTCGACGGTGCCGAGGTCGGTCTGGGTCAGCGCGTTGTAGGGCAGCTGGTAGCGCTCCAGCCCGGTCGTCACGGTCTGGTAGTCGACGGGCTCGGTCAGGCAGACGTCGATGTGGCGGCGCTTGCGATGCTGCAGGGCTGATGCGGGGTCGGGCGTCACCGGTTATGTCCCCTGAGACAATGGCACGGTGAGTGAAGGTCTCTGGATCGCGATCGCGGTCATCGCCGTTCTGCTGGTAGTCGCGCTCGTCGTCGGTCTGGTGCGGTACCGCCGCCGCCAGATCAAGCTGTCGGCTCCAGACACTGCCACTCCCGTCGATCGGTCGGGCGGCTATACCGCCTCGTCAAGTATCACGTTCTCGCAGTCGGCTCCGCCTGAAGCCACGCCCAAAGCCCCGCCCAAGGCGCCGGCGCCGCCGAAGGCGCCCGAACGGATCGACACCACCGGCTTACCCGCCGTCGGCGATGATGCCACCATTCCGCGCGATGCGCCGAAACGTCCGATCGCCGACGTCAGGCTCCCCGAGCCCCCTGTCGAGGACCGCACTCCGGCGCCGCCCGTCGAGCGCCCGGCCCCGCCCGCCGAGCCGACGCCCGAGCCCGAGCCCGAGCCCGCACTCGAACCCGAGCCAGAGCCCGAACCCGTCGCCGCGGCGCCCGCGGCCCCCGACCTGGACAGCATCGCCCCGACCGAGGGGCGCCTGGACCGGCTGCGCGGCCGGCTGGCCAAATCCCAGAACACCCTCGGGCGCAGCATGCTGGGCCTCATCGGCGGGGGCGACCTCGACGAGGATTCCTGGGAGGAGGTCGAGGACACGCTGCTGATCGCCGACCTCGGCCCCGTCGTCACCGAATCGGTGATCGCCGCGCTGCGCGAGAAGATGGCCAGCAGCCGGGTGCGCACCGAAGCCGATGCCCGCGCCGTGCTGCGTGAGGTGCTGATCTCCGAGCTGCATCCCGACCTCGACCGCTCGATCAGGGCGCTGCCGCACGCCGACAAGCCGTCGGTACTGCTGGTGGTCGGCGTCAACGGCACCGGCAAGACGACCACCGTCGGCAAGCTCGCCCGCGTACTCGTCGCCGACGGGCGGCGGGTGGTGCTCGGCGCGGCGGACACCTTCCGCGCCGCGGCGGCCGATCAGTTGCAGTCGTGGGCCTCGCGCGTCGGCGCGCAGGTGGTGCGTGGACCCGAGGGCGCCGACCCCGCGTCGGTGGCGTTCGACGCGGTCGACAAGGGCATCGCCGACGGCGCCGACGTCGTGGTCATCGACACCGCGGGCCGGCTGCACACCAAGACCGGCCTGATGGACGAACTCGGCAAGGTCAAGCGGGTCGTCGCCAAGCGCGCCGAAGTCGACGAGGTGCTGCTGGTGCTGGACGCGACGATCGGGCAGAACAGCCTGCCGCAGGCCCGGGTGTTCGCCGACGCGGTGCACATCACCGGCGTGGTTCTGACGAAGCTGGACGGGACGGCCAAGGGCGGCATCGTGTTCCGCGTCCAACAGGAACTCGGGGTGCCCGTCAAGCTGGTCGGGCTCGGTGAGGGCCCCGACGATCTGGCGCCGTTCGAGCCCGCCGCGTTCGTCGACGCATTGCTCGGCTGAGGCCCGAATCGCGGTGAACGGCACGGTGTTTTTGCTGGTCGGCGACGGCGAAACACGAGCGTAACGACATCCGCGTGTCCGTTCACACCGGCGAAACACAACAGAATCACAGGTGAAACGCTCGCAAAAGAGTCTCTTCGGGAGGCCGATCATGATCGGCCGCCATCCCAAGGAGGTTCACACAAAGTGCTTTTAGCCTTGCCAGACGAAGCGTTTCTGCCGTTCGGGCCTGACGGCCTGAGCGCAGGAGATACGGCGTGGGTGCTCACGTCGGCGGCGCTGGTGTTGCTCATGACACCGGGCCTGGCGTTCTTCTACGGTGGTTTGTCCCGTCAGAAGTCCGTCCTCAACATGATGATGATGTCGTTCGGCACGATGGGTGTCGTCAGCGTCATCTACGTGCTCTGGGGTTACTCGATGTCGTTCGCCTCCGGTCACACCGGTGAGAGCGACTTCTTCGGAGTCTTCGACAACCCGTTCTCGCTGTTCGGTCTCAGTCAACTGACCGAGGTCCGCGAGATCGACGGGGTCGACACCTTCGTCTCCGGCGGGTTCGGCACGGTGCCGGCCATCGTCTGGGTGGCCTTCCAGCTGACCTTCGCGGTCATCACCGTCGCGCTGATCAGCGGCGCGGTGGCCGAGCGCATGAAGTTCGGCACCTGGCTGGTGTTCGGCGGCATCTGGGTCACGCTGGTGTACTTCCCCCTGGCACACATGGTTTGGGGCGGCGGCCTGCTGTCGGGTTCCGAGAGTGGAATCGCGGCAAAGATTTTCGGTGTCGACGATGAGGGTGTGGCGAACGTGTCGCCGATCGACTTCGCCGGTGGCACCGTGGTCCACATCAACGCCGGTATGGCGGCGCTGGTGCTGGCGATCCTGCTCGGCAAGCGCGCCGGCTTCGGCAAGACCCCGTACCGCCCGCACAACATCCCGTTCGTGATGCTGGGTGCTGCGCTGCTGTGGTTCGGCTGGTTCGGCTTCAACGTCGGCTCCGAGGGCGCCGCGGACATGCTCGCCGGCTCGGTGTGGGTCAACACCACCGCCGCGACGGCCGCCGCGATGCTCGGCTGGCTTCTGGTGGAGCGCATCCGCGACGGTCACGCCACCAGCGTCGGTGCCGCCTCCGGTATCGTCGCCGGCCTGGTCGCGATCACCCCGGCCTGCGGGTCGCTGAGTGCGATCGGCTCGTTGATCCTCGGTGCGGTCGCGGGTGTGCTGTCCGCGCTTGCCATCGCGCTGAAGTACAAGTTCGGTTACGACGATTCGCTCGACGTCGTCGGCGTGCACCTGGTCGCCGGTCTGTGGGGCACCGTGGGCATCGGCTTCCTGGCTCTGGAGACCGGTCTGTTCTACGGCGGCGGCTTCCAGCAGTTGGTGGTCCAGATCGTCATCGCGGTGGTTGCCGTAGTGTTCACCGCAGTCATGACCGCCATCATCGCCTTCATCGTCAAGCCTCTGGGTTGGCGAGTGTCCAAGGAGGACGAGGACACTGGCATCGATGAGACCGAACACGCCGAAACGGCTTACGAGCTCGCCTGACCGGCGACAATTTCATCGGAAGGGATCAACTACATGAAGCTGATAACCGCGATCGTCAAGCCGTTCACGCTCGAAGATGTCAAGACCGGTCTGGAGCAGTCGGGCATCCTGGGAATGACCGTCAGTGAGGTCCAGGGCTACGGCAGGCAGAAGGGTCACACCGAGGTCTACCGCGGCGCGGAGTACTCGGTCGACTTCGTGCCGAAGGTGCGTGTCGAGGTCGTCGTGGACGATGCCGCCGTCGACAAGGTGGTGGACGTCATCGTCCAGGCAGCCCGCACCGGCAAGATCGGTGACGGCAAGGTCTGGGTGAGCCCGGTCGAGACCGTGGTCCGGGTGCGCACCGGTGAACGTGGGGCAGACGCCCTTTGATCCGTATCGAGGAATGAGAGGTCGTCTCCCGGCGGTTGCGTCGTGTGAGTACTGGATCGTCAAGTGCCGGGAGGACAACTCATGAAGGATTCGACATCGAAGCCCGCCGCCGGCGCTTCCCGTTGGGAGCGTCCGGCGGCGGTGTCTTCCCGCCCTGCAACCGATCTCGTGGCCGCTGCCGAACAGCTGCTGTCCGGCAGTGGTCGCCAGCTCGACTCCGCCGCGCTGCGTGACGCGCTGCTCGATCTGCACGACTTCTGGCTCACCACCAAGGCCGCCGAGATCGGGATCACCGCGACCAGCGGTTTCGCGATCGTCGCGACCGGAGGCCTCGGCCGAGGTGAGCTGCTGCCGTACTCCGATCTCGACCTGATGCTGTTGCACGACAACATGCCTGCCGACGTCGTCAGTGAGGTCGCCGAGCTCTTGTGGTATCCGTTGTGGGACGCCAACATTCGCCTCGACCACAGTGTGCGCACGGTGCCCGAGGCGCTGCGGGTGGCGGGCGAGGACATCTCCGCCGGGTTGGCCATGCTGGAGGCCAGGCACATCGCGGGCGACGCCGACCTGTCGTCATTGCTGATCGGCGGTGCGCGCAGGCAGTGGCGCACCGGGATCGCCTCGCGCTTCGACGAACTCGTCGAGCACACCAAGGCGCGCTGGGAGCGCAGCGGCCAGATCGCCCACCGCGCCGAACCGGATCTCAAGTGCGGCAGGGGAGGGCTGCGCGACGTCCAGCTGCTCAACGCGCTCGCGATCGCCCAGCTCGCCGACGTGTACCCGAGCCGTTCGCTGGCCTCGCCGACCGAGACGCTCGGGGAGGCGAACCTCGCGCTGCTCAACGTTCGCACCGAACTGCACCGGGTGGCCGGCCGCGGACGGGAACTGCTGCTGGCCCAGCACGCCGACGAGATCGGGTCGTCGCTGCGTATCGGTGACCGCTTCGACCTCGCCCGCACCCTGTCCGATGCGGCGCGCACCGTCAGCTACTACGTCGACGCCGGAATCCGCACGGCGGCAAACGCTTTACCGCGCCGGGGGCTGGCCGCCCTGCGCCGGCCGGTGCGGCGCCCGCTCGACGAAGGCGTCATCGAATTCAACGGCGAGGTGATCCTGGCCCGCGACGCCCGCCCCGAACGCGACCCCGGGCTGATCCTGCGGGTGGCCGCGGCGTCGGCCACCACCGGGTTGCCGATCGCGGGATCCACGCTCAGCCGTCTTGTCGAGGCCGCCCCCGAACTGCGCACCCCGTGGCCCCGGCAGGCGCTCAAGGATCTGCTCGTGATGCTCGCGGCCGGGCCGTCGGCGGTCGGCACCATCGAGGCGCTCGATCGCACCGGGTTGTGGGGCCGGCTGTTCCCGGAATGGGGCGCGGTACGTGACCTGCCGCCCCGCGACGTCGTGCACATCTGGACCGTCGACCGCCACCTGGTCGAGACCGTTTCCCGGGCAAGCGCTTTCACCACCCGGGTGTCGCGCCCCGATCTGCTTCTGCTCGGTGCTCTGGTGCACGACATCGGCAAGGGGCGCGGTGGCGACCACAGCGTCATCGGTGCCGAACTGGCCCACCAGATCGGCAGCCGGCTCGGCCTGTGGCCTTCGGACATCAAGATCCTCGCCCAGGTGGTGCGCCACCACCTGTTGCTGCCGCACACCGCCACCCGTCGCGATCTGCAGGATCCCGACACCATCGCCGCGGTCGCCGAGGCGCTCGACGGTGATCTCGTGGTGCTCGAGCTGCTGCACGTGCTCGCCGAGGCCGACTCGCTGGCCACCGGTCCCGGGGTGTGGGGCGACTGGAAGGCCTCGCTGATCGGCGAACTGGTGCGGCGCTGCCGGCTGGTGATGGCCGGTGAGCCGCTTCCGCATCCCGATCCCGTCGACCCCCGGTTCATCGCGCTGGCGGGCGAGGTGGGCGTGCACGTCGAGCTGACACCGGCCGACACCGCGCACATCTACCAGGTCACGATGATCGCGCCGGACCGCCGCGGTGTGCTGTCCAAGGCCGCCGGGGTGCTGGCGCTGAACTCGCTGCGGGTGTACTCCGCGTCGGTGAACGGCCATGAGGGTTCGGCGATCAACAGTTTCGTGGTGGCACCGCATTTCGGCTCGCCGCCCGCGGCCGAACTGCTGCGCCAGCAGCTGATCCTGGCCATCGACGGTGAACTCGACGTGATGGCCGCACTCGAGAAGAAGGAAGCCGAGAGCATCGCGCTGGGGCGCGCCGGTGAGATCAAGGCCGCCGTCCCGATCAACCCGCCGACCGCGCCGCCGAAAGTGCTGTGGCACGAGGGATCCAACCCCGGCCAGCTCGTCGCCGAGATCCGGGCCACCGACCGGACCGGACTGCTCGCGGTGCTGACCCGGGTCTTCGAACGGTCCGGGGTGGACATCGCCTGGGCCAAGGTCACCACGATGGGGTCCTCGGTGATCGACGCGTTCGGGATCGAGCTGCCCGCCCATGACGAGGGTGCGGAGGACGGCATCCGGCAGAGGCTCGAACGCGAACTGTTCGCGGTGTTGCCCGCCCCGCCCGCGCCGAAGCAGGTTCACGACGAGGCCAGCTGACCGGTGCTCTTCACCTGTGCGGGGGACCGGCGCGGCGCCGCCACCAGCGGCACCGACGCGGCGACGCCGGCCCGCGGACCGGCGCTGGCCGAACGCGCCCGCCGACCCACGATAGGCTGGCCGCGTGTTTGAATCCCTGTCCGATCGGTTGACCGGTGCCCTGTCGGGCCTGCGGGGCAAGGGTCGGCTGACCGACGCCGACATCGATGCCACCGCGCGTGAGATCCGGCTGGCGCTGCTTGAGGCCGACGTCTCGCTGCCCGTCGTCCGCGCGTTCATCTCGCGCATCAAGGATCGCGCCAAGGGTGCCGAGGTGTCGGCAGCGCTGAACCCGGCGCAGCAGGTCGTCAAGATCGTCAACGAGGAGCTCGTCGCGATCCTCGGCGGTGAGACCCGTCAGCTCGCGTTCGCACGGAACCCACCGACGGTCATCATGCTCGCCGGCCTGCAGGGATCCGGTAAGACGACGCTTGCCGGCAAGCTCGCGAAATGGCTGAAGGCGCAGGGCCACACCCCGCTGTTGGTCGCGTGTGACCTGCAGCGCCCGGGCGCGGTCAACCAGCTCCAGATCGTCGGCGAACGCGCAGGCGTGCACGTCTTCGCCCCGCACCCGGGCGTCTCGCCGGACGGCGCGACCATCGAGCAGATGACCGCGGGCGACCCGGTCGCCGTGGCCGCGGCCGGTCTCGCGGAGGCCAAGAACAAGCTCTACGACGTGGTGATCGTCGACACCGCCGGTCGCCTCGGCATCGACGAGGAGCTGATGGCGCAGGCCGCGGCGATCCGCGACGCGGTCAACCCCGACGAGGTGCTGTTCGTCCTCGACGCGATGATCGGCCAGGACGCGGTCACCACCGCCGACGCGTTCCGTGAGGGCGTCGGGTTCACCGGTGTCGTGCTGACCAAGCTCGACGGCGACGCCCGCGGTGGCGCCGCGCTGTCGGTGCGCGAGGTCACCGGCCAGCCGATCCTGTTCGCGTCGGCGGGGGAGAAGCTGGAGGACTTCGACGTCTTCCACCCCGACCGGATGGCCAGCCGCATCCTGGGCATGGGCGATGTGCTCACCCTCATCGAGCAGGCCGAGCAGGTCTTCGACGCCGAACAGGCGGAGGCGACCGCGGCCAAGATCGGCAGCGGCGAGCTCACACTCGAGGACTTCCTCGAGCAGATGCTCGCGATCCGCAAAATGGGTCCGATCGGCAACCTGCTCGGCATGCTTCCCGGCGCCGGCCAGATGAAGGACGCGCTGGCCGCCGTCGACGACAGCCAGCTCGACCGCGTGCAGGCGATCATCCGCGGCATGACCCCGCAGGAGCGCGCGGATCCGAAGATCATCAACGCGTCGCGCCGGCTGCGCATCGCCAACGGCTCGGGTGTGACGGTCGCCGAGGTCAACCAGCTCGTCGACCGGTTCTTCGAGGCCCGCAAGATGATGTCGCAGATGGCCGGCCAGATGGGGATGCCGTTCGGCCGGAAAAACTCTCGCAAGGCGGCCAAGGGCAAGAACAAGCAAAAGGGCAAGAAGGGGAAGGGCCCGACGCAGCCGAAGACCCGCAGCCCGTTCGGCCCCGGCATGCCCGGTATGCCGGCCGGCTTCCCTGATCTGTCCAATATGCCCAAGGGCCTCGACGAGCTGCCGCCCGGCCTCGCCGACATCGACCTGTCGAAGCTGAAGTTCCCGAAGAACTAGCGATGACGGCGCGTCTGCATGTTCGCGGCCGCGGCCTGCCGGACGGCGAACCCGTCGACTGGTGGATCGTCGACGGGCGGCTGTCCGCCGAACCGGTCGCCGATGCCGAGACGGTGTTCGGTGCGGACACCGATGACGGCTGGGTGCTGCCCGGCCTGGTCGACGCGCACTGCCACGTCGGTCTGGGCGCACACGGGGAGATCCCGCTGGACGAGGCGGCCACGCAGGCCGAGACGGACCGCGACGCCGGTGCGCTGTTGCTGCGCGACGCCGGATCGCCGACCGACACCCGCAGCTTCGACGACCGCGCCGACCTGCCGCGCATCATCCGGGCGGGCCGCCATCTGGCCCGCCCGAAGCGGTACTCGCGCGGTTTCGCCGCCGAACTCGAGGACCCGTGGCAGTTGCCCGACGCCGTCGCACAGCAGGCCCGCTGGGGCGACGGCTGGGTGAAGCTGGTCGGGGACTGGATCGACCGCGACACCGGCGACCTGGCGCCGCTGTGGCCGGACGACGTGCTGGAGGCGGCCATCGACGCGGCCCACGCCAACGGCGCCCGGGTGACCGCGCACGTGTTCAGCGAGGACGCGTTGCCCGGTCTGATCACCGCGGGCATCGACTGCATCGAGCACGGCACCGGGCTGACCGAGGACACCATCGACCTGATGGTCGAACACGGAACGGCGCTGGTCCCGACACTGATCAACATCGAGAACTTTCCCGGAATCGCCGACGGGGCAGACCGCTTCCCGGCCTACCAGAAGCACATGCGCGCGCTGTACGAGAGCTGCCCGGCCCGGATCGGGGCGGCGCGCGAAGCCGGTGTGCCGATCTTCGCGGGCACCGATGCGGGCAGTGCCGTCGCACACGGCCGGATCGCCGACGAGGTCGAGGCGCTCAAGGGCATCGGTATGACGCCCACCGAGGCGCTCGGCGCGGCGTGCTGGGATGCCCGCGAGTGGCTGCGGCGCCCCGCGCTGCGGCACGGTGCGTCAGCGGATCTGGTGTGCTTCGCCGACGATCCGCGGTCCGGTCCCGAGGTGCTGGCCCACCCGACCGTGGTGATCCTGCGCGGCATCGTCCATTAGTCGGCCAGGTCTACCAGCCGGCAGGTTTCAGCCCCGCCGCTACGGCTGGCTGAAGCCGTAGTCCAGCAAGCGGATTGCCTGTCCGTAGAGATCGCCGGTGCCGTACATCTGCACCACGACGAGGCGACGGTTGCCGCGCTGGGCGGCCCCCACGTAGGTCTTGCGAGCCAGATTGGTGAAGCCCGTCTTGCCGCCGAGGTCCCCGGGGTAGCGGGACAACAACTCGTTCTGGTTGTGCAGCGTCTTGCCGGGGAACGGCGCGGTCGGTGAGCGCATGATCTGGGCGATCAGCGGATACTTCAGCGCCGCCCGCATGATCACCGCGAGGTCGTGCGGCGTGGTCACCGATTCCCAGCCCGGCCCGTCGAGCCCGGACGGCGACGACGCCTTGGTGCTGCGCGCGCCGACGAGCGCGGCCTTGCGGTTCATCTTCGCCACGGCCATCTGCTGCCCGCCGAGCATGTCGCCCAGCATGTTCGCCGCGTCGTTACCCGACACCATCAGGATCGCGGAGAGCAGTTGGGTGGTTGTGTAGGCCTGGCCGGGTTTGAGCCCCACGCAGGAACATTCGACCCGGGTGTGCGATTCGTTGGCCCTGGCGAAGTTGTCGGGTCGCAGGTGGTCGAGCACCGTCATCGCCAGCAGCACCTTGATCGTGCTGGCCGGGGCGTAGGTGCC
Source organism: Mycolicibacterium parafortuitum (assembly GCF_002086815.1). Classification (GTDB taxonomy): domain Bacteria; phylum Actinomycetota; class Actinomycetes; order Mycobacteriales; family Mycobacteriaceae; genus Mycobacterium; species Mycobacterium parafortuitum. Next base: position 478,472 of record NZ_MVID01000001.1, read on the forward strand.
GTACGGGTCGCGGCTGGCGAGCACCCGGCCGGTGTCCAGGTCGGCGACCAGCCACGCCTTCGCCGGTCCGTCCGGAATCGGTTGGGCGGCAGCGGGTTCCACGGGCTGGCCGGGCTGGGCATTCGCCGGTGCGGCCGACATCGACGCGGGCAGCAGCGCACTCAGGGCGAGCGCCAGCCCCGCGAGTCGTATTCGCACGAGGGCCGACGCTAGTCGCGCCAGGACTCGGCCAGGTCTCCGTCAGATATCGACTTCGAGCGAATTCGGCGTGTCGACCGACGCTCAGAGCGGGCTGATCCCTGGGTTGGGTCCCAGCGCGAAACCCCAGTCCAGCAGCGCCGACGCCTGATCCCAGTACGTCGGGCCGCCTTCGGTGACCAGGCCGTACATCATCGCGACCACGAGATGTCTGCCGCCCCGCTCGGCGCCGGCGACGAACGTCTTGCGCGCCAGATCGGTGTAGCCGGTCTTGCCGCCGAACGTGCCGGGGTAGCGGTGCAGCATCTCGTCCTGATTCACCAGCACCCGATCCCCGGTTCGGGTCGGGAACACCGCCGTGGGCTGCGCGGTGATCTGCGCGAACACCGGATAGCCCATCGCCGCGCGGAACAGCACCGCGAGATCGTGTGGGGTGGACCAGATGTCGATGCCCGGACCGTCGATCCCGGACGGCGAGCCGGCCCGGGTGTTGTGGGCGCCCACCGCCGCGGCCTTGGCGTTCATCTTCGCCACCGCGACGTCGCGCCCTCCGAGCATGGTGGCCAGGGTGTTGGCGGCGTCGTTGCCCGACACCAGCAGCAACCCCTCCAACAGCTGGCGGGTGGTGTAGGTCAGGCCGGGGGCGACGCCCGCGCAGTTGCACTCGACCTTCGTGTCGGCGTCGTTCGCGACGATCGTCGCGTCCAGCGGCAGTTCGTCGAGCGCCACCATCGCGAGCAGGATCTTGATCGTGCTCGCCGGCGCATAGCGGCCGTGCTCGTTACGGGCGGCCAGCACCGTGCCGGTGTCCATGTCGGCGACGATCCACGCCTGCGCGGGCCCGTCGGGTGCGGGCACCGAGCCGGTGGGTTGCACGACGCCGGGCACCGGCACGGCGGTCGCCGCCGGGCCGGTGAGGAATCCGCCGGCGAGCAGGCACAGCGCGGTGCCCAGGCACGCGAGAAGCCGTGTCATGTCGGGTGAGCCTATCGGCGGGGATGATCGTGTTCAATCGATGTCATGCTCAGCCTCGAAGAGATCTCCGACCGGCTGGAGATCCAGCAACTGCTGATCGACTATTCGACGGCGATCGACGGTAAGCGGTTCGACGACCTCGATGCGGTGTTCACCCCGGACGCCTACATCGACTACCGCGTCAGCGGCGGCGTCGACGGCCGGTTCCCGGAGGTCAAGGCGTGGCTGAAAGAGGTGCTCCCGAACTTCCCGGCGTACTACCACATGCTCGGCAACGTCGACGTGCGCATCGGCGCCGACGGGAACACCGCGACGTCACGGGCGATCTGCTTCAACCCGATGGTGATGGGTGGCGATGCCGGGCAGATCTATTTCGTCGGGATCTGGTACGTCGACGAGTTCGTCCGCACCGAGGCGGGCTGGCGGATGAGTAAGCGGGTCGAGGAGAAGGCGTTCGACAAGCTGGTGTGACTACCGCACCGCCCGCCCGGCCAACCGGCCCGCGGCGCGTTTGATGCGATCCGACAGATACAGCGAGAACGCCACGTTGAAGATGTCCTCGCGCAGCCGGGTCAACGTGGACTCGGTGATCAGCCAGCGTCCGTCGCGCTTCTGGTAGGTCTCGCGGTAGTGCCCGTAGCCGCGCAGGTTCAGGCCGGGCGCCAGGCGCACGACGTCCTCGAGCGCCCAGATCCCGTCCGCGGTGGTCGCCGACGTCAGGGTGATCTCCGGCGCGTGCACCTGATGCACCGTGGCGTTGTTGCGCAGGCTGCGCCGGGTGAACGCGACGAAGTCGTCGGCGCCGACGATGACCTTGCCGCCCGCCTGCGAGGTGTCGCTGCGGAAGTCGTCGCTGAACAACGTCCGCCACGCCTCCCAGTCCTTGGTGTCGAGATAGCGGCAGTAGCGCGCCTTGAGCTGTTTGATCGCCTCGATCTCGTGCGCCTCCACCGCGGTGTCCGTCATCGGTGAAGCGTGACATCCGACGCATGGACTGTAAAGCGTCCGACGGTCGTGCCGTGCTCGCGGCGCCCGGAGTTCACCTCGATGGTGTAGAGCTGTCGTCGACATGGCCGATATCACCGCCCCGCCCTCCGAAGCCCAGCTCAAGGAGATTCTGCGGGCCCTCGACAACCTCGACCTACCGGCAGTGACCGCCTTGCTGCGACCGCTGTCGTCGATCCAGATCGTCGACGTGCTGGAACGCCTCGACCGTCAGGACCGGGCGGTGCTCTACCGCGTCCTGCCCAAGGACCAGGCGCTGGAGGTCTTCGAGATCCTCGCCCCCAGCCTGCAGGGCGACCTCGTCGGCGCGTTGCAGGACGACGCCGTCGCCGCGCTGTTCGCCGACCTGGATCCCGACGACCGGGTGGAACTCCTCGACGAGTTGCCCGCGACAGTGGCCGGGCGGCTGATGCGTGGCCTGCCGCCCGGCGAACGCGAGCTGACCGCTGCGGTGCTGGGCTATCCGCAGCGCTCGATCGGACGTCGGATGAGTCCGGAGTTCGTGTCGGTACGCCCGGCGATGACGACGGCCGAGGCGCTCACCCGGGTCACCGCCGGCTTGGACGACGCCGAGACCATCTACACGCTGCCGGTGGTCGACGACGAACGCGTGCTGATCGGGGTGGTCAGCCTGCGGCGGCTCCTCGCCGCCGCGCCGGGCACGACGATCGCCGAGGTGATGCGCCCGCCGCACTGGGCGCGCGCCACCGAAGACGCGGAGAAGGCTGCCCGGCGGTGCGCCGATCTGAGGATGCTGGCACTTCCGGTCGTCGACAATGAGACGCGGCTGGTCGGCATCCTCACCGTCGACGACGCACTGCAGATCCTGGAAACCGCCGAGTCCGAGGACCAGGCGCGCATCAGCGGCACCGAACCGCTGCGCCGGCCCTACCTGACCGCGCCGGTGGCCGACCTCGTCCGGTCACGCGTCGTCTGGCTGCTGGTGCTCGCGATCGGTGCCACGCTGACGGTGCAGGTGCTCGAAGTCTTCGAGGCGACGCTGGCCGAGGTGGTGACCTTGGCGTTGTTCGTCCCGCTGCTGATCGGCACGGGTGGCAACACTGGAAACCAGGCCGCGACGACCGTCACCCGTGCACTGGCGCTCGGCGACGTGGGGCCCCGGGATCTGGGCAGAGTGCTGTTCCGCGAACTGAGGGTCGGGCTGTCGCTGGGTCTGCTGCTCGGCGGCCTGGCGTTCGCGGTGACCAGCCTGGTGTACGACCGCTCCATCGGCATCGTGATCGGGTTGACCCTGGTGAGCCTGTGCACGATGGCCGCGACGGTCGGCGGCGCGATGCCGTTGATCGCCCGGGCGATCCGCGTCGATCCCGCGGTGTTCTCGAACCCGTTCATCTCCACGTTCGTCGACGCGACCGGGCTGCTGATCTACTTCCTGATCGCCAAGGCCGTGCTGGGGATCTAGCGCGATTTCCGCGGCACGTGCGTGTTCTGGCACAATGGGCGGCTGTCTGCCGCAGGACTCCGGCTCTGCGTCGGTCACACGCGTAAGGCAAAACCGGGTCCCGGCATCCCGCCGGAGATCGCTCGAATTGCAAACGCGGCAATCACAGGAGAGAACGCTCAACCATGGCTGTCAAGATCAAGCTCGCCCGCTTCGGCAAGATCCGCAATCCCCAGTACCGCATCGCCGTCGCCGATGCGCGCAACCGCCGCGACGGTCGCGCCATCGAGGTCATCGGCCGGTACCACCCGAAGGAAGAGCCGAGCGTCATCGAGATCGACTCCGAGCGCGCACAGTACTGGCTGGGCGTCGGCGCCCAGCCCACCGAGCCCGTGCTGCAGCTGCTGAAGATCACCGGTGACTGGCAGAAGTTCAAGGGCCTGCCCGGCGCCGAGGGCACCCTGAAGGTCAAGGAGCCCAAGCCTTCCAAGCTGGATCTGTTCAACGCCGCGCTCGCCGAGGCCGAGGGTGGCCCCTCGACCGAGGCCACCACGGCCAAGAAGAAGAAGGCCCCGGCCAAGAAGGAAGAGGCTCCTGCCGAGCAGGCTGCCGACGCTCCGGCTGAGGCCGCCGCCGAGTCCGACGCTCCCGCTGCCGAATGAGCTCGGTCGTCGTCGACGCCGTGGAGCACTTGGTCCGCGGAATCGTCGACAATCCTGACGACGTCCGCGTCGACATGGTGACCAACCGCCGCGGCCGCACCGTCGAGGTGCACGTCCACCCCGACGACCTGGGCAAGGTCATCGGGCGCGGTGGCCGCACCGCGACCGCGCTGCGCACCCTCGTCGCCGGTATCGGCGGGCGGGGGATCCGCGTCGACGTGGTGGACACCGACCAATAGCGGATCCGAGGCCGGCCTGATGGATCTCGTCGTCGGGCGAGTCGCCAAAGCACACGGCGTCACCGGAGAACTGTCCGTCGAGGTTCGCACCGACGATCCCGGCGGACGGTTCGTTGCCGGCGCCACGCTGCGCGCACGTGCGCCGCGCGGCGGCTCCGACCGCAATGTCTCCGACCGCAATGTCGTCGTGGAATCCGTTCGCCCGCACGGCGATCGGCTGCTGCTGCGGCTGGAGGGTGTCGGTAGCCGCGATGCCGCCGAGGCGCTGCGGGGGACCCTTTTCCTCGTCGACTCCGGCAGTCTGCCGCCGATCGAGGATCCCGACGAGTTCTACGACCACCAGCTCGAAGGGCTCAAGGTCGTCACGACCGCGGGGCACGACGTCGGCACCGTCGCCGAGGTGTTGCACACCGCCGCAGGCGAACTGCTCGCCGTCCGCGACGCGGACAACGCCGAGGTGCTGGTGCCGTTCGTGTCGGCGATCGTGGTGTCGGTGTCGCTGCAGGACCAGCTCGTGACCATCGACCCGCCCGAGGGTCTTCTCGAGCTGGGCTGACACATGCGCATAGACGTGGTGACGATCTTCCCCGCGTTCCTCGATGCGCTGCGGCAGTCGTTGCCGGGCAAGGCCATCGAGTCGGGGATCATCGAGTTCGCCGTGCACGATCTGCGCCGGTGGACCCACGACGTGCATCGCTCCGTCGACGACGCGCCGTACGGCGGGGGACCGGGAATGGTGATGAAGGCGCCGGTGTGGGGGCCCGCGCTCGACGAGATCTGTTCGCCGGAAACGCTTCTCGTGGTACCCACGCCCGCAGGCCGGTTGTTCACCCAGAGCGTCGCCCAGCGCTGGACGCAGGAGAAGCACCTGGTGTTCGCGTGCGGGCGCTACGAGGGCATCGACCAGCGGGTGATCGACGACGCGGCCACCCGGATGCGGGTGGAGGAGGTCTCCATCGGCGACTACGTGCTGCCGGGCGGCGAATCGGCCGCGGTGGTGATGATCGAGGCCGTCGCGCGGTTACTTCCCGACGTGCTCGGCAACCCGGAGTCACATCAGGACGACTCACATTCCGATCACGTGGGCGGGCTGCTGGAAGGGCCGAGCTATACGCGGCCGGCGACCTGGCGGGGACTCGACGTACCCGAGGTGCTGCGGTCCGGCGACCACGCGCGCATCGCCGCGTGGCGGCGGCAGCAGGGGTTGGAACGTACCCGGGAACGCCGCCCGGATCTGCTGCCCGACGAGTTCCGATCCCCGCCCGGGGAAGGCTAGATCGCACCGTCCGGGAACATCGTCCGTACCGCGTCGGTGATGGTCCGGCGGGCGGCGTCGTCGCCGGCGGCCTGCATCGAGGCGATCACCACCACGTACCGGTGGTCGGCGCCGACGACGCCGGTGGACACATGCATCCAGTCGGCGCCGACGCAGCACATCCAGCCCTGTTTGACTGCCACCGGTTCGGCGTAGAGCCCTTCAGGAATGCCGAACCGTTGCGGGTACACCCCGCCCGGCGCCATGCCGTCCGGGGCGGTGGGGGTCGACGCGGCGAGGTTGGACACGATGATGTCGACCTGCTCGGCCGGCAGTCCGCCGGCGCCCGAGAGCAGCATGTCGTAGTAGCGGACCAGATCGGCGGCTGTGCTGGTGGTGTTGAACCACCGGCCGTCACCGGGTTGGCCGGTCGACTTCAGGCCGTAGCGCCGGACCACCCGGTCGATGATGTCGCTGCCGCCGCTGCGGTTCCAGAACACCTCGGCGGCGCTGTCGTCAGAGGCCCGCAGCATCACGTCCAGCGCCTCACGGTCCTCGGGTGAGAGCGTGGTGCGCCCCTCTGCCACCTGCAGCAGCAGGTCGTCGGCGATGAACAGCTTGACCACCGACGCGATCGCGAACGGGCGGTCGTTGCCGTTGGTGATCAGCACGCCGGTGTTGCGGTCGAGGACGGCGGTGGTGATATCGGCTCCGGCATCAGCGGCGCGCGCGGTCGCGAGTGCCTCACGGTCGGCCAGGCCGAGGAACGACGCCGGCGGCTCGTCGGGCGGGATCTCCGGGACCGGGGCCATCGCTCCCAGCGGTGCGATCACCGTCATATGCGGACCTTCGGAGACCGGGGGAGCGCTGCTGCCCGTTGCGGTGCAGCCTGCAGCGACGGCGACCAGAGCAGACATCGCCGCCTTGGTGGTGAACAGCCGCAACGGCCGTCGCATCGCTGGATCCTCCAAGTTGTGGGCCGGTGAAGAAACGTGGCGTGTAGAAACCCTGCGTGTAGAACCGTGCCCCCGAATCCGGGCACGCGCAGCACGCAGCCCGGTGAGACAAGGGTAGCCCCTGAATACCCGTCGCGTTGCTCACGAACCCCACCAGCCCCACGACCCGATCCGCCGATTTCGGGGATCAGCACTCCGTCTGGCACAATTGGGCAGTTGTCTGTGCACGGCTGGGGTGGCATGCCCCGGTATCAGGCGCACGACAAGCCTAAGACGCCCGAATAACACATCGGCTCCGCCACGTCATCAGGACGCGGGTGCGACGCCGCGAACAGCAAGGAAGTGTCACCGATGAACACGCTGGATTTCGTCGACCAGGCATCGTTGCGCGACGATGTGCCGACTTTCGGCCCCGGCGACACCGTCAATGTGCACGTCAAGGTCATCGAGGGCTCCAAGGAGCGCATCCAGGTCTTCAAGGGCGTCGTGCTGCGCCGCCAGGGCGGTGGCGTCCGCGAGACCTTCACGGTGCGCAAGGAGAGCTACGGCGTCGGTGTCGAGCGCACCTTCCCCGTGCACTCGCCCAACATCGACCACATCGACGTGCTCACCCGTGGTGACGTGCGTCGCGCGAAGCTGTACTACCTGCGCGAGCTGCGCGGCAAGAAGGCCAAGATCAAGGAGAAGCGCTGACCCAGGCGCTGACCCTTGGTGGTCGCACAGGCGCGGCGTCGCGCTGACTAGTCTGATCACGTGACGTCGCCCTCTGAGCCCGCAGGGGCCCCTGGCCAACCCCAGCTTCCGGACGATCAATCCGCCGATCCCACTGTCGAAGACCCCGGCGAACGCGCGGACGACAAGAAGGCCGGAAAGAAGCGGGGCGCGCTTCGCGAAGCCGCGATCCTCATCACCATCGCGTTGGTGATCTACTACGTGATGCTGACGTTCATCGCGCGGCCCTATCTGATTCCGTCGGAGTCGATGGAGCCGACGCTGCACGGCTGCAACGGCTGCGTCGGCGACCGGATCATGGTCGACAAGCTGTCGTACCGCTTCGGTTCGCCGCAGCCCGGCGATGTCGTCGTGTTCAAGGGCCCGCCGAACTGGAGCATCGGCTACAAGTCGATCCGGTCCGACAACGCCGCGGTGCGCTGGGTTCAGGATGCGCTCTCTGTCGTCGGCTTCGTCCCGCCCGATGAGAACGATCTGGTCAAACGCATCATCGCCACCGGCGGCCAGACGGTCCAGTGCCGCGTCGACACCGGCCTGACCGTCGACGGCAAACCGCTCAACGAGCCTTACCTCGATCCCGAGACGATGATGGCCGACCCGGCCGTCTACCCGTGCCTCGGCAACGAGTTCGGGCCCGTCACCGTGCCGGAGGGCCGGTTGTGGATGATGGGTGACAACCGCACCCATTCGGCGGATTCCCGCACGCACTGCACCAACGAACCGGCCGACGTGCAGAAGGGTCTGCTGTGCACCGGCGACCCGACGGCCGGGACGATCCCGGTGGAGAATGTCATCGGTAAGGCCCAGTTCATCGCGTGGCCGCCCGGTCGCTGGGGCGGTGTGCACTCGGTGAACCCGCAGAGCTGACAGGAGGCGCGCACACTTGCCGGCTGCTTGGCCCCCGCGAACGGTCATCCGCAGATCGTCGGGCCTGCGCACCCTGGAATCGGCGCTGTACCGCGCCGGTCTGGGACCCGTCGCCGGTGTCGACGAAGTCGGCCGCGGCGCGTGCGCGGGACCGTTGGTCGTCGCGGCATGCGTCCTCGGACCGAACCGCTTGGAGAGCCTGTCCGCCCTCGACGATTCCAAGAAGCTCAACGCGAGCGAGCGTGAGCGGCTGTTCCCGCTGATCCGGCGCTACGCGCTGGCGTATCACGTGGTGTTCATCCCATCGCAGGAGGTCGACCGTCGTGGTGTGCACGTCGCCAACATCGAGGGCATGCGCCGCGCGGTCGCGGGCCTGTCGGTGCGCCCGGGCTATGTGCTCTCCGACGGCTTCCGGGTGCCCGGCCTGCCGATGCCGTCGCTGCCGGTGATCGGGGGTGACGCGGCGGCGGCCTGCATCGCGGCCGCGAGCGTGCTGGCCAAGGTGAGCCGCGACCGGCTGATGGTCGCGATGGACGCCGACCATCCCGGATATGGCTTCGCCGACCACAAGGGTTACAGCACCCGGGCGCATTCCGCGGCGCTGAACCGGCTCGGGCCGTCGACCCAACACCGGTTCTCTTTCATCAATGTGCGACGTTTGGTCGTCGACGGGGAACCCGGGGAGCATGCCGAACTCGAGTGCGGGAAAATATTCGATGACGTCCAGGGAGACGGCGGACTACGTGAAGGACAGCTGAGCCGATGAGTGCCGAAGATCTCGAAAAGTATGAAACCGAGATGGAGCTGTCGCTGTACCGCGAGTACAAGGACATCGTCGGTCAGTTCAGCTACGTGGTGGAGACCGAACGGCGGTTCTATCTGGCCAACAGCGTGGAGATGATCCCGCGCAACGCCGACGGCGAGGTCTACTTCGAACTGAGGCTCGGCGACGCCTGGGTGTGGGACATGTACCGGCCCGCGCGGTTCGTCAAGCAGGTGCGGGTGATCACGTTCAAGGACGTCAACATCGAAGAGGTGGAGAAGCCCGAGCTGCGGCTTCCCGAGTAGCCGGGTCGGGGCCCGAGGTCCGGCCTGGCGCGGTCATGCCCCCCGGACGGCGACCCCGCGGAGCACGGTGTCGCGCGCGAGGATCAGCGCGCTCCGCACGCCGATCTCCTGCAGGATGTTCTCCGGAATCCACTGCTCACCGATGATGCACCGGGTCAGCATGTCGGTTCCGGCGTTGTCGACGTGGATCTCGCCGCTGCGTATCCCCTCGGACAAAAGCGCTTTCATCTGACGGATCCGGGTGGTGAACGACCACGCGGGGTTCGCTGAGTCTGGGGGCGACTGCCGCAACCATGCCAGCTGGATGCGGAACTCGTCGGGAAAATGGTCGAGCGCGTTGATGTTGAGCCAGCTCAGGGCGTCGAGTTTCTCCAGGGTGCTGGACTCCGAGCGGACGATGTCGGTCCACGCGCCGCCGACCTTGAGGCCGAACTCGAGCATGATCGACATCAGCAGCTCGTCCTTGGAGCCGATCACTCGATAGACGGTGCCGGTGCCCAGCCCCGCGGCCGAGGCGATATCGCGGATCGTCGTCATCTCGTAGCCTCGGCGGCCGAACTCGGAGCGGGCGACCGCACGCACGTGCGCGGCCTTCAGATCGGTGTCGCCCTCGGCGTCGTCCCAGCCGGCGATGACCTTCTCGGCGACCGCGAACGCTGCCGATCGGTCGAGGTCCTCATCGGAGGGCGGTTCGGCGGCGAGCCCCTGCAACGCGATCCGGCACTTGAGGGTGGCCAGTTGGTCGACGGGGGCGTTGTGCCGGATGACGTCGAGGCCGACATGCAACATGCTCTGGCACAGGCGATCGGCCAGCGTGGGCAGGTCGACGTCGGAGCGGATGTCGCCGCTCCAGCGGCCTGCCCGCAACGTCTGCAGCATGGCGGCCTGGATCTTCGTCGGCTGGCGCGCGGTCAGTTCGATCAGTTCGGGATCGTTGCTCGGGGCCTCATAGAACGACATCTGCAGCGCAGCGCGATGTTCGACCGCGCACCGGGCGATCGCGCACCCCAACTCGGTGATCCGGTCGGCCACGGTGCGAGAGTCGGCATCGTCGATCCGTTGCAGCGCGAGATCCCCGATCCGGTCCAAATCCGTGTGGTAGAGCCGGATCAGCTCGATGAGGATGGCCTCTTTGGAAGCGAAGTGGTGGTACAGGCTGCCGGCGAGAATTCCTGCGGCATCGGCGATCTGCTGGAGTGAACTGCGCAGCCCGGAGGTGGCGAAGACGGTGTTCGCCGTTTTGAGGATCTCCGTGCGCCGGGTCGCATCTGCGGCCGGTGAATCGGACACCGCGGCGAGGTGGGCAGAGGGTTGCCGCTTCCTGGGGGCGGGACGCCCCCGCTTGGAGTTAGGCCCTGCGTTGTCGGCGCCGGCCATGCCTAGCGGACGCTGCCCGAAGATTGCTGCACGGTGTCCGATCCTACCGAGTCCACGGTCATTTCCCCGGTTCGGGGAACGCGACTTCGGCATCGTCGGGCATGGCGCTGATTCCGCGCCGGTGGCACACCTGCAGCACCTCGTCGACGATTGAGTCGGGCACGATGAACTTCTCTGTCGACGACACCGCGTCCAGGTTCGCCTCGATGTCCTCGGCTTTCGGTTCGGCGCCGTCGCCGGCCAGCCATCCGTCGCCGAGACCGACGAACACCCGTGCGTACCGGCCCGCGCAGGCCGAGTAGTTGCGGTGGCTGAACGGGCAGTTCCGGCTGGCCAGGAAGGTCACCAGTGGGACGACCAGTTCGGGGCGGATGGCGCGCATGAAGCCGGACTCGGCGAGAAACCTCTCGTCCCTGACCGTCTCGCTGACCATTCGCGAAAAGCCAGTCGGCAAAACCGCATTGGATGCGATGCCGTGCGCCGCGCCCTCGATGGCGATGACGTTGGAGAGGCCGACCAGACCGGTCTTGGCGGCGGCGTAGTGTGCCTCCATCGGCTGGCCGAAGTTGCCCGCCGACGAGGAGATGAATACGAACCGGCCGTACCCCTGTTTCCTCATTACGGTGTAGGCCGGCCGGCTCAGAAAGAACCCCCCGTCGAGATGGACGGCGAGCATACGGCGCCAATCGTCGGCCGAGAGTTGTTCGAAAGGAATCGAATTGAAGATGCCTGCGTTACTGATGACCACGTCGAGCCGCCCGAAAGTCGCGACGGCACAGTCCACGATCGCCTGGCCCCCCTCGGGGCTGTCCACCGAATCGCAAGAGGCGACGGCCCGGCCGCCGGCGTCGATGATCTCGTCGACCACGTGATCGGCCACGGCGGCGTCCGAACCGGCCCCGTGCATGGTGCCGCCGAGGTCGTTGACCACCACCGCAGCTCCCCGCCTCGCCAAGTCGAGAGCGTAGAGGCGTCCCAGCCCGCGCCCGGCGCCGGTGACCACCGCGACCTGGCCGGTGAAGTCGATCATCTGTGCGCCTCCACCAGTCGTCGCCCGGCACTCACCCGGCGACCTCACCGTTGATTGACTCCGATGGGTCCGAACCTTACGGTGGAACGAATATTTGGTCAACGACGACGAGGCGGACGCGGAGGCGCGAGTGGCCGACGAGCCGGATCACAAGGGGTATCCAGGTCTGACGATGCTGGCCTCCGCGCTCGCCGGGCGGCCGATGTCGGTGGCGGCCACGCCGCCGGGGCAACCGCCGTGGACCGACGGTCAGACGGTCTTCGTGGACCCCGCCGCCGCGCCGCGGGACACACTGCGCACGGTCGCGGTGCAGGCCTCGCTGATCGCGGCGGGCAGCCTCGACCCCGACGTGCTCGGTGCGCTGACGCGACGGCCCAAGACGGCGACGCGCTATCTGGCGGTCGAGGGTCACCGCGCACTCGTGGCCAACGAGGATCTGCTGCCGGGCCTCGTCGGCGGCCTCGCCGACCACCGCGTCGCGGCCCGCAGTGATTCGGCGGCCGCGTCGCTGGCGATCGCATCGGGTAAAGACCTCGTCGACGAGCCGCCCGGGGTTTTCGGCGTGCTGGCGCCCAAGAAGGTGCTGTCCGCGGGGCGCACGGGCAGGCAGGTCGATCACGAGGCCGCCGGACACGTGCCCCGCAACCGCGACGACAAGCGTGCGCTCGAGGAACTCGACGACGGCGAGGTCGACGACACCGACGATCCCGACCTGTTCAGCAGCCCGGTCGGCGGCGGCGGATTCATCGGGAAGTGGCTGAAGAAGATGCTGTCGTCGTCGCGTAAGACGGGCAGCGGCGACGGTCCGCCCGGCGCCGATTCGCCGACGCACCGGGTCAACTCGGTGCGGCGCGGGGCGAACGCGGTGGCCTCGTTGGCGTCGGCCCCGTCCGAGTCGGGCGCCGACGCCGAGAGCCCCGGCTTCAGCTATCCGGAATGGGATGTCGGGCGCAGGGCCTACCGACTGGGCTGGTGCACGGTGCGTGAGGTGCCGCCTTCGGTGAAACCCGCTGCGGCCCAAGACATCGATAGGGTGATCGGGGTGCGCAGGCCGCTCGCGCGGCTCGGGATGGGACTGCATCGCCGTCACCGGCAGTCGCAGGGCGACGACATCGACATCGACGCGGCGGTCGAGGCACGGGTGGAGGTCAGGGCCGGTTCGACACCCGAGGAGAACGTGTACCTCGACAGTCTCCGCCGTCGCCGTGACCTGTCGGTCCTGCTGTTGCTCGACATCTCCGGATCCACCGCCGAGGCCGGCTCGGCGGGCCGCACCGTGCACCAGCAGCAGCGTGAGGTGGTCGCCCACCTCGCCGTCGCGCTGCACGACCTCGGTGACCGGGTCGCGCTGTATGCGTATTACTCGCAGGGTCGCAAGGACGTCACGGTGGTGCCGGTCAAGCGCTTCGACGAGCACCTCGACGCCGCGGTCAGCAGGCGTTTGAACAGCCTTGAACCCGCGGCATATTCGCGTCTCGGGGCGGCGATCCGGCACGGGTCCGCGGTGCTCGAGGCGCGTGGTGGCACCGCCAGGCGCCTGCTGGTGGTGCTCTCGGACGGGCTGGCCTACGACCACGGATACGAGCGGGCCTACGGCGCCGCCGATGCGCGGCGGGCATTGACCGAGGCGCGCAGGCGGGGTGTGGGCTGTGTGTGCCTGACCGTCGGTGCGAGCACCGACACCGCGGCGCTGCGCTCGGTGTTCGGTAGCGCGGCGCACGCGATGATCGGCCACCCCGACCAGCTCGCCGGGGTGATCGGACCGATCTTTCGGTCCGCGTTGCGCGCCGCCGAGGTGCGGCGCCGCGTCGCGTGACGCCGAACGGACTCAGTGCACCGCAACGACGCGGGCGAGGGAAGGAACACGATGGGCAGCGACACCCGGTATGAATCCGCGATCGCCGACAAGAACGGCGCGTCCACGCGGGCACAGAACCGGCCGTACTACACGCCGGTGGGCAACGAGGAGGCGGTGTTCCGGGCCGCCTACCGGCAGGGCCTATCGATCGTGCTGAAGGGCCCGACGGGCTGCGGCAAGACGCGCTTCGTCGAGGCGATGGCCCACGACCTCGGCAGGCCGCTGATCACCGTCGCATGCCACGACGATCTGACCACCGCCGACCTGGTCGGGCGGTACCTGCTGCGCGGCGACGAGACCGTGTGGGTGGACGGCCCGCTGACCCGCGCCGTGCGCGAGGGTGCGATCTGTTATCTCGACGAGGTGGTCGAGGCCCGCCAGGACACCACCGTGGTGCTGCATCCGCTCGCCGACTACCGCCGCCAGCTCCCGATCGAACGGCTCGGCGTCACGCTGGACGCCGCGCCGGGATTCGGTCTGGTGGTCTCCTACAACCCGGGCTACCAGAGCGTGCTCAAGGATCTCAAGGACTCCACGCGCCAACGCATGGTCGCCATCGAGTTCGGTTTCCCCGCACCGGAAATCGAGGAGTCCATCGTCGCCCACGAGGCTGGTGTCGGACGCGAGACCGCCGCCGCACTGGTGCGGTTCGGGCAGGCGATCCGCAGGCTGGAGACAGGGGGGCTGCGTGAGGTGGCCTCCACCCGTGTGCTGATCGCGGCGGGCCGGCTGACCGCCGAGGGGCTGAGCCTCGGCGAGGCGGCACTGGCCGCGATCGCGGGCCCGCTCACCGACGACGCGACGGTGGGCCGCGGGCTCGCCGAGATGATCGATGTCTATCTCGATACCGGGACCGGCGCCGGTGATTGACGCTGCCCGACCGCGCCGCTAGGGTCTGAACAAATATTAGGTTTCTGGCCGGGGTATCGGTCCTGACCGAAAACGCGTCTGCCGAGGAGGCCGGATGTCCTACGAGAGCACCGCGGAGCCCATCAAGGTCGGCTATCTGATGGACTTCACGCTCCCGCCGGGATTTCCCGACGAGTTGTTCGCGTCGTTCACCCGGACATTCGAGTTGGTGTTCGCCGAGGCGGTCGAACAGGGCCTGATGGACCGCCCGGTGCAGATGATCTACCGCGAGGTCGAAGGGCTGCCGAAGGGTTCGGTGAAGGCGGTGATCGACGCCTACGGCGAACTCGTCGACGAGGGTGCCCTGGTGGTGTTCGGGCCGAACATCACCGACAACTGCGTGCCGCTGCGCGAGGCGATCGAGGAGCGGTTCAAGGTGCCCGCGATCAGCGTGACCGGAACCGACGACTGGCTCGGCGAGTGGACGTTCGCGTTCCCGCAAGGGTCGATGACCGATGAGCCGATCTTCCTGGCCGACCTCGTCGCCAAGCGCGGCCTCAGCGAGATCGGCGTGCTCGTCGAACAGAGCCTGATCGGTGAAAGCTATCTGAAGAACCTGCGAACCGCATGCCGACGCAAGGGAATTCGCATCGTCGCCGAGGTCGAGATCGCACAGACCGCGCAGGACACCGACGCCGCCGTACAGACGCTGCACGAAGCCAAGGCCGAGGCGATCGTCCACCTCGGTTTCGGTTTCGGCGTCGTGTTCGTCAACCCCGCCCTGGAGAGCCTCGGCTGGGATCCGCCCCGGTTCACCACGACGGCGTTCCAGAACGCATGGGTCAACCCGATCATGTGGAACGCGTTCATGGGGTGGGTCGGCGTCGACCAGTACGACGAGGAGAACCCGATCGGGCAGGCGTTCCTGGACCAGTACGCCGCGGCCTACGACGGCAGCCGGCCCGAGTACTGCGTGACCGTCGTGAACCGCGATGTCGCCGCGACCCTGGTGCGGGCCTTCACCGACGCCCATCCACTGAGCCCCCGCGGGGTCAAGGAGGCACTCGAGCGGGTCAAGATGCTTCCCGCCGCGTCCGGAGCGCCGGGAACCCGCGTGTCCCTGGGTAAATGGACCCGGCGCGCATGGATGGGCGCCGGCTATCTGGTGGCCCGCACACTCGACGCCGACGGGGTGAACTCGCACCTGGTCGACCGGTTCGGGCAGGCGTAGCGGCGATGACGACCCGGGAGGAGGTCGACACCGCAAACACCGAGACCACCCCGCGGAAGCGGCCCAACTGGGGGCGCTGGATCTCGCTGCTCGCGTGGCTCGGCTTCCTCGGGTTGTTCGCCGCGGTCGGGCGCACCGAGGTCGATCCCCGGGTGGCCAACCCGAACGTCGAGGGACGGCCGCGCCCGGTCGAGTTCCTGACCGGCTTCGACCACTGGCAGATCATCCCCCAGGTCGGCGCGCTGCTGATGGTCGTGGTGCTGACCATCGTGTTCATCCGCGGCTGGCGCAAGAACCCGGGCAGCCCGGTGCTGTTGATGATGCTGGTGACCACGCTGATCGTGTGGCAGGACCCGATCATGAACTGGGCGCCGTACGCGGTCTACAACCCGATCCTGGTGCACTGGCCGGAGAACTGGCCGCTGATCATGATGTCGCCGACGGTCGAGCCGTTCATCGTGTTCGGCTATGTGACGTTCTACTTCGGCCCGTACTTCCCGGCGATCTGGATCCTGCGCAAGTTGCAGGCCAAACACGGCCCGGAGTCGTTCGCCAGCAGGCACCCGCTGGTCAGCCTCGGCGGGCTGGTGCTGGTGATCGGCTTCATCTTCGACGCGATCCTCGAGATCAGCCTGGTCCGCACCGGCCTGTACATCTACTCGCAGGCCATCCCGTTCGGAACGCTGTTCCCCGGCACCACCTTCCAGTTCCCGCTGCTGTGGGAATCGCTGTCGGTGACGTTCGTGATGATCCCGGCGGCGATCCTGGTCTACCGCGACGACACCGGTAAATCGGTGGCGGAGAAGCTCGCCGCGAAGGCGCGGCTGTTCCCGAAGCGACCGGTGCTGGGCACCTTCCTGGTGATGTTCGCGATCATCAACGTGTCGTACTTCGCGTACGGCTCCTGGTTCTGGGCGATCAAGGCCAGCGGGCTGGCCACCGCCGTCGCGTGCCCGTGGCCCTATCCCGAGGCGAAAGTCTTCGACCCGCAGGGCTATTTCGAGGAGAACGGCGCCGAGGGACCGTATTCGGTGGGCAAGTGGTCGACGTGGCAGTACGCGCTGCCCGACGGTCGACCCGACGTGGAACGGGGATCCAAGAGCATGAAATGCGCGACCGAGGGCAACGAATGACCGGGCAGCGCACGGTGCTGATCACCGGCGCGTCCCGTGGGCTCGGCTTCGCGTCGGCGGTTCGCCTGTATCGCGAGGGCTGGCGGGTGGTCGCCGCGATGCGTACCCCCGACCGCGGAATGCCGTTGCTGCGCGAGGCGACCGGCGCGGCCGAGGACGACGACCGGCTGATCGGTGTCACCCTCGACCTGACCGACGCGTCGTCGATCGTCGCCGCCGCCAAGACGATCGACGAGACGGTCGGGGCGCCCTATGCGATCGTGCACAATGCCGGGATCTCGGCGACCGGGGTGGTCGAGGACACGGATGTCGCCCTGTGGCAGCAGATGTTCGCCACCCATGTGCTGGGTCCGGTCGCGTTGACGAAAGCGCTGCTGCCGTCGATGCGGGAGGCGGGCGAGGGCCGGATCGTGCTGGTGTCCAGTGCCAGTGGCGTGCGGGGTCAGCCGTCGATCGCACCGTATTCGGCGGCCAAGGGGGCGCTCGAACGCTGGGGCGAATCGATGGCCGGTGAGATCGCCCCGTTCGGTCTCGGGGTGACCGTTCTGGTCACCGGCACCTACGACACCGACATCATCACCGACGCGGGCACCACCGACGACCGCAACTTCGCCGGCCCGTATGCCCGGATCTACCAGACGATGGATTCGCGGGGCCGGCTCGCGATGCGGATGGCCCGCCCCCCGCAGCGGTTCACCGACGGTCTGCTCAAGGCGTTGCACGACGACGGGTCGTTTCGCCGGCGCGCCGTCGGCCCCGACGCGGCGATGCTGGTGGTGTGCAACCGGGTGTTGCCCGCCGCCGGCATGCACCACATGTCGCGGCTCGTGATGGGGATCCCGAAGCAGGGCGCGATGCGCGGCGGGGCGTGGCCGCTGACGACCGCACAGCGCGCGATGGTGGCTGCGGCGAAAGTCGTTCCGCAGCCGGTGATGACGCGGTTGGCCTACGTCGCAGCGCGGCGAGTCGCGCGACAGAAGGGTACGACCGATGGCTGAGGGCGCCCACGAGCCGAGGATGCTGATCGACGGCAAGCTCGTCGACGGCAAGCTGGTCGACGGCAAGGCGGGCACATTCGTCAACATCAACCCCGCGACCGAGGAGGTCCTCGGCGAGGTCGCCGACGCGTCGAAGGCCGATATGCTCCGCGCGATCGACGCCGCGCGGCGGGCGTTCGACGAGACCGACTGGTCGACGAATCACCAGCTGCGCAAGCGGTGTCTCGAGCAACTCCACGACGCCCTGGAGGCCGAGAAGGAGGAACTGCGTGAGGAACTGATCCGCGAGGTCGGCGCCCCGCGGGCGGTCACCCACGGCCCGCAGCTCGACGCCCCTCTGGCCGACGGGCTGCGATATCCGGCCCGGCTGATCGAGACCTTCCCGTGGGAAACCGATCTCGGCGACATGGTGGTCTCGGTCACCGGTGTGAACACCACCAGAAAGGTGTGGCACGAACCCGTCGGTGTGGTCGGCGCGATCACCCCGTGGAACTTCCCGTTCGAGGTCGCGGTCAACAAGCTCGGCCAGGCGCTGGCGGCGGGAAACACCGTCGTGCTCAAACCCGCCCCGGACACCCCGTTCAACGCCACCAGGATCGGGCGGCTGATCGCCGAGCAGACCGACTTCCCGGCCGGGGTCGTCAACATCGTCACCGCGTCGGACCATCTCGTCGGCGAGGAGCTGACGCTCTCGCCGAAGGTCGACATGATCTCGTTCACCGGCTCCACCGCGGTGGGCAAGCGGATCATGGAGAAGGGTGCCGCGACGATGAAGCGGCTCTTCCTCGAGCTCGGCGGAAAGTCCGCGACGATCGTCCTCGAGGACGCGGATTTCAACACCGCCTGCCTGATCGGTATCGGCCCGCTGATGCACGCGGGCCAGGGCTGCGCCGCGCCCACCCGAATGCTGTTGCCGCGCTCGCGGTATGACGAGGGCGTCGCGATCCTGAAAGGTATCTACGAGAACATCAAAGCGAGCGACCCGCACGATCCCGGCACCCTGTGCGGACCGGTCATCTCGGCCAAACAGCAGGCCCGCATCCTCGGCTACGTCGGCAAGGGCGTCGAGGAGGGGGCGACGCTGCTGGTCGGCAGCACCGAGGCCCCGGCCCGGTTCGACAAGGGCTTCTGGGTCGACCCGACCCTGTTCACCGACGTCGACAACTCGATGACCATCGCGCAGGAGGAGATCTTCGGACCCGTGCTGGCGGTGATCCCGTACGACGACGAGGACGACGCGGTCCGGATCGCCAACGACAGCGTCTACGGCCTGGCCGGCAACGTGATGTCGAGCTCGCTGGAGCGGTCGCTGAGCGTCGCACGCCGGTTGCGAGCGGGGTTCATCGGCCTCAACGGCACCGCGGGCTACGGCGCGGACACGCCGTTCGGTGGCTACAAGGACAGCGGGGTCGGCCGCCAGAACGGCGTCGTCGGGTTCGGCCAGTACACCGAGATCAAGTCCGTCGCCCACCCGGCCCAGTAGCGGCTCAGCGGATATTCAGGAGGAACCGTGTCCCAATTGTTCGACGATCTGGAGGATTTCGGGTCGTTCGACGACGCCGTGTCCGGCGACGTGCGCGACCCGTACCCGGAACTGGCCCGGCTCCGGCGCGAGGAACCGATCCAGCGCATCGACATGTCCGCGATGCCCGGACAGGCCGGTCTACCGGTGTTCATTGTCTACCGCTACGAGGACGCGCAGCAGATGCTGCGCGACAACGAGACGTTCTCGTCCTCCGGGGTGATCGCGGCATTCGGTCCGGTGCTCGGCGACCGGGTGATGCTCGGCATGGACGAGCCGGTGCACGGCCGGCTGCGCTCGCTGATATCGGCGGCGTTCTCGCAGAAGTCGCTGGCCAGACGGCAGGACGAACTGGTCGCCCGAGTCGGCAACGAACTGATCGATACGTTCGCAGACAACGGGAAAGCCGATCTGGTCAAGCAATTCACCTTCGACTACCCGAGCCGGATCATCGCCGGGCTGCTCGGGCTTCCCGAGCGGGACTACCCCCAGTTCCAGCGCTGGTCCATCTCGCTGCTGGGGTGGGTGGTGAATCCGGAGCGCGGGCTGGCCGCGTCGGCGGCGCTGTGCGAGTACTTCGCGCCGATTCTGGAGGCGCGCCGAACGGAACCCAGGGACGACCTGATCAGTCTGTTGGCCGCGGCCGAGATCGACGGTGAGAAGCTGACCGACGAGGAGATCTACTCGTTCCTGCGGCTGCTGCTGCCCGCCGGCGTCGAGACGGTTTACCGGTCGCTGGGCAATCTGCTGTTCGCATTGCTCACCCACACCGCGCAACTGGACGCCGTCCGTGCCGACCGGTCGCTGATCCCGCAGGCCATCGAGGAGGCGGTGCGCTGGAATCCGCCGCTGCTGACGATCACCCGCACCACCACGTGCGACACCGTGCTCGGCGGGGTGGAGATCCCGAAGGGGTGTTCCGTGCTGCCGATGCTGGGTTCGACGAACCGGCAGGAGGACCGCTGGGAGAACCCCGACGACTTCGACCTGTTCCGGACGGCGAAGGCGAACCTCGGCTGGGGGTACGGCGTGCACGTCTGCCTCGGCATGCACCTGGCCCGGCTGGAGATGCGCACCGCGGTGAACCTTCTGCTCGACCGACTGCCCGATCTGCGGATGGACCCCGACGGGGACGATCCGCACATCCGGGGCCAGATCTTCCGGTCACCGACGTCTCTGCCGGTTCTGTTCGACCCGGTGAGGAGTGCGGTATGAGTGACCTGACCGGCGCCCGGGTCGTTTTCGAGACCGTCGACTACTTCACCGACGTCGCCCTGGTGCCCGACCCGTACCCGTACTTCGACCACCTGCGGTCGAAATGCCCGGTGGCTCCCGCCACCCCGTTCAATGTGCTCGCGGTGACCGGGTACGCCGAAGCGCTGTCGGTGTACAAGAATCCGGCGTTCTCGTCCTGCAACTCGGTGGCCGGGCCGTTCGCCGGGATGCCGTTCGGCCCGGGCGAGAGCGACGACGTCACCGATCTGATCGAGCAGCACCGCGGCGCGGTGCCGATGGCCGAGCACATCACCTCCCAGGACCCGCCGTTGCACACCCGCACCCGCGGTCTGCTGAGCCGGCTGATCACGCCGAAGCGCCTCAAGGAGAACGAGGACTTCATGTGGCGGCTGGCCGACCGACAACTCGACACGTTCATCGACAACGGCAGTGCCGAGTTTCTCGCCGACTACGCAAAACCGTTCTCGCTGCTGGTGATCGCCGACCTGCTGGGGGTGCCGGCCGAGGACCACGAGGAGTTCAAGGCGGCGTTCGCGCTGGAGACGGTCGGCGAACTCGGCAAGGAGGCGCCGACGTCGCACAACCCGCTGGAGTGGCTCAACGACAAGTTCCACGGCTACATCGAGGACCGCAGGCGCAGCCCGCGCGAGGACGTGCTGACCGAACTCGCCCAGGCCAAACACGAGGACGGGTCGACGCCGGACATCGAGGACGTGATGAACCTGTCGACGTTCCTGTTCGCCGCGGGCACCGAGACGACCACCAAACTGGTCAGCTCGGCGGTGCGGTTCCTCGGGGACAACCCGGGTTACGAGGCGATGCTTCGCTCCGACCGCAGCAGGATCCCGGCGTTCCTGGAGGAGACGCTGCGGATGGAGAGCCCGGTCAAATCGCATTTCCGGATGGCGAGCACGACGACGACCGTCGGGGGCGTGACCGTGCCCGCGGGCACCACGGTGATGGTGCTGCCCGGCGCGTGCAATCGGGATGCGCGAAAGTTCCAGAACCCGAACGAGTTCCAGCCGGACCGACCCAATGTGCGCGAACAGATCGCGTTCATCCGGGGCGCCCATTCATGCCCCGGGGCGCCGCTGGCGCGCGCCGAGGGACGGATCTCGCTGGAACGGATCCTCGACCGGATGGAGAACATCGCGATCTCCGAGGAACATCACGGCCCCGCCGGCAACCGTCGCTACACCTACGAGCCGACGTTCATCATGCGCGGCCTGTCCGAGCTGCACATCACGTTCACCACGAAGGAGAACCAATGACCGGCAAACTGGAGGGCAAGGTCGCGTTCATCACCGGCGCCGCCCGTGGCCAGGGCCGTGCGCATGCGATCGCGATGGCCCGGGAGGGCGCCGACATCATCGCGGTGGACATCTGCCGTGACATCCCGTCCAATCCGTACCCGCTGGCCACCCCCGAGGATCTCGCCGAGACCGAGCGTTCGGTCAAGGAAGCCGGCCGCCAGGTTCTGGCCCGCGTCGCCGATGTCCGTGAGCGCCACGAACTTCGGGAAGCCGCCGAGGCCGGCGTCGCCAACTTCGGCAAGATCGACATCGTCGTAGCCAACGCGGGCATCCTGCCGATGGCGATGGGCAACCCCGACCCGATGGGCTTCGTCGACGCGTCCGACGTCGACCTCGTCGGTGTGATGAACACCGTCGCGGTCGCGATCCCGCATCTGCCGGACGGCGCGTCGATCATCGTCACCGGCTCCACCGCGGGGATGATCCGTGGCACCACCACGAGCCCGGACATGGGCCCCGGCGGTGCCGGATACGGGTGGAGCAAGCGCATCGTCATCGAGTACGTCGAGGAGATGAGCCTGCACCTCGCCCCGCGGATGATCCGCGTCAACGCGATCCACCCGACCAACTGCAACACCCATCTGCTGCAGAACGAAGGCATGTACGGGGTTTTCCGGCCCGACCTGAAGGCCGAGGGCAAGACCCCGACCCGTGAGGACGCCGAACCGCTGTTCTCACTGTTCCAGGCGATGCCGATCCCGTACATCGAGCCTGAGGACATGGCCAACCTCGGGGTCTTCCTGGCCAGTGACGACAGCCGCTACATCACCGGCCAGCAGATCCGCGTCGACGCCGGTTCACTGCTGAAGTGGCCCAACGGTCCCGGGGGATAGGCGTTCTCATTCCGGGCGGTGCAGGAACCCGTGCAGGACGGCCTGCACCAGCTCGTCGACGATCGCCTCGCGCGGCGGCGGGGTGTTGCCGTAGAACGTCGACCGCAGTGCCACCATTCCGACGATCATCGCGACGGTGGAGTGCGCGGGCAGATCCGGCTGGGCCGACCGCATCCCGCGCAGCTGCATCCCCTCGGCGCTGATCTGGCCGAGCACGCTGAGTGAGCGCCGGATGTCGGCGATACCCAAGGCCTCGATGTCCTCGTCGCTGAGTCCGTCGGCGGCCACCAGGGTGAGCAGCAGGCCCCGGTGTTCGACGAGGACGTCGTAGAGCCGTCCGACGAACTGCCGGGACAGTTCCTCCTCGTCGGTCTCCTCCGGGACGACCGCCTGCCAGGTGCCCCGGAACTCGTCGAGGAAGCCGGTGAACGGGGTGACGAGGGCTTCGCGAAACAGCCCGGCCTTGGAGCCGAAGTGGCGGAACAGCAGATACTCGCTGACGCCGGCGGCCTCGGCGATCTCACGGGTCGTGGTGGCGCGATAGTCCCTGCGCGCGAAGAGATCCCGCGCCGCGTCCAGCAGGAGACGGCGCGCTTCGCCGCGAGGCCGGCGGGGGCTGCGGGCCTCGGGGTCGGGCTGGTTGCTGGATGAATGTCGCTGGGGCACTGGACCTCAGCGTAGTCGGGCCTTGACCCGGACCTATTTAATAGTGTCCACTATTAAATGTGGGAGCACTCATCATGATCGGCAGCCTGGTCGCGATCGCCGCGCTCATCTTCGGGCTGGTCCTCCACTTCGATCCGGAGGCGCGCAACCGGTGAGCGGCGAACTCTCACCAGGGCTCATCGCGGGCCTGTCGTTCGCCTACATCGGCGGAATCCTGTTCCTGGCGCTCGGGGTGTACCTCAGCATCCGGCGTGGACGGTTGCATCCGCTGCTGCTGGTCTCGATCTCGGCGATCTCGTTCTCGTGGATCGAGGCCCCGTACGACTGGGCCGTATACGCCCAGTTCCCGCCGGAGCTGCCCCGGATGCCGTCGTGGTGGCCGCTGAACATGACCTGGGGCGGCGGGTTGCCGTCGGCGGTGCCCATCGGCTACATCGCCTACTTCGTGCTCCCCGCCGTCATCGGCGCGGCGCTGGGCCGGCGCGCGGTACACCGCTTCGGGTGGCGCAGGCCGCAGACGCTGTTGATCGTCGGGTTCCTGGTCGGCTTCTGCTGGGCGTTGCTGTTCAACGGGTTCTTCGGTCCGCGGCTGGGGGTGTTCGTCTACGGCTACGTGATCGACGGTCTGGCGATCTTCGAGGGCAGCAGGTATCAGTACCCGGTCTATGACGCGGTCGCGATGGGTCTGCAGATGATGGTGCTCACCTACCTGCTGGGGCGCACCGACGAGCAGGGCCGCAACGTCATCGAGATCTGGTCGGACAGGCGCTCGTCGAGCAAGCTCGGGTCGGCGCTGCTGTCGATCGCGGCGGTGGTGGTGGTCGGGCACGCGATGTACCTGGCGGTGTTCGCGCCGCACCTGGCCACCAAGCTGGGCGGCTGGGTGACCGTCGGCCCGACCGAACAGTTGTGGCCCGGTATCGAGAACCAGCCGAGGTAGGGAGTCGTCAAGGTGGCCAACCATACCGTCGAGTTGTATTACGACCCCTACGATTACGCGATCGACGACGACCCGTACCCGGTGTGGCGACGGCTGCGCGAAGAGGCTCCGCTGTACTACAACGACAAATACGGTTTCTACGCGCTGAGCCGATACGACGATGTGTCGCGGGCACTTCCGGACTGGGAGACCTACCGCTCGGGCAGGGGCACCACCGCCGACATCCTGTTCAACAACATCGAGGTGCCGCCCGGCATCCTGCTGTTCGAGGACCCGCCGCTGCACGATCTGCACCGGCGGCTGCTGTCGCGGGTGTTCACTCCGCGCCGCATGCTCGCGGTCGAGGACCTGGTCCGCGGATTCTGCGCACGAGCCCTCGATCCGCTGATGGACCGGGACGGCTTCGATTTCGTCGCCGACCTCGGCGCGATCATGCCGATGCGCACGATCGGCTATCTGCTCGGTATCCCGGAGGAGGGGCAGGAGCAGATCCGTCAGCGCACCGACCAGAACATCACCGTCGGTGATGCGGCCGGTGATGTCAGCGCGACGGTGTTCGCCGAGTCGCTGGCCCTGTTCGCCGAGTACATCGAGTGGCGGGCCTGCCATCCGTCCGACGACCTGATGACCGAGCTGCTCAACGCGCAGGTCGAAGAGCCGGACGGCTCGCACCGCAAACTCGAACGCACCGAGGTGCTGGCCTACACGGCGATGATCGCGGGCGCCGGCGGTGAGACCACGGCCCGTCTGATCGGGTTCATGGGGGAGTTGCTCGGAAACCATGCCGATCAGCGCCGTGAGCTCATCGCCGATCCGTCGCTGATCCCGTCGGCGGTCGAGGAGACGCTGCGGTTCGAGCCGCCGTCGCCGGTGCAGGCCCGCTATGTGGCGCGTGATGTCGAACTCCATGGGCAGACGGTGACCGAGGGCTCATTCATGTTGCTGCTCAACGGGTCCGCCAACCGCGACGATGCCCGCTACACCGATCCCGACCGCTACGACATCCACCGCAAGGGCGGACATCTGAGCTTCGGGCAGGGGCTGCACTTCTGCCTCGGGTCGGCGCTGGCGCGGCTGGAGGCCCGGGTCGCGTTCGAAGAGGTGTTCAAGCGATGGTCGGACTGGGAGGTCGACTATCAGAACGCAAGTAGGGCAAGGACGTCGAGCGTGCGCGGGTGGGCGCGCATGCCGGTACGTACGCGATGACGGGTGGGACGGATGACGGGGCTCGGAGTTCCTGACACACTGGACGGATGCGCACCTCACGGCAGTGCTGGCTCACCGACATGGACGGCGTGCTCGTCCGTGAAGAACACGCGCTGCCCGGGGCCGCGGAGTTCCTGCAGCGCCTGACCGACCGCGAACGGCCGTTTCTGGTGCTGACCAATAATTCGATCTTCACACCGCGCGACCTGGCGGCCCGGCTGGCCAGGTCGGGTCTGGGCGTCCCGGAATCGGCGATCTGGACCTCGGCGCTTGCCACCGCGGCGTTTCTGGCTGATCAGCTTCCCGGCGGGTCGGCGTACGTGATCGGCGAAGCCGGGCTGACCACCGCGCTGCACGAGGCCGGGTACACGCTGACCGACATCGACCCCGACTTCGTGGTGCTCGGTGAGACGCGTACGTACTCGTTCGAGGCGATCACCAAGGCAGTGCGGCTCATCCTGGGCGGCGCCCGGTTCATCGCCACCAACCCCGATGTCACCGGCCCGTCGGCCGAGGGCCCGCTGCCGGCGACCGGATCCGTTGCGGCGATGATCACCAAGGCGACCGGCCGCGAACCGTATTTCGTCGGAAAGCCGAACCCGATGATGTTCCGTAGCGCCCTGAACCGCATCGAGGCGCACTCGGAGAACACGGTGATGGTCGGCGACCGGATGGACACCGACGTGGTCGCCGGAATTGAAGCCGGACTCGAAACCATCCTGGTGCTCACCGGCTCGACCACGATCGAGGACGTGGACCGCTACCCGTTCCGGCCGAGCCGGGTGTTGCCGTCGATCGCCGAGGCCATCGACCTCATCTGAGGGTGGCGCTTGCTAGCTTGAGCGGATGACCGAACCTGCGCCCGATCCGACGCGGCCCCTGGCCGGCGTCCGGGTCATCGAGATCTCCAGCTTCGTCGCGGTCCCGTTGGCCGGCATGACCCTGGCGCAACTCGGCGCCGACGTGCTGCGCGTCGACCCGGTCGGCGGCGCCGCCGACTACCACCGCTGGCCGCTGACCGAATCCGGCGACAGCATCTACTGGGCCGGCCTCAACAAGGGCAAGCGCTCGCTGGCGGTCGACATGCGCGCCGAGCAAGGCCAGGCCCTGGTCACCCGGTTGATCGCCGATGCCGGCGTGTTCATCACGAATGTCGCTGGCCGCCAATGGCATTCCTATGACACACTGCGCGAGACCCGTCCCGACCTCATTCACGCCGAGGTATGCGGGCGCGGGGACGGCGGCACCGGCGTCGACTACACCGTCAACGCGGCCATCGGATTTCCGCTCGTCACCGGCCCCGCCGGGCTCAGTACCCCGGTCAACCACGTCCTGCCCGCATGGGATGTCACGTGCGGGCTGTACACCGCGCTGTCCGTGGTCACGGCGCTGCGGCACCGCGACGCGACCGGCGACGGCCAGCGCATCAGCATCCCGCTGGAGAACGTCGCGCTGGCCACCGCGGGCAACCTGAGCCTGCTCACCGAGGCGATGATCAACGGCACGTCGCGCCAGCGCATCGGCAACGCCGTCTACGGCACCTACGGGCAGAACTTCACCAGCAGCGACGGGGTGTCGTTCATGGTGGTGGCGCTGACCGGTCGCCACTTCCGGGATCTGAACACACTGACCGGCACCACGGAATCGGTTGCCGCGCTGGCAGAATCGCTGGGGGCGGACTTCTCCGACGAGGGTGAGCGGTTCCGGCACCGGGACGCGCTCAGCGCGCTGTACGCGGAATGGTTCTCCGCGCACACCGGCGCGGAGATCTGCGCGGCGCTGTCGGCGACCTCGGTGCTGTGGGAGCGCTACCAGACGTTCGCCGAGACCGCGGCGGACCCGCGGGTCACCGACAACCCGTTGTTCACCGAACTCGACCAGCCCCGGATCGGGTCGTATCTGGCCGCGGGCCTTCCGGTGTCGATCGACGGCGCGTACCCGAAGGCCGTGCCCGCGCCCGTGCTCGGCGACGACACCGACACGGTGCTCACGGACTGGCTGTCCCTGGACCGCCTCCAGATCGACGAGCTGCGGGCCGCGGGCACGGTGGCATGAGCACGCTGCTCGGGCTGCTCGACGTCACCGCCACCGCAACGCAGACCTGGCGCGGTGCGGCCAGCGGTCCGGAGGGCAAACGGGCCTACGGGGGTCAGTTGGCCGCGCAGAGCCTGGCCGCCGCGGCCCGCACCGTGGACGCTCCGAAGGCACCCACGGCGATGCACCTGCAGTTCCTGCGTGGCGGCGCCGCCGGTGACCCGATCGACTACACCGTCGATGCCGTCTACGACGGACGCACCGCCGCGTCGCGCCGCGTCGACGCCCACCAGGACGGGCGTCTGCTGACCACCGCGACCGTGTCGTTCTCGGCGCCCCTGCCCGGTCCCGAGCACGGCCGTCGCACGCTGCCCGCCGATCCCGAATCGTTGCCGAGGACCGGCCCGCCGGGGCCGGCGCCATCTCTGCCGCTCGACGAGCTCGACCTGCGCTACGTCGACGACGGCACCGGCGACGCGTTCGTCCGCAGGTTGTGGTGGCGAGCCGTCGTGGACCTCCCCGAGGACCCGTTGCTGCACACCCTGATCGCGGTCTACGTCACCGACGTGTACCTGATCGACCCGGCGCTGCAGGTGCACGGGCATTCGATGCGGGCCCGGACGCACCGCAGCGGCACCACGGATTCGTCGATGTGGTTCCACCGCACGGTGCGCGCCGACGAGTGGAACCTGCTGGAGTGCCGCTCGCCCGCGGCGGGGCGCGGACGCGGCGTCGTCACCGCGAGCCTTGTCGGTAGCGACGGCGACATCGCCGCCACGCTGGTTCAGGAAGGGCTCATCGCCGAGCGAGATCCCGCGCCGACGAGCTGAGCCTGCGTGCGCAGCTTCTGCCGCGCCAGCGTGACCGCCGCCGACACGGTGATGCCGACGACGATCGCAGCGACGACACCGACCAGTTCGTGGCTGCCGAACAGCGGATAGACCTGGTAGTGCGTCAGGTAGATGTACAGCGATGCTTCGGCGATCACCCCGGCCACCACGGCCACGCCGGCCGGGCAGCGCACGGCGGGCAGCCAGATCAGCAGCGCCAGGCCGGTGAGGACCAGGATCAGGCGCCACATGTCGTCGAAGTAGCCGAGCAGACCCACGGCGAGCACCGCGCTCACCGCGGCGCGCTGCCACACCGTCTGGGCCTTGGCCGCCGCCCAGCCGGCCGCGAAGAACCAGAACGCCAGCATCGAGAACATCGCGTCGTTGCCCATCGTGATCCCGAGCAGGTCGTAGCGCAGCACCATCCCCAGCGCCAGGAATCCCATCGCGAGTGTGAACGGGTGCGCCCGTTCCAGCCGGTCCATCGCCGGGATCCAGAACAGCACCGCCAGCGCGAGCAGCGTCCACACCAGCACCTCGACGAACCACAGCCGGCCCGCGGTCATGCTGTCGTCGGGTCCGAGGATCTTGTTGGCCAGCAACAGATTCGTCGCGTGGTAGTCGTCGGTGACGACAAGCGCGAACGCCACCCACAGCACCGACGGGATCGCGATCCACGCGACCGTGTTGCGCAGGTGGCGGACACGTACCCGTCGCGGCAGCGGGGTGAGGCAGAACCGGGCGAAGTTGTAACCGGCCACGCCGAGCAGGATGTGGGCACCGCCCCACAGTTCGAACAGTTCGGCGTGTGAACCGACGACCAGCACGATGGCGATCGCGCGGAGGGCGACGCTGGTTTCCAGCGTCGAGCCCCAGGACGTCCACCTGCGGGCCTTCGGTGCGGGCAGGTTCTGCAGTTCGCGGATCGAGCGCCGGGGCCAGTCGGTGGGCAACTGGCCGAGGGCACGTTCGAGGCGCAGCGACATCGTCACGTAGGTCAGCGAGTTGCCGCCGAGATCGACGAAGCTCGCGTCGTCGTCGATGCGGGCGGGGTCGGTCTGCAGCACCTCGGCGAACAGCGAGCGCAGATCGCCGTCGGCGCGAGCAGATTGCCGAGTCGAGGTCGCCAGTGCCCGGCCGGCGGGATAGTCGGGTTTGCCGGACGGCAGCGTCGGCAGCTCGTCGACGACGACGGTGTCGACGGCGCCTGCCGGGACACCCGCGGCCGTCGCGCAGAGCCGGCGGACCTCGGTGGCGTCATGCGCGCCTGCGGCGACGACCGCGAGCCGCTCCCCGGCATCGGTGCACATCGCGCGCACACCGGAGTCGCGCAGCGTGGTCTCCAACTGCGCCAGATCGATGCGCAGGCCGAACATCTTGACGAATCGGCTTCGGCGGCCGAGGACTTCGTACAGGCCGTCGTCGGCCTGCCGGGCGATGTCGCCGGTGCGCAGCGCGCTGAGGGTGTGCCCGGCGGCGAGGTCGGCGACGGAGTGGGCGTAGCCCATCATCACGTTGTCCCCGCGGTACACCAGTTCACCGGTGCCTTCCTCGGTCCATTCGTCGAGGGGCTCGATCGAGAACTCGCCGCCGGGGATCGGGATGCCGATCGAGTTCGGCCGGTGGTAGGCCAGATGTGCCGGGAGATACGCCATCCGGGCGGTCGCCTCGGTGGCGCCGTACATCACGTACAACCGCCAGCCCTGGCGCTCGGCGACGGCGGCGTAGTCCCTGACCCGTTCCGGCGGCATCCTGCCGCCGGCCTGGGTGACGTAGCGCAGGTGCGGTAGGTCCATCGTCGCGAACCCGATCCGGTCGAGCAGCTCGAAGGTGTAGGGCACGCCCGCGAACGACGTGCCGCGGTGGCCGCGGAACAGGTCCCAGAAGCCGTCGTCGGCGACGGACCGCTCCGTCAGGATCAGCGCGGCGCCGACCAGCAGGTGGCTGTGCACGACGGACAGCCCGTAGCAGTACGACATCGGCAACGTGGTTGCCGCGCGGTCGGTTTCGCGGATGTCGAGATACTCGGCGATGGAGCGGGCGTTGGCGATGAGGTTGGCGTACGAGAGCCGGACGAGTTTCGGGGAGCCGGTGCTGCCCGAGGTGGACATCAGCACGGCGAGATCGTCGTGCAGCCGATGGCCGCCGTCGGCGCGGACGTGGACGCCCGAGCCGTCGGCGACGATGTCGGGGCGGTAGGTCTCGACGATGTGGCGGTTGTCACGGCCCGGTGGGACGGGGAGCACCACGTGGTGACCGGCGAGAGCGCCGAGATAGCGGACCAGCGTCGTGACATCGTTGCGGGTCTCGAGCAGCACCAGGCGGCGGCGCGGTCCCAGCTCGGCGGCGAACCCTGCCACGAGTTCGGCCAGCTCGGCGTAGGTGAGCTGCGTCGATTCGGTCAGGACGGCGGTGCGGTCACCGTGATTGCGCAGGTGATCGACCAGCGAGCTCATTCGGTGAGGATAACCTCACCCGTGTGGGCCGCCCAGTTCACATCCGGCCGTAGCGGCTCCTGACGAAGCTGTACAGGCCGTACGCGGCGATCCCGGCCGCGGCCGCGATCAGCAGGAACTTGCCGAACGGTGCCTCTCCGAGCGTCTTGACCGCGGCGTCCAGACCGGAGGCCTTGGCCGGGTCGGCCTTCAGCGTCGCGAAGATGACCAGCAGGCCGGCGCCGCCGAGCACGATGCCCTTGGCGACGTAACCGGTGACGCCGATCGCGGTCACGGACGTGCCGTGGGATCCGCGAAGTTCGTCGAGGAACTTCTCGGAGGCGCCCTTGTACACGTGGTAGGCGCCGACCGCGACGACTCCGATGCCGATGGCGATCAGCAGGGCCTTGCCCCAGCCCGACTGCATGAGCTGAGCCGACATCCCGGCGTTCTGCTGGGCGTTGGACTGCCCGCTTCCCATGGCGAACCTGGCGGCCGAGAACGCGATCGCGAAGTTGACCACCGCGAGACCGAGGGGCTTGAGCCGTTTCCAGCCGGTCTTGTCCTCGCCCCGCTCCTTGGGCTTGGAGCCCAGGATCGCCTCGGCGAGGTACCACAGCCCGAGCGCGACCAAGCCCACGGCGATCACCCACAGCATCACCGCGCCGCCGGTCTGACCGGCCACGGTGGCCAGCGCCCCGGACTGATCGGCGTTACCGCCCCCGCCGGCGCCGGCGCCGAGGAAGGCCAACCGGGCGATGATGAACGCGACCAGAAGGTGGAGCACACCGCTGGCGGCGAACCCGGCCCGGGCCAGCTTCTCCAGCGCGCTGCTGTCGGTGGCGCGGTCGGCGGCGCCGTGCAATGAGCGGGGCATCGACCCGCCTGAACTCCGGACGGCCATCATGTCCTCCTGGTCGGCTGATGCTGCCGGGTACCCCAGAGTTGACGATGGCGAAACCGGTTTCCGCGGGACGTCCGCGAGTGGTCCGGGGCGGGTGCGCTACTCCTTGAGATGCGGTGCGAGCAGGGTTATCCAGGAGTTGTTGATCTGATCGAACTCGCCCTCGCATTTGACGGCCCGGTCCTCGGGCAACCAGCCTTCGTCCACGATCACGGCATTGCCGTCGGTGTCGGCCCCGAACGCCCAGCACAGCAGGTTGTACACCCGGACCTTGTCCGGTGAGTGCTCGTCGGCGTAGGCGGCCTCGTCGGGGTCACCGGCGGCTTGGCCCCACATGTCGAACAGATCCGCCATCGCCAACAGCACGTTGACCGACTCCGCGTCGACTCGGTCGTCTTCGCCCGGCTGCAGAAGCATAAAGGCCGCGACCTGATCGGCCACGTCCTCTTCCCGCCCGGTGATGGGCAGATCGTAGATGTCGATGACCATGTGGCCCATCTCGTGGAAGAACACCGCGACGGTGGCATCGGTCGCCCTCTGCAGCGGGTCCGGTGCCCCGGCCGCGGCGAACGTCTTCTCGGCGTCGTCGATGAACTCGTAGCACATCACCAACTGCTGAAGTTCCGGATTCCAGGAGGCGTTGACCGCGTCACACTGCATTCCGACGATGGGGATGTCGTAGGGCAGCTCGAGCAGGAAGTTCATCCCGTCGGCCATGTCCTCGAGCATCTTCTGGTCCTGGTAGATCTTCTTGCCGGCGATTGCCTCCGGGCTCGTCGCGTCCTGGTACTGGACGATCATTTGCCCGGAACCCGTAGTCTCGCCGGCCTGTCCTGCCGCTGCAGCCGTCGTCGAGGTCGACGAGCCGGCTCCGTCGGACGGCGGTTGACCCTGATTCGACGATCCGCACGCCGCAACCACCATCGCGCACAGTGTTATTGGTGCCCACCGGGCAAACGTCATAGCCATTTCGGTTCCCCCCGAACGCGGACGGCCGCATCATCACCGCCCAAAAAGTACTTACGTTAGAGAAAGATACGGCGGCTAACGGGTTTGCGCAGTGAAACCGTTGATGTGCTGTGAAGCTGCTGTCACCCGAGGGGTCCGTCGACTCCTCAGGCGGTCCCGCCGCCATCGAGGCTGTCGTCGCGCACCGGCCGATCGGCGAGTTCCTCGCGCCGGCCGAACAGGTACGGATACGCCACCCCGGCGATCGCCGCCCCGGCCAACGGAGCGAGCCAGAACGCCCACAACTGAGCCGGCGCACCGTCGCCGTTGAAGAACGCGACGCCGGTCGATCGCGCCGGGTTGACCGACGTGTTCGAGATGGGGATGGAGATGAGGTGGATGAGTGTCAACGTCAGTCCGATCGCCAGCCCGGCGAATCCTTTGGGTGCGCGGTCGTCGGTGGCGCCGAGAATGACCAGCAGGAAGATGAACGTCAGGACGATCTCGGCGATGATCACCGCGGCCAGCGTGTATCCGCCGGGCGAGTGTGCGCCGTACCCGTTGGCCGCCATGTTCCCCGCTGCCGTCCAATCGGCCTTTCCGCGGGCCACGACATAGATCACCGCACCTGCCAGCAGGCCGCCGAGGACCTGCACGATCCAATAGGGTGCGAGGACCTTCCATTCCACGCGGCGCGCCAGCGCCGCCCCGAGCGTGACCGCCGGGTTGAAGTGGCCGCCCGAGATGGTGCCGAACGCGTAGACGCCGGTGAGTACGGTCAGGCCGAACGCGAGCGCCACGCCGGCGAACCCGATCCCCAGTGGAAATCCGGAATCGTCGGTGAAACTCGCTGCGAACACCGCGCTTCCGCAGCCGCCGAAGACCAGCCAGAACGTGCCGATGAACTCGGCGGACAATCGATGGAACAGTGTGGGCTCGCTCATGGTGCCACCGCATCTTCTCCAGAAGGTTCAGATCTTTTCAGCGTGACACCCGCGCAGCGCCGGCGGGGACGATAGGCAAGAAACGTCCTCTCACAGAAATTGTGGGTTCCTACAACACCCGCCGCCCTAGAGGTACGACCGGACCGTCTCGTTGAGGAAGATCACCGCGGGATAGGTCGACACGAATGCCCAGAAGAACCCGTTCAGACCCATGACCACCGCGACCGTGGCGTGGAACCCCGCCGCGACCACGAGCAGAATCACCAGGAGGTGCAGCGGAAGAATGGGCGCCAGCACAAATGCCGATTCGAAACTGATTGTGGCCCAGCACAACACGTAGCCCAGGGCGGGTGATCTCTCGACGATGCGTGCCACCGACCTCATCCCGTGACTGCGCGTCGCCAGCACGCCGTACACAGCGGCGCCGTGACGCCACACCGGGCAGTGAAGCTTGGCGAATCCTGCGGTGACATACGACAGGACGCTCTGAGCTCCGACGAACAGCATGCCCGCGACGAGTGCTCCTTCGCAGAATCCGAGGACGAGGGAGATCGCGAACGCGATCGACATGATCGCGAGCAGTTGGTCGGACCCGTCCTCACCGCCGAGGCGGTGCCGCTCCTGGACGGCGACCGTCGTCAGGGCCACGAGAACCCAGCAGATCGCCATCTGCGCAAAGGTGTTGGGGCCGAGGACCAGAGCACACGCGGGGGCCAATCGCAGCACCGGCCAGGCGATGTGAAATCCCGGGCGCTCGAGGGTGATCGTCCGCCGGCGCGAGTCGTCACCGTGGCGCCGCAGCGCCGCGTCGATTCTGCTGAGGTCGTACACGCCGCCGGCGGCAAAGTGCTTGTGCAGCGAGATCTCCTCCAACGAGCTGATGATCAGGGCGATGCCGGCGATCCGGCTCGTCAGTTGGTAGGCCTGCAAGACATCTAGGTACATGGTTCGTCGACCCTGGAGAAGGCGTGAAACTTGCTGACGAAACCGACCTCGGGATGTCGGTCAGGCGAGAAGGGCTGGTCGTTGATGATCACGAACTGACGCGCCACCGACGTCTCGGGACGGCGTGCGTGCATGACGATGTGCAGGAGCGCGATGTAGGGAACGGTCAGCATCAGCGATTGCCCGGCGAAGTCATGGTGCTCGATATCGCGTTTCTGCACTGCCATCGCGGCCATCAGGTCGTCGACGACCTTGGTGTGAAACTTGTTGGGATTCCACACCGCATGGAACCACCGCCGGGACTCCGGGCTGGTGACAGGTACCAGTGGTCCGATGGTCCCGAAGGAGTCCCGGTCGCGGTACATGAGGTGGGTGTCGTGGGTGGCGGGCCGGGGCGCGAAGAAGGCCCACCGTGGAATCAATCCCGCGCCGCTCAGCGCCGGCATACGTGCCTGCACATCGTCTCTGAGCTGAGCCGCCACCGAGATGAGGAACCACGCGGCGAACAATCCGGCGAGCGCGAAATCGATTGTCGTGCAGAGTAGGTGTGAAGAATCCACCGCGTGCTCCTAGGGTGCCGCGCGACTATTCGAGTCCACGCCGAAGCTCGAGCAGCCGCTCCAGCGACACCTCGTGGCCCTCGAGTTCACCGAGGGTCACGCTCCCGATCTCCCGGCCCTCTGCCCTGAGCAGGGCGAAGGCGGGCCTGCCCCACCGGAGCGTTGCCTGGGCCTGCTTGTAGCGCTCGTACGGGCTTCCCACTATCCCGCGAATCAGGTCCAGCGCGTTGACCGATTCCAGTTCGGACTCTTGCATGTACTCGATCAGAGAATCGATCTCGATCTTCTCGTCGAACGAAATACCTTCTTGGGGTTCTGACATGGCGGTCCCTCCATCGCTTGGTGGTCGGCGAACTTCTCGATCCGACGCTAAGTGGGTCTGCGCGTCGAGGCGTGAGTAGTGCACTACGCAAGTTCACGGCGCCGATACGCAATGCGGGTGCGCAACGCCGAGGAGCTGCTGTGGACGGATTCGGGTTTGGGGATGAACGTCCGGTCGTGTCGGCGCGCTGCCGCAGGGTGGCGGTATGACCAGAACAGAGAGTCGCGCCGAGATCGGGGCGTTGGGCGAACAGTTGGCGGCCGACTACCTCCAGGGGTTGGGGCTGCGGGTGCTCGACCGCAACTGGCGGTGCCGCCACGGCGAGTTGGACATCGTCGTGGCCGACGATGCCGCGCGGGCGGTGGTGTTCGTCGAGGTGAAGACGCGCACCAGCGATCGGTTCGGCGGTGTCGCCGAGGCGGTGACGGTGGCGAAGGTGCGTCGGTTGCGACGACTGGCCGGGCTGTGGCTCGCGGGGCAGAGCGTCACCTGGGAATCGGTGCGTATCGACGTCGTCACCGTCCGGATCGGGCGTCGCCGCGCTCCGGAGCTCACCCACATCGAGGGGGTGGGGTGATGGCGCTCGGGCGGGCGTTCTCGGTGGCGGTGCGCGGGGTCGACGGGGAGCTGGTCGAGATCGAGGCCGACATCGGCAATGGGCTACCGGGCGTGCATCTGGTCGGTTTGGGGGATGCGGCGCTCAAAGAGTCGCGGGACCGGGTGCGCGCGGCGATCACCAACTGCAAGTTCAGCTGGCCCCAGGCGCGGCTGACGCTGGCGTTGTCGCCGGCGACGCTGCCCAAGGCGGGGTCGCTGTACGACATGGCGCTGGCCGCCGCGGTGCTCTCGGCCCAGGTCAAGGAGGACTGGCCCCGGTTGGAGAAGACGGTGCTGCTGGGCGAGCTCGCGCTCGACGGGCGGGTGCGGCCCGTGCACGGGGTGTTGCCCGCGGTGCTCACGGCGGCGCATCAGGGCTGGCCCGCGGTGGTGGTGCCGGTCGAGAACCTGGCCGAGGCCAGCCTGGTGGACGGGATCGAGGTGTGGGGGGTGCGCACACTGAAGCAGTTGCACGCCTGGCTGGCGGGCAACGGAAAGCTGGCGGGGCGTGTCGACAGCCGGCTGCCCGAGCCGGAGGTACCGGCGGATCTCGCCGACGTCGTGGGTCAGTCGCAGGCACGGTTCGCAGTGGAGGTGGCCGCTGCCGGCGGGCACAACCTGATGATGACCGGGCCGCCGGGGATCGGTAAAACGATGCTGGCGCAACGCCTTCCCGGGCTGCTTCCGCCGCTGTCGCACCAGGACGCGTTGGAGGTGACCGCGATCCATTCGGTCGCCGGGCTACTGGCCGGTGATACCCCGCTGATCACCCGGCCGCCGTTCGTCGCGCCGCACCACACCTCCAGCGTCGTCGCGCTGGTCGGCGGTGGCTCCGGCATGGCGCGACCGGGAGCGCTCAGCCGTGCCCACCGCGGTGTGCTGTTCCTCGACGAGTTCCCGGAGATCAACAGCGGCGCACTGGAGGCACTGCGAACGCCGTTGGAAGACGGCGAGATCCGGCTCGCGCGTCGCGACGGCGTCGCGCGCTACCACTGCCGCATCCAGCTGGTGCTCGCGGCCAATCTCTGCCCGTGCGCACCGCCGGACCCGCGTGACTGCGTGTGTGGCGCCGCCGAACGGCGGCGCTACCGCACCAAGTTGTCGGGCCCGCTGGTCGACCGGGTGGATCTGCGCGTCGAGATGCACGCGTCCCGGGAGGGCACCTTCAGCGACGAGGAGGGCGAGTCCACCGCCGTTGTCCGCGAACGCGTCTGGGCCGCCCGTGAGGCCGCGGCCGAACGGTGGCGCCCGTACGGGTTCAGTACCAACGCCGAGGTCAGCGGTGCGCTACTGCGACGTGAGTTCCGATTGGGTGCCGACGCGATGAAGCCGCTGCGGACCGCCGTCGACCGGGGACGACTGAGCATCCGCGGCCGGGACCGCACCTTGCGGGTCGCGTGGTCGTTGTGCGATCTCGCCGGTCGGGTGGCGCCGACCAAGGAGGATGTCGCCACCGCGATGAGCTTCCGCGGCGTGGGGGAGTCGTGATGGACGAGTCCGAGCGGCTGGCCTGGGCGTACCTGTCCCGCGTCGCCGAACCACCCAACCCGAAGCTGTCCGAGTTGGTCGCCGCCGAGGGTGTGATCGGGGCCGCTGAGCGCATCCGCCGGCGGGATGCCGACCCGAAGCTGCTGCGCTCTACCGAGGCGAGATATGAACTCGACTGCGCCCGTGCCGATCTCGACGTCCTGGATCGGATGGGTGGGCGCCTGGTCACCGACCGGGACGACGAGTGGCCGCACGCCGCGTTCGCCGCGTTCCAAGGTGCGGACCGCGACAGACGGCCGGACGCCCGGGCTCCGCTGGTGCTGTGGGTGCTGGGGCCCTCGCAGCTGTGCGACATCGCCGAACGCAGCGCGGCGATCGTCGGGACCCGCGCGGCGACGTCCTACGGCGAGTACGTCGCCTCCGATCTGGCATCCGGGCTGATCGACCGTGACTTCGCGGTCATCTCGGGCGGCGCGTACGGGATCGACGGCGCCGCCCACCGCGCCGCGCTGTCCTGCGACGGCGAGACGGTCGCCGTGCTGGCCGCCGGACTCGACATTCCCTATCCCGCAGGACATTCCGCGCTGCTGCACCGGGTCGGCAAGCACGGTCTGCTGGTCAGCGAGTACCCGCCCGGCATGCGACCGACGCGCAGGCAGTTCCTCACCCGCAACCGGCTGGTCGCCGCGCTGGGCAGGGCGACGGTCGTCGTCGAGGCCGGCGTGCGCAGCGGCGCCGCCAACACCGCGGGCTGGGCCCACGCGCTGGGCCGGCCGGTGTGCGCGGTGCCCGGACCGATCACGTCCTCGTCCTCGGTGGGATGTCACGAACTGCTCAAGCGAGAAGACGTCACGCTCGTCACCCGGGCCGCCGACGTCGTCGAGGTGGCGGGCCGGTGCGGTGAGCTCGCTCCGGACCTGGACCGTCCGACCACCGGGTTGGACGACCTCAGCGATGAGGAACTCACGGTGTTCGAAGCATTGCCCGGACGCGGGATGCGCACGGTGGACGAGATCGCCGTCACCGCCGGGATACCCGCGACCGAGGTGCTCGGACCGCTGACCATGCTCAACGTCCGCGGACTGGCCACCCAGGAGAACGGATGCTGGAAGCTCGCCAAACGCTAGCGCCCTGCGCCGCGACCACCGCTCGTATAGTCGACCCCAGAGCTGAGCAGTGGAGGAAACCAAGTGGCAGGACGTCCCGTACACACCTTCGAGGTGGTACGCACCGAGCAGTTGACCCCGCATGTGATCCGAGTGGTGCTGGGTGGCAACGGTTTCGACACCTTCACGCCCAACGGCCATACCGACGCCTACGTCAAGCTGGTGTTCGTCGACGACGACATCGACGTGTCCTCGCTGGAGCAGCCACTGACGCTGGACAGCTTCACCGCGCTGCCGGAGCACCAACGGCCCACCGTGCGCACCTACACGGTCCGCAAGGCGGATGTCGAGCGGCGCGAGATCACGATCGATTTCGTCGTCCATGGTGAGCACGGGGTCGCCGGACCCTGGGCCGCCTCGGCCACACCGGGCCGGCGGCTGTTCGTGATGGGACCCAGCGGGGCGTACTCGCCGAGTCCCGAGGCCGACTGGCATCTGTTCGCCGGGGACGAGTCCGCGGTACCGGCGATCAGCGCCGCGCTGGAAGCCTTGCCCGTCAACGCGATCGGCAAGGTGTTCATCGAAGTCGCCGGCCCCGAGGACGAAATCGAGCTGACCGCCCCCGACGGGGTCGAGGTGTCGTGGATCTACCGGGGCGGTCGCGCCGACCTGGTCTCCGAGGAATTCGCAGGCGACCATGCTCCGCTGATCGACGCGGTCAAGCAGGCATTGTGGTTGCCCGGCCAGGTGCAGGTCTTCATCCACGGCGAGGCCCAGGCGGTGATGCACAACCTGCGGCCCTACATCCGCAAGGAGCGCGGGGTGGAGGCCAGATGGGCGTCGTCGATCTCGGGGTACTGGCGGCGTGGGCGCACCGAGGAGACGTTCCGGGAATGGAAGCGCGAACTCGCCGCAGCCGAATCGAAATAGCCCGGGATCGGCCCGCGTCGATGGCAGGCTGAGGCCATGACGTTCGGCAACTACCAGCTCGAGATCTACCTGCAGGGCCTCTCGGGTGTGCTGCCCGGTTTCCCGATGGACTTCGCGGGCTGGGAATCCAGAGCGCAGGCCGCGATGGCACCGTCTGTGTGGTCGTACGTCGCGGGTGGCGCCGGTGACGAGCACACCCAGCGCTCCAACCGCACCGCGTTCGACCGCTGGGGTCTGATGCCGCGGATGCTGGTCGGGGCCAAGGAGCGAGATCTGACGGTCGATCTGTTCGGGCTCACCCTGCCGTCTCCGGTGTTCATGGCACCGATCGGCGTCGCCGGAATCTGTTCACAGAGCGGGCACGGCGATCTGGAGGCGGGCCGGGCCGCGGCGCGCACCGGGGTGCCGTTGGCCGTGTCGACGCTGACCGAGGATCCGCTCGAAGACGTCGCCGCCCAATTCGGCGACACCCCGGGCTTCTTCCAGCTGTACACCCCGACCGATCGCGATCTGGCCGCGAGTTTCGTCGACCGCGCGGAGAAAGCGGGCTACCAGGCGATCATCGTCACCCTCGACACGTGGATCCCCGGATGGCGCCCCCGCGACCTGTCGACCTCGAACTTCCCCCAGCTACGCGGCCGTTGTCTGGCCAACTACACCAGCGACCCGGTGTTCCGCGGCATGCTGGCACAGCCGCCCGAGGAGAACCCCCAGGCCACCGTGCTGGAATGGGTCGGGCAGTTCGGCAACGCACTGACCTGGGATGACCTGCCCTGGCTGCGGTCGCTGACCGATCTGCCGCTGATCCTCAAGGGCATCTGCCACCCTGACGACGTCCGCCGCGCCAAGGACGGCGGTGTCGACGGGATCTACTGCTCCACCCACGGGGGCCGCCAGGCCAACGGCGGACTGCCCGCGCTCGACTGCCTACCCGGCGTCGTCGAAGCCGCCGACGGATTGCCGGTGCTGTTCGACTCGGGCATCCGCAGCGGCGCCGACATCGTCAAGGCCCTCGCCCTCGGTGCCACCGCGGTCGGCATCGGCAGGCCGTATGCATACGGGCTGGCGATCGGGGGAGAGGACGGCCTCGTCCACGTGCTGCGATCGCTGCTCGCCGAGGCCGACCTGATCATGGCCGTCGACGGCTATCCGACCCTGGCAGATCTCACTCCGGACACGCTGCGGCGCGTCACGTGAGTCTTGTCGCCGCGGTCTGCCACCTTAGGGGCGTGGAGGCGGTGCTCGAACAGTTCGACCAGTACCTCGCGCTGGAACGCGGCCGTTCCGAACACACCCGGCGCGCATACCTCGGCGACCTGCGCTCGCTGATGGACTACCTGGCCGAACGCAGCCCCGGCGCCGGGCTGCGCGCCCTGTCGCTGCCGGTGCTGCGGTCGTGGCTGGCGGCCCAGGCGACAGCCGGAACCGCCCGGTCGACGCTGGCCCGGCGCACCTCGTCGGTGAAGACCTTCACCGCCTGGGCATTGCGACGCGGCCTGATCAGCGAGGACCCCGCGGCCCGGCTGCAGGTCCCGAAAGCGCGGCGCACGCTACCGGCGGTGTTACGCCAAGATCAGGCGCGCGATGCGTTAGAGGCCGCGAAATCCGGGGCCCAACAAGGTGATCCACTCGCCCTGCGTGACCGCCTGATCGTCGAGATGCTCTACGCGACCGGTATCCGCGTCAGCGAGCTGTGCGGCCTGGACATCGACGACGTCGACGCCTCCCGACGACTGCTGCGCGTCCTCGGCAAGGGCAACAAGCAGCGCACGGTGCCCTACGGGGAGCCCGCCCAGACCGCGCTGAGCGCGTGGCTGTCCGCCGGCCGGCCCGCCCTGGCCACCGCGGATTCCGGCCCCGCGCTGCTGCTCGGCGCGCGCGGCAGGCGGCTGGACCCACGCCAGGCACGCACCGTGGTGCACCAAACCGTCGCGGTCGTCGACGGTGCGCCCGACATCGGACCGCACGGGCTGCGCCACAGCGCCGCGACGCACCTGCTCGAAGGGGGCGCGGATCTGCGGGTCGTCCAGGAGGTGC
This sequence comes from Mycolicibacterium parafortuitum, assembly GCF_002086815.1. Taxonomy (GTDB): domain Bacteria; phylum Actinomycetota; class Actinomycetes; order Mycobacteriales; family Mycobacteriaceae; genus Mycobacterium; species Mycobacterium parafortuitum. Next base: position 520,103 of record NZ_MVID01000001.1, read on the forward strand.
TCGGCCATTCCAGTCTGGCCACCACACAGCTGTACACCCACGTGACGGTCGCGCGGCTGCGCGCCGTGCACGATCAGGCCCACCCCCGCGCGTGACGAGGTCGACCGTCCAGCTGCCGTGGGGCGAGGTCAGCTACCTGACGTGGGGCGGTGCCGCGGACCCGGCGGTGGTGCTGCTGCACGGCGGCGGGGTCGACAGCGCATCGCTGTCCTGGGGTGAGCTCGGGCCACGGCTGGCGGCCGGCGGTTACCGGGTGATCGCCCCCGACCATCCCGGCTACGGGCACACGAGACCCGCGCCGTGGCCGTCGACGCAGGAGCGGCTGGTCGCCTACGTCGGCGAGTTCGTCGACGCGCTGGATCTGGACCGCTACGCGGTCGGCGGCCTGTCCCTGGGTGGCGGGCTGACGATCGGGCACGTCCTCGACCATCCCGAAAAGGTCACCGGCGCAATGCTGCTGGCGAGCTACGGCGTGATGTCCCGATTGTCCGACGGGCCACTGTCCGCGCTGCGGCAGGCTGTGACGGCGGCGATGCTGCGCGGCGGGTTGCTCGGCGCGGCGACCCGATGGTCGGGTCGCAGCAGAACCCTGATGACACGGCTGATGCCTGCGCTGATCCACGACCCCGCCCGGCGCCCACCCGAACTCGTCGACGAGATCCTGGCCGCGGCCCGGGCCGAGCACGCCTTCGACGCGTGGGAACAGTGGCAGCGCGACCAGGTCGGGTTCGGCGGCCTGCGCACCGACTACCGCAGCCGGCTCACGTCGTTTCCGCGCCCGGCGCTGATCGTTCACGGCGATCGCGACACCAGCGTCCCACTGGCAGCGGCGCGCGATGCCGCCGGCCGGATACCCGACGCGCGGTTGGAAGTCGTTGCCGGGGCTGCACACTGGGTGCAACGGGACCGGCCCGACGTCGTCATGGCGGTCATGCGCGAATTTCTGGGTGGGCTCACCGCAGGAGCTTGATGACCTCGGCGATATCGGGCATCGTCGACGGCCGGCCCGGCAGTTCGTCGAACACCGTCCAATAGCTGACGCCGAACTGCCTTTGCCGTCTGGTGAGCTGTTCTGCCATCTGTTCGTGGGTGCCGAACAGCGCGAACGGCGAGTCCCGCAGCGCGGCCGGGGAGACCCCGATGGCCGACGCCAGCTCTTCGGCTGCGCGCACCGGCTCGGTGGTCGCGACCACGGCCTGGATCAGCGCGTTGAGCTCTATGTGCTCGAACCGCCCACCGGCGGCTTCGGCGACCACCGCGATCCGGTTCTGCAGTCCCTCCGGCCCGAAATGGGTCAGCCGCACCTCGGTCGCATCATGGTTGTGAGTGATGCCGGCCAGACCGGCGATGTCGGCGACACGGCCCGCCAGACGCAAAACCCGCCGGCCGTTGCCGCCGATCAACAGCGGTACCCGGCCAGGAGGCGGCGGAAGCAGCTGGTACGGCGCCGCATGCACGCGGTAATGGGCGCCGTCGACGTCCACCGGCGCGCCGTCGAGTAGCGCGCGGATCAGCTCGGCGGCCTCCTCCAGCCGCGACACCCGCACCCCGCCCGCGTCGAACCCGATCCCCGCCGCGTCGTACTCGGAGCGCATATGCCCGGCCCCGAGGCCGAGTTCGAACCGGCCGTCGGAAACGACTGCCAGACCGGCGGTTTCGCGCGCGGTGTCGACGGGATGACGGAAATCGTTGTTGAGCACCAGGGTTCCGACGTGCAGGTGCTCGGTGGCCGCCGCGGCGGCGGCCGCGCTGGTGAACGGTGGCGCCATCGGCACGAGATGATCGGCGAAGGTGAGCACGTCGAATCCCGCGGCCTCGACGCCGCGCGCGAACCGGCGCATCTGCGCGCCGGACCGCGGGGTCGCGGTCGTGAGGCCGAACCGTGGTGTCCGGGATCGGTGAGCGTCGGTGGCCACGCTTCGACGGTAGGGCACGCCCGCGGGGTCAACCGAGGGGTTTGAGACGGATCGGGGTGGTCGCCACCAGTTTCGTCGGGTCGACGTAGTCGGCGCGCTTGGCCGGACCCCACATCGCGCCCCAGTGCAGGCACGCCGATGACGGACAACCGGGATGGCCGGCGGCCAGTCCGCCGAGGGCGGTGCCCGCCGAGACCGCCTGCCCCACCCGCACCGACGGGTGCACCGGTTCGTAGGTCGTGCGCAGACCGCCGGGGTGGGCCACCGAGATCAGCGGTCGGCCGGCCAGTTCACCCGCGAAGACGACCGTCCCTGGCGCCGCGGCGTAGACCGCCTGACCGGCGGCCCCCAGCAGATCGACCCCGCGGTGTCCGCGCTGCCAGTTCGGCGCCGGGGCGTCGAACGCCCGCACCACCGCCGGGCGGGGCTGCATCGGCCACCGCAGACGCCCGGTGTCGGCGCCCGCGGGCGTCGCAAACAGCACGCTCAACACCACTCCGACCGCCAGAATCCGCATCTGTCCAGTTCAGCGCAGCGCAACAGGTCCGCGGTAGCCTCGGTACGTCCTCCTGTGGATGCTCTCGCGCGATGGTAAAAGCACCGTTATCCAGCGTGTAAACTCCTATCCGCAGCTCGTTTGCGCGGGCTGACTTCGCGCGTCCGCGAACGCGGCTCTCGTAGTTCAAGAGCCACGTGACCTCGCAAGCCGGATGGTCCCGCCTCGAAAGAGACGGGTCCGGCTTCGAAGCAGACGCCAGGGTCCGGCTCACCCGATGCCGGACGACAACCGACAACACAAAGAGGTATGGCCATCATGGCTGTTGTAACCATGAAGCAGCTGCTCGACAGCGGCGCCCACTTCGGGCATCAGACCCGTCGTTGGAATCCCAAGATGAAGCGGTTCATCTTCACCGACCGCAACGGCATCTACATCATCGATCTGCAGCAGACGCTGACCTACATCGACAAGGCCTACGAGTTCGTGAAGGAGACCGTCGCCCACGGCGGGACCATCATGTTCGTCGGCACCAAGAAGCAGGCTCAGGAGTCCATCGCCGAAGAGGCGACCCGGGTCGGCATGCCCTATGTGAACCAGCGCTGGCTGGGCGGCATGCTCACCAACTTCTCCACCGTCCACAAGCGTCTGCAGCGCCTCAAGGAGCTCGAGGCGATGGAGCAGACCGGTGGCTTCGAGGGTCGCACCAAGAAGGAAATCCTGATGCTGACGCGCGAGAAGAACAAGCTCGAGCGCAGCCTCGGTGGTATCCGCGACATGGCCAAGGTGCCGTCGGCGATCTGGGTCGTCGACACCAACAAGGAGCACCTCGCCGTCGCCGAGGCCCGCAAGCTCAACATCCCGATCATCGCGATCCTCGACACCAACTGCGATCCCGATCTCGTCGACTACCCGATCCCGGGCAACGACGACGCGATCCGCTCGGCCGCGCTGCTGACCAAGGTGGTGGCCTCCGCCGTCGCCGAGGGTCTGCAGGCCCGGTCCGGTGCCGACAAGCCGGAGGCTGCTGCCGCCGAGCCGCTCGCCGAGTGGGAGCAGGAGCTGCTGGCCGGTGCCACCACCGCCGCCCCCGAGGCTGCCGCCGGCGAGACCGCCGCCGCTCCCGAGCAGTCCTAATCCGTTTCGCGACGCCTCAAAGGAAACACTGCAATGGCTAACTACACCGCAGCCGACGTCAAGCGCCTCCGGGAGCTGACCGGCGCCGGAATGATGGATTCGAAGAACGCGCTCGTCGAAGCCGAGGGCGACTTCGACAAGGCCGTCGAACTGCTGCGCATCAAGGGCGCCAAGGACGTCGGCAAGCGTGCTGAGCGCGCCACCGCCGAGGGCCTGGTCGCCGCCAAGGACGGCGCTCTGATCGAGCTCAACTCCGAGACCGACTTCGTCGCCAAGAACGCCGAGTTCCAGGCGGTCGCCGACCAGGTCGTCGCCGCCGCGGCAGCCGCGAAGGCCACCGACGTCGACGCGCTCAAGGCCGCCAAGCTCGGCGACACCACGGTCGAGCAGACCATCGCCGAACTGTCGGCCAAGATCGGCGAGAAGCTCGAACTGCGTCGGGTCGCGTACTTCGACGGCCAGGTCGAGACCTACCTGCACAAGCGGGCCGCCGACCTGCCGCCCGCGGTGGGCGTGCTCGTCGAGTACGAAGCGTCGGACGCCGCGAAGGGCAAGGAGGCTGCGCACGCGGTCGCCCTGCAGATCGCCGCGTTGAAGGCCAAGTACCTCAGCCGTGAGGACGTGCCCGAGGAGATCGTCGCCAACGAGCGCCGCATCGCCGAGGAGACGGCCAAGGCCGAGGGGAAGCCCGAGCAGGCGCTGCCGAAGATCGTCGAGGGCCGGGTCACCGGTTACTACAAGGACGTGGTGCTGCTCGACCAGCCGTCGGTGTCCGACAACAAGAAGACCGTCAAGGCGCTTCTGGACGAGGCCGGCGTGACCGTCACGCGGTTTGCCCGCTTCGAGGTCGGCCAGGCCTAGCCAGACCGTCGCACGCGGAAGGTTCCCGCCCGCGAGGCGGGCGCCACCGAACATCGCGAAGCCCCCGAGACCATCGGTCTCGGGGGCTTCGTCCATTCCGGGTTCCGGCGCGGCGGAAATGCTCCCGATTGCAAAATCTAGATAAGTGCAATGATCGCGGCAGATTGTTGCTGAAATCGTTCTGTAGGTAATGAGTGCGACGTAAAACGCGCTTTACTGCTGCCGGCGACCTGTGCCAAGTTTGCGGAACAGTCAATTTTGGCAAATTTTGTAGCTAACACCGTCGTTTATTGACGAAGGCGTAGGGTCGGCAATCGTCATCGATACCCACCCCGTCGAGTTAATCTGTCTGCATGGCGGCTTGCGGGAAGTGTTCTGGTCAACGTGACCGACACCGTTGACACCGCCCGATCGGCAAACACTGTCGATCACGGGGCAGTTCCAGAGGTAGCTCGGGTCGAGCTGAGCCAGCGAAAGAAGCCCAAGGGCTGGGAGCCGTACCTTGCGGCGGCGATCGACCTGTCGACCGGCTCGCTTGCCGTTGCCGTCGGGATGACGTGGGCGACCGCTGACGGTCTGCAGCTCCCTCCGACGTGGATGCTGTTCCTGTTCGCCCCGACGGTGGTGACCCTGAGTGCGCTGCGCGGGCTCTACCGGCGGTCGCTGCGACGGACGTTCCTCGACGAGCTCCCGACCGTCGAGGCGGTCACCTCGCTGGCCGCGATGCTGCTCCTCAGCGGCCTGGTGCTCAATCCGTTCGTCGACGGCTCCCGCGGATCCGCTGTCGCGCGGTTGTGGATGTGCGCCGCGGTCCTGGTGCCGCTAGGACGGCTGCTGTGGATCACGATCAGGAACTACCACTACCGCAACAGCCGGTTGACCGCGCCGACGGTGATCGTCGGCAACGGCATGGTGGCGGCCAAAGTGGTCGACCGTCTCAAGATCACACCGGAATACGGGCTCGAGCCCATCGGGCTGATCGACGACGACGAGCCGATGATGGGCATCGATCGGGACAAGCCGGCCAGCATCCCGTATCTCGGCAAGCTCGGCGACCTCGACGACGCCCTCACCAGCACCGGCGCCGAGTGCATGATCATCGCGTTTTCCCGCACCAGGGACGATGCGATGGCCGCGGCGGTCAAGGTGGCCCATGAGCGCGGGCTCTCGGTGTGGATCGTTCCCCGGATCTACGACACCATCGGCGTGCGGTCCCGCATCGACCACATCGGTGGGCTGCCGCTGATCGCGGTGGCGCACACCAACCCCCGCGGTTGGCAGTTCACCGCCAAGCACCTGTCGGACCGGATGATCGCGGCGGTCGGGCTGGTGCTGATCTCGCCGCTGTTCCTGACCCTGATGCTGCTGGTGCGGTTGAGCTCGCCGGGCCCGATCTTCTTCGGCCAGCCCCGGATCGGGCGCGACGGGCGCGAGTTCAACTGCCTGAAGTTCCGCTCCATGCGCCCGCCCAAGGAATCCGATGCGCAGTTCGTGCGCGGCGCGGACTCCGCGCCCGGCGGGGTCGAGGGCGAGGACCGGCGCACCCCGATCGGCAAGTTCATGCGCAAGACGTCGCTGGATGAACTCCCGCAGTTGCTCAACGTCGTCAAGGGGGAGATGAGCCTGGTCGGCCCTCGACCCGAACGGCCCGAGTACGTCGACCTGTTCAACATCCAGATCGCCCGCTACGGCGACCGGCATCGGGTCAAGGCCGGGATCACCGGGTGGGCGCAGGTGCACGGTCTTCGCGGTCAGACCTCGATCGCGGACCGCGCCGAATGGGACAACTACTACATCGAGAACTGGTCGCTGTGGCTGGACTGGAAGATCCTGGCGATGACCGTCGGCGCCGTCCTTCGCCCCGCTGAGTGACGAATCGGTACCGTCGCGGCATGACCCGTATCGCTGCGTTCGACGACGACGCCCTTGCCGATCTCGACGCCGTGGGCCTGGCGCAGGCGCTGGGTGCGGGGACCGTCTCGGCGGCCGAACTCGTCGAGGCCGCGATCGCCCGCGTCGAGAAGGTCGATCCGGCGCTCAACGGTCTGGTGTACCGGGCTTTTGACCGGGCCAGGGCGCGCAGCCGCCAGCCCCGCCCGTACGGCGGCTTCTTCGATGGGGTGCCGACGTTCGTCAAGGACAACGTCGCGGTGGCCGGGATGCCGACGATGAACGGCACCGATGCGTGGGATCCGGTTGCCGAGCGTGCCGACGGCGACTTCGCCCGCGCGTTCCTCGGCACGGGCCTGGTGCCGTTGGGCAAGACCCGGCTGTCGGAGTTCGGGTTCAGCGCCGCAGCCGAGCACCCGCGGCTCGGACCGGTGCGCAACCCGTGGAACACCGATCACACCGCGGGTGCGTCGTCGTCGGGGTCGGGAGCGTTCGTCGCCGCCGGTGTGGTCCCCATCGCCCATGCCAACGACGGCGGCGGTTCGATCCGGATCCCGGCCTCCTGCAACGGGCTTGTCGGTCTCAAGCCGTCGCGGGGTCGGCTGCCGCTGGACGCCGATGTGCGGCGGATGCCGCTGCGCATCGTCGCCAACGGCGTCGTGACCCGCTCGGTGCGCGACACCGCGGCGTTCTATCGCGAGATGGAGAGGATCACCGCCAACCCGGCACTGCCGCCGATCGGTGACGTCACCGGTCCGGCGCGGCAGCGGCTGAGGGTGGCGGTGTGCACCCACTCCATCTCGCGGGAGGCCGGCGTCGAGGTCGTCGAGGCCACCCTCAAGACCGCGGCGCTGCTGGAACGGCTCGGCCACCAGGTGACCGTGATCGACAACCCGGTGCCGCAGCGATTCCTCGACGACTTCCTGCTCTATTGGGCTTTCCTGGCGTTCGCGCTGGTGCGCGGGGGCAAGCGCACCTTCGGTCCGAGCTTCGACCGCACCCGGCTCGACAACCTCACGCTCGGTCTCGACCGGCACGCCGCACGCAACCTGCACCGGGTGCCCGCCGCGACGGCACGGCTGGCCCGCGTGCGGCGGGTCACCACAGCGCTGTACACGGCGCACGACGTGCTGCTTACCCCGACACTGGCCGACCCTCCGCCGCGGGTCGGGCACCTGGATCCGACCGCATCCTATGAGCAGATCATCGAGCGCCTGGTGGACTGGGTCGCGTTCACGCCACTGCAGAACGCGACCGGGGAACCGGCGATCTCGCTGCCGCTGGCGCAGTCAGCCGCCGGGCTTCCGATCGGAATGATGTTCGCCGCGCCCGTGGGTCGGGAAGCTCGCCTGCTGGAACTCGCGTTCGAACTCGAAGAGGCGCAACCCTGGCCGCGCCTGCCCGCCTGACGCCAAGCGCCCTGCGGCCCGAGGGGGTCAGACCGCAGGGCGCAGTACATGGCCGCAGATGCCGCCGTTTCGAAGCATATGCTGCTGATACGCGCCCAGCCTAAATTAACTGCTCGGAAAATAGAAGAGCCGGATGTGTCCTAATTCCCGGACGCCGTCTTATGGCTCACAGCCGCTGCTCCGGCCCCTAACGAAAACTATTGACGAACAAGTCTTTTGGTGCACATTCCGGACATCCCGGCGTCGCCGTGGTGCGCCGGGCGTGGCGGAACGAATTTGCTGCGCCCGATTGCGCGGTCGCCTCGGTCAAAAAGCGTGACATCCCGACGTAACCGGTACCGCCACGAGTTAACGTGTCCGAGACCGCGCGCTCCTGTGGGTGAAACTTTTGACTCCCACCATCGCTTCTCGTGGAGACCAGTCGGGCCGGCACCGTGCCCACGGCAGCGCGCTCACCGCAGATCCCGGTCGGATCCGGTAATACCTTCACATGCCTGATTCGGTTCGCACTGGCCAACATTCGGCGCCGTCCCGAACGCTTCGTGCTGGCCGTGCTCGGAATCGCGCTGGCGATCGCGTGTGTGACGGTCGTGCGCACCATCTCGGCGAGCTTTGCGACGACGGGGGAGGAGTCGGTGGCCGACGTGCTCGGCGACGCCGCACTGTGGGTGGTGCCCGCCGCCGGGGTGCGCTACGACCCCACCGCGCAGGCACTGGTCGCCGACGGGCCCGTCCCCGCGATCACGGTTCCGGCAGGATGGAGCGCGACCCGGGTCGCCTCCGGGGTGATCGATCTCGACGGCGAATCGGTGGCATTGCGCGGATCCGACGAGATTCCGAGCGGCCGAGCGGAGTTGGGCAGCGCACTGGCCGATCGCCTCGCGGTGTCGGACGGGGATGTGCTCACCGTCGGCGATCAGCATCTCACCGTGGCGATCACCGGCGACGGCCAGTCCATGACGGTGCCGGCGGTGCCGGCACGCTCGCTCGTCGGCGACAACGGATGGTGGGTCGTGCACGCACCCCCGGGACTGGAACAGCGCCGCGATCTGGGGGCGACGTTCGGTGCCGCGGTCGGGCTGCCCTCGACACCGGATCCCGCGGTCCGGCCGGACCCGGGCGGTGAAGGGCTGATCTACGACACAGTCGGAGGATCGGGGCCGCTGACCTTCGCCCAGAAGTACTCCGCGTTGTTCTCCGGGAAGGTCACCGGGTCGACGCTCGGCCTGATCTCGACGATCGGCCTCGGCCTGGGATTCGTCATCGCGGTCTCGTCGTTCCTGGCCGCGGTCACGGAGCGACGCCGGGAGTTCGGGATCATGTCCAGTATCGGGCTGGCCGACGAAGTGCTGTACTTCTTCCTCGTCGAATCCGCCGTGGTCTTCCTGGCCGCCTACCTCATCGGTGTGTGCGCTGCCGGAGTTGCTGTGGCACTGGTCATTCCGAGTATCGCCTCGCTCGGTGCGTGGCTGCAGGGCGCTGCGCTGACGGCGATGTTCCTGCCTGCGATGGCCATCGTCGGTGCGCTGGTCCCGGTGCACCGGCTGCTGCAGCAGCGGCCGGTGGCACTGCTGGAGGACAGGTGATGAGCGCCCGCGCGGGCGCCCGTCGCGGGCTCGCCTACGGCTGGCTGGCGGCGCGCCGCCGGGCCCGGGACATGGTGCTGCCCGCTGTCACCACGGCCACCGGCGCGTTCCTGGTCGTGCTCGTCTTCGGGATGTCCGCCGGCATCCGCGCCCAGTCGGCGTCTCTCGGCCACGCCGCCGAGATCTCGCGCGCCGTGCTGCTGATCGCGGTCACCGTGCTGCTGGTCGGTGTCGCCGAGGTCGCCGTGGCCACCACCCGTACCGTCGCCCATCGCACCCGCGAACTCGGGGTGCTGGCGGCCACCGGTGTGCCCCGGGCCCCGGTCGTGGCCGCGCTACTCGTCGAACCCGTCGTGTCCGCCGTCGTGGGTGCCCTGGCCGGGGCGGCACTGGCGGTCGGCACCGGTGCGGCGCTCGGAATGACCGGGCTGGTGGCCAGCGGCGTGTCGTATCCGGGGCTGGCGTACGGCGCCGCCGTCGCGACCGCCGTCAGTGTCGTGGCCGCGCTCGCCACCAGCATCATCCCGACCTACAGGGCCGCCTCCCGGCCACCGGTCCGATCCCTCGCCCAAGGAGGCTGACCATGACCACGCTCGACGAATCAGCCCGCACGCCAACCGAAGACGGTGCCGCGGGCACACCGGTGATCGAGATCTCGGACGTCTGGAAGCTGCACAAACTCGGCGACGAGGTCGTCAAAGCTCTGATGGCGGCCGAATTGACCGTGATGCCGGGCGAATTCGTGTGCCTGATGGGTCCGAGCGGCAGCGGGAAGTCCACGCTGCTCAACATCATCGGCGGACTCGACCGCCCCACCAAGGGCCGCGTCACGATCGCGGGCACCGACACGGCCACGCTGACCGAGAGCCAGTACGCGGCGCTGCGCCACGACACCATCGGGTTCATCTTCCAGAGCTACAACCTGATCCCGTTCCTGTCGGCCGTCGAGAACGTCGAGCTGCCCCTGATGTTCGAACCGTATGACCGAAAAGCTCTGCGCCAGAGGGCCGTCGATCTCCTCGAGCTGGTCGGCCTGGGCCACCGGATCAACCACCAGCCGACCAAGATGTCCGGCGGCGAGCAGCAGCGCACCGCGATCGCGCGGTCCCTGATCAGCAACCCGACCCTGGTGCTCGCCGACGAACCGACCGCCAACCTCGACCACCGCACGGGCGAGACGGTGGTGCGCATGCTGCGCGACCTGTGCTCCACCATGGGCGTCACCGTGGTCGCGAGCACCCATGACCCCACGGTGGCCGACGAAGCGAGCCGTGTCGTCCGGATGAAAGACGGACAGATCGTCAACTGACCGAGCAAGGGGGAGTTACGACATGACACAAACGGAGCCCGTGCCGCCGACGGCCGAGCGTGACAAGCTGATGACCACCGAGCTGGTTCCCGAGCAGATCCTGCCCAAGGTGATGACCACGTTCGGGCTCACCGCCGCGTACGTGTTCATCATCTGCTGGATCACCGGTTCCTCGGTGATGGCGGGCGGCGGCTGGACCGCGATCCCGATGTGGGTGCTCGGCATCCTCACCTTCCTGGTCCCGGCGGGCATGGCCGTCGTCGAGCTCGGCAACCTGTGGCCGGGGCAGGGCGGGGTGTACATCTGGGCCACCCGGACGATGGGCGAGACGTGGGGTTTCATCGGCGGATACCTGTCCTGGGTGCCGGTGATCCTCAACGCGGCATCCTCGCCCGCGGTGGTGCTGCAGTTCCTGCTGCTGGCCTTCCACGCCGAGCTCGGCCTGACGGTGAGCATCATCCTGCAGCTGGTGATCCTGTGGACGGTGATCGGGCTGGCGCTGGCGAAACTGGCGGCCAACCAGAAGATCATGAACATCGTCTTCGTCGTCTACGGCATCCTGACGTTGACGATCTTCATCTCGGGGCTGCTGTTCGCGGTCGACAACGGCTCGGCCACGCCGTTCAGTTGGGCCGAGGCGACCATCCCGAACTTCGCGGTGGCCGGCTTCCTGTACGGCACGGTGCTGCTGTACCTGCTCGGCGTCGAGACCCCGTACAACATGGGCGCGGAGTTCCTGTCGGTGCGCAAGAGCGGGCCGAAGATGATCCTGTGGGGGTCGGCCGCACTGGTGGCCATCTACCTGCTCACCACGCTGGGCACGATGATGGCGTTGCCCGGCGACCAGATCGATCCGGTGACCGGTGTGGTCGGCATGCTCGACGTCGCCGGATTCCCCGGCCTGATGGAGATCTGCGCCGTCGTGCTGGCGTTCATCGTCGTGGTCGCGCTGATGACCTACCAGGTCGCGTACTCCCGGCTGATCTTCGTGTCCGGGCTGGAACGCCACCTGCCACGCATCTTCACCCACCTCAACCCGCGGACCCGCAACCCGGTGACCGCCGTGCTGATCCAGGGCGTGATCTCGTCGCTGATCCTGGTTGGCCTCTACTCGCAGAGCAGCATGGCCAACGTGACGGTCTACCTGCAGGGCGGTCTGTCCACGGTGTGGCTGATCTCCGGGTTCTTCTTCCTGATCCCGGTGGTCATCGCGCGCAAGAAGTACGCGGATCGCTATGCCAACGAACAGTTCTGGCGCATTCCCGGCGGCATGACCGGCGTCTGGATCACGGTCGTCGTCGGCACGCTCGCCACCATCGGCGGAATCTATTACTCGTTCGTCACGCCGTGGATCGACGTGCCGCAGGCCACCTGGATGACCTGGGTGGGCCTGATCAGCCTGGGCATGTTCGCCCTCGGGCTGACGGTCTACATCTTCGGCAGGCGTTCGGCCCACAAGGTGAGCCAGGAGGACGCGCTCGCCCACCTGGCGGTTTTCGACATCGACAAGAAAGCAGAGGAATCAGCGAAATGACACTCGAGGACACCAGGCTCGGCGCGGACCCGGCCACCGGCCATGGTCGCCATCCGCTCGACCCGCTCACCGGCGCGGAGATCGAAGCGGCGGCGGCGGTGGTGATGTCCTCCGAATATGCCACGCAGACGTTGCGATTCGTGATGATCCAGCTGGCCGAGCCGGCCAAGACCCCGACGCTGACCTTCGATCCGGACGTTCAGGTGCCGCGCCGGGCGTTCCTGTCGATGTACGACGCGAAGACCATCTACGAGGCCGTCGTGGATCTGAGCGCCCGCGTCGTCGAGAGCTGGACCGCGGTGCCGGGCCGGTTCCCGTCCTACCTCGTCGAGCACATGACCGGCGTCGAGGAGAAGGTCCGCGAGGACCCGCGCTGGCAGGAGGCGATGCGGCGACGTGGTGTCACCGACTTCAGCCTGGCGATGATCGACCCTTGGCCCGCAGGCTATTACGGGCCGCAGGACGACTACGAGAACTCAGCGCTGATCTGTCGGCCGCTGACGTTCGTGCGGGCCGCGCCGGGGGAGAACGGCTACGCGCGGCCCGTCGAAGGCCTGATCGTGAGGTTCAACCTCGACACGATGTCGGTCATCGACATCGAGGACCACGGCGTGGTGCCACTTCCCCCGAAAGCGGGCAACTACACGTCGGAGTTCATGTTCGACACCGACAACCGGCCGGCGTTCGGCGAATTCCGCGACGGCGTCAAACCTCTGGAGATCGTGCAGCCGGACGGGCCCAGCTTTTCCGTCGACGGCTGGCGTGTGACGTGGCAGAAGTGGTCGCTGCGCATCGGCTTCAACCCTCGCGAGGGTCTGACGCTGCACGACGTCAGCTACACCGACCGCGGCACGGTCCGCCCGATCATGTACCGCGGCGCGCTGTCGGAGATGGTGGTGCCCTACGGTGATTCGTCGCCGACGCACTGGAACAAGAACGTCTTCGACATGGGCGAGGTCGGAATGGGCTTCTCCGCCAACCCGCTGCGGCTGGGCTGTGACTGTCTCGGTGAGATCCACTACTTCGATGCCACGGTCAACGACTCCGACGGCAACGCGGTGACCATCCCGAACGCGATCTGTATGCACGAGGAGGACTACGGGATCTCCTGGAAGCACACCGATTTCCGCACCGGGGAGGTCGAGGTGCGGCGCTCACGGCGACTGGTGATCTCGATGATCTGCACCGTCGGCAACTACGAATACGGATTCTTCTGGTACTTCTACAACGACGCGTCGATCGAAGTCGAGGTCAAGCTCACCGGCGTGCTGACCACCGGTGCGGTGCCCGACGGAGAGACACCGCGGTGGGGCAAGATGGTGGCGCCCGGCATGTACGGGCCGAACCATCAGCACTTCTTCAACTTCCGGCTCGACATGAACGTCGACGGCCCGGGAAACAGCGTGTACGAGGTGGATTCGATTCCCGAGCCGGATCCGGAGCTCAACCCGCACCACAACGCGTGGATCACCCGCGACACCCTGGTCGCCTCGGAGGCCGAGGGGGCGCGGAACTGGGAGCACTCGACGGGCCGCTACTGGAAGGTCGTCAACCCCAGCAAGCTCAACGAACTCGGCAGCCCGGTCGGCTACAAGATCATGCCCAAGGACGTCGTCCCGGTGATGGTGCAGGAGGGGTCGGTGATCTACGACCGCGCCCGGTTCGTCCAGCACAACCTGTGGGTGACGCGCTACGACCCGGACGAGCTGTACGCCGCGGGCGACTACATGTACCAGTGCGCCGAGGCGCAGGGACTGCCGCAGTACGTCGCCGATGACGCGCCACTGGAGAACACCGACGTGGTGCTCTGGTACACCGTGGGCGCACACCACGTGGTGTGCCCGGAGGACTGGCCGGTGATGCCGTGCCACTACACCGGGTTCAAGCTCAAGCCGGTCGGCTTCTTCGACGGCAACCCGGCGCTGGACCTGCCGCCGTCCCCGCCGAAATCCTGCCACGCCGGGTAGCCGCGCCCGCCGCGGTCAGGGTTTGACCGTGTAGTGACTGGAGATCGCGACGCGGTTGAGCGCGTTGATCGCCACCGCGACCCAGCGCAGCGTGGCGGCCTGCTGTGCGCTGACGGCGCTGGTGTCGTCGTCGCGCGCCGGCGCGGCGATGTGGGTGATGTCCTCGGCGATCGCCAGCGCCGCGCGCTCGGCGGGGGAGAAGTAGCCCGTCTCCCGCCACGCCGACAGCACGGCCAGCCGATCGGCCGTCTCCCCTTTGGTCACCGCGTCGCGGGTGTGCATCCGCAGACAGAAGGCGCACCCGTTGAGCTGTGAGACCCGGATCCGGACCAGTTCCAGGGTCAACGGGTCGACGCCGGCGGCCAGTGCGGCCGCGTCGGCCTGCTCGGACAGCAGGATGGCGGTCTTGTACGCGTTGGGTGCGGCGTTGCTCAACATGGTCCGGGGCTCAACATGGTCCGGGTCGCCATGGCGGTCTCCTTCGGTGGGCGTCGGTCACAGAGAAGACGAGACAAGCGGCACGAACGTGACGGTGGGCGGCGACGAGCGTGCGCGGACTGCCGAGGCGCGCGGCGTGTCGGGGCGCAGACACGCGCGCTCGCGGTGCAACGGGCCCCAATTGCCAGCGGATGGCGCGGGGTTTGGCAGGATTGGGGTGTCGTCTTGTCGAGGGCAACCTCGTCTGCGGACCGGAAGGAGCCCGATGGCGGAACCAGTCGCCGACCAGACCCCCGTGCACAGGCCCGGCTTTTCCAGGGTGCTGCTCAAGCTGGGCGGTGAGATGTTCGGCGGCGGCCAGGTCGGACTCGATCCCGACGTGGTGGCCCAGGTCGCGCGCCAGATCGCCGAGGTGGTGCGCAGCGGTGCCCAGGTCGCGGTGGTGATCGGCGGCGGGAACTTCTTCCGCGGCGCCCAGTTGCAGCAGCGCGGTATGGAGCGAACCCGCTCCGACTACATGGGCATGCTCGGCACGGTGATGAACAGCCTTGCACTGCAAGACTTCCTGCAGAAGGAAGGGATCGACACCCGCGTGCAGACCGCCATCACCATGGGGCAGGTCGCCGAACCGTACATCCCGCTGCGCGCGGTGCGGCATCTGGAGAAGGGCCGCGTGGTCATCTTCGGTGCGGGCATGGGCCTGCCCTACTTCTCCACCGACACCACCGCGGCGCAGCGCGCGCTGGAGATCGGTGCCGAGGTGGTGCTGATGGCCAAGGCCGTCGACGGCATCTACACCGACGATCCGCGGATCAACCCGGACGCGGAACTGCTCACCGCGATCACCCACCGCGAGGTCATCGACCGCGGTCTCAAGGTGGCCGACGCGACGGCGTTCAGTTTGTGCATGGACAACGGAATGCCGATTCTGGTGTTCAACCTGCTCACCGATGGCAATATCGCTCGCGCGGTCGCAGGTGAGAAGATCGGAACGCTGGTCACCACGTGACCGGCGGGCGACAGCGACGGGAGATTACACAGTGATCGACGAAACCCTCTTCGATGCCGAGGAGAAGATGGAGAAGGCCGTGTCGGTGGCACGGGACGACCTGGCGTCGATTCGTACCGGCCGTGCCAACCCGGCGATGTTCAACCGGATCCACATCGAGTACTACGGCTCGCCGACCCCGATCACGCAGCTGTCCAGCATCAACGTGCCCGAGGCGCGCATGGTGGTGATCAAGCCCTACGAGGCCAACCAGCTGCGGCCCATCGAGGACGCCATCCGCAACTCCGACCTCGGCGTGAACCCGACCAACGACGGCAACATCATCCGGGTGTCCATTCCTCAGCTCACCGAGGAGCGCCGCCGCGACCTGGTCAAGCAGGCCAAGTCCAAGGGCGAGGACGCCAAGGTGTCGATCCGCAACATCCGCCGTAAGGCGATGGAGGAGCTGGCGCGCATCAAGAAGGACGGCGACGCCGGCGAGGACGAGGTGACCCGCGCCGAGAAGGACCTCGACAAGAGCACCCACCAGTACACCAGCCAGGTCGACGAACTGGTCAAGCACAAGGAAGGCGAGCTGCTGGAGGTCTGAGGATGACCGACCAGCACTCGACTCCCGTGGAAGCCAAGCCGGTCGACGAGCCGCCGAAAAAGTCGTCGCGCGCTGGCCGCGATCTGCCCGCAGCAATCGCCGTCGGCGTCGCCCTCGGCGGCGGACTCATCGCGATCCTGCTCTTCGCGCCGTACCTGTGGCTGGCCCTGGTCGCGGCCGCGGTCGCGATCGCCACCTTTGAGGTCTGCAGCCGCCTGGGTGAGGCCGGCTACCGGATACCGATGATCCCGCTGCTGGTCGGCGGGCAGGCCACCCTGTGGTTGACCTGGCCGTTCGGCCCGACCGGCGCGCTGGGTGCGTTCGCCGCCACCGTCGTGGTGTGCATGATCTGGCGGCTGGTCGGACAGGGCCTCAACCACACCCCGCAGAACTACACGCGCGACATCTCCGCCACGGTGTTCGTCGCTACCTGGGTACCGCTGTTCGCGAGCTTCGGCGCGCTGCTGATCTATCCCGACGACGGCGCCAACCGGGTCTTCTGCCTGATGCTCGGCGTCGTGTTCTCCGACATCGGCGGCTACGTGGCCGGGGTGCTGTTCGGGAAGCACACCATGGCCCCGGCGATCAGCCCCAAGAAGTCCTGGGAGGGGCTGGCCGGATCACTGCTGTTCGGCGTCACGGCGTCGGTGGTGGCCGTGGTCTTCCTGCTGGACAAGCCGTGGTGGGCCGGCGTCGCGCTGGGCCTGATGCTGGTGCTCACCGGAACGCTCGGCGACCTGGTGGAATCGCAGTTCAAGCGCGATCTCGGCATCAAGGACATGAGCAACCTGCTGCCCGGCCACGGCGGCATGATGGACCGCATCGACGCGATGCTGCCGTCGGCGGTCGCCACCTGGATCGTGCTCACGCTGTTGGCCTGAGCGCCCGTCAGCAGGGGATACTGGAGCGCAGTCATGCCGAATCCACTGCCGCTCGTCTTCGATGCCCCGCGCCGCGCGCTGCCGCCGCGGCACTTCGCCGACCTCACCGACGCCGAGCGCGCGTCGGCCGTTTCCGACCTCGGGTTGCCGGCGTTCCGGGGCAAACAGCTGGCCAACCAGTATTTCGGCCGGCTGATCGCCGATCCGCAGCAGATGACCGACCTGCCCGCGGCGGTCCGCGACCAGGTGGGTGCCGCGCTGTTCCCGCCGCTGCTGGAGCCCGCTCGCGAGATCGAATGCGACCGCGGCGAGACCCGCAAGGTGCTGTGGCGGGCCAACGACAAGACGACGTTCGAGTCGGTGCTGATGCGCTATCCCGACCGCAACACCGTGTGTATCTCGTCACAGGCCGGCTGTGGGATGGCCTGCCCGTTCTGCGCGACCGGCCAGGGTGGTCTGAAGCGCAACCTGTCGACCGCCGAGATCCTCGAACAGGTCCGCTTCGCCGCCGCGGAACTGCGCAACCGCGACGGTGGCAGGCTGTCGAACATCGTCTTCATGGGCATGGGCGAACCGCTGGCCAACTACAACCGGGTGGTCGCCGCCGTGAAGCGGATCATTGCCCCGGCACCCAACGGCTTCGGCATCTCGGCACGCTCGGTCACGGTGTCGACGGTCGGGCTGGCGCCGGCGATCCGCAAGCTCGCCGACGAGAAGCTCAACGTGACGCTCGCGCTGTCGCTGCACACCCCCGACGACGAGCTGCGGGACACGCTGGTGCCGGTGAACACCCGCTGGAAGGTCGACGAGGTCCTCGACGCGGCGCGCTACTACGCCGATGTGACCGGGCGCCGGGTGTCGATCGAGTACGCGTTGATCCGCGACGTCAACGATCAGCCGTGGCGCGCGGATCTGCTCGGTAAGAAGCTGCACGGCAAGCTCGGCCCGCTGGTGCACGTGAACCTGATCCCGCTGAACCCGACCCCGGGCAGTGAATGGGACGCCAGTCCCAAACCTGTCGAGCGTGAGTTCGTCCGCCGGGTCCGCGAGCGCGGGGTGTCCTGCACGGTGCGCGACACCCGCGGTCGCGAGATCGCGGCCGCGTGCGGGCAGTTGGCCGCTCAGGGCTGAACCGCGCCCGGCCTGTTGACGAACCAGACGTTGTCCTCGCGCAGATGGCGGCTGCGCCAGCCGTCGGGCGTGCGCACCAGGTCATGGAAGTAGTAACCGCCACAGCTGCTTTGCTCGGACATGCCGGGCAGTTGCATCGGGTTGTAGAACATCGCGCGCACGGTGGCGGTGTCGCCGTCGGGATCCGCTGTGAAGCCGGTGATCTCGACGTTGGTGATGTAGTGCATCGTCCACGGGATCGCCTCGAACGCCTTGCTGAAAAGGTCGGCGATCTCGTCGCGTGAACCCGGCGGGATACCGGCCGACGAGTAGTCGATCCGCGCGTCCTCGGTGAACACCGAGCGGTACAGCTCCCAGTCCTTGGTGTCGACACCGCGGGCATAGCGGCTCAGCAGTGCCCGGATCTCCAGTTCGTCGGCGACCGTCGGAACCTCGCTCATCCGATCACTGATCCGGCATGCCAATGGTTTTGGCGTCGAGGTACTCCTTGTAGCCCTCTTCGCCGTTGCGGTAGCCCAGGCCGGACTGCTTGGTGCCGCCGAACGGGCTGCCGATGCCGAAGTGGCTCTTGCTGTTGATGGTCACGTTGCCGGTGCGCATGCGGGTCGCGATGTTGAAGGCCCGCTCCAGGTCCCCGCCGCTGACCTCGCCGGACAGGCCGTAGATCGTGTTGTTGGCGATCGCGACGGCCTCGTCGTCGCTGCCGTAGGGGGTCACGGTCAGCACCGGGCCGAAGATCTCCTCCTGGGCCACCTGCGAATCGGGATCGACGTCGGCGAGCAGCGTCGCCTGCGTGTAGTAACCGACCGGCAGGTTCTCCGGGATCCCGCCGCCGGTGACCAGACGTGCCCCCGAATCGACACCGGATTTGATCAGGCCCAGCACCTTCTGGCGCTGGGTGTCGCTGATCTGCGGGCCCTGCATGACGCCCTGGGTCCACGGGTCGCCGACGGGGAAGTTCTCCATCATCGTCTTGAGGATCTCGATGCCCTCGTCATAACGACTGCGCGGCAACAGAATCCGACTCGGCAGGATGCAGGACTGGCCCGACATCACGCATGCCATCATCGCGGCCATCGACAGCGCGGTGTTGAAGTCGGCGTCGTCGAGCACGATGTGGGCGGACTTGCCGCCGAGCTCGAGCAGCGTCTTCTTCACCGTCGGCGCGCCGGCGGCCAGGATCGCCCGCCCGGTCGCCGTCGAGCCGGTGAACGTGATCATGTCCACCCGCGGGTCGGCCGACAGCGCGGCACCGACCTCGTTGGCGTTGGAGACCACGACGTTGAACACCCCGGCGGGAATGTCGGTCTCCTCGGCCACGATGCGGCCGTACTCGGTGCCTGACCACGGGGTCAGCTGAGCGGGCTTGAGGACCACGGTGTTTCCGGCCATCAGCGCGGGCACCGTCTCGGCGATGTTGAGGTAGAACGGCACGTTCCACGGCGTGATCGCGCCGACGACGCCGACGGGCTCGTAGTGGATCTTGCGCCGGGCCGGGCCGAGCGGGGTGTCGTGCAGGCCGTTGTCGACCAGGTAGTCGAAGTTCTTGCCGTGCTCGGCCCAGTGCTTGACTTCCTCGATCGGGCTCTCGATCTGGCTGCCGGTCACCGTCACCGGGCAGCCGACCTCGGTGATCAGGATGCGGCGCAGGCGTTCCTTGTTGCGCTCCAGCGCGTCGTGCAGCTGGGTCAGGCAGTGGTAACGGAAGTCCAGGTCGCGCGACCAGTCGGTCTCGTCGAACGCGCGGCGCGCCGCCCCGACGGCGCGGGCCATGTCGTCGACGGTGCCGTCGGTCGCCGTGCCCGCGACCTGCTCGCTGGCCGGGTGGATCACGTCGAATGTGGCGCCACTGCCGGTCAATTGCAGTTCGCCGTCGATCAGCATGCGCTCGTCGCCGGCGAGCACCCCGGTCTCGGTCTCCGTTGTCGTCATCGCCACAGCATTACAAATTTTGGGCTGACTGTCAGCCCGTTTGGTCGATCGATCAGTCGGTGGGGCGGATGCCGACCGCATGCCGCAGCTGGGCCAGGAACTGGTCGTCGTCGTCGGCGCGCACGATGTAGTGGCAGACCGCGACCCGGACCGCGGTGGCCGCCTTGACCGCGCCGTTGGCGCCGGGCAACAGCTTCTCCAACTGCGCGCGCATCAGCGGGATGATGTGGGACAGCCGGGCGATGACGACCTCGGGCTCGATGTCGACGAGCCGGACACCGGAATAGGACTGCTGGTACTCGACGATGAAGCGCATCGCCGCGTCGACGCGTTCGGTGCCGCGCAGGCCCGCGGTCGCCTTCAGGATCCCGGTCTCGAACATCTCGCGCTCGTACACGCCGAACGCCTCCAGCAGGGCCGCCTTGTCGGCGAACCAGCGATACAGCGTGGGGCGCGAGACACCGGCCTGTAGCGCGACCTCTGACAGGCTCAGTTTCGTCTGCCCGCTACGGCCGAGTACCTCGGCCGTAGCCACCAGGATGCGTTGTCGCGTCGAGATGTCGTCGGTGCCGTTGGTGTCACTGACAGGTTGGTTCACGTACCGGCCTCACTTACGGGTTCGGTGTCGATCGTAAAGCGTGGCCCGCCCCGCTGCGGACGGCGCGCGGCGCGGTGTCGGTCACAAGCGGTGTCGGTCACAAGCTCTTCTGCAACAGTGCGGTGGTCTCAAGGTCGTCGAGCGCCTCCAGCGCCCGTGCGAGTCCCTTGAGCGCGATCGTCTCGTCCTGCATACCGCCCATACCCGCGGTGATCAGCGCCGCCACGTACGGGTACAACGCGCTCTGCCGGTACCGGTCCCACAGCTCGTCGCGGTCGAGGTCGGGGCCGCCCGCGGCCGACAGCGCGCCGCGGTACACGTCGAGCAGGTCGCGCTGGGTATCTCGTCGGCTCTCGGCGGTCATGCTGGTGATCAGGGTGTAGGCGAGCTCCCGGCTGGGGTGGCCACGCCGGACGGCCTGCCAGTCCAGCAGCCCGGGCTGCCCGTCCCGGAAGTACAGGTTGCCGGGGTGGGCGTCTCCGTGCATCACGGTGTGCGGTGCCCGGTCGATCAGCGCCGCGGCCGCCCGGTAGTTCTCGTCGATGAAGCGGCCGCGCCCGATCGGCAGGTCGGTGCGCTCGGCGAGCCTGCGGGCCGAGGTTTTCAGCAGTGGCGCGGTGAGCAGGGACGCACTGTCCTCCGACGCCGCGTACAGCCAGCCGGGAACTCTGCCCCAGAACGTCGCGTGCAACCGCGCGAGCAGTTCGACGACCTGTGCGGCCCGGTCGGCGTCGATCGGGTGCAGGGTGTCGGGAAACTCGCAGCCGCTGACCGCCAGGTCTTCCAGTATCAGTACGTAACGACCGGTGACCGGGCTGAACCGGCCGCCGTAGCAGCGGGGCAGCCCGGCCAGCTCCGGCGCGAGCAGGCGGTAGAAGCGGGTCTCGGTGTGGGCCAGGTTGCCCAGTTCTCCCATCAGCCGGGTCGCGACCGTCTCGGCGGCCATCTTGACGAACACCGTCGACGGGACGTCGCGTCCGGTCAGGGCCAGGCGCGCCCGCGACGACGTTCCGGCGTCCCCGTCCAGAACCGAGACCGCGGTCACCGACCGGCCCAGCAGGGCCGACATCGCCGCCGGGTCGAGATCGGCGACGGTGCGCGGCATCGACAGCAGCCGCCCGATGAGCGTGTCGGTGCCGATTCGGCGCACCCCGCGACCAAGATGCGAGGCGAGGCCCAGCGCAGGTGCGATCCGATGGGTCAGGGCGGGCAACGCGAGCCTCCTAGGCTTGGGCCGGCAACATGGGTTTGCTTTACAAGATAGCGATGGACTGTAAAGCATCCCGTACTTTCGGAAGGGAAGACGGTATGGCGGGTCCACTGGAGGGCGTCCGGGTCGTCGAACTCGGGGTGTGGGTGGCCGGCCCGGCGGCCGGCGGCATCCTCGCGGACTGGGGTGCCGACGTCGTCAAGATCGAGCCCCCGGCCGGTGACCCGGCCCGCACCTTCGGCCGGATGCTCGGGATCCCACCCGCCGACCGCCACCACGTGAGCCCGCCGTTCCAGATGGACAACCGCAACAAGCGCAGTGTGGTGCTGGACCTGACGACGCCGGAGGGCCAGGACAGCGCGCGGGCGCTTCTCGAGGACGCCGACGTGTTCGTGACCAACATCAGGGCCGCCGCGCTGCAACGCATCGGGCTGGATTTCGAGGCCGTCGCGCGGATGAACCCGCGCCTGGTGTACGGGCTGATCACCGGGTACGGCGACGAAGGCCCCGACGCCGACCGGCCGGCCTACGACGTCGCGGCATTCTGGGCCAGGGCCGGCCTGGCCCACCTGTTGACGCGGCCCGGGCAGACACCGCCGTTCCAGCGTGGCGGCATGGGCGACCACACCGCGGGCACGACACTGGCGGGCGCGATCTGCGCCGCGCTCGTCGCCCGCGCGCGCACCGGGCAAGGGCAGCTGGTGACCACGTCGTTGTATCGGCAGGGCGCCTACACCGTCAGCTTCGACCTGACCACGTTCCTGATCACCGGCGCGCCGATCGCGATCGGCCAACGCGAGTCGATGGGTAACCCGTGCATGAACAACTACACCGCCGGCGACGGCAGGCGGTTCTGGCTGGTGGGCCTGCAGGGTGAGCGGCACTGGCCTGCGCTGTGCGCCGCGGTGCAGCGCACCGACTGGCTCGCCGACGAACGGTTCGCCACCGGGCGGGCGCGGGCGGCCAACGCGCACACGCTGATCGCCGAGCTCGACGAGATCTTCGCGACCAGGACCCTCGACGAGTGGGCCGAGGTGTTCGCCGCGCACCCGGACGTGTTCTGGGCGCCGATCAACTCGATGGAGGACGTGCTCGCCGACGAGCAGTTCCACGCCGCGGGCGGGATCGTCTACGTGCCCGACGACGAGGCCGGCAGCGTGCCGATGGTGGCCACCCCGGCGGACTTTCACGGTACCCCGGTCGAGATGCGCGCCAGCGCACCCGAACTCGGGCAACACACCGATGAGGTGCTCGCCGAGATCGCTCAGCGGACGAACCGGTCCACGTAGGGCGCGAACCGCGCGCGCAGCTCGTCCTTGTCGAGCCCGAGATCCTCGGCGCGGTAGTCCACGGTGCCCAGCCGGCCCCGGGTGTGCCCGGTGAGATACTCGGCCACGGCCGCGCGGGACTCGTCGGTCGGGGAGTAGCCCGCCGTGTCCCAAACCCGTTGCACCATCGCCAGATCGTCGGACATGAACTCGTCGAAGCGCACGTCGATGGTGCGTTCGGCAGGTAGCTTGTCGTGATCGCGCAGGCACGCCGACAGCATCTCGTCGATGCGGTCGATCCAGTACCCGGCCACGGTGGGCACGTCGACCTCGTCGACGCTCATCCGCATCGTGTAGGTCATCATCGTGGCCATCGACACCGATACGTCGACCGGATCGCGGTGGGTGACGATGAATGTCGCGTCCGGGAACACGTTCATGATCGGGACGAACTGCTCGAGGTGCTGCGGGCTCTTGAGCACCCACCGCCGCGCCCTGCCGTCCTGGTGCAGGAGTACCTGCAGCATCATGCGCAGGAACTGGTAGCCGGGCGTCTGATCGTTGTCGCGCAGGTAGTCCGACCACCGCGGCAGGTGGGTGAGGGTGGTGAAGAAGCCGCTGGCGAAATCCTGCACCATCAGCCCGATGTCCTCGTGGATGTGGTCGATCGTCATCTCGTGCATCAGCTGGAAATAGGGCATCAGCGTGTTCGAGATGTTCAGCGCGTCGCCGGTACGCTGCCGGCGTGGTTCGCTCGTGCCCTCCTCGCCCGGCGGGGGTAACGGTTCCTGCGCCTCCCAGTACGGGAGTGAACGCAGCGCCGGGTCGGCGGCGAGCAGGCTGTGCAAATGGGTGGTGCCGGTTCTGGGTAACCCGGCGATGATCAACGGCGCGGTGACGTCGATGTCGAACACCTCGGGGTGACGCTTGAGGTGGTCGACGACCTGTAGCCGGCCCTTGAGAAAGGTCAGCATCAGTGAGAACGCGTAGGTGCGCCCGAACGCGGTGAACCGGGGGAGTTCCTCGAACGCCTGCAGCAGCACCGCCATTCGTTCCCGGTAGCCCTGGTCGCCGAAATCGGTCAGGCCGGTCTGTGCGGCCGCCTGCTCGTGCAGGGCGTCGGCGGTGAGCGGGCAGTACGGCGCCATCGCGGCCATGCCGTCGATGATCTGCCGGGCCTCCGGCGTGAACGTCGGGCGGGCCAGGTCGGTGATGTGCACGGCCACGGCGGGGACGCTACTCGACCATTACAGAACTTACAAGTAGTGTTGCGTTGTAAATTTGTCGATATCATGCGGTCATGTCCTCCTCCGAGAGCGCGGCCGCATGGCGCGAATTGCTTTCCGCCTTCGCCGATTTCGACACGCTGTTCCTCGACGGGCCGAAGGCGGTGCGCGGTCAGGCCGCGGTCGCCGAGGGCTACCAGAACCTTGCCACCATGCTGGCACTGTCGATGGACATGCACTTCTTCGCCGATCCGGTGGCGCCGAGGTTCATCGACACGCTGACCCCGTTCCGGCCCGACCGGCGCTGGGGTGGCGACAACACCGACTGTTACTACGGGTACGCCGTGGTCGACCCGCGCCGGACCTATCGCGTCAGTGGCGTCCCGAACGACAGCGTCATGTACTCGATCACCGTGTACAACGAACCCGAGCCGGGTGCATGGCCGAACCGCACGGTCGGGCTGCTCTACGACGCGGACATGCCGATCGGTGAGGACGGGCGGTTCACCTGCCTGCTCGGCCCGCGCCGGCTGGACGGCTACACCGGACCGTTCATCGAGTTGGCTCCCGACGCCCGTGGCATCATCACCCGCGACTACCACGAACACCCGGAGGCCGGTGCCAGGGTGCAATGGGACATCGAGGTCGTCGACCACGCCGGGCTGCCCGTCGTGCCGGCGAAAACCGATGCCGACGTGGCGAAGTCGCTGCGGGCCACGCTGCGATTCGCCCAGGACATGTATGCGCTCATTCCGCTGATCTTGATGGAACGCACACCCGTCGAACTGGCCGACGGGCAGTCGCTGAGCCTGAACACCCTGGCTCCGCCGTACCGGGCCGGCGCGGCGACCCACGGCTTCTCGATGCAGGACGCGTGTTACAGCCTCGGTGGGTTCTCGCTGGAACCCGGCGAGGCGCTGGTCATCACGTCCACCCACCCGAAGTGCCGGTTCTGGAACCTGACCCTGTGGAATCAGTACATGGCCGCCCTCGACGTCGAATACGGCAGAGCCGGAATCAATTCCGGCTCTGCTGTGCCGAATTCCGATGGTTCGGTGACCATCGTCGTCAGCATGGAACAGCTCACGCATCCGAACGCGCTGTCGACCAAGGGGCATCCGGAGGGTTTGATGTCGTTCCGCTGGTTCCTCGCCGACGACCTGCCCGAGCACCCCGCCACGACAGTGGTGCCGGTCGACCAGGCGCCCACCGGCGTCAGCTGACGCCGTCGGTGCCCGCGGCGAGCACCGGCGCGATCCACTGCCGCAGATAGGAGCGCAGCGCCGCCGGCCCGCGCGGCGGGTCCGGCGGTGCGATCACCATCGACTGGATCATCCGGAGCAGGAATTCCACCAGATCGTCGAGCCGGCGGCCGGTGAAACCCAGGGCCGCCCAATCGAACCGGGTCTGCACGAGCATGCTCTTCGAACGCCGGACCGCGGCGGGCATCACCATCTGTCTGCTCATCACGCGCATCCGGTCGGTCTCGAGCATCATCGCCAGCAGCGGTTCGCCGGGCAGCTTCTCGATCAGATACGCGACCGCGTCGACGAGAAAATCCGTAGGGTCCTCCCGCATTTCCGCCATCCGGCCGATCCGCGCCGTCCAGTGACCCAGCGCGATCTCGGCTGCGGCGGCCAGGAGTTCGTCGGTCGAACCGAAGTGACGGTAGACGGTGGGCCGGGTGATGCCGAGGTCGGCGGCCACCTCTGTCAGGGTGGTCAACGCGGGCCCGCGGCGTTCGATGCTCGCCAGTGCGGCGGCGAGGATGCGTTGGCGCGCTTCGGTGTCGTCGGCCGGCGGTACGCCGCCCCACCCCTTGCGCCCCATGGCAGCACCTTACCGATCGGGCTTGACCCTCGCGGCGTGGCGTAACTGGGCGAGGAAGTCGTCGGTGTCGTCGCTGCGCACCAGGTACTGCGAGATCGCGACGCGCACAGCGGTGGCCGCCGCCAGTGCCGCGTCGGGGCCGGTGCACAACCGCTGCAGGCGCTCCCGCATCAGCGGCAGGACCTCGGCCATCCGCCGGATCACCTGGTCGGGTTCCACGTCGATCATGCGCAGCCCGGGGTACGACAACTGGTTCTCGACGATGATCCGCAGCGCGGCGTCGAGGCGCTCGTGCCTGGGCAGCTCCGCGGTGGCCTCGGCGATCGCGCGCTCGTAGTACTGCCGCTCCCACACGACGAACACGTCGAGCAGGTCGCGTTTGTCGGCGAAGTACCGGTACAGGGTCGGGCGCGACACTCCGGCCTGGCTGGCCACCTCGGACAGCGACAGTTTGGCAGTGCCGTTGCGGCCCAGCACCTCTGCGGTGGCGACCAGAATGCGCTGGCGGGTCGCGTTGTCCGGATCTCGGGGATCCGGCACCGGCTGCGGCATGGATATAGCTTTACAAATTATCCGTCGAGTGTCACGCTGTTCGGGTGAAGGTCGTGGTAGATCTCGCCAAGTGCACTGGCCATGGCATCTGTGAATCCATCGCCGAGGACGTGTTCGAGGTGCAGGACGACGGCACCCTCGTGATCCACGGCGCCGAGCGTCCCGGATCGGACCGCGACCGCATGCGGCAGGCGGTCACCCAGTGCCCCGCGGCCGCACTCACCCTGCTCGACTGATGCCTCCGCGGCCCGGTCAGCGCGGGCGCACCAGCACGGACTGCTGGATCGCCCCGATCGCGCCGGTCTGGTCGAAGAGCCGGCCCAGCGTGCTGCCGATTCCGTCCGGGCCGTAATTGGTTTCGGCACGGATCCCGATCCACTCGCCCTCGGGCACCCGGTGGATGTGCACCGCGAGATCGGTGTTCAGGAACGTCCACTTGCGGATGTCGAGTTTGGTGCCGATGCCGTTCGCGTCGTCGGCGACGGCGAACAACCGCTGCAGCGGCGTCATCGTCTCGCCACTGACCAGGTCCACTTCGGGTTTGATCCACGACTCGCCCGGCCCGTCGCCCATCGGGACGGTCAGCCACCGCCAGTCCAGGCTGTGGACGTAGTTGCGGTCCCAGTCCTTCTTCATGTCGCGGCTGCGGGCCTCCTCGACGGGGCGCAGCGGCTCGGCCGGGGCGTGCTCCACGGCCGCGGTGTCGAGGGTCTGCAACCGCCAGCCACTGGCCTTGGCGACCGGCCGGGGAGCGCCGTCGGGCCCGGGCGCGAGCATCTCGGCGCTGACGAGCTCGATCTGCTTGCCGGAGCGTTCCCGGCGGGTGCGCACCCAGAAGTCGCCCTCGGCGGGCACCGGGCCGAGCAGGTCGACCAGGACCCGGCTCAACCGGGTGTCGTCGCGGCGCTCGCAGTGCTCCAGCCCGCGCACCAGCAGCGCCGAAACCGGTGCCGCGTGCTGGATCGCCGCCGACCACGTGCTGCGCACGAAATCCGTCGCGGCGAACTTCTCGCCGTGCTCGCCGTCGGCGTCGACGAGTTCGTAATAGGAATCGGACACGGCCAACCCTTTCAGTACCTGGTCAGTGGTGATGCGCGTCGGCGACGAAGCCGGCGGCCGGGACGTCGACGGTGGTGGCGTCGAGACGGGACAACCGCGTGCCGCGGACCCGATCGGGGTACGCGTCCGGGGTCGTCACCAAGAACAGCGTGCGGCCCTCGGGTCCGCCGAGCGCGCACGCGATCGCGGTGCGCTCACCGATGTCGATGCGATCGGTGACCTCGCCGCCGTCGACGATCCGCTCGAACTGGTGGGCCAGCGTCATGCCGGCCCACACACCGCCGTCGTCATCCAGGCAGATCCCGTCCGGCGGGCCGTCGAGTCCGTCGGCGAACACCCTGCGGCCGCGCAGCGTTGCGTCCTCGGCCACGTCGAAGGCCGTCAGTCGCCGGCCCGTCGACTCGGCGACGATCAACGTCGCGCCGTCGGGCGTCAACGCCATCCCGTTCGGGAACTCCAGGTCGCCGGCGACCACCTCGGACGTCCCGTCCGACGGATCGACACGCACGATCACCCCGCCGTCGCGGGCCTGCGAGCCGACGTACGCGCACCCGTGCCGGTCGATCACCATGTCGCCGAGGGTGGCGGGGACGATGTCGGCCAGGTCGGCGACCGTCACCACGGACTCGCCGTCGTACCCGAGGATCTGGCGGCGTTCGGTGGACACGATCAGCAGTGTCCCGTCGGGGCGAAAGCCCAAGCCCGACGGCGCATGCCCGGGAAGCGCCAGGGTGCTCATCTCGCGGTCGAGGGTCACGGTGTGTACCGCCTCGCCGAGCATGTCGGAGAACCACACCAGGCCTTCGAACCAGCGGGGGCCCTCACCGAAGCAGAAACCGTCCGCCAACGAGGTCAAGGTCATTTCGTGACTTTACAAAACACGCGACAAGTGTCACGCTCGCTGGGTGCAGCTGTCAACCAGGAGCATGTCGTGAACATGAAGAAGTACCACAGCCACACTCTGCTCTATCTGCACGAGACCATCGATCTCGGATCGGCGCGCGGCGACGAGTTCGTCGCAGAGTTCAGCGCCGTGTACCACCCGATGATGAGCGAGCTCGGCGCCAGGCTGTTCGCGATCTGGGAGACGACCCCCTACAACGGGCACTGGCCGCAGGTCACGATCATCTGGGAGATCGACGCGTTCGCCGATTACGCCCGGATCGGGCGGGCCCAGGCGCGCGGCGGCAGCCACGAGTCCGCCGCGGCGAAGTGGTCGACC
The DNA here is from genome assembly GCF_002086815.1 of Mycolicibacterium parafortuitum. Lineage (GTDB taxonomy): Bacteria > Actinomycetota > Actinomycetes > Mycobacteriales > Mycobacteriaceae > Mycobacterium > Mycobacterium parafortuitum. The sequence continues at coordinate 549,153 of NZ_MVID01000001.1, forward strand.
TTCCTGCGCGAGACCGGAGCCCGCGGTGAAGGCCGCATCATGTACGCCGGGCGGGCCAACAAGACGCTGGCCCAGCTGCAGGCCGCGGATTTCAAGGCCGGGTTGGTGATCCAGGAGATCATGCAGACCAAACCCGGCAGGCAGGACGATTACATCCGCGAGCTCGAACGCCTCTACGTGCCGTGGTCGGAGTCCACCGGGAAGCGCTGGCTCGGCTCGTTCATCACCACGTTCAGGTTCAACGAGGTGATTCATTACTGGGCGCTGGAAGGGGATTGGGACGTCTTCGAGAATCACTACCCGTCGTGGAAGGACAGCCCGCCCGCCGAGATCGTCACGTGGATGAGCGTGGCTCCCGCGCTGCGCGACGGGTGGGAGGACTCGATCCTGGCCGCTCTGCCCCCGTCGCCGCTGCAGTGACGTACGACCCCTTCGATCCGGCGGTGATGGCCGACCCGCTGCCGTACTACCGCGTGCTGCGCGACCAGCACCCCGTCCACTACCTCGAGAAGTGGGACACCTACGCGCTGTCGCGGTTCGACGACATCTGGAACGTGTTGGAGATCAACGACGGAACGTTCGTCGCATCGGAAGGGACGCTGCCCGCCGCGACGGTGCTGGCCACCCACAACGACGGCCCGGTGCCGGATCCGCCGCTGCATCCGATGCCGTTCCACGCGAACTTCGACACCCCGATCTACGACGAGGTGCGCCGCTGCACGGCAGCACCGTTCCGGCCCAAGAACGTCACCAGGCTCGGCGAGCGGATCCGGGTGCTGGCGAACGAGCGCCTCGACGAGCTGCTGCCCAAGGGCCGGTTCGATCTGACACAGGACTACGGCGGGATCGTCGCGGCGTCGATCGTGTGCGAACTGGTCGGCCTGCCAACGGATCTGGCCGACGACGTGCTCGCCACCGTCAATGCGGGCAGCCTCGCGCAGCCGGGCAGCGGGGTGGAGGTGGCCAATGCGCGGCCGGGCTACCTGGAGTACCTCACCCCGGTGGTCCAGCGGGCCAGGGCCGAGGGGCCCGGCGGTCTGCCCATCGTGGACAACCTGCTGGCCTACCGGCTGCCGGACGGTTCCGAGCTCTCCGACACCGAGGCCGCGGTGCAATTGCTCGGAGTGTTCATCGGCGGCACCGAAACCGTGCCGAAGATCGTCGCGCACGGGCTGTGGGAGCTCACGAGCCACCCCGATCAGCTCGCCGAGGTCCGGTCCGACCTCAGCGCCAACGTCGCGGTCGCCCGAGAGGAGATGATCCGGTACTGCGCACCCGCCCAGTGGTTCGCGCGAACCCTGCGTAGGCCGTTCACCCTGCACGACACCACGATCCGGCCAGGACAGCGGATCATCTCGCTCCTGGCATCCGCCAACCGCGACGAGCGCGAATACGACCGGCCGGACGAGTTCGTGTGGAACCGTCCGATCCCGCGGCTGCTGGCTTTCGGCAGGGGGCAACACTTCTGCCTGGGCGCACACCTGGCCCGCCTCGAGATCACGACCATGGTGACCGAATTCCTCAACCGGGTCCCTGACTTCACGGTCGACACCGCCGCGGCGTCGCGGCCGCCGTCGAGCTTCCAGTGGGGCTGGAACTCGCTACCCGTGGAGGTGTGACGTGTGGGCCTACCGACTCGTCGCGCCGTACACCTTCGAGAAAACCGATGTGCCGCAGCGCTCCCCGGAATCGCTGGGCGACGGTCAGGTGCTGCTGAGGTTCCTCGCCGCAGGCATCTGCGGAAGCGATCTGCCCGGGTTCCGCGGCGTCAAGGGCCGACTGCCGTTCGACACCGGCACGCAGGCCGCCGGGAAGGACGGCTTCCCGATCCACGAGATCGCCGGAGAGGTAATGGCCAGCCGCCATCCGGACCATCGGCCCGGCGACCGCGTCGTCGGCTGGGCGTCGGGGTTCGACGGGCTGATGGAACAGGTGGCCGCCGACGGCGACGGCCTGGTCTCCTACGACCGGTCGCTGAGCCCGGCGCACGCTGTCGCGCTGCAGCCGCTGGCGTGCGTGCTCTACGCCGTCGAGCAGATGCCCGACCTGACCGGTCGCCACGTCGCCGTGCTCGGCCAGGGCTCGATCGGCCTGCTGTTCTCCTACGTCGCCAAGGTGGCCGGGGCCTCGCACGTCACCGGGGTGGACCCCGTGGACCGCAGCGACATCGGGCCCGCGTTCGGCGTGGACACCGTCGTGCGGGCCACCAGCGACCGGTGGGTGAGCCACCTGAGCGCCGGCGCCAAACCCGACGTCGTGATCGAGGCGGTCGGGCATCAGGTCGCGACGCTCTCGCACGCGGTGGAGGCCGCCGCGTTCGGCGGGTTCGTCTTCTACTTCGGTGTGCCCGATGATGATTCGTATCCGATCAGCATGCGCACGATGCTGCGCAACAACCTGACCCTGAAGTCCGGTGTCACGATGGACCGCCGCCGAATGCTGCGACAGGCCGGCGAATTCACCGCCGCGCATCCCGGCCTGCTCGACCGCTACCTGACGCACACCTACGGCGTCGACGAGGTACCGGCCGCCTTCGAGCTGGCGTCGCGGCCGGTGCCCGGGCGGATCAAGATCGCGATCGTGGAGTGACATGACCAGCAGACTGCAGGACGCGCTCGCCGGGAAACCCCACGTGTGGGGCGGCTGGGTGGTGGGGCCGACGGTGATCGGACCCGAGGAGTACGCCGCGGCGGGTTACGACTACGTCGGATTCGACGTCCAGCACGGGTATCTCAGCGATGCCGACGTCGCGCTGATGCTGCGCCGGCTCGAGCACGTGCCGATCGCGACGCTGGTGCGACTGCCCGATGCGGCACCGGCGCCGATCGGGCGGGTACTCGATGCCGGAGCCGACGGAGTGATCATCGCGATGGTCGAATCCGCCGCTGCGGCCGCGGCCGCGGTCGCCGCCAGCCGCTACGTCCCGGACGGAATCCGCAGCTTCGGCCCGTTGCGGGCGAGCCTCGGGCTGGACCCCGTGGAGTTGCAGCAGCGCGCGTCGGTGTTCGCGATGATCGAGACGGCCGCGGGACTCGCCGCCGTCGACGAGATCTGCGCGGTGGACGGGCTGGCCGGGATCTACGTCGGCCCGGCCGATCTCGCGCTGTCGATGGGACACGGCCCGACGCAGGCGTTCTCGACCCCCGAGGTGCTCGACGCGATCGGTCGTATCCAGCGGGTCGCGACCGAGGCCGGTGTGGTCAGCGCGATCCACGCCAACGTGGGCACGGTCGGCAAAAGCGTGGCGCAGAAGGGATTTCAGATGATCACGCTCGCCTCCGAATCGCAGGCGCTGCGCCGTGGCGCCGCCGCGCATCTCGCCGACGCGCGAGGGGAGACGCCCTGATGACGCCCGTCGCGCTGGTGACCGGCGCCGCCCGCGGGCAGGGCGCGGCGATCGTGCGCAGGCTGCTGCAGGACGGCTATCGGGTCGCGGCGTGTGACCTCCTCGTCGAGGACGTCACCCGCACCGTCGCCGACCTGGGCACGGACCGAGCCGTCCCGGTGGAACTCGACGTCACCTCCGCCGAGCAGTGGGCGCGGGCGGTCGACGAGGTCATCGGGCACTTCGGGGAGATCACCGCGCTGGTGAACAACGCCGGTGTGCTGCACCGTGCCTCGATCGCCGACGAGACACCGTCGGGCTTCGAGGGAAGCTGGCGGGTGAACTGTCTCGGCCCGTTCCTCGGCATCCAGGCCACTCTGCCGCACCTGCGTGCGGCCGAGGGCGCGGCGATCGTGAACACCTGCAGCACCGGAGCGGTCCGCCCGTTCCCGAACCACGCCGCGTACGGATCGTCCAAGTGGGCGCTGCGCGGGCTCACCCAGGTCACCGCCGTCGAGCTCGCCACGTCCGGGATCAGGGTCAACGCGGTGTTCCCCGGGCCCGTCGAGACGCCGATGCTCGACGACACGACCCAGACCCGGCTCGCCGAGCGGGCACTGATGGGCCGGATCGGCAAGCCGATGGAGATCGCCGACGCGGTGGCCTTCCTGCTGTCCGAGCACGCCAGCTTCATCACCGGATCCGAGCTCATCGTCGACGGTGGGCAGTCCCTGCAGATTGGATGACGACCGTCATGGCCAGAGCTATGTCCGTGGGCATCATCGGTGCCGGTCCCGGTGGGCTGGCGCTCGGGATCTTCCTGCGCAAGGCGGGGTTCGACGATTTCACCATCTTCGACCGCGAGGACGGCGTCGGCGGGACCTGGCGGATCAACACCTATCCCGGCCTGGCCTGCGATGTGAAGTCGCACCTGTACTCGTACTCGTTCGACCTGAACCCGCACTGGTCGCGGCTGTGGTCCGGCCAGCCGGAGATCCTGGAGTACTTCGAGCGGTGCGCACAACGCTACGAGCTGTCCGACAAGCTCCGGTTGAACACCGAGATCGTCTCGGCGACATGGCTTTCCGAACAGCACCAGTGGGTGCTGACCACGTCGACCGGTGAGGAACGCCGATTCGACATCGTCGTCTCGGCGATCGGGCTGTTCACCCAGCCAGTGATGCCCGACCTCGTCGAGGAGGAGCCGTTCACCGGGACGATCATGCACACCGCGAAATGGGACCACTCGGTGGATCTGAGCGGCGCCCGCGTGGCGGTGCTGGGGACGGGTTCCACCGCGGCCCAGCTGGTTCCGGAAGTGGCCAAGAAGGCGGCCAAGGTGTACTCGGTGCAGCGGTCCCCGACGTGGGTGCTGCCCAAGCCCGACCGCCCGTACACCGCGCGGGAGAAATGGATGTTCGCCCACATCCCGCTGGCGAAGAAGATCTACCGGACCCGGTTGTGGCTGCGCAGCGAGTCCAACATCTCGGTGATCGAGCACGGCAGCGACAAGACCGAGGAGTTCAAGAACATCGCGCTGCGCACGCTGGAGGCGACCGTCCCCGACGACGAGCTTCGCGCCAAGCTGACGCCCGACCATCCGCTCGGGTGCAAGCGGCTGGTGTTCGCGACGGACTACCTGCAGGCGCTGACGAAACCACACGTCGAGGTCGTGTCCAGCCCGGCACGTGCGCTGCGGTCGCGGACTCTGGTCACCGAGGACGGCACCGAACTCGACGTCGATGTGGTGTTGTGCGCCACCGGATATGCCGCGGCCGATTATCTCGGGCAGATCGACGTCCGCGGCGTCGACGGTGCCGCGCTGGGTGAGACGTGGCGCAACGGTGCCTATGCCTATCTCGGGATGACCGTCCCGGGCTACCCCAACTTCTTCATGCTCTACGGACCCAACACCAACGTCGGCTCCAACAGCGTGATCTTCATCCTGGAGGCCCAGGCGCACTACATCGTGCGGGCGCTCGCCCACATGCGGCGCAGGAACAGGTCCTACGTCGAGGTGCGGCCGGACGTGATGAAGCGCTACCTCGACAAGATCGACACCTGGATGCAGGGCACCGTCTGGCTGACCCGGTGTAGCAGCTACTTCCGCGCACCCAACGGCCGCGTCGTCACCCAGTGGCCCCGCAGCGCGCGGGACTTCTGGGCGCTGACCCGATGGTTCCGCCCCGGGGACTACGAGTTCAGCGAAACCTCCTGCCGGCGCGCACCGATCGACGTCGGCGCCCAGACCGCGGCGCAGCAGTGATGCGCGACATCGCCGAACGTCTGGACCCGGCGCTGCGGCACCTGATCGCCGCGCGCACCGATCTGTCCCCGCCCGTGCTCGGGGCGGTACGGGACTCACTGAATCAGCGCAGGGCCGAAACGGCCCGCACCGCGGACCTCATCGGCGTCGAGGTCGAACAGCGCGATGTGGCGGTGCCCGCCGGGCATGCGATCACGGTGCGGATCTACCGAGGCGGGCCGCCGCAGTCCCCAGCGGTGATCTACTGCCATTCCGGGGCTTTCGTGCTGGGCAACCTCGACACCGACCACCGGCAGTGCATCGAGCTGGCTCGCCGGGGCCGCTGCACCGTGCTGTCGATGGATTACCGGCTGGCACCCGAGCATCCATATCCAGCCGCGCAGGAGGATGCGGCGGCGATCCTGGAGTGGGCTGTGCGCTGCGCGGCCGAACTGGGCATCGACGCGTCGGTGATCGCCGTGGCCGGAAGCAGCGCGGGCGCGGCGTTGGCGGCCGGGTTGGCGCAGCGCTCGGCGGCGGGGGAGGCGCCGCCGGTGGTGTTCCAGCTGTTGCACCAGCCGGTGCTCGACGACCGCGCGACCCCGTCGAAGCAGGAGTTCACCACCACGCCGGGTTTCGACGCCGAAGCGGTCGCGTGGATGTGGCGGCATTACGCCGGCGACGTTCCGCTGCCCGACTCCGCGGTGCCGTCACGCATCACCGAGATGGCGTCGCTGCCGCCGGCGCTGATCACGTGTTCGGAGTTGGATCCGCTGCGTGACGAGGCGATCGACTATGCGCTGCGGCTGATGTGGGAAGGCGTGAGCGCCGAGCTGCACGTGATCAGCGGAACCTGTCATGGTTTCGATTCGCTGGTTCCGGAATGGGAGATCAGCACCCAGCTGTTCGAGATCCAGGGCGCGGCGCTGCGCAGGGCATTCCTACGCTGAGCTCTCCAGCTCCGCGAGCTCACGGGCGACCGCGGCGTGGTAGGCGTCGATGTTGGCGGGGTTCACGGTACGGAAGAAGCCGTCGGGTAGCGGTGAATCACGGTACGCCTCAACGGTCATGGTGCGGCTGAACAGCGTGACGCCGGGGCCGGGCTCGGTGAACTTGTACTGCACGGTGATGCGGCCCGGCATCCCGCCGTTGCCGCCGGCGTCGTGGCCGAGGTTGCCGACGGAGTTGAACATCCACAGTTTGGGGCGCATCGCGATCGCGAGGTGCCAGGTGAAGATGCGGGATCCGTCGGGCCCGGTCTCGGTCCAGGTGTCGCCGACCTCCAGGGGCAGCTTCCCGGGGGTCGTGCCGACGTGCGCGCTGCCCGGATACGTCTTCGTCCAGTTGACCGGATTGGTCACGAAGTCATAGATCACCTCAGGGGCCTGGGTGAACGCTGTCTCCGAGGTCGTCGTCACGATTCCCACGCTGGTCCGCCTTTCGCGGTCACTTTACAAAGCATCGTCATAATGTCACGCTCCGGGGTACGCGCCAAGCGGATGTGCCGGATGGGGGTGTGACGATGGACTTCTCGGAAGTGACTCTGTCCGACGAGGATCGCGCGTTTCGTGACGAGGTGCGTGAGTTCCTTGCGTCGGTGGTCACCGACGATGTGCTGCGCCGCGATCGGGAGACCGGGGACAACTTCGACGAGCAGGTGCATCTCGCGTTGGGGGCGGCGGGGTATCTGGAGCGGGACTGGCGTGCGGAGGCCGACGGCGGGTTCACCGCGGTGCAACGGCGGATCTTCGAGCTGGAGGTCAGCCGGGCGCATACTCCGTGGTTCCACTGGCCCACCACGGCGATGGTGGCGAACGCGGTCGACCATTTCGGTTCGGAGGAGCTCAAGGCCGAGGTGTTGCCGCACGTGCTGGCGGGTAGGTGCCGGCTGTGTCTGGGATACACCGAACCCGAGGGTGGGTCGGATATCGCGACGTGCAAGACGCGGGCGGTGCGGGACGGTGACGGTTGGATAGTCAACGGATCCAAGATGTTCACGTCGAACGCGCACCACGCGCAGTACGTGTACCTGGTCACCAACACCGATCCGAACGCGCCGAAACACAAGAGCCTGACGATGTTCCTGCTGCCGCTCGATTCGCCGGGGGTCGAGATTCAGGCGCTGCGCACGGTCGACGGGGACCGGACCAACATTACGTATTACAGCGATGTGCGGGTTCCTGATCGGTACCGCATCGGGCCGGTCAACGGGGGATGGGGTGTGTTGCGGGAGGCGCTCAACGCTGAGCACGGCACGGGGGAGCGGGCCACGGACGGGCTGCAGAAGCTCGCGGTGATGACCGAACATGCGTTGCTGCTCGCCGAGGAGGTGGACCGGATCGCGGGGACGGTCGGCGAGCGGCTCGACGATGGTTCGGTGGCGTATCGGCTGGGACGCAGCATCGCCCGGCTGGAGGCGGCGCTGAGCACACCGGAGATGTTCGGTCGGGTCGCCATTGCGCAGACGATGCGGGACATCACGCCGGAGCTGATGGACATCGGCGGCACGAGGTCTGCGGTGCCCGAGGGGTTGAATGCCGAGTACCTGTTCCGGCTTTCGTTGCCGACAGGCATCTACGGCGGCACGCTCGACGTGTTCCGCAACATGATCGCGCAGCACGCGCTCGGGCTCGGCCGCCCGAACTACACACCGGGACGCTAAAACGGTGGTGGGTCGTTGCCGCGGGGTGTGTCGCCGCGGTGGTCGGCGTTGTGTT
>NZ_MVID01000010.1 GCF_002086815.1 Mycolicibacterium parafortuitum
TCGAGCCGGACCTCCTCCGAGGATCCGCTCAATGACTACTCATGGCCTATCAGCTGTCGGGTTCGTCACCGACCTCGCCGAGATACCAGCGGCCGTTGCCGAGCAGCTGGAGCTCCTTGGTGTGGTGCTGCTCGACGGTGGTCCGGTGGCTGACGCTGACCAGGATGGTGTCCGGCAGCCGGTCGCGCACCAGCTGGTAGAGCGTCTGCTCGACGCCCTCGTCCAGCGCGGACGTCGACTCGTCCAGGAACACCGCCTTCGGCTTGGTCAGCAGCACCCGCGCGAACGCGATGCGCTGCTGCTCACCCGGGGAGAGCACCTTCGCCCAGTCCTGCACCTCGTTGAGCCGGTCGACGCAGTTCGGCAGCGACACGGCGTCCAGGGTGCGGCGCAGGTCGTCGTCGGACACCTCGTGGGCATCGAGCGGGTACGCGACGACGGTGCGCAGGTCGCCGAGCGGTACGTAGGGCAGCTGGGACAGGAACATCGTCTCGTTGGGCCCGCCCGGCCGGCGCAGTGTTCCGGTGGTGAACGGCCACAGCTGCGCCAGGCTGCGCAGCAGCGAGGTCTTGCCCGCACCCGACTTGCCGGTGATCACCAGCGCATCGCCGGGCTCCAGCGCGAGGTCGAGGGTGTCGATCAAACGCTTCGCGTCCGGGGTGCGGACCTCGACCCTGCGCAGTTCGACCGTGCCGGTGGGGGAGTCCTCGGTGTCGAGGGTCTTCAGCGCGCGGCCCTCCTCGTTGGCGATGACGAGCCCGTACAGACGGATGATCGCCGCGCGGTAGGCCGCGAAGTAGTCGTAGGCGTTACGGAAGAACGACAGGCCGTTCTGGATGCTGCCGAACGCCGACGCCGACTGCGTCATCGCACCCAGCGGCAGCTCGCCGTTGAAGAACCGCGGGAACTGCAGCAGATACGGCGGCAGCACGATGATCTGGCTCATGGTCAGGTTCCAGCCGTTGAACCCGATGGTGCGGCCGATGTAGCGCTTGTAGTTCGCGACCACCGGATCGAAGCGGTTCCGCAGCACGGCGCGTTCGGCCTTCTCACCGCGGTAGAACGCGACGGCCTCGGCGGCGTCGCGCAGCCGTACCAGCGCATAACGGAACGCGGCGTTGAACTTCTCGTTGTTGAACGACAATCCGATGATCGGCCGGCCGATCCAGAACGCGATGACCGTCGCCAACGCCACGTAGACCAGCACCAGCCAGAACAGCGCCTTGGGGACCGCCACCTCCACGAACGGCAACGTCAACGTGCTCGACAGGTCCCACAGGATCGTCGCGAACGCGATCATCGACGTGATCGACGAGATCGCGCCGAACAGCAGGGTGCTCGCCGTGCCGTAGCTCGGGGTGTTCGTGAACGGGCCGACGCCGGTGGTGAACACGTCGATGTCGGCCTGGATGCGCTGATCGGGGTTGTCGATGGTGTCGTCGATGAACCGGGACCGGTAGTAGGCCTTGCCGTCGAGCCAGTCGCCGGTGAGCTCGTCGGTCAGCCACGCGCGCCACGCGAGCATGAACCGCTGCGCCAGGAACAGGTCCAGCATCAGCCGCGACACGTGGATCGTCGCCAGGATCGCGAAGATCAGCATCGACATGTAGAAGCCGTCGCGACCGGAATTCCTGATCTCGTCGCTGCCGGCCTGGATGCCGCCGGCGACGACCTGGAAGCTGGTCATCATGTCGTTGCCCTGATAGCTCAGCAACACGTCCAGCCGGACACCGGCGACCACCGACAACAGCAGTGCCCCGAGCCAGACCCAGACCTTGATGCTGTGCGCACCGGTGTAATAGCCGCCGGTGATCCGCCAGAACTGGCGCCCCCACACGGTGAACCGGCCGATCAGGGCCAGGATGAGCAGGGTCGCGGCCGCGGCGATCACCCAGGCCTTCGCGATCCACCACAGCGAAGTCCACAGCTCGCTGCCCCAATCCAGCGTCGGGGTGAACGTTTCCATGCGGGCAACGTACCGCGACAACCTGTCGGCGGCGTGTTGGCGTGGCTAGGCAGGCGCTTCGAGTCGCTCCAGCCGCCACTGGCCGTCGCCGGTCAGCTCCAGCCTGCTGCTGTGGAACGGCTGCACCGACGACCGGTGGCTGACGCTGACCACAATGGTGTCCGGCAATTCGGTGCGCAGCCGGTCGTAGAGCATCTGCTCGAGCCCTTCGTCCATCGCCGACGTCGACTCGTCGAGGAACACCGTCCGCGGCCTGGACAGCAGCACCCGGGCGAACGCGATGCGCTGTTGTTCACCGACCGAGAGCACCTTCGCCCAGTCCTGGTCGTCGTTGAGCCGGATGGCCAGCTGCGACAGCGCGACGTCGATCAACGCCCGCTGGATCTGCTTGTCGTCATAGGTGCCCGCCGGTTCGGGGTAGCTGACGACGGTCCGCAGGTCCCCGACCGGGAAGTACGGCAGCTGCGGGACGAACATCGCGCCGTCGCGCCCGTCGGGCAGGCACACCCGCCCCGAGGCGTACGGCCACATCCCCGCCAGGCTCTGCATCAACACCGTCTTGCCGATCCCCGAGGCGCCCGTGATCACCAGGCCCTCACCGGTCTCCAGGCGCAGATCCAACCCGCGCAGCAGCGGCGATCCGTCGGGCCGGCGGACCTCGACCCCGACCACGTCGAGCGCGCCGCCGGGGGACTGCTCGGCGGAGATCGCGGTGAACGCGCCGGCCCTGGTGTTCTGTTCGGCCAGCCCGTCGAGCCGGATGATCGCCGCCCGGTAGCTCGCGAACTGGTCGTAGGCGTTGCGGAAGAACGACAGCGAATCGTGGATCGCACCGAACGCATTCGACGACTGCCACACGTCACCGAACGTGATCCGCTGCGCGAACAGACCCTGCGCCTGCACCAGCCACGGCAGCGGGTTGATGGTCTGGCTGACCGACACGTTCCAGCCGAAGTACAGCAGCATCCGGTGCAGCCAGCGCCGGTAGTTGTCCATCACCGAATCCAGCCGGTTCTTCAGCACTGACCCCTCGGCCGGTTCGCCGCGGTACAGACCGATCGCCGCGCCGGCGTCGCGCACCCGCACCAGCACGTACCGGAACCCGGCGTTGCGCAGTTCGTTGAGGTAACTGAGCCGGATCAGCGGCCTGCCGATCACGAACGCGACGATCGTGGCCACCAGCACGTAGACCACCACGATCCAGAACAGCGCCCGCGGCAGCGTCAGCCCGCCGATCGTGACCGGCTCCGACAGCCGCCACAGGATCGGGCCGAACGCCAGCACCGACAGCACCGCCTCCACCGCACCGAACAGCAGCGTGTTGCCCGAGTTGTAGATCGGGTTGTTCGGCGTCCCGCCCACGCCGGTGGTGAACACGTCGACGTCCTGCTGGATCCGCTGGTCCGGGTTGTCGATCGGGCGGCCCGAGAACTGGGCGCGGTAGTAGGACAGATCGCCGAGCCAGTCGTCGATGAAACGGCGGCTCAGCCACACCCGCCAGCGCATCACGAAACGCTGCGTCAGGTACATGTCCAGCATCAGCCGCGCGACGAAAAAGACCGCGAGCACCGCGAACACGCGCATCGAGGCCCAGAAGCCCGCCACGCCGCTGGACATCCCGCCCTGGAAGGCGACCTGCAACGACGTGAACAGGTCGTTGACGTAGTAGGTCAGCAGCACGTTGATGCGCACCGACATGATCACCGACAGCAGCAGCAGCGCGAGCATCACCCAGACGACCAGGCTCTGCCTGCCGCGGAAGTAGCCGCCGGTGACCCGCCAGAACTGGCGGCCCCATTCGGTGAAGCGGGCCAGCGCGACCAACACCAGCATCAGGCACAACGCCGTCAGAACGAACGTCGTCGCCGCCCATTGTGCGGAGTTGAGAAACTCGCGACCCCAGTCGAGGGTCGGCTGGAACGTCTGGCTTTCGACCGTGTCCACAGCCGGGCGACCTCCCCTCCGCGCACGATCCGGCCTGCGGCGAAGCTACCGCACCGGCCGCGTACCGTGATCGTGTGGCTCGAACCTCTGCAAAGACACCCAAGACCGGGCGGCTGTCCGGGCGGTTCTGGAAGCTGCTCGGCGCCAGCACCGACAAGGACCAGTCGCGCTCGATGGAGCTTGTCACCACATCGGCCGACTTCGACTCCAAGGCAGGCGACCTCGACGACGAGCAGCTGCGCAAAGCCGCCAAGCTCCTCGAGCTCGCCGACCTGGCCGACTCGTCCGACATCCCGCAGTTCCTGGCGATCGCGCGCGAGGCGGCCAAACGCGCGACCGGTCTCGCCCCGTTCGACGTGCAGCTGCTCGGTGCGCTGCGGATGCTGGCCGGCGACGTCGTCGAGATGGCCACCGGTGAGGGCAAGACGCTCTCGGGCGCGATCGCGGCCGCGGGCTACGCGCTGGCCGGCCGCCACGTGCACGTCATCACCATCAACGACTACCTGGCCCGCCGCGACGCGGAGTGGATGGGTCCGCTGATCGAGGCGATGGGCCTGACCGTCGGCTGGATCACCGCCGACTCCACCGCGGCCGAACGCCGCGCCGCCTACCGGTGCGACGTGACGTATGCGTCGGTCAACGAGATCGGCTTCGACGTGCTGCGCGATCAGCTGGTCACCGACGTCGAGGACCTGGTGTCCCCGAACCCGGACGTGGCGCTGATCGACGAGGCCGACTCGGTGCTCGTCGACGAGGCGCTGGTCCCGCTGGTGCTGGCGGGCACCAGCCACCGCGAGACTCCGAGGCTGGAGTTGATCCGGCTGGTCGGCGAGCTCGACGAGAACACCGACTTCGCCACTGACAACGACAGCCGCAACGTGCACCTGACCGAGGAAGGCGCCCGCAAGGTCGAGGCGGCGCTCGGCGGGATCGACCTGTACTCCGAAGAGCACGTCGCGACCACGCTGACCGAGATCAACGTCGCCCTGCACGCACACGTGCTGCTGCAGCGCGACGTGCACTACATCGTCCGCGACGACGCGGTGCACCTGATCAACTCGTCCCGCGGCCGCATCGCCACGCTGCAGCGCTGGCCCGACGGACTGCAGGCCGCCGTCGAGGCCAAGGAGGGCATCGAGACCACCGAGACCGGCGAGGTGCTCGACACCATCACCGTGCAGGCGTTGATCAACCGCTACCCGCGGGTGTGCGGGATGACCGGCACCGCGCTGGCCGCCGGCGAGCAGCTGCGCCAGTTCTACAAGCTGGGCGTGTCGCCGATCCCGCCGAACAAGCCGAACATCCGCAAGGACGAGACCGACCGCGTCTACGTGACCGCCGCCGCGAAGAACGACGCGATCCTGGAGCACATCATCGAGGTGCACAAGACCGGACAGCCGGTGCTCGTCGGCACCCGCGACGTCGCCGAATCCGAGGAGATCCACGAGCGGCTCGTCAAACGCGGTGTCCCGGCCGTGGTGCTGAACGCGAAGAACGACGCCGAGGAGGCGACCGTGATCGCCGAGGCGGGCAAGCTCGGCTCGGTGACGGTGTCGACCCAGATGGCCGGCCGCGGCACCGACATCCGGCTGGGCGGCTCGGACGTGGACGACCACGCCGCCGAAAAGGACGAGGTGGCCGAACTCGGCGGCCTGCACGTGATCGGCACCGGGCGGCACAACACCGGGCGGCTGGACAACCAGCTGCGCGGCCGCGCCGGCCGCCAGGGCGATCCGGGCAGCTCGGTGTTCTTCTCCAGCTGGGAGGACGACGTGGTCGTCGCCCACCTCGAGGACGACAAGCTGCCGCTGGAATGCGACGAGGACGGCCGCGTGCTCAGCCCGAAGGCCGCATCGCTGCTCGAACACGCCCAGCGCGTCGCCGAAGGCCGGCTGCTCGACGTGCACGCCAACACCTGGCGCTACAACCAGCTGATCGCCCAGCAGCGCGCGATCCTGGTCGAGCGCCGGGACAAGCTGCTGCGCACCGACACCGCGCGCGAGGAACTCGCCGAGCGCTGCCCGGACCGCTACGCCGAGGTCAGTGAGCGGCTCGGCGAGGACGCCGAGCAGAAGCTGGAGAAGATCTGCCGGCTGATCATGCTGTACCACCTCGACCGGGCCTGGGCCGATCACCTGGCGTTCCTGTCCGACATCCGCGAGAGCATCCACCTGCGGGCGCTGGGCCGGCAGAACCCGCTCGACGAGTTCCACCGGATGGCGGTCGACGCGTTCGCGTCGCTGGCCGCCGACGCCATCGAGGCCGCGCAGCAGACGTTCGAGACCGCGCCGTCGATCGAGGACGAGCCGGGTGTCGACCTGTCCAAGCTGGCCCGCCCGACGTCGACCTGGACGTACATGGTGCACGACAACCCGCTGTCGGACGACAGCTTGTCCGCACTGAGCCTGCCCGGGGTGTTCCGCTAGGTTTGGCGCATGCCACGCGACCGTGTGCTGACCGTGCCCAACGCGCTGTCGGCGATCCGGTTCGTGCTGGTTCCCGTCTTCCTGTACCTGCTGCTGGTCGCCGACGCCACCGGTTGGGCCGTCGCGGTGCTGATGTTCAGCGGCGCGTCCGACTGGGCCGATGGCAAGATCGCCCGGCTGTTCGCGAACCAGTCGTCGCGGCTGGGGGAACTGCTCGACCCTGCCGTCGACCGCATCTACATGGTCACCGTGCCGATCAGCATGGCGCTGGCCGGCATCATCCCGTGGTGGGTGGTGATCCTGCTGCTGGCCCGTGACGGTGTGCTGGCCGCGACGCTGCCGGTGTTGCGCAGCCGCGGCCTGTCCGCGCTACCGGTCACCTACATCGGCAAGGCCGCGACGTTCGCGCTGATGTCCGGGCTGCCGCTGGTGCTGCTCGGCCAGTTCGACGGGCAGTGGGCCCGGGTGGTGCTCGCGATCGGCTGGGGCTTCCTGATCTGGGGTATGGCGATGTACCTGTGGTCCGGGATCCTGTACCTGCTGCAGGTCGGCATGGTGATGCGGAAGCTGCCGCCCGCGCGCAAAACGGTCGAGCCATGAGCACGCTGGGGGGATACGACTCATCGGTCGGGCGCGCGGCGCACCAGGCGAACGCGCCGACCCGGATCCCGGTGCCCTCGCTGCTGCGCTCGCTGCTGACCGACCATCTCGATCCCGGGTACGCGGCGGCCGCGCAGGCGGGTAAGCGCAGCCGGGCGTCCTCGGTGCTGTGGCAGGTGCTCGCCGCGGTCGTGGTAGCGACGGTGTTCGCGCTGGCGTGGGCGCAGGCCCGCGACACCGCGCCCGGCGTCCGCGAATCGCAGCGGGTACTGGCCGCCAGCGTGCATGCGGCCCAAGCCGAGACCGACGAGGCCGCCGCGCAGCGGGCCACGCTGTCGGCCGAGGTGGACGCGGCGCGGCGCAGCCGCCTCGCCGGCGACACCGAGGGCAGGCAGCTGCTGGCCCAACTCGACGACGCGAACTACGCGGCCGCCGCCACACCCGTGATCGGCTCCGGCCTGACCGTCACCGTCACCGATCCGGGGATGACGCGGGATCTGACCGACGTGTCCAAGCAGCGCGTCGAAGGCAGCAGACAGGTGATCCTGGACCGCGACCTGCAGCTCGTCGTCAACGCGCTGTGGGCCGGCGGCGCCGAGGCCATCTCGGTCGGCGGCGTGCGGATCGGCCCGAACGTGACGATCCGGCAGGCCGGCGGCGGGATCCTGGTCGACAACCAGCCGGTGTCGAGCCCGTATGTCATCCTCGCGGTGGGCCCGCCGAACTCCATGGCCGACGACTTCAACCGCAGCGCGGGCCTGCAGCGGCTGCGGCTGCTGGAGACGTCCTACGGTGTGGGCGTCAACGTCTCCTCCGGCGACGGCCTGGTGCTTCCCGCCGGATCCGTCCGAGAAATCAACTTCGCCAGACAGATTGGGCCCTAGTGATCGGCACGAACTCTTGATCGGAATCGTCGCGCTCGCCATCGGCATCGTGATCGGGGTGGTGTTCCATCCCGACGTCCCCGAGTTCATCCAGCCCTATCTGCCGATCGCGGTCGTCGCGGCGCTCGACGCGGTCTTCGGCGGGTTGCGCGCGTACCTGGAGGACATCTTCGACTCCAAGGTGTTCGTGGTGTCGTTCGTGTTCAACGTCCTGGTCGCCGCGCTGATCGTGTACGTCGGCGACCAGCTCGGGGTCGGCACCCAGCTGTCGACGGCGATCATCGTGGTACTCGGCATCCGCATCTTCGGCAACGCCGCCGCACTGCGCCGCAGGCTGTTCGGGGCCTGACATGAGCGAGCAGCACGGCCGTCACGAACTGCCCGCCGACGCGGCGCCGGCCACCTCGCGGCGCACCCGCTCGCAGCGGGTGTTCGGGGTGCTCGCGGTGCTGCTGTGCCTGCTGCTGGGCATCGCGCTGGCAACCCAGTTGCGCCAGGCCGACTCCGGCGACTCGCTCGACAACGCCCGGCCCGCCGATCTGCTGATCCTGCTGGACTCGCTGCAACAACGCGAGGCGGCGCTCAACACCGAGGTCGCCGATCTGCAGCGCACGCTGAACCAGCTGGAGGCCAGCGGCAGCAGCGACCAGGCCGCGATCGAGAACGCCAGGGCGCGGCTCGCGGCGCTGTCGATCCTGATCGGCAGCGTCCCCGCGACAGGTCCCGGCGTGACGCTGACCATCGCCGACCCCGCGCAGGGGGTGGGCCCGGAGTCGATGCTCGATGTGATCAACGAGCTGCGCGCCGCGGGCGCCGAGGCGATGGAGATCCGCGGCCGAAGCGACGTGTCCGTGAGGGTCGGGGTGGACACCTGGATCACCGGCGGGCCCGGCGCGCTGGTCGTCGACGACACCACCATGGGGCCGGCCTATTCGGTTCTGGCCATTGGTGATCCGCCGACGCTGGCCGCGGCGATGAACATCCCCGGTGGCGCGATGGACAGCATCGAACGCGTCGGCGGCACGATGGTGGTACAACAATCCGATCGGGTCGACGTCACCGCCTTGCGGCAACCGAAACCGCGCCAATACGCTCAGCCCGTCAAATGACCATGACCGCACACCTAGGAGCGCCGTGAGCGAGATCCCCGCCGACCTGTCCTTCACCACCGAACACGAGTGGGTGCAGCGGACCGGCGACAGCACGGTCCGGGTCGGCATCACCGACTACGCGCAGTCCGCGCTCGGTGACGTGGTGTTCGTCCAGCTTCCCGACGTCGGCTCGGACGTGACGTCGGGGGAGTCGTTCGGTGAGGTGGAATCGACCAAGTCGGTGTCGGACCTGTACGCGCCGCTGACCGCGAAAGTCGTTGCCGTCAACGGTGATCTGGAGGGCAACCCGCAGCTGGTGAACTCCGACCCGTACGGCGCGGGATGGCTGGTCGAGTTGGAGGCCGACGCCGGTGCGCTGCAGGAGGCGCTGTCGGCGCTGCTCGACGCCGAAGGCTACCGCGCGCACGTCGACGACTGATCGAGTTGTTAGGGTCGTTCAGACAGACCGGGACGCAACGAGTGGATCCGGCAGTGGTGGATACAACGTGGTCGGATGCGCGGTACGGTCGACACCAGCGGCCTGACGGCTGGCGCCCGGCCGCTTATCGCCACAGCAGCCAGTGAGGAGCAGCGGGTGACGGACAAGGACTTCAACTCTGGGGCCGACTCTGACGAAGTCACTGTGGAGACCACTTCGGTGTTCCGCGCCGACTTCCTCAACGAGCTCGACGCTCCACCCGCCGCGGGTGGCGAGAGCGCGGTCTCGGGTGTGGAAGGACTTCCTGTCGGGTCGGCGTTGTTGGTGGTCAAGCGTGGCCCCAACGCCGGATCGCGGTTCCTGCTCGACCAGCCGACCACGTCGGCCGGTCGCCATCCCGACAGCGATATCTTCCTCGACGACGTCACCGTGAGCCGGCGGCACGCGGAGTTCCGTCTGGAGGGCGGCGAGTTCCAGGTCGTCGATGTGGGCAGCCTCAACGGCACCTACGTCAACCGTGAGCCGGTCGACTCGGCGGTGCTCGCCAACGGCGACGAAGTGCAGATCGGCAAGTTCCGCCTGGTGTTCCTGACCGGGCCGAAGGGCGACGACAGCGCCGCCGGCTGACCGGCACACCGACCCCGACCCGACGAGCCGTCCGGACACCAGATGACACAACCCGACACCCCCGCCGTGAACGGGATGTCGATCGGGGTTGTCCTGGATCTGCTGCGCGACGAGTTCCCGGACGTCACGATCTCCAAGATCCGCTTCCTGGAGGCCGAGGGTCTGGTGACGCCCGAGCGCACCGCATCGGGTTACCGCCGTTTCACCGCGTACGACTGCGCCAGGCTGCGATTCATCCTGACCGCGCAGCGCGACAACTACCTGCCGCTGAAGGTCATCAAGGCGCAGCTCGACGCGCTGCCGGACGGGGAGTTACCGCAGACGGTGTCGCCGTACGGCACGCCGCGGCTGGTGCCCGTCGGGGAGCAGGCGTCCGGGGCCGCCCCCGCGGCACCCACCCCGGTGCGGTTGAGCCGTGGCGATCTGCTCGACCGCTCCGGCGTCTCCGACGAACTACTGACCTCTCTGGTCAAGGCGGGCGTGATCACGCCGATCTTCAAAGGCGCCGGGACGGCGTTCTTCGACGAGCATTCGGTGGTGATCGCCCAGTGCGCCCGCGCACTGGCCGACTACGGCGTGGAACCGCGGCACCTGCGCGCGTTCCGTTCCGCGGCCGACCGGCAGTCGGATCTGATCGCCCAGATCGCCGGGCCGGTGGGCAAGGGCGGGAAGGCCGGCGCCCGGGACCGCGCCGACGATCTGGCCCGGGAGGTCGCCGCGCTGGCGATCACGTTGCACACGTCGTTGATCAAGTCGGCCGTACGCGACGTTCTCGACCGCTGAGGACTAGACTCGCGCTGACGGATTCGTCGGCGTGCGGAGGGTAGGCACATGGGTGAGGTTCGTGTGATCGGCATTCGCGTTGAGCCGCCCCAGAACCAGCCTGTCTTGTTGTTGCGGGAGTCCAATGGTGACCGGTATCTGCCGATCTGGATCGGGCAGTCGGAAGCCGCCGCGATCGCGCTGGAGCAGCAGGGTGTCGAGCCGTTGCGGCCGATGACCCACGACCTGTTCCGCGATGTCATTGCCGCCCTTGGTCATTCGCTCAAAGAGGTGCGCATCGTCGATCTGCAGGAGGGCACGTTCTACGCCGACCTGGTCTTCGACCGCGACATCAAGGTCTCGGCCCGGCCCTCGGATTCGGTCGCGATCGCGCTGCGGGTCGGGGTTCCCATCTATGTCGAGGAAGCGGTGATGGCCGAGGCCGGGCTGCTGATCCCGGACGAGAGCGACGAGGAGTCCACCGGCGCGGTGCGCGAGGACGAGGTGGAGAAGTTCAAGGAGTTCCTCGACAGCGTGTCCCCGGACGACTTCAAGGCGACCTGACCAGGTTGGTCACGGATGCGTCTCGTCAGCGTCGACACGCGCGTCGGGTTTTCTCAAACATCGAATCCGACCCCCATACTTGGTCCCGACGGGCAGTCACGAGAGGCCCTCAAGCGTATGCTCGAACCAGGTTCGAGCAGGGTGTAGCCAGCGGTTGAGCGCGCCCACGCAGGTCAAGGACGCGGGTTCGATCGGCGAGAGGATTCGACAAGTGGGCGACACGCCACGCCAGGAGCAACTGGATCTGACCTCAGACTCGGGTGCGGGCTCCGGCGAGAGTCAACCCCGGGCCGTCAGTGAACCAGTGCAGGGCGGACTGTTCCCCGACGACTCGGTCCCCGACGAACTCGTCGGCTACCGCGGTCCGAGTGCCTGCCAGATCGCCGGCATCACCTACCGTCAGCTCGACTACTGGGCCCGCACCTCACTGGTGGTGCCGTCCATCCGTGGCGCCGCCGGATCCGGCAGCCAGCGGCTCTACTCGTTCAAGGACATCCTCGTCCTCAAGATCGTCAAGCGTCTTCTCGACACCGGCATCTCCCTGCACAACATCCGCGTCGCGGTCGATCACCTGCGCCAGCGCGGCGTCCAGGATCTGGCCAACATCACGCTGTTCTCCGACGGCACCACCGTGTACGAGTGCACGTCCGCCGAAGAGGTCGTCGACCTGCTGCAGGGCGGTCAGGGCGTGTTCGGGATCGCGGTGTCCGGTGCGATGCGGGAACTGACCGGTGCGATCGCCGACTTCCCGGGTGAACGCGCCGACGGTGGCGAGTCGATCTCGGCGCCGGAGGACGAACTGGCGTCGCGGCGCAAGCACCGGGACCGCAAGATCGGTTAGGAGCCGGGTCCGGGGGTAGAATCGCTCCCGCATCGCCCTTGCGCGGGAGAGCTCCGCGGCTGCCAGCCGCGGACGCCGAAGGAGCAACACCTCTCCGTCAACCTCTCAGGCACCCAGGACCGCGCCGGGCCCCGATGCCTCTGGAAAGCGGTGCCCAGCACCCGCCCATGGGGAAAGGTCCGACCGGCACAGCGGCGGACCGAATCTCTCAGGCAGCCCGATCCGGGTCGACGACAGAGGGGGAGGAGCCGCCGCTTTTCGTGCGCCCCCGGGAGATGTCGTCACGTGTCTGATAAGTCTCAGTCCCCGTCCGTTCCGCAGTTCGTCGACCGCCACATCGGGCCGGATCCGGCCGCCGTCGACACGCTGCTGAACACCATCGGGGTGAGCTCGCTCGACGAACTCGCCGCCAAGGCCCTGCCCGCGGGCATCCTGGACCCGCTCTCCGCCGACGGCGTCGCTCCCGGCCTCGAGCATCTTCCGCCCGCGGCCTCCGAACACGAGGCCCTCGCCGAGCTGCGCGCGCTGGCCGACTCCAACACCGTCGCGGTGTCGATGATCGGCCAGGGCTACTACGACACGCTGACCCCGCCGGTGCTGCGCCGCAACATCCTGGAGAACCCGGCCTGGTACACCGCCTATACGCCGTACCAGCCCGAGATCAGCCAGGGCCGGCTCGAGGCGCTGCTGAACTTCCAGACCGTGGTGACCGACCTGACCGGTCTGGAGGTCGCGAACGCGTCGATGCTCGACGAGGGCACCGCCGCCGCCGAGGCGATGACGCTGATGCACCGCGCGGTGCGCGGCCCGGCCAACACGCTGGCCGTGGACATCGACATCTACCCGCAGACCGCCGCGATCCTGGCGACCCGCGCCGAACCGCTCGGTATCGAGATCGTCACCGCCGATCTGCGCGACGGGCTGCCCGACGGGGAGTTCTTCGGCGCGATCGTCCAGTCGCCCGGCGCGAGCGGACGGATCACCGACTGGACGGCGCTGGTCGGGCAGGCCCACGAGCGCGGCGCGCTGGTGGCCGTCGGCGCCGACCTGCTCGCGGCCACGCTGATCACCCCGCCCGGCGAGATCGGCGCGGATGTCGCGTTCGGCACGACCCAGCGCTTCGGCGTCCCGATGGGCTTCGGCGGCCCGCACGCCGGTTACCTCGCGGTGCACTCCAAGCACGCACGGCAGCTGCCGGGCCGGCTGGTCGGGGTGTCGGTCGACGCCGACGGGTCGCCCGCGTACCGGCTCGCGCTGCAGACCCGTGAGCAGCACATTCGCCGCGACAAGGCCACCAGCAACATCTGCACCGCGCAGGTGCTGCTCGCGGTGATGGCGGCGATGTACGCCAGCTACCACGGCCCCGACGGGCTGCGCGCGATCGCGCAGCGCGTGCACGACAAGGCCCGCGCGATCGCCGCCGGACTCGCCGGCGCGGGCGTCGAGGTGGTGCACGACCGCTTCTTCGACACCGTGCTGGCCCGGGTGCCCGGCCGCGCCGAGCAGGTGCGCGCCGCCGCCAAGGAACGCGGCATCAACGTCTGGGTCGCCGACGTTGACCATGTCTCGGTGGCGTGCGACGAGGCCACCACCGACGCGATCGTCGCCGACGTGCTGGCCGCGTTCGGCGCGACCCCCGCGGCCGGCGACTTCGCGGGTCCGGCGATCCAGAACCGCACCTCGGAGTTCCTGACCCACCCGGCGTTCTCGAAGTACCGCACCGAGACGTCGATGATGCGCTACCTGCGCGCGCTCGCCGACAAGGACATCGCGCTGGACCGCAGCATGATCCCGCTGGGTTCCTGCACGATGAAGCTCAACGCGGCCGCCGAGATGGAGGCCATCACCTGGAGTGAGTTCGCCCGTCAGCATCCGTTCGCGCCCGCGTCGGACACGCCGGGGCTGCGCCGGCTGATCGCCGACCTGCAGTCCTGGCTGACCGGGATCACCGGCTATGACGAGATCTCGCTGCAGCCCAACGCCGGCTCACAGGGCGAGTACGCCGGGCTGCTGGCGATCCAGGCGTACCACAACGAGCGCGGAGACACCGGACGCACGGTGTGCCTGATCCCGTCGAGTGCGCACGGCACCAATGCGGCGTCGGCGGCGATGGTCGGAATGAAGGTCGTCGTCGTCGCGTGCCGGGCCAACGGGGACGTGGACCTCGACGACCTGCGCGCCAAGGTCGCCGAGCACGCCGACCGGCTCTCGGCGCTGATGATCACCTACCCGTCGACGCACGGTGTCTACGAGCACGACGTCGCCGAGATCTGCGCCGCGGTGCACGACGCGGGCGGCCAGGTCTACGTGGACGGCGCCAACCTCAACGCGCTGGTCGGACTCGCCCGGCCGGGCCGGTTCGGCGGCGATGTCAGCCACCTGAACCTGCACAAGACGTTCTGCATCCCGCACGGCGGCGGCGGCCCCGGCGTCGGCCCGGTCGCGGTGCGCGCACACCTGGCGCCGTACCTGCCCGGCCATCCGCTGGCCGCTGAGCTCTCGGATCGCCACACGGTGTCCGCGGCGCCGTACGGCTCGGCGTCGATCCTGCCGATCACCTGGGCCTACATCCGGATGATGGGTGCGGCCGGGCTGCGGTCGGCGACGCTGGTCGCGATCGCGTCGGCCAACTACATCGCGCGCCGCCTCGACGAGTACTACCCGGTGCTCTACACCGGCGAGAACGGCATGGTCGCCCACGAGTGCATCCTCGATCTGCGCGGCATCACCAAGGCCACCGGCGTCACGGTCGACGACGTCGCCAAGCGGCTCGCCGATTACGGCTTCCACGCCCCGACGATGAGCTTCCCGGTCGCCGGGACGTTGATGGTCGAGCCGACCGAGAGCGAGTCGCTGGCCGAGATCGACGCGTTCTGCGACGCGATGATCGCGATCCGCGCCGAGATCGACAAGGTCGGGTCGGGGGAGTGGCCGGTGGACGACAACCCGCTGCGCGGCGCCCCGCACACGGCCGAGTCCCTGCTCATCGACGAGTGGGCCCACCCCTACACCCGCGAGCAGGCGGCGTACCCGCTCGGCAAAGGTTTCCGTCCCAAGGTGTGGCCGCCGGTGCGGCGGATCGACGGTGCGTACGGCGACCGAAACCTGGTGTGCTCGTGTCCGCCCGTGGAGGCCTTCGCCTGACCGGGCGATAGGGTGACACGCATGCAGCCGAAGCTGTTCATCTTCCCGCACGCCGGAGGTACCCCGCAGTACTACCTGCCGTTCGCGAAGACGTTCGACACCGACATCAAGCGCACCGCGGTGCAGTACCCACGCCAGGGCGGTAAGCAGGACTTCACCGCGTTCACGAGCCTGCCCGCGGTCGCCGACGAGATCACCAAGATGGTGTCGCCGGAGAAAGACCACGGCGGGCCGGTGGTGTTCTTCGGGCACAGCATGGGTGGGCTGCTGGCGTTCGAGGTGGCCCGCCGGTTCGAGGCCGCCGGCCGTCCGATCACCGCGCTGTTCGTCTCGGCGGTGGCCGCCCCGGGGCTCGTCGGCTACGACGACATCCCTGACACGGACGAGGGATTGCTCGCCGCGGTCACGACGATCACCGGCGCCGATCCCGAGTTCATGAAGAACCCGGAGTTCGCTGCCGCGATTCTGCCGACGCTGCGCGGACTGAAGGCGATCGCCAACTACAGCTGCCCGGCAGAGGTGAAATTGTCCTGCCCGATCCACGCGTACTACGGGGACGACGACGAGATCGCGACCGCCGAGAAAGTTTTGCCGTGGGCGGAACGGACGACGGCCGAATTCACCGTCCGCGACTTCAAGGGGCATCACTTCTACCTCAACGACCATCTCTCAGAGGTGGTCCCCGACATCGAGGAGAAGGTCTGGTCGCGCCTGCGCGGATAGCCTTCCCGGCTGTGGGATTCGCCACATCGACGTGGCCTCCAGCTACCTCGCGAGCACATCTTCGTGCCGCACCGCGTCGCGGTGCGGCCATCGGGCCACACCACACCCGACCTGCTCCTTACTGGCGAGTCAGGTCTCTAATTGACCGAGGCGTGGATTTCTGGCAAACCCTTTACGGACGCGTCAAGACGAACGGAGCACTGTGTTCGGTGGTTTTCGGCGCGAACTCGCTCATGAGGCGGGCGATGTGTTGAGCAACGTAAAACTGACTAACTATGTGGGCCGTTCCGATTTCTGGCAAAACGCCGCGCAGCCGTCGAGTAACGGTTTGGACACACTCACCGATACACTTTCGGCGAAACTAGCCGCGAGCGGCTCGCTTCCCTCTGGCAAGCAACTCGTGGTTCAATCCATCGTTGGATTGCACGACATAGTTGGCGGGCCGGTGTTAGCCTTCGGGCGAGCGGGGGAATGTGCGGCCCTAGAGCTGTGAACTGGTTTGCCATCCACGGCAATGAAGCCGGGACACAGAAGATAGTGAAAGGACGACGTCGCCATGCCGTTGCTTGAGTCGACCATTCCTGGCCTGCTTGCCGATCGTGCACGCACGCAGCCCGACGATACTGCTTATACGTTCATCGATTATGACGTCGACCCCGCGGGTTACGCGGAGACGCTGACGTGGGCCCAGGTGCACCACCGGGTTCAGATCGTCGCCGAAGAGTTGCTGCGCCACGGCAACAAGGGCGACCGGGCCGCCATCCTGGCCCCCCAGGGACTCGAATACATCATTGCCTTCTACGGCGCGATGGCAGCCGGTTTCATCGCCGTGCCCCTGCCCGTACCCGCGATGGGCCAGCTCGACGAGCGGGTCAACGGCGCGCTGCGTGATTGCCAGCCGGTCGCCGTGCTGACCACCTCGGCGGTCGTCAACGACATCATGACCTACGTCGGAAACCTGCGCGGCGGCGTCTCGCCGGCCGTGATCGAGGTGGACGCGCTGGACTTCGACGCGCCGCAGACCCCGCAGATCAACGTCGGGCCGCTGCCCAAGACCGCCTATCTGCAGTACACCTCGGGCTCCACGCGCGCCCCGGCCGGCGTGATCATGACGCACAAGAACGTCATCGCGAACCTGGACCAGATCTTCACCGATTACATGTCCCACCGCGGTGGCGTGCCGCCGCAGGACACGACCATGGTGTCGTGGCTGCCCTTCTACCACGACATGGGCCTGATCCAGGGTGTCTTCGCGACGCTGCTGTGCCCGCCGGACCCGGATGTGCCGGACGCCACGTGGGGTAGGCCCGCCGTGCTGATGAGCCCGGTCGCGTTCCTGCAGAAGCCGGCCCGCTGGATCCAGCAGCTGGCGCTGAACACGCACTCGTGGTCGGCGGCGCCGAACTTCGCGTTCGAGCTGTCGGTGCGCCGGACCTCCGATGCCGACATGGAGGGCCTCGACCTCGCCGACGTGCTGGGCATCATCAGCGGCAGCGAGCGCATCCACTCCGCGACCATCCGCCGCTTCAACGAGCGCTTCGCCCAGTTCAACCTGCCCGACAGCACCGTCCGGCCGTCCTACGGGCTGGCCGAGGCCACGTTGTACGTGATCTCGGCGCCGACCGGGCACAAGCCGGCGACGGTGCGCTTCGACTACGAGAAGCTGTCGGCCGGCCACGCCGAGCGCTGCGGCACCGAATCGGGCACCGAGCTGGTCAGCTACGGCGCGCCGCGGTCGTCGACCGTGCGCATCGTCGATCCGGAGACCCGGATGGAGGCCCCCGACGGCAAGATCGGGGAGATCTGGGTGCACGGCGACCAGGTGGCCATGGGCTACTGGCGCAACCCGCAGCTGACCGAGCGCACCTTCGGCGGCGAGATCTCCGACCCGACCCCGGGCACCCCGACCGGCAACTGGCTGCGCACCGGCGACCTCGGCGTGATGTCCGAGGGTGAGATGTTCATCATCGGCCGCATCAAGGACCTGCTGATCGTCGACGGCCGCAACCACTACCCGGACGACATCGAGGCCACCATCCAGGAGATCACCGGCGGTCGTGTCGCGGCCGTGTCGGTCCTCGACGACACCAGCGAGCAGCTGGTCGCGATCGTGGAGATGAAGAAGAAGGGCGCCTCCGAGGCCGAGGCCCTGGACAAGCTGCGCGCCGTCAAGCGTGAGGTCGCCTCGGCGATCAAACGCTCGCACAGCCTGCGCGTCGCCGACCTGGTGCTCGTGGCACCCGGTTCCATCCCGATCACCACCAGCGGCAAGATCCGGCGCTCGGCCTGTGCGGACCGGTACCGCCTCGACGAGTTCAGCCGCCTGGACGTCACCACATGACCTCTGCGTTCGACGAGGACGCCATTCGGAACTGGTTGGTCGACTATCTGGTCACCAACATCGGATGTAGTCCAGACGAGATCGATCTCGATGCCCCACTGAACGATCTCGCCGTCGGATCCAGCGACGCCGTCGTGCTCACCGGTGAGCTCTCGGAGTTGCTGGGTCGAACCGTGTCTCCGGTCGAGTTCTGGCAGTACCCGACGATCAACGCGCTGGCCCGGTTCCTGACCGGCGGTGAGGTCGAGGCCGTCGCGGAGGTGTCGCCCACCCGCCGTGTCTCCGACGACGCGATCGCGGTCGTCGGACTCGGTGTGCGCTACCCCGGTGGCAGCGACGACATCCATGGCGCCGACGACCTGTGGGAGTTCCTCGTCGACGGCCGCTCCGCGGTCAGCCAGGTGCCGCCCAGCCGGTGGTCCTGGTACGACGACGGCTCCCCGGAGGGCGCCGCCGCGCTGGCCGGCACCACGCGCTGGGGTTCGTACCTGTCCGGCATCGACGAGTTCGACGCGGACTATTTCGAGATCTCGCCGAGCGAGGCCGACAAGATGGACCCTCAGCAGCGGCTGCTGCTGGAGATCACCCACGAGGCCCTCGAGCACGCCGGGATCCGGCCGGAGTCGCTGCGCCACACCCAGACCGGCGTGTTCGTCGGCGCATGCCTCGGCGAGTACGGCGTGATGGCGTCCAAGGAACTGGGCGAGGTCAACGCGTACTCCGGCACCGGAGGGGCGCTCAGCATCATCGCCAACCGGGTGTCCTACTACTACGACCTGCGCGGTCCGTCGGTCACGGTCGACACCGCGTGCTCGTCGTCGCTGGTCGCGATCCACCTCGCCTGCCAGAGCCTGCGCACCGGGGATTCCGACGTCGCGCTGGCCGGCGGCGTCAACGTGATCCTGTCGCCCGCGGTCACGCGCAGCTTCGACCAGGCCCAGGCGATGTCCCAGTCCGGCCGCTGCCACGCCTTCGACGCCCGCGCCGACGGTTTCGTGCGCGGCGAAGGCTGTGGTGTCGCGGTGCTCAAGCGGTTGTCCGACGCCCAGCGCGACGGCGACCGGGTGCTGGCCGTGGTCCGCGGGTCCGCGGTCAACCAGGACGGCCGGTCCAACGGTCTGATGGCGCCGAACCCCGCCGCGCAGATGGCGGTGCTGCGCTCGGCCTACGCGTCGGCCGGTGTCGAGACCCGCGAGGTGGACTACATCGAGGCGCACGGCACCGGGACGCTGCTCGGCGACCCGATCGAGGCGCGCGCTCTCGGCAGTGTGCTCGGCCGCGGCCGGTCCGCCGACGCGCCGCTGCTGATCGGCGCGATCAAGTCGAACCTCGGTCACACCGAGGCCGCCGCCGGGATCGCCGGCTTCGCCAAGACCGTGCTCGCGCTGCAGCACGGCCGCATCCCGGCCAACCTGGATTACCAGAACCCCAATCCGCACATCCCGTTCGACAACCTGCGGTTGAAGGTCGTCGACGAGATCACCGAGTGGGCGCCCGAGGGCCGTCCGCGCGTGGCAGGTGTGTCGTCGTTCGGCTTCGGCGGCACCAACGCCCACGTGGTGCTCGAGCAGGCGCCCGAGCAGGTCGAGTCGGACGTTTCCGCCGCCGAGCTGGTTCCGCCCGCGGTGACCACGCTGGTGGTGTCCGGTAAGTCGGCACAGCGCGTGGCGACCACCGCCGGAGCGCTCGCCGACTGGATGGACGGCGCGGGCGCCGACGTTCCGTTGCACCAGATCGCGCACTCCCTGAACCACCACCGCGCCCAGCACACCAAGTTCGCGACGGTGTGCAGCCGCGACCGGGCCGGTGCGCTCGCCGGGCTGCAGGCGCTGGCCGCCGGCCGTACCGCACCCGGGGTGGTCACCCCGCATCAGGGTGCCTGCCGTCCCGGAACGGTGTTCGTGTACTCCGGGCAGGGCTCGCAGTGGACGGGCATGGGACGCCGGCTGCTCGCCGACGAACCCGCGTTCGCCGCGGCGATCGCCGAGCTGGAACCGGTGTTCGTCGAACAGGTCGGCTTCTCGCTGCACCAGATCATCGCCGGCGGCCAGACCGTCACCGGCATCGACCGCATCCAGCCGGTACTCGTCGGCATGCAGCTGGCGCTGACCGAGCTGTGGCGCTCCTACGGGGTGCATCCCGACGCCGTCATCGGGCACTCGATGGGCGAGGTCGCCGCCTCGGTGGTGGCCGGCGCGCTGTCGGTGGCCGACGGGCTGAAGGTCATCGCGACCCGCTCCAAGCTGATGTCGCGGCTGTCCGGGCAGGGCGCGATGGCGCTCATCGAGCTCGACCCCGACGCCGCCACCGCGCTGATCGCCGACTACCCGGACGTCACGCTGGCGGTGTACGCATCGCCGCGCCAGACCGTGATCGCCGGCCCGCCGGATCAGGTGGACGCCGTCATCGCCGCGGTGTCGGCGCAGGACCGGCTGGCCCGGCGCATCGAGGTCGACGTGGCCTCGCACCACCCGACCATCGACCCGATCCTGCCCGAGCTGCGCGAGGCGCTGCGGGGGCTGCGGCCGATGGCGCCGAACATCCCGATCGTGATCACCACCCGGGAACACGACGGCCCCGAGCCGGTGTTCGACGCCGACTACTGGGTCGACAACCTGCGCAACCCGGTGCGGTTCGAGCAGGCCGTCACCGCCGCGGGCGCCGAGCTGGGCACCTTCGTCGAGGTCAGCCCGCACCCGCTGCTGACCTACGGCATCAGCGACACGCTGGGCACCACGCACCACCACGCCGTGCCGACGCTGCTGCGCGAGACCGAGGGCAAGGGCGACGACGCCGCTGATGAAACTCTGTCGTTCCACACGAACCTGAACAGCACGTTCACCAGCAAGCCGCCGGTCGCCGAGCACGGACCCGAACCGCACGTGTCGCTGCCCGCCACGCCGTGGCACCACACCAAGCACTGGGTCGCGCCCGCGACGTCGGACCGGCGCGGACCGTCGGCGCCGAGGCCGGGCACCCTGCTCGGGGACCTGACCTCGGTGGCCACCAGCCCTCCGACGCACCTGTGGCAGGCGCGGCTGGTGCGCGACGCGAAGCCGTACCCCGGTTTCCACCGCATCCAGGGTGTCGAGGTGGTGCCGATGTCGGTGTTGCTGCACACCCTGCTCGAGGCCGCTGCGGAGGCGAATGCGGCGGCCGGTGCGACCGCGCTGTCCGACATCCGCTTCGACCGTCCCGTCGTCGTGGACCAGTCGCAGGTGATCCAGGTGGTCGCCCACGGTGACTCGGTCACGATGGCGTCCGCGGCAGGCGCCGACGCCGCGGCGAACCGCTGGGTGCGCCACGCCGTCGGCCGGATCGCCGCGACGCGACCGGTCATCGACACACCTGACTCGGACACCACCGATGTCGACGTCACGGATGCCACCGACTACGACCGGTCGACCGTCGAAGCGCTCCAAGCCACGTGGGGCGTCGAAGGCCAGCCCTTCCCGTGGAGCATCGAGAGCTGCCGCGCCACCCGCGACGGTGTGGTCGCCACGGTCCGCTGGCAGGACGGGTCCGCGGTCGCGCTTCTCGACGCCGCGGTGCAGGTCGCGCGCCTCGCCGACATCGACGACGCGCGTCTGCTCGTCCCGGCCGGCGTGGACGGCCTGTCCGCGGCCGGTGAACTCACCGGGTCGACCGGAACCGTCGCGGTCCGGCGCCGCCGGCACGGTGGCGAGACGCCCGGGGACCTGGTGCTCGACGTGTCGGTCACCGTGCCCGACGACAGCTTCAGGGTGGACATCGCCGGACTGCGCTACGTCGACGTCCAGGCCGGACCGTCCGAGTCCGCACCCGCGGACCCGCGGTCGGTGGCCCACCAGCTCGCCTGGCAGCCGTGGACCGCGCCGTCGACCACCGCCGCGGGCGCCACGGTCGCGGTGCTCGGCAGCGGGCCCACCGCGGTCGCGCTGCGCGACGGGCTGCTGGCCAACGGATTCACCGCGGCCGACGAGGCGAGCGCACAGACCGTGCTGTACGTGCCCGACGCCGATCCGGCCGACGAGAACGACCTCGCCGCCGCGGCCCGCCACTCCGGAGAGGTGGCCGCGCTGGTCACCCGGCTGGCCGGCCGCGCGGACGAGCACCGGCTGTGGATCGTCACCGAAGGGGTGCGCGACGCCGAGACCGGCGAGTCGCTGCGGCAGAGCTGCCTGTGGGGGATCGCCGGCGTCGTCGGCGCCGAACAACCCCAGCTGTGGGGCGGTCTGGTGGACATCACCGCGGGCGACCCGCTCGATGCGGTCGCCAGCGCGCTCGCGACGGTTCTGCCCGCCGCGGCGAAGTCGGTGCTGTCGCTGCGCGGCGGCGAGTTCTTCGCCCCGGAGCTGGCCCCGATCACGGCCGACCCGGTGCGGGAGCCGCTGCGCTGCCGCCCCGACGGCGCCTACCTGATCACCGGCGGTCTCGGTGCGCTCGGTCTGGTCACCGCCGACTGGCTCGCCGACCGTGGCGCCCGGCGCGTCATCCTGGCCGGCCGCACGGCGCTGCCGCCGCGGCGGCAGTGGGACGCCGACGATCTCGACGCCGACATGCGGCAGAAGATCGCCGCGGTGCGCGCGCTGGAGGGTCGCGGCGTCGCCGTCGAACTCGCGCCGCTGGACATCGGGTCGCGCGACGCCGTCGAGGCGTGGCTGGCGCGGCGCGACGAACAGGGCGCGCCGCCGGTGCGCGGTGTCGTGCACGGTGCCGGGCTGACCGACAGCCAGTTGCTGACCGACATCGACGACGAGCGGTTGCGCCGCACGCTGTGGCCGAAGGTCGCGGGCGCGCAGGTGCTGCACGAGGTGTTCCCGGTCGACACCGTCGACTTCATGTACCTGACCGCATCGGCGGGCACCGTGTTCGGCGTCCCCGGGCAAGGCGCGTACGCCGCGGGCAACGCATACCTCGACGGCCTGGCCCGCGCGCGGGCCAGGCAGGGCGGCGTGACGGCGAGCCTGGACTGGGTCGCCTGGCGCGGGCTGGGATTCGGCTCCGACGCCCAGGTCGTCATCGACGAGCTGGAACGGCAGGGTTCCCGCCCGGTCACACCGGCCGAGGCGTTCGCCGCATGGGAGTACGCGAGCCGGTTCGACGTCGCCCACGTGGTCATGGCGCCGACGCTGGCCGACGGGGACAGCGGCGAATCCGAGGACACCGAGGCCCGCGCGCCGGAGCGGAACTGGTCGCAGATGCCGGCCGAGGACGTGCTGGCCGAGCTGGAGAACGGCCTGCGCGCAATCCTGGCCACCGAGCTGAGGATCTCCGACGACGAGGTGGACTCCGACCGGCCGCTGGCCGAGATGGGCCTGAACTCGGTGATGGCGATGTCGATCCGCCGCGAGGTGGAACGGCTGGCCGGTATCGAACTGTCGGCGACGATGCTGTGGAACTACCCGACCATCGGCGCGCTGGCCGCTTACCTGGCCGAGAAGGTGGCGCCGCAGGCACAGGCGGGTGGAGACACCGGTGACGGCGCGGGCGATGACGACGATTCAGGCGGCAGCCTGCTCGATTCGCTGTTCGACAGCGTCGAGAACTGAAATTTCTCAAATCGGGCTCTCAGGAGAGACCATGTCGGGGGCATCGCGTTTGGGTTGAGTAGTGGACATGAAGGTGGGAGTGGATGTTGGGAGCGATTCTGTGATGGCCGACTCGGTGACACTGTCTGAAACATCCATCCCGGCGATACTCGCCGCACGCGCGCAGACGCAACCGGATGACATCGCCTACACGTTCGTCGACTACGAGGCCGACCCGTCCGGCCCCTCGGAGAGCCTGACCTGGTCCGAGGTGCACGAGCGGGTGCAGATCGTCGCCGAGAAGCTCGCCACGCTGGGCTCGCCGGGCGACCGTGCCGTGATCCTGGCGCCGCAGAGCCTGGAGTACATCGTCGGCTTCCTCGGCGCCATCGCCGCCGGCTTCATCGCGGTGCCGCTGTCCATGCCGCAGACCCGCCACCACGACGAGCGGGTGACCGGTGCGATGGCCGACTCGACGCCGGTGGTCGTGCTGACCACGTCCGCGGTCGTCGACGACGTCCGCAAATACGGGCAGGCCGACCCGAAGCAGCGGCCGCCGAAGTTCCTCGAGGTCGACACCCTCGACTTCGACTCGCCGCCCAAGAGCGCGGCGCCGGCATCGCTGCCCAAGACCGCCTACCTGCAGTACACGTCGGGTTCGACCCGGCGTCCCGCCGGTGTGGTGGTGACCCACAAGAACGTCGCGACCAACCTCAAGCAGCTGCTCACCGACTACTACGAGAGCTACCCGGACGGTCCGCCGGCGGATACCACGATCGTGTCGTGGCTGCCCTTCTATCACGACATGGGCCTGATCGTCGGGGTGTTCATCCCGATGACGCTGGGCCGTCCCGCGGTGCTGATGAGCCCCGTCGCGTTCATGATGAAGCCGGCCCGCTGGATGCAGCAGCTGGGCTCGCATCCGAGCGCGTTCACCGCCGCCCCGAACTTCGCGTTCGAACTCGCCGTCAAGCGCACCACCGACGAGGACCTCGCGGGCAAGGACCTCAGCAGCGTCGTGGTGATGATCAACGGCGCCGAACGGGTGCACGGCAGCACCGTGCGCCGCTTCAACGAGCGTTTCGCCGCGTTCGGGTTGCCGGCCGCCGCGATGCGGCCGTCGTACGGCCTGGCCGAGGCCACCGTGTACGTCGCGGCCTCGGCGGGCGGCCGCCCGCCCACCTCGGTGCGCTTCGACACCGAGAAGCTGGCCGCCGGGCACGCCGAGCCCTCGGATGAGAATTCGGCCTCGGCCGGCACCGAGCTGATCGGCTGCGGTGCGCCGCGCTCGACGACGGCGCGCGTGGTCGACCCGGACACGGCCGTCGAGAACCCGGCGGGCAAGATCGGCGAGATCTGGCTGCACGGCGAGCACGTCGCGGCCGGCTACTGGCACAACCCGCAGCTGTCGGAGTTGTTCGCCGCACAGCTCACCGAACCCACCGCGGGCACCCCGAAGGGGCCGTGGCTGCGCACCGGCGACCTCGGTGTGATGTTCGACGACGAGCTCTACATCATCGGCCGGATCAAGGACCTGCTGATCGTCGACGGGCGTAACCACTATCCCGACGACATCGAGGCGACGGTCGCCGAGTACACCGGCGGCCGGGTCGCCGCGGTATCGGTTCTCGACGACGCCACCGAGCGGCTGGTCGTGATCGCCGAGCTGAAGAAGCAGGTCGAGCCGACCGCGGCGAGCCGCGAATTGGCCGATGCGCTGGATGCGCTCAAGCAGCAGGTCACCGCCGCGATCTCGCAGACGCACAGCGTGCGGCTGTCCGACTTCGTGCTGGTGCCGCCCGGTTCGCTGCCGCTGACCACCAGCGGCAAGGTGCGCCGCGCGTCCAGCGTCGAGCTGTACCGCAACGACAAGTTCAGCCGACTGGACGCCACTACATGACCTCAGCCCTCGACGAGGCTGCTGTTCGTCGGTGGTTGGTCGACTATCTGGTCGCGAACAACGGTTGCAGTCCCGCAGACATCGAGCGCGGCGCGTCGATGCACGACCTCGGCGTGGGCTCGCGCGACGCCGTCGTGCTCACCGGCGTGCTGTCGGAGTTCCTCGGCAGGCCGGTGTCGCCGGTGGACTTCTGGCAGTACCCGACCGTGGACTCGCTGGCGAAGTTCCTGACCGGCGGTGAGGTCGAACCCATCGAGGTCGGTGGCGCCGCCGGCGCCCGGCCCGCCGGGCTCGACGAGCCGATCGCGGTGATCGGGCTGGGTTGCCGGTTCCCGGGGGGACCGGATCTCGACGGCAACATCGAAGGACCGGACGCGTACTGGGACTTCCTGACCGAGGGCCGCTCGTCGGTGCGAGAGGTGCCCGAGGACCGCTGGACGTGGCTCGACGACGGCACCCCCGAAGGGTCCGCGGCGCTGGCCGCGACCACGAAGTGGGGCTCGTATCTGCGCGACCTCGACGCGTTCGACGCCGAGTTCTTCGAGGTCATCCCGCGCGAGGCCGCCCGGATGGACCCGCAGCAGCGGCTGCTGCTGGAGGTCACCCACGAGGCGCTCGAACACGCCGGCATCCCGGCGGACTCACTGGCCGAGACCCGCACCGGCGTGTTCGCCGGGGCGGGGGCCGGCGACTACGGGCAGATGGGTGCGACCGATCTGGCCGGCCTGGACGCCTGGTACGGCACCGGCAGCTCGATCAGCATCATCGCCAACCGGGTGTCCTACTACTTCGACCTGCGCGGGCCGTCGGTCACGATCGACACCGCGTGCTCGTCGTCGCTGGTCGCCATCCATCTGGCCGCCCAGAGCCTGCGCACCGGCGATTCGGACCTGGCGCTGGCCGCCGGGGTGAACCTGCTGCTGTCACCGGCGGGCACCCGCAGCCTGGACCAGGCCGAGGCGATGTCGCCGACGGGGCAGTGCCACGCGTTCGACGCCGCCGCCGACGGTTTCGTGCGCGGCGAGGGCTGCGGGGTCGCGGTGCTCAAGCGGTTGTCCGACGCCCTGCGTGACGGGGACCGGGTGCTCGCGGTGATCCGCGGGTCCGCGGTCAACCAGGACGGCCGGTCCAACGGGTTGATGGCGCCGAACCCGTCGGCGCAGATCGCGGTGCTGCGGGCCGCGTACGCCGCCGCCGGGGTGAACCCGCGCGAGGTCGACTACGTCGAGGCGCACGGCACGGGCACGCTGCTCGGCGATCCGATCGAGGCGCGCGCGCTGGGCACCGTGCTCGGCAAGGGCCGCGCCGCGGATGCACCGCTGCTGATCGGCGCCGTGAAGACGAACCTGGGCCACCTGGAGGCCGCCGCGGGTATCGCCGGGTTCGCCAAGGCGGTGCTGGCGTTGCAGCACCACCGGATCCCTGGCAACCGCGGCTACCAGAGCCCGAACCCGCACATCCCGTTCGACAAGCTGCGCCTGCGGGTCGTCGACGAGCACACCGACTGGGCCCCGGCGGGCAGGCCCCGGCGCGCCGGGATCTCGTCGTTCGGGTTCGGCGGCACGAACGCCCACGTGGTCATCGAGCAGGCCCCGGTGCTGCCGCCCGTCCAGGACGAGGATCCGGACGACGCGGTGACGACGCTGGTGGTGTCGGGTAAGTCGGCCGAGCGCATCGCCGCGCAGGCCGCGTCGCTGGCCGCCTGGATGGACGGCTCCGACATATCGCTGGCCGACGTCGCCCACACCCTGAACCACCACCGCTCCCAGCACCCGAAGTTCGCGACCGTCGTGGCGCGCGACAAGGCCGCCGCGATCGCCGGGCTGACCGACTTGGCGGCTGGGCAGTCCGCGCCGGGCGTGGTGCCCGCGCCGGCGGGCACGCCGAAGCCGGGCACCGTGTTCGTCTACTCGGGACAGGGCTCGCAGTGGCCCGGGATGGCGCGCCGGCTGCTCACCGACGAACCCGCGTTCGCCCGGGCGATCGACGAGATCGAGCCGTTGTTCGCCGAGCACGTGGGCTTCTCGTTGCGCGACATCCTCGCCGACGGCGCGGAGGTGCACGGCGACGCGCAGGTGCAGCCGGTGCTGATGGGGCTGCAGCTGGCGCTGACCGAGCTGTGGCGCTCGCACGGGGTGCATCCCGACGCGGTGATCGGGCACTCGATGGGCGAGGTCACCGCGGCCGTCGTGGCCGGCGCGCTCAGCGTGGCCGACGGGCTGAAGGTGATCGCGGCGCGGTCGTCGATCATGTCGCGGCTGGCCGGACGGGGCGCGGTCGCTCTGCTGCACGTCGAGGCCGACGAGTGCGAGGCGCTGATCGCCGGGCAGCCGAGCGTCGAGATCGCCGGCTATCTGTCGCCGCGCCAGACCGTGATCGCGGGGCTGCCCGATGAGGTCGACGCCGTCATCGCGACCGTCACGTCGCTGAACACGTTCGCCCGCCGGGTGAACATGGTGGTGGCCTCCCACACCGCGCTGATGGAGCCGGTGCTCGGCGACCTCAGGACGGCACTGACCGGGGTCGAACCCAACGTGCCGACGCTGCCGTTCCTGTCCACCGTCGCCGAACCGCATCCGACCCCGGTACTCGACGCCGACTACTGGGTGGCCAACGTGCGCCGCCCGGTGAGGTTCAGCCAGGCCGTCGCCGCCGCGGCGGCCGAGCACGGCACCTTCGTCGAGATCACCCCGCACTCGATCCTCGGGCAGGCGATCCGCGACAACCTCGACGATTCCCCCGAGTACCGCGTGCTGGGCACCCTGGCCCGCGACACCGACGACACGGTCGCGTTCCGCGCGAGCCTGAACGCGACCCACACGTCGCGTCCGCCGCACACCCCGCACGGACCGGAACCGCACGCCGTGCTGCCGACCACGCCGTGGCACCACACCCGGCACTGGGTCGACGTCCGCGCGCCGCGCCGCGGCGGGGGAGCGCGCCCCGGCGCGCTGCCACCCGGCAGCCAGGTGCCGCCCCAGTGGTTCTGCGACCTCACCTGGCCGGTCAAACCCCTTGCCGGACAGCTGGATTCGGTGACCGGCACGCGGTGGCTGGTGGTCGGCGACGACGAGCTGGCGGCCGAGATGAGCGCGCTGGGCGCGACGGTCACCACCGGCGGCCCGGCCGATCTCGGCG
Source organism: Mycolicibacterium parafortuitum (assembly GCF_002086815.1). Taxonomy (GTDB): domain Bacteria; phylum Actinomycetota; class Actinomycetes; order Mycobacteriales; family Mycobacteriaceae; genus Mycobacterium; species Mycobacterium parafortuitum. The sequence goes on from NZ_MVID01000010.1 coordinate 28,901, forward strand.
ACGCGACGCATGTGCTCTACGCGCCTGCGGTCAGCGACGAACTCGGCTACGAACTGTTCGAGACCGGCCGCACGCTCGCGACCACCGCGGCCAAGGCCGCCACCGGGTCCGGGACGGCGCCGCGGCTGTACCTGCTGACCCGCAACGCGCAGCCGGTCGAGATCGGCGACCGCGCGGATGCCGCACAGGCCGTGCTGTGGGGCCTCGGCCGCACACTGGCGCTGGAACACCCCGAGATCTGGGGGTTGGTCATCGACGCCGATGCCTCGGTGCCCGCGGTCGTCGCGGCACGCTGGGTGCTCGCCGAAGCCCACGCCGGCGACGGCGAGGACCAGGTCGTCTACCGCGCGGGCACCCGCCGGGTGGCCCGGTTGGTGCATGCGCTTCCGCCCGCGCCCACCGGTGCAACGACGCTCGATCCCGACGGCTCGCACCTGGTCGTCGGCGCCACCGGCAACATCGGCCCCGGGCTGATCGAACAGCTCGCGGCGATGGGCGCCAAGACCGTCGTCGCGGTGTCCCGCAACCCGGGTGACCGCCTCGCCGAGCTGACCGCGCGGTTGGCCGCGACCGGCACGACGGTGGTGACCGCGGCCGCCGACGCCGCCGACGAGGCGTCGCTGCGCGCCGTGTTCGACCGGTTCGGCGCCGATCTGCCCCCGCTGAAGGGCGTGTACCTGGCGGCGATGAGCGGCGGTCCGGTCACCCTCGACGAGATGACCCGCGACGACGTGGTCGCGATGTTCCGGCCCAAGATGGATGCGGCTGTCGCCGCGCACAATCTGTCGCTGCGGCATCCGGTCGAGCAGTTCGTGCTGTTCTCGTCGATCTCGGGAGTGCTCGGGTCGCGCTGGCTCGCGCACTACGCCGCGACCACCACCTTCCTCGGCACCTTCGCGTTCGCGCGCCGCGCCGCCGGCCTGCCCGCGGTGGCGATCGACTGGGGGCTGTGGAAGTCGCTGGCCGACGTGCAGACCGGGTTCGAGGCCCAGGCGACCCAGGAGTCGGGACTGACCCCGATGGAGGACGACGTCGCGATCACCGCGCTGCGGTCGTTCATCGGCCCGCAGGCCCCGGCCCGCGCCACCGTGGTCGCGGCGGACTGGCAGCGGCTGGCCGCGGCGTATCACACCCGCGCACAGCTGCACATCCTCGACGACCTGCTCGCCGAAGAAGCTCCCGCAGCTGCGCTGACCGGTGACACGAAGTTTCGCCAGGAGCTCAGGGAGACCGAGCAGGCGCGGCGCGTGGAACTGCTCACCGATTTCGTGATCTCGCAGGTCGCGGCCGCCATGGGGCTGAAATCGGCCCACACGCTCGACCCGACGGTCGGATTCTTCCAATTCGGAATGGATTCGCTGATGAGCGTAACGTTGCAGCGCTCGCTGAGCGAAAGCCTCGGCGAGGCGCTGCCCGCCTCGGTCGTGTTCGACTACCCGACCGTGGAAGCGCTCACCGAATATCTGGCGTCGGTGCTGCCTGAGATAATCGAGACCGCCGGTACCCAGGGTGGGGAAGTCATCAGCGACGCGGCTGATGACATGTACGACGACCTCGCCGAAGAAGAGCTGCTGGCGAGACTGTCGGAAAGATTGAGTTGACTGAGATGACTGCTGCGTCAGGTACGCCCGCATCGCCGGATCGCCGGGCGATCATCACCGAGGCGCTCCGCAAGATCGACGACCTGACGGCCCGCCTCGCGGCCGCCGAGCAGGCCGAGACCGAACCGATCGCCGTGGTCGGCATCGGCTGCCGCCTGCCCGCGGGCGTCGAGGACCCCGACGCGTTCTGGCGGTTCCTGTCCGACGGCGGCAACGGCGTCATCCGGGTGCCCGCCGACCGGTGGGACGCCGACGAGTACTACTCGCCGGACTACTCGGTGCCCGGCACCATCTGCAACCGCGAGGGCGGCTTCCTGACCTCGTGGAAGCCCGACGAGTTCGACGCCGAGTTCTTCTCGATCGCGCCCCGCGAGGCGGCCGCGATGGACCCGCAGCAGCGGCTTCTGCTTGAGGTCGCCTGGGAGGCGCTGGAGAACGCCGGGATCAACCCGCGCGGCCTACGCGGATCGGCGACCGGTGTGTTCATCGGCCTGACCACCAACGACTACTACCACTCGGTCGTCGGCAAGCTGCGGCCCGAGGACATCGACCCGTACATCCCGTTCGGCAACGCGCCGAACTTCGCCGCAGGCCGGCTGTCCTACTTCCTGGGTGTGCGCGGCCCGGCGGTCGTCAGCGACACGGCGTGCTCGTCGTCGCTGGTGTCGATCCATCTGGCCTGCCAGAGCCTGCGCCGCGGCGAGAGCGACCACGCGCTGGCCGCCGGCGTGAACCTGATCCTGTCGCCGGAGAACAACATCGCCTGCTCGCGCTGGGGCATGCTGGCCCCGGACGGCCTGTGCAAGACCTTCGACGCCGACGCCAACGGCTACGTCCGCAGCGAGGGTGCCGGTGTGGTGGTGCTCAAGCGGCTCTCCGATGCGCTGCGCGACGGTGACCGGGTGCTCGCGGTGGTCCGCGGTTCGGCGGTCAACCAGGACGGCGCCAGCAGCGGGCAGACGGTGCCCAACGGGCCGGCCCAGCAGGAGCTGATGCGCAAGGCGTTGCAGACCGCCCGGCTGGAACCGTCGGACATCGACTACATCGAGGCGCACGGCACCGGCACGTCGCTGGGCGACCCGATCGAACTCGATGCGCTCTCGGCCGTGTACGGCGATCGCAAGGATTCCGCGCCGCTGGTGCTCGGCTCGGTGAAGACCAACCTCGGCCACCTGGAGTCCGCCGCGGGCGTCACCGGGTTCATCAAGACCGTGCTGTCGGTGCACCACGGTGAGATCCCGCGCCAGCTGCATTTCAAGAAGCTGACCCCGCAGGCGGGTGAGGGCGCGTCGAAGTTCCGCATCGCCACCGAGCACCTGGACTGGCCGGCCAACCAGCGTCCGCGCCGGGCCGCGGTGTCCTCGTTCGGTGTCAGCGGCACCAACGCCCACATCGTGATCGAGCAGGCTCCCGCTGTTGAGACAGCGGAACCTGTTGCACCGCTACCGGTTCCGCCGGTCAGCACGCTGGTGGTCAGCGGTAAGACCCCGGCGCGCATCGCGTCGCTGGCCGGCCGGCTCGCCGACTGGCTGCAGAGCCCGGAGGCCGCGGGCGTGAGCCTCGCCGACGTCGCCGACACGCTGAACCATCGCCGCGCCCAGCACACCCGGTTCGCGACCGTCGTCGCCGCGGACCGCGACCAGGCCCTCGCCGGGCTGCGCGCGCTCGCCGGCGGATACCCGGCCCCCGGCGTGGTCGGCCCGAACGATCCGGCGCTGGGCGCGGGCACGGTGTTCCTGTACTCCGGACAGGGCTCACAGTGGGCCGGCATGGGTAAGCGGCTGCTCGCCGAGGAGCCCGCCTTCGCCGCCGCCGTCGACGAGCTCGAACCCGACTTCCTCGCCCAGGTCGGCTTCTCCCTGCGCGACGTGCTGACCTCCGGTGAGACGGTGGTCGGCATCGACCGGATCCAGCCGGTGCTGGTCGGTGTGCAGCTCGCGCTGACCGCGCTGTGGCGGTCCTACGGCGTCACCCCCGATGCGGTGATCGGCCACTCGATGGGTGAGGTCACCGCCGCGGTGGTGTCCGGCGCGCTGAGCACCGCCGACGGACTGAAGGTGATCGCGACGCGGTCGCGGCTGATGAAGCGGCTGTCCGGGCAGGGCGCGATGGCGCTGCTCGAGCTCGACGCCGACGCCGCCGACGCGCTGATCGCCGGCTACGACGGACTGACCGTGGCGGTGTACGCGTCGGCGCACCAGACGGTGATCGCGGGCCCGCCCGATCAGGTGGACGCCGCGATCGCGGTCGTCGACGCCCAGGACAGGCTGGCCCGGCGCGTCGACGTCGACGTCGCCTCGCACCACCCGATCGTCGACCCGATCCTGGAGGATCTGCGTGCCGAGCTGGCGGGCCTGACGCCGCGCACCCCGACCACGCCGATCATCGTGACCACCGACGGCCGCCCGACCGACGGCTCGTGCGTCTTCGACGCCGACCACTGGGTCGCCAACCTGCGCAACCCGGTGCGGTTCGCCCGCGCGGTCGCGACGGCCGGTCAGGACAAGTCGATCTTCGTCGAGGTCAGCCCGCACCCGCTGCTCGGCTACGCGATCAAGGACACCCTCGCGCCCCCCGTCGGAGACGGGAATCAGGCCGGAGTGGCATACCGCAGCCTGCCGACGCTGCAGCGCGACGCCAACGACACCGTCACGTTCCACACCAACCTGAACGCGACGCACACGGCCCGCCCGCCGAAGACACCGCAGCGCGGTGCGCGCGTGGCGCTGCCGACGACACCGTGGCATCACACCCACCACTGGATCCAGCACACCGTCCGGCCGGAAGCCGCGCGGCTGGGCGGAACCGACGTGCCGGTCGCCGAGGGCGAGAAACATGAGTGGTTCCACCAGCTGAGCTGGCCGGTGCGTGAGCTGCCGCAGGGCGGCACCGACGCGCCGTGGCTGGTGTTCGCCGACGAAGCAGACGACGCCGCCGGCCTGGCCGAGCTGCTCGGGCCCGGGTCGCGGGTGCTGCCGCTGTCGGTGCTCGACGACGGCGATGCTCTCGGCGCAGCCCTGCCGGGGGTTCGGCACATCGCCTACGTGCCTGCCACCGAGGCCGCGCGCTTCGACGCCGAACCGAGCTACCGGACGTTCGGTCAGCTGCGCCGTCTCGTCGTCGCGCTGGCCGGGGTCGCGGATGCACCCCGGCTGTTCGTCGTCACGCGCAACGCCCAGCCGGTCGCCGACGGTGACCGCGCGAGCCCCGCGCACGCGGTGCTGTGGGGGCAGGGCCGCACGCTGGCCCTGGAGCATCCCGAGTTCTGGGGCGGTCTGGTCGACGTCGACGAGACTCTGCCCGCCGAACTGCTCGCGCAGTACCTGCGTGCCGAGGCCGCCGCGCTGGACGCGCCCGGACGTGACGATCAGGCCGTCTACCGCGCCGGGGAGCGCCGGGTGCCTCGGCTCGAGCCGCGCCCGCTGCCCGCGGTGCCGCTGACCCGACTGGAGAGCGGAACCAGCCACCTGGTGATCGGCGCGACCGGCAACGTCGGCCCGTACCTGATCCGCCAGCTCGCCGAGATGGGTGCTTCGACCGTGGTCGCGGCCTCCCGGCGCGGCGGGGGACTGGCCGAGCTGGCCGCAGAGCTCGCCGACCGCGGCACCACATTGGTCGAGGTGGCCGCCGATGCGGCCGACGAGGCGTCGATGGCCGCGGTGTTCGCCCGCTTCGGCGCCGATCTGCCGCCGCTGGAAGGCATCTACCTGGCGTCGCTGGCCGGTGGTGAGGCGCTGCTCGCGGACATGACCGACGACGACCTGAGCCCGATGTTCCGGTCCAAGGTCGACGCCGCCGCGGTGCTGCACAAGCTGTCGCTGCGCACCCCGGTACGCCGGTTCGTGCTCTTCTCGTCGATCACCGGGCTGCTCGGTTCGCGCGCGGTGGCGCACTACACCGCGGCCAACGCGTTCGCCGATGCGTTCGCCTACGCGCGGCGCTCGCTCGGGCTGCCCGCGACGGTCGTCGACTGGGGCCTGTGGAAGTCGTGGGCCGATGCGCAGCCGCAGATGAAGGCTGCCGGGCTGGAGCCGATGCCCAACGACGTCGCGATCAAGATGCTGCCCGCGGTGCTCAGCCCGGACGCCGCGGTGCAGACCGTGGTGGCCGGCGCCGACTGGGTCCGGCTGGCCGACGCGTACCGGATGCGTGCCGCGGTCAAGGTGCTCGACCATCTGGTCGGGGCGCCGGGGGACACCGCCGACCTGGACGCCGTCGCGGCCCCGGCGTGGGGCACCGTTCTCGGCGACGAGGTCGCCGGCACCGGGCACGACCGCCTGTGGCGGGCCCGGTTGGTTCCCGGCGAGCGGTCCTACCCGGTCGTGCACCGGGTCCGCGGAGTCGAGGTCGTCCCGGTCTCGGTTGTGCTGCAGACGCTTTCGGCCGCAGCCGGTCAGCTCGACGGCTCCGGCGTGTGTGATGTGCGGTTCGAGTACCCGATCGTCGCCGACCAGCCGAAGGTCATCCATGTGACGTTCGACAAGGGCGCGGCCGGCGATGTGCTGTCGGTGTGGTCGAGTTCGGCCCCCGACACCGCCGAGCAGCGCTGGACGCGGCACGCCAGTGCCCAGCTGGCCGAGGTACCCGGCGCAGCCGTCACGGGCGATCAGACGGTCAGCGGCAAGGAGTTCGACGGTCCGGCGATCGCGCAGATGCAGCGCGCATGGGGCGTCGAGGGCCAGCCGTTCGAATGGACCGTCTCCCACTGCGCGGCCACGGTCGCCGGTGCCCGGGCCGACGTCACGCTTCCGGAGTCGACCGAATCGCCCGCCGCGGCGCTGGTCGACGCCGCCGTGCACGTCGCGCGCCTGGCCGACGCCGACAATGCGCAGCTGCTGCTGCCCGCGGGCGCCGAGAGCCTCTCGGTGGCCGGTCTGACCGGCACCACCGCCGTGGTCGAGGCGTTCGCCCGTCGTGACGGCGGTGCGGCCCTCGTGGTCGACGTCGCGGTCAAGGGCGCCGACGGCAGCACCTGGGTCGACATCCGCGGGCTCACCTACGCGCCCGTCGAGTCGGCGCCGGCTCCGGTCGCCGACGAGAACGGCGCTGTGGCAACCGAGTTCATCGACTGGACCACGATGAACCGCCGGCAGACCGTCGCGGAGCTGCGCACCCGGCTGCGTGCCATCCTGGCGCGCGAGCTCGGCATGCCCGACGATGCCGTCGACGTCGAGATGCCGTTCCCCGAACTGGGACTGGACTCGATGATGGCGATGAACCTGCTGCGCGACGCCAAGCAGCTGGTCCGCATCGACCTGTCCGCCACCATGCTGTGGAATCACCCGTCCATCGCACAGCTGTCGGACTTCGTCGCCGACCTCCTGGCACCTGCACAACAGGCCGCCGAGGAAGCCGAACCGGAGGTTTCCGACGATTCCGATGAGGACGAGTCCGACTCGTTCGGCTTGCTGGACGAGCTGTTCGACAGCATCGAATCTGATTCCGTCGAGTCGGCGAGCGCCGGCAGTGAGGGCGCCAACTGATGAAAACCACATTCGACCGGATCTCGGGGATGTCGGGTGAGCAGCGCGATAAGCTCACCGAGCAGTTCGAGAAGGCCTCGCGCGTCGCCGCTGCCGAGCCGATCGCCGTCGTCGGCATGGGTTGCCGGTTCCCCGGCGGGGCCACCGACCCGGACAAGTACTGGAAGCTGCTGGAATCCGGCACCAACGCGGTCACCGAGGTGCCCGCCGACCGCTGGGACGGCGACGCCTACTACGACCCGGACCCGATGGCGCCGGGCCGGATGCCGTCGAAGTGGGGCGCCTACATCGACGACATGCAGGGGTTCGACGCCGAGTTCTTCGGCATCACGCCCCGCGAGGCCGCCGCGATGGACCCGCAGCAGCGGGTGGTTCTCGAAGTCGCCTATGAGGCGCTGGAGAACGCCGGACTGGCACCCGACGCCGTCGGCGAGGTCCGCGGCGCGGTGATGCTCGGCGTCTACTACAACGAGTACCAGAGCTCCTCGGCCGGTAACCCGGACACCATCGACGCGTACTCGGCGACCGGAAATGCGCACAGCGTCACCGTCGGCCGCATCGCGTACCTGCTGGGCCTCAAGGGTCCGGCGGTCGCCGTCGACACCGCGTGCTCGTCGTCGCTGGTGGCGATCCACCTGGCCTGCCAGAGCCTGCGGATGCGGGAGAGCGACCTGGCGCTGGCCGGCGGTGTCAGCCTGTCCCTGCGCCCGGAAACCCAACTGGCGCTGGGCAAGTGGGGCATGCTCTCACCACACGGCAAGTGCTACGCGTTCGACTCGCGGGCCAACGGATTCGTCCGCGGCGAAGGTGCGGGCGTCGTCGTGCTCAAGCGGCTCACCGACGCGGTGCGCGACGGGGACCGGGTCCTCGGCGTGGTGCGCGGCTCGGCGCTCAACCAGGATGGCCGCTCCAACGGCCTGACCGCACCCAACGCGCCGGCACAACGAGAGGTGATCACCCGGGCCCTGCGCTCGGCCGACGTCGCCGCGGGCACCGTGAACTACGTCGAAACCCACGGCACCGGAACGTCTCTGGGTGATCCGATCGAGTTCGACGCGCTCGCCGCCGTGTACGGCAAGGGTGACACCCCGTGCGCGCTCGGCGCGGTGAAGACCAACATGGGCCACCTCGAGGCGGCCGCGGGTATCGCCGGGTTCATCAAGGCGGTGCTGACGCTGCAACGTGGCGCCATCGCGCCGAACCTGCACTTCGACAAGTGGAACTCGCAGATCAACCCGACGGGCACACGGCTTTTCGTGCCGACGGAAAAGGGAGACTGGCCCAAGGTCGACCATCCGCGCCGCGCCGCGGTGTCGTCGTTCGGCATGGGCGGCACCAACGCCCACATCGTGCTCGAACAGGGCCCCGAACCGGCCGCCGCGCCCGTCGACCCGGCGCCGAAGGTCGCCACGCTGGTCGTGTCCGGCAAGACCCCCCAGCGGCTCGCCGCGTCCGCCGCATCGCTGGCCGACTGGCTCGAAACCGATGGTGCGGCAGCGTCGTTGGCCGATGTCGCGTTCACCGTGAACCACCACCGCAGCAGGTACCAGACCGTCGCGACGGTGTGCGCGCGCACCCTCGCCGAAGCGGTGACCGGGCTGCGCGCGCTGGCCGCCGGCCAGTCCGCGCCCGGCGTCCTCGGCGCCCGTGACGCGCGCACCGGCGCCGGCAAGGGCACCGTGTTCCTGTACTCGGGACAGGGTGCGCAGTGGGCGGGCATGGGCAAGGCCCTTCTCGTCGAGGAGCCCGCGTTCGCCGCGGCGGTCGACGAGCTCGAACCGGCGTTCGTCGACAAGGTCGGCTTCTCGCTGCGCCAGACGCTGGAGGCCGGCGAGCCGGTCACCGGCATCGACCGGATCCAGCCCGTGCTCGTCGGCATGCAGCTGGCGCTAACTCAGCTGTGGCGCTCGTACGGGGTGGAACCCGACGCGGTGATCGGGCACTCGATGGGCGAGGCGACCGCGGCCGTCGTCGCCGGCGTGCTGACCCCGGCCGAGGGCTTCGACATCATCGCGACCCGCACCCGGCTGATGAAGCGGCTGTCCGGGCAGGGTGCGATGGCGCTGCTCGAACTCGACGCGCAGGCCACCGAGGCGTTGCTCGCCGACCGCCCCGACCTGACGATCGCGGTGTACGCATCGCCGAAGCAGTCGGTGATCGCGGGCCCGCCCGAGCAGGTCGACGAGGTCGTCGCGCTGGTCGACGCGCAGGGCAAGCTGGCCCGCCGTGTCGAGGTGGACGTCGCGTCGCACCATCCGACGATCGACCCGGTGCTCGACGAACTGCGCGAGGCACTGGCCTACCTGAGCCCGGCGGCTCCGAAGATCCCGCTGGTGTCGACGGTCGCATACGCGGGGTCGTCGCCGCTGTACACCGCCGACTACTGGGCGGCCAACCTGCGCAACCCGGTGCGGTTCAGCCAGGCCGTCCACGAGGCCAGCGCCGAGCACAGCAACTTCATCGAGATCAGCCCGCATCCGCTGCTGACGCACGCGATCACCGACACCCTCGACGCGCAGGGCACCAGCCGCAAGTTCCACGTCGGCTCCACCGTGAACCGGGACCACCCGGAGACGCTGGCGTTCCACGCGCAACTGTCGGCGGTGCGCCCGCCCGCGGCCAAGGCGCCCGAGGGCGTATCCGGGCACCTGGTCGATGTGCCGGCCACCGCGTGGCAGCACACCGCGTACTGGATGGCCGACCGCTCCGGCGGTCAGCAGTTCGCCGGCACGCACCCGCTGCTGGGGCTGCACGTCGAACTGCCGTCGGGCGCCGGTCACGTCTGGCAGTCCGATGTCGGGCTGGAGGCCCACCCGTGGCTGGGTGACCACATCGTGCACGGTATGCCGGTGATGCCGGGCGCCGGTTTCGCCGAGATCGCGCTCGCCGCGGCCCAGGAGGCGCTCGGTCTGCCCGCCACCGGTGTCGAGGTGTCCGTCGAGGTCGAGCAGATGCTGCCGCTGGATCCGCACACGAAACTGACCACCCAGGTCAGCACGGGTCAGGACGGTGTGTCGACGGTCGAGATCCACTCCCGCTCGGAGGCGGGCACCTGGACCCGGCACGCCGCGGGCACGGTCAAGGCGGCCTCGTCGGCCGACCCCGTCAAACCGGCTCCGCTGACCGACGCGACCCCGGTCTCGCCCGCGGACTTCTACACCGCGCTGCGGCGCACCGGAGCCCACCACGCGCAGGCGTTCGCGGCACTGACCCGCATCGCACGCGCCGGCGGTGCGGCCGACACCGAGATCGTGCTGCCCGACGAGGCGACGCCGCACCGCGGCATCACGCTGCACCCGGTGCTGCTCGACGCCGCACTGCAGGGCCTGGCCGCCGCATTGGGTGACGAGTCGCTGACCGACGCCAACGACGTCACCTACCTGCCCGTCGGGTTCGGTTCGGTGCGGGTGTTCGGTGAGCTCGGGCGGCGCGCCAAGTGCCGCGCCGAACTCGTCAGCGTCGGGCAGGAGTCCGGCGACGCCGTCGGCCGGGTCACCCTGACCGACGACACCGGGACCGTGCTGGCCCAGATCGACAACGTCGCACTGAAGCGTATCCAGCGCCGCACCGTGCCACTTCCGTTGTCGCAGAAGATCTTCGACAGCCGCTGGGTCGAGTCGACGGTCGCCGCGGGTAGCGCGGCGCCCGGCAGCTGGCTGGTGCTCGCCGACGGCGACGCCGCACTCGGTGAGGCCAAACGGTTCGCCGACGGATTCGGCGACGCCCAGCACCGCGTCATCGCCGCGCCGCTGGCCGACGAGTCGGCCGCCCGTGACGCGCTGGCGTCGGCGACCTCGGATGCGGCGCTGCCGCCCGCCGGGGTCGTGGTGCTGGTCGACGTGCCTGACTTCGACGGGACCGACGCCGACGCCCGCCTGCGCGCCGCGCAGGACGCGGTGTGGGAGATCGCCGCGACGGTCCGGTCGATCGTCGGGAGCTGGCACGGCAAACCGCCGCGCCTGTGGGTGGTCAGCCGCGGCGGTCTCACCGTGACCGACGGCGACGGGGGCGGCAACCCGGGCGTCGGCACCCTGAAGGCCCTGATCCGCGTCCTCGCCTACGAGCACCCGGATCTGCGCGCCACTCTGCTCGACGTCGGCGCCGACGGTGACACCGCCGCGATCCTGGCGACCGAGATCTCCGCCGACGGCGCGGACGACGTGATCGCGTGGCGCGACGGTTCGCGGCGGGTGGAGCGGCTGTCGCGGGCCGCGCTGCCGGCGACCCCGGGCCGGCTCGAGGTCCGTGGCGACGGCTCCTACGTCGTGACCGGCGCCCTCGGCGGCGTCGGCCTGGCCGTGGTGCGCTGGCTGGTGGACAACGGCGCGGGCCGGCTGGTCCTCAACGGCCGCAGCGGACCGTCCGAGGCCGCACAGGCCGTGCTCGACGAGCTGTCGGCGCGCGCCGAGATCTCCGTCGTCACCGGCGACATCGCGACCCCCGGCACCGCGGCACGGCTGGTGGCCGCCGCCGAGGAGACCGGTAAGCCGCTGCGCGGTGTGCTGCACTCGGCCGCCGTGCTCGACGACGAACTGGTCGTCGGGCTGACCCGGGAGAGCATGGACACGATCTGGGCGCCCAAGGCGGCCGGTGCGTGGCGCCTGCACGAGGCCACCGCCGACAAGGCCCTCGACTGGTGGGTCGGGTTCTCGTCGGTCGCGTCGCTGCTCGGTTCGCCGGGCCAGGCCGCCTATGCGTGCGCCAATGCGTGGCTGGATGCGCTGGTGGCGTGGCGGCGTGCGGCGGGTCTGCCCGCGACGACGGTGAACTGGGGTCAGTGGGCCGAGGTCGGCCTGGCCAGTTCGCTGAAGTTCTCGGTGCTCGACCCGATCACCCCCGACGAGGGTGTGGAGGCGCTCGGCGGCGTGCTGGCCGCCGGGCTGTCCCAGGTCGGTATCGCCCGGCTACGGCTGGACCGGGCCGCCGCGGCGTTCCCGGAGATCCGGCAGATCGGCTTCTTCGCCGACCTGGTCTCCGAGCTCGACGTCGACGACGCCGACGACGACTGGGAGGGCGCCGACGCGCTGAAGACCCTCTCGGCCGCCGAGGTCAACCGGGTCGTGGTGGCGCGGCTGCGCCGCCGGATCGCCGGTGTGATGGGCTATTCGACCGACAGCGCCGTCGACACCGCCAAGCCGCTGACCGAGATGGGACTCGACTCGCTGATGGCGGTGCGGATGCGTAACACGATCCGCGGCGACTTCGGGGTGGAGCCCCCGGTCGCGCTGCTGCTGCAGGGTGCCACCCTGAACGACGTGGCGTTGGATCTGATCCGTCAGCTCGGCCTGGCCGAGGAGGACGGATCGGACCGGCCGAACGCTCTGCGCGAGCGGGCACAGCAGCGTGCCGCCGCGCGTCAACGGGCCGCATCGCGGCGAAAGGTAGGACCACGATCGTGACAGCGGGACACGAGCCAGAACTGCCCGACAACGCCATCGCCGTCATCGGCATGGCCGGACGGTTCCCCGGCGCGGCATCGGTGTCGGAGTTCTGGCGCAACCTGCGGGGCGGCGTCGAGTCGATCGTCGACCTGTCCGAGAGCGAGCTGCTGGCCGCCGGGGTCACCGAGCAGGCGCTGGCCAACCGGGCCTACATCCGGCGCGCCGCGCTGATGGCGGGCATCGAGGAGTTCGACGCCGACTTCTTCGGGTTCACACCGCAGGCGGCCAAGGGCCTCGACCCGCAGCACCGGCTGTTCCTGCAGACCGTGTTCCATGCGTTCGAGGACGCCGGCTACGACCCGAAGGATCTCGAGGCGACCGTCGGCGTGTTCGGCACCAGTTCGACCAGCGGGTATCTGCTGCACAACCTGATGTCGAACTACGACCCGATGATGGTGATCGGGCAGGGCGCCAGCTTCGACATGGTCAGCCTGTCGCTGTCCAATGACAAGGACCACCTGGCCACCCGGGTGGCGCACAGCTTCGACCTGCGCGGCCCGGCGTTGTCGGTCTCGACCGCGTGCTCGTCGTCGCTGGTGGCGGTGCACCTGGCCTGCCAGTCGATCCTCAACGGCGAGTGCGACATCGCGCTGGCCGGCGGCTCGTCGATCCGCATCCCGAACAAGGTCGGCTACTGGTACGCGCAGGGCTCGATGGTGTCGCCGACGGGGCAGTGCCGCCCGTTCGACGTCCGCTCCGACGGCACCGTGTTCGGCAGCGGTGTCGGCGTGCTGGTGCTCAAGGCCCTTGCGGACGCCGTCGACGACGGCGACCGCATCCACGCCGTGATCCGCGGGTCGGCGCTGAACAACGACGGCGCGACGAAGATGACCTATGCCGCCCCGAACGCGCTGGGCCAGGCCGAGGTCATCGCCGAGGCGCACGCGATCGCCGGCGTCGACGCGTCGTCGATCGGCTATGTCGAGACGCACGGCACCGGAACCCCGCTGGGTGACCCGATCGAGATCGAGGGGCTGCGCCAGGCGTTCGACCTCTCCGAGGAGACCCGCAGCGGCCCCTGCTATCTCGGCTCGGTGAAATCCAACATCGGCCACCTGGAGACCGCGGCGGGTATCGCCGGCCTGATCAAGGCCATCCTGTGCCTGGAGAACAAGGCGATCCCGGCCACGCTGCACTACACCAGCCCCAACCCCGAACTGCACCTGGACCGTGGACCGTTCCGCATCCGCAACCAGGACGGCCCGTGGGAGGCCGACGGCATCCGCCGCGCCGGCGTCAGCTCGTTCGGCGTGGGCGGCACCAACGCCCACATCGTGCTGGAGGAGGCGCCGTACCAACCCGCGCCGACGCCCGCCAGGGCGCGGCCGTCGGTGCTGGTGCTCTCGGCGAGAACTCAGGAGGCGCTGGAGGATTCGCGCGCCGCGCTGGCCGGTGAGCTCGCCGACAGCGCCGAGATCAGCCTGCCCGACGCGGCCTACACGCTGACCCGGCGCCGCAGGGAGCCGGTCCGGATGGCCGCCGTCGTGCGCGACCAGGCCAACGCCGCGACCGTGCTGTCGGCTACCGAAACCGACAACGTGTTCATCGGCCAGGCCGTCCCCGACGGCGAACGCTCCGAGGATCGGGTCGCGTTCCTGTTCCCCGGTCAGGGCGCCCAGCACGTCGGGATGGCCCGCGGACTGCACGACAACGAGCCGGTGTTCGCCCGCCACTTCGACGAGTGCGCGAGCGCCTTCAGTGACCACATGGGTTACGACCTGCGCGCCGAGATCTTCGACGGTGTCGGCCGCAACCTGGAGCACACCGACCGGGCTCAGCCCGCGCTGTTCACCGTCGAGTACGCGCTGGCCAAGCTGGTCCAGTCCTACGGCGTGGAGCCGGCGATCATGGCCGGGCACAGCATCGGCGAGTACCCGGCGGCCACCCTGGCCGGCGTGTTCGACCTGGACACCGCCGTGAAGGTGGTCAGCCAGCGCGCGAAGCTGATGCACGCGGCGCCGCGCGGCGTGATGGTCGCGGTGCCGCTGAGCCCCGAGGCCGTCGCCGAGCACCTGACCCCCGACGTCGACATCGCGACGATCAACGATCCCGGCAGCTGTGTGGTCGCGGGCAGCGAGGAGGCGATCCGCGCGTTCCAGGCCGGCCTGGCCGAGAAGGGTGTCGCAGCCCGCCGGGTACGCACGTCGCACGCGTTCCACTCCCGGCTGATGGACCCGGTGGTCGCCGAGTTCACCGCATTCCTGGCCGGGGTGACGCTGCGGGAACCGCAGATCCCGCTCCTGTCCAACGTCACCGGAACGGTGATGTCGGCCTCGGAGGCGACCAACCCGGCGACCTGGGCGCGTCAGATCCGCGCCACCGTGCGTTTCGCCGACGAACTCGACGCGCTGCTGGCCACCCCCGACCGGGTGCTGGTGGAGGTCGGTCCCGGCGGCACGCTGACCTCGTCGGCGGGCAGGCATCCGCGGTGGTCGGAGCGGCACCGCGCGGTGCGGCTGATGCGTCATCAGGCGCAGAACCGCAGCGACGACGACACTTTCCACCTCGCGCTCGGCCAGCTGTGGGCCGCCGACGTCGACGTCGACTGGGATCAGGGGGACCGCGCCGCCGCCGGCCAGCATGCGCTGGTCACGCTGCCCGGCTACCCGTTCGCCAAGCAGCGGCACTGGGTCGAGTACAACCCGGGTTCCGCGTGGGTCGCGGGCAGCGCGGGCGCGACCGGGCAGCCGGCCGCCGCGGCGGCGGGTTCGGCCCCGGCCCAGGCCGGCGGCACCTCCACCGTCGAGGCGTCGCTGCAGCGCATCTGGGCGCAGTGCCTCGGGGTGCCCGAGATCGACCGCCACGCGAACTTCTTCGAGATCGGCGGCGACTCGCTGGTCGCGATCAGCGTCGCGATGACCGCGGGCCACGCCGGCCTGGACCTGACGCCGCAGGATCTCTACGAGAACCAGACCGTGGCGTCGCTGGCCAAGGTGCTGACCGCCCGCTACGCCGAGGGCGGCCTGGCCCGGCAGAACATCGACGAGTCGGCCAACCCGCCGGTGCCGCCGAACGTCGCGTACTTCCTGGAGCACGGGCTCCGTGACATCGGCCGGTGGCGGATCCCCGTCATCCTCGGTCTGCGGGCCGACGTCGGCGAAGAGGATGTCCGTGCGGTGCTCACCGCCGTCACCGCCGCGCACGACGTGCTGCGGGTGCGTCTGGTGGAGCGCTCGGGCACCTGGGACCAGACCATCGCCGAGCCCCGCGAGTTCACCGAGCTGGTCACCCGGGCGCTGCCCGACGGGGTGGCGTCCGGCAGCCCGCAGGAGCGCGAGCTGGTGCTGGGCTACCTCGACGAGCAGGTGCGCGAACACCAGGTGGTGGTGCCGCTGACCGCGACGCTGATCCGCAGCGGTTCCAGCGGCCCGTCGTACCTGGCGTTGAGCCTGCACGGTGTGGCCGGCGACGTGGCCGGCGATTCGGCGTCCCGCGATGTGCTGCTCACCGACCTGTTCACCGCGTTCAACCAGCGGATGGCGGGGGAGGAGATCACGCTGGCGCCGGTGCCCGCGTCGTGGCGGGAGTGGTCGCACCGCTGTGCCGCGCTGGCCAGTCATCCCGCGGTGCTCGACAGCCGCGACCACTGGCTGCAGACCGCGAACCGGTCCACGCTGCGGGTCGCGGGCGCCGAGCCCGCCGAACGTCCCGGCGCCGAGGATCTGGTGCGGTTGTCGACGGCGCTGTCGGCCGACGAGACCGGTGAGGTCGACGACGCCCGGCGCCGACTGGGCCTGTCGGTCGAGGAGGTGTTGCTGGCCGCGCTGGGCCGTGCCGTCGCCGCGACGGTCGGGGAGGGCGCGGTGGCCGTCGACCTCGGCGGGCGCGGGCGCTCGGTGCTCAAGCCGGACGTCGATCTGCAGCGCACGGTCGGCTCGTTCACCGCGCTGCATCCGGTGGTGCTCACCGCGTCCCGAGACGGTGCCGCGATGACCGCGCTGCACGAGGTGCGCGAGCACCTCGACGCGGTGCCGCACTACGGCATCGGGTACGGGTTGCTGCGCTACCTGTACGCGCCGACCGCGCGTCTGCTCGGTGCGGGCCGTCCCGCCGACATCCTGTTCTCGCACGTCGGGACCATTCCCGACGTGCCGGCCGAGCAGCCCGACGATGCGCCGGTGCGGTTTGACGCGGACACCGCGATGCCGATCCGCGACGCACTGCCGGGTCTGGGGCACGCGCTCGAGCTGCGGGTCTACCGCTCCGCGGGCGTGCTGCATGTGGACTGGTGGTACGACAACCGCCGTCTCGGACCGACCGATGTGGAATCCTTTGCCCGACAGTATTCGGCGGCGATCCTGGATATCACCAGGGAGGCGCTCGCCGAACAGGACAGCGACGCGGCCGGCGATGAGCTGGCTCTGGTCGATCTGTCCTAGGGGGTAGAGGGGAACTCATGTCCAGCACCGACAAAGCCGTCGTCGTGTCGGGGATCAAGAAATCCTTCGGTACGGTGACCGCCCTGCGCGATGTCAGCTTCGAGGTGGAACGCGGCGAGGTTCTGGGCCTGCTGGGACCCAACGGCGCGGGCAAGACGACGACGGTCAACATCCTGTCGACGCTGATCAAACCGGACGCCGGGCGCGCGCTGATCGCCGGTCACGACGTGGTCAGCGACCCGGCCGGGGTGCGCCGCGCGCTGATGCTGACCGGCCAGCACGCCGCGCTCGACGACCTGCTGACCGGCCGCGAGAACCTGCTGATGTTCGGCAGGCTGCAGGGCCTCAAGAAGAAGGTCGCCAAACAGCGCGCCCAGGAGCTGCTCGAGCAGTTCGACCTGGTGCAGGCGGGCGACCGCCCGGTGGGCAACTACTCCGGCGGCATGAAGCGGCGCATCGACATCGCGTGCGGGCTGGTGGTGCGCCCGGAGGTGGTGTTCCTCGACGAGCCCACCACTGGCCTGGACCCGCGCAGCAGGCAGGCGATCTGGGAGCTGGTCACCGACTTCAAGGAAGCCGGCATCGCCACGCTGCTGACCACCCAGTACCTCGAAGAGGCGGATCTGCTCAGCGACCGCATCATCGTGATCGACAAGGGCACGGTGATCGCCGAGGGCACCGCTGATCAGCTCAAGGAACGCACCGGCGGCACCTACTGCGAGATCGTGCCGCGCCAGCTCGGTCAGCTGCGTGAGGTCGCGCGGGTGCTCGGCCCGCTGCTGCCGGACGCGCACCGCGACGCGATCACCGACTCGTCGGACCGCATCTCGATGCCGGCCCCCGACGGCCCGAACACGCTGATGCAGGCGCTGCACCTGCTCAGCGAGGCGCACATCGAGCTCAGCGACATCGCGCTGCGCCGACCGTCGCTGGACGAGGTGTTCCTGGCGCTGACCGGCGACCACCCGAACCAGGAGTCCCCGGACTCGCGCGTGGCCGCGGACGCGTACGCGTGACCGATCAGCTCGCGGCCACGGCTCCGCCTCGTTCGGTGGCCATCCCGCACGCCGCCCGCCCGCCGGTGTCGACCATCCAGCAGTGGTGGGTGCTGACGGTCCGGATGATCATCCCGACGCTGCGCAACGGGGAGCTCGCGACCCAGATCGTCGGCTCCGTCGTGTTCACGATCGGTTACTACCTGCCGCTCAAACAGATGATGGGCGCGGTGCAGCCGCTGAGCAGCTACGCGCAGTACCTGACCCCGTTGATCGTGTTGCAGGCGGTCTGGTTCGCCGCGATCTCGGCGGCGTTCCGATCGGCGACCGACTCCGTCGACGGCATCAACCGGCGGTTCCGCGCGATGCCGATCCCGGCCGTGATGCCGCTGGCGTCACGGATGACGGCCAGCATGTACCGCTGCTGCGTCGCGCTGGCGGTCTCGATCGGGTGCGGCCATGTCATCGGTTTCCGGTTCGACAACGGGGTGTTCGGCATCCTGGGCTTCGTCGGGCTGGCCCTGCTGATCGGCGCGGCGCTGGCCATCATCGGCGACCTGATCGGCGTCGCGACGCAGAACCCGGAGGCGAC
Organism: Mycolicibacterium parafortuitum; assembly: GCF_002086815.1. Lineage (GTDB taxonomy): Bacteria > Actinomycetota > Actinomycetes > Mycobacteriales > Mycobacteriaceae > Mycobacterium > Mycobacterium parafortuitum. The sequence continues at coordinate 47,392 of NZ_MVID01000010.1, forward strand.
GGCCCCGATGATGCTGATCCCGCAGCTGACGCTCGGGCTCGCATCGGTCGGTTTGCAGCCGGCCGAGCGGTTCCCCGACTGGATCCAGGGCTTCGTCCGCAACCAGCCGCTGTCGCAGTGGGTCTACGGGTTGCAGGCATTCGCCGGTGACAGCACCGGGAACGCACCGGAAGCCACCTGGTCGGTCCTCGGGCCCGCGCTGGCCTGGGCGGTGGTGTGCATCGTGGTCGCACTCGCGCTGCACATCTGGGTGACCAGGAGGCGGAACTCGTGACCGTGGAGTCCTCGCCGATGTCGCCGTATCGCGGCGGCGGCAAACATCGCCGCGCTCACGTCTGGGAGAACTCCCCGCGGCAGCTGGTGCCCCAGGTCGCGGTGCTGACCGCGCGGATCCTGCGGCGGTGGAGCCGCGATCCGGCCACCCTGGTGCAGTCGATGGTGATGCCCGCGGTCTTCCTGATCGCGCTCGACATCGTGCTCGGCGACGTGATCGAACAGGTCACCGGGCACAGCGGGCTGTACGGTCAGGTGCCGTTGGTGGCCCTGGTCGGCGGTATGACGGGCTCGATCATCGGTGCGGTCGGCATCATGCGGGAACGTGAGGCCGGTCTGCTGTCGCGGCTGTGGGTGGTGCCGGTGCACCGCGCGGCCGGGCTGCTGGCCCGCCTGCTCGCCGACTTCGTCCGGATCGTCGTGATCACGCTGGTGGTGATGTGCGTGGGGCTGGCCCTCGGGTTCCGGTTCGAGCAGGGACCGCTGGCGGCGATCGCGTGGGTCTTCATGCCCGCGTTGTTCGGTGTGACGCTGTCGGCGGCGGTGCTGACACTGGCGTTGTTCTCGTCGAGCACGATCGCACCACAGGCCACCGAGATCCTGATCGCGATCCTGATGTTCTTCTCGATCGGGTTCGTTCCGCTCGACCAGTACCCGGAGTGGCTGCAGCCCTTCGTCGAGCATCAGCCCGTCAGCACTACGATCGAGGCGATGAAGGGCTTGTCCCTTGAAGGTCCGATCGCCGAACCCGTGTTGTTCTCGGTGCTGTGGGCGGCGGGCATCGCCGCGCTGTGCGCCGTACCCCTGGCGATCGGATACCGCAGGGCCAGCAAGCGCGGCTGATCAACCAGGGAGTCTCAACGCATGTTTCCGTCCTCGGGCATCCGCAAGCTCGCGCGCAGCGAGGAGATGTTCGCCGAAACGCAGAACTTCGTCGGGCTCGCCGCCCACGTGCGCGGCACCATCGACGTCGACGCGCTGTCCGAGGCGTTCGACGCGCTGGTGCAGGCCCACCCGGTGCTCAACGGTCATCTGGAGCAGGATCCGGACGGCAAGTGGGAGATCGTGCTCGACGACCTGATGCACCAGGGGCTTGAGGTCGTGGAGTTGACCGGCGACGCCGAGGCGCCGCCGCTGCTGTTCGACCAGACCGCGGCGCTGACACATCTGCGGTTGACCCGCCGCGACGACGAGACCCACCTGACGCTGTACATCCACCACAGCCTCGCCGACGGGCACCACCAGTTCAGCCTCGTCGAGGAGCTGTTCTCGACCTACACCGATCTCGTCACGACGGGCACCGCGCGCCCGGCACAGGTGGCGCCCGTCCCGGTGTCGCTGGAGAAGATCCTGTCCGACCGCGCGGTGGAGAAGAAGCAACGCTCGGGACTGGAGCGCCTGCTCGCGGCGATGTTCGCCTACGACGTGCCGCCGTCGCGCCGCGCCCCGGCCGAGTCGAATCCGGTGTTCCCGCAACGGGTGCCGATGGAGTTCTGCAAGCTCTCCGAGGAGCAGACCGAGAACATCATCGCGTTCTGCCGGGCCAACAAGCTGGGGCTCAACAGCCTGCTGTCCGGCGCCATCCTGATGGCGGAATGGCAGTTGCGGCAGACGCCGAACATCCCGGTGCCGTACGTGTACCCGGTCGACCTGCGTTACCTGCTGTCGCCGCCGGTGTCGGCGACCGAGGCCACCAACCCCGTCGGTATCGCGACCTATCTGGCCGAGATCTCACCCGACACCGACGTCGTCGATCTGGCCCGCGACATCAACGACACGTTCAAGAAGGACATCGCCGAGGGCGTGATCCAGCAGAGCTTCCTGCACTTCAGCCCGCAGTACGTGGGGAACCCGCCGGGGCTGCCGGACGTGGTGATGTTCACCGACAACGGGATCGTGCCGCCGATGCGCATGCCACCGGAGATGGAGCTGGCCGCCAGCCACGGCGAGTTGTACTTCGCGGTCGGCGCCGGCATCGAGATCTACACCAGCAAGATCTTCGCCGGCCGGCTGATGATCGAGTACCACTCGCACGGACCGCAGCCCGAGAAATCCGTCCAGGCGATCGAGAGGCTGCTGCAGGGCATCGCGGCCCGGCAGGCTTCTGTTCGTGTCAGCTGAGCCCGTGTCAGCTGACGGGCCCGAATCCGTAGCGGTGGTACTGCAGCGCGTTGCGCACCGGGGGCAGCACCCGCACGGCGTGGCCCAGCGCCCGCCACGGTTTGGTCACCCGCGACGCCGTGCCGGCGTCGAACAGCGTCGCCGAGGCCAGCAGCCGGGTGCCGGGCACCTTGGACAGGATGTCGTCGGGGCTGTTGACCGCCCAGTACAGCTTGGAGCCGGTCTTGCGCACCAGCGTCTGGGTCTTCTGGGAGCGGATGCCGACCCAGTTGTAGAAATCGATCTGCAGTTCGCCGGTGCCGAACCGCTCGACCACACGGCGCAGCAACGCGATGCCCTCGTCCTCGGTCAGGTACATGCTGATGCCCTCGGCGAGGAACAGCACGGGCTTGCCGGTGGGGATCTGGTCCAGCCAGGACAGCTCGGTCGCCGGAGTGGGCAGCAAATGGTAGTTCGGCCGCGACGGGTAGACCTGCTCACGCAGTTCGATGACCCCGGGGAAGTCGACGTCGTACCACTGCACGCCGGGACCGGGATCGACCCGGAACACCCGGGGGTCGAGCCCACAGCCCAAATGGATGACGGTGCAGTCGCCGTGCGCGGCGATGAACTGCTTGGCCCAGATGTCGTACTGTGCGGTGCGGACCGTGACCAGCGGTGCCCATTTGCCGCTGACGCCGAGGTCGTCCCAGTCGTAGTCGATACGCGCGATCGCCTCTTTGGCAAACTGGTCACCGAGCACGGGACGCGGGAAGTCGGCGTCCAGCGCCTTCAGATAGAGGGTCGTCAGCATCGTCTGGGCGGGCCCGGTCAGATCGATGGAAACCTTGTCGGTCATGCCAGAGAGGCTATGCGGAAACGCCGCCAGGCAACAATCAGCCCCACCCCGGAAGGAGCGGATGTGAATTCAGCGTGCGCGAGCAGGAGGCAACGATGAGCGCGAAGGTGCTGTTGGTGTACTACTCCTACACCGGCCAGACCCAGAAGGTTCTCGACGCCGCCGCCGATGTTCTGCGCGAGCGCGGCTGCGAGGTGACGCTCGCGCCGATCGAGTTCGTCGACCCGCAGTACTCCGAGCCGTTCACCCGGTTCCCGATGCGCCGGGTGTGGCCGGACATGTTCAGCGTCTTCAAGGCGCAGGGCCGCGGCGAGACGGGGGAGATCCGCACCCCCGACGCGGTGCGCGCCGGCGACTACGACCTGGTGCTGTTCGGCTCACCGACGTGGTGGGACACGGTCAGCATGCCGTTGCGCTCCTTCCTGGAGTCCAAAGAGGCCGGACCGCTGCTGAACGGAACGCCGTACGCGGTCATCACGGTGTGCCGCCGCTACTGGCGGAAGAACCTGGAGGCGGTGCGCGAACTCGCCGACAAGCAGGGCGGCCGGTTCGTCGACAGCATCCACTTCGAATACCCCGGCGGTCAGCTGACCTCGATGCTGTCGTTGACCAGCTATCTGGGGTCCGGGGAGTACCGGGACCGCTACCTCGGCGTGAAGATCCCGACGACGAACATCAGCGCCGCACAGGTGGACCAGGCCCGGGCTTTCGCGGGCAGGCTCGCCGACCGGTTGTTCGACGGGAAGTGAGGACGCGCCGCCGTGCCGAGACCCTTTGACGTGCACGCCGACTCGCCCGCCGGCGTCGAACAGATCCTCGCCGCGTTCGGTGCCGAGGGCTACTGGCATGACCGGATCGCCGAGTTCGGCGGCGGTGCGACCACATTGGACACCCTGGAGGTCGACGCCGACGGCGGCGTCGTGGTCGCCACCACCCAGGATCTGCGCAACGATCTGCTGCCCGGCCCGCTGACCAAGGTGTTCCGCGGCAGCCTGACGCTCGTGCGGTCGGAGACCTGGCGGCGCAGCGGTGACGGCGAGGTCGCCGGCACGGTGACCATCGACGCGTCCGGAGTGCCGGGCGACGGGGTCGGCAGCGCGGCGCTGCAGCCGCGGCCCGGCGGATCCCGGCTGACGTTCACCGGCACGATCGAGGTCAAGATCCCGCTGGTCGGCGGCAAGGTCGAGAAGGCGATCTGCGATCAGATCGTCGCCGAGATCCCGCAATTGACACGCTTCACCTCGGATTGGATTGCAACCCATGGCTGAACCCGTTCCGTCCACCGGCATCCCGTCGACCTCGGAAGCGCTTGCGCGCCTTGAGATGCCGCTGGTCGACGCGATGATGACCCAGCGCGCGGTGCGCCGGGTCTATCCCGATCCGATCGACGACGAGATCATCAAGAAGTGCCTGGAGGTGGCGCTGCACGCGCCGACCGGCGCCAACGGGCAGAACTGGGAATTCATCGTCATCAAGGACTACGAGACAAAGAAGAAGCTCGCCAAGCGCTACCGCCAGGCGTGGAACCTGTACTACCACACGGTGATCAGGCGGGTGTCGAAGAAAGATCCGTCGATGGCCAAGACCGCCAAGGCCGTGCAGTGGCAGGTCGACCACTTCACCGAGGTTCCGGTGCTGATCGTGGCATGCCTGAAGCTGGGCGCCAAGGACGGCCGCATCCCGTTCGTGCCGATGCCGCACGCGGCGCTGTCCGGGTTCTTCGGTTCGATCTATCCGAGCGTGCAGAATCTGCTGCTGGCCGCGCGCGCGATGGGGCTGGGCGCGTCGCTGATCACGCTGCCGCTGTGGAGCGTGACCTCCACGCGCAGGACTCTCGGGCTACCGGTGTCGGTCACGCCGTGCTGCGTGGTTCCGCTGGGGTGGCCGCGGGGCCGCTACGGCCCGACCACCCGGAGGCCGGTCACCGAGGTGATGCATCTGAACACCTACGGCAACCGGCCCTGGATGGGCACCGGTTAGCTGTCGCTGCTGCCGGATTTCGCGCTGCTCGCCGACGCCTTGTCGCTGTCGGATCCGGCGCTGCCGGAGTCCTTGGCGTCGGCCTTCGTGTCCGCTTTGGTGTCCGACGGGGCGTCGGCCGAGCCCTTCCGCGACTCGCTGCTCGGCTTGCGGTGCTTGCTGCCGGCCGACGTGGACGGGGCCTCGTCATCGGCCTCGGATTTGGGGTCCTCGCCGGCGTCGGAGATGTCCGTGCTCTCAGTGTCGTCCACGGCGTCAGTGTCACTCACGGGCTCAGCGTCTTTGGCGAGCGCGAACTTGCGCTTCAGCGACTCGGTCGCTTGGTCGACCACCGAGGTGGACACGGTCTCGGCCGCCTCGGTATCGGTGGACACGGTATCGGCTGCCACGGCCTCGGCGGTCAGCGAGATGAGGTTGTCGCCGGCCGGGACGGTCGCGGTGGCGGGGGTGTCGGTCTCGTCCGGAACCTCGGTGACCTGCTCCTCGGCGGGCGGGCGCAGGAAGTACTTCACGAACCGCTCGATCTCGCGCACCGCGAGCCAGTCCGGGACATGGCCGGTGATCTGCAGTGCCGCACCGAGATTCGCGAACGCGGTGACGGCCTCCCACAGCGTGGTGGTCTTGACCCCGCTCGGTTCGGCGGTCAGCGAGTCCCACACCGACCGGAGGGGTTCGGCCGGGTCGAGTTTGACCGTCTGCTGCGACCACGGCGTCTCGACGCCGTTGAGCGGGGTCCGCACCTCCGGAAAGGTGTAGCCCTGCTCGCTGTAGAAGGCGCTCATCGGCACCTTGAACATCTTGTCGAGCATGCCCGGCAGATCGGGGCAGTCGTAGTTACAGCCCTCGTGCATCGGCAGATTCGCCGTCGCCCACCAGTTGAGATGCCTGCCCCACGGCTCGGAGAACGCCGGGAACGGGATCAGGACGTTGATCAGCTCCATCAGCATCGCCGGGTTGGCCTCGTCCCAGCCCCACTGATTGTTGGGCTGGTTCTCGTTCCAGCTGCCGCTGATCGCCAGCGCGGCGGCCAGCCGGTCGACGGCGGCGACCATGTTGGCGGGCGCGCTGAGGGCTTGCTGCACCATGTTGACCGGGATGTAGGCCACGGACGAGGCGGACAGGCTGACGTCGGATTCGACGGCGCGCGCGGCCGGCTCCGACGGAGTTACAGGAGTTACGGCGATGACGCTGGCCCCTACCAACGCCACGCTGGTCGTCACGACCGGTTTGACGGCTACTCGCATGACACCCCAACTTCTCCCCGACAGATCAGTGATGGTCGCCCTGACCATACCTGCCGACATCCGGCCCGACGCCACCCTTCGGCAAACAACCGCGATTCGCCGCCGGGGCCGCGGGCGCCGGACACGCCACCGTTTACTGGGAACTGGCTGTGAACAGCACGCGGGAATTCACGGATCCGGGCGCTCGATCGGCGCGTCCGGAAAAAAATTGACGCAGGCGCGGAATACGTTGTCACCGCGCTGAATATGCGCGCCACCTAGCCGAAACGGCGCGCGCTCGCCAGGCGTGCGATCGCCGGCTATCCGTGCGCGGGTACCGTCCGCGTCCGGCCGGGGCCACCACCGCCGGCGCACGCCCGGCAAACACGCCGGGGGGCGGTGTGGTCAGAGCTTGCGGAGGCCGCGCAGCACCTTGGTGTACGGCAGTGTGGCGGCAGCGCCCTTGCGCACCTTCGGGTTGAGTTGGCTGCCGTTGATCACGAGCAGATACCGCAGACCGTGGTCACGCCACTCGGCCACCTGGTCGAGCACCTCGTCGGGGGTGCCGTGGAAGCAGATCTCCTTCATCAGTGAGGCCGGCACGCTGGAGGTGTAGGCCAGTGCGGACTCCGCGTCGATCGTCTGCGGAACCAGATCCTGCACACCGGAGAAGTCCGCGCCGAGTGGATGTTCGACGCCGTGCCGCGCCCACGCCTCGGCCGGTGCGGCCAGCGCGACCGATTTGACGATCACCGAGTCCAGGGCTTCGTCGACGTCGTCGCGGGTGCGACCGGTGACGACCGTCCGGTTGACCGCGGGCACGATCGCCATCGGGTCGCGGCCGTTGTCCGAGGCCGCGGTGCGCACCGTGTCGAGGGCCTTCGCGTAGTCGGCCGGACGCGAGATCACGAACGGCACCCAGCCGTCGGCGTACCGCCCGGTGGCCCGCAGCATCCGGGGGCCGTGCGCGGCGACCCAGATCTCCGGCCACCGGCCCTTGTACGGCGGCAGATCGAACACGGCGTGACGCAACGGGAAGTAGTCCGATTCCCGGGTCACCGGCGCACCGCCGGATTCCCACAGCGCGCGGATGGTCGCCAGCGCCTCGACGAACCTGGCGACCGGTTTGGTCCACTCGACGCCGTAGGGTTCGTTGCCCTCGCGCTCGCCGACGCCGATCCCGAGGATGGCCCGGCCACGCGTGAGCAGGTGCAGTGTCGCTGCGGCCTGGGCGGTGACCGCCGGGTGCCTACGGCTGGCATCGGTCACACCGACTCCGAAACGCAAGCGCCGCATGCGGTTCCGGGCCGAGAGGTGACCCAGCATGGTCCAGGGTTCCAGGATCGCGTCGACCTTCGGCACGAGCTTTGCGGCCAGGCCGAGGTGTTCTGGGGTCGCCAGCGAGCGTGGCACCAGCGAGTTGATGTGATCGCCCACCCAGAACGAGTCGGCGCCGGTCGCGACCGCGGTGGTCATCGCGGCCGACGGCAGCAGTGTCGGGGAGATCCGGGTGTTCACGATGCCGTCGAGCAGTCCGAAACGGAACTGGGAGCCGGCGGATCGCGGTCGGGACGTCATGGTTAGCGACCGTACTACCGCCGCACGACCGCGCTTCGCCACGCGGGCCGGTGGTAGGTTGCGGGAAGTCTGACTCCCGTCCCCGATCGAAGAGGTCTGTACTCACCCATGGCATCTGTGCGCCTCGAGGTGATCGACAGGGGAAGTGCGACCGACGTCCACCCGGCACCGCTGTTGTTCGTGCACGGCGCTTGGCACGCGGCATGGTGCTGGGAGGAGAACTTCCTGGATTTCTTCGCCGGCCGCGGCTATCGCGCCGTTGCGCTGAGCTTCCGCGGCCACGGCGGCAGCCCGACCGACAAACCGCTGCGGTCGCTGTCCATCGCCGACTACGTCGACGACGTCGCCGCGGTGGCCGCCGATCTGCCGTCCGCGCCGGTGGTGATCGGGCACTCGATGGGCGGCTTCGTGGTGCAGAAGTACCTGGAGGGCCGCGACGCCCCCGCCGCGGTGCTGATGGCGTCCGCGCCGCCGCGCGGTTACCTGGCCTCCGGCCTGCGCTGGTTTCGCAGGCATCCGTGGCAGTTCCTGAAATCGTCGGCTTCCGGGGAGTCGCTCGCATACGTCAGCCCCGTGGCGGCCACGAGGGAACGCTTCTTCAGCGCCCACACGCCGGAGGAGATCGTCGCGGCCTGCGCCGCACGCCTGCAAGAGGAGAGTGCGCGTTCGGGCCGGGACGGGGTCACCGCCCTGCCGCGGCCGAGCCGGGTGCGGACCCCGGTCCTGGTGCTGGGTGCACTCGAGGACCGGATGGCAGTGACCCCGAACGAGGTGCGGGCCACCGCGCGGGCCTATCGCACCGAACCGAAGATCTTCCCCGGCATGGGCCACAACATGATGCTCGAACCCGGCTGGGAGGCCGTCGCGACGCATATCGATTCCTGGCTCACGGCCCGCGGTCTGTGACCCGGGTCGCGGTGCCGGTGCCACTTCTGTGACCTAGCGAGAGTTCCCACCCCGAGCTAATTGACGCGGCTAGCAAAACTGGGTGTAACGCTTTCCCGATCTTGAGCGATGTTGCTGGAAGGTGCGCGAGCCACCTCGTGTACCCAGCCGTACCCGCACAGGTTACGGCGTGGTAACCATGCCCGCGGATTGATTTGCTACAAATTAACCAGAACGCCGTGGAACCGGCGTAACCGCACGGTATGGTCTATTTACATTTGAATAGAGCAATTGCCGAAGCCTGTCGACGCTCCGCTGGAAACGTTCCATGCCAGCACCTTTGCCGAGTTTCCGGACCCGGGGAAGTTCGCCTCCGCAGCATCGGCAACGGTTTTCTCTCCACGTTTATAGAGTGGCCATAAATTCTCTCCAGCAATTCCTTGCGCGCTCAGGTATGTGATAATCTCCGCACACCTTTGCCGTGATCGGATTGTCATCACATTGCAACGACCTGGAAGGTTGGGACATGCATTCAGCGCTTCGCCCGTACGTGACGACGGGCCTTGCCATTGTCGGGTCGAGCGTGATCGCGCTCGCCCCCATCGCCCCTCCGGCCCCTGCGGCCGGCGCGGCTGTCGCCACCAAGCAGGTCAGCGAGCAGGTCACCCTTTCGGCCCGGGTCGTCACGATCAACCCGACGCCTGATGCACTCAACATGGGCGAGCAGCTCCAGGGCACCATCTGCGGCGGCACCGGCGGAACCCCGTGCTACGCGCTGGAGTACGCGCCGATCTGGACCGGTCCCGGCTACTTCGGTCTCGGCGTCGAGGCGCTGCGGCGGGAGCTGGCCGGAAATCCCGGAGAAGAGACCACCATCTTCGGCTTCAGCGAGGGCGCCATCGTCGCCTCGCAGTGGCTGGAGAAGCATCTCGAGGATCCCGAGGCCTACCCGGCTCCGGAGAACCTGACGTTCATCGTCATCGGCAACCCGGGCCGTAAGTACGGCGGTTCCGGCACCATCTGGGGCCAGAAGTGGCCCACCAGCCCGTACCGCGTGATCGACGTCGCCCAGCAGTACGACCCGACCGTCGACATGCCGGTCAACAACCTGAACGTGCTGGCCACGCTGAACGCCACGATGGGCTTCTTCACCAATCACCTCGGCAAGGGCTACTCCGACGTCGACATCGACGACCCGGCCAACAGCAAGTGGACCGAGGACGGCATCGAGTACGTCTTCGTCCCCGCCAAGACCCTCCCGCTGGTCGAGCCGCTGCGCTGGCTCGGACTCAACGACCTGGCCGACGAGCTCACCGGCCCGCTGCAGTACCTGATCGAGCAGGGCTACGACCGCGACGACCGCGTCACCACGACGCCGTTGGGCCGCGACAAGAGCATCTTCTACGCACCGATCAACCTGCTGGAAACGGTCGCGAACATGCCGTACTACGCGGTGGCGGGCACGAATCGTTTCGCCAACGCGATGCGCGCCAGCGGCAGCTGGTGGGTCTACACGCCCACCAACGTGCTGGGCTGGGATCCCGCGAACCCGGAGATGACCCGGGCGTTCGTCGACTTCCTCGTCGCGATCCCGTCGATCTCGACCCCGCTCGGCAAGACCGCCGACTGGTGGGCGCGCGCCAACCTGCCGATGAACGCCGGCTGCACCGGGTTCCCGCCGTGCGATGACCCGCAAGCCATCCTCGATCAGATGTTCAAGGTCCAGCTCTGGGACTTCTACGCCCCGGGCGGCTTCACCTTCACCAGCCCGATCACACCCGAGTACAACCCCGTCAGCGACGTCGAGGCGTACTGGGGCCAGGAGCTCGGCCTGACCGGCGACCGGGTCGAGTGGTACGGCGAGACGGTCAACCCCGAGCCGTTCGGCGAGACCACGGGATTCTGGGAGCACCTGATCTCGCGCCCGGAGGGCATCAAGACCCCCACCCTGCAGGCGCAGATCGAGGCGTTCAAGAACCTGGCCGACGGCCTGAACACCACCTGGAATCCGTTCGTGCCCAAGAGCTACGTCTGGAATCCGAAGATGACGCCGTTCGCCTACCTGGCGCGGCCGCTGGCCCCGCTGCTGTGCCCGCAGTGCAACAAGGTCGACCCGTTCATGCCTGCCGACTGGAAGGTCGGCAGGGACATCTACCCGGGCGCCTACATCCCGCCGTCGGTCAAGGACCTGTATGACGCCGAGACCGGTAAGTACATCGGTCCCGATGTCCCGGGTGTCACCGATGTCGAGGACCCGGAATGGGAGAAGAAGGCGGGCCTGGACGTACTGCGCGGCGAGCAGGCGACCGAGACCGAGGACTCCACCGAGGCCGAGGACACCGGCGCAGGCGACGAAGCCGAGGACTCGACCGGGGACAGCACCCCGCTGTTCAGCCCCCTGTCCGCCAAGGCAGCTGTCGACGGCGACGCGGCGACCACCGGTGACGAGGCCGGCGACGAGCAGACGGAGGCGAAGCCGAACCTCATCGAGGCGGCGGTCAAGGACTTGATCGACAAGTTCGACAAGACCCCGGCCGAGGCTCCGGCGGACGACACCGCCGAGACTCCCGCGGCCGGTGCCGACGACGACACCACCGGTACCGACGACGAGGCGGCCACCAAGCCTGCCAAGTCCGGCAAGCCCGCGAAGCCTTCGAAGCCGAGCACGGATTCCGAGAGCGACAAGTCCGACAAGGCCGACAAGGCCGATGCCAAGTCTGACTCCCAGTCTGAGTCCAAGTCCGACGCGAAGTCTGAGTCCAAGACCGACTCCAAGTCTGAGTCCACGAGCTCGGCGAAGGACACCAAGAAGTCCGCGTCGGGCGTCGGGGCTGGTAGCAAGGGCAGCGGCGGGGGCTCGGGCAGCGCCGGCAGCGACGACTGAGAAGGGCCGTTCGTGAAGGGCCGTAGTATCGCCACGTGAGTACGGAGCAGTTTGACGCCGTTATCGTCGGTGCAGGTTTCGGCGGGATGGGCGCCGCTATCCAACTCAACCGGTTGGGTTATCAGAAGATCGCCATCCTCGATCGCGAGGACGATCTCGGGGGTACGTGGCACGTCAACCGTTATCCAGGCCTGACGGTTGACGTCCCGTCCACCACGTATTCGTACTGGTTCGAACCGAATCCGTACTGGTCGCGGCTGTATGCCCCGGGCTCGGAGCTGAAGACCTACGCCGACCACGTCGCGGACAAGTACGACCTGCGCCGGTACATGCGGTTCAACACCACCGTCGAAGGTGCGCGGTGGGACGAGGAGACCCGGCACTGGCTGGTGTCGCTGGTCACCGGTGAGACACTGCGAACCCAGTTCCTGATCCTGGCCACCGGATACCTGTGCCAGCCGAAGAAGCCCGACATCCCCGGCATCGAGGACTTCGCGGGCACGGTGCTGCACGCGCAGGACTGGGACTACGGCTACTCGCTGAAGGGGCGCAACGCCGCGATCATCGGTACCGGCTCCACCGGTGTGCAGCTGATCCCCAAGCTCGCCGAGGACGTCTCCGAGCTGACGGTCTACCAGCGCACCCCGATCTGGGTGATGCCGAAGCTGGACTTCCCGTTCGGTCCCGCCGCGCAGCGGCTGTTCGCGAAGTTCCCTGCCACCCAACAGTTCCTGCGGATGTCCAGCGACGCGTTCATGGACGTCATGGTGACGATCGCGATGTGGAAGTTCCGGCAGTTCCGTCCGGTCAACACCGCCGCGGCCAAGATCGGGGCGCTGCACCGGTTCCTGGCGATCCGGGACAGGCGTCTGCGTCGGCAGCTCACACCGGGTTACGACTTCGGCTGCAAGCGCCCGACGCTGTCGAACACGTACTACCGCACGTTCAACAAGCCGCACGTGCACCTGGAGACCGCCGGCATCGAACGCATCGAACCCGACGGGATCGTCGCCAAGGACGGCACCAAGCGCGTCATCGACAGCTTGGTGCTGGCCACCGGCTTCGACGTGTGGGAGTCCAACCTGCCGGCCATCCCGGTGATCGGGCGCGAGGGTCGCGATCTCGGGAAGTGGTGGCGGGAGAACAAGTTCCAGGCCTACGAAGGTCTGACGGTGCCACTGTTCCCGAACCTGATCACCCAAGCCAGCCCGTACGCATGGGTCGGAATGTCGTGGTTCGACACCGTCGAATACCAGATGCGCCATATGAACCGGCTTTTCGGAGAACTGCAGCGCCGCGGCGCCGACACCTTCGAGGTGACCGAGGAAGCCAACGCCGCGTTCCTGCAGCGGATGGAGACACTGCTGGAGGATTCGGTGTTCCGGCTGGGCAACTGTGCGAACTCCCGCTCGTACTGGTTCAACAGTTCGGGTGAGGCGCCGCTGTTCCGTCCGCAGTCGATCCGGCAGGCGGTCAAGGAGCAAGCGACGTTCCCGCTCAGCGACTACGCCATCGCCTGACCGACAGACATCTCGACAACACACCGAACATCAAGGGACACCGAACACCAAGGGGTGACGACATGGCTACCGCCACAAGCGATCCCGTGCGGCTGCCGCCGGGCCCGCGGATGCCGAAGCTGATTCAGGGCGGTGCTGTGCTGGCCTTCCGGTACGGCTCGGTCGCCGCGCTGGGGCGGCGTTACGGACCGACGTTCACGCTGCAGCTGCCGGTATTCGGCGAGACCGTGGTGATCAGCGACCCCGTCCTGGTCAAGGACCTGTTCAGCACCAGCCGCGAGTTGGTCGGGCGCCCGCAGAACAACCTGGGTGGCGACGTCCTCGGCCCCGGGTCCATCTTCAATCTCGAAGGTGACGAGCTGCTGGCCCGCCGCCGGTTGCTGCTCCCGCCGTTCAACGGCAAGAACATGCGCGCGTACGAGGACATCACCGAACAAGAGGTGATCCGCGAGATGCAGGCGTGGCCCGAAGGCGTCGAGTTCGAGACGCTCGAGCCGATGATGCGGATCACGCTCAACACCATCCTGCGCGCGGTCTTCGGCGCCAAGGGTGACGAGCTCGACGAGCTGCGGGTGGTGATCCCGGCCGCCGTCGAGTTCGGTTCCAAGATCGCGCTGCTGCCGTCTGTGGTGCGCAAGGACTTCGGCGCGTGGAGCCCTGGCGGGAAGTTCTCCCGGTACCGCCGCCGGATGGACGAGATCTGCAAGCAGCTGATCGACGACGCGCGGTCGGACCCGGACTTCGCCGAGCGCGGCGACGTGCTGTCGCTGCTGCTGCAGGCGAGGTACGACAACGGAGAGCCGATCCCGGATCCGTTCATCGTCGACGAGCTGCTGACCATGCTGGTCGCCGGGCACGAGACCACCTCGACCCAGCTGGCGTGGACGATCGAGCGCATTCGCCGACATCCGGAACTGCTGGAGCGGCTGTCGGCGGAGGTCGACGAGGGCGGTACGGAGCTGATGACGGCGACCATCGCCGAATCGCAGCGCACCCGCCCGGTGCTGACCGCGGCCCTGCGGCGCGCGCGGACACGAATCCGGTTGGGGGAGTGGGTGATTCCCGAAGGGGACACCATCATGGCCAGCACGCAGCTCGCGATGGCTGCCGAGCAGAGTTTCCCGGACCCGGAACGCTTCGACCCGGACCGATTCATCGGCAACCCGCCCAACCCGTTCGCGTGGATTCCGTTCGGCGGCGGCATGATGCGCTGCATCGGTGCGTCGTTCGCGACCATGGAGATGGAGGTCGTGCTGCGCACGATGCTGCGGGAGTTCCGGCTCGAGCCGACAACCGAGCCGGACGAGAAACCCCACAGCCGGGGCGTGACGGTGACGCCGGGCCGCGGTGGCCGAGCCGTCGTACGTCGGCGCGCCAAGACCGCACCCGCGGATACGGTGTCGGCCGCCGAAACCTCGCGCTAGAAGCGGTACTGCAGCACGCGTGCCTTGCGCGCGATGGACGGAACCCGGCGCGACAGCCTGCTCGCCAACCGCAGCCCAGTCGGGAAGAGCGCTGTCTCCGGCCGGTGCATGGCGCTGGATTCGTCGATCAACCGCAGGCGGGAATTCCAGCTCTGCGGCTGCCGGGCGTCCTTGAAGCCTGGAAAGTTCCACTGGCGGTGCGGCGAACTCGCGTTTCGTGACGTGGTCAGCCGCCCGATGAACTGGTTGGCCTTACCGACCGGCCCGTAGTCGTTGAACGCGACCACACCGGACGCGAAATGGTCGGTGATCCGCGTGAGGATGCCGACGACGGAGTCCTTGTCGAGGAACGCGAAAAGGCCGTCGGCGAACACGAACGCGGGCCGTTCGGCCGGGATATTTGCCGTCCAGTCCGGGCGCAACACACTGGCCGCGACGGTCCGGGCGTGTGCGTGAGACGGCACGACGGCGGCGCGCAGCGCGACGACCGCGGGCAGGTCGACGCTGAACCAGTCGACCGACGCCGGCGGATCCACCCGGAACACCGCACTGCTCAGCCCCGCCCCGAGGTCGACGACCACCGCGTCGGGGTGGTCCGACACGAACGCGCGGATCCGCTCGTCGAGCATCTTGGCGCGCAGCGCGACCAACGCCACCACGCTGGGCGTGGCGCCCAGTGCGGTGAAGTCATGGTCGATCTGGCGCACCGTCGCATCGGCGAGCGGATCGCCGAGGATCGGACGCGCAGCCCGGGCGTCGAGAGCACGGCAGTACTCGGTGAGCAGTGCGGTCTGTTCGATCGGGGCGAGGCCGCTGACGTCCATGCAACCACCCAAGCACATCAGGCCGGGCTGCGGAAAACGCCGCCGCAAGCGACTATTCGTCCCCTCCGGTGCTGCTGTCGCCGGTGTCGCCGGTGTCGCCGGTGTCGGCGGATTTGGCGGACGTGGCGCCGGTGTCTGTGTCTGCCCCGGTGTCGGTGTCTGCCTCGGTGCCGGTGTCGGCCGCCTCGTCTGCGGCGTCCTCGTCGTCGATCACGTCGTCGACAACCTCGGCGGCGTCCTCGTCGTCGATGACCTCGTCGTCGCTGTCGACCACGTCGTCGACCACCTCGTCGTCAGCAATCGCGTCCACAACCTCGTCGTCGGCCTCCACCGCGGCGGGCTCAAGTGCGCGGACGGTCTTGCCGCGGACGGGTTCGGTGCGGGCGGCGGTCGACTGCACCAGGGTGGCCTCAGCGCGTGCCGAATCCTGCTGCGGCCCCTCCGGTTCGGGATCCGGGGCGGGCGGAAGCCCCGGCTGCGCCGGCAGATACGAGCGATCGTAGGCGCGGTCGACGATCTCCTTGAGTGGCGCGTTGAGCATGTCGGCGACGAAACCGAGCCCGAACCATTTCAGCGGCTGTAGCAGCGGCAAGGTCTTGGTCGGAACGAAGACGTAGGTGATGTCTCCCTCGGTCCACACATAGTTGGCCGGGTCGTAGATGTCGACGGGCTCGTAGTCCTGATGGGTGAGGAAGAAGGCGGCCGTCGAGTTCAGCATCGCCAGCAGATTCGTCGTGTCGTCCGGGAAGTCCGAGGCCATGTCGTATTCCTGGGACACGTCGATGATGTGGTAGCCGAGGTCCGGGAAGACATCGTCACCGCGGAGCTTGTCGGACCCGTTGTACTTGCGGGCGGGGTTACCCATCAGGACGAAGCTGAGGTTCTCCGGGCCTGGGACGCCCTCCGTCGCGCCGTGTTCGCGCATCCACGCCGCGGCGACCCGGGCGCCCTGGCTGTAGGCGAACACGATCTGTTTGCCATCCGTGCCGTCCCGCAGCACCGCGTCGAGCACCGCGACCGCGGACGGCGTGGAGGCACGCGAGTACACCACGTTCTTGCAGGTGCGAGGCGACTCGCACATGACGCCCTGCAGATCATCGTCGTTGCCGCCGGGGAGCAGGCTGAGCGTCAGGACGCGGGTCGGTTCGGTGGGAAAGTAGTTGTATGTGGCCGAATGTTCTTGCGTCGCTGCTGCCGACGCGTCGGCCATGCCGACCGGAAGTGCGACCAGCGGAACGGCCAGCGCGGCGGCGATCCCCGATGCGCTACGCCGGCGCTTGCGCGTCCCGGCTCGGTGTCGAGTTCCCATACATCCCCCTCGTAAGCCCCGCAGCGTTTGCTGACCACATCAGGGTACGCGTCTTCCCCCCGTCGTCACACCTCAAACATCAACGCATTTCCGATTTGTGATTACGGAATATTCACAATCTGGGCACGCTGTGTGACGGCTGTGAACGACGTCGGCCACTTGGTTAGCTATGTTTGCCACGCGGCCCAGGCCAGTTGGCATCCGCTAGCGGAGTCGGTCCGCGACGAAGTTGGCGGCTTCGTCGACCATCCCGTTCTTGATGTACGAGAAGTGCGCGGGGAAATTGAGGCCGGACGAGCAGAACGGATCGTCGAGGCCGCACAGGTCGATCGTCCTGGGCCCGTACACGCCGCTGACGGCGGGCAGCGGACCGCCACCGGGGATGTTACGCAACGGATTTCCGAACACCGCGACGGCCGCGACACGATCGGCCAGATGGGCCGGCAGCGGTGTGGGGGTGAAACGGCCGAGCGGCTTCGGGTCGACGGTGATCAGATCGATCACCCCGGCCCCCTGGGAGTTCCCGCCGAGCACCAGTTTGGTGTCAGGGCAGTTGTCGGCCATCCACTGCACCCGGCCCGTCGCGTCCGCGGCGCCCAACGGTGCCGACACGTCGAAGTCGAAACTCGCCGGATAGTTGACGCCGTACGCGCCGACCGTGCGTCCCTGCAGTTTGCCGCGCAACGAGTCGACGAACGCATTGCCCAGCCAGCCGAGTCCCGCGGGTGCCCCGGTGCCGCGGGCGAAGATCACCTCGACGTCGGGGCACGGCTGTGCGGCCGCCGTGGGTATCCCGATCACCGCCTGCAGGCTTGCCACCATCGCCAGCACCGCCGCGCCCGCCACTCCGGACATCCACTTCAACAGCATGAATCCATGCTGACACATTGCTGTGAGCGGATCGCCGAAACCATTGCTGAGCTGGGGTTTTCAGGCGAACGTGTAGTCGGTCAGCGGAAAGCTGTCGTTCTCCCGGTTGGTCTGGTTCGTCGATGCGGGCCGCACCAGGGTCTCCCCGCTGGGGCTGAAGTAGTACGACCGCGACCCGGCACAGTCACCGAGCCCGAACACCGTCTTGCCCAGCAGCTTCGACATCCGCTCCCGGAACTCGGCATTGGCCTCCGGGGTCACCTCGAAGGTCGTCGCATTGCGCCGCTGCAGCTCCCCGAACAGCCGGTCCATGTGGCGCATCTGGTACTCCACGGTCGCGAAATACGACAGACCGCTGGAGGCATAGGGTCCGGCCAGGCTCAGGAAGTTCGGGAACGCGGGGATCGAGACGCCCTGATAGGCCTGGAAGCCGTTGTCGCGCCACCACTTCCCGAGATTGCGGGCGTCGCGACCGATCACCTCGATCGCGGGGATGTTCGCCTCCCAGAGATCGAATCCGGTGCACAACACCAGGGTGTCGATCTGGGTCTTCGTGCCGTCGCACGCGACGATGCCGTCCGGTTCGACATGCTCGATCCCGGACGCCTGAAGATGCACGTTCGGCTTGGTGAACGCGCGGTAGTACGCGTTCGAATAGGTCGGACGTTTGCATCCGAACTCGTAATGCGGCGTCAGCTTGGCGCGAAGTTCCTTGTCCCGGATCGAGACGAATCGCAGCGCGCGCGACGTCAGGTCGGCGACGGTGTTCAGCTGCCGGAAGTATTTGAAGTTCAGTACCGACAGGATCATCATCGTCTCCAGGCCCACATCGCTGCCGGCGCGGAACGCGCGCTGCAGCAGCGGAACCCGGGCGAATGCCCGGCGCAGCCACGGCGGGATCGGGAAATCGACCTTCGGCACGACATGGATCGGTGTGCGCTGGTACACCGTGAGCTCGGCAGCGTCCTTCATCAGCTGGGGGATCAGTTGCACCGCGGTGGCGCCGGTCCCGATCAGGCCGATGCGGTCCCCCGCGGGGGAATAGCTGTCGTCCCAGTCCATGCTGTGCACGATCCGGCCGGCGAAATCCTCGATACCGGGGATGTCGGGCTTGCGCGGCTGCGACAGATACCCGGTCGCGGTGATCAGAAACCTAGAGGTCAGAGTTTCCCCGCCGGCCAGCGCGACCTGCCAGGTCTCGGTGTCGTCGTCCCACCTCGCGCCGTCGACGGCGCAGTTGAACCGCATGTGCCTGCGGACGTCGTATTTGTCGGCGACGTGGTCGGCGTACTTCTTCAGCTCGGTCCCCGGCGCATACAGCCGTGACCAGTGCGGATTGGGTTCGAACCAGTACGAATACGTGGGGGACGGAATGTCGACCGCCAGGCCCGGGTAATGGTTGACGTGCCACGTCCCACCCAGATCATCCTCACGATCAACGATGAGAATGTTCTCGTAGCCCATTTTCTTCAACTGGATGGCGGCCCCCATTCCGCCGAACCCAGCTCCGACGACGATGACGTCGTACTGCGGATCAAACATGTGTCAACGCTACCTCACAGCAAATCATTCATCAGCCAACGAAGCCGGGGCAGCGTCGGCTAAAGTGTCACGTTTCCGTCAATTATCGCCGGACACACCACGAAGCCCCGGCGTGATGCCGGGGCTCCGGGCGGGCGTCCTCCGTCAGCGACCTCGAGTCCGGGGAGGTTACTCCGAGGAGCCGGAGTCAGACGACCCAGTTCCTTGCGACGACGAACCTCCTGACGAGTCGGAGTCCGCGGAGCTCGTCGAGCCCTTGGCGCCGTCGTCGTCGCCGTCCTTGCCGGACTTACCGGCCTTGCGCACCGTGTCGGCCTTGTCAGCCTTGTCGGCGTTGTCAGCCTTGTCGTCGTCCGCCTTGGCAGAGTCCGCGTCGGCCTTGGCGGAGTCCGCGTCCTTCGCCGCGTCGGCATCGGAATCGTCGTCGCTCACCGCAGGCTTGGCGCTGGTGCGCTTCTTCGGCGCTTCATCGGTGTCTGTGTCGGTGTCGGCGCTGATCTTGTCGACCGACGCGACGTCGTCCTCGTCGGCGACCGGCTCCTGCACGACCGCGGGGGTGGCCAGCGCGGCTGCGCTCGAAACCCCGGCGGTGGTGGTGCGGTTGTCGTTGCGGCTGTAGCCCTTGTCGATCATGGCCTTCAGCTCGGCCTCCCGGGGAGCCAGGAACGGCAGCAGCTGAACCAGCGGCAGCTTCTTCGTCGGTACCAGATAGGTGGTCGTGGTGCCGCCGAGATCGTTGGTCACCCGGGTGATGTTCCCCTCGGGCGTCACCGCCTCGTAGTCCTGCAACATCATCGGCACGTGCACGAAGATGCCGCCCGCGACCGCGTTGGCCAGGGCCAGGAAGTTCCACCACCGGTCCGGCAGGTCTGCGGCGCCGTCGTACTCGCCGGTGACGACGTCGATGTCGTAGATGGTCTGCGGCGCGGGCAGATAGGTGTAGTCGTAGCGCGGGTTGTACTGCGAGTCCTTGAGGAGCTTCTGCCGGCTGGAGTCGGCGACCAGGATGAACTTGACCTCGTTCTTGTCCGGAGCGTCGGGATCGTTGATCAGAGTCCTCATCCAGTCGTTGACGACCAGGGAGCCGGCCGAGAAACCGACGACCGTGACCACGTCACCCGGCCTGTTGGCGGCGAGCATCGCGGCGTCGAAATGCGCGTCGAGACTGATGATTCCGGCGGTGATCGACTGACCGAGGGTCATATCGTTCCTGCCGGTGTACGGCCCGGCCTGGGCCGGCCACTCCACGCCGTCGAGCACATCGTTCTCGCGGGCGAGCTTGCCGCCGAGCAACGGCGAGATGACGATCTCATGCATATCGGGCGTACCGAGTCCGCCGACCGCGACCGCCGTGTTGAGGGCCTGCGCGCCGGTCGCGGCGGACAGTGCCACCGTCGCCGAAGCAAAGACCGCACCGCAGGCGACTCCCGCTTTTCGAAAGCTTCTGCGCATTCTGATCTCCCCGATTAGTAGCAGTGAAGCAACGCGCCACCTCCGGCGCGAGATGAGCATATTGCGCGCCGATCGGCGTCTGCACAGCAAAACCGAGAATTTTTAATATGTGTATTCCTAGCAAACGGAAATTGAATTGCTGTAGGTGGTTCGTCACTGTGAGTTTCGCATCTCGGGAGGACATTGCGCCCTCGCTCTCGACCCGCGGATCGAGTACGCAGACCGTGCAGAATGCGCTCACCGACCCCGCACGTGGCGACGATCTGACCGTCCTTATATCGCCGAACCAATTAGTTTGCCTACAGGTCCACGGCTAATAAAAGTTCTTGGTCTGGACCATCCCACTCAGCACATATCCTGTCCCGGGGAACGGGACAATGGGCTTTCGGGCGCGATACCGCTCCTCGGCTAGGGCGTGATTGGCGCCGCGGCGGGGGTACGGGGACGGCCCGGCCGCAGGGGTCGCCCGCGTGGCAAACAAATCTGACACACCGTGACAGGATCGGCTGCGACGAGGCCTGCGACCTGCGCGCTCACCGGTCGCCGGAGCCGGCTGAACTGCTGCACCCCAACGGAATTCGAGTGCACCCGCGCGGTCACTCGGATCGACCCGACACGGGCGCACGGCGGCCCGTTATCGTTACCCGAATGGCATCCACAGACACGTCGCAGCTGTCAGGAAAGGTCGCCTTCGTCACCGGTGGCGCATCAGGGATAGGGGCGGCACTGGCCACGCGCCTGGCCGCGGCAGGGAGCGACGTGTGGATCGCCGACCGTCAGACCGGCCCCGCCGAAGAGTTGGCGCAACGGCTCCGCGGCACCGGTGCCGTCGCTCATGCCGTCGGACTCGACGTTCGCGACCCCGACGCCGTCGAGAACGCGATCGCGGCGACCGTCGACACCTCGGGCCGGATCGACTATCTGTTCAACAATGCCGGGATCGGCATCGGCGGCGAGGTCGACACCCTGACCCTGCAGGACTGGGACGACATCATCGACGTGAACCTGCGCGGTGTCATCAACGGCGTCCAGGCCGCTTACCCGCGGATGATCCGCCAGGGCAGCGGCCACATCATCAACACCGCGTCCATGGCGGGGCTGATCACCACCGCGGCGCAGGGCGGCTACACGGCGACCAAACACGCCGTCGTCGCGCTGTCGAAGACGATGCGCGTCGAGGGGGCGACCCACGGGGTGCGCGTCTCGGTGCTGTGCCCGGGCGTGGTGCGCACACCGATCCTCACCGGTGGTGAGTACGGCCGGAACAAGAGCGTCAGCCGCGAGGATCAGCTCAAGCTGGGGGAGAAGCTGCGCCCGATGGATCCCGAGGTGTTCGCCGACAAGGCGCTGCGGGGCGTGCTGCGCAACGAGGCGATCATCGTGGTGCCCCGTTGGTGGAAGGCGTTGTGGTACCTGGAGCGGCTCTCCCCGGGCCTCTCGATGCGTACCGCCGCGGTGGCGCTGCAACGCACCCGCGAGGTCCAGTCAGCCGAACCGCTTCAGTAACCTGCGCTCCGTGCGCGGGCTCAGCGCCGCCTTGCGCACATCGCCGTCGTAGTGGGCGACGACGCGGGGGTCCATCACCCGGCGCCACAACGGCGGAACCATCGCCAGCATCACCATCGTCGCGTAACCCGACGGCAACTGCGGCGCCTCGTCGGCGTGGCAGAGCGCCTGGAACCGGCGGTGCGGATTGGCGTGGTGGTCGGAATGGCGCTGCAGGTGGAACAGGAACACGTTGGAGATCACCGAGTTGCTGTTCCAGCTGTGCGCGGGCCGAACCTGTTCGTAGTGGCCGTCGCGGCGCTTCTGGCGCCGAAGTCCGTAGTGCTCAAGGTAATTGATCGACTCCAGCAGGCAGATGCCGACGATCGCCTGGCCGATCAGCCAGAACAGTACGTGCAACCCGAACACGGCGACCAACACCGAGAACAGGATGACTGTTATCAGCCAGGAGTTCAGGACGTCGTTGTGCAGGCTCCAGGTCGACTTGCCGCGCCGGTTCAGCCGTTTGCGTTCCAGCCGCCACGCCGACCGCAGACCGCCCCACGCGGAGCGGAACACGAACGCATAGAGAGTCTCGCCCAGCCGCGCGGATGCCGGGTCTTCCGGGGTGGCCACCCGCGAATGGTGGCCGCGGTTGTGCTCGACGTAGAAATGGCCGTACCCGGTCTGGGCCAGCGCGACCTTGCTCAGCCGGCGTTCCGCCCGGGCACGCTGATGGCCCAGCTCGTGCGCCGTGTTGATCGCGACACCGGCGATGCCGCCGACCGTGAGCATCAGCCCGACCTTGTCGAGGTCGCTCATCGGGATCCCGGCCCGCCCGCTCCAGAGCCAGCACGCCAGCACCAGCGACAGATACTGCGCGGGCAGGTAGGCGTACGTGGCCCAGCGGTAGTAGGGGTCGCTCTCCAGGATCGCGACCGCACTCTCGGGCGGGTTGTCGGCATCGGGGCCCACGAGGTAGTCCGACACCGGGATCACGATGAACATCAGCAGCGGCCCGGACCACCAGAACAGGCCGGATCCGCTCAGCGAGACCGCCACCGCCGATAACGGGATCAGCGACGGGATCACCAGCGCGAGCAACCAGAGGTACCGCTTCCGGTCCCGCCACGACGGGATGGCCGCAGCCGACCGACCGGTGCCCCGCAACGTGCGCTGCATAGTCGGCATCTGTCGACCTGTCCCCCTCGTAGCCGGACGGTATCCCGATCATCGCAACTCCAAGCGACAATAGGGTAACGCTGTCATACCATTGCCGCTCTGGTCCGTCCACCGCGTCAGCGAACGTGTTTGCGCACCCGTCGTTTCCCTTGGCAGGGCCGCGCAGTTGCTGGGCGCCTGCTCAGGCCGGTGAGGTCAGGCTCAGTGCGGTCCTGGGCGGTATCGGGTCCAGCAAAGTACGGATCTCGTAGCTCGGGCCCGCCGATCAGCGGCTCGGTCGGGGCGGTCTCAGGACAGCATCCGCGAGATCGCGGCGGCGAGTTCCGGGGTCGCGGAGTTCGCCAGGTTCTGATAGCTGCCGCCGGTAATCTCGGCGACGGATTCCCAGGTGGCCCGGTCGGAGTCGTCGCCGAAATCGATGACGTTGACCGCGATCGGACGGTCCTGCCTGAACGCGCCACGGACGTAGTCCTGCAGGCCCGACGCGCTCAGCGAGCGGTCGGTGTGCGGGCCGGTGGTGATGACGAGGACGGAGTTCTTCTGTCCGTCGCGGTACCGCGTCGTCGCGTCGCCGTAGACCAGGCGCAGCGTCGTGAACGACACCGCGCCGCCGTTGGACGGCTGCTGGTCGTCGAGCGCAGCGGTCAGCGCATCGGAGCGGGGAGTCCCGTCCACCGAGTCGGACAGCGGACCCGTGGGCACCTCCGAGCGGCCCGCGACGCCGTCGAACGTCCACAGCCCGATCCCGGAATCCGGCGGCAGCGCACCGATCCGAGCCTTGAGGGCGTTCACGACGTTGGCCAGGCGCGTCGCGCCGCCCTCGTCGGCGGGCATCGACTGGTCGAGCATCACGGTGACGGTCGGGCTCTCCACCGGAGCGGCCAGTGTCTCGGCGACGGTGGTCCGCACCGCGTTGTCACCGATGGCCAGGGGTGCTGGCAGCGGGGCGAAATCCACCACGTCGCCGGCGGGGGGGTCGGTGCCCTCGGCGCGGAACCCGGCCTTGGCCAGCTCGGCGAGCTGCTCGGGTTTGCGCATGAACCGGGCGAACTCGCTGGCGGCCGTCACCTGCTGCTGGGACAGCCAGTCACCCGACAACAGCACGGTCGGGAAATCGGCGACCGCGGCGGGCCCGGGCGGTAGCCACGACGCCAGCTTGTCCGAGGCGTCCGGCAGCGACGATGCGCGCTGGAACAACTGCTGTTCGGTGGTCGCGACCGCGTGCACCGGTGCCGTCGCTGGGTCGGAGGCGTCGACGAGCGCATCGAGCGCGGTGCCCGCGTTACGGTCCGCAAGCTCCGGGGCGCGCGACATCAGGGTGCTGACCGCGCCGAGGCCGGCGCTGGCGGGTTGCCCGGACGGGGCGGCCGCGGCCGCGACGGCTTCGGCGGCCAGGTAGGACGCATCGCTGTCCGCACCGAGAGGCAGGGCCAGCCGCAGCCCGCCCCAGCCCCGCAACCCGAGGCCGTCCAGTGCGGCCGGGCCGGTCTGCAGATCGGGCAGGGTGCCCCAGTTCTGGTCCTTCAGCGCGTCTTTGAGCCTCGGGTTCACCGCGAGGACGACGGGCGAGCTGACCAGGGAGCGGCTGTCGCTGATGGTCTCGGGGCCGACCGCGCTCTCCAGGCGGGCTTCGGCCGCCGAACTCCCCGGGATCCACAGTGCGGGTCGCTCACCGAGGTCTGCGGGCCATTCCTGGCGGAAACCGTTGATCACCTGATCGGAGTCGGCGGCGGTGACACCGACCTTCACGCAGCGGTCACCTACAGGGTCGGCGGTCTCGTTGTAGCGCTCGGCGAGGGCGGTGACGGGTTCGGCGATGGCGGGGTCCGCGACGACGGCGACGGCGACCTCGCCCTCGACGCACCGCGCGGCGGCCACGTCGGAGCGGCTGGAGAGCGCGTCACCGACGAAGCGCCACAGGATCACAGCGGCGACGACGACCACGACCGAGACCAGCGCGACGATGACCCCGACGCTGACCTTGCGGGGCCCCTGCGTCACCGCGCGGTGGCTGCCGGTCCACTCGCCGTTCTCCCAGCCGCCGCTGCGCTGGGTGGGCGGTGCCGAATCGGCGGCGGGCAGCCGGGTGGTGAGCTCGTCGCCGTCGGAATCACTTCCGCCGGCACCGCTTTCGTCGTCAGTGGGCTCGCCGGGGGGCTCGGGGCGCCAGCGGCCTGATTCGTCGTCGGGATCCGGGAGGCTGTGTTTTCCCATGCCTTCCTAAGCCTGACCCGCCGATGCCTTGAACTCCCGACGCCTGCGATGCAGGATCGGCTCGGTGTAGCCGTTGGGCTGGGCGGCGCCGTCGAGGATCAGTTCCTGGGCCGCCTGGAACGCGATGCTGCCCTCGGGGTCCGAAGCCATCGGCCGGAAGTCGGGGTCGCTGGCGTTCTGCTCGTCGACGACGGCGGCCATCCGGCGCAGGCTCGCCTTGACGTCCTCTTCGGTGATGACGCCGTGCCGCAGCCAGTTGGCCAGCAGCTGGCTCGAGATCCGCAGTGTCGCACGGTCTTCCATCAACGCCACGTTGTGGATGTCGGGCACCTTGGAGCAGCCCACGCCGGCGTCGATCCAGCGAACCACGTAGCCGAGGATCGACTGACAGTTGTTGTCGACCTCTTCGCGGATCTCCTCGGGAGCCCAGGCCAGTTCCTTGGCCAGCGGCAGGGTGAGCAGCTGTTCGAGGGAGGAGCGCCGCTTGCCGGCGAGTTCGGACTGCACCGCGAACACGTCGACCTGGTGGTAGTGCATCGCGTGCAGCGTCGCCGCGGTCGGGGAGGGCACCCACGCGGTGGTGGCGCCGGCCTTGGGCTGGCCGATCTTCTGCTCGACCATGTCGGCCATCAGGTCGGTCATCGCCCACATGCCCTTGCCGATCTGGGCTTTGCCGGACAGCCCGGTCTCCAGGCCGATGTCGACGTTCTGGTTCTCGTACGCGGTGATCCAGTCCGTGGACTTCATCGCACCCTTGCGGATCATCGGGCCCGCCTCCATCGACGTGTGGATCTCGTCGCCGGTGCGGTCCAGGAAGCCGGTGTTGATGAACACGACACGGTCGGCGGCCGCCTTGATGCAGGCCTTGAGGTTGACGGTGGTGCGTCGCTCCTCGTCCATGATGCCGACCTTGATGGTGTTCTGCGGCAGGCCGAGGACGTCCTCGACGCGGCTGAACAGCTCACAGGTGAACGCGACCTCGTCGGGTCCGTGCATCTTGGGCTTCACGATGTAGATCGATCCGGTCCGGCTGTTGAGCAGCGGGCCGTTCTTGGTGTCGCCGTCGCCGTCGGATCGCATTCCGTGGATCCCGATGAGGCTGGTGAACAGCGCGTCCTGGATGCCTTCGAAGACCTCGGGGCCGTCGGCACCGTTGTCGTCGAACACGATCGCGTCGTTGGTCATCAGGTGCCCGACGTTGCGGACGAACAGCAGGCTGCGCCCGGGCAGCGTGACCTCGCCCTCGCCGTCGGGCGAGGTGAACGTGCGGTCCTCGGTGAGCACCCGGGTGAAGGTCTTGTCGCCCTTGGTGACCTCCTCGGCGAGGTCGCCTCGGTTGAGCCCCAACCAGTTTCGGTACCCGAGCACCTTGTCGTCGGCGTCGACGGCGGCCACGGAGTCCTCGAAGTCCATGATCGTGGTGACCGCCGACTCCAGCACGACGTCCTTGATGCCGGCCCTGTCGGTGGATCCGATCGGCGACTGCGCATCGACCAGGATCTCGATGTGCAGACCGTTGTTGACCAGCAGCACCGAAGACGGGGCGGCCGGGTCGCCGAGGTAGCCGACGAACTGTTCGCCTGCCGCGAGACCGACGGCGCCGCCGTCGTCGAGCGTGGCACTGACGCTGCCGTCCTCGATCTTCAGCCCGGTGATGTCCGACCAGGAGCCCTGGGCGAGCGGGACGGCACCGTCGAGGAACTTACGGGCGTACGCGATGACCTTGTCCCCGCGCAGCTTGTTGTAAGAGCTTCCCGCCTCGGCGCCGCCCTCGTCGGAGATCACGTCGGTGCCGTACAGCGCGTCGTACAGCGAGCCCCAGCGGGCGTTCGCAGCGTTCAGCGCGAACCGGGCGTTGAGCACTGGCACCACCAGCTGCGGACCGGCGGTGGTGGCGATCTCGGCGTCGACGCCGGAGGTGGTGATGGTGAAATCGCCGGGTTCGGGTTCCAGATATCCGATGTCGGAGAGGAACTGCTTGTAGTCCTCGGGCTCGAAGCCGCCGATCACCCGGGCGCGGTGCCACTTGTCGATCTGCGCCTGCAGGCTGTCGCGCCGGGCCAGCAGATCCTGGTTGCGCGGCGTCAGGTCGGCGATCACCTTGTCGACGCCGGACCAGAACGTGTCGGGATCGATGTCGGTGCCCGGCAGTGCCTCATTGTTGATGAAGTCGTACAGCACGGGAGCGACGCGCAGGTTGCCCACCGTCACGCGATCAGTCATTTTTCCTCCCTCATCCGCACGTGCTCTTGCGCCGTGCCGGTACCTTCGTTACGCCGTCAGCTGTCCAGCTTACCCACCGGTAACAGCCCTATTCGCCGGTGGCGCTGTCCCGCAGTGCTTCGCATCGCCGGATGAGCCGGGCACGAAGCGGCGCCGCGCGTTCGCTGATCCGTTCCTGGGCGCGGGCATAGTCGCCCCTGCCTGCCGGGGTTTCCACCGCGATCGGCTCGAATCCGTAGTCCCGCAGGTCATATGGGCTCGCGCGCATATCGAGCACACGTGCCTCCAGTGCGAGCTCGAAGCAGTCGAGCACCAGTTCGGACTCGATCAGCGGGCCCAGTTTGAAGGCCCATTTGTAGAGGTCCATCCCGGCGTGCACGCAGCCGGGTTGCTCGGTGGCGACCTGGTCCTGACGGGTCAGGTGCTGCGCGTTGCGGCCGGCCGCCGCCGGGGTGAAGAACCGGAACGCGTCGAAGTGACTGCACCGCAACGGCATTGACTCGACAACCGCGTCGGTGCCCGCCGTGCCGAGGCGCAGCGGAACCTGGGAGTGGCGGACCGTGGGGGACCGGTAGACCATCGCCCACTCGTGCAGGCCGAAACAGTTGAAGCGCGCGGGCCGGGATGCGGTCGCGGTGAGCAGCTCGGCGATGAACGTCACAGTCCCCGCGCGGGCCAGCAGGTGGTCAGGGCCGACGGTGACGCCGTCGCCGGCCCGGACATACCCGGTGCGGCGCAGGTAGCCCTGGGAATCCGGCCCGTCGAGCACGGCGCCGTAACCGGGATGCCAGACCCTGAGCTGGCGGGGCCGCAGGTTGTAGTAGGTGAACAGGAAGTCGAACACCGGATGGGATTCGCCGGTTCGGCGTCGGCTCAGGTGGGGCTCGAGGAGGGCATCGGCGCGACGCCGGTGGGTTTCGGCGCGGGAGCGCCAATCGGGCACGGCGGCGAGCCGCCAATCGGGCACGGCGGCGAGCCGCCAATCGGGCACGGCGGCGAGCCGCCAATCGGGCACGGCGGCGAGCCGCCAATCGGGCACGGCGGCGAGCCGCCAATCGGGCACGGCGGCGAGCCGCCAATCAGACACGATGTGTGCCGTCGCGGACCGTCCCGACCAGGTCCTCGACAAGGTCTTCGAGCGCGATCATCGCGGTCGCGGTGCCGTCGGCGGCGGTGACCAGCGCCAGGTGGCTGTTGGTGCGGCGCATCCGGGTCAGCCCGTCGGGCAGCGGCAGTGACGCCGGAACCCGGGGCAGCGGCCGCACCATCGAGGAGTCGATCACGGTCGTGCTGTCGAGGTCGCTGTTGACCAGCGGCAGCACATCCTTGATGTGCAGGTATCCGATGAAGGCGCCGGAGGTGTCGGCGACCGGGAAGCGGGAGTAGCCCGTCTCGCGCAGCGCTTCCTCCAGCGCGCCGACGGTCGGGCCCGTCCCCTCGGCCGCCGCCGGGACCGCGCGGATCTCGTGCAGCGGCATCGCGACGTCCTTGACGGCGCGGTTGCGGATCTGCAGCGCGCGGGTGAGCCGGGTGTGTTCCTCGGGGTCGAGCAGACCCTCGGACAGCGATTCGGCGATCATCTCCGACAGTTCGACCGTCGAGACAGTGACGTCGAGTTCGTCCTTGGGTTCGACGCCGAACGCGCGCAGTGTGGTGTTGGCGCACCAGTTGTAGAAGGCGATGAACGGGCGGGCGATCCGGATGTAGACCAGGTAGACCGGGATCAGCAGCATCGCGGTGGACTCCGGCCCCGCGATCGCGATGTTCTTGGGCACCATCTCGCCGAGCAGCACGTGCAGCGTGACGACGACGGACAGCGCGACCAGGAACGACACCGTGTGCAGTACCGCGTCCGGGATGCCGACGAGGTCGAACGGCTTCTCCAGCAGGTGTGCGACGGCGGGTTCGGCGACGCGGCCGAGCAGGATCGAGCAGATCGTGATGCCGAGCTGCGAGCCCGCCAGCATCAGCGACAGGTGTTCGCCGGCCCTGATGACGGTGACGGCGCTCCTCTTGCCCTGCTCGGCAAGGGCTTCGAGGCGGTCGCGGCGCGCCGAGATCAGCGCGAACTCCGAGGCCACGAAGAACGCGTTGGCGGCCAGCAGCACGAAGGTCAGCAGCACCCCGAAGATGTCACCCATTCTCGGCTCCCTTCCGGCCGATCTCGGTCAGCCGGAGCACGTCGATGCGCCGGCCGTCCATCTTGACCACGGTCGCCAGCCAGCGCACCGGGTCCTCGATCGGGCCGTCGGGGTCGAACGCGGTCAGCTCCACGGTTTCGCCCTCGACGGGGATGTGGCCGAGTTTCTCCAGCACCAGCCCTCCGATGGTCTCGTAATCACCATCCGGGGCGCGGAAGGCGGTGCCCTCGGCGACTTCGTCGATACGCAGCAGTCCCGAGACCTGCCAGCCCTGTCCCGCGGCGACCACGTCGGGCGGCTCGACGTCGTGCTCGTCGCGCACGTCGCCGACGATCTCCTCGATCAGATCCTCGACGGTCACCATCCCGGCGGTGCCGCCGTATTCGTCGACGACCAGCGCGGTCTGCAGGCCGTTGGCGCGCACCTCGGTCATCACCGAGTCGCCGTCGAGGGTGGACGGCACCTTGGTGACGGGCTGTACGAGTTCGGCGAGCCGGGTCGTCGAGCGGACCGCGGCGGGCACCTCGAACACCTGCTTGACGTGCACCATGCCGATGGTCTCGTCCAGGTCGCCGCGGATCACCGGGAAGCGGGAGTGGCCGGTCTTGAAGGCGGCTTCGCTGAGGTCGAGGACCGTGGCGTCGGCGTCGAGGGTGTCGATCTTGGAGCGCGGGGTCATCAGTTCCTCGGCGGTGCGGTCGCCGAACTGCAGTGAACGGTCCACCAGGACGGCGGTGACCGGGTCCAGCGACCCGCTCTCGGCCGACGAGCGCACCAGCGACACCAGCTCCTGCGGCGAACGCGCCGAGCGCAGCTCTTCGGCGGGCTCGATCCCGAGGCGACGCAGGATCCAGTTCGCCGTCCCGTTGGTGAGCCGGATCAGCGGTTTGAACATGAACGAGAACATCAGCTGCAGCGGCGCCGACCATCGCGCGGTCGGGACCGCCCGGGCGACGGCGAGGTTCTTGGGCACCAGTTCGCCGAAGATCATCGATATCGAGGTCGCGATCAGGATGGCCAGCGCCAACGCCAGACCGGAGGCGAACCGCTCCGGGATGTGCATGGCCGTCAACCCGGGGTGGATGAGCCGGGCGACGACGGGCTCGGCCAGGAAACCGGTGGCCAGGGTGGTGATGGAGATGCCGACCTGCGCGCCGGACAGCTGCGTCGACAGCGACCGGTGCGCCTTCTGGACGAGTCGGTCGCGGCGGTCACCGGAGCGGACATTGGCCTCGACGGTGCTGCGTTCGAGCGCGGTCAGCGAGAACTCCGCGGCGACGAACACCGCGGTGCCCGCGGTGAGCAGGATGAACGCCAGCAGAGCGAGCAGGGACATCGCCGTGTTCATCGGGATGCTCCGGGGGAGCCGGGTCGGGGGCCCGGCCATCTAGAGGACGGCTCGGCCTCGCAGGGCTCGTGGTCAGACCGTCGGACGGCTGAGGCCGACTCGGATGGGTGTCCATCCAGTGCCTGCGGCACCTGGTCCCTTTCGTCGCGATAACAGCTGGTTGACCACACATGCTAGCGGAATCCACACCGGCCTCGTCGCGGGCCTCATCGCTTCTGAGTCCGATCCGGCGGCAGTGGTAGCTTCAACCCCAACATAGGAAAGGCGAGCCTAATGTCGAAGTCGTTCACCCGGTTGGCCGCGATGTTCACCGCGGTCGCCGCGGCCGTCGCGCTGAGCGCGTGCGGATCCGATCAGCAGTCCGACGAAAACAAGATCGTCGTGTATTCGGGACGCAGCGAGGAGCTGGTCAAACCGCTGATCGAGCAGTTCACCACCGACACCGGAATCAAGGTCGAGGCGCGCTACGCCGGTTCGGGCGAGATGGCCGCGCAGCTGATCACCGAGGGGGACAAGTCCCCGGCCGACGTGTTCCTGTCCCAGGACGCCGGCGCGTTGGGCGCGGTGTCCAAGGCGGGTCTGCTGGCTCCGATCGACGCCGAGACGCTCGCCGCGGTCCCCGCCCAGTACTCGGCGGCCGACGGCACGTGGGTCGGGGTGTCGGGCCGCGCCCGCGTCCTCGTCTACAACCCGACGCTGGCGCCGAATCCGCCGGACACCATCGACGGTCTTCTGGCTCCGGAGTGGAAGGGCAAGATCGGCTTCGCGCCGAGCAACGCGTCCTGGCAGGCGTTCGTCACCGGGCTGCGGGTGCTGCGCGGCGACGACGGTGCCGAGCAGTGGCTGCGCGCGTTCAAGGCTCAGGATCCGCAGGCCTTCGAGAACAACGTGGCCGTCCGTGACGCCGTGGACTCCGGTCAGGTCGCCCTCGGCCTGGTCAACCACTACTACCTCTACGAGCTGATCCACGCCAAGGGCGCCGACGCGGTCGTCGCGCAGAACAAGTTCATGGCGCCCGGCGACCCGGGCGGCCTGGTCAACGTCGCCGGCGTGGGTGTGCTGAAGTCCGCCCCGAACCCCGAAGGCGCCCAGGCGTTCGCGGCGTATCTGATCGGGGAGTCCGCGCAGAAGTTCTTCGCCACCGAGACCGCCGAGTATCCGCTCGCGGCAGGCGTCGCCCCGTCTGCCGAGATGCCTCCGCTGGCCGACCTGCAGCCGCCCGCGGTCGACCTGTCCGACCTCGACGACCTCGAGGCCACCCAGGAGTTGCTGGTCAAGACCGGCCTCCTGACCAACTGAGCGGGGTGAGCGGCTCCGCGGGGCCGGCCCGAGCCCGCCCGCCGGCCCTGCTGTTGCTGCCGGCCGTGCTCGTCGCGGCCTGCACGCTGGTGCCGCTGGTCTACCTGGTCGAGCGCGCCCTGGAGCGCGGCTGGGCGTTCGTCATCGACGAACTCTTCCAGCCGCGCACCGCCGCGCTGGTCGTCCGGTCGCTGATGCTCGTCGGCGTCGTCACCGCGGCGTGCGTCGTGCTCGGCGTCGGGCTCGCGGTCCTCGTGACCCGAACCGATCTGCGCGGCAGGCGCGTCCTCGCGGTCGCGGCGGCGCTGCCGCTGGCCATGCCGAGCTACCTGCTCGCCTACCTGTGGGTGTCGGCGTTTCCTCAGGTCGCCGGTTTCTGGGGGGCCGCGCTGGTCTTGACGCTGGTGAGTTATCCGCTCGTGCTGCTGACCACGACGGCGGCGCTGGCGCGGGTCGATCCCGCCCAGGAAGAGGTCGCCCGCTCCCTGGGCCTCGGCGGTTGGGCGGTGCTGTTCCGGGTGACGCTGCGCCAGTCGCGGGCCGCGATCGCCGCCGGCGCGCTGCTGGTTGCGCTGTATGTCCTCAGCGATTTCGGCGCGGTCGCGGCAATGCGGTTCGAGGCGTTCACCTGGGTGATCTACGGGGCGTACCGCTCGGGGTTCAACCCGTCCCGGGCCGCCGTGCTGTCGCTGGTGCTGATGGTGTTCGCCATCGCGCTCGTCGTCGCCGAGCACCGGGCCCGCGGCCTGGCGGCCGCGTCGCGCATCGGGGGCGGCACCCCGCGGCCCGCCCCGCTGAACCGGCTCGGCCACTGGCGCTGGGCCGCGCTGGCCGCGCCCGTGGCGGTGCTGGCCGCCGCCGTCGTCGTCCCGGGGGTCGAGCTCGCCGGCTGGTTGCTCACCGCGGGGCCGCGCTGGGACTTCGGTGAATGGGTCGCAGCGCTGGGCTCGACGGTGTGGCTGTCGGTGGTCGCCGCGGCGGCCGCGACGGCCGCGGCGCTGCCGCTCGGGGTGCTCGCGGCGCGGCACCGCGACCGCGCGACCCGCACCCTCGAAGGTGCCAGCTACGTCGCGCACGGCCTGCCCGCGATCGTCATCGCGATCTCGATGGTGTCGCTCGGGGTGGTGCTGCTGCGGCCGATCTACCAGCGCGAGCCGTTGCTGATCCTGGCCTACACGGTCCTGTTCGTGCCGATGGCGATCGGATCCATCCGCGCCGCGGTGGAATCCGCGCCGATCCGGCTCGAAGAGGTCGCCCGCTCGCTGGGCCGGTCACCGCTGCGGGCCTTCGGCGGCGTGACCGCCCGGGTGGCGCTGCCCGGCATCGCCGCAGGTGCGGCGCTGGTGTTGCTGACCTGCATGAAGGAGTTGCCGGTGACACTGCTGCTGCATCCGACGGGTACGGACACCCTGGCCACCCGGCTGTGGGGGTACAGCTCGGTCAGCGACTACGCGGCGGCGGCCCCGTACGCGGCGGCACTGCTGCTGTTCGCCACCGCCCCGACCGCGATACTGAGTGTGTGGAGTACGAACACCGTTGCGGTGCACAGTGACTGAGTCGATCGCGGCGGCTGTTTCGGCCACCGGCATCCGCAAGGCGTTCGCAGACAAGACGGTGCTGCGCGGCGTCGACCTCGACATGACGCCGGGGTCGATCACCGCGATCCTCGGCCCGTCGGGCTGCGGCAAGACCACGCTGCTGCGCATCCTGGCCGGGTTCGAGGATCCTGACTCCGGCACCGTGCGCATCGCCGGCGACACGGTCGCCGGGGCAGGCGTGAGCGTGCCCGTACACCGCCGCCGCGTCGGGCTGATGCCGCAGGAGGGTGCGCTGTTCCCGCACCTGAGCGTCGGGGAGAACGTCGCGTTCGGGCTGAACCGGGCCGACCGTCGGCGCGCGGACGCCGAGGTGGCGCACTGGCTGGGTGTGGTCGGCCTCGACGGCCTGGCCGGCGCGCGCCCCCACGAGATCTCCGGAGGCCAGCAGCAGCGGGTCGCACTGGCCAGGGCTCTGGCCGCCCGACCGCGGGTGCTGTTGCTGGACGAGCCGTTCGCGGCGCTGGACTCGGGGTTGCGCACCCGGGTTCGCGAGGACATCGCCGCGATCCTGCGCGACGCCGGGACCACGGCCATCCTGGTCACCCACGATCAGGCCGAGGCGCTGTCGCTGGCCGATTCCGTCGCGCTGCTGCTCGGCGGCGCGGTCGCCCAACAGGACACCCCCGCGCGGCTCTACGGTCTGCCCGCGACGCTGACCAACGCCCGATTCCTCGGCAGCACCGTCGAGATCGACGCGACGGCCGACGCCGGTCGGGTACGGACCGCGCTGGGGACGTTCGCGGCGAAGCTACCGGTGCCCGACGGGCCCGCGGTGGCGGTGCTGCGACCGGAGCAGATGCACCTCGGCGCGGACGGTTCCGGCACCGCGGCGCGGGTGACGGCGCAGCGGTTCTACGGCGCCGACACCGTCGTGCATCTCGAGCTGAGCGACGGCACCGCGCTGCGGATGCGCAGCGCCGGGCTGCCGGGGTTCGGCGACGGCTCGTCGGTCACCGTGCAGGTCGTCGGGGACGTGCTGGCCTACCCGTCACCAGCCGGTGGGCAGCGGATGTCCCTCGGCGAAGCCGGCGGCTGACTGCACGCCGAGCACCACCTTCTCGTGCAGTTCGGGCAGTGTCGCCGCACCGACGTAGGTGCAGGTGCTGCGGACCCCCGAGGTGATGTGGTCGAGAAGGTCCTCCACGCCGCCGCGCGACGGGTCCAGCGCCATCCGCGAGGTCGAGATGCCCTCCTCGAACAGGCCTTTGCGGGCGCGGTCGAACGCGCTGTCGGCCGCGGTGCGGGCAGCGACCGCACGTTTGGAGGCCATCCCGTAACTCTCCTTGTAGGGCTGGTCGTCGCGGTCGTGCAACAGGTCCCCCGGGGATTCGTAGGTGCCGGCGAACCACGAGCCGATCATCACGTTCGACGCGCCGGCGGCCAGCGCCAGCGCCACATCCCGCGGATGCCGCACCCCGCCGTCGGCCCACACGTGTCCGCCGAGTTCCCTTGCCGCGGCGGCACATTCGACGACCGCGGAGAACTGGGGGCGGCCGACGCCGGTCATCATCCTGGTGGTGCACATCGCGCCGGGGCCGACCCCGACCTTCACGATCGTGGCACCGGCGTTGATCAGGTCGCGGGTGCCCTCGGCCGACACCACGTTGCCCGCGGCCAGCGGTACGCCGAGGTCGGCGTTGGCGACCGCCTCGATCGCGTCGAGCATCTTCTGCTGGTGGCCGTGTGCGGTGTCGATCACCAGCAGGTCGGCGCCGACGTCGACGAGGCCGCGCGCCTTGGCGGCCACGTCCCCGTTGATGCCGACCGCGGCGGCGATCCGCAGCCGGCCGCGGGCGTCCACCGCGGGGGTGTAGATGCCTGCGCGGACGGCGCCGGTGCGGGTCAGCACGCCCGCGAGCGTGCCGTCGGCCTCGGTCAGCACGGCGACGTGGATGTGGGCGTGCTCGAGCAGGTCGAACACCTTGCGGGGATCGGTGCCCACCGGCGCGGTGACGAAGTCGCCGATCGCGACGTCCCGCACCCGGGTGAACCGGTCCACGCCTCGGCACGCGGCCTCGGTGACCAGCCCGACGGGCCGGTTGTCGCCGTCGACCACGACGGCGGCACCGTGGGCCCGCTTGTGGATCAGCGCCGCCGCGTCGGACACCGAGTCGTCGGGGGCCAGCGTCACCGGGGTGTCGACGACGGTGTCGCGGCTCTTGACGAAGTCGACGGTGTGCTGGACCGCCGACAGGGGGAGGTCCTGCGGCAGCACGACGATTCCGCCGCGCCGGGCCACGGTCTCGGCCATCCGGCGACCCGCGACCGCTGTCATGTTCGCGACGACCACCGGGATCGTGGTGCCGGAGCCGTCGACCGAAGACAGGTCCACGTCGAAGCGCGAGGCCACCTCGGAATGCCCCGGCACGATGAACACATCGTTGTAGGTCAGGTCGTACGGCGGCCGGTGGCCATCGAGAAACTTCACGCGGCCGAGTCTAGTGGCGCACGTTTCCCCCGCGAGCAGACGCGAACTCGCGCGACACACCCGCGACACGCCGGAGGTTGTGTCTGCTCGCGGGCAGAAGTCAGGCCTCGACCTCGCTGCGGTCACCGCTCCACAGCGTGTGGAAGCGCTTCTCGCGATCGGTGTCGATGCGGCCGTAGGTGTGTGCGCCGAAGAAGTCGCGCAGCCCCTGGGTCAGCGCGGCGGGCAGGCGCTCGGTGCGCAGCCCGTCGTAGTAGGACAGCGCCGAGGAGAAGCCCGGGATCGGGATGCCCAGCTCGGTGGCCTTGACCACGACGCGGCGCCAGCTGTCGATCGCGTTCTCGATCGCATCGCGGAAGTACGGGTCGACGATCAGCGTCGGCAGGTCCGGGTCGTTGTCGAACGCGTCGGTGATCCGGTTCAGGAACTTCGCCCGGATGATGCAGCCGCCGCGCCAGATCCGCGCCATGTCGCCCGGCGAGATGTTCCAGTCGTACTCGTTGGAGCCGGCCTGAATCTGGTTGAAGCCCTGGGCATAGGCGATGATCTTCGACGCGTACAGCGCCTGACGGATGTCCTCGGTGAATTGCGCTGCATCGGTGGGCTTTTCGCCGAGGTCCCCGGATGCCAGGCCGGTGGTGGCCTTGCGCTGGGCCACTGAGCCGGACAGCGCACGGGCGAACACGGCTTCGGCGATGCCGGTCACCGGCACGCCGAGGTCGAGGGCGGACTTGACCGTCCAGCGACCGGTGCCCTTCTGCTCGGCCTCGTCCAGGATCACGTCGACCAGCGGCTTCCCGGTCTTGGCATCCGTCTGGCGCAGCACCTGCGCGGTGATCTCGACCAGGAAGCTGTCGAGATCGCCCTTGTTCCACTCGTCGAACACGTCGGCGATCTCCGGGGCGCTCTTGCCCAGGCCGTCGCGCAGCAGCTGGTAGGCCTCGCCGATGAGCTGCATGTCGGAGTACTCGATGCCGTTGTGCACCATCTTGACGAAGTGTCCGGCGCCGTCGGGCCCGACGTGGGTGCAGCAGGGGACTCCGTCGACGTGGGCGGAGATCTCCTCCAGCAGCGGACCGAGGGATTCGTAGGATTCGGCCGGGCCGCCGGGCATGATCGACGGGCCGTTGAGGGCACCCTCCTCGCCACCGGAGATGCCGGCGCCGACGAAGTGCAGCCCGCGCTCGCGGATCGCCTTCTCCCGGCGGATGGTGTCGGTGTAGAGGGCGTTGCCGCCGTCGATGATGATGTCGCCTTCTTCCATGGCGTCGGCGAGCTCGTTGATCACCGCGTCGGTCGCCTCACCGGCCTTGACCATGATCAGCACCCGGCGCGGCTTCTCCAGCGCGTCGAGGAACTCCGCGATCGTCTCGCTGCGGACGAAGTTGCCGTCCGAACCGTGCTCGGCGAGCAGCGCGTCGGTCTTGGCGACCGAGCGGTTGTGCAGCGCGACGGTGTAGCCGTGCCGGGCGAAGTTCCGCGCGATGTTCGATCCCATGACCGCAAGGCCGGTGACGCCGATCTGGGCGGTACCCGTGGTTCCGGACGAGCTCATAGACAAAACCCTTTCGATCTCCTACTGCGACACAGCTTCTGACAGGTATTACGCAAGAGAACCCCGGGCGAGTGCGACTACACGAGGAACAGTCGGTGCAGCTCGTTCAGCCACGGCACCGCGAACGCGACGGTGGGCACCACCAACACGGCGGCGGCGGCAACGTATGCGCCGGCGGCCAGCTTCCGGCTGTTGGGTTCGCCACCGAGGCGGCGCACCCGCACCACGGTGGTGGGGCCGCCCGCGGCAAGTGCGCCGCGGGGCGCCCGCCCGGAGGCGCAGGCAACCAGAGCCCGGGCCAGCGGAGTCGGGCCTTCGGCGCGCACGGCGGCGTCGTCGGCGAGCAATTCGATCAGCAGCCGGACCGCGTTGAGCGCGTGTGCGCTGCGCACGAACCGGGGAAACGCCGCATGCACGGCGATGAACATCTCCAGCACCAGGTCGTGGCGGGCCCGCAGGTGCGCGTTCTCGTGCTCCAGGATCGCCGAGACCTCGTTCGGGGACAGGGTATTCAACGCACCCTCGCTGACGACGACGCGGCTGCGCACGCCGGGCAGGCAGTACGCCAGCGGTTCGGCGACGTCGAGAATCCGCAGGCTTCGCGACCGGGGACGGCCGTGGTGGGCACCGACGAGGTCGACGACCATCCGGTGATGTGCCCGGCGACGACGGGTGGCGATCGCAACCCTCAGTACCGACACGATCAACCGGGCGCCGATCATCAGCGTGAGGATGAAGACCACGACGTAGGCGGTCCACAGCGGCCATCCGAGCACGTCGATCTCACTGATGATCGTCGACGTCGGGCGACCGTCGGGGCCCGGTACGAAAAGCCTGCTCGCGATCGCGATACCGGCAGAGAACGCCGACAACACCGCTGCCAGTGCGATCGCCTGCCAGAGCACGATGGCGGCACGGGGTGCGCGCAGCGGCCACGTGGCTCGCGCCAGCATCGCAGGCACCGGCCCCGAGAGGAGCAAGGCGAGGATCGCGAAGGCCAGCGCGGACACGCTGTAAGTGTCCCTCAGTCGGTACCGAAATCGCCAGCGGGTCGGGGTGACCGATGTTTGACTTCCAACTCGGCCAGAGCGCGGCGCAGCGCCGCGGCCTCGTCGGCGCCGACACGCTCGACGAAATGGACGAGCGCGGCCTCTCGGCTGCCGGAATCGGCGGCCTGATCCAGCGCGTCGACCATAAGGCCGGCGACCAGTTCGTCCCGGCCGTGGGTGGGTGCATAGCGGTGGGCGCGGTCGTCGCGGTGCTGCACGACGAGATTCTTCTTCGCGAGCCGTTGCAGCACGGTCATGATCGTGGTGTAGGCGAGGTCGCGGCGCGCAGACAGGGCCTCATGGACCTGACGCACGGTCTGAGGCTCCCCTGAGGACCACAGGTGGTCCATCACGGAGCGCTCGAGCTCGCCGAGTCGAGTCAGCTTGGCCATCTTCCGTTCATCTCCTGCCGACGGTAGGTCAAAGCGTACTACGGGATTACTACCGCGTGTCGTATGAGATTTCGTCGCTGGTCGGTGCGTCGAAACCCGCTTCTCCGAGATGTCAACGTCGGCACCCGTGCGGGTGCGTTCGCGTGGCCGTGTGAGTCCAGTCACAGCCTCTAGCCCCTTCATCGGCCATGACTATAGTAAGGCTAACCTAATTCGGTAAGAGCTACCCAGATCGCGAGGTGCCCATGACGGTTGTCGTCGAGGATCCGCTCATCGCCAGTATGTCGATCGCGCGCGTGCTGCCCATCCACGAATCGAGCCGCCGGCTTCGCGAGCTGTACCGCGAATGCCCGCGGGTCTACGGCGTGGCGGTGATGGGGGACCTGTCGCGGCGGCGCTGGTGGCCGCTCGCGGAGATCCTCACGACCGACCGCCTGCAGCAGATGTTCGACGCGGGCATCGCCGAGACCGAAAGTCGCGCCGCGGTGGCCCAGCAGCTGGCCGCGACCTTCGCCCATGTCGTGGTCGGGCGCGTGACGCCGCTGTTGGCGCTGGAGGGGCGGGCCTGGGACACCGGCCTGGAGAACCTGTGGGTGCATGTCGACTCCGAAGGCGCGATCGACTGGGTCGGGGTGGTGGACCCGACGCTGCGGGCGCTGCCCGACGATCCGTACGTCGCCGAGTGCCGGGCATCCGGTGGCGGGGGTCAGCGCGGCATCGTCGCGCTGCCCAGCGAGGCGGCGTTGACGACCTGGATCGCCCATCGCAGCCACCGTGCGCTGGGGCCGCTGTTCACCAAGCTCGCCGCGGTCAGTGACGGCGCGATGTCGGTGGCGGCGATGTGGCACATCGTCGGCGGGGCGGTGGTCAACGCGGCGACCCAGGTGCCGTTGCTCGCCAACGCCAGTGAGGTCGTCAGCATGCGCCGTGGCCAGGCGGTGCTGGATGCGTTCGTCGGCTTCGGACTGCCGGTGCGCGGCGTATCCCGGATGAGTTCCACGAAGGTCTTGATTAATTAGGCAAGCCTTGCCTATCCTTATCGAGTCGGGTTGATCCGAAGTTTCGGAACCAACGGACCGCGCCGGAGTCCTGAGGGCTGCAGAGACCCCCGGTCCGACCGATGGAAGGGCCCCACGCCTCGTGTGTGGGGCCCTTCCGCATTTCGGGAACTGGTCGTGTGCGTGTAGAACTCCAGTCGTGAGCGATGTTCCTGAAGGCCTCGGCGACGGATTCGACAAACAACTCGGGTTGACGTACCTGGAGATGACGCCCGACGGTGGGCGCGCCGAGCTCGAGATCACCGACAAACTGTTGCAGCCGTGGGGAATCGTGCACGGCGGCGTGTACTGCGCGGTGATCGAGAGCATGGCCAGTGTGTCCGGGCACGTGTGGTTGTCCCACAACGGCGGCGGCACGGTGGTCGGAGTTAACAACAACACCGACTTCCTGCGCGCGATCCGGTCCGGGACCGTCACCGCGACCTCGGAGCCGATCCACCGCGGCCGGCGCCAGCAGCTGTGGTTGATCACGATCACCGACGAGGCCGGCAAGACGGTGGCGAGGGGCCAGGTG
This sequence comes from Mycolicibacterium parafortuitum, assembly GCF_002086815.1. Lineage (GTDB taxonomy): Bacteria > Actinomycetota > Actinomycetes > Mycobacteriales > Mycobacteriaceae > Mycobacterium > Mycobacterium parafortuitum. Next base: position 88,601 of record NZ_MVID01000010.1, read on the forward strand.
CGGCTCCAGAACATCGCCGACGCGTGAGCGTCGAATCAGGCACCGACGCGTGAGCGTCGAATTAAGCACCGACGCGTGAGCGTCGAATTAAGCACCGACGCGTGAGCGTCTAAAAGAGGCCCCGCGCGTGAGCGTCCAGACAGGGCCCCGCGCGTGAGCGCGGAATCACACAGTCGCCGACGCTGCTGAGTCCGGGCCGGTCTGGCAGGATCGCCCACTATGCGTTTGACACCGCATGAACAGGAACGTCTGCTCCTGTCCTATGCCGCCGAGCTCGCCCGCCGCCGTCAGGCCCGCGGGCTCAAGCTCAACCATCCCGAAGCGGTCGCGCTCATCACCGACCACATCCTCGAAGGCGCCCGCGACGGCCGCACCGTCGCGGAGTTGATGGTCAGTGGGCGCGAGGTTCTCGGCCGTGACGACGTCATGGAGGGCGTGCCCGAGATGCTGCACGACGTCCAGGTCGAGGCCACCTTCCCCGACGGCACCAAGCTCGTCACCGTCCACCACCCCATCCCGTGAGGGCAGACCGTTGATACCTGGCGAGATCGTCTTCGGCGACGGCGACATCGAGATCAACCCCGGCGCGCAGCGGCTCGAGCTGGAGATCGTCAACACCGGCGACCGGCCGGTGCAGGTCGGCAGCCATGTGCACGTGGCACAGGCCAACAGCGCGCTGCGGTTCGATCGGGCGGCCGCGTACGGCTACCGGTTCGACATCGCTGCGGGCACCGCGATCCGGTTCGAACCCGGTGTGGCGCAGCACGTTCGGCTGGTGCCGTTGCGTGGCACCCGTGAGGTGTACGGCCTGAGTCTCGATCCGCCCGGCAGATTGGACGAACGGAAATGACGCAGCTGCCCCGGACCCACTACGCGGCGCTGTTCGGCCCGACGACCGGCGACCGCATCCGGCTGGCCGACACCGACCTGTTCATCGAGATCACCGAGGACCGCAGCGGCGGACCCGGGCTGGCCGGCGACGAAGCGGTCTTCGGCGGCGGCAAGGTGCTGCGCGAGTCGATGGGCCAGTCCCGCGCGACCCGCGCCGACGGCGCCCCCGACACCGTCATCACCGGTGCGGTGATCCTCGATCACTGGGGAATCATCAAGGCCGACATCGGGATCCGCGACGGACGCATCGTCGGGATCGGCAAGGCCGGCAACCCCGACATCATGTCCGGTGTGCACCCCGATCTGGTGGTGGGCCCGTCGACGGAGATCATCGCCGGCAACGGGCGCATCGTCACCGCGGGTGCGATCGACTGCCACGTGCACCTGATCTGCCCGCAGATCATGGAGGAGGCCCTGGGCGGCGGCATCACCACGATCATCGCCGGCGGTACCGGCCCGGCCGAGGGCAGTAAGGCCACCACCGTGACCCCCGGCGCGTGGCATCTGGCCCGCATGCTGGAGGCGCTCGACACCTGGCCGATGAACGTCGCGCTGCTCGGTAAGGGCAACACGGTCAGCGGCGAGGCGATGTGGGAGCAGTTGCGGGGCGGTGCGGCGGGTTTCAAGCTGCATGAGGACTGGGGGACCACCCCGGCCGCGATCGACGCGTGCCTGACCGTGTCGGAGGCCGCCGGTGTGCAGGTCAACATCCACACCGACACGCTCAACGAGGCCGGTTTCGTCGAGGACACCCTCGCCGCGATCAAGGGCCGCTCGATCCACGCGTATCACACCGAAGGTGCGGGCGGCGGACACGCGCCCGACATCATCACCGTCGCAAGCCATCCCAACGTGTTGCCGAGTTCCACCAATCCGACACGCCCGCACACGGTCAACACCCTCGATGAGCACCTCGACATGTTGATGGTGTGCCACCATCTGAACCCCCGCGTGCCCGAGGATCTCGCGTTCGCCGAGAGCCGGATCCGGCCGTCCACGATCGCCGCCGAGGACCTTCTGCACGACATCGGCGCGATCTCGATGATCGGCAGCGACGCACAGGCGATGGGCCGCATCGGCGAGGTGGTGATGCGGACGTGGCAGACCGCGCACGTGATGAAGCGCCGCCGCGGATTCCTGCCGGGGGACACCCGCGCCGACAACACCCGCGCCCAGCGCTACGTCGCGAAATACACGATCTGCCCGGCCGTCGCCCATGGCCTCGACCGCGAGATCGGTTCGGTCGAGGTCGGCAAGCTCGCTGACCTCGTGCTGTGGGAGCCGGCGTTCTTCGGGGTGCGCCCGCACGTCGTCGTCAAGGGCGGCATGATCGCGTGGGCCGCGATGGGCGACGCGAACGCGTCGATCCCGACACCTCAGCCGGTGTTGCCGCGCCCGATGTTCGGGGCCGCGCCGGCCGCGGCGGCCCACACCTCCGTGCATTTCGTCGCGCCGCAGGCGATCGAGGACGGGCTGGCCGACCGGATCGCGGTCAACCGCAAGCTCGTCGCGGTCGGCAACGTGCGCGGCGTCGGTAAGGCGCAGATGCCGCTCAACGACGCGACGCCGGACATCCAGGTGGACCCGGACACCTTCACCGTGCGCATCGACGGCGAGGTGTGGCAGGAGCAACCCGCCGCCGAACTGCCGATGGCACAGCGATACTTCCTGTTCTAGCCGAAACCCGTTCACCGATGCCACACCTCGCCACCCTGCTGACCCTGTCGGACTCCCGGCTCCCGACCGGCGGCCACGTGCACTCCGGTGGGGTCGAGGAAGCGGTCAGCAGCGGGCTGGTGGTCGACCTTCGGACGCTGCGGGCGTTCCTGTGCCGACGGATCCGGACCACCGGGTTGGTCACCGCGTCGCTGGCCGCGGCCGTGCACCGCGGCACGCTGTCCGCGACCGCCGGGCACGACGGTGACCGGGAAACCGATGCGCGCACACCGGCTCCGGCCGCGCGCGAGGCGTCCCGCGCGCAGGGCCGCGGTCTGGTGCGGCTGGCCCGGCGCGTGTGGCCGGACCACGAGTGGGCCGCGCTGGGCGCGACCCCGCACCTGGCGGTCGCCGCAGGCGCGGTCGGGCGGGCCGGCGGGTTGGAACCCGAGCACACCGCGGTCTCGCTGGTGTACACCACGATGACAGGTTCGGCGACCGCGGCGCAGCGGCTGCTGGCGCTGGACCCCGGCGACGTCGCGGCCGTGACGTTCGAGTTGGCCGGGCTGTGCGAGCAGACTGCGTCCGACGCCGCAAAGGGTGTCGCCGATCTGTCCGATCCACTGCTCGATGTCCTCGCGCAGCGCCACGCCGACCGCGAACGACCTCTGTTCGCTTCCTAGAGAGGGCAATTCATGCCACCACATTTCCTGGACGGGCAACCGCACGGCCACGCCGATCGGCCCCGTCGCGTCCGCAAGCCGGGCGAGCCGTTGCGCATCGGCGTCGGCGGACCCGTCGGTTCCGGTAAGACCGCCCTGGTCGCCGCGCTGTGTCGGCAGCTGCGCGAAGAACTCTCGCTCGCGGTACTGACCAACGACATCTACACCACCGAGGACGCGGACTTCCTGCGCCGCAACGCCGTGCTGCCCGACGACCGCATCGCCGCCGTACAGACCGGCGGGTGTCCGCACACCGCGATCCGCGACGACATCACCGCGAACCTGGATGCGATCGACGATCTGATCGCCGCGCACTCGGGCCTGGAGTTGATCCTCGTCGAGTCCGGCGGGGACAATCTGACGGCGACGTTCTCGTCGGGACTGGTGGACGTGCAGATCTTCGTGATCGACGTCGCCGGCGGCGACAAGGTGCCGCGCAAGGGCGGACCGGGTGTCACGTTCTCGGACCTGCTGGTGATCAACAAGACCGACCTGGCTCCGCTGGTGGGTGCCGATCTGGACGTGATGCGCCGCGACGCCGCCGCGGTGCGCGGTGACCGGCCGTTCGAGCTGATCTCGCTCACCGTCGATCCCGCCGCGACGCCGGTGCTGGGCTGGGTTCGCGACCAGCTCGGCGCCGCGCAGACTGTGTGATGCGCTCCGAGGTCGTCATCGTCGCCACCGCGGGCCGTTCGCCGCGCATCGAGTGCAGCGGAGGTATCGCCGCTCGCGCCACCCGAGCCGATACCGTGCATCTGGTGTCCTCGGTCGCGACGCCACTCGGCGGCGACACGATCTCGATCCGGGTCGTCGTCGAACCGGGCGCGCGGCTGCGGGTGCGCAGCGTCGCCGCGACGCTGGCGCTGCCGGGTCCGGCGACCGCGGAATCGCACGCCGACTGGGTGCTGGAGGTGGCCGGGGAACTCGACCTCGACCCGGAGCCGACGATCGTCGCGGCCGCGTCCCGGCACTTCGCGGCGACACGCGTGACGCTCGGAGCCGACGCCGCGGTGCGGCTGCGCGAGCGCGTCCAGATCGGCAGAACCGGTGAGACTCAGGGCTTCTGGTCGGGCTCACTGCACGCCGACGTCGACGGCGCGCCGCTGCTGCGCCACCGCGTCGAGCTGGGGGAGGGTGCGCCGGGCGACGACGTGATCGCCGCGCCGCGCGCCTGCGTCAGCGAACTGACCTATCCGCGAACCGATCCCGCGCCGCTCGGCACGCCGCTGATGCTGGCAGGCGGTGGCAGCCTGTCGACCTGGCAGGGCGACAGGCTCTGACCGCGACCGCTAGCTCGCGGCTTTCTCCGAGTCCTGGACCGAGGCCGCGATCTCCTCGAGTTCCTCGATGCGTATTCGCGCGTAGGCCTGCTGTTCGGTGATGGTCAGCTGGCCGCGCTTGGTGGACAGGAATGTGACCGTCCACGACAGCAGCGTGACGAGCTTGGTCTTGAAGCCGACCAGGTACACCAGATGCAGCACCAGCCACGACAGCCACGCGATGAATCCGCCGAACTCCAGTGGCCCGATCTTGGCGACAGCGCTGAACCGCGACACCGTGGCCATCGAGCCCTTGTCGAAGTACTTGAACGGTTCCCGCTCCTCGGGGTCGGCGCCCTTGAGCCCGGCGGCGATCGCCTTCGCGGCGTAGCGGCCACCCTGGATCGCACCCTGCGCCATCCCCGGCACACCTTCGACGGCCGCCATGTCGCCGACCACGAAGACATTGGGGTGACCCGGAATCGACAGGTCCGGAAGGACTTTCACGCGTCCGGCGCGATCGAGCTCGACGCCGGACTGATCGGCGAGGTCCCGGCCGAGCGGGCTGGCCGAAACACCGGCCGACCACACCTTGCACGCGGCTTCGATGCGCCGCATCGTGCCGTCGGGGTCCTTGACCGTGATGCCGTTGCGGTCGACGTCGGTGACCATGGCGTTGAGCTGGATCTCCACGCCCATCTTCTCCAGCCGGTCCTGCGCCTTCTTGCCGAGCTTCTCACCCATCGGCGGCAGCACCGCAGGCGCCGCGTCGAGCAGGATCACGCGTGCCTTCGTCGAATCGATATGGCGGAACGCACCTTTGAGGGTGTGGTCGGCCAATTCGGCGATCTGCCCGGCCATTTCGACACCGGTCGGCCCCGCGCCGACGACGACGAAGGTGAGCAGCTTCTCGCGGCGGGCCGGGTCGCTGGACCGCTCCGCCTGTTCGAAAGCGCCCAGGATCCGGCCGCGCAGCTCGAGGGCGTCGTCGATGGACTTCATGCCGGGAGCCCATTCGGCGAAGTGGTCGTTTCCGAAGTACGACTGGCCCGCGCCGGCAGCCACGATCAGGCTGTCGAACGGGGTGATGTAGGTGTGGCCCAGCAGCTCCGAGCGAACCGTCTTGGTCTCCAGGTCGATCCGCGTCACGTCGCCGAGGAGCACCTGCGCGTTCTTCTGCTTGCGCAGGATCACCCGGGTCGCCGGCGCGATCTCGCCTTCGGAGATGATGCCGGTCGCGACCTGGTAGAGCAGCGGCTGGAACAGGTGGTGGGTGGTGCGCGCGATCATCTTGATGTCGACGTCGGCGTGCTTCAGTGCCTTGGCGGCGGTCAATCCACCGAAACCCGATCCGATGATGACCACCTTGTGGCGATCGCTTGGAGTGGCTCCCGGATGGCTCATTGGAACTCCTTGTCGAGGTCCTGGGGAACAGACCTACTTCGGGTGTTTCTTACCCACTCAGGACAACGAAAATCCTAGTCGCTGCGCTTCCTGTCGGTGCGGTGACGTCCCGCACCACCGCCGATATTCGTATCCGTTCCCGACGTTACGCGGTGACCAGCGGTTTCAGTGCCTCTCCGAGTGCCGTGATCTGACCGGGCTGGTAGCCGAGCGTCTGTGTCGGCACAAACACGATGACGCCGCCGACGCCGGCGTCGAGCACCTTGGTTTTGATCTGTTCGGCGACCTGCTCGGGGGTGCCCGCGACCATCCGCTGCCGGAAATCCTCGGGGATCGCATCCGGGGTCACCCCGTCGCCGACGAGGGCGCCGACCAGCATGCTGGTCTCCAGCGTCGACGGATCACGGTCGATCTTCTCGCAGGCCTGCCTGACCACGTCCATCTTGCGGGACAGCTCGTCGAAGCCGGCGATGACGTTGAGGTGGTCGAAGTGCCGCGCGGCCAGCGGGATGGTCTTCTTCTCGCCACTGCCGCCGATCATCAACGGAATGTGTTCGCGGAAGCGGGGATTGGCCATCGCCTCCTGCACGCGGTAGTAGCGGCCGGTGAACGTCGGCTTCTCGCCCTTGATCATCGGCACGATGATCTGCAGTGCCTCGTCGAGCTTGTTGAAGCGGTCGGTGAAGGTGCCGAACTCGTAACCGAGTTGGTCGTGCTCGAGTTCGAACCAACCGGTGCCGATGCCCAGGATCGCGCGTCCGGCGCTGATGACGTCGAGCGTGGTGATGTTCTTGGCCAGCAGGGTGGGATTCCGGTAGGTGTTCCCGGTGACCAGGGTGCCCAGCTGCACGTTGTCGGTGGCGTTGGCCAATGCGCCGAGCGCGGTGTACGCCTCCAGCATCGGCTCGTCGGGCGTCCCGATGCCGGGCAGTTGGTAGAAGTGGTCCATCAGGAACACCGCGTCGAAGCCCGAGGTGTCGGCCTCGTGCGCCTGTTTGACGACGGTGGGGAAGAGGTCGGCGACCCCGGTGCCGTACGAGAAGTTGTTGATCTGGAGTCCGAGTCGAATGCTCACACCCTCGACCCTAGGCAGGTCGGGCCGGACGCCGTCGGCCGTTTCACTCGGCGCGAAGCGCGGAATAAATCCCCGCTAGCCGAAGTTCGCCAACGCTCCGTGGCTGACGTGCAACGTCTGGCCGGTGATGTGCCGGGCGGCCGGCGTGGTCAGGAACAGCGACAGCCGTGAGATCTCGGCGCTGACCGACGACGGGGTGCTGGACAGTCCCTCGTAGCCGCGCTCGAAGCCGCGGCCCACCGCGACCGCGTTGATGGTGATCCCGCGGATGCCGAAGTGGTTGGCCTGACCGGCGGTCCAGTCCGACACGGCCGCCTTGACCGCCGATGCGGCCCCGCCCTCGCTCGGCGGATCGGGGATCACCGTGATGATCGAGCCGCCCGAGCGCATGTGGTCGCCGAGCACCTGGACCGTCAGCACCGGCGACACCAGGCCGGCGTCGAACAGCGCGCGCCACTCGGCGGCGTGGTCGTCGAGCGTGTAGGTGCGGGGATCGCCGCCGGTCCATGCCGGCGCGGGCACGTTGACGATGGTGTCGAGGTGGGCGGGCACCTGGCCGTGCAGCGCTGCGACCGAACCCGGATCGGCGCTGTCGAACACGAACACATCGGTGTCGAGCTCTTTGGCCAGGACCTCGAGCTCGTCGCGCCTGCGGCCACTGACGTAGACCTTGTGCCCGGCGTCGTGGAAGCTCTGTGCGATCGTGCGTCCCAGATCGGTGTCGCATCCTGTGACAAGCACGTCCATTCCGAGCCCCTCCTGTTGCGTTCGACGCTGAACCAGCGAGTGCCGATTATGTTACTGGACAGTAGCTAGATCAGAAACCCGGCTCGCGCTCGCCGCCGATGCCGTAACGGTGGCGCGGCGGCGGCCGAAAAACAGCCAAGACGTCACAATCGGATCACCGCGAGCAGTTCACCACCCACGCGGCGCGCGGGTGGTGAGTCGTGTCAGCAAACTGACTGAATGGCTTTGATCAGCTGTAACTGTCGCAGTGGCAATATAACGATTCGGCACAATTTGACCACCCCGCACTTGCGTCACGGCTGCAACACGGTAGTTTCTTCCCCATGGATCAGCCGGATGTGTCTTCTCGCCGCCGCAACGGCGCGCCGACGTCGTTTCGACGTTCAGTTCTGACGGGAGCCACGACCGCCGCACTGGCGGCGGCGTTGACGCTGCCCGCTGTCGCGCACGCTCAGCCAGCGCCGACGCCTGCCCCGGCGCCCGCCCCTCCGGCGGTCGACGCGCCTCAGGCTCCGCCTCCCGTCGATCCGAATGCGCCCGCGGCCACCGCTGCCCCGGCGGACCCGAATGCCCCGGCGCCGGCCCCGGCGCCGGCCGACCCGAATGCTCCGGCTCCGGCGCCCGCCGACCCGAATGCTCCGGCGCCCGCGGACCCGAACGCCGACCCCAACGCTCCTGTCGCGCCTGCGCCGGAGCCCGGTCGCGTCGACAACTCCGCCGGCGGGTTCAGCTACGTGGTCCCCGCCGGGTGGAAGGTCTCGGACGCCACCCAGCTGTCCTACGGTCAGGCGCTGCTGTCGAAGCTTCCGCCGGAGGGTTCGCCCCCGGACGCGCAGCCGCCGAACGACACGAGCGTGCTGCTCGGCCGGCTCGATCTGAAACTCTTCGCCGGCGCGGAGAGCGACAACACGAAGGCCGCGCAGCGGCTCGCCTCCGACATGGGCGAGTTCTTCATGCCGTTCCCCGGCACGCGGGTCAACCAGCAGGTCGTCCCGCTGGAGAACAACGGTGTCGCGTCGTACTACGAGGTGAAATTCACCGACACGAACAAGCCCAACGGTCAGATCTGGGCCGGTGTGGTCGGCACGCCGGTGGCTCCCGGCACGCCGCGGGGTCAGCGCACCCCGGAACGGTGGTTCGTGGTGTGGCTCGGTACGGCCACCAACCCGGTGCCGCAGGCCGAGGCTGTGACGCTGGCCAACTCCATCCGGCCGTGGGCTCCGCCCCCGCCGCCCCCTCCGGCGGATCCGAACGCGCCGCTGCCGCCGGCTGACCCGAACGCGCCGCCGGCCGACCCGAACGCTCCGGCGCCGCGGCCCGCGGTCGGTGTCCCGGTTCCGGTCGACCCGAACACCGCTCCAGGGATGCTGCCTCCCGCGTGATCGTGTCCGATTCGGCGACCGTTGGTAGGACCGAATCGTTATCGACAAGCGGTATACCTGCACCATGGGCCCGGATGCGACCGCACCTGGGCTGGGCTGGCGACAGGTAGGAGACCGAGATGGACATGGTTGCGGCTAGTGAGATCCTGGCCCGGTCGACGACGCTGACCAGCGTCGGCTGGATCGGCTACATCATCATCGGCGCGATCGCGGGCTGGATCGCGGGCAAGATCGTGAAGGGGTCTGGCTCGGGCATCCTGATGAACATCGTCATCGGCATCGTCGGTGCGCTGATCGGTGGCTTCCTGCTGAGCTTCTTCGTCGACACCGCGGGCGGCGGCTGGTGGTTCACGCTGTTCACCGCGATCCTCGGCTCGGTGATCCTGCTCTGGATCGTCGGTAAGGTGCAGGCGAGATCCTGAGCCCCGCGATGCGGGCATGGCAGGTCCGCAGGCCCGGGCCGGTCGCGACGGCGCCGCTGGTGCAGGTCACGGCGCCGGTGCCCGAACCCGGGCCGGGGGAGTTGCTGGTCGCGGTGCAGGCGTGCGGCGTGTGCCGCACCGATCTGCACGTCGCCGAGGGTGATCTGCCGGTGCACCGGCACGATGTAGTCCCCGGGCACGAAGTCGTCGGGGAAATCACGCGCGTCGGCGACGGCGTCGACGCATTCGCCGTCGGTGACCGGGTCGGTATCGCGTGGCTGCGGCACACCTGCGGCGTCTGCCGGTACTGCGTGCGCGGCCACGAGAACCTCTGCCCGGATTCCCGCTACACCGGATGGGACGCCGACGGCGGCTACGCCGAATTCGCGACGGTTCCCGCAGCGTTCGCGCTGCCGCTGCCGGCTGGTTACTCCGACGCCGAGCTCGCGCCGCTGCTGTGCGCGGGGATCATCGGATACCGGGCTCTGCTGCGTGCCGACGTGCCACCCGGTGGCCGGCTCGGGATCTACGGGTTCGGCGGCAGCGCCCACCTGACCGCGCAGGTGGCGCTGGCCTCGGGTGCCGAGGTGCACGTGATGACGCGCGGTGAACGCGCTCGCGAGCTCGCACTGTCGCTGGGTGCCGCGTCGGCTCAGGGCGCCGCCGACCCACCGCCGGTGCCGCTGGATTCGGCCATCCTGTTCGCGCCGGTCGGCGACCTGGTCCTCCCGGCCCTGGAGGCGCTGGACCGGGGCGGCACCCTCGCGGTCGCCGGGATCCATCTCAGCGACATCCCGGTGCTGAACTACCAACGTCATCTGTTCCAGGAGCGGCAACTTCGTTCGGTCACGTCGAACACCCGCGCCGACGCACATGCTTTCCTGCGGTTCGCGGGCGAGCGCCGCTTGCAGGTCACCACGGCGCGCTATCCGCTCGACCGCGCCGACGACGCGTTGAGTGACCTCAGCGCCGGCCGCATCGCCGGTGCCGGGGTGCTGATCGTCTGAGCTACAGCGCCGCCAGCGCCGCACCCAACCGGCCCGCCAGATCGCCGCGGCCGCCCCGGTAGAGCGGCCCGGAGCCGTCGGCGAGGACGAGGCGCAGTCGCGCGACACCACGGTCGCCGACCGGATGCGGCGCCAGCAGCCGCCCGACGATCCGCTCGATCAGGCCCTCGGCCGCGACGACGTTCGCGACGTCGACCGGGATCCGCGATGCCGAGGTGCCTTGGCGTGCGTCGCGCACACAGCGGCGCAGGGTGCCCGCGATCGCCATCCGCTCGGCCGGCGAGGTGAGCCGGGCGCGGTGGGCTGCCAGCGGGCTCCCCGGTTCGGGTGCGACGCCCACCGAGAGTTGCCGGTCGTAGATCCCGGCGCGCAGCCGGGCGTCGAAACGGGCGAACAGCATCATCAGCTCCATTCAATGACTGCCGAACAGCGTATGCCGGTCATGCATGACCAGTCAATACCTTTTGATGGTCATCGGTGCTAGCCTGGAGGTGTGACGGTGCACTGGCCCGGCGACGACGAGGGCAAACCCGCCCCGGGGCCGTTGCGGCGCGTCCAGGAGCTGGTCAACACCGTCGAACGTCCCGACGGGGCCGACCGCCTCGCCGATCCCGCCGATGCGCGCCCGTGGCTGGTCGGCCACGGGCTGCTCGGTCCGTCCGCCGGCCTGACACCGTCGGATCTGGCCCTGGTCGCGGAGGCCCGGGAGGCGCTGCGCGCGATGTTGGTACACAACGGCGGCGGAACGGAACCGGCGCCGGAGACGCTGGCGCCGCTGGCCCGCATCGCCGCGGCGGCGACGGTCCGTCCCACGATCTGCCCGGACGGATCGGTGGAGATGACCGTCGACGGTGACGACGTCGCGAGCCGGCTCGCGGCCCTGCTGATCACCGTGCGCGACGCGCAGCGTGACGGCACCTGGTCGCGGCTCAAGGCGTGCCGCAGCGACGAATGCCGGTGGGCGTTCTACGACACGTCACGCAACCGCGGCGGCACCTGGTGCGATATGGGAGCGTGCGGCAACAAGTTCAAGAACCGGGAGTTCCGGGCGCGCAAGCGGGCGGCGAAAGCCGTCAGGACAGATGCCACACCAGCGCGGCCGCCAGCGCACCGAGCCCGTTGAGCGACCAGTGCAGCGCGATCGGCGCGATCAGGCTGCCGCTGCGGCGGCGCAGCCACGAGAACACGAACCCGGCCGCAGCGGTCGCGATCACCGCGCCGACCACGCCGGCCACCATGCCGAACACTCCGCCGCCGAGGATCTTGGTGAAGCCGACATTGCTGGCCGTCAGCCCCAGTGAGGTCGCGATGTGCCACAGCCCGAACAGCAGTGATCCCGCCGCCGCGACGCCGCGCCAGCCCCACGCCCGGTCCAGCGCGCCGTGCAGCACCCCGCGGAACGCGAGCTCCTCGGGGATCACGGTCTGCAGCGGGATGATGATCATCGACGCGACCAGCGCGCCGGACAGCGTCGCGTAGTTGTTGTTCAGGAACATCGGCCGCGTCCACGGCAGCAGCGCGCCGACCGCGATGACGGTGCCCACCAACGCGACCGCGCCCAGCGCGTAACCGGCGCCCGATTTCCAGTGCTCCCGACCCAGGCCGAGCTCGGACCAGCCGAGACCGCGCGAGCGCACCAGGAACACCAGGCCGACGGCGGCGGCCGGGATCACGGCGACGTTGGCCCACGGCGTGGTGAAGTGCGCGAGCAGATTCGACAGCGCCAGGACGACGACGACGATCGCGATGTCGACATAGATCCGGAAATGGTGCAGCGCGGACAGTTGGGCCAGCACGGGATGCGGCTCTACGGCAGCGGCGGCGACGTCAGACATATCCGGACCAGCGTACCCGGACTATTCGTTGTCACCGCCGGTCGCGGACGCGCCATCGGCGGCCGAGGTGCCGAAGCCGGACTTGCGCGCGGCCGGCCACACCCAGTCCTTCACCTCCGGGATGTCGTCTCCGTGGGCGCGCGTGTACTCACGCGCCGCGATCCGCTTGTCGGCCATCTGCTGGCGCAGCGTCGCGCATCGGGACCCGAGCGTCGGCACCCGGTCGATCACGTCCATGACCAGGTGGTAGCGGTCGAGGTCGTTGAGCATCACCATGTCGAACGGCGTCGTGGTGGTGCCTTCCTCCTTGTAGCCACGCACGTGCAGGTTGTCGTTTCCGGCCCGCCGGTAGGTCAGCCGGTGGATCAGCCACGGGTAGCCGTGGTAGGCGAAGATGATCGGCCGGTCGGTGGTGAAGATCATGTTGAAGTCGCGGTCGGGCAGCCCGTGCGGATGCTCGTTCGCGTCCTGCAACCGCATCAGGTCCACGACGTTGACGAAGCGGACCTTCAGGTCGGGCAGATGCTGACGCAGGATGTCGGACGCGGCCAGCGCCTCCAATGTCGGGACGTCGCCGGCCGAGGCGAGCACCACGTCGGGGTCGGTGCCCACCACCTCCGAACCCGCCCACTCCCAGATGCCGAGCCCGCGGGTGCAGTGCGCGACCGCCTGCTCCATGGTCAGGAACTGCGGGGACGGTTGTTTGCCCGCCACCACGACGTTGACGTACTGGCGCGAGCGCAGGCAGTGGTCATAGGTCGACAGCAGCGTGTTGGCGTCCGGCGGCAGGTAGACGCGCACCACCTTGGCGCTCTTGTTCACCACGTGGTCGATGAAGCCCGGGTCCTGATGGGAGAACCCGTTGTGGTCCTGGCGCCACACGTGGCTGGACAGCAGGTAGTTCAGGCTCGCGATCGGCCGCCGCCACGGAATCTCGTCGGTGACCTTGAGCCACTTGGCGTGCTGGTTGAACATCGAGTCGATGATGTGGATGAACGCCTCGTAGCAGTTGAAGAGCCCATGCCTGCCCGTCAGCAGGTAGCCCTCCAGCCAGCCCTGGCACTGGTGCTCGGACAGCATCTCGACCACCCGCCCGACCCGGGCCAGGTGCTCGTCGACCTCGGGGCCGAAGAACTCGGCGTTCCACTGCTTGTCGGTGGCGTCGTAGACGGCCTGGAGCCGGTTGGACGCGGTCTCGTCGGGGCCGAAGATGCGGAAGTTGTGCGGGTTGAGCCGGATCACGTCGGTCAGCCATCGCCCGAGCACCCGGGTGGCCTCGGCGACGGTGGCGCCGGGGGCCGGCACGTCGACGCCGAACGTCCGGAAGTCGGGCAGCCGCAGATCCTTGAGCAGCAGGCCGCCGTTGGCGTGCGGGTTGTCGCTCATCCGCAACTGCCCGGGCGGGGCGAGCTCGGCGATGTCGGGCATTAGCGCGCCGTCCTCGTCGAACAGTTCCTCGGGGTGGTAGGAGGTCAGCCAGTCGGCGAGCACGCCGAGGTGCTCGGCGGTGTCGCGGGCACTCGACAGCGGCACCTGATGCGCCCGCCACGACCCGGTCGTCTTCTTGCCGTCGATGGATTCGGGGCCGGTCCAGCCTTTCGGGGTGCGGAACACGATCATCGGCCAGGCTGGCCGCGACTCGTCGCCGGCGGCGGCGCGGGCCTTGATCTCGGCGATCTCGTCGAAGACGTCGTCGAGCAGCATCGCGAAACGGCGATGCGCGTCAGCGTGATCGGCTGCCGACGCGTCGTCGGGAACCTCGAAGAAGTGCGGGTTGTGCCCGTACCCGACCATCAGGCTGCGCAGTTCCTCGGTGGGGATGCGGGCCAGCACCGTCGGGTTCGCGATCTTGTAGCCGTTGAGGTGCAGGATCGGCAGCACCACGCCGTCACTGGCCGGGTTGACGAGCTTGTTGGAGTGCCAGCTGGTGGCCAGCGGCCCGGTCTCGGCCTCACCGTCGCCGACGACGGCCGCGACGAGCAGATCCGGGTTGTCGAACGCGGCGCCGTAGGCATGCGAGAGCGCATAGCCGAGTTCCCCGCCCTCGTGGATCGAGCCGGGGGTCTCGGGGGCGACGTGCGACGGGATGCCGCCGGGGAAGGAGAACTGCCGGAACAGCCGGCGCAGCCCCTCGGTGTCCTGGGTGATGTCGGAGTAGATCTCGCTGTACGTGCCGTCCAGGTACGCGTTGGCCACCAGTCCCGGTCCGCCGTGCCCGGGACCGGTCACGTAGATCGTCGACTGCTCGCGCTCCTTGATGGCGCGGTTGAGGTGGGCGTAGAGGAAGTTCAGGCCGGGCGTGGTGCCCCAGTGGCCCAGCAGTCGCGGTTTGACGTCATCACGGGTCAGCGGGGTCCGCAGCAGGGGGTTGTCCAGCAAATAGATCTGACCCACCGACAGGTAGTTGGCGGCGCGCCACCACCGGTCCACGCGGTCGAGTTCCGCGTCGCCGAGCGGATTGCGTTGCGTGGTCGCGGTCGTGGTCGTGGTCGTCATCTCTCCATCCAACTCCGCTTACGGGTGCGGTCAACCCGTACCCGCAAGCCGGGGGGTTAATCTTCGGTACGTCGCCAGGCGGGCGGGATGTCGGGCGCGGCGCCCACCGGTGAGATCTGCCGCACAGTCCCGGGCCCGGGACGCCGACCAGGTCGATCGGCGGATCGCCGACGGCATATTGTTCGCCTACCAGAAGAACGTCTAGGAGGCCTCTCCCGTCATGCCCATCGACCCCAGGACACCGGTACTCGTCGGCTACGGCCAGGTGAACCAGCACACCGAGGATGCGACGGTGGAGCCTGTCGACCTGATGGTGGCCGCGGCCCGCGAGGCGGCCGACCCGCGGGTGCTGGAGGCCGTCGATGCCGTGCGCATCGTCAACCTGCTGTCGTGGCGCTACCGCGATCCCGGCCTGCTGCTCGCGCAGCGCATCGGCGCCGACAAAGCCGAGACCCGCTACACCGGCATCGGCGGCAACGTGCCCCAGACCCTGGTGAACCTGGCCTGCCTGGACATCCAACAGGGCAAGCACGACGTCGTTCTGATCGCCGGCGGCGAGACGTGGCGGTCGCGGACCCGGGTGCGCGCGGCGGGTAACAAGATGCAGGGGACACGCCAGGACGAGTCGGTGCCGATGGCCCCGGGTTCCGATGAGAACCTCCCGATGGCCGGACCCGGTGACGCGAAGATCGGGCTGGACCGTCCCGCGTACGTGTATCCGATGTTCGAGCAGGCCGTGCGCATCGCCAACGGCGAGACCTTCGACGAGCACCGCCGCCGCATCGGTGAGCTGTGGGCGCAGTTCTCCGCGGTCGCCGCGACCAACCCGCACGCGTGGAGCCGCGACGCGCTGACCGCCGAGGAGATCTACCAGCCGTCGCCGAAGAACCGGATGATCAGCTGGCCCTACACCAAGCTGATGAACTCCAACAACATGGTCGACCAGGGTGCGGTGCTGATCCTGACCTCGGTGGAGAAGGCGCAGTACCTCCAGATTCCTTCGGAGCGTTGGGTTTTCCCGTACGCCGGGGCCGATTCGCACGATACCTACGCGATCGGTGAGCGGGCCGAGTTCCACACCAGCCCGGCCATCCGCATCGCGGGCAGCCGGGCCCTGGAACTCGCCGGCGCGAGCGTCGACGACATGGACCTGATCGACGTGTACTCCTGCTTCCCGTCGGCCGTGCAGATCGCGGCCAAGGAGCTGGGACTGCCCGTCGGCGACCCCGACCGGCCGCTGACCGTGACCGGCGGGCTGACCTTCGCGGGCGGGCCGTGGAACAACTACGTGACCCATTCGATCGCGACGATGGCCGAACAGCTGGTCGCGCAGCCCGGCACGCGCGGCTTCATCACCGCCAACGGCGGCTATCTGACCAAGCACAGCTTCGGCGTGTACGGCACCGAACCCCCGGCCCAGGAGTTCCGTTGGGAAGACGTGCAATCCGAGGTCGATGCGGAACCCACCCGGACCGAGCTGGTGGACTGGAGCGGCGACGGCACGGTGGAGACGTGGACGACTCCGTTCGACCGCGACGGCCAACCCGAGAAGGCGTTCCTGGCGGTGCGCACCCCCGACGGCGCCCGCGTCCTCGCGGTGATCACCGACTCGGCCCAGGCGCAGACCACGGTGACCGACGACATCGCCGGGGCGGCCGTGCACGTGAACGCCGACGGCACCGCGTCGCTGGCGTAGCTAGAGCAGCCCGAGCGCGACCACGGCGTCGCGCTCGGCGCGCAGCTCGTCGACGGAGGCGTCGATGCGCGCCCGCGAGAACGGGTTGATGTCCAGCCCGTCGACAATCTCCCAGCGCCCGTCGACCGAGCGACACGGGAACGAGCAGACCAGCCCTTCGTCAACGCCGTAGACGCCGGGGGAGGGCAACGCCACCGAGGTCCAGTCCCCGGCGGGGGTGCCGTGCACCCAGTCGTCGATGTGGTCGATGGCGCCGTTGGCCGCCGACGCCGCCGAGCTGGCTCCGCGTGCTTCGATGATGGCGGTTCCGCGGCGGGCCACCGTGGGGATGAAATCGTCGGTGAGCCAACGCGTGTCGGCTGCGTAGTCCGCGCCGGCGCGACCGCCGACGGTCGAGTGGAAGATGTCGGGATACTGGGTCGGCGAGTGGTTGCCCCAGATCGTCATCCTGGTGATCTCGGTGACGGGCACCTTCGCGTGCCGGGCCATCGCCGCCACGGCACGGTTGTGGTCGAGTCGGGTCAGTGCGGTGAACCGTTCGGCGGGAATGTCAGGCGCGTGTGCGGCGGCCACGAGTGCGTTGGTGTTCGCCGGGTTTCCGACCACGAGCACCCGGACGTCGGGCGCCGCGCCCGCGTTGAGCGCGCGGCCGGCCGCCGCGAAGATCTGTGCGTTGGCGCCGAGCAGGTCGGCACGTTCCATGCCCTTGGTGCGCGGCTTCGCCCCGATCAGCAGCGCCACCTCGACACCGTCGAAGGCCCGGACCGGATCGTCGTAAATCTCGGTGCCCGCCAGCAGCGGGAAGGCGCCGTCGTCGAGTTCCATCACCACACCCTCGGCGGCGCGCACCGCGTCGGGAAGCTCCAGCAGACGCAACATGACCGGGGTGTCACGGCCGAGCATGGCTCCGGCGGCGATGCGGAACAGCGCCGCGTAACCGATGTGGCCGGCGGCGCCAGTGACGACGACGGTGACTGGCGGCTGGTCGGTCGGCATGGTGTCGACCCTACTCAGGGGCGTCGGCGGGCACGTCCGTGTAGACGGGCGCGTAGCTGTCGGCGGAGAACGTGAAACCCTTGCCGCTGGCCTCGGACAGGCACGAGATCCCGCTCGCCTCTTGGATATTGCAGCGGAAGCCGGCGACCGCGAGGATCCGGTTGAACGGCAGTTCGCGCGCGGGTCCGGGCTCCAGCGCGAACCCCGGCGGCGGGGGCGCGGCGAACCGCGGGCCGGCGGCGCGGTCGAGGGTGATCGCGGTCGGTGCGGTCGGCTCACCGTCGGGCCCAGGAACCTCGTCGGGTGCCCCGTCGATCCCCAGAGACGACGACCGCGCGTTCTGGCAGCCGGCGCGTACCCGCGGCACGATCGCGCACTCCCAGCGTCCGCTCGGAGAGGTGAAGTAGTAGCCGGTCCGCCCGTCGACGTCGGCGGCGAAATCGAACGCGTTGGCCAGGTGGGCGTTGCCGGCGCGGGAGGTCGTCGGCGCTGCCGCCACGGTGTTCGTCGCGGGCGGCGCCGCGTCCTCGGTATTGATCACGGTCGGTCCGGCACACCCCGCGCCGAGCACGGCGGCCCCGGCCAGCGCCGTGCGGATCACGTATCGCATAGCCCATTGGACCATCCGCGGGTTACGTCGCGATCTTGTCCCGCAGTTCGTCGTCGAGGGACACCCGGACCAAAGCGGCCGCGAGCCGGGCACATTCACCGCGGCTCAGCTCGGCCAGCTTGGCGGGGTCACCCGGCAGGCCCAGGTCCGTCGCCGCGGCGGTGGCCCGGGGGTCGAAGTACGGCCGAACCCAGGTCCAGACGTCCTGCACCTCGCGCAGGAAGATGGAGGCGCCGGTATCGCCGATGCCCGTGAACTCTTTCAGCAGCCGCCTGGCCGCGTCGCGGTCCTGCTCGCAGCGGGCGGCCAGCTCGCGCAGATCGCCGTGGTAGTCGTCGCGGACCGCGGCCGCGATGTCGGCCAGCCGGGTCGCCGAGCTCTCGTCGTAGCGGGCGTAGCCGGCGCGGCCGAACGCGGCGATCATGGTCCGGCGGTCCGCGTCGAGCACCGCGCCGGGGGTGCGCAGCTTCTCGCCGAACAGCTCCTTGGCCGCCCGGGTCGCGACGGTCGCGTCGATCGGCTTGCTGGCCAGCATGCACAGCACCAGCAGCTCGAACAGCGGCATCGGTCTGTCCGCGAGCGTGATACCGGCTTCCTCGGCGTAGGTGGTGCCCGCCTCCTCGAGCAGCCTGCGTGTCGTGTCGTCGTGGCTCATGCCGGACGGCTACCCGGTGCGGCGGTGCCGAATCTCCAGCGCCGAATCTCCGGCGCCGAATCTCCGGTTACTTAGCAGGCAGGCTCTTGGCCCGGTCGACGCCGCGGGCCACCCAGGCCGACAACTGCCGTGTCGTCGCAACCCCGTCGGCGTGCACGCGCAGCCAGCCGCGCATCTCGCGTCCGGACATCACCATCGGCTCGACGTGTTCGCGCGACATCAGCACGTCGGTTTTTTCGGGTGGGACCCGGATCATCAGGCCTCCCTGCGAACTGACCACGACCGCCATGTTGCCGTCGATCAGGAAGGCCAGCCCGCCGAACATCTTCTTCTCGTCCACTCCGCGTTCAGACGCGATCAGTTCACGGACACGGTCGGCGAGACCGGCGTCGTAGGCCATGGGGTGACGCTAACCGATGGGTGCCGGTGTCCACCCCAGCTTCGGGCCGAGCTTTTCGGCCAAATCGGTGATGATCTGGAGGTAGTCGTCGGCGTCGAACGAGAACGGCAGCGCGAACGCGACCTCGTCGACGCGGCGGAAACCCGGATGGGCGTAGAGCTTTTCGGCCAGTTCGTCCGAGGAACCGACGAAGTCGGGGGAGAACACCATGCCGCGCGGGCCGTGGGTCTGTCCGGTGCGGGGCAGCCGGGCCTCGGCGTAGCGGCGGTACCTGCCGATCTGCTCAGCCGTCGCGGAGTCGGTCGGGATCACGACCAGGCCTTGCGAGACCCGCGCGGTCGACGGATCCGGGTGATGCGCCCGGAACGCGTCGATCTGCTCGGCCTGGATGGTCGCGAAATCCCAGGGCCCGTCGCCCTCCCGATGTTCTGTGCTGACGACATTGCTGGTCAAGTAGTTGAGGCGGTTCTTCCCCGCCCAGATCGCCGAGCTCAGTCCGCCGCCGTACCAGACGCGTCCGGCCAGCCCGGGGGAGTGCGGCTGCACCCGCCGGGAGAACTGTTCGATGCCGATCGTGCCCTCGAAATCGCTGACCGGCTCACCGCGCAGGTAGTCCAGCAACCTTTCGGCCCGCTTCTTCGTGAAGTCCTCGACGTCATGGGTGTCCGGATACAGCGCGGTCCGGTAGTTGTCGTAGTGCATCGGAACGCCAACGGACACACCCGGATTGAGCCGGCCACCGGACAGGATGTCCACCGTGGCCAGGTCCTCGGCCAGCCGCAACGGATTCTCCAACCCCAGCGGGATCACCGCGGTGCCGAGCTCGATGCGTGAGGTGCGCTGGCTGGCGGCGGCCAGCATCGCCACCGGGGAGGAGATCCCGGCCTGCAGGTGGCGCTGCCGCACCCAGACGGTGTCGAAGCCGAGGCCCTCGGCCCGCTCGATGGTCTGCAGGGTCTTTTCGTGTCCCGGCCCGGGAGCGGCTTCGTCGAACCGCCCGATCGTCAGAAATCCGAGCCTGCGCAACGGCTGTCCCGGCTCCGGCATGGCCTCCACCTTTCTCCGCGAGCGTGCGTGTCGGCGGCCGACACACCGTGTCAGATCCGCACAACACGCACGCTCGCCGAGAACTTCCCTAGGCCGCCGCGGTCACCGCCGCGTCGGCCGGCGCCAGCGCCTGCGCGACGATCTCGGCGACGTCGGTCATCGGCCGCACGTCGAGGGCCTCCAGCACGTCGGCGGGCACGTCGTCGAGATCTGCCTCGTTGCGCTGCGGGATGAACACCGTCGACAACCCGGCGCGCTGGGCGGCGAGCAGCTTCTGCTTCACCCCGCCGATCGGCAGCACCCGGCCGTTGAGCGTGACCTCGCCGGTCATCCCGACGTCGGCGCGCACCTGACGCCCGGTGGCCATCGAGACCAGCGCGGTCACCATCGTCACGCCTGCCGACGGCCCGTCCTTGGGCACCGCGCCGGCGGGCACGTGGATGTGGATGCGACGGTCCAGGGCCTTCGTGTCGACGCCGAGCTCGCCCGCGTGCGAGCGGACGTAGGACAGCGCGATCTGCGCGGACTCCTTCATCACGTCGCCCAGTTGGCCGGTCAGCTGGAGTCCCGGCTCGCCGTCGGTTGCGCCGGCCTCGATGTAGAGGACGTCACCACCCATACCGGTGACCGCGAGACCCGTGGCGACCCCGGGCACCGCGGTGCGCTCGGCCGACTCCGGGGTGAAGCGCGGACGCCCTAGGTATGCGACGAGATCGGCCTCGTCGATGACGATCGGCCCGGCTCCGGCGGCGAGCTTCGTCGTCGCCTTCCGCATCGCCTTGGCCAGCAGCCGTTCGAACTGCCGCACCCCGGGTTCGCGGGTGTAGTCCGCGGCGATCTTGCGCAGCGCCGCGTCGGTGACGGTGACCTCGTCGGCGGTCAGCGCCGCACGATCACGCTGCCGTGGCAGCAGGAAGTCCCGGGCGATCGCCAGCTTGTCGTCGGCGGTGTAACCGTCGAGCTCGACCAACTCCATGCGGTCCAGCAGTGCCGTCGGGATGTTCTCGATGACGTTGGCCGTCGCGAGGAACACCACGTCCGACAGATCCAGGTCCAGATCCAGGTAGTGGTCGCGGAACGTGTGGTTCTGCGCAGGATCCAGCACCTCCAGCAGCGCGGCCGCCGGGTCGCCCCGGTAGTCGGAGCCGACCTTGTCGATCTCGTCCAGCAGCACAACGGGATTCATCGATCCCGCCTCGCCGATGGCCCGCACGATGCGGCCAGGCAGCGCGCCGACGTACGTGCGCCGGTGCCCCCGGATCTCCGCCTCGTCGCGCACACCGCCGAGGGCGACGCGGACGAACTTGCGGCCCAGTGCGCGCGCGACGGACTCGCCGAGCGAGGTCTTGCCGACCCCGGGCGGACCGGCGAGCACCATGACCGCACCGGAACCGCGACCGCCCACGACGGACATGCCGCGCTGGGTGCGACGGGCACGCACGGCGAGGTACTCGACGATGCGATCCTTGACGTCCTCGAGGCCGTGATGGTCGGCGTCGAGGATCTCCCGGGCGGACTTCAGATCCGTCGAATCCTCGGTGGTCACGTTCCACGGCAGGTCCAGCACCGTGTCGAGCCAGGTGCGGATCCAGCCGCCTTCCGGGCTCTGGTCACTGGAGCGCTCCAGCTTGCCGACCTCACGCAGGGCCGCCTCGCGCACCTTCTCGGGCAGATCGGCGGCCTCGACGCGGGCCCGGTAGTCGTCGGTGGACGCGTCGCCGTTCTCGTCGAGTTCACCGAGTTCCTTGCGGATCGCCGCCAGTTGCTGGCGCAGCAGGAATTCCTTCTGCTGCTTCTCCATGCCGGTGCGGACGTCCTCGGCGATCTTGTCGTTGACCTCCGTCTCGGCCAGATGGTCACCGGTCCAGCCGATGAGCAGCCGCAGCCGCTCGTCGACGTTCTCGGTCTCCAGCAGCTGACGCTTCTGCACATCGCTGAGGTAGGACGCGTAGCCGGCCGTGTCGGCCAGCGCGGACGGGTCGGTGATCTTGTTGACCACGTCGACGATCTGCCAGGCCTCACGGCGCTGCAGCATCGCCAACAGCAGCTTCTTGTATTCGGCGGCAAGCGTTTTGGTCTCGTCGGTGGTCGCTGGTTCGGCGACTTCCTCGACGAGCACCCACAGCGCGGTGCCGGGGCCGCTGGCACCGGATCCGATGTGGGCGCGTTTCTCGCCGCGCACCACCGCGACGGCACCGCCGCCAGGCAGACGCCCGACCTGGACGACCGACGCCAGCACACCGTAGGTGGGGTAGCGATCGTCGAGGCGCGGCGCGATCAGCAGCTTGCCGGCCTCACTGGCCTGCGCGGCGTCGACCGCGGCGCGGGCGGCGTCGTCGAGTTCGATGGGGACGACCATCCCGGGCAGCACGATCGGTTCGGCGACGAAGTGCACGGGAACTTGCAAAGCTTCAGGCATCAATCCTCCTGGGGTATGTTCAACCCAAAGTTGAACCTGATGGACTCAACCTTGTGGCCCGCGTCTTTTGTTCCCCGGGCATTTCGCCTGAAGCGGAATAGTGGGCGCCCGCGGATGGTCGGAGCTTGTATGACCGAGGAGCGCGTATGACCGAGGACATGGATGGCATCAGCGGAAAGGTCGTCGCGATCACCGGCGCGAGCAGTGGGATCGGCGCGGCGACCGCCCGGCGGTTGGCGGCCCGAGGCGCTCGGCTCGTGCTCGGAGCGCGCCGGGTGGATCGGTTGGACGCGCTCGCCGACGAGCTGCGCGCGGCCGGGGCGCAGGTCGTCGTCACCGCGACCGACGTCACGCGGGCCGCGGACCTGGACGCGCTCGTCGACGCCGCCGTCGCCGAGTACGGGCGCCTCGACGTCCTGGTCGGCAACGCGGGCATCGCGGCGACCGGCCCGATCGCCGACGGCGACGTCGCGGGCTGGATGGCGATGGTGGACGTCAACCTACGTGGCGTCCTGTATGGGTTCGCCTCGGCGACACCGGTTTTCCGGCGTCAGGGGCGCGGCCACTTCGTGACCACGGTGTCGACGTCGGGTCTGAAGATCGTTCCGGGGCAGGGGGTGTACGCCGCGACGAAGAACGCGGTCCGCACGGTGATGGAGGCGCTGCGGCAGGAGTCGACCGACGGCGTCATCCGCACCACGTCGATCTCTCCGGGCTTTGTGAACACCGAGCTCGACGCGTCGGTCACCGACCCCGAGCTGCGCCGCCGGGTCCGGGCCGACATGGATGCGTTCGGCCTGGACCCGGACGCGGTGGCCCGCGCCGTCGCGTTCGTCATCGAGCAGCCCGACGGCGTGGAGATCGGTGATCTGACGATCCGCCCGACCGTCCAGGGCTGAGTGTGCGCTTTTTCGCCGAACTGGGATTCCTGGTCGTGATTTCGGGTCCGACCACAGCCGGGAACCTCAGTTCGGCGCAACCGCGGGAGGCCCGCACACAGCAGAGAGCCTGCCGCTCGGGGGAGGCGGCAGGCTCTCTGGGTGTGGGTGGGGTGCTAGGCCGTGGCCTGAGCCCCCAGAACCCGCTGGATGTCCGGTTTCATCTGCTGCAGCTGCTGTCCCCAGTAGCCCCAGCTGTGGGTCCCCGCCGGCGGGAAGTTGAACACGCCGTTGGTGCCACCGGCCGCGATGTAGTTGTCGCGGAACGCGATGTTGGTGCGCAGCGTGAACCCTTCGAGGAACTGCGCGGCCATCAGGTTCTGGCCCGGGGTCCCGGTGTCCAGGTCAGACGGGGTGCCGGTGCCGCAGTACACCCAGATGCGGGTGTTGTTGGCCACCAGCTGGTTGATGTTGACCATCGGGTCGTTGCGCTTCCACGCCGGATCCGAGGACGGACCCCACATGCTTTCGGCGTTGAAGCCGCCCGCGTCGTTCATCGCCAGCCCGATCAGCATCGGCCACCAGCCCTCGGACGGGTTCAGGAAGCCCGACAGCGAGCCCGCGTAGATGAACTGCTGCGGATGGTGGATCGCGTAGGTCAGTGCGGCGCTACCGGCCATCGACAGACCCACGACCGCATTGCCGGTCCGGGACACGCCGCGGTTGGCCTCCAGCCATGCGGGCAGCTCCTGGGTCAGGAACGTCTCCCACTTGTAGGTGTAGTTCTGCCCGTTGCCGCGTGAGGGCTGGTACCAGTCGCTGTAGAAGCTCGACTGGCCGCCGACGGGCATGATCGTCGACAGACCGGACTGGTAGAACCACTCGAACGCCGGGGTGTTGATGTCCCAGCCGTTGTAGTCCTCCTGCGCCCGCAAACCGTCGAGCAGGTAGACCGCGTTCGGCCCGCCGCCCTGGAACTGGATACGGATGTCGCGGTTCATCGACGGGGAGAAGATGTCCAAATATTCGACGGGAAGGCCGGGTCGGGAGAACGCCCCCGCCGTCGCCGAGTTGCCGGCAACGCCGATCAACCCGGGCAGTGCAACGGCGGCCAGCGCGGCAATCGCCACTCGGCGCATCGTGGCCCGTGCGGAACCCCGCCACTTCTCTGTGAACCTCATAACGGCAACCAACCCACCTTTCTCGTCAAGTCTCGCGCATGCGTGCAATGTGCCGTCGCTGTGCAATGCCCATGAAACACGTTGGGGCTGCGTGGTTACCGCCGCGACACGGCGCTCGGACATCGCGGTTGGCTAACGAAAAGGACTCAGGCCGGATTCGCCGGACATGCGGCGCCGGAGTGCCTTCAGTCGTCGACGGCCGCCATCAGGCGGCGCTCGCTCGCGCGCCGCTCGGCGATCACAGCGCCGAGCACCTGCAACAGAATGGGCTTTCGCCGGACCAGACGCTCGATCTCGTCGCGCGCGATCTCCAGCACGGTGAGCTCTCCGACCGCGTGGGCGGTGGCCAGCACCGGCTCGCGGGTGAGCGCGGTCTGTCCCAGGAAGTCGCCCCGCTCGAGGGTGCGGGCCGGGATCACCGCTCCGTCGCGGTCGGTCACCGTGAGGCTGACCCGCCCCGAGACGACGAACCTCATGCCGAACGGGACCTGCCCGGGCCGCTGCAGAAGTTCCCCGTCGCCATAGCGCACCAATCGCATCACCGCCGCGATGTCGTGCTGTTCCGCCTCGGTGAGCCGCAGCGTCGAGGCCACCGCGCGCATCGCCGAGGTGACCCGTTCCGGTGTGCCGAAGTCGTCGGCGACACCGTCCAGGCGCAAGCCTTCGCGCCGCGCCGCGTACCAGACCCAGCGCCGGAACGTGCTCCGCACCGCCTCGTCCAGGGCGGGGGTGTACAGCGGGATCGACGTCTCGTACTCGGCGCCGCCGAGATAGAGCGTGGTGATCCGGCCGTCGGTACGAACGTCCGGCAGCATCGCGGCGACGGCCGAGAGCATTGCGCACACGTCGTCCGGCGGGTCGCCGGCGTCGAAGTTCGTCACGAGCGTGAGCCGGTGCTCACCCGGCGGGCGGCTGTAGTTGGTGAACGACGCACCGGCGAGTTCGGCATTCGGCATCACCAGAAGGTTGCCGCCGGTGTCGATATGGGTTGCGCGCCAATTGACCTCGACCACTTGCCCGTACGCGGCCGGCCGGCCCGCCGCGGTCGGCACGGTGATCCAGTCGCCGAGCCGGAACGGTTGCTCGAACAGCAGCAGCAGACCCGAGATGATCTGGCCGACCGAGTTCTGAAGTGCCAGGCCGAGAACGATCGAGGTGACGCCCAGCGCGGCGAACAGGCCGCCCACGTTGGCGCCCCAGATGTTGGCCATGATCACGGTGACGCCGACCGCGATCACCGCGAACCGCGCGACGTCGAGGAAGATCGACGGCATTCGCCTGCGCCAGCTGTCTTCCGGCGCCCCTTGGATCAGCGTGGCGTTGAAACCCGACAGCATCAACACCAGCAGGACGATCCCGAAGAGGGTGGCGACCACGCGCACCGAGGTGGCCTCGTCGGAGATCTCCATGGCCTGCACCAGGAGCAGCAGCAGGGCGCCCAGCGGCAGGATGTAGTTGCGCAGCAGTATCACCGGGCGGGCCAGCGCACTGCCGCGTCGTCGCAGCGCGTTGTGCACCTCGGTGAGCAGGACCAGGAGCACCGGGAAGCCGACGGCGACCACGATGGCCCAGACCAACCACGTCGAGTTCAGCACGCTGGTCACTGTGGGTGCCCCCGCAGCCGCCAGACCGGTTCGGTTCCGTGCTCGCCGGCCGACTCACCGGCGGCGACGAACTCCAGCGTGTCGTGCATGACGTCGTACACCCGGGCGGTGACATAGATTCCGGCCTGCGGGTTACCTCGCTGCACCCGGAAGGCCAGGTCGACCGTCGCGCCCCACACGTCGTAGGTCAGGGTGGAGCGCCCGACCAGTCCGCTCGACACCGCGCCGTTGTCGATCCCCGCTCGGAGCCGCAGGTCGTACCCGGATTCGGCGGCGTAGCGGTCGACGATGCGGTCCATCTCGATCGCGAAGTCGACGGTGCGCCGAACGTTGTCCAATCGGGGGGTGTTCAGCCCGCAGGCTGCGACATACCCGTCGTGCAGGGTGCGCACGTGCTCGACACCGAGGCTCTCGGCGGCGGCGTCGAACTGCCGGGTCAGGCTGTTGATGACGACCAGCAGCTCCTCGGAGGTCAGCCGGTGCGACAGGTCGTCGAGCCCCAGCACGTCGGCGAACAGCACGGTGACGTTGTTGTGGTCCTGGGCGATGGTTTCCTCTCCGTCGAGGTAGCGCCGCATCACCGGCTCGGGCATCAGGGACAGCATCAGCCGTTCGTTCTCGGCGCGCTGTTCCTCGAGTAACTTCTCCTTGATCGCCAGGTTCTGACTCATGTCGTTGAATGTCGTTGTCAGATCACCGAATTCGTCGCGCGACCATACCGGGATGTTGACCTCGTAGTCGCCGGCGCCGATCTGCTGGGCGCCGGTCTGCAACCGTCGTATCGGGCGCACGAAAAGCCGGGCCAGCAGCATCGCCGCCAGGCACACCGCGAAGATGATGAGCACCGTCGACAAGACCAGTGTTCGGGTGAACTGGGACACCGGGGCGAAGGCCTCGTCGGTGTCGATCTTGGCGACGATCACCCAGTGCAGGCCCGGTAGATCCACGGGTGAGTAGGACTGCAGCGCCTGGTGGCCCAGATAGTCGTCCTCGATGAGCGCCCCGGTGTTGCCGCGTTGTGCCACTTCGACGGACTCCGTGTTCACCGGTTGCACCAAGGTGGTGCCACGACGATCGATGGACTCCTCGGCGATCTCGGGTGGGGTGCCGCCGTCGACGACGTCGGAGACGAACGCCTCCCGGTTCTCACGGAACAGTCGCGAGTCCGAGCGCATCAGGTCGTCGGGCCCGACCAGAATCGTCTCGCCGGTCTTACCCATCCCGGTGTCGCGCCACTGGCCCTTGGCCGTCATCAGGTCGTTGATCCGCGATATCGGGAACTGGACCGCCATCACGCCGGCGATCTGGTCCTGCGATCCGACGGGGGACAGGAACCACGCGGTCGGTTCTTCCGCGGGTAGATACCAGCCGAAGTCGGTGACACCGACGTAGTCGATCGAGTTGGACGCCAGCGCCTTCTCGTAGGCCTCGGTGAGTTGGCCTTCGCGGTAGGGCCCGGTGAGGATGTTGGTACCCAGGTCGGGTCCCTTGTACGCCGAGTAGACGACGTTGCCGTCGGTGTCGAGAAGCAGTAGGTCTTCGAATTCGAAACGGTGCACGATTTCGCGGAAGAACTCGTTGAAGCGGGCATTGGCCGCCGACCACCTGCTGCCGTCGCGCGCATCGTCGAACTCGATCGCCCGCTCCCAGTTCTCGAACGGGGCCGAGTACAGCGCCTGCAGGTACCGCTGCGGGTTCGATTTGGGCAGCAGGGCCCGGACGTCGACGCGGTTGCCGCCGTCGTCGAGCGTCATGTCCGCGAACATGCGGTCGTAATACCGGCGCAGCGACGCCGCCTGCCCGATGTTGATGGTCGCCGCGTCCAGTTCGGCGAAGCCTGCGGTGAACGCTGCGATCGCCTCCGCCGCTGTGTTGCCCCGGGAGTAGATCGCCAGAGAGTTCTTCAGGTCCGAGAACTGTGTCTCCAATTGGCGTGACTGTGACTCGCGGATCTCGGTGAGGCGGTCGAACACCGAGGCGCGCAGCGACGACCGGCCGGACTGGTAGCCGATCGCGCCGACCACGGCCGCCGACAGGATGCTGGTCAGAAGGAGCATCAGCAGCAGCTTGGACTGGATGCTCATCCTGGACAGCACGCCGTGGCGCCCGCGTCTCTTCCTCAGTTTCTCGGGTGCACGCACGGTCCTCGGGAAAAATGTCATTCAGATCACACATTCCCTGCCAGGGCTGGGGGTAAACGGAGCCGTGTCCGCCGATGACCCGTACGACCTCGCGCGTTTCGTCCAGGCGCAGCAGGGCAGCTATGCGGGTGCGTTGGACGAACTGCGGGCCGGCGCCAAACGCGGCCACTGGATTTGGTTCGTGTTCCCCCAACTGCGCGGGCTGGGGCGCAGCGCGACCGCCGAGAAGTACGGCATCCGCTCGCTGGAGGAGGCCCGCGCCTACCTGGCGCACCCGGTCCTCGGGCCGCGGTTACGCGAGTGTGCGTCGGTGCTGGCCACCCATGCCGGGCGGTCGGCGACCGACATCCTCGGCTATCCCGACGACCTGAAGGTGCGATCGTCGATGACGCTGTTCAGCCGGGCGGCCGACGGGGACGACCGGGCACCGTTGCGCGCCGTCCTCGACGCGTTCTACGACGGCCGCGACGATCCCGTGACCCTCGAGCTGCTCACCGCGGATTCAGGATGAGCCAGCCGTGGGCGGGCACCACGACGTCGGGAACGACCTCGGCCGGCGGCGCCCCCGATCCGGCGACGATCTCGGCGTGCCCGATTCCGAGTCCGGTCAGCGTCAACGGCAGCGGTTCGTCATCGACGTTGAGAGCCACGACGAGGGCGTCATCGCCGTTGCGGGTGATGTAGACGTAGCCGCCGTTGGTCACCGACAGCGGTGTGGTGCGCGCGAAGCGCAGCCACGGATGCCTGCGGCGCAACCCGATCAGATGCTGATGGGTGCGGTACAGCTGGTGGCCGTGCTCGCCCACACCGTCGAAGGGCGAGGTGAATTCGGGCCGCACCGCGTCGTCGCCGCCGAACCGTTCCTCTTTCACCCCGCGGTAGGCGACTTCGTCACCGGCGTACACGCTCGGGGTGCCGCCGGTGGTGAGCAGGACGACCAGGGCGTGCTCGACGTGGAGGGGGTTCTCCAACTGGCTGGCGATCCGGGTGACGTCGTGGTTGCCGATGAACGTCAGTGGCACAAAGGTGTCGAGGAATTCGTTGTGCCGGGTCAGTGCCCAGTCGAGTTCGTGGAAGTTGACGTCGTTGATGCTGCTCCAGATCGCCTTCCACAGTTCGTATTGTGTGACGGAGTCGAAGCCGGAGTCGCGTACGCGGGCCGCGTAGTCGCCGTGGATCACCTCGCCGACGAACCACGCCTCCGGATGGCTCTCCCGGACCCGGGGCAGTACCTGCGCCCAGAACGCGTCAGGGACGGCGTAGGCGGCGTCGAGACGCCAGCCGTCGGCGCCGCGGTCCAGCCAGTGCCGCATCACGTCGACGGTGTAGTCGATGACCTCGGAATTGCGGTGGTTCAACGCGATCAGGCCGCCGTGACCTTCGAAGGTCACGAACTCGCCGCCGCGTGTGCGGAACCACGAGGTGTCCCCGCCGCCGACGGCGTCCCGGTATCGCGGGAAGTCGGTGCCGACGTGGTTGAACACGCCGTCGAGCAGAATCCTCAGGCCGCGCCTGCGCGCCTCGGCGACCAGGTGGTCGAAATCGCCGTCATCGCCGAGCCGTGGGTCGATGCGGTAGTGGTCGGTGGTGTCGTAGCCGTGGGTCGAGGACGCGAAGACGGGACCGAGCGCCAGTCCCGACGTGCCGAGTTCCAGCGCGTAGTCGAGCCAGTCGACGAGGCGCCGCAACCTGTGCTCGTCAGGACCCGGAGCCGGATCGGCCGGGTGGGCGCCGACGAACCCGAGCGGGTACACCTGCCACCAGATCGCGTGCTCTACCCACGCCGGCTCGGTCATATCGGCTCCTCGCGCAAGCGCTCGTCGGTCATATCGGCTCCTCGCGCAAGCGCTCGTCGGTCATATCGGCTCCTCGCGCAAGCGCTCGTCGGTCATATCGGCTCCTCGCGCAAGCGCTCGTCGGTCATATCGGCTCCTCGCGCAAGCGCTCGTCGGTCATATCGGCTCCTCGCGCAAGCGCTCGTCGGTCATATCGCTCGAAAAGCCCTCTCGTACAACGCCTTCATCTCCTCCGTCAGCTCCGCCGCCGGGCCGTCGACCGCGACTCCGGGGGCGACCGCCGTGATGGGCAGCCCGGCCACCGGCGGCGGCGGGGCATTCCACTCGGTCAGCCACCGGGTCAGCTGTGCCGACGACGCGGCGTACACCACGCGCCCGAGACCTACCCACGCATGCGCGGCCGCACACATCGGGCAATGTTCCCCGCTGGTGTACACGGTGGCCCGGGCCCGCTCGGCGGGACTCAGGTGCTCGACGGCCCATTTCGCGATCGCGTATTCCGGGTGCCGGGTCGCGTCACCGTCCTTGACGCGGTTGTGGTCCTCGAAACGGGTCACCCCGTCGCCGTCGACCAACAGGGAGCCGAACGGCTCGTCGCCGCCGTCGAGCGCCTCACGGGCGAGCTCGACGCATCGCCGCAGGTGACGCAGGTCCTCGTCGGTGACTGCCACAGCCGGATTCTACGCAGCGCGGCGCATGGGGTGGGCCGCGCATCGGGCGCGCATAGGGTAGGAAAGGGACGTGACCGCCTTCGGTTGGCGCTGCAACGAGATCGAGGCCCAGGCCGACCTGTTCGCCGGCCACCTCGAGGGCTCGGATCTGTCGGCGCCCGTTCCGTCGTGTCCCGGTTGGTCGGTGGCGCAGCTGACCCGCCACGTCGAGGCCGGCTTGCGTTGGGCGCACGAGATCGTCTCGACCAGCGCGGCAGCACCTCCACCCGAGACCGCGCTGCGGCAGCTCGCGGCGGTGTCCGACGACGACGGCGCCGCGCTGGGGGCGGTACTGCGTTCGGCGGCGTCGGATCTCGCGCGCGTGCTGCGTCGGGCGGGACCGGACGCGCAGATGTGGTGCCCGGTTCCCGGTGGCGGCAGCGCGTTCTATGCGCGCCGGTTCGCGCACGAGGCGGCGGTGCATCGCGCCGACGCCGCACTGGCACTGGGCCACCAGTTCGTGGTCCCGACCTTCGTCGCGGTCGACGGCGTCGAGGAGTGGCTCGAACTCGGTTGCCTGCCCTTCCATTTCGAGGTCCATCCATGGATGCGTGACCTGCTCGGGCCCGGCCGGACGATCGGGCTGCACACGGCCGACACCGACGACCACTGGATTCTCGACTTCACCGGGGATGTGCTGGCCTGGCGCCGCGGTGCCGAGCAGGCCGCCGCCGATCTGCGCGGGCCCGCCGCCGATCTGCTCCTGGTGCTCTACCGCCGGAAGCCGGTGAGCACCGTGGCGGTCCGCGGCGACGCGGGGCTGGTCGACTTCTGGTTGGACAGGGTCGGATTCGCCTGACCTGTCAATCGCAGCAGGATCTCGCGGCGACATCCAGCCGGCATGCGCAGGAGGCCGCGATCGGCACGTCGGCGCGGGCGGCGGCGAGTTCGAGCTGTTTGCCGATGATCACGGCTTCGGCGTCGCGGCCCAGCCGGGTCAGGCACTCGTGGTGGCCGTGCAGGCTCCACACGTTGCCCGGGTGCTGGCACGGCCTGCTCAGCGTCGGGTCCAGCCCCAGATCGGCGGCGTACACCGCGGCGGCGTCCTCGACCCGGCCCTGCTCCAGCAGCAGCGCGCCGAGCGCGTGCCGGGTGGGCTGCATCCATCCCCAGGGTTCGTCGTACGGGAGCGAGTCGTCGAGCTCGACCGCCCGCCGCAGATGTGCGAACGCTTCGTCGAATTTCCCGGCTCGGTAGTCGATCTCACCGTCCAGCATGGCTGCGGCCACCGCCAGGATGTCGCGGCTGGTGTTGTTGAACAGATAACGGCTTTCCGGGATCCGCGCATAGGCGGCGGCGAACGAGTCGCGTTCGGCGCATGCCTGGTCGAGGTTGCCGCTCGCCGCGTGCGCGACACCCCGTCCGTAGTGGATGGTCGCCGTGGTCGTGCAGTACAGCGACGTGTCCTCGGGCAGCGGGGTGGCGATCAGTTCCTCCCACCGTCCGAACCGCACCAGTACGTGGACGCGCAGCGGGACGAACGCTTCCAGCCAGTCCGCCATGGGAGGTGACTCGATGGCGAGCAGTTGCGGTGTCAGTTGTTCGGCGAGCTCGTCGGCGGCCCGCAGCGCGATCGACGAATTCCCTTCGAACATCGCCGAATACACCACGAAGTGTAGGTTGTGCGCCCGGTAGAGCGAATAGAAGTTCAGCGGTCCTCGCGTTTCGACGAAGCGGTGGTCCACCTGCACCGCGGCCAGGTTGGCGACCACAGAATCCCGGTAATTGCCGCACAGCACGTCGATGTGGCTGGGCATGTGCTGGAGGTGGCCGGCGTCGGGGACCAGGCCGCGCAGGAGGTCCGCCGCGGGCAGGGCGGCCTGCGGTGTGGTCGACATTTCCATCGTGTGGATGTAGAGGTGCAGGATTCCCGGATGCCTGCGGCCGGCCTCGGTGGCGAGGGCGTCCTCGAGGAGGCGTCTGGCCTCCACGACACGGGAACCGGGCGCGGGCTCACCGGTTCGGCTGTCCCACAACGCCCATGCGGTGACGTTGACCAGCGCGTCGGCCGCCAGTGCCGCGACGTCGACGTCGTCGGGGTGGTCGGCGGCCAGCGCGGCCATCGCATCCGCGTAGGCGGTGTGGCCGGCGGTCAACGTGTCTGCGTCGGCCGGATCGCCGGTGGGGAAGCGGGCCGTGAGCGCGTCGATCAGGCGCCGTTCGAGCACCGAGGCCCGCCCTTTGGCCGCGAGCCGGAGTTCCCTGCGTGCCCGCGCCAGCGACGCCGCGAGGTCGACGGGGTCGAACGCCTCCCAGCCCTTGTTGTAGTTCGGCCCGACCGCGTAGGCGATGCCCCAGCGGGCGAACGCGAAGTCCGGGTCGAGTTCCAGCGCGCGTTCGAAGCAGTGGATGGCTTCCTCGTGGTTGAACGCGTACGACCAGACCATGCCGCGGTCGAACCAGATCTGCGCGCTCTCGGATGTGGTGTCAGTCCGGCGATGATACGAGCCGAGGTCGTAGTACGGTTCGGCCTCGTTCGGCACGCTCGACGCGGCGGTCATACACCGCACGATAATTCACCCTGGCTGCGGTCGCGCAGATTGCGAGGAAAGCCCCTGCTGCGGCCCACGCCGCCAGCGTCAACAGTGGTGCCACGGCACCGTGTCCGTCGAAATAGGTGATACTGCGCAGCAACTCGACCCCGGATCCCTGCGGGACCACATCGGTGAACGTGGAATAGAACCCCGACAGCAGCGGGCGTCCCACCGGACCCGCCGCCGCGGCGTTACCGATCACGACGAGGAACAGCCCCAGCGCCACCGACGGCACCGCCCCGAACGCGGTCGCGACCCCGGTGATGGCGCCGCCGACGGCGATCGCGTAGAGCCACAGCACGCCGAAGACCTGCCACGAGTGCGCGGTCAGCGCGTCCAGCCCAGGGCCGACATAGAGGGTCACCAGTCCGGCCAGTACCGCCGAGAACACCGACAGCGACACGGTGCGCAGCGCGAGCGTCACCGGCGTGCGGACCGTACCCATCAACCGTCCGAGCAGCGCCGCACCCAGCGACGCGCCGATCGAGAGGAAGATGACCGCGTAGAACTCGACGGTTCCGGACGGGTCGCCGGCCGAGGTCGGCGCGACGTCCTCGACGACCGCGGCGAGACCGGCCTGCTCGGCGGCCTGTCGGCCGACCGATTCGGCGGCGACCGCGACGCTGTGGCCGCCCCCACCCGCGACGAAGATCGTCATCCTGCCCTCGGGGTCCACGGCGAATGCGGTGTCGGCTTTGCGCTCGAGGACCTGCGCCCTCGCGCCGGCGGCGTCGCCGAACTCGTTGACCGTCAACACATCCTGTTGGCGCAGACCGTCGACGAAGGTCGCCGGCCCGGACGCCGCCACCGTCATGTGATGCAGCGTCGGTTTGGCGAATGCGCCGGAATAGCTCGCCACCATCGCGAGCACGAAGACGGTCAGCCCGGCCAGGGCCAGCACCGTGGTGCGGATCGCGGCGCGATCGCGGATCGGGGGGAGTTCCGGTGAGTGGTGTCTACCCACGGTCGGGTCCTTTCTGGATCGACGCAGTGCCCAGCAGTGCGTCGACGGTGTCGAGTGCCGCGCGCACCCGGGCGTGCAGATCGGTGGCGTCCGGGTCTTCCATCCAGGACCTCAGGACCTCCACGAACCCGCCCACCAGGAAGCGGGTGACCGCGTCGGCTGGAACAGGGGAGACCGCGTCGAGCACGGCGAGGCCCTGTTCGGCGATCTGGCGGCAGGGTGTGACCAGTGCGTCGCGGTAGGTGACGAGCACATGTTGGTGGACGGTGCTCGATACGGCGTTGCGGCACAACGGCGAATGCTTCGCGGCGAACCCGAACAACTCGAGAATCCGTGCGCGCGCGTCGGTGCCGTCGTAGATGGGCATGGCGGAATCGAAGGCGTGGCTGAATGCGGCGGCCACCACATCGTCGCGGTCGCGGAAATGGCGGTAGAAGACCTGACGGCTGACCTGGGCGTGCGCGGTCAGATCGCCGACCGAGATCGCGTCCACCGGATGCTCGTGGGCAAGTGCGAACGCCGCATCCCGGAGCCGGGTATGGACCCGTTCCGCACGTGGATCGGCACTGCGGCCGCGTAAGCGCATGACGTGAGGTTAGAGGACTTTGTTTACAGTTGTCCACGAAAAGGTAGGTCGACTAAGTCACCTTGTGCGCGTCCGTGTGATCGGCCATACCCACGTCACCGGGGGCCACGAACCACTCCCGCAGGAAGTCCGTCAACGCGGCGATGTCGCCGGTATCTCCGCGTGCCGCCAGATAGCCGTCGGGCCGAACCAGTAGCCACCCGTCGTCGCGGCCCGGCCGCACCGTCACCGCCCCGTCCCACCGACGGGTCGCGTCGCGGGCCGTCGCGTCGTCGGTGAACAACGTCAGCGCGCCGAGGTCGAGTTCGTCGTACAGCCCGTCCGCGTCGGGCACCCGGTCACCCGCCCCGAACGGCCCGCCCCGGTAATCCGCCGAGAGTTGCCCGAACATCGCCGCGGCCGCCTCCTGCACCCGCGATCGCCCAAGCGCTCTCGGCGCCATACGGATTCGCGCCTCGTGTACGGCACGATTGGTCGAGTTGAAGACGCGCGTACCGATCTCGGTGAACCCGATCACCTTCCGGATCACCGGCAGCCGCTCTGGGGAATACGTATCCAGCACCGCGGTTTTCGCGCGGCCGTCGAGCACCATCGCCAGCTTCCAGGACAGGTTGATCATGTCCTGCACCCCGAGGTTCATACCCTGCCCGCCCGCCGGACTGTGCACATGGGCCGCATCTCCGCCGAAGAACACCCGACCCTTCCGTAGTGTCTTCATGTGCCTGCTGTTGATCCGGAACCGTGAGCTCCAGTTCATCGAGTGCAACCGCGCCGGCACGTGCACCACCCGGTCGAACAGCACCTGGATGTGTGCGAGTCCGACCTCGCCCGCATCGGTCGCCACCCCGCCGGGATCGGTCGCCATCAGCCGGAACCGGCCGCCGCCCATCGGGAACACCGCGAAGAATCCGTTGGCGGCTAGGAAGATCGACACCTCATCGGACGGTAGATCGCCGTCGATGTGCAGGTCCGCCAGCACGTAGTTGTGGGGGAGTGTGCGCCCGGCGAACCCGAGTCCCAGGGC
This sequence comes from Mycolicibacterium parafortuitum, assembly GCF_002086815.1. GTDB lineage: Bacteria > Actinomycetota > Actinomycetes > Mycobacteriales > Mycobacteriaceae > Mycobacterium > Mycobacterium parafortuitum. The sequence continues at coordinate 124,738 of NZ_MVID01000010.1, forward strand.
TCTGCGGATCGTGCTGTGCGGGCCGTCGGCCGCGATGACGTACGAAGCGCGCACGGTCTCGTCGGCGCCGCTGCTGCGCATCGTGACGTCGACGCCCTCGGCCGACTCCCGCACCGTGGTGACCGTCACGCCACGCTCCACCTTGACGCCTTGCCGGGCAAGCTGCTCGGTCAGCAGTCGTTCGGTCTCCGATTGCGCGAGCATCAGGATGAAGTTGAATTCGCTGGGCATTCGGTGCAACTCGATCGACGCGAGACGGCGCCCCGCCGCGTACAGCGTTGCGCTGCCGGCCCGATTGCCCAGCGGCAGCATCCGGTCGCCGACACCGCGGACACGCAGCAGTTCCAGCGTGCGCGCCTGCACGGCCAGTGCGCGTGACTCCGGGGAGGGGCGCTCGGCGCGGTCGACGATGCGGACGGCGACGCCCAGCCGGGACAGCTCGAGCGCCGCGGTCAGGCCGGTGGGCCCAGCCCCTGCGATCAGAACGGAGGTGGATGCCGACGGCGGCTGACCGGCCATGGTGAACTCCTCTGCGCTAAGTCGACGCTGCTCTAAGTCGACACTGCTCTAAGTCAACGACTGTTGACTTACACGATAGGCCGATGGCGACATAAGTCAACATCTGGTGACTTATGCTCTGCCCATGACGAGACCGCGTAACGCCGAGGCCACCAGGGCGGGCATCCTGACCGCCGCCCGCGCGCGGTTCGGGGCCGACGGCTACGACCGGACCACGCTGCGGGCCATCGCCGCCGACGTCGGCGTGGACCCGGCCCTGGTGATCCGGTATTTCGGAAACAAGCAGCAGCTCTTCGCGGCAGCAGCGGAGTTCGAGCTCCACCTGCCCGACCTCACCGAGCTGACCCCGGATGAGATGGCCGACGCGCTGCTGGAGCGGTTCTTCGCAGTCTGGGAGCGTGACTCCACCTTCATCGCTCTCCTGCGCGCGGCGATGACGAGCGACGCGGCCGCCGAGACCATGCGTCAGGTGTTCGCCACCCAGGTGGCGCCGACCATGTCCAAGGTCGTCACCGACAATCCGGGTCCGCGTGCCGCGCTGATCGGCTCACTTGTGATCGGGATGGCGACCACCCGCTACGTGATCAAGGCGCCCGCGGTCGCCGCCCTCGGCCACGAGGAACTCAAGCGGTGGGCGCGCCCCATCATCCGCGATCTGCTCGTCGGGCCACCCCCGCGGTGACACCCGGATTGACACGTGTTCTAGTCGAGGGGTGCTGGACTACACCCACGTGGACGGATTGAGCGCAGCCGACATCGCCCGGTTGCGTGCTGTGTACGAACCCCTCACCCAGTCGGTGCGCGAACTGATCGATGCGACGATCCGCACCGAGGTGGACGCCGACGCCGTCGCAGCCGCCAAGGCCGAGATCGACTCCGCCACCGCGCGGTTACGGGCTGTGCAGTGCGAAGGGTCGTTCGGGGTCCAGACCGGAGCGGACGGCCAGTCGATGCCGTGGGGCAACGCGGTGATCGGAGTGCGCAATCCGAGCGCGCCGCCGCTGGTCATCCACAAGGACGGCGACGGCGGGGCCCGCAGCGACTTCTATCTCGGGGCGGCCTTCGAGGGGCCGCCGGGGCATGTGCATGGCGGGGTCTCGGCCAAGATCCTCGACCACATCCTCGGCGACGCGGCGAGCAAGCCGGGTGCGCACCGCCTGACCGGCACCATCACGGTGCGTTACCGGCGCCTGACGCCGCTGGGCCGGCTGCATTCCGAGGCGCGGGTGACCCACACCGACGGGTTCAAGACCTACGCGGTCGGGCACATCGCCGACGCCACCGGAATCACCGTGGAGGCCGAGGCGGTGTTCATCGAGCCGCGCTGGGCGCGGGGATGACCTCGATCGCGTTGAGATGGCGCGCGATCGCGCTGGCCTCGGCGACGAGCACGCGTGACGACCCGTCGTCGGCGCCGTACCGCGCAGCGGCCTCCCGCAGCCGCTGGGCCGCGGCCTCCAGTTCGGCGGAGTCGACCGTCCACGGCGACGCCGCCGTCGGCGGGTCCCCGCACAGCGCCTCCACGTATTCGTCGACCGTGACCGCGAACTGACGGTCTTCGATCGTCGGCTGACCCTGTGGCAGGTTCGCCTCCAACGTGGCGCACGACGCCGTCAGCGAGTTCACCGCCGTGCGGTAGGAGCGCAGCCAGTGCCGCAACTCGGGTGCCTCCATCCGCATCGCGCCCGATGTCGCCTCGAACGCCGCCCTGGCCCGGTACGCCCGCTGCCATGCGGCGCTCAGCGCGTCGGCGGGATGCTCGATCACGTGCACGTAGCCCTTGATCACCGTTGCGGCGTAGTCGATCTCGGTCTTGAGCAGCTCACCGGCACGTTGCGCCAGTCGCGTCAGCTGATCGTCGGGCAGCACGACGTGCGAGACGACCGCGAGTCCGCCGCCGATGAGCGTGGCCAGCACGGGGTCGGTCATCGAGGGCGGCGCGCCGTCGCGGCTCACTTCGAGCAGGAACACCGCGGCCGCCGCCACCGCGGACGACATCGCGATGAACCCCAGCCCCGACACGAGGTAGGCGGACGCGATCCCGACCACCGCGAAGGCCGCCGACACCCATGTGGGCGGGTCGAGAAGGATCAGCACGGTGGAGGCGGCGACGATGCCGACGAGGCTGCCCGCCAACCGGCCGACACAGCGCGTATAGGTGTGCGCGGTCTCCGGTCGCAACACCAGCAGCACGGTCAGCGGAATCCAGTATCCGTACGGCACATGGGCCAGGTGCTCGATCGCGCAGCCGGCGACGATCGCCGCGGCGAGTCGGGCCGAGTGGCGCAGCACCGGGGAGCGTTGCCGCAGGTGCCCCCGTACGGTCTCGATCGCCGCGCGCACCGACGACGGCAGTTCTGACCGGCGCAGCCGGACCGCGTCGGGGGTGGACGGAACGAAGTCACCGAGACGCATCGCCACCACTTCGTGCAACAGCGCCGAGAGCCGCTGGACCGGGCCGGATTCCGGACCCTCGACATCGTCGACCACGGAGTCGAACCGGGTGATCGCCACGTCGGTGCGGACCCGCCCGGAACGGCTGGTGTCGGCCACCGCCATCATCGTGTCGGCGGCCTCTTCCAGGGCCCGATCCAATGCGTCGGACCGGGATCCGGAGGCGATGTCGGTCAACGTCGCGGCGATGCGTTCCGGCAGTGCGTACCAACCGCGGTAATCCGCCGGCCGACGCGATGTCGGACGCGTGGTCCTGGTGAATGCCTCGCGAAGTGCGACCAGCGGTTCGGTGTCGACGCGCCAGCCGTCCCGGTCCTCGACGAGGCGGCGCGTGTCGGTGGCCAGCGACCGGTAGGCGGTGACCACCGCATCGCGCTGATCCCGCCATCTCTGCGGCGGCCAGATCGCGATCACCGCGGCCTGGGTCAGTGCGCCGGCAACGGCGAGGGCGGCGGTCCACGGTGCGGCAGTCAGCGCGGGCGGGGCCACCTGCGCGCCGACCAGCAACGCGCCGGACGCGGCGCCGAGCAGTCCGGTGTTGGGTCCGTTCGCCCACAGCATCGCCGCGCCGGCGCACCACGCCGCCGCCACGACGACGAAAAGCACAGGGACCGAGGCGGTCAGCGCACCGAGCAGTACCGCGACACCGGCGAGCGCCGAGGCCAGATACACCAGCGGCACGCGGGACCGAGGGCTGTCCTGGAACGCGCAAGCACCGGCGATCGCGGCGGCTCCGCCCGCGGTGGTGGCCGAACCCGGTGGACCCCACTGCATCGCGATCGCGGTGATCGCCGCCACCGCAACCAGACTGCGTAAGGCCGCAGCGAGATCCGGCAGCGCCGGACGCATCGCGAGACCCTTGATCACTCGTCCATTCTGACCCGGCTATGTTCGCCGGGTGGAGAAAGTGATGATCACCCTGCGTGGCGCGCCCGGCGACGAGGCCTGGTGCACCCGGCTGCGCACCGACGTCGCCCGGCAACTGCTGGCCACCGGTGCGCCCGGGCTGACCGTCAACGTGCGCGACGCGGCGGTGACCGATTCGCTGATGACGTTGACGACCCTCGAACCGCCGGTGATCGCACTGGTCAGCATGTGGACGCCGCAATACTACGGTGAGCAGATCCGCACCGCGACAACGGTATTGGCGGAGCTGTGCGACCAGGCCGCGGCGTACCTGGTCACCGAGTCGGTGCCGCTGCCCGGTCCGCGGACCGACCCGGGCGTGCGGACGCCGGGGCTGGCCAACGTCGCGTTGCTGCGCAGACCGGGCGGACTCGACGAGCGCACATGGTTGCACCGTTGGCATCACGACCACACCCAGGTCGCGATCGACACCCAGGCGACGTTCGGGTATGTCCAGAACACGGTGGTGCGCGCGCTGACCGACGACGCCGCGCCGGTCGACGCGATCGTCGAGGAGTTGTTCCCGATCGAGGCCACCGCCGACCTGCACGCGTTCTTCGGTGCCGCCGACGACGCCGATCTGAGTGATCGGATGTCCAGGATGGTGGCCAGCACCACGGCGTTCGGGGCCAACGAAAACGTCGACACCGTGCCGACGAGCCGCTACGTGCTGCGCGACCCGTTCCCGGCTTCGCCCGATGCGACGGCCGGCCGCGATAGCCTGCAGCCGTGACTTTGCAGATCAGCGACGAGAACCGGGTCCGCACGCTGGTGTTCGACCGGCCCGAGGCGCTCAACGCGTTCAACCAGGAGCTCTATCTCGCCACCGCGACGGCGCTGCGTGACGCCGCCGAGGACCCCGAGGTCGCCGTGGTGCTGCTGACCGGGGCAGGGCGCGCGTTCAGCGCGGGCAACGACCTCAAGGAGATGCAGGCCGGTATCGCCGACGGGTCGCTGACCTCCGAGGGCAGCCACTTCACCACGATGATCGACGCCCTCATCGAGTTGCCCAAGCCGTTGATCTGTGCGGTCAACGGGGTCGGGCTCGGTATCGGCACCACGATCCTGGGCTACGCCGATCTGGTCTTCATGTCCTCGACTGCGCGGTTGAAGTGCCCGTTCACCAGCCTCGGTGTGGCACCCGAAGCCGCATCGTCGTATCTGCTGCCGCAGCTGATCGGACGGCAGAATGCCGCCTGGCTGCTGTTGTCGTCGGAGTGGGTGGGCGCCGAGGAGGCGAAGCAGATGGGCATCGCGTGGAAGGTGTGCGAGCCCGACGACCTGCTGCCCGAGGCGCGCAGGCACGCCGAAATCCTTGCGTCCCGCTCGATTCCGAGCCTGGTCGCGGTGAAGAAGACGATGGTGGCGCCGTATCGAGACGAGATCGCCGCGGCCACCGAGCGGGAGAACGCACACTTCCAGGAACTTCTCGGTGGTGCCGCCAATGCTGCCGCGCTGGCCGAGTTCACCGGGAAGGGCTGATCAGCCCACGCTTTCGCGCTTGCAGTCGACGGCCTGGAAGTGTGCCTCGATGATCGTCCTCAGAGTTCGCCGGCATCTGCCGCAATCGCCGCCCGCGCCGCAGGCCTCCGCGATCTCTTTCGAGGTCCGTGCACCGTTGGCCACCACTTCGTGGACCACATGGCTGGTGGTCCCGGTGCAGAGGCAGACGAACATGCGCGGCTACCCCTGCCCGCCGACGCTCATCAGGTGGGCGAACCGGCCGACGAAGCGGGTCGGGTAGGGGCCCATGCCCGCGTTGGCCATCCACTCGGCGGCCGCATCGGGATGCTCGATCCACTGCCTGGCGCTGGCCTCGTCGGCGATCTCCTGCAGGATCAACACCTCCTGGCCGTCGTCGAGGGCGCGGTAGACCCAGATCTTGCGGACCCCGCCGCGGCGGAACCGGTCGAGTCCGTCGTGCACCTTGTCCATCAGCGTCGGGACGTCGTCGACCGAGGACATCACGCCGACCACCACGCGGCCCACGTGTCCTTCTGAGCCGTCACCGAGCAGGTCGATCTTCTCGACGACCTCCCCGCCGAATACCGGCGGGATATCGTCTGCGCCGGAAATGTTGAACCATTCGAAGATCGCCGGCGATCTCAGTACCTCTCGAATGGAGCGCGCGTGGTGAATTCCGATGGTGGCGAGTACACGGCGCGGTTCCCAAATGGATTCGTACAACACGACGTGATGGGCACCGATCGAGGCGAGGCCGTCGCGGTGCTTTTCGAGCCATTTCCACATCACGTCGACATCGTCGACCTTGAAATCACAGGCAAGAATGAATGAGTGCAAGTCGTACTCACCCATTGGTTACCCTTACCTATAGTCCGGCAAAAAACGTTAGCGCAGTCTAACCTTACTTAGCGTAGGCAGTCCAGACTTCCGCGCTGATCTGCGACTGGAGTCGCCGGACGATCCGGCGAACCACCCGGACGGGGCGAAAAGACCGGGTTTTGTGCCTCGTTCCCGGCGCCCCTTTGGACTAGATTGAAATGTGCTCGCACTCAGCCCGTGCAGATAGCGCACGCCCTCGGCCCACGATGTTCTTAGGAGCAGATGATGCAAGGCGATCCCGAAGTTCTGAAATTGCTCAACGAGCAATTGACGAGCGAACTGACGGCGATCAACCAATATTTCCTCCATTCGAAGATGCAGGACAATTGGGGCTTCACCGAATTGGCCGAACACACCCGCAAAGAATCGTTCGAAGAAATGGTTCACGCGGAGGAGATCACCAACCGGATCCTGATCCTCGACGGTCTGCCGAATTACCAGCGGCTGTTCTCGCTGCGCGTCGGGCAGACCGTGCGCGAGCAGTTCGAGGCCGACCTGGAGATCGAGAAGGAGGTCGTCGCGCGCCTGAAGCCGGGCATCATCATGTGCCGCGACAAGGGTGACGCGACCTCGGCCACGCTGTTCGAGAAGATCCTCGCCGACGAGGAACTGCACATCGACTACCTCGAGACACAGTTGGAGTTGATGAACAAGCTCGGCGAGGAGCTGTATCTGGCCCAGTGCGTGTCGCGGCCGCCGCAGTAACCGATTAGAGACGCCGCGCGCGGGAAATCCTGCCCCGGCGCGCCACGACCACGGCGCGCCGGAAGGGTAGGTATGACGGCGTCTCCGGCACCATCACGGACAGCCACTCCGAGCGGAGTGGCTGCCGATACGGACCGCGACGAAGGTCCGGTCGAGCCGGTTCCGGTGAGCACCCGACGCCGCAACGTCATCTTCGTCGCGGTGGTGCTCGGCATGTTGTTGGCGGCGCTGGACCAGACCATCGTCGCGACCGCGCTGCCGACCGTGGTCGCCGATCTGGGCGGGGCAGGGCACCAGTCCTGGGTGGTCACCAGCTATCTGCTGGCGTCGACGGTCTCGACCGCGATCGTCGGCAAGCTCGGAGACCTGTTCGGCCGCAAGGTGATCTTCGCCGCGGCGGTGGTGTTCTTCCTGATCGGCTCTGTGCTGTGCGGGATCTCGTCGTCGATGGACATGCTCGTCGCATCTCGCGCGCTGCAGGGCATCGGCGGCGGTGCGCTGATGGTGACCGCCACGGCACTGATCGGCGAGGTGATCCCGCTGCGTGACCGCGGCCGCTACCAGGGTGCGCTCGGAGCGGTGTTCGGTGTCACGACGGTGATCGGACCACTGCTCGGCGGCTATTTCACCGACCACCTGACCTGGCGGTGGGCGTTCTGGATCAACGTCCCCATCGGCATCGTGGTGCTGGTCGTCGCGCTGGCCACCATCCCGGCGCTGGGTGCGCGGTCGCGTCCGGTGATCGATTACGCGGGCATCGTGCTCATCGGCCTCGGCGCGTCCGGGCTGACTCTGGCGACCAGTTGGGGTGGCAGCACCTACCCGTGGGCGTCACCGATGATCATCGGACTGTTTCTCGGATCGATCATCGCCGTGGCGGCGTTCGTGTGGGTCGAACTGCGCGCCGAGGAGCCGGTGCTGCCGATCCGGCTGTTCTCGAGCCCGGTGTTCACCGTGTGCTGCGTGCTGTCGTTCATCGTCGGCTTCGCGATGCTCGGCGCGCTGACCTTCCTGCCCACGTTCATGCAGTTCGTCGACGGCGTGTCGGCGACGGAGTCGGGGATACGTACCCTGCCGATGGTCGCCGGGCTGCTGCTCACGTCAACCGGAAGCGGGGCGCTCGTCAGCCGCACCGGTCGTTACAAGATCTTCCCGGTCCTCGGCACGGCGGTGATGGTGCTGGGCTTCGTGCTGCTGTCGCAGATGGACGCCACCACGCCGGTCTGGCAGCAGAGTGTGTACCTGTTCGTGCTCGGCACGGGCATCGGTATGTGCATGCAGGTTCTCGTGCTGATCGTGCAGAGCACCGCGAATTTCTCCGATCTCGGCGTCGCGACCTCGGGCATCACGTTCTTCCGGACCATCGGAAGTTCCTTCGGGGCGGCCATCTTCGGATCGTTGTTCGCGAACTTCCTCAACGCCAGGGTGCCGACTGCGCTCGCCGAGAGCGGAGCGCCACCCGCCGCCGCCGAGTCGCCGCGACTGCTGCACGAGCTGCCCGATGCGGTGGCCGCCCCGATCGTCGGGGCGTACGCCGACTCGCTGGGGATGGTGTTCCTGTGCGCGGCGCCGGTGGCCGTGGTCGGCTTCCTGGTCGCGCTGACGCTGAAGCAGGTCCCGTTGCGCGAGATGGAGACCACGGCGGCGCTCGACATGGGCGAGGGCTTCGGCATGCCGTCGGGCGACACCTCCGAACGGATGCTCGAGATGGCGGTCGGCAGGCTCGTCCGGCACTCGCCCGAGATCAAACTGCGCAGCATCGCCGGCACCCACGGCTGCGACCCCGACGTCGCGGTGCTGTGGGCGCTGGTCCAGATCTACCGGCAGAGCCAGGTTTTCGGCTCCGCCCGGCTATCCGAGATGGGCGAGCGGCTGCGCGTCCCGCCCGAGGTGCTCGAGCCCGTGTTCGACCGCCTCACCGAGCGCGGCTACGCGCTGCGGACCGGCGATCAGCTGTGGCTGACGCAGTCCGGCGCGCAGCAGGTGTCCGCGGCCACCGCGGCGCTGGTGAGCCGCATCGTGGCGAAGCTGGAGATCTCGCCGACATTCGAGGGCCGGCCGGACCGCGACGAGGTGGAGGCCGCGCTGGAACGGATCGCGCAGCGGCTGCTGGTGCAGCGGGACTGGGATGACGAGCGCGACAATCTCGCCACGGCGGGAAAGTGAAACAGGTTACAGTTCTCCGATGAGCCGAATCGGAGACTTCGCCGACGACGACGTGACCGGCTTCGCGGTGAGGTCACCTGAGCTGGGGAGCGCGATGGCCCAGTTCTCCAACGCCGTCTACACGAAAAGCCGGCTGCCGATGAGAACCCGGGAAGCCGCCCGCATCGTGATCGCGTACGCCAACGAATGCGTGGTGTGCCAGAACACCCGCGACGGCGAAGGCGCGGAGAACGGGCTCACCGAGGAGTTCTACGACTACGCCACCCAGTGGCGGACCTGGCCGGGCTACAGCGACGAGGAGCGCATCGCGATGGAGTTCGCGCACCGCTTCGCCACCGACCACACCGGGTTACGCGACGACGAGGACTTCTGGGAGCGCGCCAGGGCGCACTTCTCCGACGACTTGCTGACCGACCTGGCGATCTCCTGTGCGATGTGGGTCGGGATGGGCCGGATGTTGCGCACGCTCGATATCGGGCAGAGCTGCAAGATCACCCTGTAGGGGTCCGCGCCGCGTTGCAGAATGGCGGGTATGGCCGCCAAACCGCTCGCCGCCGCCGCCATCGCCCAGCTGGAGGCCGACGGGGTCGCGACCCTGATCGGCACCGTGGTGAATCCGGCCGGACTGACCCTGGCGAAAACCGTTCCGCTGCGCCGGATGGGCGCGTTCGCCGAACCCGGTCTGGGCGCGAGTCCGGTCTGGCATGTGTTCACCATCGACCACACCGGGATCGTGTTCAGCGAGTCCACCGGGGTGGTCGGGGACCAGCGGGTGCGCATCGACCTGGGCGCACTGCGCATCCTCGGTGACGGATTCGCGTGGGCCCCGGCATCGTTCTTCGCCCAGGACGGGCAGCCCGACCCGTACTGTCCGCGCGGGACACTCCAGAAGGTGCAGGACAGATTGGCCGACGCCGGCATCAGCGCGCTGGTGGGTCATGAGATCGAGTTCGTGCTGGTCGGTCCCGACGGGGCGCGACTACCCGCCCATCTGTGGGCGCAGTACGGGCTGGCCGGGGTGCTGGAGCACGAAGGTTTCGTCCGGGACGTGACCGCCGCGGCGAACGCGTCCGGTGTCGCGATGGAGCAGTTCCACCCCGAGTACGGGGCCAACCAGTTCGAGATCTCACTGGCCCCGCAGCCGCCCGTCGCGGCGGCGGACTCCGTCACCCTGATGCGGATCATCATCGGCCGGGTGGCCCGTGCGCACGGCATGCGCGTCAGCCTGTCCCCGGTGCCGTTCGCCGGCGGCGTCGGATCCGGTGCCCACCAGCACTTCTCGCTACTGCGTGACGACGTTCCGGTGTTCTCCGGTGGCGAAGGGCCCGCCGGGATGACCTCGGAAGGGGCGAGTGCGGTCGCCGGGGTGTTGTCCGGTCTGCCCGACGCCCAGGGTGTGCTCGGCGGCTCGATCCTGTCGGGGTTGCGGATGCAGCCGGGGACCTGGGCCGGGGCCTACGCGTGCTGGGGTACCGAGAACCGGGAGGCCGCGGTGCGTTATCTACTTAGCGGGGACGCCAATCCGTACGGCGCCAACGTCGAGGTGAAGGTCATCGACCCGTCCGCCAACCCGTATCTGGCATCCGCGGCGATCCTCGGACTGGCTCTCGACGGCATCGACAACAGGCGCAGGCTGCCCGCCGAGGTCGGGGTCGACCCGTCGAGTCTGTCGGAGGCCGAGCGTTTCGAGGCCGGGATCACGGTGCTGCGCACCGATCTGCCTGCCATCCTGGACACTCTCGACGATTCGGCGAAGATGCGCGGCATCCTCGGCGACGCGGTGGTCAACGCGGTGGTCGCCGTGCGCAGGTACGAGCAGGAGAACTTCGCGGACCTGACGCCCCACGAACTCGCCGACAAGTTCCGTCTCGCCTGGAGTGTCTGAGTGACCGCTCGGCCATCTCGGCGCGGATCCGCGCTGCGCGAGCATGTCGCGGCGGTGCCGCTGATCGACCACCATGTCCACGGCTGCTGGTTGGACCCCGTCGGCAGGTCGCGGTTCGAGAACGCGCTCAACGAGGCCAACACCGAACCGTTGGCCGCGTTCGACTCGGCCTTCGACACCCAGCTCGGGTTCGCGGTACGCGCGCACTGCGCCCCGACGCTGGGGCTGGCACGCCACGCCGACGCCGACGCCTATTGGGCGAAGCGCTGCTCGATCCCCGAGGACCTGCTGGCACACCGGTTTCTCGCCGGCGCGCAGGTGTCGGACTGGCTCATCGACACCGGATTCGCCTGCGGGGTGGCCGATCTCGAGGAGTTCGCCGGCCTGGGCGCGGGTCGGGTGCACGAAGTGGTCCGGCTGGAGACGGTGGCCGAACAGGCCGCCGCCGCTTCGGGAGACTACGCGGACGCATTCGACGATCTGCTGTGGCGACAGGCCCGCACCGCGGTGGGGGTCAAGTCGATCCTGGCCTACCGCGGCGGCTTCGTCGGTGACCTGTCCGAGCCGTCGGCCGCCGAGGTCGCCGACGCGGCTGCCCGCTGGCGCGACGCGGGCGGGGACCGGTTGACCGACCGGGTGCTGCTGCGGTTCGGGTTGCACCGCGCGCTGCGGCTCGGCAAGCCGCTGCAGTTCCACGTCGGGTTCGGCGACCGCGATTGTGACCTGGACACCGCCAACCCACTGCATCTGCTGGACTTCCTGCGGGTCAGCGGAGACACCCCGGTGATGCTGTTGCACTGTTATCCGTACGAACGCGAGGCCGGATACCTGGCCCAGGCGTTCAACAACGTCTACCTCGACGGCGGGCTGTCCGTCAACTACCTCGGCGTCCGTGCCGAGGCGTTCATCGGCCGCCTGCTGGAGATGGCTCCGTTCCGCAAGATCCTGTACTCGTCGGACGGCTTCGGCCCGCCCGAGCTGCATTTTCTCGGATCGCGGCTGTGGCGCAACGGAATCGGCCGGGTCGTGCAACGCTTCGTCGACGCCGACGAGTGGAGCGAGGCCGACGGTATCCGGGTGATCGACCTGATCGCGCATCGCAACGCCCGGCGCGTCTACCGGTTGGACTGACGCCAGGGGGTTGACAACATACAACCAATCGGTTGTATGTTTATGGGGTGATCGTGCAGAGCGAGGACAGCGTCGACGCGCTGTTCCACGCGCTCGCCGACCGCACCCGCCGCGACATCCTGCGCCGGGTGATGGCCGGGGAGCACTCGGTTTCCGCGCTCGCGTCCAACTACGACATGAGTTTCGCCGCCGTGCAGAAGCATGTCGCCGTGCTGGACAGAGCCGGTCTGATCACCAAGCGGCGCAACGGCCGTGAGCAACTGGCCCGAGGCGAGGTCGCCGCGGTGCGGTCGGTGGCGTCACTGCTCGAAGAACTCGAGCAGATCTGGCGTGGCCGGGTCGCGCGCATCGACGAACTCATCGCTGCCGATCCGCAACCACCCAGAACCGACGAGGAGTGACCATGCCCGTTACCGACGTCCAGCACGATCTCGAGAACCGGACCCTGACCATCGTCGCCGACTTCGCGGCGCCCGTGCGGCGGGTCTGGCAGATCTACGCCGACCCGCGTCAGCTGGAGAAGATCTGGGGCCCACCGGAATATCCGGCGACCGTGGTGGATCACGACCTGCGCCCGGGTGGCCGGGTGACGTATTACATGACCGGGCCCGAGGGCGACAAGCACGCCGGCTACTGGGAGATCACCGCGGTCGACGAACCGAACGGTTTCTCGTTCGACGACGGGTTCGCCGACCAGGACTTCAACCCGAACCCGGACCTGCCGGTGTCGAAGAACGTGTTCACGTTCGCCGCGCACGACGGCGGTACCCGGGCCACCTTCCTGAGCACCTACGCGTCGGTGAAAGCGCTGCAGCAGGTCCTGGACATGGGCGTGATCGAGGGTGCATCGGCGGCGATCAACCAGATCGACGGTTTTCTCGCCGGCTGACGGCGGGTCAGCGCACCCCGCGCAGCAGCCGCCCTGGCCGGGCCCCGGTGTCGACGCCGTAGCGGCGCGTCACCACGCCACTGACCACGGTCGCGTCATATCCGGAGGCGCCCTGGATCAGCCGGCGGCCACCCGCGGGCAGGTCGTAGACCATCCGTGGCACGTCCAGGCGCAGCGCGTCCATGTCGATGACGTTGATGTCGGCCTTCTTACCCTCGGCGATCACCCCGCGGTCGGAGAGGCCGAAAAGCGTTGCCGTGTCCAGTGTCTGCTTGCGAACCACGTACTCCAGGGAGAACTTGGGCCCACGGTGGCGGTCCCTGGCCCAGTGCGTCAACAGGAAGGTGGGGTAAGAGGCGTCACAGATCAGACCGCAGTGCGCACCGCCGTCGGAAAGCCCCGACACCGCCGCGGGACTCTGCATCATCTCGTAGATCGCACTGTGATCACCCTCGGCGTAGTTGAAGAACGGCAACATCAGCATGGCGCCGGCGTCGGCTTCCAGCATCAGGTCGTACATCGTCTCCAGCGGATTCTGGCCGCGGGCCGCGGCGATGGCGGCCACCGTCTTGTCCGGCGTCGGTTCGTAGTCCGGAGGGTCGCCGATGGCGTAGATGCGGTCGGTGCTGAACTGCGCCAGCGCGAACAAGCCGTCGAGCAGGGCACCGGGCGTCGGAGGCAGATCCTCCTCGGCGAGGATCGCCGCCTTGACCGCGGGATCAGCCAGCCGGGCCGCGAGTTCGTCCCGGGTCGATCCGGCCGACACTGCACGGAACGTCGGCCGATGCGTGAAGGCGTGATAGCCGGGGAAGCCCAGCAACATGCCGAACGGGCGGGCCGCGAACTGTGCGTAGAGCTCGATGCCGTTCTCATGCGCCTTCTCGGCCCGGTCGAGTTGCCGGCGCCACAGGTCCGGTGCATGCGAAGCCTGGATCAGCGTGAATGACACCGGTCGGCTGATGTCGTCGGAAAGCTTTGCCATCCACTCCATTTCACGCATGCAGGCATCTGCCGGGCTCTCGCCCGCGGTACCCTGTGGAGCCACCTCGAAGACCGCCTGACCGCCGGCGGCCATCGCGCGACCAAGCCCGAAGAGTTCGGCCTCGGCGGCATAGGTGCCCGGCACCGCCTGGCCGTCGATGGCGCGGTGCGCCTCGGTGCGCGAGGTGGAGAAGCCCAGCGCGCCGGCCTCGACGGCCTCCTGGACGATGCGGGCCATCGCGGCGATGTCGTCGGCTGTGGCCTCCTCGTTGTTGGCGCCACGCTCGCCCATCGCGTAACCGCGGACCGCCCCGTGGGCGATCTGCGTCCCGTAGTCGACGGCCAGATTCCGCTTCTCGATCGCGTCGAGGTACTCCGGGAAGCTCTCCCACTGCCAGGTGATGCCCTCGGCCAGTGCGGAACCCGGGATGTCCTCGACTCCCTCCATCAGCTCGATGAGCCACTGCTCGCGACCCGGCCGCACGGGTGCGAAGCCGACGCCGCAGTTGCCGCTGACCACGGTGGTGACCCCGTGCATGCTCGACGGTTCCAGCGTCTCGTCCCAGCTGACCTGACCGTCGTAATGGGTGTGGACGTCGACGAAGCCGGGTGCGACGATGCGGCCGGAAGCGTCGATCTCGTGGGCCGCCGCGGTGTCCAGGCCTCCGGTGTCCCCGTCGCGGCGGCGCACCTCGACGATGCGGCCGTCCTTGACACCGATGTCGGCGCGGAAGCGGTCGGCGCCGGTGCCGTCGACGACGGTGCCGCCGGTGATCTTGAGGTCCAGCATGTGGTCTCTCCTCAAACCAGTCCGGTCGCGTCGAACACCCACGACATGTCTGCCTCGGCGAAATCCGCCAACCAGCTGGGCGGGGCGTGGTCGGCCAGCGCCGACATGTCCCAGTAGTCCTTCCACAGCGTGATCACACCGTTCTGGACGCGGTGCACCGTGACGAACTGCAGGACCGCGGATTCGCCGGTGGCCCAATGCCATTCCTCGTGGTGTTCGTACATCACGTCGACGCCGTTGCTGACCATCAGGCCGGGGAAGTTCTGGTAGGAGGCAAGCGGCGCGATACCGATCTTGAGACGTTTGACGATGTCCTCGGGGCCGCGGGCGGCGGCGGCGGGCCCGACCGGCATGTCCAGGTAGATGCAGTCCGGTGCGAGGAAGCCTTTGAGCGCATCCCAGTCCCGCGCCGACAGTGCCGCCCACATCCCGTAGACGGTCTGCTCGACCTCGGAGGTTCGATCGGTGATCTGGTCAACCGGCATGGGCGAGTGTCCTTTCGGTGGCCGACAGCGCGGGCGCCCGGTGCGCCGCGCGCAGGAACCGGCCGGTGCGTTCGGCGCCGACGACTGCGGTGGGCTTTCCGTCGAGGAACACGGCGCGGCCGCCGACGAACACGGCGGTCACGGTGTCGTCATTGCGGTTCACCATCCGTGACAGGCCGCCGTACTGGTCGACGGCCTCCTCGGCGTAGTCGTCCAGGCTCGCGTCCAGCCGCTCCGGATCGACGATCACCACGTCGGCGCGATCCCCGAGTCGTAGGTGCCCGGCATCGAGGCGGTACCAGTCGGCCAGCTCACCGGTGAGCCGGTGCACGGCCTGCTCCACCGTCATGAACGGTCGCCCGTTCTGTGCCGCGTCGCGGACGTGACGCAGCAGTCGAAGGCCCATGTTGTAGAACGCCATGTTGCGCAGGTGTGCACCGGCATCGGAGAAGCCCATCTGGATTCCGGTGTCGGCGGCCAGCTTCTTGAGCACCTCCGGGCGGTGGTTGGAAATCGTGGTGCGCCAACGCAATTGAGCACCATGCTCCAGCACCAGATCGAGGAACGCATCCACCGGATGCAGCCCGCCGCGGTCACGCCCGACCTGCCCGAACGATTTCCCGATCACCGACGCGTCGGGGCAGGCCACGATCTCGGCGTCGAAGAAGTCGCGATGCCAGACCCGCATCCCGAATTTCGCGTCGTAGTCCTTGCGGAACGCCCGGCGGTACGCCTCGTCGCGCAGCAGTGCATTGCGCTCGACTTCGTCCTTCAGATGCAGCGCCGCGGCGCCGGACCCGAACTCCTCGAAGATGACCAGGTCGATGCCGTCGGCGTAGACCTCGAACGGAACCGGCAGGTGCTGCCAGCGGAAGTCGCCGCCCAACCGGTTCGCCAGGCGCGCCAGCGGCCCAAGGATCTTGACCGCGAACGGGTTGGACTTCACGTCTGCCGCCGACAGCAGGCTGGTCTTGAGCGGGTTGCGGACGATACCCAGCGAGCCGAACACCTGCGAGCCGATGTTGAGCGGATTCTCGATGTCGGGACCGGACTGCAGGATCCGCCCGGCGCGGCGCAGCAACGACTTGAGCCGGCGCAGTTCGCGCGCTTTGGCATAGGTGGACGGCAACGTGCGGGACCGGCACACCTCGCCGTCGAGCTTGTCGAAGAGCAATTGCTGTGACGACATCCCGACGAAGCCGGCGCGTAGCGCCTCGGTCAGCATCTGCTCCATACGCCGCAGTTCGGCCTCGGTGGGCCGCACGTCGTCACGGGTGGCGCGGTCCAGGCCCATCGTGGCGGCGCGCATATCGGAGTGACCGAGGAACGCGGCGACATTGGGTCCCAGCGGCCTGGCCTCCAGCGCGGCGATGTATCCCTCGCCGTCGGTCCAGGTCTTGTGCCGGTCCACCGCGGCGATGACGTGGTCGCGGGGGATGGCCTCGACCCTGCCGAAGATGTCGCCGGCGTCCTCGGCGCCGACGTACACCGTGGACAGCGAGCACGATCCCAGCATCACGGTGGTGACGCCGTGCCGCAGGGATTCCGACAGCGAGGGCCCGCCGAGGACCTCGACGTCGTAGTGGGTGTGGATGTCGAGCATGCCGGGCAGCACCCACTTACCCGCGGCGTCGATGACCTGCGGGCATCCGGTCTCGTCGAGGTCGCCGTCGGTGATCGCCGCGACGTGGCCGTCGCGGATGCCGAGGGTCCGCACCGCCGACGGCGCCCCGGTTCCGTCGAACCATCGTCCGCCGCGAATGATCGTGTCGTAGCTCACACCGGTGCTCACGCGCTCATTCGAACAGCGCGCGACGGCGGTGTCAACGAGATCGGTGAACAGATTTTCGTGTCTGTCTACTTTGGGCCGCGCGTTCGGACGCGAGCGCACAATGAGCCCTGTGACGCCGCTGCAGCGCTACATCGCAGAAGAGATCGCCACTGACCACCTCGACGGGCTGTTGTCGCGCCGTGAGGCGCTGCGCAGGCTCGCCCTGCTCGGCGTCGGCACCGCGGCCGCGACGGCGCTGATCACCGCGTGCGGGGAGAACAAGCAGGCCCAGGCGAAGTCCACACCGTCCGATGCCTCACCGTCCGACGTGCCGTCCCCGCCGGCCGACGCGCCGGCGCCGGGGATGGACGGTGCGTTGCCGACGGAGCCGGTGACGTGGGCCGGACCGGCGGGGGAGTTGCAGGGCGCCTGGGCGCCGGCGGACGGGTCGCGCGGCGGGGTCCTGGTGATCCACGAGAACAAGGGGCTCAACGACTGGGTCCGCTCGGTCGCGGGTCGGCTCGCGGGCGCGGGCTATTCCAGCCTGGCCATCGATCTGCTCTCCGAGCGCGGCGGCACCGCGACCTTCGCCGACCCGGCCGAGGCCACCGCGGCGCTGGGCGCCCGCGCGCCCGAGGCCATGGTCGCCGACCTGAAATCCGGGATCGCGGAGCTGGCGCGCCGTACCCCGGGGCAGAAGATCGCCGCCATCGGGTTCTGCATGGGCGGCGGGCTGGTGTGGCGACTGCTCGCGGCGGGGACCCCGGAGCTGGCCGCAGCGCTGCCGTTCTACGGGCCCACCCCCGACGACCCGGATTTCGCCGGGTCGAGGGACGTCGCGGTGCTGGGTTTCTACGGTGAGCGGGACCAGCGGGTCAACGCCACCGAACCGGTCGCTGCGGCGGCGCTGGAAAGGGCCGGGCTGGTACACGAACTCGTCACCGAGCCCGGTGCCGATCACGCGTTCTTCAACGACACCGGCGACCGCTACGACCCGGCGGCGGCCGCGGACGCCTGGTCGCGAACCCTGAACTGGTTGGCTGCCCACGTCGGGTAGATCCGTGAAATACCATCCTGGGATGCTCCGGACATCCGCCGCACTGGCCGTCACCGCCACCATGCTCGGCTTCGGCGCACCCGCGGCGGGCGCGCAGCCGCAACCCGAGGCGTGCACGTACCGGCTGAGCGCACCCACCGTGGTGAACGTCTCGGGCACCGACATGGTCACCGCGACGGTCGGCGTCGGCGCATGCGATGGCGCGGTGACCTTCCAGACCACAGCCTGCATCGCGATGGAGGGCACCGACGGTCCCGGACAGTGCGCGCAGGGCAGGGGGATCCTGCCCGCGCAGGTGTTCTTCCAGCCGTACCGGCCCGGGGCGACCTACACCGCGACCGGCAGCGGATGCGCGACCAAGGGCAATCCGCCGCAGAAATACTGCGTAACGACCGGGCCCTCCACTGCGGCGCTGTGACGACGGTTTAGCCGATCACCGGCTCGGGCATCCGTCCGATCGACGGAGCCGTCAACCATGGCCGCTCCGATAGCGAAGGAGTTCGGCATGGATACCAACGTCGTCGTGATCATCGTGGCCGTCGTCGTCGCACTCATCGTGCTCGGCGCGGTCGTGTTCATGGCCCGCAAGAACCGCAACCGTCGTCGCGCCGAGGAAGCCGACCGGATTCGCCAGGAAGTCCACGAAGACAGCAAGCGCGTCGAACGCCAGGCCACCCTGGTCGAGGAAGCCGAGGCCAAAGCCCGTGCGGCACAGGCTGAAGCGGAGGCCAAGGCCGCCGAGGCCGCCCGCCTCGCCGACACCGCGTCCACCCGGCGCGAGGCGCTGTCGCACTCACAGGAGCACATCGACGCCCGCCGCGAGCACGCCGACAAGATCGACCCGCGTAAAGGTGCCGGCCGCGACGACAACGGCCAGAAGGACGGCCTGAACGTCGACGAGCCGGGCCGGCACACGCTGCGCGACGGCCGGGCCGACACGATGCGCCCGGACGTCAGGACCCAGTAGCGGATCCGGCTGCCGGTGGCGTCCATGCCACCGGCAGCCGTTTGATCCCGTGGATGAACGCCGAATGGAGCCGGTCGGGCTCGTCGACGGCCTGGATGTCGGGGATCAACCTGTGCAGTTCCTGGAACGCCACCGTGATCTCGCGTCGTGCCAGGTTGGCCCCGAGGCAGAAGTGCGCGCCTCCGCCGCCGAAACCGACATGCGGGTTGGGGTGGCGTCCGACGTCGAACATCCACGGGTCGTCGAACTTCGACTCGTCCCGGTTGGCCGAGCCGTACCACAGCGTCACCTTGTCTCCGGCGGCGATGCTCGCGCCGTTGAGCACGATGTCTCGGGTCGCGGTGCGGCGCATGTAGGCGACCGGGGAGGCCCAGCGCACGATCTCCTCGACGGCGGTCGGCGCCATCGC
Source organism: Mycolicibacterium parafortuitum (assembly GCF_002086815.1). Classification (GTDB taxonomy): domain Bacteria; phylum Actinomycetota; class Actinomycetes; order Mycobacteriales; family Mycobacteriaceae; genus Mycobacterium; species Mycobacterium parafortuitum. Next base: position 144,196 of record NZ_MVID01000010.1, read on the forward strand.
CGCGTAGTCCGCCCACCAGCGCCGTCGTTGCTCGGGATAGCGGCTCAGCGCCAGCACCCCGTGGCTGATGGCGTTGCGGGTGGTCTCGTTGCCCGCCACCACGAGCAGGATGAAGAACGACGCCACCTCGGCGGAGGTCAGCTGCTCCCCGTCCAATTCTGCGAGCACCAGCGCCGTGGTCAGATCGTCGCCCGGACTGCGGCGGCGTTCGTCGGCGAGCCCGCTCGCGTAAGCACCGATGTTCATTGCGACAGAGACGAACTCGTCGAAGTCGGTGGCGATGTCGGGATCGCCGAACCCGAGGATCACATTGGTCCAGTGAAAGATCTGCTGGTGGTCCTGCTCCGGGATGCCCATCATGTCGCAGATGATCTGCAGCGGGAGCGGCCCCGCCAGCGCGGTGACGACGTCGGCGTGACCGTCCGGGTGGGCGGCGACCATGTCGGTCACCAGCCGCCTGGCCCGCTGGCGCACCGAATCCTCGATCAGCGCCAGCACCCGAGGAGTGAACGCGCTGCGCACGATGTTGCGCAGCCGGGTGTGTCGAGGGTCGTCCATCGCGATCATCGACCCGAAGTACTCGGCGAGTTCCGGGGTTTGGTCACCGACGGTGATGCCCAGCGCGGAACTGAAGATCTCCGGATGCCTGCTGGCGTAGAACACGTCGTCGTACCGGGTCAGCGCCCAGTGCCCGGCAACATCGGAATCCTGGTCGACCACGTAGGAGTCGTGGAAGCTGATCGGCGCTTCGCGTCGCAACGTCGCGAACGCCCCGTCGCGGACGTCGTCGTCGAGTCCCCAGAAATCCCAGGAACCCAGCGCGATGTCGGCCAGCGGCACGTCCGGCGGCGCAATCCCGTTGGGGCGGACCAGCGCCGGTTCCAGGCTCATACAGTCCAAGCGTAGCCTCAGGGCCCCGCCTCGTGACCCTTTCGACCGTGAGTCCGGCGGCGCTCCTTCATCCGCGCCTCGTGCACGTGCCGTTCGCCGGCGAGCAGTTCGTCGCGGACCCTCTGCTCGTGCTCCCGGAACACCGACCAGTACGTGTCATCGAACTCCTCGACCACCTGGAACGTCCAGCGGCCGTAGAGCACGTTGCGGCCCACGAGATCGGTCTCCAGCCGCTCGGCGATCGCATCGTTGCCGTTGTCGCGCAGCTGATCGCAGGCTTCCCCGGCCAGCAGATCCGCGCGCCCCATCAACTGATGGAACGCGTACAGATGCCCCCTTGCGCGCTCGACGAACTCCAGTGCCTCGGTCAGCTTGCCCACGGCGTCGGCCGTCGCGTCATCCACTTCGCTCACCGCTGCGAGATACCCGTGTCAGAGCAGGTCAATCACCCATCGCATAGACGTGTCCTGGACTCAACTCGGTGGTGACGGCGGTGGCCAGAACGGTTCCCGGATCGGCGCCGTCGACCGGGATGTCGGTGTTGACGAACAGCACCAGCGAGGTCTGCTCCTCGGGCAGGAACACCGAGACGGTCTGGTAGCCGGGCAGGCTGCCGTTGTGTCCGATCCAGCCACCGAGGTTGAACACGCCGAGGCCGTAGCCGGTGGGGGCGGGATCGCCGAACCTGTCGACGGTCTGCAGGCGCTGCTGCTGCATCTCCCGGGTCAGCAGTGCGCCGTTGGCCAGGGCCGGCGCCCAGATCTGCATGTCGTGCAGGGTCGAGATCATCGCGCCGGCCGCCCACGCCCAGGACGGGTTCCAGTCTGTCGCGGTGGTCTCGCCGCCGTCGAGGGACTGCCGGGTGTAGCCCGCGGCGTGCGGTTTCGGGAACTCGCTGTCCGAGGGCAGGGTGGTGTCGGACATGCCGAGGGGCCCGCTGACGTGATCGCGCAGATGATCGGCCAAAGGTCGGCCGGTGACGGACTCGACCACCAGTCCGAGCAGCACGGTGTTGGTGTTCGAGTATTCGAACCCGTCGCCGGGGGCGAACGACGCCGGCTGGGAGAACGCGAAGTCGAGCAGCTCCTGCGGGGTGAACCGCCGCTGCGGGTCGCTGTACAGGTCGCGGACGAACTGCGGGTGGTTGGTGTAATTCGCCAGCCCGCTCTGCATCCGCGCCAGCTCACGCAGGGTGATCTCGTCGCCGCGCGGCACGCCGGAGACGAACCCGGAGATCGGGTCGTCGAGCCCGAGCCTGCCCTGGTCGGCCAGGCGCAGCACCGCGGTGACGGTGAAAGTCTTTGTCTGGCTCCCGATCCGGGTGAACACGTCGACCTTCATCGGGGCGCGCGTCTTCTTGTCGGCGACACCGAACGCGCGCACGTAGTCGCCCCGCGGTCCCCGGATACCGATGACGGCACCGGGGATCGCCGCGTCGATCATCGCCTGCTCGATGGTGCGGTCCAGGCGGTCGGTCAGCTCCGTCGGCAGCGTCGCGGCAGGCGCGGCGCTGCTGGTGGCCTCACCGCGGCGAGTGGACAGTGCCTCGGCACCGTCTGAGCCCGCCCCGCATCCCGAGGCCGCCAGCACCGTCCCCATCACCACGCCCAGCACCACCGGCTGCAGACGAAGGCTCACGCGTCGACAGTAGGCGTCGCGAGCCCGGCGGTGGAAGCGTCAGCGGTCGAACCTCAGCGGTCGAACTCGTCGTCCTCGGGGACGGGGATCGCCTGTTCGATCAGGTCTGCCTCGCTGGCCTGCCAGTCGCGGTCGACGTCGATGCGCGGCGACGCACCATCCCACGCCTGGTCCTCGGTGTCGTCGATCGGTGTCCGCTGTTCGGCGACGTCGGCTTCCGGCGCGTCGTCGAAGGGGGTTCGATCGGGCATTCCATCAGGTTCGGTCATCGGCAACCTCCGGGCCAGTGTCGTTGAGGTGGTCGTTCGAGTGTGTTTCGTTCGAGTGTGTGTCGTTCGAGTCCTAACCGACAGCACTGCCCTTCCACGATAGGCGCGGTGGCCGGGCAGCCGGTTACCGGTCGCGAGCGGCCCACGCCTGTGGCCGTATTGATGACGGAGCCGGTGCTGTGGGGTGTGCGCTGCTGATTCACGGGTTGCTGCGCGTCTCGGGTAGGCTTCGGCTACTGCGTGAACAGCGGGAACCGCCCCGATCGGGGTTGGGCCGCGCCCCTCGACCAGCATCCAGAACCTGAAGGCCAATTACCTTGCCCGATACACCGAACGGCTCTGCGGATCTGCAGCCTCACTTCGAGGACGTCCAGTCGCATTACGACTTGTCAGACGACTTCTACCGGTTGTTCCTCGACCGCACGCAAACCTACAGCTGCGCGTATTTCGAACGCGAGGACATGACGCTGGAGGAAGCGCAGCTCGCCAAGATCGACCTGTCGCTGGGCAAACTCGGCCTGGAGCCGGGGATGACGCTGCTCGACATCGGCTGCGGCTGGGGCGCGACGTTGCTGCGTGCCATCGAGAAGTATGACGTCAACGTCATCGGCCTGACCCTGAGCCGCAATCAGCAGGCGCACGTCCAGAAGGCGCTGGACAGCAGTGACAGTTCCCGTAGCAAGCGGGTGCTGCTCCAGGGCTGGGAGCAGTTCGACGAGCCCGTGGACCGGATCGTGTCGATCGGCGCGTTCGAACACTTCGGCCGCGACCGCTATGACGAGTTCTTCAAGCGTGCCTACGCGGTGCTGCCCGAGGACGGCAGGATGCTGCTGCACACGATCATCAAGCCCACCGACGAGGAGTTCGCCGCGCGGGGGCTGAAGCTGACGATGACCATCGTGCGGTTCTCGAAGTTCATCATGGACGAGATCTTCCCGGGCGGTGACCTGCCCAAGCCCACCACTGTCGCCGAGCATGCGACCAAGGCCGGGTTCCAGGTCACCCGCGAGCAGCGCCTGCGCGAGCACTACGCCAAGACGTTGGACATCTGGGCCGACGCGCTGCGCAGCCGTGAGGCCGAAGCCGTGGAGATCCAGTCCCGCGAGGTCTACGACCGGTACATGAAGTACCTGACCGGTTGCGCCGACCTGTTCCGCGACGGCTACACCGACATCTGCCAGTTCACTCTGCAGAAGTGACGCCCCGGTCCCGATAGGACCGGGCCGGCTGGCCCACCGCGCCGTCGGCGGCGTCGCGGCGCCGGGCGGCCATCCCGGCGAGTGCCTCGAACACCACCCGGTGTGCGGCGTTGACCGTCAATTCCGCGTGGTCGTAGGCGGGGGCCACCTCGACAACATCCACACCGGCGACGTCGTGCTCGTAGCACAGTTGACGCACCATCCGCAGCAGGTCGGCGCTGGTGATGCCGCCCGGTTCGGGGGTACCCGTGCCGGGCGCGTGCGCGGGGTCGAGCACGTCGATGTCCACCGACACGTACAGCTTGTCGGCTTTGGCCAGCGCCTCGGCGACGGCGTCGGCCATCACCGCCTTGAAGCCGCGCTCCCAGATCTCCTGCATGGTGTGCCAGGTCATCTTCTGCTCTTGCATCCACTCGAACGTGTCCTGCGGCGGCCAGTAGCCGCGCAGACCCACCTGGACGAAGTGTGATCCGGGCACCGCACCGGATTCGATGAGCCTGCGCATCGGGGTGCCGTGGCTGGCCAGATTGCCCTCGATCTCGTCGGCGGTGTCGGCGTGGGCGTCGAAGTGCACGATGCCGACGTTGCCGTAGCCGTGCACGTCGGCGACGGCGGTGGCGGCCGGCCAGGTGATGGAGTGGTCGCCTCCGAGGATCACCGGGACGATCCCGCGTGACGCGATCGCGTGCACCCGTTCGCGAATGTTGTTGTGCGACACCTCGGTCTGGCCGTGCGGGCAGTACGCGTCGCCGAAGTCGACGACCTCAAGCCAGTCGAAGATCTCCAGCCCCAGGTCCATGTGATAGGTCCCCGGCTCGTACGCGGTGGCGCGGATCGCACGCGGCCCGAACCGGGCGCCGGGCCGGTTGGTCGTCGCGACGTCGAACGGGGCCCCGACGATCGCGGCGTCGGGTTTCCAGGAGTCGAGCTGTTCCACCTCGGTCAGGAACGGACGATGACCGAACGAGGCCACGCCGGCGTACGCGAGATCCAACTGTTCGGCCATTCCCGGCGGTAGTTCCCGGTGGTGTCCGTGGTCCTGCCCGTGCCTGCTGCCCATGGCACGACCGTACCGCTCAGCCGCCGCAGGAACGGGTCAATGCGGCGCGCAGTGCATCCGGCACCGGCCGCTTGGTCCAGTCCTGGGTCGACACCACGACGTAGACGTTGTGTCCGCGCACCGCAACGCGTTCGGGCTCGGCCTCGGTGGCGGCGAGCACGCTGAACTCGACGGTGAAGCTCGTCGACCCGACCCGGCGGCAGCGCGCGGCCACCCGGACGGTGTCGCGCCAGCGCACCGAGGACGCGTAGTCGATCTCGCTGTGCACGACCTGGAAGTCGTGTCCGCCGGCCATCAGTTCCGGATACGACACCCCGAGGGTGTCGAGCAGGCCGGTGCACGCCTCGTCGAACCAGGTCAGGTAATGCCCATTGAAGACCACGCCCTGCTGGTCGACCTCGGCGTAGCGGGGCACGATCGGCAGGGAGAACGTGGCCGGGATCTCGCTCACCCGAACACCTTAGAAGAAGCCCGGTGCCGCAGACTCGAGTCATGAAGCTGGTGACGATCGAAGACGTCAGGGCCGCGGCGGACCGCATCCGCCCGCACGTGGTGCGCACCCCGCTGCTGTCGGCGCGCTGGGGTGACCCCGAGCGGCCGTTGTGGATCAAGCCCGAGAGCCTGCAGCCGATCGGCGCGTTCAAGGTCCGCGGGGCGTTCAACGCGGTCGGGGCGGTGAAGGACCGCGCGAGCGACGCGGTCGCGTACTCCAGCGGCAATCACGCCCAGGCCGTGGCGTACGCCGCGGCGGCGTTCGGGCTGCGCGCCCACATCGTGATGCCGAAGGAGACCCCGAACATCAAGATCCAGGCGACCCGAGACCTCGGTGCGCGCGTGGTGCTCTCGGAGGCAGGGCAACGAGAGGCGGTCGCCGCGGAGGTTCTCGCCGAGACCGCAGGCGCGATGATCCCGCCGTTCGACCATCCCGACGTGATCGCCGGGCAGGGCACGATCGGCATCGAGATCGCCGAGGACCTGCCGTCGGTGCGCACCGTGCTGATCCCGGTCAGCGGCGGGGGGTTGGCCTCCGGTATCGGCACCGCGATCCGCGCGCTGTGCCCGCAGGCGAAGGTCTTCGGCGTGGAACCCGAGTTGGCCGCCGACACCGCCGCGGGCCTGCGTGCGGGCCACCGCGTCGACTGGTCCATCGAGGACCGCAACCGCACGATCGCCGACGGCCTGCGTTCCCAGCCGTCGGAGCTGACGTTCGCCCACCTTCAGCGAGTGCTGGACGGGGTGATCACCGTCTCGGAGGACGAGATACGTTCGGCGGTACGCGAATTGGCATACCGGGGCCGGCTCGTGGCGGAGCCCAGCGGCGCGGTGGCGCTGGCCGGCTACCGGCGTGGCGGCACGCCGCCGGGGGAGACCGCGGTGATTCTGTCCGGCGGCAACATCGAACCCCAGATGCTGCGTCAGATCCTGGCCGAACCGGTTCCCGGCTGATTTGACAGGTGTGCAATCCCGCCGGGCCGGCGGTAGGGTCACCCGGGATTTTGAAGGAGTTCTCGTGAACGCTGTGCTCGGGTTGTCGGTGACGCCGTCGGGGGTCGGTGTCGTCCTGGTCGAGGGCAGCGACGACGACCGGGTCACGCTCGACGGCGAACGCTTCGAGATCCGAAGGCGCGGTCAGGCCGACGCCCTGACGACGTCCGAGAAGGCCGCGGCCGCGGTGCTGCGCAGCGAGGCGGTCGCCGCCGACCTGGGCCGGCGCGTGCACTCGATCGGGGTGACCTGGAGTGACGACGCGGACACCGAAGCCGCCTTGCTGCTGGATTCGTTGAACGAATCCGGGTTCGGCAACGTCGTACCGGTGCGGCTGTCGGAGGCCACCGACGCGCTGGCCCGCCGCATCGCGCACGTCCTGGGCTATACGACCACCGCCGTGTGCGTGATCGAGCCCGAGCAGCTGATCGCCTTGGTGGTCTCCGCCGGTGGGGACGCCGACGATGCCGTGCAGACCGCGGTCAACCACAACGTGGTGACCGAGGACGACCTCGTCGGCTGGCTCAGCGCGGTGTTCGCCCGCGCCGACTGGGAACCGGAGGCGCTGGTGCTCGTCGGTTCCGCCGAGGACCTCGACGATCTGCTGCCGCTACTCGAAGACGCGCTGGGGGTGCCGGTGTTCTCGCCGGACCAGGCGCAGCTGGCCCTGGCCCGCGGCGCCGCGCTGGCCTGCGCGCAGCCGGGGGAGCTCACCGCCTGCCCCGACAACGCACCGCATGAGGCGAAACGCACGGTGGCACGCCGTTTTGCGAAATTCGGGCCGGCCGCGCTGCTGACCGCCGGTGTCGTCACCTTCGTCGCGTCGGCATCGGCGGCCCTCGCCCTGCAGCTGGTGCCCGAGCGTGCGGTCGCGCCCACCCGCCCGGTCGCCGAGGCTCCGGCCTCGGTGGCCCCGGCCCAGGTGCGGACGCGCACGCCGGTGCCGCCGCCGGCGCCGGTCCCCGCGGTCGAGGCCGTGCCCGAAGAGGCGATCCCGGTGGAGGTGCCCACTGTGGAGATGCCGCCGGTGGAGGTCCCCCCGGTGGAGGTGCCCACTATGGGGGTCCCCCCGGTGGAGGCGCCGCCCGAACCGTTGCCGCCGGCGGTCGACGCCGTCGCGCCGCCCGCGATGGTGCCGCCCGTGCCCGAGGAGCGCCCCGGCATCCTGCAGCGGATCCGGGACCGGATCGGCAACCGCGACGACCTGCCGGAGCAGGCCCCGCCGCCGCCCGCGCCGCCGCTGCCGTAGGCGCATAGGCTCGCTGAAGTGAGCATGCGGACCGTGCTGCGCGCGGCGATCGTCGCGTGCGTGGTGGCGGCACTGGTGCTTGTCGAGGTGACGTCGAGCAGGGGTGTCGGGTGGCGCCTGATCACGTTCACCTATCAGGCCAACCTGCTCGCCGCGGCCTACTTCGGGTGGACGCTGGTGTCGCCGAGGGCCGACACTCGCGTCGTCTGGCGCGGTGCCGTCGTGCTCTACGTGGTGCTGGCCGGCGTCGTCTGGAACCTGTTCCTGACCGAGCACAGCATGGGCTACACCCCGGCGAACTTCCTGCTGCACGTGGCGGTCCCGGTCCTCGCGCTGGCGGACTGGCTGCTCGTCGGCCGCGGCGCCGCGGCACTGCGCTGGTGGCAACCGCTCGTGTGGCTGGCCTACCCGGCCGGATACCTGCTGTTGGCCCTGCTCGTGCTGAACGACCTGGGCCGGCGCGCACCGTACTACTTCCTCGATCCCGGCAGCGTCGGCGCCGGAGTCGTCGCGCTGAACGTCGGTGCGCTGGCCGCCGGCGTCCTGGCGTCGGGTTACGTCCTGCTGGCGCTGCACCGCGGCGCTCGGGTGCTGTCGACGCATTCGGCGTGAAACGTCGCGGGTCCGCGCACCGATAGTCGGTGGGAGAGTCCGCGGCTTTGCCGCGACGTGAAGCAGCAGCGTCGCCTGGGCGGATCCGACAACCTAGGATGGCAGCATGCGCAGGCACCGTCGGCAGCAAACCCGATCACCGCGCAGGACCTTCGCGCGCCTGGCGGCCGCGGCGTGCAGTGCGGTGCTGCTGACCGGGCTGGCCGTCACCGGTCCGGTCACAGCAGCCACGGCCGCGGTCGACACCGCCGTCGCGGCGGTGTCCCCGGAGCCCGGCCAGACCGTCGGGGTCGCACATCCCGTTACGGTCACGTTCGCCGAACCCGTGCGGGACCGGGCATCGGCGCAGCAATCGATCGAGGTACGTCCCGCAGGCACGGCCGGACCCGCAGACGGCTCCTTCACCTGGCTCGACGACCGCCGGGTGCAATGGGAGCCGGCGGAGTTCTATCCCGCCCACACGCCGATCGCGGTGTCGGTGGGCGGATTCTCCACCGGCTTCCAGACCGGCTCCTCGGTGGTCGGTGTCGCCGATCTGAGTTCGTACACGTTCACCGTCAGCATCGACGGGGAGGTCGCGCGGCAGATGCCCGCGTCGATGGGCAAACCCAAGTTCCCGACCCCGATCGGCCGCTTCACCGCCCTGTCGAAGGAGCGCAACGTCACGTTCGACTCCCGCACCATCGGCATCCCACTGGACGACCCGGAGGGCTACCTGATCAAGGGGGAGTACGGCGTCCGGGTCACCTGGGGCGGTGTCTACGTGCACTCGGCGCCGTGGTCGGTCGGCTCGCAGGGCTACGCCAACGTCAGCCACGGCTGCATCAATCTCAGCCCCGACAACGCCGCGTGGTACTACGACACGGTCTCGGTCGGCGACCCGATCGTCGTGCAGGCCTGACCGGTCAGGCCTGCTGGGTCTGCCTGGTGCGGGCCACGACGTAGTCGGCGAGGGTGTCGGCGGCGTCGGCCGGGACGAATCCGGTCGCCTCGAGCTTCGACAGGTCCAGCACGCTGCTCGCCGGGCGGGGAGCGACCGGCGCGGTCGCGCCCGCGAAGTAGGCGTCCGTGGACACCGGGTGGACCCGTTGCGGATCGTGGCCGGCCAGTGCGAACGTCTGCCGTGCGATGTCGGCCCACGAACCCACGGACCCCGACCCGGACACGTTGTAGGTGCCGTACGCGGCTTTGGTCTGCAGGAGGTGGCGGATCGCACGGGCCAACTCCGAGGTGAACGTCAGACGTCCACGCTGGTCGTCGACCACCGACGGGTCCACCCCGCGCTCGGCCAGCGACAGCATGGTCTGCACGAAATTGCGGCCGTCGCCGACCACCCATGACGTACGCACGATGTAGTGCCGGGGCACGGTGGACACGATCTGGTCGCCCGCGGCCTTGGTCTGTCCGTAGACACCGAGCGGCACCACGGGGTCGTCCTCGCGGTACGGCCGCGTCGCGGTGCCGTCGAAGACGTAGTCACTGGAGACGTGCACCAGGGTGATGCCGTGGGCGGCGGCGATCCGCGCCAGTTCGGCGACACCGGTGACGTTGACGCTCCATGCCGCGGTCCGCCCCTCGGCGGTCTCCGCGGTGTCCACCGCGGTGTAGGCCGCCGCGTTGACGATGGTGTCGTAGTCGCGCCAGCGTCGCAGCGCCGACAGGTCACCGGAGGCCAGGTCGAATTCGGCGCGGGTGGCGAACTCGACATGCGGCGCGCCGGCGAACTCGGCGCGCAGGGCGCGACCGAGCTGCCCGTCGGCGCCGAGGACCAGCGTCTTGGGTGCCGGGACCGGTTGGACCTCTGACAGCGGCGGCTGGGCGCGGTCCTTCTCCGACATCTCCGCGCGGTCCAGCGGGATCGGCCAGTCGATGCCGAGGGCGGCGTCGGCGGGGTTCAGCGACGGGTAGCTGACATCAGGCGAGTAGTGGTCGTTGACCAGGTAGACGTAGACAGTCTCGGGTTCCAGCGTCTGGAAGCCGTTGCCGACACCACGCGGCACGAACACCGCGCGCGACGGATCGATCTCGGCGCTGAACACCGTGCCGAAAGTCGGCCCCGAGCGCAGGTCGACCCACGTGCCGAAGATCCGGCCCGAACCGACCGAGATGAACTTGTCCCACGGTTCGGCGTGGATCCCGCGGGTGGTCCCGGCGGCCTGGTTGAACGAGATGTTGTTCTGCACCGGGCCGAAATCCGGCAACCCGGCGGCCACCATCTTCGCGCGCTGCCAGTTCTCCTTGAACCAACCGCGATTGTCGCCGTGCACGGGCAGTTCCCAGAGGGTGAGCCCGGGGATCGGCGTGTCGATCGCGCGCAGCGTCTTACCGTACTCCGTCAAAACTGTTCCGCCCCTGTGTTATTGGCCGATTCGGGCGTAGAACGCCTCGGTCGCTTCCTTGGCGGGCGCCCACCAGTCCTCGTGGGTGCGGTACCAGTCGATGGTCGCCGCGAGGCCCTGTTCGAAATCACGGTACCTGGGCTGCCAGCCCAGTTCATCGCGCAGCTTGGTCGGGTCGATTGCGTAGCGCAGGTCATGTCCGACCCGGTCCGGGACCCGGTCGTAGGCGTCGTGATCCTGGCCCATCAGCTTCAGGATCAACTCGACCACCGTCTTGTTGTCCTTCTCGCCGTTGGCGCCGATCAGGTAGGTCTCGCCGATGCGGCCCTTCTCCAGGATCAACAGCACTGCCGACGAGTGGTCGTCGGCGTGGATCCAGTCCCGCACATTGCGGCCCTCGCCGTAGAGGCGGGGGCGGATGCCCCACAGGATGTTGGTGATCTGGCGCGGGATGAACTTCTCGACGTGTTGGAAGGGCCCGTAGTTGTTGGAGCAGTTCGAGATCGTCGCGGCCACCCCGAAGGACCGGGTCCAGGCCCGGACCAGAAGATCGCTGCCGGCCTTGGTGGACGAGTACGGCGAGGACGGGTTGTACGGGCTGGCCTCGGTGAACCTCGCCGGATCGTCGAGGTCCAGATCGCCGTACACCTCGTCGGTGGAGATGTGGTGCATCCTCTTGCCGTGCCTGCGAACAGCTTCCAACAGCGTGAAGGTGCCGATCACGTTGGAGTGCAGGAACGGTTCGGGGCGGTCCAGCGAGTTGTCGTTGTGGGATTCCGCGGCATAGTGCACGACTGCGTCGGCGGCGCCTACGAGGTCGTCGACCAGTTCGGCGTCGGCGACGTCGCCGTGGACGAAATCGACCCGGTGCTCGGGCAGTCCGTTCAGCGAGGCGCGGTTGCCCGCATAGGTGAGTTTGTCCAGCACGGTGACGTGATGGTCGGTGTTCGCGATGACGTGGTGCACGAAGTTGGATCCGATGAAACCGGCACCACCGGTGACGAGAAGTCGCGCCACTAAATACCCCTGTCGAGAAGATCGAGAAGGTACTTACCGTAGCCTGATTTCACCAATCCGGTGGCCAGGTCGCACAGCTCGTCGTCGCTGAGAAAGCCCTGCCGCCAGGCGATCTCCTCGGGCACCCCGATCTTCAAACCGGTCCGCCGCTCCATGGTGCGCACGAAGTCGGCCGCATCGGTCATCTGGTCGAAGGTTCCGGTGTCCAGCCAGGCGGTCCCGCGCGGCAGCACCTGCACCCGCAATCGGCCCTGGTCCAGGTAGGCGCGGTTGACGTCGGTGATCTCGTATTCGCCACGGTCGCTGGGCTTGAGGTGCCTGGCGATCTCGACGACGTCGTTGTCGTAGAAGTACAGCCCCGGGACCGCGTAATTGCTCTTGGGTAGCTTCGGCTTCTCCTCCAACGACACGACCACGCCGGCGGGGTCGAACTCGACCACGCCGTAGGCCGACGGTTCGGCGACCCAGTACGCGAAGATGGTCCCACCGTCGAGGTCGGAGAAGTCCCGCAGCTGAGTGCCCAGCCCCGGCCCGTACAGCAGGTTGTCACCCAGGACGAGCGCGACCTTGTCGTCGCCGATGAAGTCCTCACCGATGGTGAACGCTTGCGCGAGCCCGTCGGGTGACGGCTGCTGGGCGAAGGTGATGGACACCCCGAATCGTGAACCGTTACCGAGCAGACGCTCGAAACTGTGCGCGTCGTGCGGCGTGGTGATGACCAGGATGTCGCGGATGCCGGCCAGCATCAGTGTCGACAGCGGGTAGTACACCATCGGCTTGTCGTAGACCGGGATTAGCTGTTTGGACACCCCGTAGGTGATCGGATGCAGTCGCGAGCCGGACCCACCCGCGAGGATGATTCCTTTCACAGCGCCGTCGCACTTCCCATGTCAGGCCGCGTGCTTGGGGCCGGCGCGGTGCTTGCCGCCACCCTTGCGGTGCTTGCCGCTGCTGGAACCGGCGTCGCCGTCGGAGCCGGAACCGGAACTCGCCGTCGATCCCGAATCGTCGGACTTGTCGCCGTCGGCGGAGGATCCGGGCGAGCCCGACCCGGAAGGCCCGGCAGGTTCGGGGTCCTCGCTCGTGGAAGTGTCTGTGGTGTCGTCGATTTCGACGTCGATGTCGGCGTCGTCCTCGACCGTGTCCTCAGCGGCGGTGTCGTCGACAACCGTGTCGTCGACAACCGTGTCGTCGACGACTGTGTCATCGACGACCGTGTCGTCAGCGGGAGCGTCGTCGGCGGGAGTGTCCTCACCGAGTGCGGCCTCGCCGTCGGAGACACCGTCGGCGGCTTCCGATTCGGGGGCGGCGGTCGCGCGGGACTGCGCAGCAGCTGAGGAGACGTTCTCGATGGCGGCCCCGATCGAGGCGGGAAGCCCGACGAACAACTGGTAGATCGGGCCCCCGTTGTGGCCGTTCTCCTTCTGCGACAGCAAACCGGGAAGTGCGTCGGCCGGGCCGTCGCCATCGGGGTCGTAGCCGTGCAGGAATGCGTTGATCACGTTGCGGGGCAACGTCGCCAGCGCCGAGAGCGCCGCCGTCAGGTCACCGGCCGCCGCGGCGGACATCGCGTCGGTCAGGGCGTGTGAGGCCATGTGGGTGGCGGCGGTACCGGGTGCGGAGCTGTCGTTGATCACCGATCCGATCGCCCGACCGACGGCGAACGCGTTCTCCAGGAGCGCGATGTCGAGTGAGATCGGCCCCGGGCCGGCCGTCACGCTGGCGTCGTTGCTCAGCACTCCCAGGGCAATGCTGAGCAATGCCTGCGGGATCACGCGGACGTTGTTGCCGTTGCCGAGAATATTCAGCGCGGTCGAGAAGATGCCCGCCATCTCGACGTTGCTGGTTCCGAAGAGGTTCACGGCGCCGCCGAACACGCCCTGGGCCGAGGTGGTGCCGTTACCGAACAGGTTCAGCGCCACCGTGCCGAGCAGGCCCGCGACCGTGACCTGGGCGCCGCTGCCCCACGGGGAGGCTCCCAGAGCAAGGTTGAGGCCGCCGACGATCTGCGTGCTTCCCGGTCCCAGCTGGATACCCACGTTGCCGAACCCCGAGGCGCCGACATTGTGGGCGCCGCTGCCCGAATAACCGAGGAGGAGGTTCGCGCCGCCGAGCGCCGAGGCGGTGCCGGAACCGATGTGGGCCAGGATGTTGAATCCACCGATGATGCTGGTGGACTGAGCATCTCCGTTCGAGATTCCGACGGCGAGATTAGGTCCGCCGATCACGGTCGTGGTCCCACGGCCCAGTTGCGACAGGAACGAGAACAGCGAGTACGACGCGATGGCACTGGCGCCGTCACCGAGAGCGGTGACCGCTGTGCCCAGAGTCCAGTTCGTGGTCGCGCTGGTATTGCTGCCCAGAGCGATCGCCCCGCCGAGGAATCCCAGCCTGGCATCGGCGGTCGCGCCGTCGCCGATCGCGATCGCGAAGCTCAGCGGGTTGCTGGTACAGCCGTTACCGTTGCCGATTCCGAAGATGGAGAAGCACGAGGCGTCGGCGGTCGGAGCGCCGACCAGCGTCGAGGATGCGAGTGCTCCCGTGACGAACGTTGTGGCCAGCAAGCCACCCTTAACCCGTACCGAATCCATCGACATCCTGTTCTCGCGTCCCCACCGAAGCCGCATGTTACGCGCCGTTTGCGCACCGATCGGGGTTTCTGGCAAAAATTAACGGCGGCGTTCACCATACGCGGGAAGCGGTGCGGTTCGGGCTGCACGTGGGTGTTGCGCGGACCGCTCGGCGCGGTCAAGATACGACGTGCCCGGATCCGCTCTTGACGGATCCAGTCACAGGAGGGGTGTTCTGCCTTGAGGTCTGCACAGTGGGTTCGGCGGGGGATTGCACGGATTGCCGTGATCGGCGGTGCGGCGGCGATCGGCCTGTCCGTCGCATCGGGAACCGCCGCGGCGGATCCGCTTTCCGAGGCGTTGGCGACGACGAGTTGCAGTTACACGCAAGTCACCGCGGCGATGAACGCCCAGACTCCTGAGCTGGCAGCGCAGCTGTCGATGCGCCCGGACATGCAGGCGAACCTGCAATCGTTCCTGGCGATGCCGGTCGAGCAACGACGCGCCGAGATCGCCAAGCAGCAAGCCGCCAATCCGCAGCTGCAGCAGATGCTCACCGCGCTGCTCGGCCCCCAAGTCAGCCAGGTGGCCGGCTCCTGCATGAATTACTGATTCCGATGACGCCTGGACCGGCCGCGGCGCGGCCGGTCCAGTTCGTGCTCTGATCTGGGTTTTCCGTTCGCGAGATGCCGACGGGAAGTTTGCCGTGCGTGCAAGCTGGTATGTGTCGTCCCTTGAACGCGGATCACCCGACACGCCGGACAGCATTGCTGATTTGCCCTCAGTCGGCCAAAACCTACCCCACCGTAAATTAAACCGTTAGAGTCCCTGCCGTGCGAGGAGCGCTGACTGAGTCTCATCATGTAAACGGCGCCTCGGCGGGATTGCTCGATCGTTCCGACGTGTTCGAGGCACTTGCCGAGATCCGCCGGCCGGTCGCCGTCGTGGCGTCCCCGGACGGGCCACGGCCCGTCCTTCTCGACGGTTCTGGAGCGCTCACACCGGAGCTGATGCGGCAAAGTCTGCTCGCGATCCTTCCCGCGATCTATCCGGAGTGGCTGGGTGACCGCAGTTTCACCGCGGCGCATGGCGTGCGGTTCCCGTATGTCATCGGAGAGATGGCGCGTGGCATCGCGACCCCCCGGATGACCATCGAAGGTGTGCGGGCGGGGGTGATGGCGTTCTACGGCAGCGCCGGGCTCGACCTGAACACCATCGAAGCCGGCGTGCGTGAGATCCAGGACGCCGTCGGACCCGACAGTCTCGGGTGGGGCGCCAACCTGATCCACAACGTCCAGAGCGACGGTGTCGAGATGGCCACCGTCGAGCTGTTCCACCGGCTCGGGGTTCGATACGTGTCGGCCTCGGCGTTCATGCAACTGACTCCAGCCGTCGTGCTCTATGCCGCGAAAGGCCTGCGCCGCGGCGCCGACGGGCGCGTCATCCGTGCCGGGCACATCTTCGCCAAGGTTTCCCGCGACGAGGTGGCACGCCAATTCCTTTCTCCGGCACCCGAACAGATGCTGCGTGCGCTGGTGGCCGACGGCAGGCTCACCGCTGACGAGGCCGGCCTGGCCGCGACCATCCCGATCGCCGAGGACATCACGGCGGAAGCCGACTCGGGCGGTCACACCGACAACCGGGCCTTGACGGTGCTGCTGCCGCGCCTGATCGAACTGCGCGACGAGATCGCCGCCGCCCACGGGTACCCGGTGTTGCCGCGGGTCGGTGCCGCCGGCGGGCTCGGCACACCGTCGGCCGTGGCGGCCGCGTTCGCCGCGGGCGCCGCATATGTGCTGACCGGTTCGGTGAACCAGTCGGCCGTCGAAAGCGGGCTGTCGCCCGATGCGCGAGCCCTGCTTGCCCTGGCGCAGGCCACCGATGTGGCGATGGCGCCCGCGGCCGACATGTTCGAGATGGGTGTCACGGTGCAGGTGCTCAAGCGCGGCACCATGTTCGCTCAGCGCGCGCAGCGGCTCGGCGAGTTCTACCGCAAATACCCCTCGTTGGAGGCGGCGCCCGCGGACGAGGTCAAAAACCTGGAGAAGGCGGTGCTCGGCCTCGGTGTGGACGAGATCTGGGCAGAGACCGAGTCGTTCTTCGCGACGCGTGATCCGCAGCAGATCGAGCGCGCGCGAGTCGACGCCAAACACCGTATGGCCCTGGTGTTTCGCTGGTACCTGTTCAACGGTGCGCAGTGGGCCCGCGAAGGGAACACCGCGCGCCGTGCCGATTACCAGATCTGGTGTGGCCCGGCGATGGGGGGCTTCAACGAATGGGTCCGGGGTAGTTTCCTCGAACCCGTCGAGTCGCGTACGGTCTGCCAGATCGCGATGAATCTGCTCGAGGGCGCGGCCGCCGTGACGCGCGCCGGGCAACTTCGTGCTGCCGGCGTGGCAATGCCGCCCTCCGCCTTCGATTTCCGTCCACGACCCCTCGGATGATTCCCGCCCACACGCAGATAGATAAAGGCGCAATGACCGAAGACAAGCAGCCCCCCGGCATCTCTGCCACCCCTGTCGCCGTCGTCGCGGCCACCGCGATCTATCCGGGAGAGCCCGGCCTCGAGGGGTTCTGGCGCACCATCACCGGTGGCCGGGACGCGATCAGTGAGGTGCCGCCGTCGCACTGGCTGATCGAGGACTACTACGACCCTGATCCGAAGGTGCCGGACAGGACCTATTGCAAGCGTGGCGGGTTCATCGATCCGGTGCTGTTCGACCCGATCCGGTTCGGGCTGCCTCCCAACGCGCTGTCCGCGACCGATTCGGCACAACTGCTCGCCCTGATCGCGGCCAGAAAGACCCTCGACGAGGCGATGCGCGCCGACGTCGAGACCGATCTCGACCGGGTGGACATCGTGCTCGGCGTCGCATCCACGACCGAGCTCGTCGTGCAGATGGGTTCGCGCATGCAGCGCCCGATCTGGCGCAAGGCGTTGCTGGAGAACGGACTTCCCGAAGACGAAGCCGATGAGATCTGCCAGGACATCGCCGACCACTATCCGGCCTGGATCGAGAGCACGTTCCCCGGCCTGCTCGGAAACGTGGTGGCCGGCCGCGTCGCCAACCGGCTGGATCTGGGGGGCTGCAACTTCGTCGTCGACGCCGCGTGCGCGAGCTCGCTGTCGGCGCTGCAGAGCGCGTTGCACCGGCTGTATCTGCACGAGTCCGACCTGGTGCTGACCGGCGGCGTCGACGCACTCAACGACGTGATGATGTACATGTGCTTCTCCAAGACGCCCGCGTTCTCCCAGTCGGGGGACTGCAGGCCGTTCTCGGATGCCGCGGACGGCACGATCATCGGCGAGGGTGTGGGCATGGTGGCCCTCAAGCGGCTCGCCGACGCCGAACGCGACGGCAACCAGATCCTCGCCGTGATCCGCGGGCTCGGTTCGTCCTCCGACGGCCGCGCGTCGAGCGTGTACGCACCGCGCTCGGAGGGCCAGGCGAAGGCGCTGCGCAGGGCATACGAGCATGCCGGCTACGCGCCGGACACCGTCGAACTCGTCGAGGCGCACGGCACCGCCACGAAGGCAGGTGACGTCGCTGAGTTCGCCGGCCTCAAGTCGGTGTTCACCGGGGAGTCGGCGCGGATCGCGCTGGGTTCGGTGAAGTCCCAGATCGGTCACACCAAGGCTGCTGCCGGCGCCGCGGGCCTGATCAAGGCCGTTCTCGCGCTTCAGCATTCGACGCTTCCCGGCACGATGAAGGTGGATCGCCCGAACCCGGCGCTCGGGCTGGACGAGACGCCCTTCTACGTCAACGCGCAGACGCGTCCGTGGGTCCGCACCGGAGAGCAGCCGCGGCGTGCCGCGGTCAGTTCGTTCGGGTTCGGCGGAAGCAACTTCCACGTCACGCTCGAGGAGTACCGCGGCGAGCACCGCGCGAAGCGGCTCCGGACGCTGCCGACCGAGCTGGTGGTGCTCAGCGCCGACAACGACGCCGACCTGCAGAAGCGGGCCGGCGACATCGTCGCCGCGGCGCGATCAGGGGAGTCGCTGGCCCGCATTGCCTTCGAGGCGGCGCGGGACTTCGACGCGTCCCGTCCCGCACGCGCCGGACTGGTCGCCGCCGACACCGGGGCGCTGGAGACGCTGGCCGAGAAGCTGCGCACCGCGCTGGCCGACGGTTCCGCGGCCACGCTGAAGGATCCGAACATCGCGGTGGGCTTCGGCTCCCCGCGCCCGGGAAAGACCGCATTCCTGTTCCCCGGCCAGGGCAGCCAGTACGTCGGAATGGGCGCGGACCTGGCCATGGAGTTCCCCGAGGCCATCTCCGTATGGGACGGGCTCGAAGGTGATCTGGCGGATCTGCACCGGATCGTATTCCCCGAGCCCGCCTTCGACACCCAGACCGCGGAGTCGCAGAAGGCCGAACTCACCGCGATGCAGAACGCCCAGCCGGCGATCGCGGCTGCCAGCCTGGCCCAGCTGGCACTGCTCGATGTCCTCGGCGTCACCGCCGACGCGGCTGCCGGGCACAGCTTCGGTGAGGTCACCGCGCTGGCCGCCGCCGGCGTCATCCCAGTCGAGCGGCTGGTCGAGACCGCGCGTATGCGCGGTGTCCTGATGGCCGAGGCCGGCCAGGGTAAGGACGGCGCGATGCTGGCGATCGTCGCCGGCGCCGACGAGGTGAACGCGCTGCTGAAATCGCGCCCCGGATCGGTCGGCCCGCTGGTCATCGCCAACGACAACGCGCCGACGCAGGTCGTGGTGGCCGGACACGCCGCCGACATCGAATGGGCCGAGATCGCGGCGAAGGCCGCAGGTTATTCATCCAGGCGGCTTCCGGTGGCGTCGGCGTTCCACTCCGAGATCGTCGCGTCGAGTTCGGCACCGCTGGGGGAGTACCTCACCACGCTCAAACTCGGCGAGCCCTCATTCCCGGTCTATGCGAACACGACCGCGCAGCCGTACGGCCATCAGGTGGCCAAGCAGCTCGCCGACCAGGTCCGCCAGCCGGTGAAGTTCCGGGACATGATCGAGACGATGGCGCGCGACGGCGTCACGCGGTTCATCGAGGTCGGTCCCGGTCGCGTGCTGACCGGGCTCGTCGACCAGATCCTGGACGCGACACCGCATCTCGCGGTCACCCTGGACGGCGCGAAGTCCGACGGCCTGCGTGGCTGGCACCGGGGCCTGGCGGCGCTGGCCGCCGACGGAGTGCAACTCGACCTGGTGTCGCTGTTCGACCACTTCGACGAGCCCACCAAGCACGAGCCCGCGCCCAAGCATGCCGTCCTGGTCGGCGGGGCGAACCTCGGCAAGCCCTACCCGCCGGTGGACGGAGCGGTTCAGATCACCCCGAAGCGCACACGTCCCAGCGTGACCAGTGCGCCGCCCCAGTCCGACCCCGCTGGAGAAGGATCTCGAATGACCCCCGTAGTACAGCGCATGGAAGCTCCTTCGGCGCACGCCGTCGCCGTCGCGATGCCGGTGGCGCCGGCGGCCCCCGCCCCGGCTCCGGCCGCAGCCGCCACCGTGGCCGCGCACCAGACGCTCTCTCCCGCACCGGAAGTGCATGTGCCCGCACCAACCGTGTCGGCACCGCTGTCGACCGACGCCTGGAGCATCATCGACCGGATCCAGAAGGAAACCGCCGAGCAGCACCAGCGCTACCTCGACGTGATGACCGAGAGCCATCAGGCGTTCCTCGACGTCGCCACCCAGATGATGTCCGGCATCGTCGGCGGACCTGCCGCGGCGCCGCAGAACGGGTCGCGGGTTGCGCTCAAAGAGGTGGTTCCAGCCCCAGCGCCGGTGACCAACGGTGTCGCTCCTGCCACCAACGGAATTGCCCCGGCGACCAACGGCTCCGCCCCGGCCACCAACGGAAGTGCCCCAGCCACCAACGGTGTCGTCCCGGCCTCCAACGGTGCGACCGCTGTTGTGGCGCCTGAACCCGCCGCGCCGGTGACCCCGGCACCCGCGCCGGTCACCCCCGCCCCGGTTGCGGCCGCTGCGCCGGTGGTTCCGACCGGTGATGTGGTGTTGGCGATCGTGTCGGAGAAGACGGGTTATCCGGCGGATATGTTGTCGCTGGGGATGGAGATGG
>NZ_MVID01000011.1 GCF_002086815.1 Mycolicibacterium parafortuitum
GCGCGCTACGCAAAGCCGCCGAAGGCCACGACGTCTCCATCAAAGCCCTGTCCAACAAGGAGAAGACGGGCGCGACGTTCGCCGACTTCGCCGCGCGCGCCAAGGAGATGAGCGGCAACCAGGACTGAGTGCACACCCTCCGCCGAAATTGCGTTCCGGCAGTCGAATCCCGAGTGGGGCTCTGCCGGAACGCAGTTTCGGCGGACTTTTGATCAAGGAGTGACGGCTATGCCGGGCATGAGTTTCGAGCTGACCGAGGACCAGGAGCTGATCCGTAAGTCGGTCGCCGAGTTGTGCAGCAGATTCGACGACCACTACTGGATGGAGAAGGACCAGAACCACGAGTTCCCGCAGGAGTTCTATGACGCGATCTCCAAGGGCGGCTGGCTGGGCATGACCATCCCCGAGGAGTACGGCGGCCACGGCCTCGGGATCACCGAGGCGACGCTGCTGCTCGAGGAGGTGTCCCGCTCGGGCGCGGCGATGAACGGCGCCAGCGCGATCCATCTGTCCATCTTCGGCATGCAACCGGTGGTCAAGCACGGCTCCGACGAACTCAAGGCCGCGACCCTGCCCCGCATCGTCAACGGCGATCTGCATGTCTGCTTCGGTGTCACCGAACCCGGCGCGGGCCTGGATACTTCGCGTATCACGACCTTCGCCAAGCGCGAAGGCGACCACTACCGCGTGAACGGGCGCAAGGTGTGGATCTCCAAGGCGCTGGAATCCGAGAAGGTCCTGCTGCTGACCCGCACCGAGTCGCTCGAGTCCATCGAGGCGCGCGGCGGCAAGAAGACCGACGGCATGACGCTGTTCCTGACCGACCTGGACCGCGACCACGTCGACATCCGGCCGATCCGGAAGATGGGGCGCAACGCGGTCAGCTCCAACGAGCTGTTCATCGACGACCTGATGGTGCCCGTCGAGCACCGCGTCGGGGACGAGGGCAAGGGGTTCAAGTACATCCTCGACGGGCTCAATCCCGAGCGGATGCTGATCGCCGCCGAGGCCCTCGGCATCGGTCGCGTCGCGCTGGAGAAGGCCGTCAAGTACGGCAACGAGCGGCACGTGTTCAACCGCCCCATCGGCATGAACCAGGGCCTGCAGTTCCCGCTGGCCGATTCGCTGGCCCGCCTCGACGCCGCCGAACTGGTGCTGCGCAAGGCGACCTGGCTTTACGACAACGGCAAACCCTGCGGGCGTGAGGCGAACACCGCGAAGTACCTCTGTGCCGACGCCGGGTTCGGTGCCGCGGACCGCGCGCTGCAGTTGCACGGCGGAATGGGCTACTCCGAGGAGTACCACGTGTCGCGGTATTTCCGGGAGTCCCGCCTGATGAAGATCGCGCCGGTCAGCCAGGAGATGATCCTGAACTTCCTCGGCGAGCACGTTCTCGGTCTGCCCAGGAGCTACTGATGACGCGGCGGCATGGTTATCTGGTCACGTGACAGGACCAACACCCGGCGCCGGGCCGCTGGCCGGCGTCACCGTCGTCGCGATGGAGCAGGCGGTGGCCGCCCCGATGTGCACCAGGGTGCTCGCCGACTTCGGTGCCCGCATCATCAAGGTGGAGAACCCGAACGGCGGTGATTTCGCCCGCGCCTACGACGACGTCGTCAACGGCCCCGGCGGCCTCGCGGCCCACTTCGTGTGGTGCAACCGGGGTAAGGAATCGGTCACCCTGAACACGAAATCTCCTGCTGGACTGGAGATCCTGCATCGTCTGTTGGACCGGGCGGATGCGTTCGTGTCCAACCTGGCCCCCGGCGCGACCGCGCGGCTCGGGATCTCTTCTGCCGACCTCGCCGTGCGGCACCCCCAGGTGATCCCGGTCGAGATCGACGGCTACGGCCCCGGTGGGCCGATCTCCCACAAGCGGGCCTACGACCTTCTGGTGCAGGCGGAGTCCGGTTCCTGCGCGGTCACCGGCTACCCGGGGATGCCCGCCAAACCCGGACCGGCGATGGCCGACTTCAGCACCGGGCTGTACGCGGCGATCTCGATCCTGGCGCTGTTGTACGGCCGGGTCCGCCGGCCCGTTCCCGGCCCCGCTCCGCACGTCGAACTGAGCCTGTTCGACGTGATGACCGACGTGATGGGATATGCGCTGACCTACACGCAGCATTCCGGGATCGACCAGGAACCGCTCGGCGTGGGCTCGCCGGCCGTCGCGCCCTATGGGGCGTTCCCGACCCGCGACGGTCAGACCGTCGTGCTCGGCACCACCAACGACCGGGAATGGCAGCGGGTCGCGCGTGAGATCATCGACCGCCCCGACCTCGCCGACGATCCGCGCTTCGCGACCAACCCCGATCGCTGCAAGCACCGCGGCATCCTCGAAGAGGCCATCGGGACCTGGTGTGCCCAGCACGATCTCGTCGAGATCCAGCAGATCGCCGACACCGCAGGCATCGGCAACTCGCGCTACAACAAGCCCAGTGAGGTCGTCGTGCACCCGCACCTGGCGGCCCGTGACCGGTGGCGCACCGTGGCCACCCCGAAGGGCGACATCGAAGCACTGCGGCCCCCGCCGGTGATCAGCGACTTCGAGCAACCCATGGGAGCGATCCCGGGGCTCGGTGAGCACACCGACACCGTGCTCACCGAACTCGGGATCACCGCCGAGGAACTGGCGCGGCTGCGCGCCGACGGCGCGATCGGACCGGCCTACCATGGCTGAGGTGCTGCTGTCCTCCGACCGCGACGGGGTGCGCACGCTGACGCTGAACCGGCCGGAGCGGCGCAATGCCATAGACGCGCAGCTGTGGGTCGAGCTTGCCGACGCGTTGCGTGATCTCAAGCGCGACAGGGATGTTCGCGCGCTGGTATTGACCGGCGCCGGCGGCGCGTTCTGCTCGGGCGCCGACATCGGTACCGGCGAGCAGATCCACCCGCGCTACAAACTCGACCGTCTCACCGACGTCGCACTGGCGCTGCATGAACTCGCGGTGCCGACGATCGCGAAGGTCACCGGCATCGCGGTCGGCGCCGGATGGAACCTGGCGCTGGGCTGCGATCTGGTGGTCGCGACGCCGGAATCGCGGTTCTGCCAGATCTTCTCGAAGCGGGGACTGTCCGTCGACCTCGGCGGGTCCTGGCTGCTGCCCAAGATCGTGGGCCTGCAGCAGGCGAAGCGCCTGGTGTTGCTCGCGGACATGATCGGCGCCGACGAGGCGCACGCACTCGGCCTGGTGACCTGGGTGAAAGCCGCCGACGAGATCGACGCGTTCGTCGACGGGCTGGCCGACCGGCTGGCTGCAGGGCCACCGTTCGCGCTGGCGCAGAGCAAGGCGCTGCTCAACGACGGCGCCAGTTCGACGTTGCGGGAAGCGCTGGCCAGCGAGGCGCGCGCGCAGCCCGGCAACTTCGCGACGGCGGATTCCGGCGAGGCCTACGCCGCGTTCGCCGCCAAACGCGATCCTGAGTTCAACGGGGCATGGGCCCTGTACGACCGAGGCGAGGAGCAGAGGTAATGCGGGAGACGGTGATCGTCGGCGCGGTGCGCACACCGGTCGGCAAGCGCAACGGCGGGCTGTCCGAGCAGCACGCGGCCGACCTGTCGGCGGTGGTGCTCAGCGAACTCGTCGAGCGCACCGGAGTCGACCCCGACATCATCGACGACGTGGTGTGGGGCTGCGTCAGCCAGGTCGGTGACCAGTCCAGCAACATCGGGCGCTACGCCGTGCTCGCCGCCGGCTGGCCCGAACACATCCCCGGCACCACGGTGAACCGGGCGTGTGGTTCCAGCCAGCAGGCGCTCGACTTCGCGGTGCACGCGGTGATGTCGGGGCAGCAGGACATGGTCGTCGCCGGGGGAGTGGAGGTGATGAGCCGGGTGCCACTGGGCTCAGCGCGCGCCACCGGAATGCCGTATGGGCCGAAAGTGCTTGCCCGATATGACGATTTCTCGTTCAATCAAGGTATCTCCGCGGAGATGATCTCGCAGAAGTGGGGCTTCTCCCGGACCCGGCTGGACGAGTACTCCGCGCAGTCCCATGAGCGGGCCGCCGCCGCGCAGGACGCCGGGGCGTTCAAGGACCAGATCGTGCCGGTGTTCACCGAAGGTGGAGGCGCGGTCATCGACGACGAGGGCATCCGGCGGGGTACGACAGTGGAGAAGCTGGCGGGACTGAAGCCGGCGTTCACCGAGGACGGTGTGATCCACGCGGGCAACTCGTCGCAGATCTCCGACGGTGCCGCCGCGCTGTTGGTGACCACCGCCGAGAACGCGGTGAACCTCGGGCTGACCCCGCTGGTGCGCTACCGCGCCGGGGCGGTCACCGGCGCGGATCCGAAACTCATGCTCACCGGCCCGATCCCGGCCACCGAGAAGGTGTTGCACAAAGCCGGGGTGAGGCTCGACGAGGTCGGCGTCTACGAGGTCAACGAGGCGTTCGCGCCGGTGCCGCTGGCCTGGCTCGCCGACACCGGCGCCGACGAGGCCAAACTGAACCCGCTCGGCGGGGCGATCGCGCTCGGCCATCCGTTGGGGGCGTCAGGCGCCGTGTTGATGACGCGGATGATTCATCACATGCGCGACAACGGGATTCGCTACGGACTGCAGACCATGTGCGAGGGCGGCGGCACCGCCAACGCGACACTCGTCGAACTCGTCAAGTAGCTGGAGGGCGCTGCGTGCGTAGAGATCTGTTCACCGAGGACCACGAGGCGTTCCGCGAGCTCGCCCGCGACTTCGTCGACAAGGAGGTCGTGCCGCACTATCCGGAGTGGGAGAAGGGCGGCCGGATGCCCCGTGACGTCTTCGAACGGATGGGTGATCTCGGGATCCTCGGTATCGCGATCCCGGAGGAGTGCGGCGGCGGAGGCCAACCGGACTACCGCTACAACGTGGTGCTGCAGGAGGAGGCCGCCCGCGCGCTGGTGACCCTGTCGACGGTGCGCACCCAGCTGGAGGTGATCCTGCCGTATTTCCTGCACTACGCGAACGACGAGCAGCGGCAGCGTTGGTTCCCCGGGCTGGCGGCGGGCCGGCTACTCACGGCCATCGCGATGACCGAGCCCGGCACCGGTTCGGACCTGGCGGGCATGCGCACCACCGCGGTCCGGGACGGGGACGACTACATCGTCAACGGCGCCAAGACGTTCATCACCGGCGGTATGCAGGCCGATCTGGTGATCGTGGTGGCGCGCACGTCGACCGATCCGGACAACCGGCGCAAGGGTCTGACCCTGCTGGTCGTCGAGGACGGCATGGAGGGGTTCACCCGCGGCCGCGAGCTGGAGAAAATGGGCTGCAAGGTGCAGGACACCGCGGAACTGTCGTTCGTCGACGTCCGGGTGCCTGCCGCCAACGTGCTCGGCGAGGTGGACGAGGCGTTCGGCTATCTCGGCCACAACCTCGCCCAGGAGCGCCTGACGGTCGCGGTCGGTTCGGTGGCGCAGGCGCGTTCGGCGATCGGTGCCGCGATCGAATACACGCAGAGCCGCAAGGCGTTCGGCACCCCGGTGGCGTCGTTTCAAAACACGAAATTCGAGCTGGCGGCGTGCTCGACGGAGGTGGAGGCGGCCCAGGCGATGTTGGACCGGGCCATCTCTCTGCACGTCGAAGGCGAGCTCTCGGGCGCCGACGCGGCCAGGACCAAACTCTTCTGCACCGAGATGCAGCAGCGCGTGGTGGACCGTTGTCTGCAGCTGTTCGGCGGCTACGGCTACATGATGGAGTATCCGATCGCCCGGCTGTACACGGATGCGCGGGTGGCCCGGATCTACGCAGGCACCAGCGAGGTGATGAAGGTGATGATCGCCAAGTCGCTTGGCCTGTAACGGGCTATTTGGCCTGACAAATGCGCTGACCTGCTTCTGACAGGAACTGTGACGGCTGTCTAAACCCGATTTCTGTGAGACCCTTGTCACACGCGCCAAACCTACCTACTGTGTGTTCACTAGGTTGGTTAAGCCCCGAGGAGACGAGTGTCAGCCCCCGATTCCGCCGGGCCTGATCTGGAGACCCCCAGAAGGCCGTATGCGGCGCTGTTCGCCAAAGGTGAGGACCGCAGACAGCGGATTCTCGCGGTGGCCGAACGGCTGCTGGCGCGCAACGGGTGGCGCAACACCTCGCTCGCGCAGATCGCCAGGGAGGCCGGCGTAACCCCGGCCGGGCTGTTGCACCACTTCGAGTCCAAGGAGCAACTGCTCAACGCCGTGCTCGATGCACGCGACCTCGACGACGACGAGCACGCCGACCGGTCCGGGGATCTGATCACCGAATTGAGCAGGGTGCCCAAGAGGTTCGAGCGCGCCCCCGAACTGGTCGGCACCTTCATGGTGCTGCTCGCCGAGAACCTGTCACCCGACGCGCCGTTGCACGACCGGCTGCACAAGCGCTACCGCGCGGCGGCCGAGATCATCAGGGACCTGATCGCGCGCGGCCAGGAACAGGGGCAGTACCGCACGGACTTCGACGCGGCCACCAAGGCCACGGAGATTCTCGCCTTCATCAACGGAATGGAGATCCAATGGTTGCTCGATCCTTCAATCCCGCTGACCGAGGTTTACCAGGGGTACGCGGAGTCGCTGGCCCGCGATCTGGCTCCGCGGAGCAGCCGGACATGAGGTACCGGCTCGACGTGGTCTCGCCCACCGTGCTCGATGCAGTCCAGTACGCGGGCGGGTGGATCTATGACCGCGTGATGGCCGGGTGGGATGTCTGCGTCCTGGTCGACCGGCACGAGGATGTGCGCCCGCTGGAGATCCTCGGTGCGCAGACCCTGGAGCTGGAGTCGGTGCTGGAGTCCTGGGAGCAGCGGCCGCATCCGCAGACCGTCGCCGTGGCGGCCGATCTGTTCGGCCGCGACGACCGGGTCCGGCGCGGCGTGCTCGGCGCGCTGGAGCAGGGTGCCACCGAGGTCACGTTGTGGGGTGGCTCGGTGCCGTCGGAGCTGAACAGCAGCGTCGAGTCGGTCGAGCACCGGCTCAGCGCCGCGGCCCGCGCGTTCAAGGCGCAGGCGCTCAAGGCGGCCGTGGACGCCTCGGCGGACACGATCGAACGTACCGAGTCGTTCTGTAGCGGGACCATGGTCTCGGTCGCCGCCGATCTGGTGCCCGCCAGCTGACAGTCAGCTCAGGTCGATGACGACCTTGCCGACCGCGCGGCCGTCACCGACGTGACGCAGCGCGGCGGCGGTGTCGTCGAGCGGGTAGACCGCGCCGATGTGCGGGGCGGCGCGGCCGGTCACCAGCAGATCCCGCAGTTCGGCGTCGTTGCGGGTGAACTCGTCGGCCGGGATGTCCTGGAACTGGAAACCCAGAACGTGAATCCCCTTGATGAGCACCAGGTTCAGTGGGATCCGCGGAATGCTTCCGGATGCGAAGCCGATGGTGACGAACCGTCCGCCGCGGCGCAACGAGCGCAATGCCGGCTCACTGAGATCGCCCCCGACGGGATCGAGCACGATGTCGGCGCCGTCCGGAACACAACCCCGCAGCGCCGCGCGCAGGTCACCGACTCGGTGATCGACGAGATTCTGCGCGCCGTGTTCGGCTGCCGCGTCGAGCTTCTCGGCTGAGGATGCCACCGCGGTGACGCGCGCGCCCAGCGCGGCGCCGAGTTGCACCGCGGCGAGCCCGACACCTCCACCTGCACCGAGGACCACGAGTTCGTCGCCTTCTGAAAGCCGCGCCGCCGAACGCAGCGAATGGTAGGCCGTGCGGTGGGCAACGCCGAATGCGGCCGCCGTGCGTACGTCGATCCCGTCCGGCAGGCGGGCCAGGATCGGCGCGTCGACGGCGACGCGCTGCGCGAACGCGCCGACCATCCCCGTTCCGGTGACCCGGTCACCGACCGCGAAATCGGTCACGCCGGAACCGATGTCGGTGACCACGCCGGCGAACTCGCTGCCCGGCACGAACGGCACCGGCACGCTGACCTGATAGGAGCCCGCCACCAGAAGTACATCCGGGTAGTTGACCGCCGCCGCGGCCACCGCCACGACGACCTGCCCGGACCCGGCCACCGGATCCGGCAGTTCCTCGACCCGCACGACCTCGGGCGGGCCGTACTGCGGGCACACCGCGGCACGCACCGGCGACTCAGCCCCGGTAATCCGTGGACTCGGCCAGATCGGCCGCCGAGGCCATCAGGCTGGTGATCACCGGACCGTAGGCCAACAGCTTCTCGTCGTCGCCCGCGCGCTGAAAACCCTGCTCCAGCACGATGGCCAGCTTCCACTTCGCCAGCACCAGGTAGTAGTCGAGGTCGTCGACCTGCCGCCCGGACACCTGCGCATAGTGCGCCACCACATCGTCGCGCGACGGCATCCCGCGCATGTCGACGTACCCCATCTCCGACGGCGCAGGGTTGGCGGTGTCCTCCGGCCAGGACTGCACCATCCAGCCCAGGTCCAGCTTCGGATCGCCGACCGTGCCCATCTCCCAGTCCACGATCGCCGCCATCCGTGCGGGCGCCCCGTGGTGATACATCACGTTGGCGAACTGGTAGTCGCCGTGCATCAACCCCGGGACGAAGTCGAGTGGTTTGTGGGACCGCAACCACGCCGTGGCGGTCTCGAGGCCGGGCAGGTCACGCTTCTTGATGCGCTCCAGAAAGCCGATCCAGCGGTCCACCTGGCGCTCGTGGAAGCCGTCCGGACGGCCGAGGTCGTGCAGCCCCCTGGCGCGCCAGTCCACCTTCGACAGCAGCGCGATGCCCTCGGCCAGTTGATAACTCAGCTCCGGGCGGGTGGACGCGTCGCTGTCGAACGGTTCCGGCCAGACGCCGTGGGTGTCCATCGGGGACCAGCCGTCGACGAAGCCCATCAGATAGAACGGGCGACCCAGCACCGACGGGTCGTCGCACACCCCGACCGCCGCGGTGTGCGGTACATCGGTGCCGTCGAGCGCCTCGATGATGCGCCACTCCCGCAGGATGCCCTTGTCGCGGTCCGGCGGCGCGCCGGGCGGCGGCATCCGCAGCACACAACGGTGTTCTCCGCGCACCACCTCGAAGATGATGTTCTGGGTGCCGCCGGACAGGAAGCGGGTGGTCAGCGGTTCGCCTTTGCCCGGAAGGCACGCGCCGTCCATCCAGTCGGCGAGCCGGGTGGTGTCGATCCCGCTCACAGGTTCCCGACCTCGTGTTCGAGGAAGTCGGCGTATTTGGTCAGTGCCGCTTCGCGTTTGGCCGGGATCCACTCCGACGGCCAGGTGCCTTCGGCCGGCCGGTAGTCGCGCAGCACCTGCTTGGCGACGGTCGCTTTGTGTACTTCGGTGGGCCCGTCGGCCAGGCCCATCACCGCCGCGCCGGTGACCATCCCGAGGAACGGCACCTCGTTGGTCACCCCGAGCGCGCCGTGCACCTGCATCGCCCGCCACGCGATGTCGTGCAGCACGGTCGGCATCACGACCTTGACCGCGGCGATGTCCTTGCGGACCCTCTTGTAGTCGTTGTACTTGTCGATCTCCCACGCGGTGTAGAGCACCATCAGCCGGAACTGCAACAGTTGGGCGTAGGAGTCGGCGATGTAGCCCTGCACGAACTGCTTGTCCGACAGCCTGCTGCCCTGCGTCTCGCGGCTCAGCGCGCGCTCGCACATCATGTCGAGAGCCTTGCGGGACAGGCCGATCGTGCGCATCGCGTGGTGGATCCGGCCGCCGCCCAACCGGGTCTGCGCGATGACGAACGCCTGCCCCTCGCCGCCGAGCAGCGCCTCGGCGGGCACCCGCACGTTGTCGTAGTGGATCAGTGCGTGCGAGCCCTGATCGGAGTGCTCGCCGTACAGCCCGATATTGCGTTCGATCCTCACCCCGGGGGTGTCCGTCGGTACCAGGAACATCGACATGCCCTGGTAGGCACTGACGTCCGGGTTGGTCACCACCATCACGATCAGGAACGACGCGGTCGAGGCATTGGAGGAGAAGAACTTCCAGCCGTTGATCACCCAGTCGTCCCCGTCGCGCACCGCGCGGGTGGTGAACATCGTGGGATCCGCGCCGGCGTGCGGTTCGGTCATCGAGTAGCAGGAGAAGAGCTCACCATCGAGCAGTGGGCGCAGGTACCTCTGTTTCTGCTCCTCGGTGCCGTAGTGCGCGATGATCTCGGCGTTTCCGGTATCGGGTGCCTGGCAGCCGAAGATGATGGGCGCCCACTGGGAGCGGCCGAGAATCTCGTTGAGCAGGGCCAACTTCAGCTGGCCGTACCCCTGCCCGCCGAGGTCGGCGCCGAGGTGGGTCGCCCACAGCCCGCGGCGGCGCACCTCCTCCTTGAGTGGATCGATGGCCTGGCGTCGCTTGCCCTCCAGAGGGACGAACTGTTGATGAGGAAATGCCAGATCGAGGGGCTCGATCTCCTCACGGACGAACTCGTCGGCCCAGTCGAGCACCTTCTGGTACTCGGGGTCGGTTTCGAAATCCCACATAGCGGCCTCCTTGCCGGCGATCAGGATGTGTGGAGGTATCCGTTGACGAGCGTGCTGATGTCGGAGGTGACGACCTCGGCGAACGACCGCTCGCCGAACGCGCCCGCGGCCCAGTGCCGG
This sequence comes from Mycolicibacterium parafortuitum, assembly GCF_002086815.1. GTDB lineage: Bacteria > Actinomycetota > Actinomycetes > Mycobacteriales > Mycobacteriaceae > Mycobacterium > Mycobacterium parafortuitum. The sequence goes on from NZ_MVID01000011.1 coordinate 10,494, forward strand.
GCGCCCTCGCTGACCATCGTCTGGGCGAGGTACGCCGCGTGCGCGATGTCGACGTGCGCGGGCAGTTTGCCGTCGGCCTTGGCGCGGGTGAACAACTCGGTGAACATGTCGGCCTCGGTGTCGGGTGGGCCGCCGTCGGCGAGGATCCGGTGTTCGTGACGGTATCCCTCGAGGATGGTCTCGATGACGAGTTCGCGGGGGTTGCGTGCCATCGATTGCTCGAAGGCGGTCAACGCCGCGGCGACGACGGTGTCGATCTCGTAGGGCTTCTTCAACAGCGCATGGATGCGTCGTTGCGCCGCTTGGGTGGACAGCACGCCGACTTCGAACAGCACATCCTCTTTGCGGGGGAAGTAGAAGTAGAACAGCGCTTTCGAGACGCCGGCGGCGGTGCAGATCTCGGCGACGGTGGTGGTCGCGTAGCCCTTGGTCCGCCACAGCGCCATCGCGGCCTGGACCAGCAGGCGTTTGGTCTCGCGGGACCGGGCGCGCTGGAAGGATGCCCGCCGCTGACCCCGGTCTGGGGTGGTCGCGTCGGCTGTGCTGGGCATATCGGCACGCTAACAGAGAGATTCGCAGAAGAGAATAGTTGACCGATGTCTAACTACTTAACCCGGATCGTTCGGCACAATGGGGGGATGGGTGCGCTGAGAATCGCCGCGCTGGCATTCGCCGTCCTGGCGCTCGTCGCGGGCGGGTTGCAGCTGGCCGCGTACTTCTCGGGCGCCTTCACCCGGCACCTGATTCTCGGGGTGTTCGCCTGTGCGGTCGGCGTCTCGGTGGGGGCTGCCACCGTCGCATCGATGTGGCGGCCGCGCCGCTGAACGGACCCCGCGTCAGAACCCCGCGTCAGAACTCGGAGGCGACGGAGGCGAGGAAGTCCGCGGTGCGCTGCCGGGACCGGCGGCGCTGTTCGGCGTCCTCGCCCAGCGGGATGATGCGCGCGGCCAGGTCGGTGACACCGGCGTCGCGGTAGGACCGCAGCCGGGTGAGCACGGCGGACTCGTCACCGGCAGCCATCGTGTCTCCGACGTCCTCGGCGTCACCGTGTTCGAGCAACGCGACGTAGTTCGGGGAGAAGTGGGCATGGCCGAGAACCTCACTGGCGTAACCGCGCGCCGCGTCGACGTCGCGCGGATGGCACAGCGCCACCGGCACACCCGCCACGATGCGCGGCCGCGGACGACCGGCGGCGCGCGCGGCGCTCGCCAGCCGCGGTGCGACGTGCCCGGCGATGGCGCGTTCGTCGGCCATCCACAGCACGGTGCCCTCGGCGCGTTCGCCGGCGAGGCGCAGCATGGCCGGCCCCAGCGCCGCGAGCAGGACCGCGGGTGCGTCGTCGGCGACATCCACCGGGCTGTGCACCCGGAAGCCGTCGTTGTCGACGTCGACCTGGCCGGGTCCGGCGAAGGCCGCGTCGAGCACGTCGAGGTAGTCACGCAGCAGATGCAGCGGGCGCTGGTAGTCGAGACCCAACTGGCCGTTGATGATCCACTCGTGAGACAGCCCGAGGCCGAGCGTGAAACGGCCGCTGCACGCGGTGTTGGTGGTCAGCGCCTGCTGCGCGAGGATCAGCGGATGGCGTGTCTGGACCGGGACCACCGCCGTGCCGATCTCGATGGTGGAGGTGGACGCTCCGAGCAGCGTCATCGCCGTCATCGCGTCCAGGTAGCCGGGTACCTGCGGTAACCAGAACGAGGAGAATCCCGCCGTCTCGGCCGCTCTTCCGTCGGCGACGACTCCGGAGAGCCGCTCGGCGCGCGATCGTTCCTTGTCCGAGCCGACCATCAGGCCGATACGCATGGTGCTCCTTCGCCGGGCCCCGGCCGCGCGATATCAACTACTTGTGATTGACGCGAGCATATGCCGGTGGCGTTCTCGGAACGGCCAATTCACGCAACGCGCCCAGGAACAGTTCGTCCATCCGCATGCTCAGGTCGCCGAGGGCGGCACCGGCGGCATAGCTGGCCGAACCGAAGACGCGCTCGAGTGCGTCCGCGTCGGTGGCGGCGCCGATCGACAGGCACAGGCACGCCACCCCGTCGGCGCGCAGTTCCTCCAGCGCTTTCCGTGCATCGGCCTCGGCGTAGCGGCCTTCGTAACCGTCGTCGTAGGGATGTCCGTCCGACAGCACGAGCAGCAACCGGTTCGGGGTGCCCGCCTGGGCCTTCACAATCTCGCCGGCACCACGCACCGCCGCACCGAGGCGGGTGTAGTTCGCCGGCCGGAGTTGGGTCAGCCGGGCCCGGCTGATCGCGCCGAAACGTTGCTCGAACGTCTTGATCGCCGGCAGATGCACGGCGCGGCCCTTGGATCGGAACGCGTACACCGCGACCCGGTCCCCGAGATCCTCCAGCGTGGCCGCGATGGTCGCCGCGGCGCGCCGCTGATGTTCGTGCACCGCCAGACCCTGCGGGTCGGCGTCGGTGGCCGACCCGGACGCGTCGAGCAGAATCAGGACACCCAGGTTTCGGGCGACCTTGCGGTGTTCGGTGTACACCTGCTCCGGCGGCGAGAATCCCGACCTCAGGTCGACGGTCAGGTCGACCAGCGCCTCGATGTCGAGATCGTCGCCGTCGGCTCGGCGCCGCAACACCTTCGGGCCGAGACCCACCCGGGAGAGCCGGTGCCGGAGCACGTTGTCGGGCGCGACCGCCGCGGCCGACACATCGGCCGCGGCGGTGAACGGATAGTCGATCACCCGGCACCACTCGGGGCGGTACCGCTTCGAGAACACGTCCCACTCCGGGTACAGCGCCCCGCCGACGCCGACGGCGGCACCGGGGTTGGCGTCGTCGGTGAACTGGATCCGGGTGGGCAGCGGGCGTGCGCCCGGGCCGGCCACTTGGCCGCGCCGGGCGGCCCCGACGCGAAGTTCGGCGCCGCCCGGGCTGTTCGCCGACGCTCCCGGGGAGCTCCCGAGCAGCTTGCGGAGGAAGTCGCCCACGGCCTGCGAGTTGAACAGCGGGTTGTCGAAGAGCTTGAGGATCTTGCTCTCCTCCGGCGGGCCGTCCCCGTCGTCTGGGTCGTCTTCGTCGCCGGTGGAGGCGATCTCGAATCTCAGCTCGGCGCCCGATACCTGCGTGCCCGCCTGCGCCGGTGGCGACCCCACGCGAGCGGGTTTGAGTACCCCGAACCACGACGGGGCCTCCGCCACCCGGGTGCGGCTGCGAGCCAGCTCGAGGGACTCGGCAGCCGACGTGGTTTCCGGTGCGCCCCAGGTGGATACCGCGGCGGCGAGCGGAAGCCGGGTCGCCACGTCGGCGAGCACCCGGCGACCCTCGATCGCCAGATAGCGCCGCGACCACGAGGCCCGGGCCCGCAGCGGACGGATCGTCGAGGGATCGAGACTGCCCGCGCCCAGCAGCGCGCTCTGCACCAGGACCTCGCGGCGCCGCTCGTCGTGTGCGGCGCCGTGTGAGACATAGACGACGCGGCCGTCGGTGTAGGCGGGCTCTCCTGCGGGGGCCTCGGCGATGTCGACCGCGTAGCCGGCGAGATGACCGGCAAGCAGCCGGAGATGGTGTGGCTCAGCGGGTTCTGAGGTGGTCACGGCCGGGGAAGGAGCGCGTCGACCAGTTCGCCGAGGGCGCGGATGATGTCGTGGTCGTCGGTGAGGGCCTCGACGATGGCGGACTGCACCGCTCGGCGCAGGCTCAACCCCTCGGCGACGAGCCCGCCGGCCAGGATGAGCATCCGGGTGGACGACGCCTCCCGCAGCGGTGACCCGTCGATGTTGCGGATCGCGTCTCCGATCGTGACGAGGGTGCGGGCGGTGTCGACGTCCACCCCGGCTTCGTGGGCGACGATCTCGGTCTCCACCGCCGGCGGCGGGAAGCCGAGCTCGATGGCGATGAATCGCTGACGGGTGGATTCCTTGATGCTCTTGAGCACACTTTGATAGCCGGGGTTGTACGAGATGACCAGCTGAAAACCGGGCGCGGCCTTCAGGGTGGCGCCGAGCCGGTCGATCGGCAGTTCGCGGCGGTGATCGGCGAGCGGGTGGATCACCACGGTGGTGTCCTGGCGCGCCTCGACGATCTCGTCGAGGTAGCAGATGCCGCCGGTGCGCACGGCCCGCGTCAACGGCCCGTCCACCCACACCGTCTCGCCGCCCTTGAGCAGGAACCTGCCGACCAGGTCGGCCGACGTCATATCCTCGTGGCCGGCGACGGTGATCAGCTCTCGGCCCAGTTCGTGGGCCATCGCCTCGACGAATCTGGTCTTACCGCAACCGGTCGGACCCTTCAGCAGCACCGGCGACCCCCGCCGCGCCGCCGCGCGGAACACCTCTGCCTCGTCGCCCACCTGGCGGTAGAACGGGACCGGCGCCGAGCTCTCGATCATGGTGACGCCGTTGGTCATTCACTCGCTCCGCTCGTGGGTGGTCATTCACTCGCTCCGCTCGTGGGTGGTCATTCACTCGCTCCGCTCGTGCGGGATGACCGCGGGCATCTCGACGCCCTCGGGCAGCACGAAGTTGCCGTGGACATCGACGTACCCCGAGTGTCTGGTCGGGATCGGCAGATCGGGATGGGGGCACGGCCGGTCGGTGCCGTCACCGCAGAGACCGGAGGTGAAGTAGGACCGCTTCTGGACGTCCTCGGGCCACGGATCGGCATGCGTCGACATGAACTGCGCCGGAACGATGTAGAAGGTGAAGAACGACGCGCTGATCGCGGCGAAGATCGCCAGGAACCGGACGAACTGCTGTTTGGCGAACCCGCCGCGGACGTTGTCGAGTCCCTTCTCGACGACGGTGCGGCCGCGGTCGTCGGTGAAGAACCTCAGGCAGCACAGCGCGGCCTGCACACCGCCCCACATCAGGCCCTCGTAGATCGGCCACTGGTAGTAGGTGCCCGCGTTGATCGACAGCGCCTGGATGGCGCCGGGGAAGGTGTACATCCCCAGCGGCATCAGGATCAGGCCCTCCATCACGAAGTCGAAGACGAACCCCCACGCGAACGCGACACCGATGAGACCCTTGGTGCCGAGGTTCGGGAACCGCTGCTGGGCCTTGCGCATGATCCAGCAGCCCAGGATCGTGCACAGCAGCACGCCGTAGGCGTAGCCGGAGACGTTGATGCCCAACGGTTCTGCCACCTGGGCGCCGGGCTTCTCGGGCGACATCCAGCCCGGGACGTGCGGTGCCCACGAACCCATGTTGAACGCCCAGGCGTTGTACGTGCACCACGTGTTGATGTAGTTGAGCAGCGGGTCCTGGAAGAAGAACAGCCCGGTCGAGACCATGATCATGCCGTCGAGGGTGATCCGGCGCTCGCGCCGCCAGGGCCGGATGATGAACCACCAGATCGCGACCGGGAACAGCGCCGGCGAGCCGATCTGCCACATCATCAGCGCGACCTTCATGAAGGTCGGCGGGTCCGTCGGCCCCGGGTCGACGCGCGTGAAGTACGGGCCGGTGATCCACCGGATCCACACGTAGATCTGGAAGACCAGGATGATCCCGCCCGCGGTGGCCCAGATCTTGACCCGTCGCGAAGACGGGGGCGACGGGGCATCGAGGCGTCCGACGGAACTCAGCGGCTCCGTCGCCGACTTCCTGTTCGACAGTTCGCTCACTGCGCCTCCTCGGTCGCCGTCGGGCACGAACGCCGCAAAATATACCGACTGGTATCTGAATGACTCAACGGTTTCTGAGAATCTTTTGTGGCAGACTTCTGGAATGGCGGAGCGGTGGACGCGGGAGCGGCGGCTGGAACACACCCGTGGCCTGCTGCTCGACGCCGCGGAGTCGGTGTTCGGCGAAAAGGGTTTCACCGCCGCGACTCTCGACGACATCGCCTATGCGGCCGGCTACACCAAGGGGGCGATCTACAAGCATTTCGCCACCAAGGAGGATCTGTTCCTGGCCGTCAGCGACCGGTATTGGCGGCGCTATTTCGACAGTTTCGCCGAGGTGATGGCCTCGGCAAGTCGAGTGGGTGCGCATGAACTCGACGCGATCGCGGAGCGCTGGCGCCAGCTCAGCCTGGACCGCGGCGCCGACCACGCCGCGCTCGGGCTGGAGTTCACGCTGTATCTGCTGCGGAACCCGGACGCCAGGGACCGCGTCGCCCAGAAGCGCTCCGAGGTGGTCGAGAAGCTCGCCGATTTCATCGTCGACAGCATGGGCAAGCTCGGCGCCACGCTGACGATCCCGCCGCTGACGTTCGCTCAGACCCTGGTGGCGACCAGCGACTCGGTGATCCTGGGCAGCCGGCTCGACGCAGTGGACCTGTACCGGCCGGTGATCGAGATGTACACGTCGGTGATCAAACTGCCGGACTGAGTTCCGGCCGGTGCCGAGCAGGCGCGAACTCGCACTGTTCGGGCCCTTTCCGTGCGATTTCGCGGCTGCTCGCGGCCGGGGACCCCGCCCCGACCGGTTCGGCCATTCACCTGTGTATTGCAGATACGGCTATGTATATTCAGTTCCGAAGGCGCCCGGTGGCCGTCTCGCTGCGGGCCTCGCAGGCGAAAGGAACTGCACGGTAATGGATCTCGTTGAGCGCATCGCCAAGCACCGGAGAATGGCCGAGAGCTACCGCGACAAGTATGTGCAGCAGAAGGTGCAGGACGGGGAGAGCTATGACGAGTGGGAGTTCGCCGACGATGCGGTTTACACCTCCCCGTACTTCGTCGCGGAGCAAGAACTGGTGCTCAAGGACGTCGCGACCCATTGGGACACCGCGGCGACGATCGAAGCCAAGGCCTACGGCATCACCTTTCCGGACTGGAAGCCCGTCGACTTCAAGGTCTGGCCGGCCGAGAACGGATTCGTACAGCGCTACCGCTGGGAGGGGACGAACGTCAACACCGGTGAGGTGATGGGCTTCTACTCGATCAGCTTCGTCGAGACCGACGATGACTGCCGCATCGTGCACTGGTCCACCTACGTCAACGACGAGGAGTACGGACCGTTTCTCGAAGCGGCGATCGGTGCGCGCGGACCGTTCCACGGCGACGCCTACATGCAGGCCCTGGCCCGGCATTTCGAGAAGCACAACCTGACGTTCTGAATCTCGTCTCTCCGGCGAGCAGACGCGAAATCGCACGTTCTCGTCCCGAGGCGTGCGATTTTGTGTCTGCTCGCGCGGAGCCGGCGCACCCAATATCAACTACTTGTGATTGCCGGGCCGAGCGTATACCGTCGGCCTTGTCGTCTCGGCGTGAATCCGAAAAGGCAGCTGCGCCTGATTGTTTGCCGCGAGACTGCCTGGACGGTGCGTGCAAGGCGACACAGCAGCGTTGGCAGCCCCCAGGAGACGACATGCCCCGATTTCCGAAGCCGGCAGAAGGCAGCTGGACCGAGCATTACCCGCAGTTGGGGACCGGCCCGGTGTCCTACCGGGACTCGGTGGACCCGCAGTTCTACGAGATCGAGCGCAAGGCCATCTTCAAACGCGCGTGGCTGAACGTCGGGCGGGTCGAGCAGCTGCCGCGTAAGGGCAGCTATTTCACCAAAGAACTGAAGGTGGCCAACACCTCGATCATCGTGGCGCGCACGACCTCCGGCGAGGTCAAGGCCTACCACAACATCTGCAGGCACCGCGGCAACAAACTCGTCTGGAATGACATGCCGCTGGAGGAGACCAGTGGGGTGTGCCGCCAGTTCACGTGCAAGTACCACGCCTGGCGCTACGACCTCGACGGCAACCTGACCTTCGTGCAGCAGGAGGGCGAGTTCTTCGACCTCGACAAGAGCCGCTACCGACTCGTGGGCGTGGCGTGCGAGGTGTGGGAAGGATTCATCTTCGTCAACTTCGCCAAAGAACCCGAACAGTCGCTGCGGGAGTTCCTCGGCCCGATGATCACCGACCTCGAGGGCTATCCGTTCGACAAGATGACATCGCGGTTCCACTACCGTTCCGAGGTCAAGGCCAACTGGAAGCTCTACATGGACGCGTTCCAGGAGTTCTACCACGCACCTGTGCTGCACGCGAACCAGTCGCCGACGGCGTACTCGAAGGCCGCGGCCGAAGCCGGATTCGAGGCGCCGCACTACCGCATCGAAGGGCCGCACCGGCTGGTGAGCACGTCCGGGGTGCGCGCCTGGGAGATGGCCGACGAGATGCGCAAGCCGATCGAGGACATCTGCCAGAGCGGGCTTTTCGGCCCATGGGACAAACCGGATCTGGGTGAGATGCCGGCCGGGCTCAATCCGGCCAAATGCGATCCGTGGGGCCTGGATTCGTTCCAGCTGTTCCCGAACTTCGTGATGCTGTTCTGGGGGCAGGGCTGGTACCTGACCTACCACTACTGGCCTACGTCCTACAACACCCACATCTTCGAGGGCACGCTGTACTTCCCGCAGCCGCGCACCCCACGCGAGCGCATCGCGCAGGAACTCGCGGCGGTGTCGTTCAAGGAGTACGGCCTGCAGGATGCGAACACGCTGGAGGCCACGCAGACGATGATCGAGTCCGAGGTGCTCGACGACTTCGTGCTCTGCGATCAGGAGGTGCTGATCCGGCACCTGCACACCGAGACCGCGGCGTGGGTGGCCGATTACCGGAGCAAGACCGCGCCGGCCGGGCAGGGGGTGTGAGCGTGGACGTCTCGACAGCCAAGCTGCCCACCGAGTTCGCCGATCTGGAGCGCTTCGCCGACTGGTGCCTGGCGACCGAGCCGGACCGCTATGCCAAGCGGCTGGCCAGTTCGATGCCCGAGATGCAGGCCTTCTACGACGCGATCACCCCGAGGGCCGAGGAGGCGATCGCCTACTGCGACAAGTTCGCGCTCGACGACCTGCCCGAGGATGTGCTCAACCTGATGCACCTGCTGTACTCGATGATCCAGGTGTCGTTCCCGGTCGAGTGCTGGAAGCAGCCGAAGGTGCCCGATTCCGGTGCCACCGCGCTGGACTGCGACGGCGAACCCGTGCCGTGACGACGACCGTCATCCGTGCGGCGCGCTGGGTCGACGTCGCCGCGGGCGAGGTGCGCTCGCCGGCGACCGTGGTCGTCGTGGGCAACCGCATCGAATCTGTCGATCCCGCTGTGCCGCCGCAGGATCCCGACGAGGTCATCGACCTCGGCGACGCGACGTTGCTGCCCGGGCTGATGGACATGGAGCTCAACCTGCTGATCGGCGGGCCGGGCGGGCCGGAGGGGCTGCCTAGTCCGATGCACGGCGTGCAGGACGACCCCGTCTATCGCACATTGCGTGCGGCGGTGAACGCCCGCACCACCGTCGAGGCGGGCTTCACCACGGTGCGCAACCTCGGCCTGATGGTCAAGACCGGGGGATACCTCCTCGACGTCGCGCTGCAACGGGCCATCGACCAGGGCTGGCATGTGGGACCGCGCATCTATCCGGCCGGCCATGCGGTCACCCCGTACGGCGGGCACCTGGACCCGACGGTGTTCCAGCGGTTCGCGCCCGGGATCATGCCGCTGTCGGTGGCCGAGGGCATCGCCAACGGCGTCGACGACGTCCGGGCGTGCGTGCGCTACCAGATCCGGCACGGCGCGAAGCTGATCAAGGTGTCTGCCTCGGGCGGCGTGATGTCGCACAGCACCGCGCCGGGCGCGCAACAGTATTCGGATGACGAGTTCGCCGCGATCGCCGACGAGGCGCACCGCGCCGGAGTCCGGGTGGCCGCGCACGCGGTGGGTGACACGGCCATCCGCGCCTGCATCCGCGCCGGCATCGACTGCATCGAGCACGGATTCCTGGCCAGCGACGACACCATCCAGATGATGGTCGACCACGGCACCTTCCTGGTGTCGACCACCTACCTGACCGAGGCGATGGCAATCGACCGGATCGCGCCCGAGCTTCGCAAGAAGGCCGAGATGGTCTTCCCTCAGGCCCAGGCGATGTTGCCGAAGGCGATCGCCGCCGGGGTCCGGATCGCCTGCGGCACAGACGCTCCCGCAGTGCCGCACGGGCAGAACGCGAAAGAGCTGTGCGCGTTGGTGGCGCGCGGGATGACGCCGATGCAGGCGCTGCGGGCGGCCACGGTCACCAGTGCCGAACTGATCGAGGCCGACGACGAACTCGGCCGGCTGGCGCCCGGCTACCTCGCCGACATCGTCGCCGTCGGCGGCGACCCGGCGCGGGACATCGCCGCGACGCTCGACGTGCGGTTCGTGATGAAGGACGGTGCGGTGGTCAAGCGCGACACCGGCGGCCAGGACTAGCGTCAAGGCATGGACGGGCACGACGCGGTCGGCATCGAACTGACCGACAACATCCTGTGGCTGCTCAAGCAGGCGTTCTACTTCTCGCTGACCAGCGTGAACGAGGCGGTCGCCGAGCACGGCGTCAGCACCGCGCAGATCGGTGTGCTGCGCCAGCTGTCCAACGAGCCGGGCCTGTCGGGGGCCGAACTCGCCCGTCGCCTGCTGATCAGCCCGCAGGGCGTGCAACTGGCCCTGACCGCCCTGGAGAAGCGGGGGCTGGTGGAACGCAAGCAGAATCCCGCGCACGGGCGCATCCTGCAGGCGTTCCTGACCGACCAGGGCCGCAAGGTCGCCGCGGCCGTCGTGCACGACGCGATCGCCGCGCACGACAAGGTGTTCGGTGTGCTGACCAAAGCCGAGCAGCAGACGCTTCGCGAACTGCTCGGCCGGGTCGTCGAGCAGGGCACCGGGCATCGGCTCTACGCCGACCACGTCGACAACTGATCACCGTCGGTACATCAAGTACTTGAGGTTAATGACAAGTACTTGATAAAGTGGCCGGGATGGCCGAGGACCGCGTCGCCGAGGATTTCGCCCCGCTACGGATCGCACGGGTGGTGCGCGAGACCTCCGATGCCGTGTCCCTGGTGCTGGATGTGCCCGAACACTGCTCGCACCGCTTCCGGTACCGGGCGGGCCAGTTCCTGACACTGCGGGTCAGCGTCGACGGACGCGACCTGCGCCGCTGCTATTCGATGTCGTCGGCGCCCGCCGACGCGGAGCTGCGGATCACGGTCAAACGAGATCCGGGCGGGGTCGTCTCCAACTGGATCAACGACACCGCGGCAGTGGGGCATCAGCTGCACGCCGCCCCACCCGACGGGAAGTTCGTTCTCGCCGAGGGTATTTCGGCCACGGCGCCGTTGATCGCATTCGCCGGGGGCAGCGGGATCACGCCGATCATGTCCCTGGTGCGCACGGTGCTGACCGAATCGGACCGGCCCGTGAAGCTGTTCTACGCCAACCGCGGACGGGCCTCGGTGATCTTCTCCGATGTGCTCGCAGAACTCGCCGCCGCCCACGGGGACCGACTGGTGATCGAACATCACTACGACGAGGACGCGGGAGTGGTCACCGGTGCGGCCATCGAGTCCTTCGCCGGGGATGTCACCACCGGGGACTACTACATCTGCGGCCCGGCGCCGTTCATGGAGACCGTGGAGACGGCGCTGCTGAGCGCCGGAGTGAGCCCACCCCGGTTGCACCTGGAGCGGTTCACCGTCGCCGAGATCGCGGCCGAGGACACCGCCGCATCGCAGGACACCGAACAGGTTGTCATCGACCTGAATCGCACCACCACGACCGCGTCCTACCGCAAAGGGGACACGCTGCTGCAGACCGCCCGCTCCGCCGGGCTGCGCGCACCGTACTCGTGCGAAACCGGCTCGTGCGGAACGTGTATGGCACGCATCGTCGAAGGCAGTGCCCGGATGGTCAACAACGACGCGCTCGACGACGACGAGGTGGCCGACGGGTGGGTGGTGACCTGTCAGGCGCTGCCGACCAGCCCGAAAGTGCATGTGGTCTATGAGTGACCGGAGAGAAGGTGTCGAGCGGATGTCGCGGGTGGCGGTGGTGACCGGCGGGGCGTCGGGCATGGGGGAGTCGACCTGTCACGAACTGGGTCGGCGCGGGCACAAGGTCGCGGTGCTCGACCTCAACGATGACGCGGCGCAACGGGTCGCCGAGGATCTGCGGAGCCGGGGTGTCACCGCGCTCGGCCTAGCCGCCGACGTGGCCGACCGCGCCGCGGTCGACGAGGCCTTCGCGAAGGTGCGGACCGAACTCGGGTCCGTCCACATCCTGGTGACCAGCGCCGGACTGGTCGACTTCGCACCATTCCTGGAGATCTCACCGCAGTTGTGGCAGCGCCTGATCGACGTGAACCTCAACGGCACCTTCCACTGCGCCCAGGCCGCGATCCCAGACATGCTCGAGGCACAGTGGGGGCGCATCGTGATGATCTCGTCGTCGAGTGCGCAGCGCGGATCCCCGGGCATGGCCCACTACGCGGCGTCCAAAGGGGCGCTGATCTCCTTCACGCGCTCGCTCGCGCGTGAGTACGGCGCCGCCGGTATCACCGTCAACAACATCCCTCCGTCGGGTATCGAGACCCCGATGCAGCTGCAGTCCCAGCAGGCCGGCTTCCTGCCGCCCAACGAGCAGATGGCCGCGAGCATCCCGGTCGGGCACCTCGGGACCGGCGACGACATCGCCGCGGCGGTCGGGTTCCTGTGCTCGGAGGAGGCCGGGTTCATCACCGGCCAGACCCTCGGAGTCAACGGCGGGTCGGTGATGGCGTGACCGGCGCGCAGATCCCGCGCCGAGTCTGAACTCGTTGGCGAGTTCAGACCCGAAATCAGCGAACGAGTTCAGATTCGACGGCATGGAGGTTCCGATGGGTAAGTGGCCGAAGCCCGCCGAGGGCAGCTGGACCGAGCACTATCCCGAGCTCGGCACGGGGCCGGTGTCGTTCCGGGACTCGATCTCACCGGAGTTCTACGAGCTCGAGCGCGAAGCGGTCTTCAAGCGGGCCTGGCTCAATGTGGGCCGTGTCGAGGAACTGCCCCGCGTCGGCAGCCACCTGACCAAGGACATCGCCGTCGCCAAGACGTCGGTGCTCGTGGTCAAGGGGCGTGACGGGCAGATCCGGGCGTTCCACAACCTGTGCCGGCACCGCGGAAACAAACTGGTGTGGAACGACTTTCCGAGCCAGGAGGTCAAGGGCACCTGCCGGCAGTTCACCTGCAAGTACCACGGGTGGCGGTACGGCCTCGACGGTGCGTTGACGTTCGTCCAGCAGCCGGGCGAGTTCTTCGGCCTCGACCACGCCGAGTACGGGTTGAAGGCCGTGCACTGCGATGTGTGGAACGGCTTCATCTTCATCAACTTCGACCCCGAGCCCCGCCAGACGCTGCGGGATTTCCTCGGCCCGATGATCACCGCGCTCGACGACTACCCGTTCGAATTGATGACGGAGCGTTACGAATTCGAGGCGCACAACAACAGCAACTGGAAGATCTTCGCCGACGCGTTCCAGGAGTACTACCACGTGCCGTCGCTGCACAGCCAGCAGGTTCCGACCGAGGTGCGTCAGCCCAACGCGACGTTCGAATGCGGGCACTTCCAGATCGACGGCCCGCACCGGCTGGTCTCGACCGCGGGCACCCGGCGGTGGCTGCTGGCGCCCGAGTACATGTACCCCGTCGAAAGGGCCACGCGCAGTGGCCTCGTCGGGCCCTGGCGGACCCCGGAGACCCACCAGTCGGCAGGGCTCAACCCCGGGGGAATCGAACCCTGGGGCATCACCAACTTCCAGATCTTCCCGAACCTGGAGATCCTGATCTATCACGGCTGGTACCTGCTCTACCGCTACTGGCCGACGTCGTACAACACGCACAAATTCGAGGCCTACAACGCCTTCCACCCGGCCCGCACCGTCCGCGAACGCGTCGAGCACGAGGTCGCCTCGGTCGTCCTCAAGGAGTTCGCGCTGCAGGACGCAGGCATGCTCGGCGGCACGCAGGCCGCGCTGGAGTACGGCCTCGACGAGCCGATCGTCGACGACTATCCGCTCAACGACCAGGAGATCCTGGTCCGGCACCTGCACCACGTCGCCGTCGAATGGGTGGAGAAGTACCGAGAAGAACGTGATGCCGGGCGCAGTCCGGTGGGGGTCTGAGATGGCCGGGAAGAAGCTGCCGAGCGCCTTCGCCGAGTTCGAGCCGTTCGCCGACAAGTGGTGCCTGGCAACCGAACCCGAGCGATGGGAGATGCGGTTGAGCACCCCGATGCCGGAGATCCATGCGTTCTACGATGCTTTCACGCCGCGGTTCGAAGAGGCCATCGACTACTGCGACAAGTTCCCGCTCGACGACCTGCCCGACGATGTGCTCAACCTGCTGCACCTCGTCTACTCGATGATCATGGTCTCGATGGCCGTCGAGGTCTTCGGTACCCAGAAACCCGCCGACTCGGCTGACGCCGTCATCGACCGCGTCAGCGCTCCGGTGCCCTGACCCAAGGAATCCCATGTCGCTGTTGACGATCAACAAACTCACCCCGTCGGTCGGGGCCGAAGTGCTCGGCGTCGATCCCGAGCGCCTCGTTGCCGACGACACTCTCGGCACCGCGATCCTCGACGCGCTCGAAGACAACGGCGTCCTCGTCTTCCCGGGCCTGCACCTCGATCCGAAGACCCAGGTCGAGTTCAGTTCCCGGCTGGGCGCGGTGGATCACTCCTCGGACGGCCACCACCCGGTCCCGGGGATCTACCCGATCACCCTCGACAAGACCAAGAACGCGTCGGCGGCCTACCTGCGGGCGACGTTCGACTGGCACATCGACGGCTGCACGCCGACCGGAAACGAGTGCCCGCAGAGGGCCACGGTGCTGTCGGCGGTGCAGGTCGCCGATCGCGGCGGGGAGACGGAGTTCGCGAATTCCTATGCCGCGTACGAGGCATTCAGCGACGACGAGAAGGAGCGGCTCTCGAAGCTGCGGGTGGTGCACTCGCTGGAGGCGTCACAGAGCCGGGTCAACCCGGATCCGTCCCCGGAGCAATTGGCGCGCTGGCGGTCGCGTCCCATCCACGAGCATCCGCTGGTGTGGACCCACCGCAGCGGTCGCAGGTCGCTGGTGCTCGGAGCGTCGGCGCACTACGTCGTCGGCATGGACCGGGACGAGGGCCGGGCGCTGCTCGCCGACCTGCTCGATCGGGCCACCCAGCCCGAACTCGTCTACAGCCACCGCTGGTCGGTCGGTGACATGGTCATCTGGGACAACAACGGGGTGCTGCACCGGGCCGCTCCATACGACCCGGATTCGCAGCGGGAGATGCTGCGCACCACTGTCCTCGGCGACGAGCCGATCCAGTAGCCGTGACCGGAACACCGCGCCTGGAACCGCTTCCCGCCGACCGCTGGGACGACACCGTCACCGATGCGTTGCGGCCGCTGTTGTCGCCGGCGCGGATGAACCCGCACGACGCGGGCAATGTGCTGGCGACCCTGGTCCACCACCCCGACCTGACCCGCGCGTACCTGACGTTCAACGCGCACCTGCTCGTGACGTCGACCCTGCCCGCCCGGGTGCGGGAGGTGGCGCTGCTCAGGGCGGTGCACGTCCGGCGCTGCGACTACCTGTGGGACCACCACGGCCCGATCGCCGAGCGGGCCGGGATGACCCCGGCCGAGATCGACGCGGTCCGTACCGACGGCCTCGACGATGCCGCCGAGCGAGCGGTGATTCGGGCTGTCGACGAACTGAGCGAGGCGAACACGCTGACCGACGAGACGTGGTCGGCGTTGCGCGGGTACTTCGACGAACCGCAGATCCTGGACCTGATCTTCACCGTCGGCTGCTATCAGCTCCTCGGAAGCGCGGTCAACGCGCTCCGCATCCAACCCGAGGCCCACTGACGCCGTTTCGTTGACGGGGCGGTGTCGGTATGAAAATCTGATACGCAATAATGAGAATCACGTTCTCGCACCGAGAGACCGTCGAAACGGAGTGAGCATGACAGAAGACCTCACCGCGGTCGACTTCTTCCGGGACAGCCGGCTGACCGACGACCCGTACCCGTTCTACGAAGCGTTGCGCAACAAGTGCCCCGTTGCGCGCGAGGACCACTACGGCGTCACGATGGTCACCGGCTGGCAGGAAGCCGTTGACGTCTACAACGATGCGGAGACCTTCTCGTCGTGCATCTCGGTGACCGGCCCGTTCCCGGGGTTTCCGGTGTCCCTGGAAGGTATGGAAGAAGGGGACATCACCGATCTGATCGTCGAGCACCGCGACGAGATCCCGTTCAGCGACCAGCTTCCGACGCTGGACCCGCCGACGCACACCGACCACCGCGCGCTGCTCATGCGACTCATCACGCCCAAGCGTCTCAAGGAGAACGAGGACGCGATGTGGCAGCTGGCCGATGACATCCTCGACGAGTACCTCGCCCCGGGCGAAGGGGAGTTCATCAAGGGCTTCGCCGCGCCGTTCACGCTGCGGGTGATCGCCGACCTGCTCGGTGTCCCGGAACAGGACCGCCCGGAACTGCTCGAGCGACTCGCCCGCGGCACCCACGGCAGCGGATTGGGCAATGCCGACAAGGCGTTGACCAAGACTCCGCTGGAGTACCTCTACGACGTGTTCGCCACCTACGTCGAGGACCGCCGTGCCGAACCGCGCGACGACGTGCTGACCGGGCTGGCGACCGCGACGTTCCCCGACGGCAGGTTGCCTGAGGTCGGCGATGTCGTGCGGGTGGCCACCAATGTGTTCTCGGCGGGCCAGGAGACGACGGTCCGGCTGCTCAGCACCGCGCTGAAAGTGATGGGCGACCAGCCCGAGGTTCAGGCAAAGCTGCGCGAAAACCGGGAACTGCTGGGCAATTTCATCGAGGAATGCCTGCGGATCGAGAGCCCCGTCAAGGGCGACTTCCGGCTGTCACGCGTCCCGACCACCGTCGGTGATCAACAGCTGGGCGCGGGCTGCACCGTGATGGTGATCAACGGCGCCGCCAACCGCGACCCGCGCCGTTTCGAGGACCCCGACACCTTCGACCCCGAACGCAAGAACGCGCGACAGCACCTGGCGTTCGGCCGCGGGATCCACAGCTGCCCCGGTGCGCCGCTGGCCCGCGCCGAGACCCGGGTCGGTCTGGAGCGGCTGCTGGACCGCACCACCGACATCCGGATCTCCGAGCGCCGGCACGGACCCGCGGGCAACCGGAACTACCAATACATCCCGACCTACATCCTGCGCGGCCTCACCGAACTGCACCTGGAGTTCGACGTCCGATGAAGGTGACGGTCGACGAGGACCGATGCGCCGGCCACGGCATGTGCCTGACGCTGTGCCCAGAGGTGTTCCAGATGACCGACGACGGCTGGGCCGTCGCCGATCCCGAAACGGTGCCGCCGGGGTCAGAAGAGGCCGCCCGTGAGGCCATCGACAACTGCCCGGAGCGGGCGATCAGCGAAATCGATTGAGAGCAGAAAGGTTCAAGCGTGGCGAAGGCTTATGTGTTGCTGACCGAGGACGTCAAGGATCCGGCCGGAATGGGGGAGTACGCCAAGCTGGCGGGCAAGACCATGGGCGCCGCCAAGGTGCTGGCGTTCGGTCCGGCCACCGAGACCCTCGAAGGGGAGTGGCACGGCAGCCAGACCGTCATCCTGGAGTTCGAATCCGTTGAGGCCGCCAAGGAGTGGTACTACTCCGACGAGTACCAGGCCGCGGCGAAGCTGCGCCAAGCGGCCGCCGACTGCAACGCGGCGATCATCACGGGCTTCTGACCCACGCGCGCTCGCGGGTGCCTGCTAGTGCGGGCGCAGCGGGGCGACCGGTGTCGTCGTGGTCGCGTGCACCAGCAGCCCGGCCAGTTCGCGGGGCCGCGACAGGAACGGCGAGTGTGACGCGTCGATGGACAACTGCTCGACACCGAGGCGGCTCGCGACGGTGTCGGCCAGCCAGCGGGGCATCGACCGGTCCTGTTCGCAGACGATGAAGCTGCGCGGCAGATCCGCCGCCCAGAAGTCAGGCACCGACACCGGCGTCACGGTGGTGTCGCCGAAACGTTCGGGACCCAGCCGGTCGAACGACCAGCGTGCGGTCTGCTCGTCGCAGTCGTGGTAGAAGTACTTCCACGCACCCGCGAAGTCGGCGAACGTCATCGCACCGGATTCGTCGAAGTGCAGGTACCCCAACATCTCTCCGACGTCACCGTCGAACTCCCCGTCCAGCTCGACGGGGCCGTCGGCGTCGTCGCGCATCGCCATCGCCTCGGGATAGGTGCGGCCTTCGCGCGGCAGCGCTGCGGCGAGGTAGCAGATGTGGGCCACCAGATCGGGCTCGGCGTCGGCGGCCAGCGTCGCGTCGAAGCCGCCGCCGGAATGTCCGACCAGCACCGACTTCTCGGTGCCGCCGGCCCGCAGCGCCGCGACGATGGTGTCGCGCCGGTTGTCCAGTGTCGACTTCTGATCGATCAGCGCGCCGTGGCCGGGCAGATCGACCGCGACCGCGTCATGACCCAGAGACTGCAGCTCGGCGACGGTGCGCTCCCAGCACCAGGCGGCGTGAAAACCACCGTGCACGAGGACGAACCGCATCTCAGCGGAGTACCCGCACCGGGACGTGGGACCAGCCCGCGACGTTCTGCATCGCGACCCGGCGGCATTCGTCCCAGAGCACCTCGTAGCGCGGCATGAAGTCGAGCAGTCGCTCGAGTGCGATCGCGCTCTCCATCCGGGCCAGCGCCGCACCCAGGCAGCTGTGTACGCCGTAGCCGAAGCCCAGATTCTGCGCCTCGGTCCGATCCCGGTCGATGTCGAACTTGTCGGCATCGGTGAACGCGTCGGGGTCGCGGTTGGCCGAACCGCCGAGCAGGAACACCGGTTTCCCGGCCGGGATCGTGACCCCGTGCAGGGTGATCTCCTTCATCGACCGGCGCACGTTGTACTGCGCGGGCGCCTCGTAGCGCAGGAGTTCCTCGACCGCGGCCGGGACCTTGCCGCGATCGTCGAGAAGCTTCTGCCACTGGTCGGGGTTCTGGGCGAAGGTGACCGCCGCATTGCCGATCAGCTTGGTCACGGTCTCCGCGCCCGCCCCACCGAGAAGCGTTGCGAAACCCGCGATCTCGAAATCGTCGAGACGCTCCATCTGGCCGTCTTCGCGCTCGATCTCGGCTTGGACCAGCCGGGTGAACATGTCGTCCTGCGGTTCGGCGCGGCGCTGCTGGATCAGTTCGTAGTACAGCCCCATGGCCTCGGCTATCGCCTGCTGGCCCTCCGGGGACATCTCGACCTGGCCGGGTTCGCGGTGCAGCGACGTGTCCACCCACTGGCGGACCTGCTGACGGCGGTCGGCGGGCACACCCAGCATCTGGGTGATGACCTCCACCGGGAAGAACGCGGCGAACTCCTGCACGACGTCGAACCTGTCCGGGTCGGCGTCGGCGAAGCAGCGGTCGATGGTGGACTCCACCATCGGTTTCAGGTTCGCGATCTGGCGGGGGGTGAACACCTTGTTGACCAGGCTGCGCATCTGGCGGTGCTCAGGGGGATCCATCAGGATGATCATCTTCATCGGCAGTGGCTCGCCCGACTTCACCATCGCCAGATCCAGGCCGTACGCCGAGGAGAACGTCTCGTAGTCCTTGAACGCCGCGGCGACGTCGGCGTGCCGCGACAGCGCGTAGAAGTCGTGCTCGGGGTTGTAGTACACCGGCGCCTCTTCGCGCAGCCGCCGGTACAACTCCCAGGGCCCGTTGAAGAACTCCTCGGAGAACGGGTCGAAGACGAGTTCGGCGGCGGTCACTCGTCGACGATCGAGATCGCCTGGCGGGGGCACTGCCGCACCGACTCCCGGACCCCGTGCTCGTTCTCCGGTGTCACCTCGTCCTGCAGGACGTGCAGATAGTCCTGTTCGTCGAGGTCGAAGACTTCGGGGATGATGCCCATGCACACCCCGTTGCTCTCACACAGTCCGAAGTCGACGACGATCTTTTGTGTCATGCGCGATCCGCTCCGCTTCTCGCTGATGTCATGCGCGATCCGCTCCGCTCCTCGCTGATGTCACTTCAGCACCCTCACCGGGACATGGTGGTAACCGGCCACATTCTGCATCGAAACCCGCTGCAGGCCAGTGAAATCGACCTCGTAGCGGGGCATGAAGTCCAGCAGGTACTCGAGGGCGATCGCGGTCTCCATCCGGGCCAGTGCCGCACCGAGGCAGCTGTGGATGCCGTAGCCCAGACCGAGATTCTGCGACTGCGTGCGGTCGCGGGTGATGTCGAAGGTCTCCGCGTCGTCGAAGGCGCGGGGATCTCGGTTGGCGGCGGCCTTCATCAGGAACACCGGTTTGTGCGCGGGAATGGTGCCGCTGGGTACGTGCGCCTCCTTGATGGTGTAGCGCACGTTGTACTGCACCGGGCCGACGTAGCGCAGCAGCTCTTCGACGGCATCCGGGATCAGGCTGCGGTCATCGAGCAGCATCTGCCACTGCTCCGGGTGACGCGCGAACTCGACGACCGCGCTGCCGACCAGCTTGGTGACCGTCTCGGCGCCCGCCCCGCCCAGCAGCGAGGTGAAGCCGGTGATCTCCAGGTCGTCGAGCCGGCGCATCTGGCCGTTCTCGTCCGGGATCTCCGCGGCGATCAGCCGGCTGATCATGTCGTCCTGCGGGTTGCGCCGCCGCTCCTGCACCAGCCCGTAGTAGTACATGCCCGAATCGATGTTGGCCTGCATGTTCTCGTCGGACCAGCCGAGCTGGCCCGGCTTGCGCTCCAGGCTGGTGTCGATCCAGTGCCGGACCTGCTGACGGAATTCCTCCGGCACGCCGGCCATCCGGGTGATCACCTCGACCGGGAACGGCCCCGAGAAGTCCTGCACGACGTCGAAGTTGTCCGGGTCGGCCTTGCTGAGGTAGTGCTGCACGAGTTCGATGACGGTCTCGCGCTGGGACTGGATGGCACGCGGCGTGAACGCCTTGTTCAGCAGGCTGCGCATGTGCCGGTGCTCGGGCGGGTCCATGAAGATGATCGACTTCACCGGGCCATCTTCGGAGCGCACCATGGCCAGGTCGCATCCGCGTGCCGACGAGAACGCGTCGTGATCCTTCAGCGCGGCGGCGACGTCGGCGTGCCGGGTCAGCGCGTAGAAGTCCTCTTCGGCGTCGTAGTAGATCGGCGCCTCATCACGCATCCTGCGGTAGATCTCGTACGGGTTGTCGAAGAACTCCTGCGACACAGGGTCGAAGCGAAGTTCAGGAGCGGTCATGACATGTCCTCCTTCACGGCGGGCTGCTGCCGGAAGCGTTACGAGAATTGATTCGACTGTAACGCTATCAGTTTCGGTGTGCCAGCATCGCGACATTCGGGTTCGATGCGTACGGCAAACATCAGGTCGCAGGGGTGGGCAGGGCCCGATCGAGCAGTCCCTCCAGGATTCCGAGATCATTGCCGGTCTCGGCCGCGACGGCCCGGATCACCGCGACGTCCTTACCGAGGAACTCGCCGATCGAATCGATGAAATCCTGTACCGACCCCGCACCGCGGCCGCCGATCAGATCGGCCGCCCGGCTCGACCCGCTGCCGCGGCGGACCGCCGCGATCAGACCGGCCTCGTCGACCCCGACCCGGGCACCGAATGCGGCCGCTTCTGCCAACAACCCCAACTGTGCGGCGAGCAGGGTGTTGTTCAGCAGCTTCACCCATTGGCCTGAACCGAGCCCGCCGGTGTGCAGGATCGGGTCCCCGTAGCTGGCCAGCACCGGCCGGATGCGGTCGAACACGGACTCGGGTCCACCCACGAACAGGGTGATCTGGCCGGCGGCGATGTCGTGCGGCCCGCCGCTGACCGGCGCATCGACGACCGCGATCCCCGGTGCCCGTTCGGCCAGCAGCTCGACGGTGCGGGGGCTGCCGGTGGTGTGCACCACCAGGGTCGACCCCGCCGACATCGCGTCGAGAAGCCCATCGTCGAGGCACACCTGCCGGACCTGGTCGTCGGTGAACACGCAGACCACGACGACGTCTGCACCGTCGGCCACCGCGGACACCCCGGCGACCGGACGCGCCCCCAATTGCTCGGCGGCCGAGCGCTTCTCGCTGCTGCGGCCGAGTACCGCCACGTCGTGGCCCGCCTCGACGAGGCGGGTGACCATGGGCGCGCCCATGCGTCCCGCGCCGACGAAGCCGACGGTGGTCATCGCATCACCGCCTGTGGCCCATGGCTTCCAGCGCCGCATCCGCCGCCGTGAACACCGCACCCTCGGCCGCATGCGCGGCCGCGGCCAGGCTCGCCGCGTGCCGGACGTCTTTCTGCAGTAGCGCACCGGCGATCGGCGCGAGGCCGTCGAGCGTGCCGCCGAACATCGAGATGCTGCCGACGGCCTTGCTGGTCGCCGATCCGCGGTTGAGCACCTCGACGAGCTTGTCGCGCGGGATACCGAGCGACTCGCCGAGATCCAGCGTGCTCACGGCGCTGCCGAGATTCGCGCTGAACAACAGGTTGTTCAGGATCTTGGTGTTCTGTCCGCTGCCCAGCGGCCCGAGGTAGACGATCGGGTCGGCATACGTCGCGAACACCGGACGGCACCGTTCGGCGACCTGCTCGTCGCCACCCACCATGACCAGCAGCGTGCCCTGCTCGACGGCGGGCCCGCCGCCGCTGACCGGAGCATCGATCACCGAAACTCCCTGCGCAGCCGCCTTTTCGGCGATCTCGCGGCAGGTTTCCGGGTGCACGGTGCTGTGGATCGCGATGATTCCGCCCTCGGCCAGCCCGGCCAACACGCCGTCCTCGCCGTAGAGCACCTCGCGGACGTCGTCATCGCCGACGACGCACAGGCACACCAGATCGCTTGCGGCGCCCAGCTCGGCCGGGGTGGCGGCGGTCTTGGCCGGGGTGTCCGCGTACGGCTCCAGGCTCGCCTGTCTGCGCGCCCACAACGTCGTCTCGAATCCGCCCTCGGCGATCCGCCGAGCCATGGGACCGCCCTGACTACCCAGCCCGATGAAACCGACACGCATCAGCTCGCCTCCACTTGCTTCTGATCGCGGCCGTGCGGACCCGCGATGCACTCATCGATGAACGACAGAATCTTTCGGTGGTAGTCGCCGGCGCTGAGCCCGACGCTGAGGTTGTGGCCGCTGCCGGCCATCTCGTTGACCGCGACCCGTTCCGACGCCGTGAACAGCCCGGCGATCGCAGCCAGCGCCTCCGGACCGGATTCCCAAACCTTCTCGTTGTCGGCGACGCTGAACTGGACGGGCGCCGACAGTCGCGCAGCCAGCGCGGGGAAGTCGCGACGCGCCCAGTGCGCGGTGACCTCGCCCTCGTAGCGCACCCCGGGCGCCGACAGCGCGCCGGTGAGCACCTCGGCGGGGTAGAGATCCGCGGGTTCCCACAGCAGGTCGCGCAGCCCGCCGGGCCGTGACGTCACGGTCGCGTCGCGGATGATGGTCCATGCCGTCGGTGTGTAGCGCAGCCCGGTGCCTGCCAGCTCGACACCGATCACGTCCTCGCGCGCGGTCGCCATCCGCAGCGTCAGTTCACAACCGGCCGAGTGCCCGACGATGAACAACCCCGCTCCGCGATCCCCGTCACCGAGGATCTTGTCCACCGCACCCGCGGCGAACGCGACCCGGCGGGCCGGGTCGGCGAACTCGCCGGCGTACACCGCGGACGAGCCGTACCCCGGCCGGTCCAGTGCGATCGTCGTGAAACCCGCTCCGGCCGCGATCCTCAGCAGCGACAGATCAGGACGGCCCGGGCAGTCGAAGTACGCCGCCGACGTCGCGCCGCCGTGCACCGCAAGGATGATCGCCCGTGGCTGCGGCACCTGGGCGACCAGCGCCGACATCGGCACGCCGTCGACGAGAACGACCCGCGGGCGTGGCGCCGCCGACGCGGTCATCGCGTCACGACTCCGTCCGCAGAATCAGCACACCGCTCGGGGTCAGGCCGCCGCTGCTGACCACGGCGGTACGGGCGTCTTTGACCTGCCGCTCGCCGGCCTCGCCGCGCAGTTGCACGACGGCTTCGTGCATCAGCCCCATGCCGTGGGTCCGGCCGTGAGACAGCTGACCGCCGTGGGTGTTCAGCGGGATGACGCCGTCGCGCGCGATCGCCGCGCCGCCGTCGAGGAAGTCCTTCGCCTCACCGATACCGCAGAAACCCAGAGCCTCCAGCCACGACAGGCAGTTGAAGGTGAACCCGTCGTAGAGCTCGGCGACGTCGATGTCGTCGGGACGCAGCGACGTTCGCGTCCACAGATGCGCGGCCTGGCCCAGCACCTGCGGCTCGTGGGTCAGCGTGGTCTGATCCCAGTCGGTGCGCTCGATGATCTGGGTACCGACCGCCTCGAAGTACACCGGCTTCTTCGGTGCGTCGGCGGCGGCGTCGACGGCCGACACCACCACCGCGACCGCCCCGTCGCACGGCACGTCGCAGTCGTAGAGCCCGAACGGGCTGGTGATCGGCCGTGCGTTGAGGTAGTCCTCCATCGTCATCGGATCGCGGTAGATCGCGGTCGGATTCAGTTGGGCGTTGGCCCGCTGGTTCAGCGCGATCCAGCCGAGCGTTTCCTTCGTGGTGCCGTAGCGGTGGAAGTGCCGCTGCGCGTTGAGGGCCAAGGTGTGTGCCGCCGAGGTCGCGCCGAACGGTGCCTGCCAGCTGTTGACGCGGGCGCCGCCCGGCGGAGAAGCCTTGCCCTCCTTCATCAGCTGGTTGAACGTGGCCTCCCACAGCGTGCGGAAGCACAACACGTGGCGCGCCATCCCGGTCGCGACCGCCATCACCGCGGCGATCACCGAACCGCCGGGCCCGAACGTGTCCATGCCCCCGTTGATCCACGTGGGCCTGATACCCAGCGCGCCTTCCAGCACGGTGCAGCCGCCCTCACCCATCCCCATCGCGTCCATCGCGGGATAGGTCGACAGACCGTCGATATCGGCCAGCGTCAGGCCGGCGTCGGCGATCGCCGCCTCACACGCCTCGATCGTCAGGGACAGCGGGGACACCATCAGCCGGCGCCCCAGCTTCGAGGCCCCGATGCCGGTGATCGCCGCCGCGTCCTCGAACTTGTCGGTGGTCAGCATCGGCCGGACGAACTTGCCGAAGTCCTGTGGCGCGATCTCGTCCTCGGGCAGCGGCGCGGTCTCGTGCTCGGCCGTCGGCTTGAACAGCGGCAGCCACACATCGTCGTTCTGCTCGAAGACCACCTCTACGACTCGTCCGAGCTCGAGCTCGTCGGGATCACAGTCGATGATGTTGGTGGTCAACCGGACTCGCGGATCTTCTTCGACGGCGACCTGGGCGACGACGTACGGCGCGGGCAGACCGGGGATCGAGAACCGCTCGTTGACGGTGAACGCCGACAGCACCGCCCGACCGGACAGCTCTCGCGGGCCCAGGTTGTGGCCTTGGCAGTAGCGGCACACCGGCTGCGGCGGATGGATCAGCGACTTGCAGTCACCGCACTCCTGGATGCGCAGCACACCGTCGGCGCCGGACGTCCAGAAGAACTCGTTGTCGAACGTCAACTGCGGCAGTGGAAGCCGGCTCATCGGGATCCTTTGCTCTTCGCGCAAGCGCTCATCGGGTGAAACCCCATTCTGCTTCGTTGTCTTCGATTTTCAGCTTGTCCAGATCCGGCTCACGCAGCGGCTGGATCGGCGTCTCGTCCGGCCGGCGTTCCCCGATGTTGAGAATCGCGTGCACCGGACAGTCCAGCAGCGCACGCTGCACCGCGTCGCGGTCCTTTTCGGGGATGTTGCCGTCGCCGACGAGGACCGCGTAACCCCAGTCGTCGAGCGAGAAGTACTCCGGTGCGTGCTTGGCGCAGATACCGAAACCGTCACACAGGGTCCGGTCGAGTTTGATCCGCATTCCGTCGCTCACAATGCCTCCACCGCGAACGGACGCTGGGCGGTGTAGGTGCCCGTGCCTGCGCACGCCGGGCAGTCACCGGCGAGATGCCGGGCCACGTCGTCGGCGAACATCGACAGCATGCTGGCCGCGATGTTGCAGGCGGCGTCCAGCGTCGCGCACGCGCCGCGCCCGCGAAGGACCTCCGACCACCGCTTCAGCCGCGCGAGGTCGTCGGCGCCGGCAACGCCGTCACGCAGCGCGCCCGCCGCGGCTGCCATCGCCGCTGTCCCGTTGAAGCACCCGCCGCACTGGCCGGCGTTCTCCCGGCCGTAGTAGTCCAGCACCGCCGCGGCGACGGCGACCGGGCACTCGTCGGTGAGCACCGACACCGCCCCGCAGCCGAGCCCGCTGCCCAGCGCGCGCAGCGATTCGTGGTCCAGGGACCCCCCGGCGATCCGCGCGTCCAGCAGGCCGGCGAAGTAGCCGCCCATCAGCGCTCCACGCACCCGCTCGGCGGGGATCCCGTGCAGCGCAAGCACATCAGCTGCAGACACCCCGAACGGTAACTCGTAGAGACCGGGCCCCCGACCGCCGCCGGTCAGCGTGGCGAGGAAGGTCCCGGGCGACCCGGCGGTGCCGAGGCTGCGGTACTCGACCGCGCCGTGGCGCTGCACGAACGGCAGATTGGCCAGGGTCTCGACGTTGCACACGGCGGTCGGAAGGCCGCCGACACCCTCCTCGAACGGCCGGGGCGGCTTGTCGGTGGGCTTCGCCGGTCCGCCGTTGATCGACCGCACCGCCGCGGTCTCCTCGCCGGCGACATAGCTCGGCTCGACGACGTGCACGCTGACGGTGACACCGTCGAGCGCCTCGGGGGTCACCTCGTCCAGCGCGCCGCGCACCACCGCCGCGGACCGCGGGTCCGAGACGTACACGTGCGCGTGGCGTGCGCCGATGATGCGCGCCGCCAGCCGCACGCCGTCGAGCACCAGATGCGGACGGTGGCGCAGCAGCCAGCGGTCCTTGACCGAGGCCGGCTCGCCCTCTTCGCCGTTGGCCACCAGCACGGTGTCCAGCCCGCGCGCCGACGCGCGGTGCACCGTCGTCAGCTTCACCGCCGTCGGGAACGCCGCGCCGCCGCGCCCCTGCACCCCGGCACGGCCGATCTCGCCGAGAAGCGCCTCCGCGTCGTCGAGGGCGAGATAGCCACCCGCAGCCCGGTACTCGTCGACCGACTCGGTGCCCGGGGTGGTGCGGAGCAGCCGGGCGGTCAGGCCCGGCCACACGGCCACGGTCAGTTCGGTGTTCATCGCCGTGTTCATCGGCGGCTACCCTTCCGTGCATGCGGACAGCGGTGGTGCGTATCGGTGTCGACCTGAGCGGCGAGCTGAGCGCCGAACAGCTCGCGGCCGGCATGGCCGAGCTGGCGCGGCTGGTGACCGAGGTGGGCGCCGAACTGATCGACAACAACCTGGCGGTCCTGCCGCCGAAGCGCCGCGAAGTCGAGATCCTGATGCGGGGCACCGACGCCGCGGCGTTGCAGGCCGAGGCAGCGGGCATGTGCGCCAAAGCGTTTCCGACCGAACCCGTGATCGGGGTGCTGACATTCGTCAGCCATGGGACCGACGACGACGCGCACGGTGTGCTCGCCGGATTCGGCGTGTCCGGCGTGATCGACCGGCGCGCCGGCGACGACGGCTGGGACATCATCACGGTGACACTGCGCAAGGCGGACCTTGCGCGCATCCCCGAGAGCCGGATCCACACCGCGCTGGAAGCCTCGACCAACTGCGAGGTGCACATCGTCCTGACGGACTGACCCGACGGAATCGGACGTGGCCATCACTTGCCCAGGAAATCCAGGATGGCCGGGGCGGCCTGCACCCACGTGTCGAACAGGCAGAACGTCTTGCCGCCACTCTGGGCGAACTTCTCGCCCGCGCGTTCCCAGGCGTCCTCAGGCCACGGCGGGTCGATCAGCGTGGAACCCTTGATCAGGCAGTGCACCTCCAGCGAGGTCCGCTTCGGGTGATCCCAGTCGTTCTCGCCGCCCCGGATGATCAAGGTGGGCACAGTGATGTTGTCGAACATCTCGTCGGGCACACCAGGAATCGTCTGGCCCGGCTTGGGCACGAACGCGTTGAGCCAGCGCAGCATCACCTTGAGGAACTCGTCGGCGTCGAGGTCGAGAAGGCGCTGGCGGTTGGCCGGGTTCTGCTCGATGCGCTCACGCCATTCCGGCACACTCAGCAGGCCCTCGATGCCGAGGCCGCGGACCGCGAGGATGCTCGGGGTCACATAGTGGCCACCGAGCACGAAGGATCCGTAGACACCGCCGACGATGTTCCACACCACCAGTTTTCGGACGATCTCGGGGTAGAGCATCGTGGTGAGCATCGAGTCCCGGGCACCGCCGGAGCCGCCGAGGATGATGCACGGGCCCTCGCCGAGGGCGGTCACCAGCTTGTAGAGCGTCTCGGCGCGCATGTGCGATTCGCTCTGCCCGTAGAACTGGACATCGGATTTGCCGCAATTGGGCCGATCCCACAGCAGCACCCGGTAGCCGCCCTCGACCAGTGCCTCGGCGAGCGGGCGCAGCCCGGGGATGTCCTTGCTGAACCGGCCGCCTGGCGTCAGCGCGATCAAGTCGCCGGTCTCACCGAGGATCTCGTAGACGACGTTGCCGCCGTTGATCGCCATGGTCTGTTCGCCGGCCGTCAGCGCGGGTCCCTCGCTCACAAGTTCGCTCCGGGCTGATGATTCGCTCACAAGTTCGCTCCCGGCCGATGATTCGCTCACAAGTTCACTCATGCCTGCACCAGGACTTCCTTACCGACCACCCGCACCGGGTAGGTGCGGATGCTCCATTCCGGTTTCACCGCGGTGGTGCCCGTCGCCAACTCGAATCCCCACTGGTGCCACGGGCAGAAGATGTATTCCTGGTCGCGGACCATCACCGCGTCACCAGGGACGGTCTCGTCGACGATGTTGCGGCCCCGGGCCCGGCCGGAGCACAGCGGACCACCCTCGTGCGGGCAGTAGTTCGCGATCGCGTAGTACGTGCCGTTGACGTTGTACACCCCGACACCGTGGCGGCCGATGGGAACGAGTTTGTGTGTCCCAGGCGGGATCTCATCGACAGTGGCGACGACGTGTTCCCGCCCCTGGGCCAACCGGGGCGTCTTCTCTTTGTCCATGTGTCAGAAAACCCGTACCTGACCTTCGAGCGCGGGCACGGTGTCCGGCAGCTTGTAGGTCTCGATACCGTTGCGGAACATCACCGCTTCGCGGGCGTGTTCGGGAAGGTGCTTGACCAGCCAGCGCGGGTCGTCGAACGTCCAGTGTGGGTAGTCGCTGGAGAACAGCAGGATCTTCTCGCACTCCATCCACTCGAACGCGCGCGACAGCTCGGTCTTGTCCTCGGGATAGTCCAGCGGTTGCGTCGTGAACTTGATGTGGTCCTTGACGTACTCGCTGGGCTTGCGCTTGATGTCCACCCACGACTTGCGTGCCTCGTAGAGCGCGTCCATCCGCCACATCAGCGGCAGGATCCAGGTGAACGCGTGCTCGACGAACACGATCCGCAGGTTCGGGTGCCGGTCGAAGGTGCCGTCGAAGATCAGGCTCATCACCTGGTTCGCCGCGAGCAGCGAGTAGGTCACCATGAAGTCGTGGTTGTAGCTGGGCAATCCGACCGGCGGCATCGGCAGCTCGTCGTAATGGCTGCGGGACAGATGGCAGCTGACGGGGATGTCGTGTTTGGCCGCCGTCGCCCAGATCGGGTCGTACTTCGGGTTCCCCCACGACGGGCGGGGTTCGGCCTTGATCAGGATCTGTGCCATGTACGGGTGGCCGACCCAGCGCTCTATCTCGGCGACGCTGGCCTCGGGTTCCTCGATGGCCAGGCAGATCGACCCTCGCCAGCGCTCATGCCAGTTGTTGTGGCTGTCGAGCCAGTGGTTGGCCTGCCAGTCGTTGAGTGCGTACGACATCGCGTGCTGCGCTTCGGGGATACGGGCCGGGTACGCGGCGGGTTCCAGGATCGCGATGTCGGCGCCGGCCTCCATGATGAGCTGCTTGAACGCCAGATCCGGGTCGCTGCAGGCGAACTCGCCGTCGGGCGGGAACGCGTCCACCCGCATCGCGTACGAGTGCGCGTAATCGGGTGCGTCGTAGTAGATCTGCTCGCCGATTTTGCGGGTCAGGAAGTACTTGCTGCGCCACGGTTCCGGGATGTATGGGGTGAGTTCACCGCGGCGGGGCGCGGGGTGCACGTCGGAGTCCACGCACCGCACCGCGATGCGTTCGGTGGCGGGTACCCGTGGATTGGCGGTAACGGTCATGGTCGTGCCTCCTCGCTCCCTCTACTGTGCCGTAGCCGCGGATGACACGGACGGACTTGCGCCAACTTCGAGGCCGTACAACTGCGCGGCGTTGCGCCAGCACAACTTGTCGCGCTGCTCGGCGCTGTATGAGGTCGGCACCGACAGTTCGTTGAGTTGCCAGTGCGGATAGCTCGACCCGTACATCACCATGTCGTCCTTGCCGGTGAAGCCGGCCCATTCGCCGGCGAAGTCGACGTCGCCGGGGCCGTCCAGGCTGCCCTGGATGAAGTAGACGTGGCCGGGCAGGTAGTCGCTGGGCATCCTGGGTGCCCACGGAGTCTGCTCCAGATGTGGCCTGCCGAAGCAGTCCATCCGCCAGATGAACGGGGTCAGCATGTCCGCGGCACCGTCGGCCCAGACGAACTTCAGGTCGGGCATTCTTTCGAATACCCCCTCGGCGATCATGTTCATCAGGTGGTACAGGAAGTTCAGCGCGGTGAACCCGACGAACTGTTCGTAGGTGCGGGTCAGGCCGTTGGGGGTCGGGGGCAGCATGACCCCCGAGCCGACCTCGAAATGCACCGCGACGGGCCAGCCGGCGTCGACCGCGGCTTCCCACAACGGCCAGAACTGGGGCTTGCCGTACAGGTCGCGCGACTGGAGCGGGATGCCCAACTGTGCGATGCGTGGATGGTCGCGGTACTTGTCGATTTCACGCAAGGCGCCCGCGATGTCGTCAGGGTTGACGCGCAGTGTGCCCCGGAACTTGTCCCCGAACTCCGGATGGTCCAGCCAGCGCGTCACCATCATCTCGTTGTGCGCCGACGCGATCGCGGTGCCGAGGTGCCGATCGGGCATGATGCCCCGCGTCATCGGGTGCAGGATCGCGATGTCGACGCCGCGGTCGGTGAACAGATGCTTGGCCACCAGCGCCGGGTCGGATCCGGGATACTGCCCGTCCGGGCCCTCGGTGCGGTCGGCGTATTCGCCGCCGGGGGCGCCGTACCAGTCCATCTCGTAGTCCGGGAATCCGCGGCTTCGGAACGGCTCGCGCAGGAAATTCTTCCGCAGGTCCTGGTTGGACTGACAGAAGATGTGCACGCTGGCATCGATGACCGGCACGCTGACCGGCGCTTGCGCCGAGGCGGCCGGCCCACCCGTCCCGTCGGTGAATTCCTTCACGCAGCTTGGTCCTTTACTCTCGCGCGGCCGGACACACGACCGTCGACAGTCTCAGTGTAGATCGTTGTTCTTCTTTATCAAGAATTCTGTTCTCCAGCAGGGTGCTTAACATCAACGCAGGTAGAGCGGCCTGCTGGACGGCTGCACAGCAGATTGTCGACGAAAACGTCTACGCGTTTGGTGAGAACGCCGACACCAGATGCGAGAATGATATTCTCGCGGCACGGCGGTCACCAGGAGGAGTACGACGTGTTACTCGAGTTCGATGATGATCAGCGGTTGTGGCAGGAGACCGTGCGCGACGCGGTGTCCAAGCAGTGTCCGGCGTCGCTGATCCGGGATATCGCCGAGAACGGCGTCGACCCGACCCCGCTGTGGAACAGCTATCTCGACGCCGGATGGACCGAGCTGACCGATCCGGAGAATGCCGTCGAGCTCGCGATCGTGCTCGAAGAGTTGGGGCGCGCGACCGACCCGACGCCGTTCCTGGCGACATTGAGTCAGTTCGCTCCGCTGGTCGGAGACCGGTTCGACTCCAACGGCTCCGGCGCCGCCGTGTACTCCGGGGTGTCGGCGATCCGCGACGCGCAGGGTTGGGTACTCACCGGCACCGACCGTTTCGTCCTCGACGGCGACCGCGCCGAGCGCTTCGCGGTGGTGACCCCGGCGGGAGTCTTCGTCGTAGGGCCGTCCGACGTCGTCACCCGCCGTGTCGACATATTCGACCCCGTGTTGCACGTCGCGGAGGTGTCGTTCCCCGGCGTCCACGTCGCCGAATCCGACCGACTGCCCGTCGACACCGAGCGCGCCCACCACGTCGCGCTGATGGGTATGGCGATCACGATGGTGGGTGCCTGCCAGCGCATCCTGGACCTGGTGCTCGAACACGCCAAGAGCCGCCAGCAGTTCGGCGTAGCGATCGGCACGTTCCAGGCCGTGCAGCACAAGGCCACCGACATGTTCGTCGCGATCGAGCGGGCCAGGGCGTTGTCCTACTTTGCGGCGCTGACCATCGCCGCCGACGATCCGCGCCGCCGGCTTGCCGCCGCGATGGCGAAGGCGTCGGCGGGGGAGTGCCAGTCGCTGGTGTTCAAGCACGGCATTCAGCTTTTCGGGGCGATGGGCTTCACCTGGGAGAACGATGTGCAGTTCGCGTTGAAGCGGGCCAAAGCCGGCGAGCTGCTGCTCGGCGGGGCGGCCGAGCATCGGGCGATGATCGCGGAGGAATACGGGAGGGACATCTGATGCAGCTCGCTTTCGATTCCGACGTCGAGGAGTTCCGCGCCGAGTTCTCCGCGTTCCTCGATGAGCACACCCCTTCTGCGGCACAGACTTTGGAGCGTCCTCGGTCGGTGTCGCACATGCCCCAGTGGGCGCGTGACTGGCAGCGGCTGCTATTCGACAACGGCTGGTTGTTGCCCGCCCAGCCGCCGGAGTTCGGTGGCCGCAACGCCAATGTGCTGCAGACCTTTGTGCACGCCGAGGAACTGTGCCGGCGCCGGATCTACCACAGCTTCAACCCCCAGGGCGTCAACATCATCGCCGCCTCACTGCTGACGTTCGGCACCGAGGAGCAGAAGCACCAGTGGGCTGTCCCGGTCCTGCGCGGCGAGCGTACGGCGTCGCTGGGCATGAGCGAGCCGAGCGCGGGATCGGACCTGGCGTCCTTGCGTACCAAAGCGGTGCGAGATGGTGACGACTTCGTCGTCAACGGCCAGAAGGTGTGGACGTCCGGCGCCCACGACGCCGATTTCCTGCTGACGTTCGTGCGCACCGACCCGGATGCGCCGAAGCACAAGGGCATCAGCGTGCTGCTGATCCCGACCGACCTCGACGGGGTGGTGTGCCGGCCGTTCGCGGACATGACCGGCATCGACAACCTGGACTTCAACGAGGTGTTCTTCACCGACGTGCGGGTGCCCGCCGAAAACCTGGTCGGCCCGCTCAATGGCGGATGGGGCGTCGCGAACGGCTCCCTGGGCCACGAGCGGACGATGATGTGGCTCGGCTTCGCCGACCGGATCGCCAACTGCATCGCCGACTTCGTCCCCAAGAACCCACTGGAGCGTGATGCGCTGGCCAGCAGCATCATGGACTACGAGGCGCTGCGGCTACTCGGATCCGTCGGCATCGCGAAAGCGGCGCGCGGCGAAGTGGACGTCGCGTCGGTATCCATCCCGAAACTCCTTGGCGCCGAGGCCGAACAGCGCATCGAAGGCCTCGCGCTCGAGGCGGCCGGACCCGACGGGTTGGTGCACCCGGCGACATCCGGTCCGTACGAGCACATGAACCTCGACCACTACTTCGCGAGCTGGTTCGAGCGCTACTGCCGCAGCTTCGGCGGAACCATCGCCGGCGGAACCTCGGAGATCCAGCGCAACATCATCGCCCAGCAGGTGCTCGGCCTGCCCCGGCGGTGACGGACGGTTGCGGCCGGTGATGGCACGGCGATGAAGGTGCAGCCCGCGGCGTTCCTGCGCACGACGTTGCCGATCGACCTGGGGCAACTCGCCGAGCTCGACGCCGGGCGCTACCACTCGATCTGGCTGCCCGACCACATGGTGAGTTTCTGGCCGGACTCGATCTGGTCGCCGGAATTCACCGACCTGGCCGTCGCATCCCCGTCGCCGCACCGTCATCTCGATGCGATGGCGGTGGCCGCTGCCGCTGCGGTGCTGACCGAGAACGTGCCGCTGGCCACCAGCGTCGTCGACACCGTGCGGCGCCATCCGGCGTCGCTGGCGCAGAGCGCGCTGACCATCGACCACTTGTCCAAGGGGCGATTCATCCTCGGGCTGGGCAGCGGTGAGAGCGAGAACATCGAGCCCTACGGCTTCGACTTCAGCTATCCGGTCAGCAGATTCGAGGAGGCCCTGCACGTCATCCGGCTGCTGTGGGACAGTGACGGACCCGTCGACTTCGACGGTCGCTTCTACCGGCTGCAGCACGCCCGGCTCGACACCGAGCCCTACGCCGGCCGGTTCCCGCCGATCTGGATCGGTGCCAGCGGGCCCCGCGCACTCGACATCACCGGGCGCTACGCCGATGGTTGGTGGCCCGCTGGGGCATGGTCACCGGAGGACTACGCAGAGAAGCTGGCGCGGGTGCGCGCGTCGGCGGAGCGGGCCGGCCGCGACCCGTCGGCGATCACCCCGTGTTTCATCCAGGTCTGTCTGATGGGCCGCGACGACGCCGCCCTGGCCGAGATCCTGCGGGCGCCACTGGTGAAATCGTTCTTACTGCAGGTATCGGCAGAGCTGTTGTCCACGTTCGGCTTCGAGCATCCGATGGGGCCGGACTGGGGCGGTTTCCACGACATCGACCCCGGTGTGCTGACCCGCGAACGCATCATCGACTTCCTCGACCGCGTCGAGCCGGAGATGATCCTGGCGGTGGTGCCGCACGGCACCCCGAAGCAGGTGGCGCGCGTCATCAAGGAATACGTCGATGCGGGACTGCGGGTTCCGAAGATCCTGGATTATGGGGGAATGGCGGGGCTGGACTACGCGAAGGCGTCGGCGCAGCATGTGCGTGAGGCGGAGGACGAGCTGATGGCACTGTGCGGAGCACGCGGATGACACTGTGCGGAGCACATGAATGGCACTGTGCGGAGCACACGAAATGACACTGTGCGGAGCACGCGGATGAGACTGTGCGGATGAGTGAGAAGCTCGACGCCGCAGCATTACTCGCGCGGGCCGAGGCGGAGACGGGATTGCGCGACTACGGTGATCCGACGCTGCCGGACCGGTTCGCGATGGCCGTCGACCTCATCAACGGGCAGGGGATGACTCCGGACGGCTACCGGCACGCCGCCGAGGTGTGCCACTGGCTGCTCACCAGTCGGCTGGAGTTCTTCGCTGACCGGGACCGCTATCCGGTCGCTGACGAGGTGATCGAGGCGCCGATGTTCGTCACCGGTGAACCGCGGTCGGGGACGACGCTGATGCACGCGCTGATGAGCGTCGACCCGGACGCGCGGGCGCTGCGGTTCTGGGAGGTGATGTACCCGTCCCCGCCGCCCGGCCTCGCCGGTACCGAGGACCCGCGCCGGGCGCGCGCTGACCGCGATTGGCGTGAGATCAACGCCAAGGCGCCGAAATGGCTGCACTCCCATCCCTACAACGACATGCTCGGGGACGGCCTGCCCGAGGACGAGCGCACCTGGGCGTTCGACTTCCGGGTGATGACGCCGACGGCGTGGTGGCGGGTGCCGATGCAGACCGTGGTCGGCGGACTGCCGACCGACGCGGCGGCCCAGTACCGGATTCACCGGGCGATGCTGCAACAGTTCCAGCACGCGCGACCGCGTAAGCACTGGGTCTTGAAGGGCTTCCACGGTTTTCGTCTCGCCGAACTGTTCGACGCGTACCCCGACGCGACGCTGCTCTGGTTACACCGCGACCCCGTCCAGGTGGCGGCCTCGCGGACCATGATGATGGCCGACATCCTCGACGGGCTGGTCGGTCCGGTGGATCTGCATGCGGCGGCCCGGATGCACCTGGATCTGACCCGCGCCAGTATCGCGAACACGATGACCAACCCGATGGTGGACGATCCGCGCATCCGGCACGTCCGCTATACGGACTTCCTCGCCGACCCGGTGGGCACCGTGGGCGACTACTACGC
This sequence comes from Mycolicibacterium parafortuitum, assembly GCF_002086815.1. Lineage (GTDB taxonomy): Bacteria > Actinomycetota > Actinomycetes > Mycobacteriales > Mycobacteriaceae > Mycobacterium > Mycobacterium parafortuitum. The sequence goes on from NZ_MVID01000011.1 coordinate 46,188, forward strand.
GTTCGCCGGGCGGACCCTGACCGAGGCTGCGCAGGCCCGGATGCGCGATTACCTCGCAACCAACAAGGGCGACCGGCATGGCAAGTTCCGCTACTCCACGACCCTGCTGACCGAGATCGGTGAAGACCTCGCGGCGCTGCATGAGGAGTTCCGCCCGTTCCGGGAGAGGTTCGGCGTCGAGATCGAGAATCGCGGCTGAGGTGACCGGCATCGATCAACGGCTGTCCGTGCACTCTGTGACCTTTCACGGCGCGACGTTGCGCGAGTTCTGCTCGCTATGGGACTCGCTCGGCGCCCGGCGGCTCAGCCTGATCGACACTCAGCTGGCCGACCCCGCGCTCGCGGGCGCCGTTGCCGCCGGCGGCTACTCGGTGGAGTCCGTGTTCCACCTGTTCTCGTCCACCGACGGGCTGCGGCGGGTGATCGCATCGGCGGCTGCCGTGGACGCCCGGGTGGTCTACATGCTGACCGGTGGGCGGGGCGAGCGCAGCTGGGAGGACGCCGCCGGGATGTTCTGTGACGCGGTGCATCCGTGCCTGGAGGAGGCACGCCAGGCCGGGGTGGCGCTGGCCATCGAGAACGCGTCGGGCCTGTACGCCGACATCCACATCGCTCACACGCTGGCCGACACCCTCGAGCTCGCCGAGTCGGCGGGATTGGGGGTGTGCATCGACCTGTTCCACTGCTGGACGGAGGCGCACCTGAACACGCTGTTGGACCGCGCTCTGCCGCGCGCGGAGTTGATTCAGCTCAGCGACTACGTGCTCGGCGACAGGGCACTGCCCGCGCGCGCCGTGCCCGGCGACGGTGCCATACCGCTGGAGTCGTTGATCGCCCATGCACTGGCAGGCGGCTATCGGCATGGATTCGACCTGGAGCTGATCGGTCCCCGCATCGCCGAGGAGGGGCCGCTGGAGGCGTCACGGCGGGGCTGCGCACAGGTCACCGAAATTCTGTCTCGTGTCGAGGAGCGGTAGCGATGGCATACGGCGACGGCCAGGATGACGCGGCGCTGCGGCACGCCTGGGAGACGTTCTGCTACAGGGTGAAGGCGGCTGGGCTGCAGATCTTCAAGGAGCACAATCCCGCCTCGGAGATCCATCGCGTCGACGCGTTGCGCTTCCTCACCCAGAATCTGGGACAGGCCTTCGATCTCGCGCTGGAGACCCGCGACAGCCGGTATCCGAGCCTGCACCCGTTCTGCGGGCCCACCCGAAAGCTCGGCGGGGACTGCGCCGACTTCACGTATCAGCAGGCATGGATCGACGGGCAGTCCACCTACCGCATCGTGGGGGAGCGCGGCACCGCGCGCTTCTTCAACATCACGGTGCAGGGGGCCCGGCCGGAGGGCCCGGACGTCCTACATGAGCCGTTCGGCGATGTGCCGCAAGCCAATCTGTCCGGTGCGCAGCTCCGCACCGATGGGGACGGCAGCTTCGAGGTCTATGTCGGAGGCCCGCCCCGCGACCAGAACTGGCTGCCGACAACCGCGGAATCGCGAAAACTGTTCGTGCGGCAGGGTTTCGACTCGTGGGACGAAGTGCCGGCCCGGATGCGGATCGAACGTGTCGAAATGGCGTCGCCGAAACCGGCGATCACCGCCGCGGAGATGGTCGACGCGATCGAGTGGGCCGGTGGGTTTCTCACCGGTGTGATGGCCGATTGGCCGGACTTCCCGTTCACCCACGGAGGCGCCGACGCCGGCCGGCCGAACGAGTTCCCCGACGTCGTCGACGGTGACGGCGACGCCAAGCGGGGACGGTCGGCGGCGAACATGCACTGGGTGCTCGGTCCCGACGAAGCCATGGTCATCGAGTTCGATGCCCACGAGGGGCTGTGGTCGTTGACGAACATGGGGGTGTTCTTCAACAGCATGGACTACCTCTATCGCCCGGTCAGCTACACGCCGAGCCGGACCCGCGCCGACGCCGACGGCAAGATCCGGCTGGTCCTGGCGCACCGGGACCCGGGCGTCCACAACTGGATCGACAGCCAGGGTTTCGAGCGCGGCAACATCACCTACCGTCACATGCTGGAGGGTTCGCCGGTGAAGTTGTGCACGGAGGTCGTCAAGCACGCGGAGCTGGGGGCGGTGCTGCCCACCGACACCGCGACCGTCACCGCCGAGGAGCGCACGGCGCAGATGTGGCGCAGGTTCAACGCGATCCGGCGGCGCTACTCGCTGCTCTGAGCGGCTGCGAGGGTGCGCGGAATGTCCGCGACGGCAGCGAGTCGCCGGGCAGACATGCGCGCTCGCGGTGCCGGTCGACCCTAGAGTTGCTGGAGCTTGAACGTCCAGAACTGGCTTCCGGGAGGGCCGTTGAAGCAGCCGACGTCGTACTTCGAGTCGATGGTGCCGAGCAGCGTCACGGCGTCCCAGGAGTAGGTCTCGCGGGTCGGCATCACATGCCCTGGGCACTGCAGTCCGTCGCGCACGTCCACGGTGAACGTGTACCGCCCGTCGACCAGCCAGGCCTTGCTCTCGTAGTAGTCGTAGAACTTCAGCCGGGGGCGGGCGGCGACGTTGACGCAGTCCGGGGTCTTCTCCGGGATACACAAGGTGACGAACCAGAACCACGACGCGCGGTTGTACCGATTGGTCAACAGGTCGTAATTGGCCAGCTGCATCCCCGCCTGCGACGGCGGTGCCAGGAACGTCGCGACCGCCGTCAGCGTGGCCGCCACGGCACCGATCCTGCTGAGCCTCATCGCTTCGCCTCCCATACTGTCGCCGCTACATGCAACCACCTCGCCGTGATCCGTGGGGTGAGATCGGCGCACACTAGTCGATGACGGCCTGTTCCTTACGCTCGGTGATGGGCCGTGCCAGCTCCTGCTCATCGCAGATCCGCTGCAGCTTCACCAGCGTCTCGTCCAGTCCGGGGCCCAGCGGCTCACTCGGTGTGAACGTGGCGGGAAGGTTACGCATCCCCTGGATCACGCCGATCGTGTCGTAGTGCACGGTGCCTTCGGGATCGCATACATAGTCGGGCATCCGGTCCAGCACTGCGGTCAGCATCGACTTGAACACCGTGCGGGCCACGTTGGATCCGACGCAACGATGCACGCCGATCCCGAAGCTGAAGTGACGGTTGCCCTTTCGGTCCAGCACGACCTCATTGGGCCGCTCGAAGACGGCAGGGTCGCGGTTGGCCATCGCCCAGGACAGCCACAGCCGCTCGAACTTCTTGAACTGGTGGCCCGCGACCTCCACGTCCTCGGCGAACGTGCGCCCGTCGCCCGGTGCCGGCGTGAAGAAGCGCAGGAACTCCTCGGTGGCCGGAGCCAGCAGGGCATCGCGTTCGCGGGAGAGACGGTCGCGCTCGGCGGGGTGCTCGCCGAGCCACTCCAGCGCGTGCGCGGTCAACGCGGTGGTGGTGTCGAAGCCGCCGCCGATGATCAGACCCAGGTTGCCCAGGATCTCCATGTCGGGGGCGGGCTCCCCGTCGATGCGCAACTGCAGCAACGCATTGACCAGACCCGGGCGCGGATCCTCGCGGATCTCCATCATGTTGTTGATGAGATCGATACCCATCTCACGATGCTGCTCGTTGATCTTCTCGCGTTCCGGAGCGTGCTCGGGGGTGTAGACCGACGCGTGCGTGGGCTCGCTGTAGACATTCCACTTGTCGAGCTTGATGCCCATCATCGCCAGCGTGAACACCGCGGGCACTACGTTGGCGAGGTGGTCGACGAAGTCGATCTTTCCCGACTCGATGTGTTCATCGAGTGCCGCACGGGTGATCTCGTCGATGAACGGTTCCCACCGCTTGATCGCCGCGGGGGACAGGTACGGGTTCAGTGCTCCGCGATAGGCGCTGTGCTCCGGTTCGTCCATCTCCAGGATGCCGCCGCGGACCACGGTCGCTCGGCTGGCCTTCGGAATGGTGATGCCCTGAAACGGAGTCTCGCCGGAGATGTCGTGGTGATTCGACACCGCGGGGCAGCGCGCCAACTCGAAGACGTGCTTGCTGTCGGCGGCCACCCAGTGCCCGTTGTAGACATCGGTCCATGCCATCGGGCACTTGGACTGCATTTCTTCGGTGATCTTCTCGAACTGCAGCCGGTACTCGGGGGTGTGCCGGTCGAAGTGGTAGGTGTTTCGCTTCCGGTTGTCGTCGGCGGTGCCGGTCACGACGTCGTCGACACTCAAGGTTTCACTCCGCTTCTACTGTTGTTGGTTCTTCGCGCGAGCGCTCATCAGCGTGATTGGTTCTTCGCGCGAGCGCTCATCAACCTCGTTGGTTCTTCGCGCGAGCGCTCATCACCTTGTTGGTTCTTCGCGCGAGCGCTCATCGACCTTGTTGGTTCTTCGCGCGAGCGCTCATCACTCTTCTATCGAGATGGCCTGTTCGGGGCACGACTGCACCGCCTCACGCACCGCGTCCTCCTGACCCGGTGGGACGACTTCGTTGACCGGGGACGCGGTCCCGTCGATATCGCTGAGCTCGAAGGAATCCGGGGCGATCATCGAGCACAACGTATGCCCTTGGCAGCGGCCGGAATCAACAAAAACCTTCATGTCTGGTCCCTTCTCCGTCGTTCCCGGCTGGCGTCAGATGTGGTAGTCGTACCACTTCAGGTAGCCACCGGCGTCGACGCGCAACTGCATGCCGGTGACGTACCTGGCCTCGTCGGAGACCAACCACAAGATCGCGTTGCTGATGTCCTCTGGCTCGATGAAGTTGACCTTCATCGCCTGCTGCACACCGAAAACCGGCTCGGCGTCGGCCCGAGTCGGGTTCTCCAGGTCGGGTCGGAACGACTTGTACATCGGCGGGCTCTGCAGCATGTCGGTGTTGCAGTTGGTCGGATGAACCACGTTGGCGCGGATGCCGCGCACCGCCAGCTCGGTGGCGAGGTCGTGGACATACTGCGACAGAAGGCGTTTCGACGTCATGTACGCCATGCCGCCCGGGTCGCCGCCGGGATTGGGCTTGTTGTGGGCGTCCATCAGCGCGGCGGTCGAGCCGGTAGCGACGATCGATGCGCCCTCCTTGAGGTGGGGAAGCGCAACCTGGATCGCGTTGATCGTGCCGATCAGGTTGGTGTTGATCACGTCGGTCCACGCCTGCAGCGGGGGTTGGCCCTTCATGCCGGCGATACCGGCCTGGGCGACCACGATGTCGAGGCCGCCGAGCTGCGCGATGCCGTCCTCGAGGGCCTTCTTGAGCTGTGCGGCGTCGCGGACGTCGGCCTTCGCGGTGACGATGCGCTGCCCCGTCTTCTCGACGAAGGCCGCGGTCTCGTCGAGGTCTTCCTGAGTGGCCATCGGGTAGCCGATGGTGTCGACGTTCTCGCACAGATCGACGGCGATGATGTCGGCGCCTTCTTCGGCGAGCCGGACTGCGTGGCTGCGGCCCTGGCCGCGTGCCGCGCCCGTGATGAAGGCGATCTTGCCTTGAACCCGTCCCATTAACACTCGTCCTTTCGCTGAAATCTGTTGGCTGCTCAGGTGTTCCGGCCGCCGTTGACGCCGAGGATCTGGCCGGTGATGTAGCCCGCCTCCTCGGAGATGAAGAACGCGCACGCCGCGGCGATGTCCTCGGGGCGGCCCATCCGACGCACGGGGGTCTGCTGGATCTGCTTGTCGGTGTCGCCGAGGAAGCCGCGCTGCTCGGCTTTGCGCAACATCGGGGTGTCGATGAAGCCGGGCGGGACCGCGTTGACCGTGATCCCGTGCGGGCCGTACTCGAGCGCCAGGGACTTGGTGAGCCCGTTGACCGCTGACTTGGCGGCGACGTAGGGCGACATGAACGGCTGGCCGGAGTGGGTGCTCGACGACGAGATGTTCACGATGCGGCCCCAGCCGGCCTCGATCATGTCGGGCAGCACGGCCTGCGTGCAGTGGAAGACGCCATTGAGGTTGACGTCGACGACCTTCTGCCATTCGTCGAAGGACAGGTCGAGGAACTTCTTGAAACGGTCCAACCCGGCGGCGTTCACCAGCACGGTGACCGGTCCGAGCTCGGCGCGGATCTCGGCGAGCGCCCCGTCGACGGCCGCGCGGTCGGTGACATCGGCGGCGTAAGAGAACTTCGCATCACCGGGGTTGAGATCGATGATCGCCACCTGCAGACCGTCCGCCCGCAGACGGTCTGCCACCGCGGCGCCGATACCCGAAGCGCCTCCGGTCACTACTGCGTTCTTCACGCGGCCCTCAGTAGTCAAGAATCATCCTTCCGAATATGAGAACCGTACTCTCGCATTATGTGAGACCGCAAGACAAGAGCGGCGGTGTGTTCGCACTGGTGAGACGTCTAGCGCAGGATTGTCGCACCGTTTCCTGCAGGCAGCGGGGGTTCTCGTCATTTTCTTGAGTTCTCATCGTACGAATGTATGATTCGCCGGTGATGAGAATGCAGTTTCCATCACATACGGACACTTCCCGCCGGTGACGTCACAGCACGAGGAGGATGATGCAGGAAACAGCCACGATCTCGGGTGACAGCGGCAGCGCTCAGGCAGAGGATCAGCCTGCCCAACGCCGCCTTCTCATCGGCGGGCGGCTCATCGAGAGCGAGCGGACGTTTCCTTCGCTGAATCCAGCCACCGGCGAGGTGCTCGGGTATGCCCCCGATGCGGGCGTCGCCGACGCCGAGGCCGCGGTCGCGGCGGCGCGTGCGGCGTTCGACGCGGGGGACTGGGCCACCGACACCGCACTGCGGATCCGTTGCCTGGAGCAGCTCCATGCCGCGCTGATCGAGCACCGTGACGAGCTCGCGGAACTGACCATCGCCGAAGTCGGCGCCACCCCGGCGCTGTGCCAGGGCGCGCAGTTGGACCAGCCGATCGCAATCGTGCGGTACTACGCCGACCTGCTGAAGACGTATCCGCTGAGCGAGGACCTCGGCAACATCGAGAGCCGCGGCATGCAGCACCACCGCTGGGTCGAGAAGGAGGCCGCGGGCGTCGTCGCCGCGATCATCGCCTACAACTATCCGAACCAGTTGGCCTTGGCCAAGCTCGCGCCGGCACTGGCGGCGGGCTGCACCCTTGTGCTCAAGTCGGCCCCTGACACCCCGCTCGTCACGCTCGCGCTCGGCGAGCTGATCGCCAACCACACCGACATCCCGCCCGGTGTGGTCAACGTGCTTTCCGGCGCCGACCCGGCCGTCGGCGCGGCGCTGACCACCAGCCCCGACGTCGACATGGTCACCTTCACCGGATCGACCCCGACCGGGCGCGCGATCATGGCCGCCGCCAGCGGAACGCTGAAGAAGGTTTTCCTCGAACTCGGCGGCAAGTCGGCGGCCATCGTCCTCGACGACGCCGACTTCAACACCGCCGCGCTGTTCTCCGCGTTCAGCATGGTCACCCACGCCGGGCAGGGCTGTGCGCTGACCTCGCGGCTGCTGGTGCCGCGCAAGCACAAGGACGAGATCGTCGAGTTGGTCAAGAACAACTTCGGACTCGTGCGGCTGGGAAACCCGGCGGATCCGTCGACTTACATGGGTCCGCTGATCAGCGAGAAGCAGCGCGACAAGGTCGACGGCATGGTGCAGCGCGCGGTGGCCGCCGGGGCCACCCTGGTCACCGGCGGCGAGAAGGTCGACCCGGGCTACTTCTATACGCCGACCCTGCTCGCCGACGTCGATCCCGACAGCGAGATCGCCCAGGAGGAGGTGTTCGGCCCGGTGCTGGCCGTCATCGCCTACGAGGACGACGACGACGCGGTGCGCATCGCGAACCACTCCATCTATGGGCTGTCGGGTGCGGTGTTCGGCAGCCAGGAGCGCGCGCTGGCGGTGGCACGGCGCATCCGTACCGGCACGTTCTCGATCAACGGTGGCAACTACTTCAGCCCCGACAGCCCGTTCGGCGGCTACAAACAGTCCGGCATCGGCAGGGAGATGGGCAGGGCCGGCCTGGAGGAGTTCTTGGAATCGAAGACTTTCGCAACGGTGGTGGAACAAGCATGAGTAAGCCATTGGACGGCATCCGGGTGCTTGAGGTCGCGATGTACGGCTTCGTCCCGTCGGCGGGCGCGGTGCTCGCCGAATGGGGCGCCGACGTGGTCAAGGTCGAGCACGCCGTCACCGGCGACCCGCAACGCGGCCTGCGCCAGACCGGCCTGTTGCGGGTGGAGGGCGACCCGAACCCGAACATCGAGCACGCCAACCGCCTCAAGCGCAGCATCGGCCTGGACATGACGGTCCCCGAGGGCAAAGAGGTGCTTCTGGAACTGGCGCGTCGCTCCGATGTGTTCCTGACCAGCTTCCTGCCCGGTCACCGGCAGAAGTTCGGAATCGACGTCGACGACATCCGCGCCGTCAACCCGAAGATCATCTATGCCCGTGGCAGCGCGCTCGGACCGCGCGGCACGGAGTCGGTCAAGGGTGGCTACGACATGACCGCATTCTGGTGCAGGGCAGGCACTGCCGCCACGATCACGCCGCCGGGCACCCCGGGCATGGTCGGCCCGCCCGGACCGGCCTACGGCGACACCATCTCCGGCACCAACCTCGCCGGCGGCATCGCCGCGGCGCTGCTCAAGCGGGAACGCTCCGGTGAACCGTCGGTCGTCGACGTGTCTCTGCTCGGCAGCGGACTGTGGGCGATGGGCCACACGGTGGCGCTGACCAAGCATCTCGGTGAGCGCATGGAGGCCTTCCCGCCGGGTGTGCACGGTTCACCGATCAACCCGCTTGTCGGGTTGTACGCGACGGCCGACGGCCGCTACATCTCCTTCGTGATGATGCAGCCGACCAAGTTCTGGGCCGATGTCTGCAAGCACATGGATCTCGACGAGCTCGCCGACGACCCGCGGTTCGCGACCGCCGAGTCCATCGCCGAGAACACCGAAACGGGAGTGGAGGTCCTGTCCGAGGCGATGGCCAAGCGCACGCTCGCCGAGTGGAGTGAGCGGTTCGCGACGCTGGCCGGGCCGTGGGCCCCGGTGCAGGACACCCTGCAGGCGGCCGAGGACGCCCAGGTGCGTGCCAACGAATACCTGGTCCAGGCAGGCGAACTCGAGCTGGTGGCCAACCCGGTGCAGTTCGACGTCGCCGCGCCCGTGTCGGGTCCGGCGCCCGGATTCGCCGAGCAGACCGACGATATCCTCGTCGAACTCGGCCTGGACTGGGACCGCATCATCGAGCTCAAGACCGCCGGCGCGGTCACCTGACCGTCCACGGTCGAGATCTGGAGAAACTGTCAATGCCCTACGTCGCGTCCGTCGGCACGTACCTCCCGTGCTGGGGTTCGGCCGTACATCGGGTCGCCGGCGACGACGAGGACGCCGTCACGATGGCGGTCGAGGCGGGTAGGGCAGCGCTGACCGAAGCCGGCGCGGTCGAGCGGGTGGTGCTGGTCAGTCGCGATCTGCCGCTGCTGGAAAGTAGCAATGCCGCAGTGCTTCTCGCCGGGCTCGGACTCGACCCGGAGCTGGAGGTCGACGAACGCCTCGGCGGTGCGCCGGCCACCGTCGACGCCCTCAGCTCCGCGCGTCCACGCACGCTGATCATCGGTGCCGACCTGGCGCCCGCCGGCGCGGCGGCGATCCTGACCGCCGAACGGGGTCTGCAGGTGCGCACCGCCGCTCGTGTCGCGCGCAGCCTTCCGGTACGCACCCGCAACGCGACCGGCGACGTGCACGACTACGGCGACCCACGGCTGCTGCACGAGCGCGGGTTGATCGCCTCGCTGGCCGCGGCGTGGCTGGACACCCCGGTGGCGATCGCCGGCGTCGACCACGCACGAGCGGTCGAACTGTGCCTGCCCGGACCGCCGGTGCTGCCGACCACCGGCGCCAGTGCCAGCCTGTTCGCGCTGGCCGGACTCGCCGAGCAGGGCAAGGCAGGCCCGCTGGTGGCCGTCGAGCAGGCCATTCTGTCCGGCATCAGCGTCAGCGGTGGCAGCGCCCGAATCCACCGGCGGGAGCCGCAGCCGCAGTCCCAACTTGACGGTGGCCAGGTGTCCGGCGCGGAGATCCCGATCTCGCTGGCCGCCTACGAGCGGGCGTTCGAGGCGAAAGTGCGTTGGGAGGCGGGGCGATTCGCCGGGTCCGGTGAGCTGGACTTTCCGCCGCGCTACCGGGTCAGCGACGACGGGGCGTTGGCCACCGATTACGAGCTTGTGCCGCTGCCACGCACCGGCACCGTCTACACCGAGACCACGGTGAACATCCCGGTGCCCGGGCTGCGCACGCCGTACTCGTTGGTCATCGTCGAGCTCGACGGTGTCGGGGTGCGTGCGCTGGTGAAGGTCACCGGCGCCACGCCGGGCGCCGTCGACATCGGGGACCGCGGCCGGCTGGCGTTGCGCCGGGTGGCAGTGCGCTCCGGGGTGCCCGACTACGGCTACGCGTTCGAGCCGGACCGGGGTGCGGCGTGAGGCGCGTCGCGATCGTCGGGGCGGGAATGACGCCGTTTGCCGAGCATTTCGCGCTGGGCATCAAAGATCTGCTGCCGATGGCTTTCTCGGAGTGTGCGGCCACCGTCGACAAGGGCCTGGCCAAAAGTGACCTGCAGGCCGCGTGGTTCGGTGCGATGGGCACCGCCGACGGATTCCCGTCCGGAATCCTCGCCGACACGCTGGGTCTGCCCGACCTGCCGGTCACGCGGATTGAGAACTCCTGCGCGACCGGTCATGACGCGATCCGCAACGCGTTGTTCGGGGTTGCTTCCGGCGCGTTCGACGTCGCTCTGGTCGTCGGTGCGGATAAGCTGCGCGACACCACATCCGCGGACATGCTCTGGGAGTGGGAGGCCATGGCACGCGATATGGCCTGGGATTTTCCCCTCGGCTTGGTCGCTCCCGCTGGATTCGCCTTACATGTTCGTCGATATCTCCACGAATCTCCGGCAACTGAAGAACACTTAGCCATGGTGGCGGTCAAGAACCACCGACACGGAGTGAACAACCCCAAAGCGCGGCTGCGCTTCGAGATCACGATGGAGCAGGCACTGAACGCACCAACGGTGGTGACCCCGTTCCGGATGTATGACTGCGCGCCGCAGAGTGACGGTGCCGCAGCGCTTGTGATCGCCGCGGAGGAGGTCGTGGATCGGTTCACCGACCGGCCGGTCTGGATCCGCGGCGTCGGGCTGGGGCTGGATTCGGTGATGCACCAGCACAAGCCGGACATGACTACGTTCCCGGCCACCACGAGGGCGGCGAAGCAGGCGTTTTCGATGGCGGGCCTGACCCCGTCGGACGTCGACGTCGCCGAGGTGCACGACTTCCTGACCGGTATCGAGCTGATGAGCTACGAGGACCTCGGCTTCGCCGAGAGGCTCGGTGGCTACAAACTTCTGGAGGCCGAGGTGACCAGCGTCGGAGGAGCCCTGCCGGTGAACCCCAGTGGCGGGCTCAAAGCCAAGGGGCATCCGCCGGGCGCGACCGGGGTGGCCCAGTGCGTCGAGTTGTTCGTCCAGCTGCGCGGCGAGGCGGTCAACCAGGTCGACGGCGCACGAATCGGACTGGCGCACACTATCGGCGGCCCGACGGCCGTCTCGGCGGTGACGCTGCTGGAGGGTCCCGATGGCGGTTAAAGGACCGGAACGGTGGACGACCGGGATCTCGCTTCCCAACGGTTTGTCGGGTGCGATGCAGGCCGTCGGCGGATTCTTCTCGATGGCGCTCGACGCGGTGCGCTATGTGTTCGTGCGGCCGTTCCAGTGGCGGGAGTTCCTGGAGCAGTGCTGGTTCGTGGCGAAGGTGTCGATGGCCCCGACGCTGCTGGTGGCGATCCCGTTCACCGTGCTGGTGTCGTTCACACTGAACATCCTGCTGCGGGAGCTCGGTGCGGCGGATCTGTCCGGGGCGGGCGCGGCGTTCGGCGCGGTCACCCAGGTCGGCCCGCTGGTGACGGTGCTGATCGTCGCCGGCGCGGGCGCGACGGCGATGTGCGCTGATCTGGGGTCGCGCACCATCCGGGAGGAGATCGACGCGATGGAGGTGCTGGGCATCAACCCGGTCCAGCGCCTCGTGACACCCAGGATGCTCGCCGCGGGGTTGGTCGCGCTGCTGCTCAACAGCCTGGTGGTGATCATCGGCATCCTCGGCGGCTACTTCTTCTCGGTGTTCGTCCAGGACGTGAACCCGGGTGCCTTCGCCGCGGGAATCACGCTGCTGACCGGCGTGCCCGAGGTGATCATCTCGTGCATCAAGGCCGCGCTGTTCGGTCTGATCGCAGGACTGGTGGCGTGCTATCGCGGGCTGACCATCACCGGCGGCGGCGCCAAGGCCGTCGGTAACGCGGTCAACGAAACGGTGGTGTACGCGTTCATGGCGCTGTTCGTGATCAACGTGGTCGTCACGGCCATCGGCATCCGGATGACGACGGGCTAGGAACGATATGGGTACTTCAGCAGTCATCCGGTCGCGGTTCCCGCGGCTCGTCGACCATCTGGGCCGGCCGATCTCACTGCTCGGCCGCCTCGGCGATCACGTGCTGTTCTACGGCCGCGCGATCGCGGGTGTGCCCCATGCGGCGGTGCACTTCCGCAAGGAGATCATCCGGTTGATCGCCGAGATCTCCATGGGTGCGGGCACGTTGGCGATGATCGGCGGCACCGTGGTGATCGTCGGCTTCTTGACCCTGGCCGCGGGCGGCACACTGGCGATCCAGGGTTACAGCTCGCTGGGCAACATCGGTATCGAAGCACTGACCGGATTCCTGGCCGCGTTCATCAACGTGCGCATCGCCGCACCAGTGGTCGCCGGGATCGGGCTGGCCGCGACGTTCGGTGCCGGGGTGACCGCGCAGTTGGGCGCGATGCGGATCAACGAGGAGATCGACGCGCTGGAGTCGATGGGGATCCGGCCGGTCGAATACCTGGTGTCGACACGCATCGTGGCCGGCATGGTCGCCATCACTCCGCTGTACTCGATCGCGGTGATCCTGTCGTTCGTGGCGTCGCAGTTCACCACCGTGGTGTTGTTCGGACAGTCCGGTGGACTCTACGACCACTACTTCGACACGTTCCTGAACCCGATCGACCTCCTGTGGTCGTTCCTGCAGGCCGTACTGATGGCGATCGCGATCCTGTTGGTGCACACCTACTTCGGCTACTTCGCCTCGGGTGGACCCTCGGGCGTGGGTGCCGCGGTCGGTAACGCGGTGCGCACCTCCCTGGTCGTTGTGGTGTCGGTGACACTGCTGGTGTCGCTGTCCATCTACGGTTCCAACGGCAACTTCAACCTGTCGGGCTAGGGGAGACGAGTTGAGTAGAAACCTGGGACCAGGCCCACTCCACCGGTCCGAAACGCAAAGCACCGCAGCACCGCTGGCGGCGTCCTCGGGACGCCACTTCGGGGTGTCGAACGCGGTACGGCCACTGGCCGGGCTCGGCCTGGTGGTGGCGCTGGTGCTCATCCTCGCGCTCGCGATCGGGTTGTTCGCCGGCAAGTTCACCGAAACCGTTCCGGTGACCGTGATCTCCGAGCGCGCCGGTCTGGTGATGAACCCCGACGCCAAGGTCAAGATGCGCGGCGTACAGGTCGGTTCGGTCAAATCGATCGACTACCGGCCGGACGGCACCGCGGCACTGCAGCTGAACATGGATCCCTCGCAGCTGCACCTGATCCCGGAGAACGTCAACGTCGACATCGCGTCGTCAACTGTGTTCGGGGCGAAGTTCGTCCAGCTCGAAGCACCTGAGAACCCGACCGGTCAACTGCGCGCGGGGCAGGTGCTGCGCGGTGAGCACATCACCGTCGAGATCAACACGGTGTTCCAGCAACTCGTGCGGGTGCTCGACGCGGTGGAACCGCAGAAGCTCAACGAGACGCTCGGTGCGCTGTCGCAGGCGTTCAGTGGTCGCGGCGAGAAGTTCGGTCAGACGCTGTCGAATTTCAACCAGTTGCTGGGCAAGCTCGAACCGAGCCTGCCCAACCTGGCCCATGACATCGAGGCCGCCGTCCCCACACTGGAGGCCTACGGCGATGCGGCACCCGATCTCGTCTCGACGATCGACAACTTCACGACGCTGGGCAATTCCATCGTCGACGAGCAGGACAACCTGGACCGGTTCCTGGTGAGCTCGATCGGGCTGGGCGAGATCGGCAACGAGGTGCTCGGTGAGAACCGGGAAGGACTGACCAGCGTCGCCAAGGTGCTCGTGCCGACCACCGAGTTACTCCACGATTACCGAAAGTCCCTGTGGTGCGGCATCGGTGGTCTGGTGCCGTTCGCGACGTCGCCGCCGCAGTTCTCCGGCGTCTTCGTTTCGGCCGGCCTGACACTGGGTGTGGAGCGCTACCGCTACCCGCGCGACCTCCCGAAGGTCGCCGCATCCAGCGGCGGACGCGACTACTGCACCGAGCTCGGCCTGCCCGAGATGCCCCCCGAGTTCGTGCCGCCGTTGATCGTCGGTGACGTCGGCTCGAATCCGGCGCAGTACGGCAACCAGGGCATCCTGCTGAACTCCGAAGGATTGAAGAACTGGCTGTTCGGCCCGCTGGACGGCCCGCCGCGCAACTCCGCACAGATCGGACAGCCCGGATGACGCGCTCGACGACGACGCTGATCAAGTTCACCGTCTTCGGCCTGGTGATGGCCGTGCTCACGGCCTTTCTGTTCCTGGTGTTCAGCGACACCAGAACAGGTGCGGCCAACGAGTATTCGGCCGTGTTCAACGATGCGTCGCGACTGAAGTCCGGCGACACGGTGCGCATCGCGGGCATCCGCGTCGGCACCGTCAAGGGCGTCGAGCTGCAGGCCGACCGCAGTGTGCTCGTCACGTTCGACGCCGACCGCAACACCAGGCTGACCACCGGCACCAACGCTGCGATCCGCTACCTGAACCTGGTCGGGGACCGATACCTGGAGCTCGTCGACACCCCCGACTCCAACCAGATTCTGCCCGCGGGAGCCCAGATCCCGAACGAGCGCACCGCGCCCGCACTGGATCTCGATGTACTGCTGGGCGGGCTGCGGCCCGTGATCCAGGGGCTCAATCCCAAGGACGTCAACGCGCTGACCTCGTCGCTGGTGCAGATCCTGCAGGGGCAGGGCGGAACGCTGGATTCGCTGTTCGCCAAGTCGTCGACGTTCACCACCGCGCTGGCCGACAACAGCCAGATCATCGAGTCCCTGATCGACGAGTTGCGGACCGTGCTGGACACGATCGCCAGGGACGGCGACGAATTCTCCGGTGCGATCGACAAACTGGACCAACTCGTCACCGGCCTGTCCGCCGATCGCGACCCGATCGGCACGGCGATCACCGCGCTGGACAAGGGCACCGCGTCGATCGCGGATCTGCTCAGCCGGGGCCGGGCGCCGCTGGGCAACACCATCGACGAGCTCAGTCGGCTGGCGCCGCTGGTCGACAACGACCTGGACCGGACAGACGCCACGCTGTCCCGCCTGCCGGAGGTCTACCGCAAGCTGGCCCGCGTCGGCTCGTACGGCGCGTGGTTCCCGTACTACATCTGCGGGATCTCGTTCCGCGCCAGCGACCTCGAAGGTCGCACCGTGGTCTTCCCCTGGATCAAGCAAGAAGAGGGAAGGTGTGTGGACGAGTAGATGCTGAAATACCGCGGATCCCAACTCGTCAGGGCCGGCTTCATCGGCGTTGTCCTGATCATCCTCGTCATCGCTGTCGGCCTGCAGCCCGAACGGTTGCTGTCCTGGGCGACGTCGGTGCGCTACCAGGCCCTGTTCACCGAAGCCGGCGGACTGACCGTCGGCAACGATGTCACCGTGTCCGGCATCAAAGTCGGCACCGTGTCCTCGATCGAACTCGACAACGGCGACGCCCTGGTCGGGTTCACCATCGACGGCAAGTACGCCTTGGGCTCGGACACCACCGCCCACATCCGCACCGGGACCCTGCTCGGTGAACGGGTTCTCGCCCTCGACTCCGACGGCAGCGGCACGCTGGACTCGCAGCAGGTCATCCCGACCACCAGAACGTCGTCGCCGTACTCGCTGACCGACGCGGTCGGCGAACTGACGGAGAACACCCGTGACACCGACACCGCCCAGCTCAACCAGTCACTCGACGTGCTGTCGCAGACGCTCGACCAGATCGCCCCGCGGCTCGGGCCGACGTTCGACGGGCTGTCACGGTTGTCGCAGTCGCTGAACAACCGCAACGAGAGCCTGTCCGAACTGCTGCGCACCGCCGGCGAGGTGACCGGGATCTTCGCCGACCGCAGCGAGCAGGTGAACACGCTGATCCTGAACGCCAACGATCTGGTCGCGGTGCTCAACGAGCGCAGGCGCCAGATCACCAGCCTGCTGGCCAACATCTCGACGGTGTCCCAACAGCTTTCGGCGGTGGTCGCCGACAACGAGGCCGAACTCTCGCCCGCGCTGGAGCGGATCAACAACGTCACGCGGATGCTCGAGCGCCACCGCGACGACCTGGCCAAGATGCTGCCGGGGGCGGCGAAGTACTACCTGACCCAGGGCGAGATCGTCTCCAACGGCGCGTATTACAACGCGCTGGTGCCGAACATCCAGCCCGCACAGCTGCTGCAGCCGTTCCTCGACTACGCATTCGGATTCCGCAACGGAGTCGACATCGGTCAACCGCCGGACAACGCGGGCCCACGCGCGCAGCTCCCGTTCCCTGTCAACAGCCTTCCGCAGCCTGGAGACCTCCCTGATGATGGCAACCCGTAAACGGGTGGTGGCCGGCACCGCGGTGCTGCTGGCCATCCTCCTCGTCGCCGGCGCGGTGTTCCTTGCCCGGCAGGTGTTCTTCGGGCCGACGACGATCACCGCGTACTTCCCGACCGCGACCGCGATCTACCCGGGGGACGAGGTGCGGGTGTCGGGTGTCGCGGTGGGCACGATCGACAAGATCGAACCCGAGGGCACGCAGACCAAGATGACGTTGAAGGTCGACCGGGGCGTACCGGTCCCCGCCGACGCGAAGGCCGTCATCGTCGCGCAGAACCTCGTCGCGGCCCGGTATGTGCAACTCACGCCGGCCTATCGGGACGGCAATGGGCCCACCATGGCCGACGGCGCCGTGATCCCCGAGGAACGCACTGCCGTTCCGGTCGAATGGGACGAGGTCAAGACCCAGCTGATGCGGCTGTCCGAGGAACTCGGCCCACAGGCCGGGGTGTCGGGCACCGCGATCTCACGGTTCGTCGACAGCGCCGCGAACGCGATGGACGGCAACGGCGAGAAACTCCGCGAAACGCTGCGGCAGCTCTCCGGTGCCGCCCGCATCTTCGCCGAGGGCAGCGGCAACATCGTCGACATCATCGAGAACCTGCAGATCTTCGTCACCGCGCTGCGCGACAGCAAGGACCAGATCGTGCTGTTCCAGAACCGCTTGGCGACGTTGACCAGCGTCATCAACGACAGCCGGTCGGACCTGGATTCCGCGCTGTCCGAACTGTCGGTGGCGATCGGGGAGGTCCAGCGCTTCGTCGCGGGCAGCCGGGAACAGACCACCGAGCAGATCCGCAGTCTCGGTCAGGTCGCCCAGATTCTCGCCGAGAACCGCACGGCGCTGGAGAACGTGCTGCACATCACCCCGAACGCGATCGCGAACTTCGAGAACATCTTCTACCCGAACGGCGGATCGGTGACCGGTGCGTTCGCGTTGTCGAACTTCTCGAATCCGGTGTGGTTCGTCTGCGGTCTGATCGGTGGCGTCGCGAACACGACCGCCCCGGAGACGGCGAAGCTGTGCGCGCAATACCTCGGTCCGGCACTGCGATTGCTGAACTTCGGCGGGCTGCCGTTCCCGATCAACCCGTACCTGCGCCCCGCGGTCAGCCCGGACCGGCTCATCTACACCGATCCGAAGCTGGCGCCCGGTGGGGCAGGACCGGGCGACCCGCCGGAGCCCCCGCCGACCGTGTCCGCCTACATCGGGTCGGGCGACGTCGCACCGCCACCCGGTTGGAACGCACCTCCCGGTCCGCCCGGGCTCTACCAGCCCGACCCGGACGCCCCCGCCACACCGTCGCCGGCGCTGTTCCCGGGTGCGCCGCTGCCGGGTCCGCCGCGAATCCTGTCGAACATCCCGCCCGCGGGTTCGGCGCCGGCAACCGTCGACGGGCTGCTGTTGCCGCCCACCCCCGCACCCGCCGGCCCCGCGCCGAACGGGCCTCTGCTGCCGGCAGAAGGGACGCCGCCGTCATGATCCGCAGTGTCAAATCGCTTGCCACGCTCGGCTGCGCCGCCGCCGTCACGCTGTCCGGGTGCTCGTTCCAGGGCGTCAACTCGCTGCCGCTGCCCGGTGCGGTCGGCCGCGGCGGGGACGCGGTGACCTACCACATCCAGGTCCCCAATGTGGCCACGCTGGAGTCGAATTCACCGGTGATGATCGACGACGTGGTCGTCGGCAGCGTCGGGAGGATGACGGTGCAGGACTGGCACGCCGACGTCGAGGTGTCGGTCAAGCCGGACGTCGTGATCCCCGCCAACGCGGTGGCCACGGTCGGGCAGACCAGCCTGCTCGGCTCGATGCACCTGTCGCTGAACCCGCCGCTGGGCGATGCCCCGAGCGGACGGTTGCAGCCCGGTGCGACGCTGCCGCTGAACTCGGCGTCGACGTATCCGACGACCGAGCAGACCCTGTCGTCGCTGTCGACCGTGGCCAACGGCGGAGGCCTCGGGCAGATCGGCGACATCATCCACAACATGAGCACCGGTCTCGCCGGACGCGAGGACGAGGCCCGGGAACTGTTGCAGCGCCTCGACAATTTCATCGGTGTGCTCGATGAGCAGCGGGACAACATCATCGCGACGATGACCCAACTGCGACGAGTCGCCGGGACCTTCGCCGGCCAGCAGCAGGTGATCGACCGCGCGCTGAAGGAGCTGCCGCCGGCCATCGACGTGCTGATCCGGGAACGGCCGCAGTTCACCACCGCGTTGCGGAAACTCGGCGAGTTCAGCGACACCGCCACCGGTGTGGTCAACGACGCCGGTGACGACCTGATCAAGGACCTGGAGAAGCTCGGCCCGGTACTCGGTGCACTCGCCGACGTCGGCCCCGACCTGAACCTGGCGCTGCTGTGGGCGACGGCGTTCCCGTACGGGCCGACCTTCGCCGACCGCATCACCCGCGGCGACTACATCAACCTGTACGCGACCTTCGACCTGACCTACCCGCGGTTGAAGAAGACGCTGCTGCTCGGTACCCGCTGGGGTGACGAGAACGCGAAACTGATTCCGGCGCCTGGGGATCCGTACTACCTGAACTACTCGTACGATCCGCTCAAGCTCGGTGTCGCGCCGCCGCCCGCGGAGGCGCTGCCGCCTCCGTCCGAGGCCGCGGCGGGTGCACCGGCGCTCCCGCCGATCACCGAGCCGCTGCTGCCGGTGACGCCGCCGCCTCCCGCGGCGCCGTGGCTGCCGCAGTCGCAACCGATCACCCCGGGCAACATCTTTGCCGGTCCCTATGCCAACGACGCCGTGCCGGCGGCAGTCGCGCCGACACCAGGAGGTGGGGGCTGATGCTGACCCGTTTTGTCCGCAACCAGCTGATCATCTTCACCATCGCGTCGATCGTCGGCGTCGCGGTGATGCTGTTCGCCTACATGCAGGTGCCCACGCTGCTCGGCATCGGGCGTCTCGCGGTGACCCTGGAACTGCCCGAATCCGGTGGGCTGTACCGCTTCAGCAACGTCACCTACCGCGGTGTCCAGGTCGGTAAGGTCACCGAGGTCCGGCTCACCGAGCACGGCGCCGAGGCGACCCTGTCGCTGGACACCTCGCCGGACATCCCGGTGGATCTGCGGGCCGAGGTGCGCAGTGTGTCGGCTGTCGGTGAGCAGTACGTGGATCTGCTGCCGCAGACCGACGAAGGACCGTTCCTGGAGAACGGATCGCGGATCCCGGCGTCACGCACGGTGGTGCCGCAGCAGGTGGGGCCGATGCTCGACCAGCTCAGCGCGATGGTCGACAGCCTGCCCAAGGACCGGATCCCGGATCTTCTCGACGAGACCTTCAAGGCGTTCAACGGTGCGGGTCCGGATTTCGGGTCGCTGCTCGATTCCGCGACCACGCTGGCGACCGACGCCAATGGTGTGTCGGACCAGATGCGCACCCTGATCGACGACAGTCGACCACTGCTGGATTCGCAGGCCGAGACCACCGACGCGATCCGCACCTGGGCGCGCAGCCTCAACGGCATCTCCGCGCAAGTGGTGCAGAACGATCCGCAGATCCGCGCGCTGCTCGAGCGCGGTCCCGGCTTCGCGCAGGAGGTGAGTTCGCTTCTGCAGGAGGTGAAGCCGACGCTGCCGATCCTGCTGGCCAACCTCACCACGGTGGGCCAGACGCTGCTGACCTACAACCCGGCACTGGAGCAGCTGTTGGTGTTGTTCCCCGGAATCATCGCCGCGCAGCAGTCGTTCGGTCTGCCGCAGAACAACCCGACAGGTCTGCCGGCAGGCGACTTCGCGTTGACGATCGGCGATCCCAATCCGTGTTCGGTCGGCTTCCTTCCGCCATCGCAGTGGCGCAACCCGGAGGACGAAACCGTCATCGACACCCCGGACGGCCTGTATTGCAAACTGCCGCAGGACAGTCCGCTGAACGTTCGCGGCGCACGCAACTATCCCTGCATCGAGCATCCCGGGAAGCGCGCTCCCACAGTCGAACTCTGCAACGACCCTCGTGGGTTCGTGCCGCTGGCGATGCGTAACCATCTCACCGGTCCGTACCCGTTCGACCCGAGCCTTGTCGCACAGGGTATTCCGATCGACGACCGGGTCGAGGGTGAGGACCGTATCCACGCGCCGCTGCAGGGCACTCCGCTGCCGCCGGGTGCGGTGCGCGGCGGGACGCCGCCGGTGTCCGAGCCGGGAACACCGGCGTTCCCGGTCGGCCCTCCCGGACCGCCGGTGCCTGGTGTGGCGCCGGCACCGCCGCAACCGTTGTTCGCCCCGCCGGCCCCACCGCCGGCCCCACCGCCGGCCCCGCTGCCGCCCGGTCAGGGCCCGCTGCTGCCCAACCAGGCCGTCCCCGCGCCCCAGGGCGCGACGCCCGTCGCCCCGAGCGCATTCGGTGGCGGCGCATCCGGAGGGCCGAGCATCGCGTCGGCGACCTACGACCCGCAGACCGGGCAGTACCTGACCGCCGACGGCGGATTACACCAGATCAGCACTGTCACAGCGGGTTCAGCGCCGAAGTCGTGGAAGGACCTGTTGCCGATGTGACGGCACGGCGCTGGACGCCGAGACCGCATTCCGACGCTGCTGGAATGCGATCTCGGCGCAGAGTGCCCCTCTAGGAGATCTTGTCCATCCGAACCGGCAGCTCGATCACCTTCGCCAGGTTCACACCGCACGCGCCGCTGTCGCTCTTGGTGATGTTGCGACCATTGAAGGTGGTGATGTCACGAGTCTTCGAGCGCGCGGTCACCGGGTCCCACCCGACCAGAATGAACTTCTGGTAGCCGGTCGCGAAAGTTCCGTTCGGGCAAGGCATCCAGTTCGGGACGACGTGCTCGACGAACCAATATGCGTCCAGCCGGGCGGTTCCCGTCCAGCCGAGGCTGCTCTTGACTTCGCCGAAACACTCGATAGGGCTCACACACTTGGTGTTCACCGTCCATGTCTCCAGAACCGACTGTTCCTTGATCTTCACGCCGTTGGTCCGGGCCCACGCGCCGTCGGAGTACACGCTCCAGGTGCCGGTGATGTCGACGCCCCAATCCTCGGCGTGCGCCGACGGTGCGACGCCGACGCTTCCGAGTACCGCCATGGCTGTCGCTGCGATACCACTGACCACCCGTGTTACGCGCATGGCTCCAGCCTATCGCCGCCGCCAGTTGTGCTCTCCAAAAGCGAGAATTTCGTTCCGCCGCATGGGAAAATGTGCGGATGCGATCCCTCGTCGCAGCGCTTGCTGCTCTGGCCGCCCCGGCAGTCCTGACGGCAGCGCCGGCAACGGCGGCCCCGCCGCCACCGCCTCCCGGCGGGGAGTGCAACTACCCCAATTGCACGCCCGGTATCCAGCCGAATGTGGTGCTGGGCTCCTACTGCTCCAACACCACGTATTACGTGTTCGGCGTGACGGATTGGGGTCGGCTGGTGTTCTGCGGATCGCCGCGGCGGTACGAGCCGCGGTGGTTCCGCTCGCCGGAGATGCACGGCGTCAAGAACGTCGGAGATCTGTGCCCGGCGCTCGACGGCGAGGTGGCCCAGGCGCCGGACGGGTTGTTCCTGACCTGCATCGCCAAGGACAACCGGTCCTACTGGGAGCGTGGCGACGCCTCCGTCGGCGGCGGGAACCCGCCGCCGCAGTAGCCGGCGGCTACCAGGGGCGCTGCGAGCAGAGCGCTCCGCGCAGGCCGGAATCGGTGGCGACGACGACATCGTCGACTCGTAACTCGCACACGAAGCCGGGCGCGGCCAGGTCGGCCGTTTGAGCCGTGGGCAGACCCACCACGACCATCGACCACTGTGCGGGATCGGCCAGCCAGGTCTCGAACACCCACGGCTTGTCGGGTCCGAGATTGGCCTCCTGGTTCGGCGTGTAGAGATACGGATTATGGCTGTACTCGGCCCAGTTCGGCGGATCCTTCTCGCGGTAGTAGATCTCGGCGTTCGCGATGTCCTGGCTGGCGCCCACCGTGTACTTGATGTGGTGCAACGGCGGAGGCGGCGGTGGTGCGGGCTGGGCGGCAGCGCTGCCGGCGCCCAGGACGGCGCTCGTCGAGAGCAGGCCCGCCACCGGGGCAGCCAGAAGCGTAAGCGTCTTGCGGAACACCATTTTTCGAGTTTAGAACGACACTACGGCCACCGGGCGCGAATCGCTTGCGCCGCCTAACGAATCGGAGTGAAGGTGATGTTGACGTCGGTCAGGCCGCGCAGGATGAACGTCGGCTCGTAGTTGTACGTCCGGTTTCCGGGCGGTCCGTGCAGCTCCTCGTCGATGGCGATGTCGCCCATGCGGTCCAGGATGCGTTCGATCGACACCCGGCCCTCCACGCGGGCCAGCGGGCCGCCCGGGCACGAGTGCACGCCGCGGCCGAACGCGATGTGCTCGCGGACGTTCTTGCGGTCCAGGTCGAAATCGTGCGGATTGTCGAACCGGTTCGGATCGCGGTTGACCGCGCCGGGGCAGATCATCAGCGTGGTGCCGGCGGGGACGTCGATGTCGCCGATCTTGGTGTTCTTCTTGGCCAGCCGGAACTGGCTCTTGACCGGTGCGTCCATCCGCAGCGCTTCCTCGACGAAGACCGGGATGCGGGTACGGTCGCGGCGCAGCCGCTCCTGGATCTCCGGATGGTCGCCGAGCACCCGCATCGACGCCGACAGCAGCTTGGTCGTGGTCTCCTGGCCCGCCGCGAACAGGAACGTCGCCGAGCGCACCACCTCGATGACCGGCGGCGTGGAGCCGTCCGGGTACTTCGCCGTCGCCAGCGCGGTGAGCACGTCGTCGCGGGGGTCCTTGCGCCGGTCCTCCAGGTACTTGATGAACTTCTCGTCCAACCACTCCAGGGGGTTGGCGCCGACCAGGTCGCTGTGGTCGAGCGAACCGACGTTGGCGCCCGGGCGCGGCGCACCCAGCACGGTGCGGAACTCCTCGTGATCCTCTTCGGGCACCCCGAGCATATCGGCGATCACCAAGAGCGAGAACGGCTTTGCGTAGGCCGTGAGGAACTCGCAGCGGCCGGCGTCGATGAAGTCGTCGAGCACCTCGTCGGCGAGGCGCCACATGAAGTCCTCGTTCTCCTTAAGCCGGCTCGGCGTCAGCAGCCGGTTGAGCAGCGAACGGGCGTAGGTGTGGTCGGGCGGATCCATCGTGACCATGTGTTCGAACATCGGCATCTGTGACCGATGCTCGGTGATCTGGTCGGTGATGTCGTCACCTTCGGGGGTGAACGGCAGCGGCGGGAACGGCCCGGCGACCGCGATGCACGACGAGTACGTATCCGAGTCCTTCAGCACGACGGCCGCCTCGTCGTAGCCGGTGACGGCCAGCACGCCGTAGTTCGGCTCCCGGGTCACCGGGCACTTGCTGCGCAGGTGGTCGAAGTACGGGTGCGGGTCCGGTACCAGGGACGGATCGGTGAAGTAGTCGATCGTGTCGAAGTCGGTCATGTCCATGGCCTCCCGGGGCTGGCGGGTCGTTCGTGCGGTGTGTTGCGCAAAAGGTTTCCAAATGCTGAGCACCTGCTTAGCATGCGGTAAGAGTTAGGGTCAAGGATCTCGGGTATCCCGCGAGTCAGCGGGAGAGCGCAGAACGGGAATGGGAGTCAGCATGGCAGCGCCGCGGCGGATCGGGGCCCCGGATGCGAAAAATCGCGTCGTGCTGCTCGACGCCGCCGAGCAACTGCTCATCGAGGAGGGCTACGCCGCGGTGACGTCGCGCCGCGTGGCGGACCGGGCCGGCCTCAAACCGCAACTGGTCCACTACTACTTCCGCACGATGGAGGATCTGTTCCTCGCCGTGTTCCACCGCCGGGCAGAGGAAGGGCTGGCGGTGCTGTCCACTGCGCTGCAGTCCCCGCAACCGCTGTGGGCGCTCTGGCGGTTCAGCACGGCACCGGAGGCCACCAGGCTGACGATGGAGTTCATGGGGCTGGCCAACCACCGCAAGGCGCTGCGCGCCGAGATCGTCTACTACGCCGAGCGGTTCCGCCAGGAACAGAATCGCGCCATCGCCGAGGCGTTGCAGCGCTACGGCATGGCGTCGGAGGAGGTTCCGCCGGTGGTCTGGACGGTGTTCGCCACGAGTGTGTCCCAGGCGCTGGTGATGGAGCGTGCACTCGGGATGGACACCGGGCACGCGGAGACCTTCGCGTTCTGCGAGAGCTGGATCCGGCGCCTGGAGGGCGACCCGTTGCCGGAGCCGGGCGACGGCGACGCGTCCGGGGCGGCCACCTAGCAGCGTTCGTCACCACAGGTAGATCGCCAGCACCGCGAGCCACAGAGTGACGAGCCACCCATCGGTGCTGCGCCGCAACCACACCGGGGCGCTGCGTACCTCCATGAACCAGCGGATGATCACGCGGCATTTGACGAAGCCCAGCACGATCACCGCGACGGTGATCGGTACGCTCGGATCGGCCTGACCGCCGGAGTGACCCGGTGCCAACCACCACCCGATCACGGTGATCGCCGAAAGGGCAAGCCAGGCAACGGTGATCGACCGGGTCTCAGACCTGGCCGGCACGGTTTCGGGCGTGGTCACCACATCACCTCATCACGTACAGCAGGCCGAAGATGACGACCCACAGCAGGTCCACCATGTGCCAGTACACGGCGCTGGACTCCACCATCGACATGCGGCGCTTGCGCGGATTGCGCAACTCCCGCACCGTGATCCCCAGGATCAGCAGCCCCAGCGACACGTGGAACAGGTGCACGCCGGTGAGCATGTAATAGAACATGAAGAACTCACCGCTGCCCATCGTGTGGCCCTGGGCCACCTTCGACCACCACTCGACGGCCTTGATCACGATGAACACCACGCCGCACGCGCCGCCGAAGTACGTCAGCCGCAGCGCGGCCGCGATGTCTCCGCCACGCGCGGCGAGCACGCTGCGCGCCACGAACCATGAACTGGTCAGCAGCACAAGGGTGTTGAACGCTCCGATGTCGAGGTTCAGATGCTGCTGGGCGGCGAGGAACTCCGCGGGCGCCATGGCGCGATGCACCATGAAGATCACGAAGTACGAAGCGAAGATGATCAGGTCGCCGAGCACCATGACCCACATCGCGCCGTCACCGGGCAGGTGGATGCGAGCGCCCTTGTGGCCGGGCTTCGGCGGCGTCTGCACGGTCTCGGTCACGGCAGCGGCGCCTGATCGGCCGGTTGCTCCTGATTGGCCTTCTTCAGGAGCGCGATGACGCAACACAGCCAGAAGCCGAAGATCGCCGTCCCGGTCCAGAACGACATCGAACCGTTCCACGCGAACGGGCCCGCGGGGGCCACGAAGACCGGGATCGCCAGGACTTCGGTGACGATCTGCCACACCGTCACATAGGCCAACCACTTCGGGAAAATCTGGTTGCGGTCGTAGAGGATCGCGATCGCGAGCCCGAAATAGGCAGCGGTGAAACAGCCCAGCGATCCGACGTAGGACAGGCAACCGAGGTCGTACAGCAGCGCCAGCACCTCGGGATCGCGGTCCGGACGGAACGTCGCGGTCAGGAAGCAGAACGCCACCAGCAGACAGCCCGGCAGCGCGCCGACGGCCATCCCGCCCATGTACACATAGGCCATCACCGAACCCGACGTCATGCGCTTCATGTGATAGACGACGATCCCGTTGGCCACGCCCGCGCCGCCCACGATCAGGATCAGGATGCCGAACCCGATCTGGATCGTCAGGTTGTGCGCGGCGAAGAACTCCACCTTCTGGGCGGTCGTGACATCGGGCCGGGGCGGGGGCATGGTCCTGGCGAGCGCGAAGAAGATCACGCCGAACGCGGTGTAGAACGCCGGCACGATCGAGAACACGATCCAGATGTCGCGTTTGCTCGCCACCGCCGGTCCCGCAGCGGCAGGCGGCGCACCGGGCTGCGGTGAGGCGACCGTGCTCATCGAGCCACCTGTTCCTGCACCGCCTGCCGGTGAAGCGTGGTGCGCAGCACGACGAACATCACCGCGACGAACACCGCGAACGCGACAAAGCGCAGCCAGAACGAGATCTCACCGTCCCAGGCGAGCGGGCCCGTGCGGAACACCGCGGCCGCTGCCGCCGGTGCCATCGCGATCCCGGTGAGAACCGCGAAATGCCCTACCCAGCGCGGGAATACGGGGTTGGACCCGGTGTCGAGATATACGGCCAGCCCCAGCAGGAGATTCTGTGCGACGAGCATGCCCACCGGTGCGACCAGCGTGATCCACGCCAGATCGTTGAGCAGAAGCAGCAGTTCGGGGTTGCGGTCGGGGCGGAACGCCGCGACGAGATAGAAGATGTCGGCGAGTGCGAACAGGGTGGCGCCGCTGACCGCGGCGGTCAGGTAGCAGTACGCCAGCGCGTGGCTCTGCGTCGCCATCCGCTTCATCTGGACGACGATCACCATGAAGAACGGCAGCAGCATGATCGCGCACAGGTTGTAGGTGATCATGCTGAACCGGATCATCGCGGTGTTGTCGGCATAGAAGCCGGCGACTTCGTCGGCGGACATCTGGGGTGACATCGGCGGCAGGAAGCCGGGAAACGCCACGAACGCGATCAGCAGCACGACGCCGAAGACCGGCGCCGTCCACAGCGCGATCAGTTGGGTCTTGATGTTGGCCGTCCGCGGCAGATCTTCGGCTTCGGCGAGAATCTGCATCCGCTGCCCCCTCACAGAAAAGTAGCCGACCGGCTACTTCTCCCGAGAGTAGCCGATCGGCAACCGAACCTGAAGGGGTGGCGCGGATCTGTCAGAGCGACAGGATCGTCGCCGATGCGGTGCCCGGTGCGCCGTAGACCTGCGCCAACCCGACGCGCGGCGCCCCGGGTACCTGGCGCTCGCCGGCTTCGCCGCGCAGCTGCCGCACCAGCTCGTGGACCTGACGCAGCCCGGACGCGCCGATCGGCTCACCGTTGGCGATCAACCCACCGTCGGTGTTGACCGGGATGCTGCCGCCGATCTCGGTGGCCCCGTCGGCCAGCAGCTTCTCCTGCTCGCCGTCGGCACACAGACCGGTCTCGGCCATGTGGATGACTTCGGCGCCGGCGTCGGTGTCCTGCAGCTGGGCGATGTCGACGTCCTCGGGGCCGATGCCCGCTGCCTCGTATGCCGCCTTGGCCGCGTAGACGGTCGGGGACGGGTCCTCGTCCAGCGGCGCCGACGTCGCGTGCACCTCGTAGGCGCCGTAGGTGCGGGTGCGGATCTCGCTGGCCCGCACGTACACCGGCTTGTCGGTGTACCTGTGGGCGATGTCGGCGCGGCACATGATGACCGCCGCGGCGCCTTCGTCGGGTGCGCAGAACATGTACTGCCGCAGCGGGTAGTTCAGCACCGGCGACGCCATGATCTCCTCGACGGAGATCTCCTTGCGGCGGAACGCATTCGGGTTCTTCTCGCCGTTGCGGAAGTTCTTGTTGGCCACCCGCGCCAACGTCTCCTCGGAGATGTTGTGCTTGTGGATGTAGTGGTTGGCCTTCATGCCGAAGAACTTGGTGGTGACGAACTGGCCGTTCTCCGCGTACCACTGTGGCAGCGCGAGTTTGGCCGGGTCGTCGGTGAACGCGCCCCGGGGGTGCTTGTCCAGTCCGATCGCGATCCCGATGTCGTACTTGCCCAGGCGGATCGTGTCGGCGGTCTGCTGGATCGCCGAGGCCGCGGTGGCGCACGCGTTGAACACGTTGGTGAACGTGATGCCCGTCAGGCCGACCAGTCGGGTCACCGCGTCAGGGTTGGACACCTCGTAGCTGCCGCCGAAACCGAACTGGATGTCCTTCCAGTCCAGGCCGGCATCGGTCAGCGCGAACTGGATGGCCTCGGCGCCCATCTCCATCGCCGTCTTGTCGAACCGGCCGAACGGATGCAGTCCGACGCCGATGATCGCGACGTCGTTGGCTGAACTCGTCATGTTCGGCTCCTCAGTTCTCGACGGGCTGGAAGGCGAAGGTGACGACCTCGGTCCCGTCCTCGTCCTTGGTGAACGGGATCATGGTCAGCTCGACCGACTGGCCGAATTCCAGCTTGGCCGGGTCGTTCTCGGTGAGGCGGCCCTCGACGCGGATGGTGTCGTCCAGTTGGACGAGGCCGACCCCGAACGGTACGAAATCCTTTCCGGTCGGGCCCTTGTACGGCGCACCGGGCGGGAAGCCCTGCGTCGTCCAGGCGACCAGCGTGCCGCGCCGGGGGAGCAGCACGTCGGACATCTCGCCGCCACTGCACTTCGGGCAGCGCTGCTGCACCGGGAAGGTGGTGGCACCGCAGCCGGCGCAGGTGCTGCCGATGAGCTGCGGATCTGAGTTCGGCCAGGTGGAGATTTCGGGCGCCAACGCCCGCTGCGTGCTAGACACGGATTGACCATAATCGGAAATGGCGTTCTCGTCCAGAGAGAACAACATCGGGGAACTCCCGTATCCGGCGCCCGATCGCCTGTTACCGTGCCGGCGTGAAGCCTCCCGGGGTCATTCGTCAGATCGGCTACGTCGTCACCGATTTGGATCGCGCGCTGGACAGCTGGGTGGCCCTGGGTGTCGGGCCGTGGTTCGTGATCCGCAATCTCGGGCAGCGAGTGACCTATCGCGGCCGGCCGTGCGAGATCACGCTGTCACTGGCGCTGGCCAACAGCGGGGACATGCAGGTCGAGGTCATCTGCCAGCACGATGACACCCCGAGCGTGTTCACCGAGTTCCTCGCCGCCCGCGGCCCTGGGTTTCATCAGTTGGCCTATTGGACAGAGGATTTCGAATCCACCATGACCGGTATGGCCGAGACCGGATGGCCGGTGGTGTGGTCGGGTGGTGAGGATGTCGGCACGCGGTTCGCGTACCTGGAACCGTCCGGTGGCCCGGCGTCCGTCATCGAGATCATGGAGCTGACCGACGCCACCGCGGGGATGGCGACGTTCCTGCGCGACGCGGCGGCGTCGTGGGACGGCACGGACCCGATCCGGGAGCTATCCGTCTGACCGGGCGTCACTTGCCCTTGTTCATCACCTTGTCGGCGGCCGCCCAGTGTTCGTCGGCCACCCACAGTTGCGCGAACGCGGCGACCGCTTCCGTCGTGGACGCTCCGCGCATCACTCGCTTGACCTGACCCGCCGGGCGCTTGGCCAGCAACCGGGCGGTCAGGCGCCACTGCTCGTCGAAACTGGCCCGCGGAATCACCTGGTCGATCAGCCCGATGTGCTCCGCGTCGGTGGCCGCCAGGATCCGTCCGGTGCCGGCCAGCAGCAGCGCCCTGCTGTAGCCGACGAGTTCCACCAGGCGCTCGGCCCCGCCCCACGCGGGCATGATCTCCAGCGCCACCTGGTTGAAGCCGATCTTGATGTCGTCGGCGGCCAGCCGGATGTCGGCGGACACCGCGAATTCGGCCCCGCCGCCCAGGGCGTGGCCGTTGAGCGCGGCCACCGTCGGGCCTGGGAACCCGGCGATGCGGTCACAGATCGAGCGCATCCGGAACGACATCGCACCCGCCTGTTCGACGGTGCGCAGGGCGCTCAGTTCCTTGAGGTCGCCGCCGGAGACGAACGCCTTGTCGCCCGCACCGGTCAACGCCAGCGCCGACGCTCCCCGGGCGCCGTCGAGAGCCTCGTCGAGTTGGTCCATCGTCTCGAGTGAGATCGCGTTGCGTGCGTGCGGCCGGTCGATCGTGATGATCGCCAGGCCGTCGTCGATCTCCAGCTCGACCATCCGGGCATTCTCCCTCTACGGTATTGGCATTCTCGCAGGCGGAGAATAGCATCGCCTCGCATCTCCTTGCCGACGGGAAGGTGGCTCCGCGCCATGCGAAGGATCCCTGCAGAGCTCATCGAACGATACGAGCGCGAGGGCTATTGGACCCGCGAGACCCTTGGGGACATGTTGGCCGATGGGCTCAAGAAGAGTCCGGACGCCGGCTTCTACGTGCACTCGGCCGTGCGACCGTATTCGGGCACCTTCGGCGCGGTCGAGCACGACGCGCGGCGGTTGGCCGCCGGCCTGCGGGAGCGCGGCGTCGGGGCCGGTGACGTCGTCGCCCTGCAGCTGCCGAACTGGCGGGAGGCGGCGGTGACGTTCTGGGCCTCGGCGTTCCTCGGTGCCGTCGTGGTGCCGATCGTGCACTTCTACGGCCGCAAGGAACTCGCGCACATTCTGGCGACCGCGACACCGCGGGTGTTCGTGACCACCGAGGAGTTCGGACGGCTGCGCTATCAGCCCGACCTGTGCGCCGAGGTGCCGATCGTCGCCCTGGTCGGCGGAGAACACGAGTCCTCGGGTCACGTGCACGCGTTCGAGGATCTGCTCGCGGTCGAACCGATGCAGGGCACGGTCGCCGCCGACCCCGCCGCACCGGCGCTGATCGCGTTCACCTCGGGCACCACCCGGGATCCGAAGGGTGTTATCCACAGCCACCAGACACTGAGCTTCGAGACCCGCCAACTGCTGGAGAACTACCCGCCGGACCGCGGTCGGCAACTGACCGCGACCCCGGTGGGGCACTTCATCGGAATGCTCGGGGCATTCCTGATCCCGGTGCTCGAGGGTGCGCCGATCGATCTGTGCGATGTGTGGGATCCCGGGCGCGTGCTGGCGCTCATCGAGCGCGACGGGGTGTCGGTCGGCGGTGGGCCGCCGTACTTCGTGACCAGCCTGCTCGACCATCCCGACTGCAGGCCCGAACACCTGAGCCACTTCAAGACCGTCGGGCTGGGCGGATCCACGGTGCCGGCGGCGGTCACCCGTAGGTTGACCGACCTCGGCATGTTCGTGTTCCGGTCCTACGGCAGTACCGAGCATCCGTCGATCACCGGCTCGCGGCCCGACGCGCCAGAGGACAAGCGGTTGTTCACCGACGGTGACGCGCGTCCCGGTGTCGAGATCAAACTCGGTCCTGACGGCGAGATCTATAGCCGCGGACCGGATCTGTGCCTGGGCTACATCGACGACGAGCTCACCGCGCGGGCGTTCGACGACGACGGCTGGTACCGCACCGGCGACATCGGCGTGCTCGACGAGGACGGCTACCTGACGATCACCGACCGCAAGGCCGACGTGATCATCCGCGGCGGCGAGAACATCAGCGCCCTGGAGGTCGAGGAGGTGCTGTTGGCGATGCCCGCGGTCGCCGAGGCCGTCGTCGTCGCGGCGCCCGACGCACGGTTGGGGGAGCGCACCGCGGCGGTGCTGCGGATCCGCGACGGGCGCGAGATGCCGACGCTCGACGACGTGCGCGCCCACTTCAGAAGCGTCGGTGTCGCCACCCAGAAGTGGCCTGAGGAGTTGCACCGCGTGCCGACCGGAGAGGACTTCCCGCGGACCGCCAGCGGCAAGGTGCAGAAGTACGTGATCCGGCAACAAGTGGCCGAAAGCGCGCAACGGGACGTTGCGGCCCAACAAAAATGAGAATACGATTCTCGCGATAGGAAAAGGAGTCTTTCATGGGACAACTGTCGCACCGGGTTGAGATCCCGTTCCCGCTGTTCGATGCGGACAACCACCTCTATGAGCCGCCAGAGGCGATGACCAAGTACCTGCCCAAGGAGTACAAGGACATCGTCCAGTACGTCGAGATCAACGGGCGCACCAAGATCGCGCTGAACGGCCAGATCAGCAACTACATTCCGAACCCGACGTTCTCGGTGGTCGCCAAGCCGGGTGCCTGGGAGGAGTACTTCAAGTACGGCAACCCGGACGGTAAGAGCAAGCGCGAACTGTTCGGTGAGCCGATGAAGGCCATCCCGGCGTTCTTCGAGCCCGAGCCGCGCATCAAGGTGATGGACGAGCTCGGCGTCGACCGCAGCCTGATGTTCCCGACGCTGGCCAGCCTGATCGAGGAGCGGCTCTCCGACGATCCGGTCGCCATCCACGTGATCATCCACTCGCTGAACCAGTGGCTGGACGAGGTGTGGGGCTTCAACTACCAGAACCGCATCTTCACCACCCCGGTCATCACGCTGCCGATCGTCGAGAAGGCGATCGAGGAGCTTGAGTGGTGCGTCAAGCGCGGTGCCCGCGCGATCCTGATCCGGCCGGCTCCGGTGCCCGGTTTCCGCGGTCCGCGCTCGTTCGCGCTGCCCGAGTTCGACCCGTTCTGGGAGCGGGTCGTCCACCACGACATCTTCGTCGGTATGCACTCCTCCGACAGCGGCTACTCGCGCTACACCTCGGAGTGGGACGGCAAGGCGCAGGAGATGCTGCCCTTTCAGACCAATGCGATGTCGATCCTCAACGAATGGCGTCCGATCCAGGACGCGGTGGCGTCGTGGGTGATCCACGGTGCGCTGTTCCGGCACCCGAAGCTCAAGGTCGGCATCGTCGAGGCCGGCTCGAAGTGGATGTTCCCGCTGCTGGATTCGATGGCCGAGGTGTACAAGAAGGCTCCGGAGGCGTTCTTGGGCAACCCGATCGAGGAGATCAAGAACCGCATCTACGTCAGCCCGTTCTACGAGGAGGGCATCGACGACCTGATCAACCTGATCGGTGTGGACCAGGTGCTCTACGGCTCGGACTGGCCGCACCCGGAGGGCCTCGCGGAACCGACGCACTACGTCACCGCGCTCGAGCACCTCTCGGTCGAGGACCAGGCCAAGATCATGGGTGGAAACTTGGGACGTCTCGTCACGACGTGATGTACCAGGGCCGCGCGTTGCGACGATCAAGGGCGCCCCGCGCCCGATGAGAAGCAACGCAATCGAACGCTGGTCGACCCTCCCTGAGTTGGTCGCCAGCGCAGCGGACCGGTTCGGCGACGCGGAAGCGGTCGTCGACGGTCCGCTGCGCTTGTCCTTCGCCGAAGTGGGCGAGCGGATCAGTTGCGCCGCAGGAGCGTTCGCTGATCTCGGTATCGAGAAGGGGGACCGGGCCGCGATCTGGGCCCCCAACAGCGCCGAGTGGATCATCGCCGCGTTCGGGCTGCTGACCGCCGGTGGCGTGCTCGTCCCCGTCAACACCCGGTTCAAGGCCGACGAGGCGGCCGACATCATCAGCCGCAGCGGCGCGAAGGCTGTTCTGGTGCAGCAGGGTTTCCTCGGGGTCGACTACACGTTGCCTTCTTCGTGGTCTGGGCGGCGACCGCCCGTCATCGATCTGAAATCCGACTTCCTCTCCAGCGGAAGGCCTTTCAGCAGACCCGTCGACGGTGACGACATCTCCGACATCATCTTCACCTCCGGCACCACCGGGCGGCCCAAGGGTGTGATGATGAACCACCGCCAGAACCTGCGTCTCTACCAGGAGTGGTGCGACCTCGCCGATCTGCGCGAGGGCGACCGCTATCTGATGGTCAACCCGTACTTCCACACCTTCGGCTACAAGGCCGGGCTGATCGCGTCGTTCATCCGGGGCGCCACGATGCTGCCGGTTCCGGTGTTCGACGTCGACCGGGTGGTGGAACTCATTGCCGCCGAGCGCATCACAATGCTGCCCGGGCCGCCCACGCTCTATCACTCGTTGCTGTCCGTGCCGGACAAGTCCATGTTGTCGACGTTGCGCGCCGGGGTCACCGGGGCCGCCGACATCCCCGTCGAGTTGATCCGGCGGGTACACGAGGAGCTTCCGTTCCGGACGCTCGCGACGGGTTACGGGCTGACCGAGGCCGGGACGGTGACGCTGTCGCGCCCGGGGGATTCATTCGAGGACATCGCGACCACCGCGGGCGTCGCGTGCGACGGTGTCGAGATGCGCATCGCCGAGGACGGCGAGGTGCTGGTGCGCGGCTACACCGTGATGCAGGGCTATCTGGACGACCCTGCGGCCACCGCGGAGGCCATCGACGGCGAGGGCTGGTTGCACACCGGCGACCTCGGCACCGTCGACGACGCCGGGCGACTCCGCATCGTCGGTCGCAAGAAGGACATGTTCATCGTCGGCGGCTTCAACGCCTACCCGGCCGAGATCGAGGGTTTCCTGCTTGAGCATCCCGACGTGGCGCAGGCCGCCGTGATCGGAGTGCCCGACGAGCGGCTGGGTCAGGTGGGCAAGGCGTTCGTCGTGCCGAAGGTGGGGTCGGACGGACCCGCTGCCGGGCTGGACAAGGACGGTCTGATCGCCTGGTGCCGAGACCGAATGGCGGGTTTCAAGGTTCCGCGGTATGTAGAGTTCCTCGACGAGTTGCCGTTGAACGCCACCGGCAAGGTGATGAAGGACCGTCTGGAGGCCAGCCCGCGCTGAGCGCCCGCACAGCGTACGGGCAGTGTTTTCGCAGGCCGGCCTTTTGTCCGGACCTGCGGACCGGAGGTATCGTTAATGCGATACTCAAAAATGAAGAATGGCATTCTCATAGTGGTTTTCCGCGATGACCAGCAGACAAGGAGGTCGGTGTGCCGTCATTCAGGCGACGTGACACGGTGATCGACGCCGATCGCGGCGAAGAGTCGACCGTGGAACCTGAGCAGGCGGGCGACGCCGACCAGATCCGGGCATTGGCCGAGGAGGCCGAAGCCGAAGCTGCGGAGGCCGAAGCGATGGCCGCGGCTGCCCGGGCGCGCGCCCGCGCGGCACGTTTGCGCCGCCAGGCGCTCGACGCCGACGGTAAGCCGATCGACGCGCAGGAGACTGCCGCCACCGAGGACATCCAAGGCGCCGCCGCGGACACCCAGGACGCCGACGAGGTAGCCGACGGTGAGACCGTCGACATCGACGAGGCAGAGGCGACCACCGAAGCCCCCGAAGGCACCGAAGCCCCCGAAGGCACGGAAGCCGAGCCCGGCAAGGGTAAGCGGCGCCTGCCGCGACCGCGGTGGCAGTCGGTCGCGGTGGCGGTGATCCTCGCGATCGCCGTGCTGGGCACCGCCGCACTGCTGGCCGTCAGCGGCTACATGCGGCTGGAGCACCGCGACGCGGAGGCGCTCCACCAGCAGAACGCCGAGTACGCCGCGGCGGCCCGGCAGAGCGTCGTGACGTTGATGTCACTGGACTTCAACAACGCCGAAGGGGACGTCCAGCGCATCATCGACAACTCGACCGGCCAGTTCAAGGACGACTTCGAGGCCCAGGCGGCCGACTTCGTGAAGGTCGCCCAGGACTCCAAGGTCGTCACCGAGGTCACGGTGAACTCGACCGCCGTGGAGTCGATGACCGACGACACCGCCGAAGTACTCGTCGCGGCGTCATCGCGGGTCACCAACACCGCCGGGGCCAACCAGGAACCGCGAACCTGGCGGCTCCGAGTGAGCCTGGTGCGTGAGGACGACCAGATCAAGATGTCGAAAGTCGAGTTCGTGCCGTGAGCGACAAAGAGCCCACCACTGTCGAGGACACCACCGGCGATGGTGACGAGGCCACGGAAGCGGTATCCGAGGCCGCCGAAGTCACCGAATCCGAAGCGGTCGAGACGTCCGACGACGCGCCGGACACGAAGCCTGCGCGACGCAGCGCGCGCGTGCTCGTCGCGTCCGTCGTGGTCGCGCTGCTGATGCTCGGTGGATCCGCCGGGCTTGCTGCCTGGCTGTACTACAACGAGTACCGGCCGGACAAGGAAACCGATCCGGCCGCCGCGCAGGTCGCGCTCGAAGCGGCCAAGACCGGCACCATCGCGCTGCTGTCGTACTCGCCGGAGTCGCTCGACCAGGACTTCGCCAACGCGAAGTCGAAACTGACCGGGGACTTCCTGTCGTACTACACCCAGTTCACCGAACAGATCGTGGCGCCCGCGGCGAAGGAGAAGTCGGTCAAGACCGCCGCGTCGGTGGTCGGGTCCGGGGTCTCGCAGATCAGCGCCGACAGTGCTGAGGTGCTGGTGTTCATCAACCAGACCACCACGAGCAAGGAGAACCCCGACGGCGCGTTCGCCGCGAGCAGCGTCAAGGTGGGGCTGACGAAGGTCGACGGCAACTGGCTGATCGCATCGTTCGACCCGGTCTAGCGCAGATATCCTCGGACGCCGTGACGTTAACGGCGCTGGTCCCTGTCCCGGTCGAGCTGCAACGGCGGCCCGATGCGGTGTTCGCGCCGATCGCCGGACAGTCGGTACTCGCGCGGATCGTGCACACCCTCGCGTCGGTGGCCGATGTCGTGGTGGCGGTGGTTGAGCCGCTCGCACCGAAGGCGGCAGAAGCATTGGCGGGCATTCCGGCGGTGCGCGTCGTGACCGCCGCTTCACCGGGGCGGCGCGGGCAATGCATCGCCGCCGGACTGCAGGACATCGGCGACGGATCGGTGCTGCTGCACGACATCGCCTGGCCGCTGATCTCCGCGGACACCCTGGGGCGCGTCACCGCCGCGCTGCGGGACGGCGCCGGCGCCGTGCTGCCGGCGTGCGCGGTCACCGACAGCATCAAGGACGTGGACACCTCGGGGGCGGTCGCCGCGACCCTGGACCGGTCCGCGCTGCGGACGGTCCAGTACCCGCGCGGGTTCGACGCCGCGGTGCTGGCGCGACTGCTCGACACCGCGGGCGCAGACGATTTCGACGAACTCGGCGCGGTGCTGACCTCGGGGTCGGCGGTGACGGTGGTCGACGGTGACACCACCACATCGAGATTCGAATTGCCCGACGACGCAGACTATCTCGCCGCTGTCATCGCGAGCGGGTGAGCGGCTCCCGGTCGCTGAGCAGCCGTTCGGCGACGGCGACGTCACGCGCATAGGTGACCTTGAAGTTGGTCGCGTGCCCGGCGAACGTCCGCACCTGCACCGCGGTGTACCGCTCGATGCATGACGAGGTGTCGGTGCCCTCGAAGCCGTCGCGTTCGGCGCCGCGGTAGGCAGTCAACAGGTCGCGGGCGCGGAACGCCTGCGGGGTCTGCACCCGGACCAGCGCGGCCGGTTCGGGGACCGGGGACAGGCCGTCGTCGCCCGCACCGGCGAGGTTCGCGGCTGGCAGCGCGGGCAGCGCGCCGCCGTACCGGCGGGCCAGCGTGATGGCTTCGGTGAACATCGCGGGCGCGGCCAGCGGGCGGGCGGCGTCATGGATGGCCACCACGTCGACCGCGCCGGACTCGATGTCGTCGGACAGGTACCGCAACAGATTGGTCTCCGACGCATGCCGGGTGTCGCCGCCCTCGACGAATTCGACCGGTACATCGCCGAGTTCGCGGCGCACGGTGTCGCAGGCGAGGTCATGCTCGCCGCGGCGGAACACCAGGATCGTGCGGGTCACGTCGGGTATCCGGGCCAGCGTGTCCAGCGACCAGGTCACCATGCTGCGTCCGGCCAGCGGCAGATAGGCCTTGTTGCCGTCGGCGCCCACCCGGGTGCCCAGACCTGCGGCCAACACCACCCCGACCGCATGCATGCGCACGACCTTATCGCGGTCGCGCGGAGTCAGGTCTTGATGTCCTCCAGCAGGAACCTGTCGTCCTTCTCCAGCTGTCTGCGGGCTTTCCGCCGGGTGACGAGGATGCCGAGGACTGCCAGCGCCCACACCGCGTACTGCAGTGTCCACGCCTGCCGGAACGAGTCGAACGAGATGCCGCCCTGGGCCTCCATGACCATGCCCATCGCCTGCATCAGGATCAGCGACACAAGGAAGCCGCCCATGTTGACCATGCCCTGCGCGGTGCCCAGCGTGGCGCGGGTGTTGAACGTCCTGGCGAAATCGAAGCCGACCATCGACCCGGGCCCGCCGACCGAGATGACGGCGACGAGCACCACGAGCAGCCACAGCGGCGCCGGGCCGGACAGGCTCAGTACCACCGTCCACACCAGCGCATTGCTGCCGATGATGCCGAGCACGATCCAGGAGCGACGGTGTGGATAGCGCCCGGTGAAGACGCCGATCAGGATCCCGGATGCGATCGCGGTGGCGACCGACAGGCTCAGCAACGCTCCGGCCGCGCCTGCAGACAGGCCCTGGGCCACGGTGAGATAGGGCAGGCCCCACATCAGCGCGAAGATCGTGATGGAGAACTGGGTGCCCATATGGGTGAAGAAGCCCAGCCGCGTTCCTGGCCGCAACCACACCGTCTTGACGCTGGTCAGGGTTTCGCGAACCGACATCGCCTCGGCGGTCGCCGCGGATCCGTCCGGGGTGTTCTTCACGATCAGCAGGATCAGCACGAGCGACAGCGCGCCGAAGGCCGCGGCCGACGCGTAGGCCACCGACCAGCCCGCGGCGGACAGGATCGCGAGGAACGGCACGGCCGACAGCACCTGCCCGAGCTGCCCGACGATGCCGGTCAGCTGGGTGACGACGGGGATCTGCCGCGGCGCGAACCAGTGGGGGACCAGCCGCAGCACCGAGATGAAGGTGACGGCGTCGCCGAGGCCGACCACCGCGCGCGCCGCAACCGCGGCGGGCAGGGATTCGGTGAACGCCAACGCCAGCTGACCCGAGGCCATCAGCGTCGCTCCCGACACGATCAGCACCCGCGATCCGTACCGGTCGAGTAGCAGGCCCGCGGGCACCTGCGCGCAGGCGTAGACCACCACCTGCAGCACGACGAACATCGACAGCACGGTCGGTCCGGCGGAGAAACGTTCCGCGGCGGCCAGCCCGGAGACGCCGAGGGTGGTCCGGTCGAAGACGGCGACGATGTAGGCGAGTAGCCCGGTGGCCCAAACAATCCAGGGACGCACGTGTGGGCACCTTCTGTCGCATGACTTTGTCTTAATGTCCAGCCGACGGCCGGCAGGTTCTTCCATCGTCGCCGAGGAGGTGTACCCGGCGCCAATCGATTTCCTCACACACCGTGACGTCCGGCCGCCGTGCTGAGTGCCGGCGGTGTTGGCTGAAACCGCTCCGGGGCGAGCAAAAATTGACTCAAGATCAAGCATCGTTGCTGATGAGGGCGTCAATTTGCCCGACGGTTTCTTGCCGATGCGGGTGACCTGTGTCTTCGCTCGCGGTCGCTACAGTGGCGGAATGCAGCACCCCGGCGTGGCCCGATCGTCCCGACGCGGACGCGGAGCCGTGTGATGACGGAGTACCGGCTCGACGATCTTGCGCACGTGTCCGGAGTCAGCGCCAGGAACATCCGTGCGTATCGGGAGCGGGGTCTGCTCGATCCGCCGCGGCGGGCCGGGCGCACCGCGCTGTACGACGACCACCATCTGTCGCAGCTGCACGCGATCAGCCGACTCCTGGGCAAGGGCTACAGCTCGGCCCACATCGCGGAGTTCTTCGCGGCGGTGCGGCGGGGGTCTGACCTGGCCGACGAGCTCGGCCTGCGGCGTGACGTGCTCGCCCCGGCGGGGCGGACGTCTCGCCGCGGTCTGCCGCTCGACCTGGATGCGGGCAGGCCTGAAGTCTGCACCCTGGTCGAGTACGGCGTCGCCGAGGTGGTGGACGCGCGGCCGGTGATTCTCGATGACGCCGTCGCCGAGATCCTGCAGCGGTCCACGGACCCTCTGGGGTATGCGCGAACGCTGGCCCGCTTCCTGCCCTCGGCCGCCGGTCCGGTCGAGGCGCTGGCAGAGACGCTGGCCACGTGCCTCGATCAGCTGTACCGGGATCGCGTCGGGGACCGCGTTCCGCGGCCGCACGAACTGGCCGAGCTTCGCGGGATCGCTGAGGATTACCGGGCGCTCGCCGAGGCGGCCACGGCCGTCGGGTTACGGCTGGCGATGCGGCGTCATTTGGGCGCTTCCGGGGTGGGGCACGCCGCGGCGGCGCTGTTCGACGAACCGTGGCGGTCCTGTCGCGGAGCCTGAACGCCACAGTCGCCGCAACGCCCGCGGTGGCGGCCTCACACGCCGGCTCCGGCACGGGCTCCGGTCAGGAAGGGCGCCGGACACCCACCGCGCGGTGGGCCCGCAGGCGCGGGGCTTCCCGTCCGGGCGGTCGCCCTGCTGCGGAATGTGGTTCCTTGCCGCACAACCGCGCTCGCGGCGCTGGGCTCCCTCTGAGGGTGGGCGCCGCGGGCGGGGTAGGCCCGTTCAGCCCTCCGGCATCGCGCTCGAATCACCCGCTATCTGAGGCGCGGCGTCTCGGACAGTGGGATGGATCGGGCGGGGACTTACTCTCCAGTAGGAATTCTCAGCAAACTCGTATCCGGCAAGCGAAGCGGTGACAGGACAAGTTTTGCGATCGTGTCACGTCTGTCGACACGCCGGTGAAACAAACAGAGAACCGAGTTTCTCAGATAACGATTGTATAACAATACTGCCTTGAACTGCGCTTCTATCCTACTCAACCGTAACCACCCGCATGCAGGACGTTTGTCCCGGATAGTTCACCGCCGCCCGGAAACGCGCGTTACGCAACCTTGTGTTACCCACGCGTAGAACTCGCCAGTAACCATTTTGGGCGCAAAACTAGGGCAGTCTCTTATGACACTCTTAGTACGGCTGAATGACCGCCCGCGGCTCACGGACCGCGATGGACGCGCCTGGAGAGGGCCCGCGGGCGAGACCAGCCGGATTCGACGCCGAATCGCAAGGGCCCCAGCGGGTGCACAGGCAAGCACCCGACGAGCCGAAACAAGCCCCGCGACGAGCGACGTAGCGCGCAACACCGAGGAGAACACACGACGTGACGATCAACGACCAGCACCGTGCGACCACCAATTCCAACGGCCGGGCCGATCAGGGCTACGAACCGCTGACGGGAACGCACGCACTCGTCGATCGGCTGCATTCCGGTGAGCCCTACGCCGTCGCATTCGGCGGCCAGGGTGGCCCGTGGCTGGAGAACCTCGAAGAGCTGGTGAACTCCGCCGGCATCGAATCGGAGATCAGCCAGCTGGTCGCCGAGGCCGAACTCCTGCTGGAGCCGCTGGCCCGCGAGCTCGTCGTGGTGCGGCCGATCGGCTTCGAGCCGATGCGCTGGATCCGTGCGCTCGCCGCCGACGAGCCGCTGCCGTCCGCCAAGGACCTCACCACCGCCGCGATCTCCGGTCCCGGCATCCTGCTGACCCAGATGGCCGCCCAGCGGGCCATCAAGCGCCAGGGTCTCGACCTCGACGCGCACCCGCCGGTCGCCGTCGCGGGCCACTCCCAGGGCGTGACCGCCGTCGAGTCGCTCAAGGCCGGCGGCGCCCGTGACGTCGAGCTGCTGGCCATCGGTCAGCTGATCGGTGCGGCCGGGTCGCTGGTGTCACGCCGCTGCGGCATGGTCGGGCGCGGCGACAAGTCGCCGATGGTGTCGGTGCTCAACGTCGACCCCGCGCGCATCGCCGAACTGCTCGAGGAGTTCGCCCAGGACGTCCGGACGGTGCTGCCGCCGGCGTTGTCGATCCGCAACGGCCGGCGGTCCGTCGTGATCACCGGTACCCCGGAGCAGCTGGCCCGCTTCGAGCTCTACTGCGAGAAGATCACCGAGAAGGAAGAGGCCGAGCGCAAGAACAAGACGCGCGGCGGCGCGATCTTCCGCCCGGTCTTCAACCAGCTCAACGTGGAGGTCGGGTTCCACACCCCGCGTCTGGCTGCCGGCGTCGATCTCGTCAACGAATGGGCCGCGCGCACCGGGCTGGACCGCGAGCTCACCCAGCGGTTGACCGAGACGATCTTCGTCAACCCGGTCGACTGGGTCGCGGAGGTCGAGGAACTCGCCGCGACCGGCGCCAAGTGGATCATCGACCTCGGGCCCAGCGACACCGTCACCCGGTTGACCGCCCCGGTCATCCGCGGCCTCGGTATCGGCATCGTGCCCGCCGCCACCCGGTCCGGCCAGCGCAGCCTGTTCACCGTCGGCGCCGAGCCCGCCGTCGCGTCGGCCTGGTCGAGCTATGCGCCGAAGGCCGTCGCGCTGCCCGACGGTTCGGTCAAGGCCTCGACCAAGTTCACCCGGCTCACCGGCCGTTCGCCGATCCTGCTGGCCGGTATGACCCCCACCACGGTGGACGCGAAGATCGTCGCCGCCGCGGCCAACGCCGGCCACTGGGCCGAGCTCGCGGGCGGCGGCCAGGTCACCGAAGAGATCTTCGACGCCCGGATCGCCGAACTCACCCAGCTGCTCGAGCCGGGCCGCGCCATCCAGTTCAACTCGTTGTTCCTGGACCCGTACCTGTGGAAGCTGCAGGTCGGCGGCAAGCGCCTGGTGCAGAAGGCCCGCCAGTCCGGCGCACCCATCGACGGTGTCGTCGTCACCGCGGGCATCCCCGATCTCGAAGAGGCCGTCGAGCTGATCAAGGAGCTCAACGACGTCGGCATCAGCAACGTCGTGTTCAAGCCCGGCACGGTCGACCAGATCAAGTCGGTCATCAAGATCGCCGTCGAGGTGCCCGACCGCGACGTCATCGTCCACATCGAGGGCGGCCGCGCCGGCGGTCACCACTCGTGGGAGGACCTCGACGACCTGCTCATCAGCACCTACGGCGAGCTGCGCAAGTACTCGAACGTGACCATTTGCGTCGGCGGCGGCATCGGCACCCCGGAGCGGGCCGCCGAGTACCTGTCCGGTGAATGGGCCAAGGCCTACGGCTTCCCGGCG
Organism: Mycolicibacterium parafortuitum; assembly: GCF_002086815.1. GTDB lineage: Bacteria > Actinomycetota > Actinomycetes > Mycobacteriales > Mycobacteriaceae > Mycobacterium > Mycobacterium parafortuitum. Next base: position 88,977 of record NZ_MVID01000011.1, read on the forward strand.
ATGCCGGTCGACGGCATCCTGGTCGGCACCGCCGCGATGGCGACCAAGGAAGCCACCACCTCGCCTGCGGTCAAGCAGATGCTCGTCGAGACCACCGGCACCGACACCTGGGTCGGCGCGGGCAAGGCCATCAACGGCATGGCCAGCGGCCGCAGCCAGCTCGGGGCCGACATCCACGAGATCGACAACACCGCGTCGCGGTGCGGGCGCCTGCTCGACGAGGTCGCCGGTGACGCCGAGGCCGTGGCCGAGCGACGCGACGAGATCATCGCGGCGATGGCCGACACCGCCAAGCCGTACTTCGGCGACGTCGGTGACATGTCCTACCTGCAGTGGCTGCAGCGCTACGTCGAACTCGCCATCGGCGACGGGGACAGCACCGCCGACACCGCAGCCCCCGGCAGCCCGTGGCTGGCCGACACCTGGCGTGAGCGTTTCGAGGAGATGCTCACCCGCGCCGAGGCCCGCCTCAACGAGAAGGACTCCGGCCCGATCGAGTCGTTGTTCGTCGGCGACGGCGAGGTGCTGCTCGACCAGCCCACCGAGGCGATCGCCGCGCTGCTGGCCCGTTACCCCGACGCCGGCGCCGTCAAGCTGCACCCGGCCGACGTGCCGTTCTTCGTGACGCTGTGCAAGAAGCCCGGCAAACCGGTCAACTTCGTGCCGGTCATCGACAAGGACGTGCGCCGCTGGTGGCGCAGCGACTCGCTGTGGCAGGCCCACGACGCCCGCTACACCGCCGATCAGGTCTGCATCATTCCCGGCACCCAGGCCGTCGCCGGCATCACCCGCATGGACGAACCGGTCGGCGAACTGCTCGACCGCTTCGAGCAGGAGATCGTCGACCGTGTGCTGGCCGCCGGCGCCGAGCCGACGCCGGTGGTGTCGCGCCGCCAGGCCCGCGCCGACGTCAGCGGACCGCTGGCCGTGGTGCTCGATTCACCCGACGTGCTGTGGGCCGGCCGTACCGCGATCAACCCGGTGCACCGCATCGGCGCACCCGGTGAGTGGCAGGTCAACGACGTGCCCGGCAAGCCGAGCGCGACGCACCCGAACACCGGGGCGCGGCTGGAGCTGTCCGGGGACGGAAGCATCACGCTGAGCGTGCCGCTGTCCGACATCTGGATCGACATCCGCTTCACGCTGCCGTCGTCCACCGTCGACGGCGGCGCCCCGATCGTCACCGTCGAGGACGCCGCGAAGGCGATGCGTTCGGTGCTGGCGATCGCCGCCGGTGTCGACGGGCCCGACGCGCTGCCCCCGGTGCGCGACAACAGCGCGACGGTGACCGTCGAATGGGACCCGCAGAAGGTCGCCGACCACACCGGTGTCACCGCCACGTTCGGCGCCCCGCTGGCGCCGGGCCTGACCCTGGTGCCCGACGCGCTGGTCGGCCTGTGCTGGCCCGCGGTGTTCTCGGCGATCGGGTCGGCGGTCACCGACGACGGGTTCCCCGTCGTCGAGGGCCTGCTGAGCCTGGTTCACCTGGATCACGCCGCGCACCTGCTGGCCACGCTGCCCGCGGAGAAGTCCGAATTGACCGTCACCGCAACGGCTCTGCCCGCCACCGACACCGAGGTCGGCCGGGTCGTCCCGGTCGAGGTGAGCATTGCCGACGCCGACGGCACCGTCCTCGCGACCCTCGGGGAGCGGTTCGCGATCCGCGGCCGCACCGGTGCCGCCGAGCTGGCCGACCCGCTGCGGGCCGGCGGAGCCATCACCGACAACGCCACGGATACGCCGCGCCGCCGTCGCCGCGACGTCGTCGTCACCGCCCCGGTGGACATGAGTGCGTTCGCTGTGGTCTCCGGTGACCACAACCCGATCCACACCGACCGCACCGCGGCGCTTCTGGCCGGCCTGAAAACGCCCATCGTGCACGGCATGTGGCTGTCGGCCGCGGCGCAGCACGCCGTCACCGCCACCGACGGCCGGGCCACCCCGCCCGCGCGGCTGGTCGGCTGGACCTCCCGGTTCCTCGGGATGGTGCTGCCCGGTGACGAGATCGAATTCCGGGTCGACCGCGTCGGCATCGACCGCGGCGCCGAGATCGTCGAGGTCGCTGCCAAGGTCGGCGGCGAGCTGGTGATGGCCGCGACCGCGCAGCTGGCCGCGCCGAAGACCGTGTACGCGTTCCCGGGCCAGGGCATCCAGTCCAAGGGCATGGGCATGGAGGTGCGTGCCCGCTCGAAGGCCGCCCGCAAGGTGTGGGACACCGCGGACAAGTTCACCCGCGAGACGCTGGGCTTCTCGGTGCTGCACGTCGTGCGGGACAACCCGACCAGCCTGATCGCCTCGGGTGTGCACTACCACCACCCCGAGGGTGTGCTGTACCTGACGCAGTTCACCCAGGTCGCGATGGCGACGGTCGCCGCGGCGCAGGTCGCCGAGATGCGCGAGCAGGGTGCGTTCGTCGAGGGCGCGATCGCCTGCGGTCACTCCGTCGGCGAGTACACCGCGCTGGCGTGTGTGTCCAACGTGTACCCGCTCGAAGCGCTCCTTGAGGTGGTGTTCCACCGCGGTTCGAAGATGCACGACATCGTGCCGCGCGATGCGCAGGGCCGGTCGAACTACCGGCTGGCCGCGATCCGCCCGTCGCAGATCGATCTCGACGACGACGACGTCAAGGCCTTCGTCGCCGAGATCGAGGCTCGTACCGGAGAATTTCTTGAGATCGTGAACTTCAACCTGCGCGGTTCGCAGTACGCGATCGCCGGTACGGTCGCCGGGCTGGAAGCCTTGGAGGAAGAGGTCGAGCGGCGCCGCGAGATCTCCGGCGGCAAGCGCTCGTTCATCCTGGTGCCCGGCATCGACGTGCCGTTCCACTCCAGCGTGCTGCGGGTCGGTGTCGCCGACTTCCGGCGTGCGCTCGAACGGGTGATGCCCACCGATGCCGATCCGGAGCTGCTGATCGGCCGCTACATCCCGAACCTGGTGCCGCGGCCGTTCACCCTGGACCGCGACTTCATCGAGGAGATCCGGGAACTCGTTCCGGCCGAGCCGCTCGACGAGGTGCTCGCCGACTACGACACGTGGCGCAACGAGAAGCCGCGTGAGCTGATGCGCAAGATCGTCATCGAGCTGTTGGCCTGGCAGTTCGCCAGCCCGGTGCGGTGGATCGAGACGCAGGACCTGCTGTTCATCGAGGAGGCCGCGGGCGGTCTCGGTGTCGAGCGGTTCGTCGAGATCGGCGTCAAGAACGCGCCGACGGTCGCGGGCCTGGCCACCAACACGCTCAAGCTGCCGGAGTACTCGCACAACACCACCGAGGTGCTCAACGCCGAGCGTGACGCCGCGGTGCTGTTCGCCACCGACACCGATCCGGAACCGGACGACGAGCCGGCACCGGTCGCCGACGCGGCCCCGGCCGAGGCCGCGCCCGCCGCGGCGGAAGCGGCTCCCGCCCCGGCCGCCGCGCCGGCTGCGCCCAGCGGCGGACCCCGCCCGGACGACATCACGTTCGACGCGGCCGACGCCACGATGGCGCTCATCGCGCTGTCGGCGAAGATCCGCGTGGACCAGATCGAGGCGCTCGACTCCATCGAGTCGATCACCGACGGCGCGTCGTCGCGGCGCAACCAGATGCTGGTCGACCTCGGGTCGGAGCTGAACCTCGGCGCCATCGACGGTGCGGCCGAAGCTGACCTGGCCGGCCTGAAGGGACAGGTCACCAAGCTGGCCCGCACCTACAAGCCGTTCGGACCGGTGCTGTCCGACGCGATCAACGACCAGCTGCGCACGGTCCTCGGGCCGTCCGGCAAGCGTCCGGCCTACATCGCCGAACGGGTCAAGAAGACCTGGGAGCTCGGCGACGGCTGGGTCAAGCACGTCACCGCCGAGGTCGCGCTGGGCACCCGCGAAGGATCCAGCGTCCGCGGCGGAGCGCTCGGCGGTCTGCACGACGGAGCCCTGGCCGATGCGGCCGCGGTGGACAAGGTGATCGACGCGGCCGTGACCGCGGTCGGGGGCCGACTCGGGATTCCGGTGTCGCTGCCGTCAGCCGCCGGCGGTGGCGGCGGGGTCGTCGACTCGGCCGCGCTCGGCGAGTTCGCCGAGCAGGTCACCGGACGCAACGGCGTGCTCGCCAACGCGGCGCGCACGATCCTGGATCAGCTGGGATACGGCGCGGTGGCCTCCGCGCCCGAGCCGTCCGCCGACGCGGAACTGATCGACCTGGTCACCGCCGAGCTCGGCTCGGACTGGCCGCGTCTGGTGGCTCCGGCGTTCGACGGCCGCAAGGCGGTGCTGTTCGACGACCGGTGGGCCAGTGCGCGTGAGGATCTCGCCAAGATCTGGCTGACCGGCGAGGACGAGATCGAGGCCGACTGGGCCCGGCTGTCGGAGCGGTTCGAGGGGACCGGCCACGTCGTCGGCACCCAGGCCACCTACTGGCAGGGCAAGGCACTGGCCGCGGGCCTGAACATCCACGCGTCGCTGTACGCCCGCATCGCCGCGGGGGCGGAGAACCCCGGCAAGGGCCGCTACAGCGAAGAGGTCGCCGTCGTGACCGGCGCCTCGAAGGGATCGATAGCCGCATCGGTCGTCGCGCAACTGCTCGACGGTGGCGCCACGGTGGTGGCCACCACGTCCCGGCTCGACGACGCTCGACTGGCCTTCTACCGCAAGCTCTACCGCGACAACGCCCGCTTCGGCGCCAAGCTGTGGGTGCTGCCCGCGAACATGGCGGCCTACAGCGACATCGACGCACTCGTCGAGTGGGTCGGCACGGAACAGACCGAGAGCCTCGGGCCCAAGTCCATCCACCTCAAGGATGCGCTGACCCCGACGCTGCTGTTCCCGTTCGCCGCACCGCGCGTCGGTGGCGACCTGTCCGAGGCCGGAGCGCGCGCCGAGATGGAGATGAAGGTCCTGCTGTGGGCCGTCCAGCGGCTGATCGCCGGGCTGTCCCACATCGGTGCCGACCGCGACATCGCGGCCCGCCTGCACGTCGTGCTGCCCGGTTCACCGAACCGCGGCATGTTCGGCGGCGACGGCGCCTACGGCGAGTCCAAGGCTGCCCTGGATGCGGTCGTGTCGCGCTGGAAGGCCGAGACGTCGTGGGCGCAGCGAGTCAGCCTGGCGCACGCGCTGATCGGCTGGACCCGCGGCACCGGGCTGATGGGCCACAACGACGTCATCGTCGACGGCGTCGAGGCTGCCGGTGTGCAGACCTACTCCACCGACGAGATGGCGAGCATGCTGCTGGCCCTGTGTGACGTCGACACCAAGGTCGCCGCCGCCCAGGAGCCGGTGCAGGCCGACCTGACCGGTGGACTGGCCGACGTGGAGCTGGATATGGCCGAACTGGCCGCCAAGGCCAGGGAAGCCGCGACCGAGGCGCCCGCCGAGGCCGAGGACGAGGAGGCCGGCGATCACCTGATCGCGGCGCTGCCGTCCCCGCCGCGGCCCACCGTCCCGGCACCCGCGCCGGAGTGGGCCGACCTCGACGTCGACCCGGCCGACCTGGTGGTCATCGTCGGTGGCGCCGAACTCGGCCCGTACGGCTCGTCGCGCACCCGGTTCGAGATGGAGGTCGACAACGAGCTGTCGGCGGCCGGTGTCCTCGAGCTGGCCTGGACCACCGGTCTGATCAAGTGGGAGGACGATCCGCAACCGGGTTGGTACGACACCGAATCCGGCGATCTCGTCGACGAGGCGGACCTGGTCGAGCGCTACCACGACGCGGTCGTGGAACGGGTCGGCATCCGTGAGTTCGTCGGGGACGGCGCGATCGATCCCGATCACTCGGCACCGCTGCTGGTGTCGGTGTTCCTGGACAAGGACTTCTCGTTCGTGGTGTCGTCGGAGGCCGACGCGCGCGCGTTCGTGCAGTTCGACCCGGAGCACACGGTGATCAGCCCGGTGCCCGACAGCTCCGACTGGACGGTCACCCGCAAGGCGGGCACCGAGATTCGGGTGCCCCGCAAGGCGAAGCTGTCCCGCACCGTCGGCGCGCAGATCCCGACCGGGTTCGACCCGCAGGTCTGGGGTGTGACCCCGGACATGGCGAATTCCATTGACCGCGTTGCGTTGTGGAATCTCGTCGCGACGGTGGACGCGTTCCTGTCCGCAGGCTTCTCGCCGACCGAACTGATGCGCTGGGTGCACCCGAGCCTGGTCGCCAGCACGCAGGGCACCGGCATGGGTGGTCTGACCTCGATGCAGACGATGTTCCACGGCAACCTGCTGGACAAGAACAAGCCGAACGACATCCTGCAGGAGACGCTGCCGAACGTCGTTGCCGCGCATGTGATCCAGAGCTACGTGGGCAGCTACGGATCGATGATCCACCCGGTCGGCGCGTGCGCCACCGCGGCGGTGTCGCTGGAGGAGGGTGTCGACAAGATCCGGTTGGGCAAGGCCGAGCTCGTCGTCACCGGCGGCTACGACGACCTGACGCTGGAGGCCGTGATCGGCTTCGGAGACATGGCCGCCACCGCCGACACCGAGGTGATGCGCGCCAAGGGCATCAGCGATTCCCGGTTCTCCCGCGCCAACGACCGGCGCAGGCTGGGCTTCGTCGAGGCCCAGGGCGGCGGCACGATCCTGCTGGCCCGCGGCGATCTCGCGGTGCGGATGGGTCTGCCGGTGCTGGCCGTGGTCGCGTACGCGCAGTCCTATGCCGACGGCGTGCACACCTCGATCCCGGCTCCGGGGCTCGGCGCGCTCGGCGCCGGTCGCGGCGGCAGGGAGTCGGCGCTGGCCAAGTCGCTCAACAAGCTGGGCGTCGGGGCCGACGACATCGCGGTGATCTCCAAGCACGACACGTCGACGCTGGCCAACGATCCCAACGAGCAGGAGCTGCACGAGCGGCTCGCCGACTCGCTGGGTCGTTCCCCGGGTGCGCCGCTGTTCATCGTCAGCCAGAAGAGCCTGACCGGGCACGCCAAGGGCGGCGCGGCGGTCTTCCAGACGATGGGTATGTGCCAGATCCTGCGCGACGGCGTGATCCCGCCGAACCGCAGCCTGGACTGCGTCGACGAGGAGCTGGCGACGTCCGCGCACTTCGTGTGGCCGCGTGAGACTCTGCGGATGGGCGAGAAGTACCCGCTGAAGGCGGGTCTGATCACCAGCCTCGGGTTCGGTCACGTGTCGGGTCTGATCGCGCTGGTGCATCCGCAGGCGTTCCTGGCCACCCTGACCCCGGAGCAGCAGGCGGACTACGCCGCGCGTGCCCAGGAGCGGGAGCTGGCCGGAAAGCGCAGGCTCGCATCGGCGATCGCCGGTGGGCGCCCGATGTACGAGCGGCCCGAGGGGCGGCGCTTCGACCACGAGGCGCCCGAGAAGGTCCAGGAGGCCGGCATGCTGCTCGACGCGGCATCGCGGCTCGCCGAGGACGGCGTGTATCGGCGATGAACCGTGAGATAGCGTGCTGCCCGTGGGCATCGTTGGGATAGGCATCGACCTCGTCTCCATTCCGGAGTTCGCCGAGCAGGTGGATCGCCCGGGCACGGTGTTCGCCGAGACGTTCACGCCGGGGGAGCGGCGCGACGCCGCCGACAAGAGTTCGTCGGCGGCGCGCCACCTCGCGGCGCGGTGGGCGGCCAAGGAGGCGGTGATCAAGGCCTGGTCGGGGTCGCGGTTCTCCAAGCGGCCGGTACTTCCTGAGGCGATCCACCGCGACATCGAGGTGATCACCGACATGTGGGGCCGCCCCCGGGTCCGGCTGTCCGGGGCGGTGGCCGAACACCTCAAAGAGGTGACGATCCACCTGTCGCTGACCCACGAGGCCGACACCGCCGCGGCGGTCGCCGTCCTCGAAGAGCGCTAACGCCTTTTCCCGCGAGCGTGCGTGTCTGCGGCGGACACGCCGATCAAATCCCGGACTTTGCGCACGCTCGCCGGGCCCGGACAGGCGACTAACGTGGTCGCCATGAGCGATCTCGTGCAACGCGTCCGCGACGTCCTGCCGTCGGTGCGCGCCGACCTCGAAGACCTGGTGCGCATCCAGTCCGTGTGGGCGGATCCCGACCGCCGTCCCGAGGTGCACCGGTGCGCCGAAGCGGTGTCGAAGTTGTTGTCCGAGGCCGGATTCGACGACGTCACGATCGTCGCCGAGGGCGGCGCCCCAGCCGTCATCGCCCGGCATCCCGCGCCGGAGGGTGCGCCGACGGTGCTGCTGTACGCCCACCACGACGTGCAGCCCGAAGGCGACCCCACCCAGTGGCGCAGCGCCCCGTTCGAGCCGACCGAACGTGACGGCCGGCTGTACGGTCGCGGCACCGCCGATGACAAGGCCGGTATCGCAACGCATCTCGCCGCGTTCCGGGCGCACGGCGGCAATCCGCCGGTCGGGGTGACCGTCTTCGTCGAGGGGGAGGAGGAGTCCGGCTCGCCGTCGCTGAGCGGGCTGCTCGCCAAGCACCGCGACGCGCTGGCCGCCGATGTCATCGTGATCGCCGACTCCGACAACTGGAGCACCGCGATCCCGTCGCTGACGGTGTCGCTGCGTGGTCTGGCCGACTGTGTGGTCGAGGTCGCCACGCTCGACCACGGCCTGCACTCGGGGATGTGGGGCGGGGTGGTGCCCGACGCGCTGTCGGTTCTGGTGCGCCTGCTCGCCTCGCTGCACGACGACGACGGCGACGTCGCCGTCGAGGGCCTGCACGTCGCCGACGCTCCCGAGGTCGACTACACGCCCGAGCGGGTGCGGGCCGACACCGGCGTCCTCGACGGGGTGCACGAGATCGGCTCCGGCTCAGCGACACAACGGCTTTGGGCCAAGCCGGCGATCACCGTCATCGGCATCGACACCACCCCCATCGCGAAGGCGTCCAACACGCTGATCCCGCGCGCCCGCGCCAAGATCAGCATGCGGGTGGCCCCCGGCGGCGACGCCGCCGAGCACCTCGCGGCGCTGACCCGGCACCTGGAGAGCCATGCGCCGTGGGGTGCGCAGGTGACCGTCACCCCCGGAGATCTCGGCGAACCGTACGCCATCGACGCCGACGGCCCCGTCTACGACGCCGCGCGCAGCGCGTTTCGGCAGGCGTGGGGCCACGACGCCGTCGACACCGGTGTCGGCGGATCGATCCCGTTCATCGCCGAGTTCGCGGGGACCTTCCCCGATGCCAAGATCCTGGTGACCGGGGTCGAGGACCCCGACACCCAGGCGCACAGCATCAACGAGAGCCTGCACCTGGGCGTGCTGGAACGCGCGGCGACCGCCGAGGCGCTGCTGCTCGCCCGGCTCGGTGAACTACACGGACAGGTCGCGCCGTAGTTTGGCGACATGGCCGGTGGCGCGGACGTTGTACTGCGCCACCTCGATGTTGCCGTTCTCGTCGACGAGGAACGTGGAACGGATGACGCCCTGAACGGTCTTGCCGTACATCGTCTTCTCGCCGAAGGCGCCCCACGCTTCGAGGACCTTCTTGTCCGGATCGGACAGCAGCGGGAACGTCAGCCCCTCGGCGTCGCGGAATTTCGCGAGCTTCGCCGGCTTGTCCGGCGAGATCCCGACGACGTCGAGACCGGCGTCGTTGAGCTCGGCGAGGCTGTCCCGGAAGTCGCAGGCCTGCTTGGTGCAGCCCGGCGTCGACGCGGCCGGATAGAAGTACACGATGACCTTGCGACCCTTGTAGTCGGACAGCTTGACCGTGTTGCCGTCGGCGTCGGGGAGGCTGAACGCGGGAGCTTTGTCGCCGACCTCGAGACGTGGGGTTTGCGGCATCGGTGTGTCATCCCTCCAAGCAGGTCCCGGAACGGGTGCGGTGGTTCGGTCGACCGGGGCGCTGCGTGGCGGCCCGGCTCAACTAGGGTAGTTCGACAGAGCTGTAGGCAGGGGCGCGGCCGGCGCGCTGGTGCTGGAGGCATTGGAGGAACACGTGGCGGACCGGGATCCCGACACCATCAAGGCTGAGATCGATCAGGCGCGCGAGCAGCTGGCGATCACGGTCGACTCCCTCGCCGAGCGGGCCAATCCGCGTCGGGTGGCCGACGACGTCAAAGCCGGGGTGATCCGCTTCGTGTCGAAGCCGCCGGTGGCGATCTCCCTGGCCGGGGCCGGCGTGCTGTTGCTCGTGCTGACGATCCGCCGTATCCGGCAGTGAACGGTTGATCAGCGCCTGAAGCTGGACCAGAACCAGTCGGTGATCGAGAATCCGGGGGGGTTGGCCACACGGCCGATCCGGCTGCAGTTCAGTACCGCCACGGGCGTTTGCACAACGCGGCGGTGAACGGCGTCCTCTCCGCCGGCACGTGTGGCCATCGGATCGACCGGGCTCGACATCAGCAAATTCCTCGATTCCTGCTCTTAAGCCTCTCGCGGCGATCGCTCACGGCGTTCAGCTAACGGAACCATAACACCACTCGCAGGCTTTCAGCAGCACAATCCCCATAGGGCGATGTGAACCGCGATGCGCCGTTACTCCTTGTACCCGACGCGCGTCCTGCGTATTGTTACCGGCGTGTGACATCTAGCACAGAAATTGGGCCCCGCGTCCAGGCCGGCGAAGTTTGACGGTGGCGCCGATTTCCTGTGCCAGGCGGGCGTTGCCGGCTGCGAGTCCCGCGGGGCCGGGAAGGGTATCGCCGGATCGGGCGGCCGAGTCCTCTACGCTGACGCTGATACAAGACGAGCTACAGAGAAGGAGACGCCACATGGCGTGGTTTCTCGCCCTGCAGGGCCCCGCGCAGCCGAGCCACCAGGCTTCGGTCTACGAACTGCAGGACACGACTGACGTCGACACGCTGGCGCAAGAACTCGTCAGCGCGGTGACGCTCGACCGGGTCGTCCCGATCCCGGCGATGCTGCCGCAGAACACCAAGAAGCGGCAGAAGGTCACGCTGTACATCCGGCCGGCCGCATGGGGGCTGTGGACGTTCTACGAGTTGTCCGAGGACGACAAGCGTCAGCTGATGATGGAGAACCCCTTGGTGCAGGCGTTGCAGCAGCATCAACAGCAGCAGCACGGCGCCGCGGGCCAGATCAACCCGTTGCTGGGCCAGCCCGGCGCGGGACCCCGCCGCTAGGCCATCGCAGGCCGTCCCGTGCCCAGCGGGCACGGGACGGGTGGATCGCTACTGCGTGTCGGAGTTGAACAGGTACCAGAGACCGTCTTCGCCCTCGCGGCAAAGGAAGTACGGATACTGGGCGTCCTCTTCGGGGTTGGACAGCGCGATATGAGGGCCGTCGGCCAAACAGGCGTCCTGGGTCTGGAAGGTCACCGGTGCGCCGTTGGCGTCGACGACCCTGACTTCCTCCGCGTTCGCGACGCCGGCTCCGGCGATCGCGCCGGCGGCACAAGCGGCGGCGACAAGCAGCTTCTTCATCATTGTTCCCCTGGGTATGTAGGTGGCAGCGCCCTCTCTGATGAGTCGATATGCCTGGTGCGCTGGGCAACAATGTAGGCCTCTGATCGGCCACCACCGCTGGTTTCCGCAAATATTGACGACTGGTCTCTAGATATCTTCGCAGCTCATTACGTTTTGAAACGGATATAGGGATTGCCGCGGCTGCCGAACTTCGGCGCTGCCGACGGGTTCAGGCGCCGGAGGTCGGGGGGTGGATTCTCCTCGTCATCTGCATGAAAGACATTGATCGGCAATCGATTTCGGCGTTCTCGTGCCGTGGCGCATGGGGCGGGATGCTATGGCAAGGTATCTCGCGATTTGCCCATCCGCAGCGCCGGGCCGGGGCTATAGTTTGCTGCGTTGTCGACCGTCTGAGCAGGGGTAACGATGAACGCAGCTAGGTATATCGGCCGGGTGGGGGGCCTCGCGGTCGCTTTCGGGGTCGGCACTGCCGTCCTCGGTGGCTACGGTGTGGCCGTCGCCAAGCCTGCGGCAGACGGTGCGGATTCCACGGTGTCGGCCCCGAGTTCCCGCGGCGCCGAGACGACTTCCGTCGATTCCGGTGACAAGACGTCGACGGGTGCGAAACCCACGTCCGGCTCCCGTGATGACACCGACGCTGCCGATGACGGTGCCGAAGACGCCGTAGACGACGACGCAGCCATCGAGGACCCAGCCGACGAGGACCCAGCCGACGAGGACCCCGCCATCGAGGACCCAGCCGACGAATCCGCCGCCGCCGATACATCCCGCAAGCCCGCCAAGGCGCGCGACGCCGCGCCGGGGCGAGAGTCCTCGTCCACCGACACCGATACCGACACCGCCGAGACGACGACGCCGTCGGCCGGGGACACCGCCGCCGAGCCCGCCGGCTCGACCGACGAGGTCGCCGACGTCGCGCCGGCAGACCGCACTGCCCAGGCCCTGAAGTGGCTGTCCAGCCCGGCAGCCGTCGCGGGACGCACGGCGTCCCCGACCGCGACGCAGACCGCCACCACCGCGGTGTCGAACCCCTGGGCGGCGCTCATCGACAGCATCTTCAAGCCGTTCGCCGGGGGAGGCCCGGCCGGGCTGCCCGCGGATTCACCGCTGTCCTGGGCCGCCGCCGCGGCGGCGCGGCGAGAGGCGCTTTTCGCCGGCCCCATCGTCGTCGACTCGACCACCATGGCGTTCGACGACGGTGTGATCTACGGGTCGATCAACGCGACCGCCACCAACGGACGTCAGCTGTTCTATACAGTCCTCGGCTCGTCGCCGGAGGGCGGTAAGACCACGCTCCTCAGCGCCGCCGGCGGGTTCACGTTCCTACCGGATCTGGCCGTGGTGAATGCCGGCGGTACCGACACCTTCAGAGTGATGGTCAGCCAGGAAAGCGCGCTGATGGTCCTTCTCAGTCGGATTCCGCTACTCGGCGACCTCGTCGACCCGATCGTGCTCAAGCTGCAGCAGACCCCGATCCTCGGTGCGGTCCTGCAACCGATCATCGGTTACCGCGTGATCACGTCGGTCACGGTCGACACGGGCGAACTGATCCCGGAGAACGTGCCCTTCGCGTTCACGACGAAGGTGGCGTCGTTCGACGGCACGAAGATCAGCGTCAACTTCTTCCCGGCCGCCGGGCTGCAGAACGGGCAGGACGCCGAGACCATCTTCAACGGTCCGGGGCTGGGCAGCGCCGGTTACACCGACCCGACCGCGTTGATCTCGCTGGCGAATCTGATACCCGGGATCAAGACGCTGCGCGACGGCGGCTACAACGTGGTGACCTGGGATCCCCGCGGCGAGTACGACTCCGGCGGGACCCTGCAGCTCGACAGCCCGTTCTTCGAGGGGCGTGACGTCCAGGCGTTGATCTCCTGGGCCTCCACCCTGCCGGGAGTCAAGACGACCGCGCCGGGCGATCCGGTGATGGGCATGGTCGGCGGCTCCTACGGCGGCGGAATCCAGCTGGTGACCGCAGGCATCGACAAGCGGGTCGAGGCCATCGTCCCGGTGATCGCATGGAACTCGCTGACCATGGCGCTCTATCCCGAGAAGGCGTTCAAGTCCGGCTGGGCGACCCTGCTCGGGCTGGACCTGCTGATTGCCGGCGCGAAGATCAACGCGCAGATCTATCCGGCGATCATCCTCGGCGATCTGCTCGGGTTCATCACCGAGGTCCAGCAGGCCATCATCGAGAGCAGTGGCCCGACAGTGCTGGTCAACAACATCACCGCGCCGACGCTGTTGATCCAGGGCACCGTCGACGGATTGTTCACGCTCCGACAGGCATTCACCAATGCCGCGATGCTCGGCGCGAATGGTGTTCCGGTGGACATGATCTGGGCCTGCGGTGGACACGGCATCTGCCTGAACCCGCCGAACGACAACCAGGCGACGCATCTGGTGAACGCGACGATGGACTGGCTCGACCGGTACGTGCGCGGCAACGAACTGGTGCCGACGGGACCCCGCTTCGAGTGGTACGACCAGAACGGTGACTACCACGCCTCAGAGGTGATGCCGACGGAGTCAGGGTTCTACGGCGAGCCGTTCGTCGCGCAGAGTGGCGGCGGATTCCTGCCGATCATTCCGATCGGCGGATCCGGCCCCCAGACCCAGCCGCCCACACCGTGGTTGCTGTCGCCGGCAACGGCGTCCAAAGCGTCGCTGGCGCTGAACATGAAGATCGCCCCGCCCGAGGGTGCTCAGTTCGTCGGTGCTCCACAGGTCACGCTGACCTACGAGGGGCTGGGCACCGCCACGCACATCTACGGTCAGATCGTCGACGACGCCTCCGGCCTGGTGCTGGGCAACCTGGTCACCGCGATCCCGGTGACGCTCGACGGCAGGAGCCGGAGCGTGACGTTCGATCTGGAGCAGATCGCCTACACGGCGGGCGCCGGGGACACGCTCACGTTGCAACTGACCGGGTTCGCCACCCCGTATCTGGATCTGACCCAGATCGGCTTCATCGACGTCCAGGGCGTGACGCTGTCGTTGCCGACGGTGTCGACCGCCGAACCGGTGGCCCGCGAACTGGCCGTTGAGGTGGTCGCGGCGTAGCCGGGTGTAGACGATTGCCGGGGAAACCTCCCCGAAGCCAGCAAAGGCCCTGTGGATACAGGGCCTTTGTGTGGTGCGCCGTCAGGGTTTCGAACCCCGGACCCGCTGATTAAGAGTCAGCTGCTCTACCAACTGAGCTAACGGCGCGCGTGTGAGACAATAACAGGCCCGCGGCGTAAGACGGAAATCCGCACGTCCGCGCGTTTTCGGAGCCGACATCGCAGTCGTGCCCCAACCCCGAAACTGACCGTAGAATTGGCGGCACTGGTTCGCGGGCAAACAGCCATGATGTGAGGTGGAGCGGAAGTATGTGGCAGGTCAACACGGCGAGCCGTGCGCGTGCGAGACGGTCCTGGTGGGTGGCCGTTGCGTTGGTTCCCGCGCTTGTGCTGGGCCTCAGCGCCTGCGCGGGGGGAACCGAAACCCCCAAACCTCAGGTGATCACGGACAAGGGCACCCCGTTCGGTGACCTGCTGGTCCCGAAACTGTCGTCGTCGGTCAAGGACGGTGCCGTCGGCGTGAGCGCCGGCGCGCCCGTGACGGTCAGCGCCGAAGACGGTGTTCTGGGCGCGGTGACGATGGTCAACGAGAACGGCAAGACGGTGGAGGGCAAGCTCTCCGAGGACGGCCTGACGTGGGAGACCGCCGAACCCCTCGGCTACAACAAGCGCTACACGCTCACCGCGCAGGCGCTGGGGCTCGGCGGGGTCGCGAGCCGGCAGATGACGTTCGAGACGCACAGCCCGGAAAACCTCACGATGCCTTACGTTTTGCCGAACGAGGGCGAGGTCGTCGGGGTGGGGCAGCCGGTCGCCATCCGGTTCGACGAGAACATCCCGAACCGGCTGGCCGCGCAACGCGCAATCACCGTCAAGACCGAGCCGCCCGTTGAGGGCGCGTTCTACTGGCTGAACAACCGTGAAGTCCGTTGGCGCCCAGCCAAGTACTGGAAGCCCGGCACCAAAGTCGAGGTCGAGGTCAACACCTACGGCGTCGACCTGGGCGACGGTCTTTTCGGTCAGGACAACGTGTCGACGAACTTCACCATCGGCGACGAGGTGATCAGCACCGTCGACGACGACACCAAGACGCTGACGGTGCGCCGCAACGGCGAGGTCGTCAAGACCATGCCGGTGTCGATGGGCAAGAACAGCACGCCCACCAACAACGGCGTCTACATCGTCGGTGACCGCAGGTCGCACATGATCATGGATTCGTCGACCTACGGCGTTCCGACCAACTCGCCCAACGGCTATCGCACCGAGGTCGACTGGGCCACCCAGATCTCCTACAGCGGCATCTACGTGCACGCGGCGCCCTGGTCGGTCGGCAGCCAGGGCGAGGCCAACGTCAGCCACGGCTGCATCAACGTCAGCACGAGCAACGGCCAGTGGTTCTACGACAACTCCAAGCGCGGCGACATCGTCGAGATCGTCAACACCGTCGGCTCGCCGTTGCCGGGCACCGACGGGCTGGGGGACTGGAACATCCCGTGGGAGCAGTGGAAGGCCGGCAACGCCAACGTGTGACGCCCGGACAGCAGAAACGCCGCCTACCGAAGTAGGCGGCGTTTCCCTTTCGGGGTGGCTGACGGGACTCGAACCCGCGACAGCCAGGATCACAACCTGGTGCTCTACCAACTGAACTACAGCCACCATCGCCGCTTCGGAAAGCGGCTTGGTCATATTAGCCGGTGGACCCCTCTGGAGCCGAATCGTCCTGCTTCGGGGAGCCCAGCTCGGCCGCGACGGCCGCGATGTCGCTGGTCGAGGGCCCGGGCGGCGCGACGAACGCGGTCTGGCGGTAGTAGCGCAGCTCGCGGATCGACTCGTGGATGTCGGCCAGCGCGCGGTGCGCGAGCCCCTTCTCCGGCTGCCCGAAGTAGATCCGCGGATACCAGCGGCGGCACAACTCCTTGATCGAGCTGACGTCGATCATCCGGTAGTGCAGGAAGTCGTCGAGCTTGGGCATGTCGCGGGCGATGAAGCCGCGGTCGGTCGCGATCGAGTTCCCCGCCAGCGGCGCCGTCTTGGCCTGCTTGACGTGCTCCCGGATGTAGGTCAGCACCATGTCCTCGGCGGTCGCGACGTCGACGGTGGACGCGCGCACCTCGTCGACGAGGCCCGACTTCGCGTGCATCTTGGCGACCACGTCGACCATCGAGGACAGCGCGGCGTCGTCGGCGTGGATGACCACGTCGAGGCCGTCGCCGAGGATGTTCAGCTCCGAATCGGTCACCAGTACCGCGATCTCGATGAGCAGGTCGGATTTCAGGTCCAGGCCCGTCATCTCGCAGTCGATCCACACCAGTTCGTCTCGCACAGCGCTCAACCCTAAGCCCACCGGCGCACATCGGCCCGCACACCCGCCTGACGCCGGTCCCGCCGCAGTAGGGTTCGACCCATGAGCACGCAGCCCTCCGGCACCCCCGCGCAGCAGATCGCCGCAGGTTATGCGGCCGAAGGCGCAGCGGTCGAGCTCGGCACCGTCGTCGTCGACGGCGTCTGCGACCCCGCCGCGCGGGTCCGGATTCCGCTGGCCACGCTGAACCGGCACGGGCTGGTGGCCGGTGCGACCGGGACGGGCAAGACGAAGTCGCTGCAGGTGCTCGCCGAACAGCTGTCGGCGGCCGGGGTGCCGGTGGTGATGGCCGACGTCAAGGGCGACCTGTCGGGCCTGTCCCGGCCCGGTGAACCCGGCGCCAAGGTGGCCGAGCGCGCCGCCGACACCGGCGACGACTGGGCCCCGGCGGCCTACCCCGTGGAGTTCCTGTCGCTGGGCACCTCGGGCATCGGGGTGCCGGTGCGCGCGACCATCACCAGCTTCGGGCCGATCCTGCTGTCAAAGGTGCTCGGGCTGAACCAGACTCAGGAATCGACGCTCGGGCTGATCTTCCACTGGGCCGATCAGCAGGGGCTACCGCTGCTGGACCTCAAGGACCTGCGCTCGGTCATCCAGTACCTGACCAGCGACGAGGGCAAGCCGCAGCTCAAGGCGCTCGGTGCGGTGTCGACGACGACGGCCGGGGTGATCCTGCGGGCACTGGTGAACCTGGAGGCCGAAGGCGCGGACACCTTCTTCGGCGAGCCGGAGCTCGAACCCGACGACCTGATGCGCGTCGACGCGTCCGGGCGTGGCGTCATCACGCTGCTGGAACTGGGCAGCCAGGCGGCCCGGCCGGTGCTGTTCTCGACGTTCCTGATGTGGGTGCTCGCCGATCTGTTCACCACGCTGCCCGAGGTCGGCGACGTCGACAAACCCAAGTTGGTTTTCGTGTTCGACGAGGCGCATCTGCTCTTCACCGACGCGTCGAAGGCGTTCCTCGACCAGGTCGAGCAGACCGTCAAACTCATCCGCTCCAAGGGTGTCGGTGTGCTGTTCTGCACCCAGCTGCCCGCAGACATCCCCAAAGAGGTCCTCAGCCAGCTCGGCGCGCGGATCCAGCACGCGCTGCGCGCGTTCACCCCCGACGATCAGAAGGCGCTGACCAAGACCGTCCGCACCTACCCGAAAACCGACGTGTACGACCTCGAATCGGCGCTGACGTCCCTGGGCACCGGCGAGGCGGTCGTGACCGTGCTCTCGGAGAGGGGTGCGCCGACGCCGGTGGCCTGGACCCGGATCCGCGCCCCGCGGTCGCTGATGGACACCATCGGGTCCGACGCGATCGCCGCGGCGGCCGAAGCCAGCCCGCTGCAGGCCGAGTACGGCCAGACGATCGACCGGGACTCGGCCTACGAACGGCTCGCGGCGCGACTGGCGCCGCCACCGCCGGTGGCCCAGCCGCCCGTCGCCCCTGCCCCGGCCGAACAACCCCCGGTGTACGTCCCGCCGCCGATCGACATCCCGCCGATGCCCGCACCCGCGTCGACTCCCGAACCCGGCTTCCTCGACCAGGTGATGGCCAACCCGGCGTTCAAGAGCGCGATGCGGTCGGCGGGAACGGTGATCGGGCGCGAGATCACGCGCAGCATCTTCGGCACGGGCCGGCGCAAGCGCCGCCGCTGACCTCGCGAGCGCTGACCGCCGAGATTGCTTCTGGGCAGCTCGCTACTCGAACTTCCGCTGCCGGAACGCAATTTCGGCGAGAGAGGGGTCAGTCGCCGCCGAGCTTCTTGTAGACCGCGCCGACGATCGGCGCGACGATCGCGCGCGGCGCATAGCCGCTGGCCGCCGACATCGCCTTCGACGTCACGCCGGGCACGACGCGCATCTTGTTGCGCTCCAACCCATCCAGCGACACCTTGGCGGTGTACTCGGTGTCGATCCACAGGAAGTCCGGGATCAATCTCTCGACGAGGGACTGCTCGTCGGGGTCGGGCAACTCGGTGCGCACCGGTCCCGGGGCGAGCACCGTGACGTGCACCCCGGACGATTTCACCTCGCCGCGCAGCGATTCGCTGAACGTGTTGGCGAAGGCCTTCGTCGCGGCGTAGGTCGCGTTGTTCGGAATCGGGGAGTTGCCCGCGGCGGACCCGGAGATCAGGATGCCGCCCGCGCCCCGCTCGACCATGCCGGGCAGCACGGCCAGTACCAGGTCGTGCACGCCGAGCACGTTGAGCTGCACCTGTTTCCGCTCCTCGGCCGGATCCAGCGAGGCGACCGCACCGAACGTCGCGGTGCCGGCGTTCGCGCACAGGATCGAGATATGGCGGGTGGCCAACTCTTCGCAGAACACGTCGCGCGCAGCCGGGTCGGCCAGGTCGACGGCGCGCACCTCCACGGTCACGCCGAAGTCGGCGCGCAGCCGCTCGGCGAGTGCGTTGAGCACCTCTTCGCGGCGGGCCGTGATGATCAGGTGGTGGCCACGGCGGGCGAGCTCGACGGCCAGCGCCTCACCGATGTTCTGCGAAGCGCCGGTGACGACGGCGCGAGCGTCCGCGCTGGGAGCGGGTACTGGCATGGGCCGGACTATATCGTGAGCGACCATGAGCCAGCTGCCGCCCACGACCGGTCCGCCCACCGATGCGGCACCGCGTTCGCGCGTGCTGGCCTGGGCGATGTGGGATTTCGGGGCGACGGCGATCAACGCGATCGTCATCACGTTCGTCTTCACCGTCTACCTGACCACCACCGTCGGCGACGACCTGCCGGGGGACACCAGCCCGGCGAGCTGGCTGGGCCGCGCGCTGGCGCTGGCGGGTCTGGTGGTGGCGCTGCTGGCCCCGGTCACCGGGGTGCTGGTCGACGCACCCTCGCGTCGCCGCCGCGCCCTCGCCGTGCTGACCGGGCTCGTGGTGCTGTTCACGGCCGCACTCAGCCTGATCCGCGACGACCATCGCTACCTGTGGCCGGGTCTGGTGGTGCTGGCGTGCACGGCCGCGTGCAGCGAGCTGGCCACGGTGCCCTACAACGCGATGCTGCGCGAACTGTCCACCCCGCAGACGTCGGGCCGCATCTCCGGCATCGGATTGGCGTTGGGCTACTTCGGTAGCGTGCTCGCGCTGCTGGTGGTCTATCTGGGTTTCATCTCCGGCGACGGCGACACCCGCGGACTGCTCGGGATACCCGTCGCCGACGGCCAGAACGTGCGCGCGGCGATGCTGCTGGTCGCCGCGTGGTTCGCGTTGTTCGCGCTTCCTCTGCTGATCTGGGCGCCGAGGAACGACTCGGCGCCCCCGCCGCGGGTCGGCTTCTTCGGTGCGTACCGGCGGCTGTGGACCGACGTCCGCGCCGAGTGGCGCCGCGACCGCAACCTCGTCTACTACCTGGGCGCCAGTGCCGTGTTCCGGGACGGGCTGACCGGGATCTTCACGTTCGGCGCCGTGCTCGGCGTCAACGTCTACGGGGTCTCGGAGGCCGACGTGCTGCTGTTCGGCGTCGCGGCGTGCGTCGTCGCGGCGCTCGGGGCGGTCGTGGGTGGGCGCTTCGACGACCGGGTGGGCTCCAAGACGGTGATCGTCGCGTCGCTGTCGGCGTTGATCGCGGTGGGTCTGACCCTGATGGCGGTGTCGGGACCGTTGGCGTTCTGGGTGTGTGGGCTGCTGCTGTGCCTGTTCATCGGCCCGACGCTGTCCTCGGCGCGCACCTTGATGATGCGGATGGCCGAACGCGGCAAGGAAGGCGTCACGTTCGGGCTGTACACCACGGCGGGTCGCGCCGCGACTTTCCTGGCGCCGTGGCTGTTTTCGTTGTTCATCGACGTATTCGACAGCTACCGCGCCGGGATGGGTGGCCTGGTGCTCGTCGTCGTGCTCGGGCTGGTGCTGTTCCTTCCGGTGCGCGCCCCGCACCGCATCTAGGGAACTACCCGGTCGACGTGCAGATGGTCAGGCCGACACCGGTGCTCAGGTCCATCTGCACACCGTTGACCGAGATCGAGCACGTCACCTCTCGGCCGACGTTGATGATGCTGATGCTGGCCGACGTCTCGCCCGGCTGCGGCAGCGCCACCTCCTTGCTCCACGGCAGCATCACGTTGAACTCGGTCTGCAGCAGCCCGCCGGTGTCGACGTAGGTCAGGTTGATGGCCCGGCCCTGGCCGTCGACGGTGTAGACGACGGAGTCGGTGGCCCCCCGCGTCGTGGGCGGTTTGAGCGGTGTCGTCGGGCCGGTCGGAAGCGTGGGCAGCGGCGCCACCGGGGTGGACGGCCTCGTGGTGGTGCGCGGCGCGCGGGTCGTGGGCGTCGGAGACGGGGTGCTCAGCGACGGCTCCGGTACCGACGGCAGCGGGGCCACCACCGTCTGCTGCCGCGAGCTGTTGACGATCACGAGCGCGATCACCAGACCGATGACCAGGACCACGGCGACGCCTGCGACGACCCACAGCCAGCGGGGTGACTTCGGGTCCTGCTGCGGCGGCTCGGCGCCGTAGCCCTGCGGGTTGGGGGGCGGGTACTGACCCGTCGCGTACGGGTCGTAGCCGTACGGCGGGTACGCGGGAAGGCGCTCGGTGGGTTGCGGAGCCTGCGCCGGCTGCTGATACGGCGGTCCGTACGGCGTCTGACTGGCGTAGGCAGGATCGGAGTATCCGGAGTACCCGGAGTTGCGGTCACCCCATTGATCGCTGCCGCGGTCAGGTGAATCTTTCATGCCCACCTCATGGCTGCGAGGGTACCTGTGCGGCCGCTCAGAGCCGTCGAGCACCGGCCGACCCGGCGGCGCCGGGGCCGACCGTGCACAATCGGGAACCGTGGCAGAACAGGTCCGCCGGATTTACGGCGCGTCGATGTCACCTGACGCCACCGCGTTCGCCCACCTCGTCGACGACGGCGGGTATCCCCGGGCGGTCCAGCGGTTCCTGCGCGGGTGGCGCGCGAGCTCGTCGCGCGACGTCGAGCTGCCCGTCGACGGCCCCGTCACCCGCGTACTGCACTCCGCCGACGGGCACTGGCTGGCCTGCCAGGTCGCGCCCGAAGGCAGTACCCGTAGCCAGATCTGGGTTGTCACAACGGATCCCGATGACCGCGCGGCCCGCCGGATCGACTATTGGCCGTCCGGGGTGGAGGGCACCGCGGAGCTGATCGGGTGGGACGGCACGCTCGTCGCGGCGATTCTGACCGGTGAGGACGGTGTCGGCAGCTCCTGCCTGATCGATCCCTCGGGTGGGCCGACCACCGTGCTGGACCGCCGCTCGGGTGGGCGCCTGGTCGACGCGTGGGCCGGTGCCTCGCTGGTGCGGGTCGGTCCGCGCGGCTACCGCGACCTGATCATGCTGCGTGGACTGGTCGAGACCGGGCTGCTGCCCTATGACCCAGGTTCCACCACCGACACCGGTGTGATCCTCGACGACCACCACCCCAGACGGCTGCGCACCGGCCCCGACGGGGAGCACTTCGCGCTGTACCAGCCCGCCAAGACCTACGACGTCAACAGCACCGAGGGCTACGTGCGGGCACTGATCCGCAGCGAGAACGGCGCCGAACACGCGCGGCTGCTCGAGGTGAGGGTGACCGCGGAGGGCGTCACCTACCAGGTGGTGGCCGAACGGCCGGGTTGCGAACTCGACGAGTTCACCGTCAGCGACGACCTGTCGACGGTGGCTCTGCTGTGGAACCTGCACGGCGCCAGCGAATTACAGATTCTCGAATACGCCGACGGGACGCTCTACGATCCGATCCCGCTGCCGGGCATGGTGGCCAGTGAGCTCAGCATCAGCGCCGGCGGGTCGATGCTGGCGCTGACCGTCGAAGGTCCGTCGAACCCGCCGACGGTGGAACTGGTCGATCCCCGCAGCCGGGAGTGGCAACTCGTCGACCGCGAACCCTCCAGCGGCCCGGTGTCGGCCGATCCGACCTTGGAGACCATCACCGCCCGCGACGGCATGACCTTCAGCGGATGGCTGTTCACGCCGCCCGACGGCGTCGAGACGATCGGCGCGATGCTGTTCCTGCACGGCGGACCCGAAGGGCAGGGCAGACCCGGGTACAACGAGTTCTTCCCGGCGCTGCTCCAGGAGGGAATCTGTGTCTTCCTGCCGAACGTGCGCGGCTCGGGGGGATTCGGCCGGTCCTTCATGCACGCCGACGACCGCGAGCGCCGGTTCGCCGCGATCGACGACGTCGCCGATGCGGTGCGGTTCCTGGTCGACGGTGGTCACGCGCCCGAGGGCAAGGTGGCGTGCTGCGGCTGGTCCTACGGTGGCTACCTGACCCAGGCCGCATTGGCGTTCCACCCCGACCACTTCGCCGCGGGCATCAGCATCTGTGGCATGAGCGACCTGAACACCTGGTACCGCAACACCGAACAATGGATCGCCGCGGCGGCCTATCCCAAGTACGGGCATCCGGTCAGCGACCAGGATCTGCTCGAACGGCTGTCCCCGCTGCCGCGCGCCGAGGCGATCACCGCGCCACTGCTGCTCGTGCACGGCCTCAACGACACCAACGTGCCGCCGAGCGAGTCGCAGCAGATGTGCGAAGCGCTGAGCGCGCTCGGACGCAAGGTCGAACTGCTGACCTTCGACGACGACGGCCACGAGATCGACAAACGGGAGAACCGCGCGGTGTTGCGGCGCGCGATGTGCGATTGGCTCACCGCGGCATTCGCTCGATGACCTGTCCGAGCTGAGGTTTACCGGAATTTTCCGCGGGGTAAAACCTTGCTGCGCGCCACTTCCGGGCGCGCAGACCAAGGAGGCACACAATGCGAGGAATTCTCGGGGTCATTGTGCTCGTCTGGTTGTTGATCGGCGTGTTCGCCGCGTATCAACGCGATTACTTCAGCGGTAGCGAAACGAATTGCGCCACAGCCGGAAGCATCGCATTGACCGTCGTGGCCGGGCCGCTGAACTATGCGGGCGTCAACCCGAAAGTCACCGAATGCAACGTCCCGCAACCCAGTCAGTAGAACGCTGATTGGCCGACCGGAAAGAAATGGACTGACATGATCGTCTTCGGAGCGATTCTGCTGCTTCTGGGATACCTGTTCAGCATGCCGATCCTGTTCTACATCGGCATCGTGCTGCTCGTCATCGGTGCGGTGTTCTGGATCCTGGGATCCGTTGGCCGCCCGGTCGCGGGTCGCAGAGCCTGGTATTAGCAGGCGGACTCACTCGACGCCTAGCTGTTTGCGGCCGAGGTCAGCGCCGCGACCGTCATCTCCCGTAAGACGGTGCGCGAGCTGGCCTCGGCCGTTTTCGTCGCTCCCGGCTTCATGCTGTGGGCTGTCGAGTTGAGCAGACCGAACGTTCCGTGGGCCATCACGCGAGCAGCGGTCTCGGTCAACAGGGGATCGCGCCGCTGCAACACGTCCACCCAGATCTCGACGTACTGCCGCTGTTTACGCCGCACCTGACGCTTCGCCACGGGCGGCAGGTTGCCCAGGTCGCGGTCCTGGATGCGGATCAGGTCGGACTCGTCGAGGGCGAAGTCCAGATGGAAGTCGATCAGGTTCTGCAGCGCCGAGTCCGCGTCGGCGGCGGCGTCGACCACTTCGGTCGCACCGGCCAGCAGTCGGGTGCTGATCCCCACCAGCAGCTCCGACAGCAGGGCCTCCTTGTTCGGGAAGTGCCGGTAGATCGCCGGGCCGCTGACCCCGGCAGCGGCGCCGATGTCCTCGAGCCGCACCGCCAGATAGCCGTGTTCGGCGAACAGCCGCTCGGCCGCGGCGACCAGCTGACCACGGCGATCGGACTTCGCCCTGCTGCGTGGCGAGGCCGCATCCGTGGAAGCCATGTGACGAACCTCCCGCCGATGGTAGACACCAACAGTTAATGATGATTAACATACCACTCGGTTAGTCGCCATTAACTATAAGGTGGGTTCAGCGATGGCAGCGCGGGCATCTCATCGCGACGATCACGTCGCGCTGGTCGACCAGTTGCGGGCCAAGCTCGCCGCGGCGGCGCTCGGGGGTCCCGAACGGGCCCGGGAGCGCCATATCAGCCGGGGCAAGCTGCTCCCGCGCGATCGCGTCAACGGCCTGCTCGACCCCGGCAGCCCGTTCCTGGAACTGGCGGCGCTGGCCGCTGACGGCATGTACGACGACGAGTGCCCCGGTGCGGGCATGATCGCCGGCATCGGCCGGGTGTCCGGGCGTGAATGCATGATCGTCGCCAACGACGCGACGGTGAAGGGCGGCACCTACTACCCGGTCACGGTCAAGAAGCACCTGCGCGCCCAGGAGATCGCGCTGCAGAATCTGCTGCCGTGCATCTACCTGGTCGACTCGGGCGGGGCGTTCCTTCCGCGCCAGGACGAGGTGTTCCCCGACCGCGAGCACTTCGGCCGGATCTTCTACAACCAGGCGACCATGAGCGCCAAGGGAATCGCGCAGATCGCCGCGGTCCTGGGCTCCTGCACCGCCGGCGGCGCGTACGTCCCCGCGATGAGCGACGAGGCCGTGATCGTGCGCAACCAGGGCACCATCTTCCTCGGCGGGCCGCCGCTGGTGAAGGCCGCGACCGGAGAGGTGGTCACCGCCGAGGAACTCGGTGGCGGGGATCTGCACTCGAAGGTCTCCGGGGTCACCGACCATCTCGCCCACGACGACCGCGACGCGCTGCGGATCGTGCGCCGCATCGTCGCGACGCTGGCACCGAAAGCCGCGCCGCCGTGGGAGGTGGCACCCGCCGTCGCCGCGGTCGCCGACCAGACCGAGCTCTACGACGTCGTGCCCGTCGACTCCCGGGTGCCCTACGACGTGCACGAGGTGATCACCCGCATCGTCGACGGCGGCGAATTCGGGGAGTTCAAGGCCGAGTACGGCACCACGCTGGTGACCGGCTTCGCCCGCATCCACGGCCACCCGGTCGGGATCGTCGCCAACAACGGGGTGTTGTTCGGCGAATCCGCGGTCAAGGGTGCGCATTTCATCGAGCTGTGCGACAAACGCAACACGCCGCTGCTGTTCCTGCAGAACATCTCGGGATTCATGGTCGGACGCGACTACGAGGCCGGCGGCATCGCCAAGCACGGCGCGAAGATGGTCACCGCGGTGGCGTGCGCGCGGGTGCCGAAGCTGACCGTGGTGATCGGCGGATCCTACGGGGCGGGCAACTACTCGATGTGCGGACGGGCGTATTCGCCGCGCTTCCTGTGGATGTGGCCGAACGCGCGGATCTCGGTGATGGGCGGCGAACAGGCCGCGTCGGTGCTGGCCACCGTGCGCGGCGATATGACCCCCGAGGAGGAAGAGGCGTTCAAGGCGCCGATCCGCGAGCAGTACGAGAGCCAGGGCAATCCCTACTACTCCACCGCACGGCTGTGGGACGACGGCGTCATCGACCCCGCCGACACCAGAGACATTGTGGGATTGGCACTTTCGGTGGCAGGCCAGGCTCCGCTGGAGCCGGTGTCCTACGGCGTCTTCAGGATGTGAACATGTTCGATACGGTTCTGGTGGCCAACCGCGGCGAGATCGCGGTCCGGGTCATCCGCACGCTGCGCTCGATGGGGATCCGCTCGGTCGCGGTGTTCAGCGACGCCGACGCCGGCGCCCGGCACGTCCGGGAGGCCGACGTCGCGGTCAACATCGGGCCCGCTCCGGCGCGACAGAGCTACCTGTCCGTCGACGCGCTGCTGTCCGCGATCGAGCGCACCGGCGCGCAGGCCGTCCATCCAGGATACGGATTCCTTTCGGAGAACTCGCAATTCGCCGATGCGCTGAAGTCCGCGGGGGTGGTGTTCATCGGCCCGCCGGTCTCGGCGATCGAGACCATGGGCGACAAGATCTCGGCCAAGGCGGCCGTCTCGGCGTTCGGTGTCCCCGTAGTTCCGGGGATCTCGCGGCCCGGGCTGAGCGACGACGATCTGATCGCCGGCGCGCCGGAGATCGGCTTCCCGGTCCTGGTGAAACCGTCCGCCGGCGGCGGCGGTAAGGGGATGCGGGTCGTCCAGGAAGCCAGTGAGTTACTCGCCGCCCTCGTCTCCGCCCGCCGCGAGGCGGCGTCGGCGTTCGGTGACGACACGCTGTTCCTGGAGCGGTTCGTGCTCAACCCGCGCCACATCGAGGTGCAGGTGCTCGCCGACAACCACGGCAACGTCGTGCATCTCGGTGAGCGGGAGTGCAGCCTGCAACGTCGCCACCAGAAGGTGATCGAAGAGGCGCCGTCGCCGCTACTCGATCTCGACACCCGCGCGCGGATCGGCACCGCGGCTTGCGACACCGCACGCAGTGTCGACTACACCGGGGCGGGAACCGTCGAGTTCATCGTCTCCGCCGACCGGCCCGACGAGTTCTTCTTCATGGAGATGAACACCCGCCTGCAGGTCGAACATCCGGTCACCGAGATGGTGACCGGACTCGACCTGGTCGAGCTGCAGGTCCGGGTCGCCGCGGGGGAGAAGCTGCCGATCGAGCAGCACGACATCCGGCTCGACGGCCACGCGATCGAGGCGCGGGTGTACGCCGAGGATCCCGCGCGCGGATTCCTGCCCACCGGCGGCGATGTCGTCGGTCTGCGGGAACCGGCCGGGCCCGGCATCCGCGTCGACTCCGGGCTGCGGGTCGGCACCGTGGTCGGCAGCGATTACGACCCGATGCTGGCCAAGGTGATCGCGCACGCCGCCGACCGTCCGGCCGCACTGCGCGCGCTCGATGCCGCGCTCGCCGACACCGCGGTGCTCGGGCTGACCACCAACGTGGAGTTCCTGCGCTTCCTGCTCGCCGACCGCGACGTCGTCGCCGGGGACCTGGACACCGGGCTGCTCGACCGGCGGCTGCCCGATTTCGTGCAGGCGCTTGCCTCCGACGACGATTTGATCGCCGGGGCCGCCTACCGCTGGCTGCGGTCCTGGCCCGTGACGCCCGCAGACCCCTGGGAGGTGCCGTCGGGCTGGCGCATCGCCGGCCGCGCACCCACCACCGTCCGGTTGCACGCCGGTGAGCGCACCGACCACGTCTGGCTCACCGGCACCCCCGACAACGCGACCGCGACCGTCGAAGGCGGGGAAACCCGAACGCTGCGCGCGGAATTGGACGGCGACCGGCTTGCGGTCACGATCGACGGACTGCGCACCGACTACACCGTCGCCGAGGCCGGACACCAAGTGTGGCTGGCCGGCGCCGGACGCGTCGCGATGATCGAGGAGGTCCGCGAGGCGCCGGTGCGCCCCGACGACGAACACAGCGGAGACGCCGAACTGACCAGCCCGATGCCGGGCGCCGTGGTCGCCGTCGGCGTCGAGGACGGGGCGACCGTCGCGGCGGGGACCGTGGTGGTCACCGTCGAGGCGATGAAGATGGAGCACGCGTTGTCCGCACCCGTCGACGGGGTGGTGGAACTGTTGGTCGACGCGGGCGAACAAGTCAAGGTGGGTCAGGTCCTGGCCCGCGTAACGGCAAGCAAGGAGCCGCAATCATGACCGAATTTCTCGCGACCGGGACGCTGCCCGACCACTACGCGGAGCTCGCCAAGACGGTGCGGGACTTCGCTCAGAGCGTCGTCGCGCCCGTCGCGGCCAAACACGACGAGGAACATTCGTTTCCGTACGAAGTCGTTTCCGGCATGGCCGATATGGGCCTGTTCGGGCTGCCGTTCCCCGAGGAGTACGGCGGCATGGGCGGAGACTACTTCGCGCTGTGCCTGGCGCTCGAAGAACTTGGCAAGGTCGACCAGAGTGTGGCGATCACGCTGGAGGCCGGTGTCTCCCTCGGGGCGATGCCGGTGTACCGGTTCGGCTCCGAGGACCAGAAGCAGGAATGGCTGCCGCTGCTCGCCAGCGGCAAGGCGCTCGGCGCGTTCGGTCTGACTGAGGCGGGCGGCGGCAGTGACGCGGGCGCGACGAAGACCACCGCCAAACTCGACGACGGCCACTGGGTTATCAATGGCAGCAAGCAGTTCATCACCAACTCCGGCACCGACATCACCAAACTGGTCACCGTCACCGCGGTCACCGGCGAGAACAACGGCAAGAAGGAGATCTCGTCGATCCTGGTGCCGGTCCCGACCCCCGGCTTCACCGCCGAGCCGGCCTACAACAAGGTGGGCTGGAACGCGTCGGACACCCATCCGCTGAGCTTCGACGACGTCCGAGTTCCCGAGCAGAACCTGCTCGGTGAGCGTGGCCGCGGCTACGCGAACTTCCTGCGGATCCTCGACGAGGGCCGGATCGCGATCGCGGCGCTGTCGGTCGGTGCCGCGCAGGGCTGTGTGGACGAAAGCGTCAAGTACGCCAAGGAACGTGAGGCCTTCGGCCGCCCGATCGGCAGCAACCAGGCGATCGCGTTCAAGATCGCCCGGATGGAGGCCCGGGCCCACGTCGCGCGCGCCGCGTACTACGACGCGGCCGCACTGCTGTTGTCGGGCAAGCCGTTCAAGAAGCAGGCCGCGATCGCCAAGATGGTCGCCAGCGAGGCCGCGATGGACAACGCCCGTGACGCCACCCAGATCTTCGGCGGCTACGGTTTCATGAACGAGTACTCGGTGGCCCGGCACTACCGCGATTCGAAGATCCTCGAAATCGGCGAGGGCACAACGGAAGTGCAGTTGCTGCTGATCGGACGGGAGCTCGGGCTGTGAGCGCAGCGGACGATCGAGGCGACGCACCGAAGAAGATCGTCGTCCAGCGAGGGCTGTGGTTCGAGGAGTTCGAGACCGGCGTGCTCTATCAGCACCGGCCCGGACGCACCATCACCGAGGCCGACAACGTGTTGTTCACGACGCTGACGATGAACACCCAGGCGCTGCACCTCGATGCCGCGTTCTCGGATGCGTTGCCGCCGTTCCACCAGCGGCTGGTCAACTCGATGTTCACGCTGTCGACGCTGGTCGGCCTGTCGGTCGCGCAACTGACCCAGGGCACGATCGTCGGCAACCTCGGGTTCGGTGAGGTGGCCTTTCCGAAGCCTCTGTTCCACGGCGACACGCTGTACGCCGAGACCGAGGTCACCGACAAGCGGGAATCCAAGAGCCGCCCGGGGGAGGGGATCGTCACCTTCAGCCACGTCGGGCGCAACCAGCATGGCGATATCGTGGCGACGGCATCGCGGAAGACCATGGTGCGCAAGCGACCCGAAGGAGATGCGCAGTGACCCTGGCGCCTGGGACGGCGTGGCTGTTCTGCCCCGCGGACCGACCGGAACGATTCGAGAAGGCCGCCGCGGCTGCCGATATCGTGATCCTCGACCTGGAGGACGGGGTGGCGGCCAAGGACCGGCCGGCGGCCCGCGAGGCGTTGGTGAACACCCCACTGGATCCGCAGCGGACCGTGGTGCGGGTCAACCCCACCGGCACCGCCGATCACGAACCCGACCTGGAGGCCGTCTCCCGCACCGCGTACACCACGGTGATGCTGGCCAAAACCGAAGCGCCCGAACAGGTCAGCGCGTTGGCGCCGTTGGACGTGATCGTGCTGATCGAGACGCCGCTGGGGGCGCTGAACGTCGTCGAGCTGGCCCGGGTGGACAACGCGTACGCGCTGATGTGGGGCGCCGAGGACCTGTTCGCCGCGCTCGGCGGGACGGCGAACCGCTACCCGGATGGCTCCTACCGCGAGGTCGCCCGCCATGTCCGGTCCCAGACGCTGCTGGCCGCCAAGGCCTACGGGCGGGTCGCGCTGGATTCGGTGTTCCTCGACATCAAGAATCTCGACGGGTTGCGCGCCGAGGTCGACGACGCGGTCGCCGTCGGCTTCGACGGCAAGGTCGCGATCCACCCGACGCAGACCGCGGTGATCCGGGGCGGCTACACACCGACCGAGAAGGAAGCGGACTGGGCGCGACGGGTGCTGGCCGCGGCGCGGACCGAACGCGGCGTGTTCCAGTTCGAAGGCCAGATGGTCGACATGCCGGTGCTACGGCGTGCCGAGAGGATCGTCGCGCTGGCGCCCTAGGTCTACTTCCGCTTGGCTGCGGCCAGCCGCGCCGCGAACTCGGGCGATTCGATCGACGTCGCCTGCGGGACGATCTCGATGTCGACCGCGAGGCGGTGCTGCTCCAGGTCGTCGGTGCCCGGATGGGCGGTGGCGCGCATCGAGGCCTTCGTGGCCACCACGACGTCGCGAGGCGCACCGGCGGGCCCGGCGGCCAGCTCGCGCGCACGGGCGACCGGGTCGTCGGCCACTTCGAGGGCGAGTCCGTGGCGGACGGCGGCCTCGGCGTCAAACCGCATCCCGAACAGCAACGCGGCGCGGGCCGCCTGCGGGCCGGTGATCCGCTGCAGCATCCAGGTCGCGCCGCCGCCGGGATGGATGCCCAGTTTCTGGAAGCGCGGGTCGAACATCGCATGGGGCCCGGCGATCCGCACATCGGCCGCCAGCGCCAGATTGAGCCCAGCGCCGACGGCGGCACCGTTGACCGCCGCGATCGTCGGAAGGCTGCACTGCGCGACGGCCAGGAAGCCGTCGTAGATCACCCGCAGACCGTCCTCGGTCGCCGCGCCCAGTGCGGTCAGGTCGGCACCGGCGCAGAACGCCTTGCCCGCCCCCGTGACGATCACCGCGTGCACGCCCGGGTCGGCCTCGGCGGCGCTGACGGCGGCCCGCAACGCGGCCGAGATCTCCGCGGTCACGGCGTTGCGCCGGTCGGGATCGTTGATGGTGATGACGGCGACGCGGTCGGTGACCTGCATCAGTACCAGTTCGGACACGGGGCTCAGCCTAACGACAGCGTGCGCAGCACAGCAGCGGCCCGCACCTCGCCGTCGACGGTCAACGCGATGTCGACGCGGGGTGCGTCGTCGCGGCGGCGCCACGCGATGACGACGTCCTCGCCGTACTTGATCGGCTTGCGGTATTCGACCACGGTCCGGTACGGCGCGGTGCCGATGTCGGGAACGCGGGCGGCCACCTCGTGGATCGCGTGCCAGTACGCGGTGTTGGTGACGTGCTCGAAAAGGTCGATGTCGGTGCGCCGCAGGGCGAACGGCGTCGTCTGGTCGGCGTCGGTCAGGTTGTCCAGCCACGGCCGCCACTTGAGCCGATGCTGGTCGGTGGTACTGGAGAACCGTTCGATCAGCGAGTCGGTGGCCCGTTGCGGCGTCAGGGTTTTCGCATTGATCGCGATCCAGAACCCCTCGGTCTCGATGCGCCCGCCGTCGCTGCCGACGAGGTCGACGCGCATCGTGCACCACCGCGTCGACAGCGCCGAGCACCAGCGGCTGAACGTGATCTCGTTGGGGAACTCGATCGGTTCGATCACGTCGATGACGGTGCGCTGCACCAGCCAGTGCGGGTGCGCCTCGGCCTCGCCGGCGTCGACGAGGTTCTCCGCGCCGACTTCTTGGATGTAGCGCGCGACGCCGTCGAGGCGAAGCGTCAGGTCGCTGCCGATGTCGCCGGTCGCGACCCGCCACGCGGTGCGGTAGACGTAGCCGGAGTCCGGTTGCACGACCTGTCGCTGGTCGAGTGGGCCGTCCGGGCTGGTGGGCATCGAGGCCAGCCTACGGGCGGGGCTAGGCCGCGAGTCTGAACCTGTGCGCGACTTTCCGGCCGGATCTCGCCAACGAGTTCAGAATCGGCGGGTCAGAACTCGCCCCAGCCGCCCTGCACCATCGTCTGGAACCTCCACGCGCCGCCCGATTTCACCAACAGATCGCCGTAGCGCACCTGGTGGCTGAACTCGCCCGCGGTGATGGTGGCGTCGGTGATGACGAACACCAGGTTCTCGTTGATGAAGTGCGGTGTGCGCACCGACTCCATCGACACGTCGCCGGCGTCGCCGAGTTGTTCGGTCATCTGCGCGACGAACTTGGCTCGGTCACAGGATGCGGCGTAGCCGTCGGTGACCTCGTTGAGCGGGAACATCGCCTGATCGGCCATCGCCTCGATGTCTTTGGCGACCGCCAGCGCGTCGTAGTTCGCGAACCAGGACATCACCTCCTCGACGTCAGCGGCGGACGGGGTGAAGGCGGCCTGGGCAGGTAGCGACATCGTCGATCCTCTCGATCTGATTCCGTACAACGTACGGTGTACAACGTACGGGAAAATTGTCGACTCGGCCAGGTCCATTACGATCGGCCGGATGAGCCCGCCTTCCGTGCCGGAACGCAGCAGCGCCGGGGACCCGGCACGCACGCTGGAGTTGCTCTGGCGCGCATCCGGTGAGCCGCGCACCGGCCGGGGGCCGAAACAGCGGACCAGCGTCGACTCGGTCGTGGCCGCCGGGATCGAGATCGCAGACGCCGACGGGCTGTCGGCGGTGACCATCCGCGCCGTCGCGGCCAAGCTCCGGATCGCGCCGATGGCCACCTACACCTACGTTCCCGGCAAGGCCGAACTCTTCGACCTGATGCTCGACACGGTCTACGCCCAGATGCCGCGCGCGGACCTGTCGGGAATGCAATGGCGGGACAGGGTTTCGGTCATCGCCGCGGAGAATCGCGCGATGTTCGACGCGCATCCGTGGGTCGCGCACCTGGCGACCACGCGGCCGCCGCTCGGTCCCGGGATGGCCGCGAAGTACGAACACGAGCTGCGCGCGTTCGACGGTCTCGGACTCAGCGATCTCGACATGGACTCCGCGCTGACGTTCGTGCTCGGCTTCGTCACCTCGGTGGCCCGCATCGCCATCGACACCCGAAATGCGCAGGCCGACAGCGGCATCAGCGACCAGGCGTGGTGGGAGCGGGCGGAACCCCTGCTGGCCGAGGTGTTCGACGCCGAGAAGTTCCCGCTCGCGGCACGGGTGGGGGCGGCCGCAGGCCACGCACACGACAGCGCTTACAGCGCGGATCACGCGTTCACGTTCGGTCTGGCCCGGGTGCTCGACGGCCTGCAACCCGTGATCGACCGCGCAGCGCGATGAGGTAAGCGGGCGCCCAGCGGGTACAGGGCAGAGCAGTCGAGGGAAGGACATTCATGACTGCGATCACCGCCTACCGTGGCCCGCTGCGCACCACCGATCTCTACGTCGACGACACCGGGGGACAAGGACGCCCCGTCGTGCTGATCCACGGCTGGCCACTGCACAGCGGATCTTGGGCGGCTCAGGTGGACGTGCTGCACGGCGCGGGCTACCGCGTCGTCACCTACGACCGGCGCGGCTTCGGGCGCAGTGACAAACCGTTGGTCGGCTACACCTACGAGAGCCTGTCCGACGACCTGTCGGCGCTGCTGGAGGAACTCGACCTGCGCGACGTGACGCTGGTCGGGTATTCGATGGGCGGCGGTGAGGTGGCCGCCTATTGCGCGCGCAAAGGGGTCGAGCGGATCCGCAGCGCGGTGTTCGCGGCGTCGGTCACGCCGTTCATGTCGACGCGTAAGGACAATCCGGACGGCCCGCTGGGCGCGACGGACGCGGCGAAGATGGCGGCGGCGCTGACCGCGAACCAGGACGCGTTCTACGAGCAGTTGATGACCGACGTCTATTCCGTCGACGGCGAACTCAAGGTCGACGAGGAACAGCGGCAGGAGGCGCTGCGGATGTGCGGCGACGCAAGCAAGGTGGCGGCGCTGGCGTGTATGGCCGCGTTCGGCGGCACCGACTTCCGTGAAGACCTGCCCAAGGTCACCGTGCCGAGCCTGGTCGTCCACGGCGACCGCGACACGACGGTGCCGTTCGAGGGCTCCGGAAAACGCACGCACGAGGCGCTTCCGGACAGCCGGCTGCACGTGATCGCCGGAGGACCGCACGGCATCCCGGCCACCCATGCCGGCGAGTTCAACGAGGTGCTGCTGAAATTCCTCGCCGAGGACTTCGGTAAGCAACAGCTGGTCTGACCCGGCTTCCGGAATTTCCGGAATCGTCAGAGGTGTTGCTGGGTTTGAGTTACATTGACCCCGACGCGGGACGTCCTCAACGCTGCGGAACGAGTCGGGGGGTTCATGGTGGGTAACAGGCTGCCGCAATCAGGCACTGCTCCACGACAATTCAGATCAAGCGCACCGTCGGCACCACTGCGCGGCAGACATGCCGCCACCTGGCTGACCGCGTGGGCGCTGACCATCGGGCTCGGCATGGCATTGCTGAGCGGTGCGGCCGTGGCCGCGGCCGACACCGAATCCGGCGGCTCGACGGGGGACACCGCCAGCGTCGGCTCGAGCGGCGCCGATGGCGCGGATCGGGCGGGTACCGACTCCGGCAGTGAGTCCGTCACCGGTCACCGGCAGTCGCGCAAAGCCGCAGAGGGCACGCTGCTGCGGCAGTCCTCGCCGGGCCGTGGCGCGGAACCGGCAGCCGACGACAGCGCAGACAGTGACGACACCGACGTCACCGACGACAGCGACGTCACTGACGTCAGTGACGACGACCCCTCCGACTCCGGCGATTCCACCGAGGTGACCCCGGTCGACGAGGTCGTGGTGGCAGATCCCGAGGTGACCGACGACGTCGTCGAGGTCGTGGAGAACGGCGCACCTGCGGCCCCGGTCGCCTCCGGGGGTGCGACACCGCGTGCCGGTCCGGCCACCGCGGCCCCCGACGCTCGTCCCGACGGCGCTGTCGCCGGCGCGCAGTCGCCGAACTCGTGGTGGGACACGCTGATCCGCGACCTCACGTACACCTTCTTCAACAAGGCGCCGACTCTGTCGCCCACCGACAACGTCGAGGTCGCCCCGGGCGTTTTCACCGGGAAACTCAACGGCCAGAGCAACAACGGGCTGACGCTGAGCTACAGCATCAAGGAGCAGCCGAAGCTCGGCACCCTGATCATCGACCAGGAGACCGGCACCTACACCTACACCTTCGACCCGGCGGACTTCGACGAGGACACCACGGATTCGTTCGTCATCGGCGCGGACAACGGCGAGGAGGCCCGCCGTCCCGGTCTGTTCGGGATCGTGCAGCTCGTCATGCACAACATCGCGATCGGCCTCGGACTGTCCCAGCGTGACACCACCGAATCCACCTTCAGCGTGACCGCGAGGAAGGTCGAAGAGGAGATCGAGGTTGCCGTTCGCGGAACGGGCTTCTACGGCAACGTGTCCAACAAGAAGTACTGGGCGGAACAGAATTACGCCGACAACTGCATGCTGATGTCGATTCTGATGATCGAAAGCCAGTTCACCGGGATACTGCCGACCCGGGCCCTCGAAGAGGCGATCGTCGCGCAGGCGAAGTTCACGCCCAGCGTCGTCGATCCGTCCAAGATGATGTACCTCGGGGACGGCAACGAGGATGGGGTCAAGTCCGAGGATGCGGTCGCGCTGCTGCAGATCCGTGGCAACGACGCGGCGCTGAAGTACTTTCCCAACAAAGACGACGATGCCACCTTCTACGACGGCCTGGACGCGCTCGATTTCGTGAGCAAATGGCTCCTGGGTGGCAACGGCGTGATCGCCGGAGTGAACAACCAGACGATCTGGGACGCCACCGACAACGAGGGGACCCCGGGGGCCGACCGCATCAACGCCAACCACGGCGTGGTCGTGATCGCGGTGGACACCCACAACGGCAAGGTCTATCTCAACGATCCGGGGGTCTCCGGAGGCAAGGGCCTGGTGGTACCCCTGGGGGCCTTCATGTGGGCGTGGCAGAGCGAATCGTTCGAAACGATCGCGGTCGAGCGTCCGCTGACGCAGACCGGGTACGCCGCGCACAGTGACCAGCTGATCCTGGTCGCCTGACCAAAAGCGCCCCCGGCAGGGATCGAACCTGCGACCGACCGCTTAGAAGGCGGTTGCTCTATCCACTGAGCTACGGAGGCAACGCCGGGGAAGTCTATCGCGTGGCGGGAGCCGGTCTGGTCGGCAACGGCGCTTAAAGCCACTCCTGTCACAAACGTGCCGACTAGTTTGGTGCACATGAGCAACGCGCCGGACTTCGATGCGGCCGGACTCCCGGAGGAACTCAGCCCGCTCGACCAGATCCTGCATCGTGGCGAGGCCAATCCGCGCACCCGCTCGGGCATCATGACCGTCGAATTGCTCGACACCACGCCGGACTGGGACACCTTCCGGACCCGCTTCGAGCATGCCTCGCGCAAGGTGCTGCGGCTGCGGCAGAAGGTGGTCACACCGACGCTGCCCACCGCCGCGCCACGCTGGGTCGTCGACCCGGACTTCAACCTCGATTACCACCTGCGCCGGGTCCGCGTCCCCGAGCCCGGCACCGTGCGCCAGGTCATGGACCTCGCCGAGATCGCGGCACAGTCCCCGCTCGACATCTCCCGGCCGCTGTGGACCGCCACCCTGATCGAGGGCGTCGAGGACGGGCAGGCCGCCCTGATGGTGCACCTGAGCCACGCCGTCACCGACGGCGTCGGCGGAGTGGAGATGTTCGCCAACCTCTACGACCTCGAACGGGACCCGCCCCCGCAGCCCGTACCGCCGCTGCCGGTGCCGACCGACCTGTCGCCGAACGACCTGATGCGCAACGGGCTGAACCGGCTGCCCGGCACCATCCTCGGCGGCGTGCGCGACGCGTTCGTCGGTTCCGTCAAGGTGGCCGGCCACGTGGTCCGCGACCCGGTGACCCGGCTGGGCAGCGCCTTCGACTACGCGAGGTCGGGGGTCCGGGTGGTCGGCCCGTTCGCGACCCCGTCGCCGATCCTGCGCCGGCGCAGCCTGTCATCGCGCAGCGAGGCCATCGACATCGAGTTCAGCGAGCTGCACCGCGCGTCGAAAGCCGCGGGCGGCTCGATCAACGACGCCTATCTGGCGGGTGTGTGCGGCGCGCTGCGGCTCTACCACGAAGCCATGGGGGTGCCCGTCGACACGCTGCCGATGGCCGTCCCGGTGAACCTGCGCCGGGAGGCCGACCCGGCCGGCGGGAACCGCTTCGCCGGGGTCAACCTCGCGGCGCCGATCGGCCTGTCCGACCCCGAGGTCAGGATCAAGGAGATCCGCGCGCAGATGACCAGCAAGCGCGAGGAGCGTGCGATCGATCTGGTCGGCGCGATCGCACCCGTGGTCAGCCTGCTGCCAGACTCCGTGCTGGAAACCATGGCCGGGTCCATCGTCAACGCCGACGTGCAGGCCAGCAACGTCCCCGTCTACGCCGGGGACACCTTCATCGCCGGTGCGAAAGTGTTGCGGCAGTACGGCATCGGGCCGCTGCCCGGTGTCGCGATGATGGTGGTGCTGGTGTCGCGGTCGGGCTACTGCACCATTACCGCCCGCTACGACCGTGCCTCCGTCACCGACCAGGACCTGTTCGCGCGCTGTCTGCTCGCCGGATTCGACGAGGTCTTGGCCCTCGGCGGCGACGGCCGGGCCGTACCCGCGACATTCAGCGTCCCCGAGACACCTTCATCCACCGCCGAACCGAACAGGAGTGGCCCGCAGTGACACCCGACTTGTCGGCGAACCGGCAGATGCGTCTTCCCGGCTCGGTCGCCGAAATCCAGGCAAGCCCACCGGGGCCGGAGATCGGCGCATTCTTCGATCTCGACGGCACTTTGGTGGCCGGCTTCACCGGCGTCGTGATGACCCAGGACCGGTTGCGGCGCAGGCAGATGTCTGTCGGTGAGTTCATCGGCATGGTGCAGGCCGGCCTCAACCATCAGCTCGGGCGATCCGAGTTCGAGGACCTGATCGGCAAAGGTGCGCGGATGCTGCGCGGCAACTCGGTCGCCGACATCGACGAACTCGCCGAGCGGTTGTTCGTCCAGAAGATCGTCGGCCGGATCTACCCGGAGATGCGCGAGATCGTGCGGGCGCACATGGCCCGCGGACACACCGTCGTGCTCAGCTCGTCGGCGCTGACCGTCCAGGTCGAGCCCGTCGCCCGCTTCCTGGGCATCGGCAACGTGCTGAGCAACAAGTTCGAAACCGACGAGGACGGGCTGATCACCGGAGAGGTGACGCGACCGATCATCTGGGGGCCCGGAAAGGCCCGTGCGGTACAGGAATTCGCCGCCGCCAACAATGTCGACCTGTCGCGCAGCTACTTCTACGCCGACGGTGACGAGGACGTCGCACTGATGTACCTCGTCGGCAATCCGCGGCCCACCAACCCGGAGGGCAAGATGGCCGCTGTCGCGGCCAAGCGTGGTTGGCCGATCCTGAGGTTCAGCAGCCGCAGCGGCAGCAGTCCGGCGTCGCAGGTGCGCACCGCCCTCGGCGTCGCGTCGATGGTGCCGATCGCGGCCGGCGCGCTCGGTGTCGGAATCCTGACCCGCAACAAGCGCACCGGGGTGAACTTCTTCACCTCGATGTTCGGGCGCACGCTGCTGGACACCGTCGGGATCAACCTGCAGGTGCTCGGGGAGGAGAACCTGACCGCGCAGCGACCCGCGGTGTTCCTCTTCAACCACCGCAACCAGGCCGATCCGCTGATCGCCGGGCGGCTGGTGAAGGACAACTTCACCACGGTGGGCAAGAAGGAACTCGAGAGCGATCCGGTCGTCGGCACCATCGGCAGGATCCTCGATGCCGCCTTCATCGACCGCGACGACCCGAGGAAGGCGGTCGAAGGGCTGAAGAAGGTCGAAGAGCTTGCCCGCAAGGGGCTTTCGATTCTGATCGCACCCGAGGGCACCCGGCTCGACACCACCGAGGTCGGCGAGTTCAAGAAGGGGCCGTTCCGGATCGCGATGTCGGTAGGCATCCCGATCGTGCCGATCGTCATCCGCAACGCCGAGGTGATCGCCGCCCGCGACTCCAGCACCTTCAACCCCGGCACCGTCGACGTCGTCGTCTACCCGCCGATTCCGGTCGACGACTGGACTCAGAAGAACCTGCCCGAACGGATCGAGGAGGTCCGGCAGCTCTACCTCGACACGCTGAAGGACTGGCCGCACGACGAGCTGACATTGCCGGATCTGTACAAGCGGTCCGCGCCGGCGAAGAAGACAAGTGCGAGAAAGGCTCCCGCGAAGAAGAAGGCGCCGGCCAAGGCCGCACCTGCCAAGGCCGCCAAGGCCACGCCCGCCAAAGCCGCCAGACCTGCCAAGGCCACCAAGGCCACCAAGCCCGCCGGTGACGACAAGGACCGGTCATGAAGTTCCGCGCCGACGAGATCGCGGCGTATTCGGCGGTGGGGGACACCCTGGTGCTGGCGTCGGTGTCGTCGCCGGCCGAGGAAGCCCTACTCGCCGACTGGCTCGCCGAGCAGCGCACCGCCCATCCCGAGTCGAAGATCGAAGTCCTCAAACTGCCCGCCGACGACGATCCGCCCCCGGCGGTGCTGGCACAGCTCGTCGAACTGCTCCAAGCCGACGACGACCGCTCGGTCGTCCCGGTCCGGGTGTTCTGGGTGCCGGGCGGCCTGCCCACCCGGTCCAAGGTGGTCGCGCTGCTCTCCGGCCGTGACACCTACTGTCCGCCGAAGGCCATTCAGCACAGCATCCTCAAACGGGACCCGTCCCGGGCACGCGTCGTCGCGGGCGAACCCGCGAAGGTGTCCGAGCTGCACGAACGGTGGAAGGACACCACCGTCGCCGAAAACCCCAGGGAATTCGCCCGATTCGTGCTGCGCCGGGCGATCCTGGCCATCGAGCGCGTCGAGCTGCGGCTGCTGGGTCCCGAATACAAATCCCCTCAGCTGATCAAACCGGAGGTGCTGTCCTCGGCGCGGTTCCGCGAAGGCCTGGAGAAGATCCCGGACGCCACGGTCGAGCAGGCCGGCGAGATGCTCGACGAACTGTCCACCGGGTGGAGCCGGTTCTCGGTCGACCTGATCCCGTCGTTGGGCCGGGCCATCTTCAGCCGCGGTTTCGATCCCAACATCGACTACGACCGCGCCGAGATCGAATCGATGCGCCAGGCGTTGGAGACGCATCCGGCGGTGCTGCTGTTCTCGCACCGGTCCTATCTCGACGGGGTGATCGTGCCCGTCGCGATGCAGGAGAACCGGCTGCCGCCGGTGCACACCTTCGCCGGGATCAACCTGTCGTTCGGCTTCATGGGTCCGCTGATGCGCCGCTCCGGCGTCATCTTCCTGCGCCGCACACTCGACGACCCGCTGTACAAGTTCGTGCTGCGCCAGTTCGTCGGCTACATAGTCGAGAAGCGGTTCAACCTGTCCTGGGCGATCGAGGGCACCCGGTCGCGGACCGGAAAGATGTTGCCGCCCAAGCTCGGTCTGCTCGCCTACGTCGCCGACGCCTACCTGGACGGACGCAGCGACGACATCCTGCTGCAGCCGGTGTCGATCAGTTTCGACCAACTGCACGAGACGGCCGAGTACGCGCGGTATGCCCGCGGCGGGGAGAAGACCCCCGAGGGGCTCTCGTGGCTGGTGAATTACATCAAGGCGCAGGGCGAACGTAACTACGGCAAGATCTACGTCCGTTTCCCCGAAGCCGTGTCGATGCGCGAATACCTCGGCGAGCCGCACGGTCCGATGAGCACCGATGAGGCCGCCAAACGCCTCGCGATGCAGAAGATGGCGTTCGCGGTGGCCTGGCGGATCCTGCAGGTCACGCCGGTCAACGCGACCGCTCTGGTGTCGGCGCTGCTGCTGAGTACCCGCGGCATCGCGCTGACCCTCGACCAGTTGCACCACACCCTGCAGGATTCGCTGGACTACCTTGAGCGCAAACAGGTTCCGATGACCAACAGCGCGCTGCGGCTGCGCACCCCGGACGGGGTCCAGGCCGCGCTCGACGCGTTGTCGGGCGGGCATCCGGTCACGCGCACCGACAGCGGCCGTGTCCCGGTGTGGAACATCGCGCCGGAAGACGAGCTGCAGGCCGCGTTCTACCGCAACTCGCTGATCGACGCGTTCCTGGAGACCTCACTGGTCGAGTTGGCCCTCGCCTACGCCGCGCGCACCGAGACCGACCGGCTGGACGCGTTCTGGACCCAGGTGATGCGCCTGCGGGATCTGCTGAAGTTCGAGTTCTACTTCGCCGATTCCGCCGCCTACCGCGAGCACGTGGCCGAGGAGATGTCGTGGCATCCCGACTGGGAGGGTGCGGTCGAGGAGGGCGGTGAGCGCATCGACGCGCTGCTGGCCGAGAAACGGCCCGCGATCGCCGGGCCGCTACTGCGGCCGTTCTTCGAGGCCTACCAGATCGTCGCCGACGCGCTGATCGACGCACCTGCCGAGATCTCCGAGAAGGATCTGACCGCCAAGGCGCTCGGTCTCGGCAGGCAGTACCTGGCGCAGGGGCGGGTGCAGAGCACCGAATCGGTGTCGGCGCTGCTGTTCACGACGGCCCGTCAGGTCGCCGCGGACCAGCATCTGCTCGAACCCGCCGCCGACCTGGCCGATCGGCGGCGAGCCTTCCGGACCGAGCTGCGCGGCATCCTCAAGGACATGAACACCGTCGACCGCTGCGCCCGCAGGCAGTTCTTCGCGCGTGAGCGCAGCCGGTGGCAACTACGCAACGACCCTGTGTCGTAGATCGCCTTCGACGAGGTCATACGCTGGGGTGCATGGCTGCCGAGACCTCTGCCGCACCCGTCGGCGCCGCGCGCCGCGCACCGGTGTGGGCCGTGCTGTACGGGGTCGCGGTCCTCGCG
The DNA here is from genome assembly GCF_002086815.1 of Mycolicibacterium parafortuitum. Lineage (GTDB taxonomy): Bacteria > Actinomycetota > Actinomycetes > Mycobacteriales > Mycobacteriaceae > Mycobacterium > Mycobacterium parafortuitum. Next base: position 130,985 of record NZ_MVID01000011.1, read on the forward strand.
GGTGTGACCGCCGCCGCGCTCGCGGCGCTCTCACTCGCTGACGCGCTGACCGCGACAGGTCTTCCCGATCCCGGACCGGTGACCACCTACGGGTTGCCGTTCGTCCGCGCGGCGGGGGAGATCGCGGCGGTGACCGCGACCGGCGGGTTACTGCTCGCCGCATTCCTGGTCCCGCCCCAGCAGAACCAGGTCCTCGACGCCGGCGGCTACCGGTCACTGCGGATGGCCACTGCGGCGTCCGGGATCTGGGCGGTGTGCGCGGTGCTGATGGTGCCGCTGACGGTCTCCGACGTCAGCGGTCAACCGTTGTCGTCGCGGCTGAGCTTCGCCGACATCTGGGCGGTGGCCGATCTGATCGACATCGCCGGCGCGTGGCGGTGGACCGCGCTGCTCGCGGTGCTGGTGACGGTGCTGAGCATCCCTGTGCTGCGCTGGTCCTGGACACCCGTGCTGTTCGCCGGGTCGTTGGTGACCTTGCTGCCGCTGGTGCTGACCGGGCATTCGTCCTCCGGCGGGGCGCACGACATCGCCACCAACAGCCTGTTGTTCCACCTGATCGCCGGCGCGATCTGGGCGGGCGGCCTGCTCGCCCTGCTGGCGCACGCGCTGCGCGGCGGTGAGCACGCCGCACTGGCCGCGCGGCGATTCTCGGCGGTCGCGCTGTGGTGCTTCGGCGCGATGGCGATCAGCGGCCTGATCAACGCGCTGGTCCGGGTCCGGCTGTCCGATCTGCTGACCACCACCTACGGGGCGCTGGTGCTGGCCAAGGCCGCCGCGCTGATCGCGCTGGGTGTGCTCGGCTGGCAGCAGCGGCGTCGGGGAGTGGCGGCCCTGCAGGCCGATCCGGAGGCCCGCGGCGCGCTGATCCGCCTCGCGCTCGTCGAAGCGGTGATCTTCGGTCTGACGTTCGGCATCGCGGTCGCCCTCGGCCGCACGCCTCCGCCGGCCCCGCTGAATCCGAACCTGTCCATCCTCGAAGTCGAGATCGGTTACGACCTGGCCGGCCCGCCGACCCTGGCGCGCCTGCTCTTCGACTGGCGTTTCGACCTGGTGTTCGGGACCGCGGCGATCGTGTTCGCCGTCCTCTACCTGGCCGGGGTGCGCCGGTTGCGGCGCCGCGGCGACGCCTGGCCGCCCGGGCGGGTGGTGGCCTGGCTGCTGGGCTGCCTGGTGCTGCTGCTGGCGACGTCGTCGGGATTCGGGCGCTACATGCCCGCGATGTTCAGCATCCACATGATCGCGCACATGATGCTGTCGATGCTGGCGCCGATCCTGCTGGTGCTCGGTGCCCCGGTGACCCTCGCGCTGCGGGCGCTGCCGACGGCGGGGCGCAACGCCCCGCCGGGGCCACGGGAGTGGCTGCTCGCGGCGCTGCACTCGCGGTACTCCCGGTTCGTCACCAACCCGTTCGTCGCGACCGCGCTGTTCGTCGTCGGGTTCTACGGCCTGTACTTCAGCGGCCTGTTCGACGCGGCGGCGGGCAGCCACGCCGCCCACGTCGCGATGAACCTGCACTTCCTGCTCAGCGGCTACCTGTTCTATTGGGTCGTCATCGGCATCGACCCGACCCCGCGGCCGATACCGCACCTGGTCAAGCTCGGGATGGTGTTCGCGTCGCTGCCGCTGCACGCGTTCTTCGGTGTGGTGCTGATGGGCACCCAGTCGGTGCTCGCCGAGAGCTTCTACTGCTCGCTGCAACTGCCGTGGAACACCGACCTGCTCGCCGACCAGCGTGTCGGTGGCGGGATCGCCTGGGCGGCCGGCGAGGTGCCGCTGGTGGTGGTGCTGATCGCGTTGTTCGTGCAGTGGCGCCGCAGCGACGACCGCACGGCCAAACGGCTCGACCGTGCCGCCGACCGCGACGACGATGCCGACCTGGCCGCCTACAACAACATGCTGGCCGAGCTGGCGCGCCGGGAGCGCGAGCGGGGCTGACCCCGTCATATTTTCAGCTGTTCAGATATTCAGGTGTTGTGCTACCGTCGTCCGCACGGGCCGGCCTCGCAACCCCGATGCAGCACATCGACGCGATGGCCGGCCCGCGCCGTCGGGTGACCTTTCTCCCCAGATCCGATTTCATCCCCAGCCCGGGGTTCCGAGACGTGCGCGCAGCCGTTTCGTGTCGGCGCCGAAGCGCTCAATGGCGGTGTCATCACGGGCCCGGTGCAGTGCCTGGCCCGTCGCCGAAAATCGAGGAAGGCACCGCCATGTTCGAGACACCCATCACCATCGTCGGCAACATCGTCACCGCACCCGACCGCCGCTGGGTCGGGGACCAGGAGCTGATCAAGTTCCGGGTCGCCAGCAACTCCCGCCGTCGCACCGCCGACGGCACTTGGGAGCCCGGGAACTCGCTGTACGCGACGGTGAACTGCTGGGGCAATCTGATCACCGGCGTCGGTGCCGGGCTCGGAAAGGGAGATCCGGTGATCGTCGTCGGATACGTCTACACCAGCGAGTACGAGGACCGCGACGGCAACCGGCGCTCGTCTCTGGAGATCCGCGCCACCTCGGTCGGGCCGGACCTGGCCCGCTGCATCGTGCGGATCGAGAGCCGCAGGCACCCGCGCCCGGCGGTGACCGATTCCCCGACCGATTGCCAGGCCGATTCGCCTGCCGACGCGCAGTCCGAACCCGGGGCCCGGGAACCCGCGGCCGAGGGGTCCAGCGCCGCGACGGGCGACCCCGGGGAGGAGTCGCTGCCGCTGAGTGCGTAGCGGCCACCGCCTTCGATGCGGCCGCGCCTAGGATGGGCCCCGACTATCGCGGAGGTCCAACGTGGTCCCGGAGAACATGCCCGGGATCGAGAAAGGCGACATCGAAGGCAATGGCCGAATTCATCTACACGATGCGGAAGGTCCGCAAGGCGCACGGCGACAAGGTCATCCTTGACGACGTCACGCTGAACTTCCTTCCGGGCGCGAAGATCGGCGTCGTCGGTCCGAACGGGGCTGGTAAGTCGAGCGTCTTGCGGATCATGGCCGGGTTGGATCAGCCCAACAACGGCGACGCGTTCCTGGCCCCCGGAGCCACGGTCGGAATCCTGATGCAGGAGCCCGAGCTCGACGAGACCAAGACGGTCCGCGAGAACGTCGAAGAGGGTGTGGCCATCAAGGCCAAGCTCAATCGGTACAACGAGGTCGCCGAACTGATGGCGACCGACTACACCGACGAGCTGATGGACGAGATGGGCAAGCTCCAGGAGGAGCTCGACGCCGCAGACGCCTGGGACATCGACAGCCAGCTCGAACAAGCGATGGACGCGTTGCGCTGCCCGCCGCCCGACGAGCCCGTCACCCATCTGTCCGGCGGCGAGAAGCGCCGCGTCGCACTGTGCAAGCTGCTGCTGTCGAAGCCGGACCTGCTGCTGCTCGACGAGCCCACCAACCACCTCGACGCCGAGAGCGTGCTCTGGCTCGAACAGCACCTCGCCGAGTACAAGGGCGCGATCCTGGCGGTCACGCACGACCGGTACTTCCTCGACAACGTCGCGGAGTGGATCCTCGAGCTCGACCGCGGGCGCGCCTACCCGTACGAGGGCAACTACTCGACGTACCTGGAGAAGAAGGCGGAACGCATCGCCGTCCAGGGACGTAAGGACGCCAAGCTGCAGAAGCGACTCAAGGACGAACTGGACTGGGTCCGCTCGGGCGCCAAGGCCCGGCAGGCCAAGAGCAAGGCCCGTCTGCAGCGCTACGAGGAGATGGCCGCCGAAGCCGAGAAGACCCGCAAGCTCGACTTCGAGGAGATCCAGATCCCGACCGGGCCCCGCCTCGGCAACGTGGTGGTCGAGGTCGAGCATCTCGACAAGGGCTTCGACGGCAGGCTGCTGATCAAGGACCTGTCGTTCACGCTGCCGCGCAACGGCATCGTCGGCGTGATCGGCCCCAACGGCGTCGGCAAGACGACGCTGTTCAAGACCATCGTCGGACTCGAGCCGCCGGACAGCGGCACGGTCAAGATCGGCGAGACGGTCAAGTTGAGCTACGTCGACCAGTCCCGCGCGGGCATCGACCCGACCAAGACGGTGTGGGAGGTCGTCTCCGACGGACTCGACTACATCGAGGTCGGCCAAAACGAGATGCCGTCGCGGGCCTACGTGTCGGCTTTCGGGTTCAAGGGCCCCGATCAGCAGAAGCCGGCCGGGGTGCTCTCCGGCGGTGAACGCAACCGCCTCAACCTGGCGCTGACCCTCAAAGAGGGCGGCAACCTGATCCTGCTCGACGAGCCGACCAACGACCTCGACGTGGAGACCCTGAGCTCGCTGGAGAACGCGCTGCAGAACTTCCCCGGCTGCGCGGTGGTGATCAGCCACGACCGGTGGTTCCTGGACCGGACCTGCACGCACATCCTGGCGTGGGAGGGCGACGACAGTAATCCGGCGAAATGGTTCTGGTTCGAGGGCAACTTCGGCGGCTATGAGGAGAACAAGATCGAGCGACTCGGCGCCGATGCCGCGCGTCCGCACAGGGTCACCCACCGGAAGCTGACTCGGGACTAGTCTCGTCGTGCGGACCAGGTAACTCGGCGCGAACGCACGGGGCAAGCACCCAGCCCAGCGCCCGGTTGCAGCCAACGACGGCCGGTGCGCACGTGGGAGTCAGGAGCGGCGAATGTCGTTGAAGCCAGGCGCGATCAACAACACTGACGGCGCGGTCGGCGCCGAGGTTGTCGACCGGCTGATACCGGCTTATCTCGCGACCTACCGGGGTCCGCACGGTGACGCACCTGGTGCCGAGGCCGCGGTCACCGGGCCCGTGCGCCGCCTCGGTGAAGGGCTCGACACCAAGGCTCTGGTCGAGGCCCAGTGCCGGCTGGGCAGCCAACGGCTGGCCGGCGCGACCAACGTCGCCGTCTACCAGGCCGACGACGCCGCCGGGTTCGGTCCCGCACTGCAGGTCGTCACCGACAACGCGTCGCTGCTGATGGATTCGGTGACGGTGCTATTGCACCGGCTCGGGGTCGCGTACACCGCGATCATGAACCCGGCATTCCGGGTCCGGCGGGGTGGATCCGGCGACCTGCTCGACATCGCGCCCGCGTCCGACGCGACGTTCAGCGACGGGGTCGCCGAGACCTGGGTGCACGTGCAGCTGGCGAGTTCGGTGGACCGCCGCGCGCTCGCCGAGGCCGAGGAACTGCTGCCGCGAGTCCTGGCCGACGCCCGCCAGGTCGCGCTGGATTCCACCGACATGGCCGCCGCGGTGCGCATCCTCGCCGCCGAACTCGACGGCGACACCGGGCGGCGGTTCCCCAGCCCGGACCGCAAGGACGTCGCCGCGCTGCTGCGCTGGCTGGCCGATGGGCATTTCGTGCTGCTCGGATACCAGCGCTGCACGGTCCGCGACGGCGTGGCCACCGTCGACACCTCCAGCAGGCTCGGTGTGCTGCGGTTGCGCCAGGATGTTCTGCCGCAGCTGACCAGCAAGGACGAGCTGCTGGCGCTCGCGCAGGCCACGATCCCGAGCTTCCTGCGCTACGGCGCGTACCCGCAGATCGTCGTCGTCCGCGAGGAATCCCCGGACGGGGACGGCGCCGCGATCGAGCACCGGTTCGTCGGGTTGTTCACCGTCGCCGCGATGAACGCCAACGTGCTGGAGATCCCGCTGGTGTCGCGGCGCGTCAACGACGCGCTGGCGATGGCGCACCGCGACCCGAGCCATCCTGGGCAGCTGCTGCTCGACATCATCCAGACCATCCCGCGCTCGGAACTGTTCGCGCTCAGCGCCCGCGAGCTGCTGGACATGGCGATGGCGGTGGTGGACCTCGGCTCCCGCCGTCGCACGCTGCTGTTCATGCGCGCCGACCGGCTCGCGCACTTCGTGTCGTGCCTGGTCTACCTGCCGCGCGACCGCTACACCACCGCGGTGCGCCTGGAGATGCAGGACATCCTGGTGCGCGAGCTCGGTGGCGTGAGCATCGACTACGCCGCGCGCGTCAGCGAATCACCCTGGGCGGTCGTCCATTTCACCGTGCGCCTGCCAGAGGGGCTGCGTGAGCAGGACATCGACGTCTCGGACGCCAACGAGTCACGGATCCAGGACCTGCTCACCGAGGCCGCCCGCACCTGGAGCGACCGCCTGCTCGGTGCGCTGTCCGCGGACGGCCCGATCGACCAGGGCACCGCCGAGCACTACGCCGCCGCGTTCCCGGAGGAGTACAAGCAGGCGGTCAACCCGGTCCAGGCGCTCACCGACATCGCGATCATCGAAGAGCTTCAAGATGATTCGGTCAAGCTGGTGCTCGCCGACAACGAGGAGACCGACGACACCGGCGTCTCGAACCTGACCTGGTACCTGGGCGGGCAGTCCGCGTCGCTGAGCCGGCTGCTGCCGATGTTGCAGTCGATGGGTGTGGTGGTGCTCGAAGAGCGCCCGTACACCGTGTCTCGGGCCGACGGGCTGCCGGTGTGGATCTACCAGTTCAAGGTCTCCCCGCACCGCGGAATCCCGCGCGCTCCGCAGGGACCCGAGCGCGAGGCCACCGCGCAGCGGTTCGCCGACACCGTCACCGCGATCTGGCACGGCCACGCCGAGATCGACCGCTTCAACGAGCTGGTGCTGCGTGCCGGGCTGACCTGGCAGCAGGTCGCGGTGCTGCGCGCATACGCCAAATACCTCAAGCAGGGCGGCTTCGCCTACAGCCAGTCCCATATCGAGACGGTGCTCAACGACCACGCCGGCACCGCGCGGTCGCTGGTCGCGCTGTTCGAGGCGCTGTTCGGCGCGGGCGGGAATTCCGGCCGGGCCAACACCGACGCCCAGACCGCGGCGGCCGCCGTCGCCGCCGACATCGACGCGCTGGTCAGCCTCGACACCGACCGGGTGCTGCGCGCGTTCGCGTCGATGATCCAGGCCACCCTGCGCACCAACTACTTCGTCACCCGGCCCGAATCAGCTCGTGCCCGAAACGTGTTGTCGTTCAAGCTCAATCCCGAGCTGATCGACGAACTCCCGCTGCCGCGGCCGAAATTCGAGATCTTCGTGTACTCGCCGCGAGTCGAGGGCGTACACCTGCGGTTCGGCTTCGTGGCCCGCGGCGGGCTGCGGTGGTCGGATCGGCGTGAGGACTTCCGTACCGAGATCCTCGGCCTGGTCAAGGCGCAGGCGGTCAAGAACGCCGTGATCGTCCCGGTCGGCGCCAAGGGCGGCTTCGTCGTCAAGCGGCCCCCGGCCGCCACCGGCGATCCGGCCGCCGACCGCGACGCGACCCGGGAAGAGGGCGTGGCGTGCTACCGGCTGTTCATCGCCGGGCTGCTCGACATCACCGACAACGTCGACAAGATCACCGGCGAGGTGCTCACGCCGGCCGACGTGGTGCGCCGCGACGGCGACGACGCCTACCTCGTCGTCGCCGCCGACAAGGGCACCGCGACGTTCTCCGACATCGCCAACGACGTCGCGAAGTCCTACGGTTTCTGGCTCGGTGACGCGTTCGCCTCCGGCGGGTCGGTCGGCTACGACCACAAGGCGATGGGTATCACCGCCAGGGGCGCGTGGGAGTCGGTGAAGCGGCACTTCCGCGAGATGGGCATCGACACCCAGTCCGAGGACTTCACCGTCGTCGGTGTCGGCGACATGAGCGGCGACGTGTTCGGCAACGGAATGCTGCTCTCCGAACACATCCGGCTGCTCGCCGCGTTCGACCACCGGCACATCTTCATCGACCCGGACCCCGACGCCGCGACCTCGTTCGCCGAGCGCAGGCGGCTGTTCGAACTGCCGCGGTCCAGCTGGGAGGACTACGACAAGTCCCTGATCAGCCCCGGCGGCGGGGTGTACAGCCGTGAGCAGAAGTCGATCCCGGTCAGCGAGCAGGCGCGCGCCGCGCTCGGCATCGACGACGACGTCACCGAGATGACGCCGCCCGCACTGATGAAGGCGATCCTGAAGGCGCCGGCCGACCTGCTGTGGAACGGCGGCATCGGGACCTACATCAAGTCCGAGTCCGAGGCCGACGCCGACGTCGGCGACCGTGCCAACGATCTGGTTCGGGTGAACGGAAACCAGGTGCGGGCCAAGGTGGTCGGCGAGGGCGGCAACCTCGGGGTGACGTCCTTGGGGCGCACCGAGTTCGATCTGTGCGGCGGCCGGATCAACACCGACGCGATGGACAACTCCGCGGGCGTGGATTGCTCGGATCACGAGGTCAACATCAAGATCCTGATCGACTCGCTGGTCACGTCCGGCAAGGTCGACGCCGCCGACCGCACCGAGCTGTTGCTGTCGATGACCGACGAGGTCGGTCGACTGGTGTTGGCGGACAACGAGAGTCAGAACGACCTGATGGGCACCAGCCGGGCAAACGCGGCCAGCCTGCTCAACGTGCACGCCCGGATGATCAAGGACTTCGTCGAGAACCGCGGCCTCAACCGGGAATTGGAGGCGCTGCCGTCGGAGAAGGAGATCGTCCGGCGCACCGACGCCGGAATCGGTTTGACGTCACCGGAGTTGGCGACGCTGATGGCGCACGTGAAGCTCGCGCTCAAAGACGATCTGCTCGCCGGTGAGCTGCCGGACCAGGAGGTTTTCGCCTCGCGGCTGCCCGTCTACTTCCCGACCACGCTGCGGGACCAGTTCGGACCCGAGATCCGCGCGCACCAGCTGCGCCGCGAGATCGTCACCACGATGCTCGTCAACGACGTCGTCGACACCGCGGGGATCTCGTTCGCCTACCGCGTCACCGAGGACGTCGGTGTGGCCCCGATCGACGCGGTGCGCAGCTTCGCCGCGGGCGACGCGATCTTCGGGTTCGGGCGGGTGTGGCGCCAGATCCGCGAGGCGGGCGCCAACGGCGTCTCCGTCGCGGTGACCGACAGGATGACGCTGGATCTTCGCCGCCTGATCGACCGGGCCAGCCGCTGGCTGCTCAACTACCGGCCGCAGCCGTTGGCCGTCGGCGCCGAGATCAACCGGTTCGCCGCGAAGGTGGCCGCGCTGACCCCGCGGATGCCGGAGTGGCTGCGCGGCGACGACAAGGCGATCGTCGAGAAGGAAGCCCGTGAGTTCAGCGCTCAGGGGGTGCCCGACGAGCTGGCCTACATGGTCGCGACGGGGCTGTACCAGTTCAGCCTGCTCGACGTGATCGACATCGCCGACATCGTCGACCGCGATCCCGCCGAGGTCGCCGATGCGTACTTCGCGCTGATGGACCACCTGGGCACCGACGGCCTGCTCACCGCGGTGTCCCGGCTGTCGCGCAACGACCGCTGGCATTCGTTGGCGCGCTTGGCGATTCGTGACGACATCTACGGCTCGCTGCGGGCGCTGTGCTTCGACGTGCTCGCGGTGGGGGAGCCCGACGAGAACGGCGTCGAGAAGATCGCGGAATGGGAGATGACCAACAGCTCCCGGATCCACCGCGCGCGCCGCACGCTGACCGAGCTGTACGAGAGCGGTGAGCACGACCTCGCGACGCTGTCGGTGGCGGCGCGCCAGATTCGCAGCATGACCAGGACGAGCGGAACGGGATCCAGCGGGTGAGCAGTCACGGCTTCACGGCACCGGTGCATGTGCGGTGGTCGGACATCGACATGTACCAGCACATCAACCACGCCACGATGGTGACCATCCTGGAGGAGGCCCGGATCCCGTTCCTGCGGGAGCCGTTCGGCGACACGATCACCACGATCGGGCTGTTGATCGCCGAGGTGAACATCTCCTACAAGGCTCAGCTGCGGCTCATCGACTCCCCGCTGCAGGTCACGATGTTCTCCAAGCGGGTCCGGGCGGTCGACTTCACGATCGGCTACGAGGTGCGCTCCGTCGGCGCGCCGGCCGACTCCAAGCCTGCCGTCCTCGCCGACACCCAGTTGGCGGCGGTGCACATCGAGGAGCAGCGGCTGCAGCGGCTCACCGAGGCGCAGCGCGAATACCTGCAGCGCTGGCTGCGGTGACCGAACGCGGACTGTGGCTCGGCCCCGACAACCGGGTCGCCCACCGTGACGACCTCGCGACGTTCGTCGAACGCGCTCTGCGCCTCGACGACGCGGCGGTGATCCGGCTGCGTGCGCGCCCGAACGGGATGGTCGTGGCCTGGGTGGCGACGGGGTTCGACGTGCTCGCCTGCCGGGTGGTCGCGGGCCGGCTCGCCCCGGCCGATCTGTCCGCCGGCGCCGACGCGCTGCTGCCCAACCTGCGGGCGATGGCACCCGACGGCCACGTCGACCCCGGTTTCGCGATGGATTCGGGGTGGCGCGGCGTGCTGCCGCCCGACACCGGGTTCGTCCACCTCGACGACGTCCCGGCCCGCGCGGTGCTCGGTCTCGCGCAGCGCGGCGCAAGTCTGGCCAAGGAGCATTCCGGTGCCCACGGACCACCCGCGTCGCTGCTGGATCAGGAAGTGCTCGACGTGGCGTCGGCCGACGACAGTGTCGGCATCCCGATGCGGTGCGTGCTGGCGCTGACCGCGATGGACTTCCTGCCGCAGGCGCCGTCGCGCGACCGGTTCGACCCCGAGGGGGTGAGCCCCGACGAGGTGGTGCGGGTGCGCGTGACGCCGACCTGGCTGCGCGTCGACGCGCGGTTCGGCAGCGTGTACCGCCGCCGCGGCGACCCGGCGATCGTGCTGCGCTGACGTCGCGAGCAGACGCACAATCGAACACTTCGGCGCCAAACCAGGCGAGTTTGTGTCTGCTCGCGAGGGGCCGCAACCCTTACAACGGCGGCGTCAGAACGGCGAGTTGACCATCGACTGCGCTGCCATCTCCAGGTAACCGATCAGCTCCTGGCGGTGCGCGTCGTCGAGGGTCTGCGAGTCGATCTCGGCGACCGCGGTGTGCATGCACCGCAGCCACGCGTCACGCTCCAGGTACCCGATCCGGAACGGGGCGTGCCGCATCCGCAGCCGGGGGTGCCCGCGCTGCTCGGAGTAGGTGCGCGGGCCGCCCCAGTACTGCTCCAGGAACATGCGGAGACGCTCCTCGGCGCCGTCGAGGTCGTCCTCGGGATACAGCGGCCGCAGGATCTCGTCCTCGCGGACGAGCTCGTAGAACCGGGACACGAGGGTGTTGAACGTGGCGTGCCCACCGACCGCGTCGTAGAACGACTGCTGCTTGCTCTGCGCGTCCATCGAATCCATTGTGGTCCATCCCGGCGGCCGGGCCCCACGCGCGGCTCCGGTCACCGGATGTTCACCGACTGACCAGCGAACACGACGGGAATTGCCGTGCGATCCGGGGTAATCCGTGGTGGACTGTCGGACGGAGGACGTATGGCGCAGCGCAAGAACGGACGCGGCCACCGGAATCACCGGGCCGCGGTGGCCACACCCGGGTCGCCGTCTACGACTGCCTCGCGCACATTGCACAGCGTGACCCCCGCCGGGGACGTCCACACCGTCGTCGTACCGGAGGCCTCGATCTGGGGCCGCCGCAGGGTGTTGCTGCTGAACTCGACCTACGAACCGCTGACCGCGCTGCCGCTGCGGCGGGCCGTGATCATGTTGATGTGCGGTAAGGCCGACGTCGTCCACGACGACCCGGTCGGCCCGGTGATCCACTCGGCCACCCGGTCCATCTCGGCTCCGACCGTGATCCGGCTGCGCACCTTCGTGCGGGTGCCGTACCGGGCGCGGATCCCGATGACGCGGGCGGCGCTGATGCACCGCGACCGGTTCCGCTGCGCATATTGCGGTGCCAAGGCCGACACCGTGGACCACGTCGTCCCGCGCAGCCGCGGCGGCGGCCATTCCTGGGAGAACTGCGTCGCGGCGTGCTCGGCGTGCAATCACCGCAAGGCCGACAAACTGCTCAGCGAGCTGGGCTGGTCGCTGCACACCACGCCGCTGCCGCCCAAGGGACAGCACTGGCGACTGCTGTCCAGCGTCAAGGAACTCGACCCCGCATGGGTCAGATACCTGGGTGAGGGCGCGGCCTGAACCGGTCGTGGGATACGGTTTGCGCGTGACATCAACAGCTCTTGTGCATGCAAGCTTCTTGTTGGTTCCGCTCGCGCTGGCGGGTCTCCTGTCGCTGTTCATCTTCACCAAGAAGGGGCCGCATCCCGCGACCTTCAACATGTCGGAGAAGTGGACGCACGAGCCCATCCTGTGGGCGGCTGACGAACCCGCAGATCATGGCCACGGCGGCCATGACTCGCACCTGACCATCGGAGGTGGCGCAAGTGGCAAGTGGTGAAGTGACGAAGGCGGGCGCCCTCGACCTCGCCGAGCTTCCCTACGGCGCGGCCATCACCTCCAGCGGACGCATCTCGGCGGTCACCGAGCCCGGCGTGCTGTCGGTGCAGTACCCGTTCCCGATCAAGGACCTGGTGATCCTCGACAACGCGCTCAAGTACGGCTCGCGCCGTGCCAAGGCGCGGTTCGCGGTCTACGTCGGTGACCTCGGAGCCGACACCGCGGCGACCGCCCGCGAGATCCTGGGCCGGGTCCCGACGCCGAACAACGCCGTGCTGCTGGCCGTGTCCCCGGATCAGCACGCCATCGAGGTCGTCTACGGCGCCGACCTCAAGGGCCGCGGCATCGAGGCCGCCGCTCCGCTCGGCGTGTCCGCGGCGGCGGCGTCGTTCAAGGAAGGCAATCTGATCGACGGCCTGATCAGCGGCATCCGCGTGCTGTCGGCCGGCGTCTCACCTCGCTGACATCTCACGAAACCGCCCTCACGGTAGCTACCGGGCCTCGGTAGCGACGGTGGGGGCGGTTTCGCGATCTGCGGCCAGAAGTTCGGCGCGGATCCGGACGTAGCGTTCGAGGAACGTCCGCTCGTCGAGGCGTTTGCGCCGCAGCCAGCCGGTCACCTCGTCATTGCACTTGCTGGCGTTGCACGCCGCGCACGCGGGCACCACGTTGTCCAGGGTGTAGCGGCCGCCCCGCGAGATGGCCATGACGCAGTCGCGCTGCATGGTCCCGGTTGTCTTGCCGCAGTACGCGCAGCCGTTCCAGGCCGCCTGGATCGCAACCCACTGCACATCGGTGAGGTCGTTGACGACGGCGGCGACGCGGCGTTTGCGTCGCCGCGCGGCGCGGGCCCTGCGACTGTTGTTGACCGCCACGGCGTGAGCATAGGTGCGCGCGTGGGCGACGAGCGTGCGCTGCCGTACGCCGCGAGCGGCGTGTCGCGGAGCAGACACGCACGCTCGCGGGGCCAGCGCGACCGTCTAGGACATGTCGAACGTGCGGGCCTTCAGCGCCCGCTCGACGCCGGCGCGGCCCTCGAGGACCAGCCGGCGCAGCGCGGGCGGCACCTCGGGGTCGGCGAGGAACCGGCCGGCGGCCTCAAGGGCCTCCTCGCTGATCTCCCAGGACGGGTACAGCCCGATGACCACGGTCTGGGCGACCTCGCTGGAGCGCCGCTCCCACACCCCGGAGATCGCCTCGAAGTAGCGGTCCCGGAACGGCGCCAGCACCTCGCCCTGCCCGGGCTGGGCGAAGCCGCCGATGATCGCGCGGGCGGTGATGTTGGCCAGCGTGTCGTCCTCGACGACCTGCTGCCACGCCGCCGCCTTGACCTCGGCCTGGGGGCGTGCGGCCGCTGCGGCCGCGGCCGCTCGCCGGCCCGCCGCGGTGCGGTCCTTGTCGGCCTCGGCGTCGATGAACGGCGTATCAGGGCCGTCGCCGTCGATGACCCCGGCACGGGCCAGCGCGGTGACGATCCGCCAGCGCAGGTCGGTGTCGATCACCAGGCCCTCCAGGTTCACCGCGGCCGGCTCGTTGTCCAGCAGCGTCGACAGCACCGCCACGTGGTTCGGCGACAGCACCGACGTGCACAGCGCGTTGACGAACGCCAGCTGGTGGTCCGAGCCGGGCGCGGACTGCCCGGCCAGGTCCAGCAGCGCGTCCCCGAACGCGGGCCAGCCGTTCTCGGCGGCCCATGCGGGATCGGCGTAGGAGCCCAGCGCGGTCTGCGCCTGCATCAGGAGCCGCTGCGCGACACCGACCTCGGTCTCGGCGTGTAGCCCGCTGATCACCAGCGCGACGAAGTCGCGGGCCCGCAGCTCGGCGTCGCGGGTCATCTCCCAGGCCGCCGACCAGGCCAGCGTGCGGGGGAGCGGTTCGGCGATGTCGGCGATGCGGCTGAGCACCGTCTCCAGTGAGTCGGGGTCCAGCCGCAGCGAGCAGTAGGTCAGGTCGTCGTCGTTGACCAGGATGAGCTTGCCGCGGGAGACGCCCTGCAGCGCCGGGACGTCGGTGACGGGCCCTTCGACGTCGAGCTCCTCGCGATGCACCCGCACCAACTTGCCGGACGCGTCGTCGTCGTAGATGCCGACGGCCAGCCGGTGCACCCGCGTCTCACCCTCGCCCGGCTTGGCGCCGCCCTGGTCGATCGCGAACCGGGTGAACGCGCCGGTGGCGTCGGTGTCGAAGTCCGGCCGCAGCGTGTTCAGGCCGGTGGTCTTGAGCCACTGTCGGCCCCAGCCGGACAGGTCGCGGCCCGACGACTTCTCCAGCGCGCCGAGCAGATCGCCGAACGTCGCGTTGCCGAACGCGTGGTCGCGGAAGTAGTCGCGCAGCCCGGCAAGAAACGCCTCCAGGCCGACATAGGCGACCAGCTGCTTGAGCACGCTGGCGCCCTTGGCGTAGGTGATCCCGTCGAAGTTCACCTCGACGGCGTGCAGATCCGGGATGTCGGCGGCCACCGGGTGCGTCGACGGCAGCTGGTCCTGCCGGTAGGCCCACGACTTCTCCACGTTGGCGAACGTCGTCCACGCCTCGGTGTACTCGGTCGCCTCCGCCTGGCACAGCACCGAGGCGAACGTGGCAAAGGATTCGTTGAGCCACAGGTCATCCCACCACCGCATGGTGACCAGGTCGCCGAACCACATGTGTGCCATCTCGTGCAGCACGGTCTCGGCGCGGCGTTCGTAGGAGGCCCGGGTCACCTTGGACCGGAAGACGTAGTCCTCCAGGAAGGTCACCGCGCCGGCGTTCTCCATCGCGCCGGCGTTGAACTCAGGCACGAACAGCTGGTCGTACTTGCCGAACGCGTACGGCACCCCGAAGTTGTTGTGGTAGAAGCCGAATCCCTGCTTCGTCTCGGTGAACAGCCGCTCGGCGTCCATGTACTCCGCCAGCGACTTGCGGCAGAAGATACCGAGCGGGATGTCCCCGTGGTCGTCGGAGTAGACGTCATCCCAGCGGGCGTACGGGCCGGCGATCAACGCGACCAGGTAGGTGCTCATCCGCGGCGTGGCCTTGAAGGTGTGGCGTTTGGCCCGGGCGTTGTCGGACTCCTCGACGGCCTCGACGGTGGCGCCGTTGGAGATCACCTCCCAGTGCGCGGGGGCGACGACGGTGACGTCGAAGGCGGCTTTGAGATCAGGCTGATCGAAACACGCGAACATGCGTTTGGCGTCGGCGGTCTCGAATTGCGAATACAGGTACACCTCGTCGTCGACGGGGTCGACGAAACGGTGCAATCCCTCCCCGGTGTTCGAGTAGCGGCAGTCCGCGTCGACCACGAGGGTGTTGCGGGCGCGCAGACCCCGCAACGCGATCCCGGTGGACTCGTCGTAACCGGATACGTCGACGTCGACGCCGTTGAGCGTCGCGCTGCGCACCGTGTCGGCGGCGAGGTCGATGTAGGTGTCGGCCCCGTCGAGAGCGTCGAATTCGACGGTCGTCACGGAGCGGAAAGTGCGCTCGCCCGGCCTGCCGGATCCGTCGGTCAGATCGAGGGCGATGTGATAGCTGTCGACGGTGATCAGGGCGGCGCGCTCGGCGGCCTGGTCGCGGGTCAGGTTAGGAAGTGCCACGCTCGTCAACACTAGCCTCATCCGGGAAGACACAACGGGCGTCGGCGGTTGTTCCAAAGCGACGTCTGTCGCTGTTCGGTGAGCACGTTGAAGAGAGGACCACCTATGTCTGAGAAGTCCCGCGCCGATTTCTGGTTCGACCCGCTGTGCCCGTGGGCCTGGATCACCTCCCGCTGGGTGCTGGAGGCCGAGAAAGTGCGCGATATCGACGTCAACTTCCACGTGATGAGCCTCGCGGTGCTCAACGAGGGACGCGATCTGCCCGAGGAGTACCAGGAGGCCATGAAGAAGGCGTGGGGGCCGGTCCGGGTCGCGATCGCCGCCGAGCAGGCCAAGGGCTCCGAGATCCTCGGTCCGCTGTACACCGCGTTCGGCACCCGCATCCACAACCTGGGCTACCGCGAATCCGACCCCGACTTCACCCGCGTCATCGCCGAGTCGCTCGACGAGCTCGGCCTGCCCGCCGAGCTGGCGTCGGCCGCCACGTCGACCGACTACGACGACGCGCTGCGCAAGAGCCACCACGAGGGGATGGACGCCGTCGGTCCCGACGTCGGCACCCCGACCATCCACGTCAACGGTGTCGCGTTCTTCGGGCCGGTGCTGTCGCGGATCCCGCGCGGCGAGGAAGCCGGCAAGCTGTGGGACGCATCGGTGACCTTCGCGTCCTACCCGCACTTCTGGGAGCTCAAGCGCACCCGCACCGAGCGGCCCGAGTTCGACTGAGCACCGACCCCGGCCCACCGCCGCTGTGTGATTGATCTCCGGCCCGCTGCCTCCGGTTGCGGGCCGGGGCGCGCACCACGAAGGTGGGACGGTGCCTGAGCCGAAGTCCCCTGCATACTCGGTGGCGTGTCCACCGATGATCACCACAGCATGACCCCCGCCGAGATGCTCGACGTCGCCGTCGAGGAAGCCCGAAAAGGTCTGTCGGAGGGCGGAATCCCGATCGGCGCCGCGCTGTTCGGCGCCGATGGGACGGTGCTGGGCCGCGGCCACAACCGCCGGGTCCAGCTCGACGACCCGTCGATCCACGCCGAGACCGACGCGTTCCGTAACGCGGGCCGCCAGCGCGGCTACCGGTCCACGACCATGGTCACCACGCTGTCGCCCTGCTGGTACTGCAGCGGGCTGGTGCGGCAGTTCAACATCGGCTCCGTGATCATCGGCGAGAGCCAGACCTTCACCGGCGGGCACGACTGGCTCGCCGAACACGGCGTCAAGGTCACCGTCCTCGACGACGAACGCTGCGTGACGTTGATGCGCGACTTCATCGAGGCGAAGCCGGAACTGTGGGCGGAGGACATCGGAGAATGCGGACGCGAGGAGCAAGACGGCAGATGAGTGTGATTGCCACCATTGACCTTTCGGCGTGGCGGGCTGGCGGGGCCGCTGCCGACGAAGTCGCCGCCGAGGTCGACGCAGGGCTGCAGCGGGCCGGTTTCATCCTGGTGCGCGGCCACGGCGTCGACCCGGCGCTGGCCCGTGACGTGCGCGCCGCGGCGCGAGAGTTCTTCGCGCTGACCCATGACGTGAAGTCCCGGTACTCGGTGCCTGTCGGTGGCCGCGGCTGGATCGGGCCCGGTGCGGAGGCCAACGCGTACGCCGAGGGAACCGAGACGCCGCCGGATCTGAAGGAGAGTTTCAGCCTCGGCGCCGAGACCACGACCGGGGATCCCGACGTCGACCGGTTCTGGTTCGCGCCCAACGTCTGGCCGCACGAGGTGCCCGCGCTGCAGTCGCTGGTGGCGGAGTACACCGCGCAGATGCGCCGCGTCGCCGACGATCTGCTCGCGCTGTTCGCCCATGCCCTGCGGATGCCGCAGAACCCGTTCGCCGCACTGGCGAGCAGGCCGACCTGGACGATGAACATCAACCACTACCCGCCGGTCAGCGTCGTGGGCGACCCCGAACCCGGCCAGTTCCGCATCGGCCCGCACACCGACTTCGGCACGGTGACCATCCTGGACCGCGAGCCGGGCGCCGGCGGCCTGCAGGTGTACTCGGAAGCCGCGGGGTGGGAGGACGCGCCGTACGAACCCGACGCGCTGACGGTCAACATCGGCGACCTGCTGGAGTACTGGAGTGGACGGCGCTGGCCGTCGGGCCGGCACCGGGTGCTGCCGCCGCAGGCGCACGCCCCGGAGGAGGACCTGGTTTCGCTGATCTACTTCTACGAGGCGAACCACGACGCGCTCGTGACCCCGCTGCCGCCGCCGGTCGGCAGGGCCGAAGGACTCGCACCGGTCGTGTCGGCGGACTTCATCAAGGAGCGGCTCGACGCGATCACCGTCGCCTGACGGGTGACGGGCGCAACGTCAGTCCCTGCCCGCGGGGTGTGTCACTGCGCAAACACGCGCGCTCGCGGTGCGGAGGCGGCGGGTTATAGGGTGACCGCCATGCGCGTCTACGTCGGAGCTGACCACGCCGGATACGAACTCAAGCAGGCCCTCGTCGAGCACCTCACCAAGACCGGGCACGAGCCCGTCGACTGCGGTGCGTTCAGCTACGACGCCGAGGACGACTACCCGGCCTTCTGCATCGCGGCCGCCGAGAAGACGGTCGCCGATCCGGGCAGTCTCGGCGTCGTGCTCGGCGGCTCCGGCAACGGTGAGCAGATCGCGGCGAACAAGGTGCCGGGCGCGCGCTGCGCACTGGCATGGAGCACCGAGACCGCGGTGCTGGCACGCGAACACAACAACGCGCAGCTGATCGGCATCGGTGGCCGCATGCACAGCACCGAGGAGGCGCTGGCGATCGTCGACGCGTTCCTGGCCGCGAAGTGGTCGGAGGCGCCGCGACACCAGCGCCGCATCGACATCCTCGCCGAGTACGAGAAGACGCACGTCGCCCCGCCGGTCCCCGGCGCCTGACACCGACGGCCGTCCGCGATGACCGTCTGGATCAGCCGGCGGCCTGACGCCGAGATCGCGGCGGAGATCGAAAGTCGCGGCGGCGACGGGCATTTGGCGGGTCTGCGGCTGGCGGTCGACGAGACCTCCGACGCAGCAGCGGTCGAGGCGCTGCGGACCGCGGGCGCGGTGGTGGTCGGCACCACCCACAGTGCACCGGTGGCGGTCGCCGCGGGTGCGGCCGACCTCGCGCTGGCCGCCGCCGCGGGTTCGCGCGTCCCCGCCGCGGTACACGGGATCGTCGCGATCGCCCCGACTGTCGGCGTGCTCATCGGACAAGCCTGCCGGACAGTGGTTTTCGCGCCCACCCTGGCCTCGGCCGATCGCGCGACGGCAGTGCTGGCGGCGGCACCGGAGCGGTCGTGGCCCAGCGACGTCCGGCTGGCCGCCGCACCGGCCCCGGTGGTCGCGATCCCCGAGGAACTTCCCGAGCTGGACGGTCCGGGGCGGGCTGCGTTCGAACGCGCGGTGGACACCCTCGCCGCCGCCGGAGCCCGCATCGTCCGGGTCGGCACTTCCGCGTTCCTCGCCGCGCACGACCTGCGTGACGACGCGCTGGCGGTTCTCGACGGCGCCGACGCGCTGCTCGTTCCCGCCGCCTACACCACGGCGGCCGGCCCGTTCGGCCTGTGCGCCGTCACGGTCCCCACCGCCACCGCCGGTGACGCCCGAGGCAGTGTCACGGTCGTCGCGCGTGCATTCGACGACGCCGTCGCCCTCGACGTCGCCGCGCTGCTGGCGGGCGAGTCCCCACCGGCGGTGTGGCCGCTGGCCGGCACCGAGCACGTCGAGCTGGTGGTGTTCGGCGCGCACCTGGCCGGAGGCCCGCTGGCCCACCAACTCACCGACCGCGGCGCCCGGTTCGCCGGCGAGATCACCACCGCGCCGCGGTACCGGATGACGGTGCTGCCGACCAACCCACCCAAGCCCGGCGTCACCCGCGTCGCCGACGGCACCGCCGGTTCGGCGTTGAGCGGGCACCGCTGGTTGATGTCGCCGGCCGCGCTGGGCGCATTCCTCGCGGCCCTGCCCGCCCCGATGCAACTCGGCAAGGTCGAATTCGCCGACGGCAGCTGGCGCACCGGTTTCGGGTGCGACGGATCGGCGCGCGGTGCAGACATCAGCGGCTACGGCAGCTGGACCAATGCACTGGCCGCCGGGGCGGTCGAGCAGACTTAGCCGCTATGCCCGAAGGACACACACTGCACCGGCTGGCGCGCCAGCATCACCGCCGATACGGGCGTGCCCCGGCGATCGTGTCGAGCCCGCAGGGCCGGTTCGTCGACGGCGCCGCCGCGGTCACCGGGCGGGTGTTCAAGAAGGCCAGCGCGTGGGGCAAGCACCTGTTCCACCACTACGAGGGCGGCCGCGTGGTGCACGTGCACCTGGGTCTGTACGGGACGTTCACCGAGTGGCCGCTGCTGGCCGGGGGAACGCCGCCGCTGCCGGTGGGCCAGGTGCGGATGCGCATCGTGGGCGCCGAATACGGCACCGACCTGCGTGGCCCGACGGTGTGCGAGGTCATCGAGGAACCCGAGATCGCCGACATCGTCGCCAAGCTCGGACCCGACCCGCTGCGCGCCGACGCCGACCCCGCGCCGGCGTATCGGCGGATCAGCAAGTCGCGCAGGCCGATCGGTGCGCTGCTGATGGATCAGGCGGTGATCGCCGGGGTCGGCAACGTGTACCGCAGCGAACTGCTGTTCCGGCACCGTGTCGACCCGTTCCGGCTCGGGACCTCGATCACCGCCGACGAGTTCGCCGAGATGTGGACCGATCTGGTCGCGCTGATGAAGGTCGGGGTGCGGCGCGGCAAGATCGTCGTGGTGCTGCCCGAACACGACCACGGCGCGCCGTCGTACCGCCAGGGCCGGCCCCGCACGTACGTCTACCGCAGGGCGGGGGAGCCGTGCCGGGTGTGCGGCACCTCGGTCCGTACGGTCGAGATGGAAGGCCGCAACCTGTTCTGGTGCCCGAACTGCCAGAGTTGACGCCGACCTCGAGCCCGCCCTCCGACGGGACATCCTGTGAGGCAGCCGGGAGAATCTTCGCGTGGAACTGATCTTGGTAGTGGTGGGCGCCATCGTCGTCACCGCGATGGCGCACCGGCGCGGGCTGGAGCCCGCGCTGATCATCGTCGTCGTCGGGATCGCCGTGTCGTTCGTGCCGGGATTCGAGGCGCCCGAGCTCGACTCGCACATCCTGTTGTCGGTGGTGTTGCCGCCGCTGTTGTACTCGGCCGCGCTGAACTTCTCGT
Organism: Mycolicibacterium parafortuitum; assembly: GCF_002086815.1. GTDB lineage: Bacteria > Actinomycetota > Actinomycetes > Mycobacteriales > Mycobacteriaceae > Mycobacterium > Mycobacterium parafortuitum. The sequence continues at coordinate 151,864 of NZ_MVID01000011.1, forward strand.
TCCCGACGTTCCTGCGCAACATCAAACCGATCCTCGGCCTCGGGGTCGGGCTGGTGGTGGTCACCGCGTTCGTCGTCGCGGCGGTGTCGTCGTGGCTGGTCGTGGTGCCGCTGACCTTCGCCACCGCGCTGGTGCTCGGCGCGATCGTGGCCCCGCCGGATGCGGTGACGGCGGTGGCGGTCGGGCGCAAACTGGGGCTGCCCAAACGGGTGATGTCGATCCTGACCGGCGAGAGCCTGATCAACGACGCGGCAGCGCTGGCCTTGTTCTCGATCGCGGTGGCCCAGGTCGCGGGAAGCCACACGTTCATCGAGAACCCGCTGCTGCTGTTCGGCTACAGCGCCGTCGTCGGCCCCGTGGTCGGGGCGGTGCTGGGCTACGTGACGCTGTGGATCCGCCGCCGGCTGGCCCAGCCCGCGCTGGAGACGGTGCAGGGTCTGATGGTGCCGTTCGCGGCGTTCATCCTCGCCGAGGAGATGCACGCATCCGGGGTGCTCGCCGTGGTCGTCGCGGGCTTCGTGGTCGGCAGCGGAACGGTCGACGCCGGGTACCAGACGCGGCTGCAGGAACGCTACGTCTGGAACTCGGTGGACGTCCTGCTCGAAGCGTTCGTGTTCGCCTACATCGGGCTGCACCTGCGGTTCGTCCTGGAGGACCTGCGGGGTGCGCACGAGTCGCTGGCTCAGGTCGCGATCGCGTCGGTCGTGGTGTTGTTGATCGTGCTGGTGATCCGGCCGCTGTCGGTGTTCGTGATGTTCGGCCGCCGCAAGCTCGCCCACCAGGTCGAAAAGCGGCTCAGCGTCCCGATCCCCGAGGGCGGCCGCGGCGCACTGGGCGCCCGGCGTAAGGACCGCGCACCGGGCAAGTGGCGGTCGCTGATCGACAACCGTGCGCTGAGCTGGCAGGAGAACGTGGTCGTGTCGTGGACCGGGATGCGCGGGGTGGTCACCCTCGCCGCGGCCGCGGCGATCCCGGTGACCACCGCCGCCGGCGAGCCGTTCCCGGAGCGCGCGACGATCCAGGCGATCGCGTTCGTCGTCAGCGTCGGCACGCTGCTGCTGCAGGGCTGGACGCTTCCGCTGCTGATCCGGCGGCTCGACGTGTCCGGGGAGGCCGACCGCGAATACACGTCGGCGGAGACGGCGAAAGCCGAGGAATTGGTGCACCGGGCCGCAGACGACGTGATCGCCGAGTTCCGGGCCAACCCGCCGCGCGGGCTGGATCCCCGGGCGCTCGCCGAGATCCGCGCGATTGTGGCCCGCCATTCACAGGACGCCGACGAGATGCCGGATCCGGAGGCGCACACGCTGCGCGCCGAGGTGTTCGCGAAGCTCTACCGCGATGTGCTCGCCGCGCAGCGGGCCGCGCTGATCGCCGAGCGCGACGCCGGCCAGATCGACGACGAAGCGGTGCGCGCGATGCTGGAACGCCTGGACCTGCAGGAGGCCGGGGTTTCCGCGCGGCTGGAAAGCCGGTTCTGACGAGCTAGAAGTCGAACCCGCCGAAGTCGCCGCCGCCGAAATCTCCGCCGCCCCAGTCGCCGCCGGAGTCCCAGCCGCCGCCGGAATCTCCGCCCCAGTCGCCACCACCGGCATCGCCGCCGTAGTCGCCGCCGCCGTCACCGAGCTGACCCTGGTCGAGGCCGTCCTGGAACCCGTCGCCGTAGCCGTTCTCGAAGGCCTGGGCGTCGTAACCGACCCCGGCCATCCCGGAGAACAGCGAGCTGAACAGCAGCGCCGAGCCCAGCCCCCACGCCCCGGCGACCAGCGCGGGCTTCCACCACGGTTCGGAGTACCACCCGGCCGGTACCGGCCGGCCCGCGACCCGTCCGCCCGGGTAGTAGTTCGGGGTGCGCGGTGACGGCGCCGGAGACGCCTCGATCTCGCGGCCCTCGAAGTTCACCCGGCGGTCCTCGGTGACCACACCCGCCGAGCGCTGGCCGCTGAGCGATTCGAGCTCCGGTCCGGGATCCATCCCCATGGCGGTGCGCGCGGCGCGCACGTAGTAGAGGCCTTCCATCGCGCTTTCCTTCGCCAGCGCGGCCTGGCGCACCGTCGTGGCCTGGTCGATCTGCGACGACGCGGCGGTGTACCGCTCGGACGCATCGGCGAGCGCCTGTTTGGCGGCGTCATCGGTTCCGGTCAACGCGAACACCTGGCCACCCAGCCGTTCGATGGCGCGGCGCGCATCGGCCTTGGCGTCGGCCAGCGACGCGGCGGTGCGCTTCTCCGACGCTTTCGACGACGCGTAGACCGCGATGCCGATCGCCGCGACGACCAGGACGATGAGAACCAGCAGTACGCCATTCATGGTTCACAGCGTACCGACAGAATCCGCAGGTGCCGGGGCCGTCGCCGTCCCGGTCCCACCCCACGGCGTTCCTGCGGCACCGGCCACGGTATCGCTGCGATTGCCCGGGTTGGACGGAACCGGACGCAGATTCCAATGACGAACGTGGATTGCGAATGCCGCGCACGCCACGTCGTGCACCTGCTGTTGGGTGTCACGGGAATCGTGTTGGCGCGCAGATTCATTGGGTCCCGTAACCACCTGATCGGTGGTGGTGTGATCTATGCGGTGCCGACCGCACTTCGGTCTCGCGCGGGGCCGCTCGGCGTGGGGACGCATCGACGATCCGGTGGTGGAGCGTCCGTGGAAGGGGGTGCCGCGCACCCACCCAGCCGGCCGTGACGGTGATTACCGTCGACGTCATGAACGCGGACAACGACCTCGGAAGGTATCTGCGAGCGCGCCGCGACGCGGTGACGCCCGAGGACGTCGGCCTGGCGCCGGGACCGGCTCGCCGGGTGCCCGGCCTGCGCCGCGAAGAGGTGGCACTGCTGGCCGGCGTGAGCATCGATTACTACACCCGGATCGAGCAGGGCCGGGAACGGTTCCCGTCCCCACAGGTATTGCAGGCCATCGCCAGGGTGCTTCGATTGGATGAGCCGGCCGCAGCGCACCTGTTCCGGTTGGGCGGCAGCGCGCCACAGGCGACATCCCCGCCGGACGGTGGGGTCACCCCCGAACTGCTGCGAATGATGGACGGCCTCCACGAGCTTCCCGCCTTCGTCGTGGGGCGGGCTCAGGACATCCTGGCCGCCAACGCGATCGCCGATGAGCTGTACTCCGGATCTCAGCGGTTCGACAACCTGCTCCGGATGATCTTCCTGGATCCCTTTGCTCGCGAGTTCTACGCGGATTGGGATCAAGTGGCGCGCATCGCGGTTGGCAATCTGCGGGCGTCGGCAGCGCGATTTCCCAACGACGAGCGGATCGAGCGCATCGCCGGGGCTCTGATGATGCGCAGTGAGGCGTTCACCGCCCACTGGATGCACTACGACGTACGTCCGCGAACCCGCGAGGTTAAGGAGTTCCGGCATCCCGAGGTCGGTTCTCTGCGTCTGAGCTTCGAATCCATGGCGGTGGAAAGCGCACCGGGGCAACATCTTTCGATCTACAGTGCCGAACCCGGCAGTTCCAGCGCGGATGGGCTGATCCTGTTGCGAAGGCTGGCCGGCCAGCGACTGGACGACCAGCACCGGCACTCACCGCAACGCGATCTCATGTGAACGGAGGCGTCGAATGACGATCACAGCGTTGGCCGACCGGGCCGGAACTTTCGATATCGCCGGGAAAACCGTGCCCCGGATGGGTTTCGGAGCGATGCGGTTGACCGGGCGCGGCATCTGGGGGCAACCGGCGGACCGTGACGAGTGTGTGCGGGTGGTGCGCCGCGCCGTGGAACTCGGAGTCGCGCTGATCGACACCGCTGACTCATACGGCCCGCACGTCAGCGAAGAGATCCTCCACGAGGCGCTGTACCCGTATCCCGAGCATCTCCTGATTGCCACCAAGGCCGGTCTCACCCGTAACGGACCCGACGTCGTCGACACCGACAGCGGTGTCGTCCGCCTCGGGCCCAAAGCCTGGCCGCCGGTCGGGCGACCCGAGTACCTGCGCCAGCAGGCCTTGCTGAGCATGCGCCGCCTGGGCCTGGATCACCTCGACCTGTTCCAGCTACACCGGGTCGACCCGGCTGTGCCGCTGGAAGATCAGGTGGGAGAACTGAAAAGACTCCAGGACGAGGGCAAGGTGGTCGCCATCGGGCTGTCGCAGGTATCCGTCGAGCAGATCGAACAGGCACGTCAGATCGCCGAGGTCGCCACGGTGCAGAACCGCTTCAACCTGGTCGACCGTTCTTCAGCCGATGTCCTCGAGTATTGCCGCAGGGAAGGTATCGGCTTCATCCCGTGGGCGCCCGTCGCCGCCGGTGCGCTCGCGCGCCCCGGTGGACCTGTCGACCGGATCGCGCAGGCGCACAACGCATCCCCGTCGCAAGTGGCGTTGGCCTGGATGTTGGCGCAATCCGAAACGCTCGTTCCGATCCCCGGCACCGCCAAGGTGGGTCACCTGGAAGAGAACATCAGCGCGGTCGACGTGCATCTGAGCGAGGAGGAACTCGATGAACTCGCCGGCGCGGCCTGACACAGCAGCAGCCACCGAGATCCTGCCCGTCGACGACACCGGGCCGGCGGCAGGTCGCACGGTGGTGCTGCTGCACGCGCGGCCCACCGACCGTTCGATGTGGAGTGCACACCTGCAGGAATTCGCCGCCGCGGGGGTGCGGGCCATCGCGGTTGATCTTCCCGGTTACGGCGACGCGGCCGGGCGCACCGTCGACCCCTGGTCGGCAGTCCCCGAGACACTGGCCGCCCGCGGCGACAGGCGCTGCGTGTTGGTGGGCAATTCGCTGGGGGCGCTGGTGGCTCTGCAAGTGGCCGCAGTCAACCCCGAACTCGTCGAGGGGTTGGTGGCGCTCGGTTACCGTCCGCACGATCAACCTCCGTCGGCGATGCTGCAGGCGGCGTGGGATCAGGAAAAGGCGGCGCTGGCGCGCGGGGACGTCGACGGGGCGGTACGTGCCGGGGTGACCGCGTGGACGGCGCCGTCGACGCCCGAGGCCACCAAGACCCTGGTGGCGCGGATGCTGCGCAACAACGTGGAGCGGCGCAACCGGAACGGGGAGCCAACGACCGGTGCCGATCCGCTTCAGCGCCCCGGCGGGCTGCGCTCAGTGCACGTGCCCGCCCTCGTCGCCGTCGGTGCGCTCGACATGCCGGACTTCTTCGACGGCGGGGAGGCGTTGGCGCGTGAGCTCGGTGCCGGTCCACTCGTCGTGGTGCCGGGTGCGGCGCACCTGGTGCCGCTCGATCAGCCCGCCGCGTTCCGGCGGCTCGTCCTGGATTTCCTCGACAGCTTGGAGGGCCGCGAATGACCACCATGTTCGTGACCTATCCCGGTGACGCTTCGACGAGGTTCGACCGGGAGTACTACGTCGGCGTCCACCTGCCGCTGGTGAGGACCGCCTGGGAGCCCCACGGTCTACTCAGCGCGACGGCGTTCTTTCCCGCAGGAAGCGTCGAAGGCACCGTTGCGCTGGCAGTGTGTGAATTCCGCGACGATGCCGCGGTCGACGCAGCGCTCGGCTCGCCGCAGAGCAACGCCGTGATGGCAGACATCGTGAACTTCACCGACTCGACGCCTGCCCGGCGTCGGTGCTGACAAACAGCGGCTCAAAGCGCGCCCGGGGCGGGCCGCCGGCCGGGGCGCGACGTCCGCCGAAGACCCTTCGGCGGACCTCGCGCTGGTCCTGATCGGAGCGGGCGACGGGAATCGAACCCGCGTAATCAGTTTGGAAGACTGAGGCTCTACCATTGAGCTACGCCCGCGTGTGCTGCACCAACGTGACAGTACCGGCAGATGGTACCGGGACCGCCTAACTCAAATCCAATTGAGGCATCGGCGTGGCCAGGCCGTAGGATCGCCGGTGGTCTGATGCTGCGCGCACGGGTAGCAGCGCCGACCGGGGTGTAGCGCAGCTTGGTAGCGCATCCGCTTTGGGAGCGGAAGGCCGCAGGTTCAAATCCTGTCACCCCGACCAGCACGACCCCACCATTACAGAAGCAATAGAGGAGTACGAAGTGAAGAGCACCGTCGAGAAGTTGAGCCCGACGCGGGTTCGCATCAACGTGGAGGTGCCCTTCGCGGAACTCGAACCCGACATCGACAAGGCGTTCAAGCAGCTGGCCAAGCAGATCCGGCTGCCCGGCTTCCGCCCCGGCAAGGCGCCCCGCAAGCTGCTGGAGGCCCGTGTCGGCCGCGGCGCCGTGCTGGAGCAGGTCGTCAACGACGCGCTGCCGGTGCGCTACAGCCAGGCCATCACCTCCGAGTCGCTGCAGCCGATCGGCCAGCCCGAGATCGAGGTGACCAAGCTCGAGGACAACGAGGAACTGGTCTTCACCGCCGAGGTCGACGTCCGCCCGGAGATCGACCTGCCCGACCTGTCGACCGTGAAGATCGTCGTCGACCCGGTCTCGGTCACCGACGAGGACATCGACGCCGAGGTCGAGGCGCTGCAGAAGCGCTTCGGCACCCTGACCGGGGTGGACCGGGCCGCCGAGGACGGCGACTTCGTCTCCATCGACCTGTCGGCGACCGTCGACGGCAAGGACGTCCCGGAGGCGCAGACCGAGGGCCTGTCCCACGAGATCGGCTCCGGCCAGCTCATCGACGGCCTCGACGAGGCCATCATCGGGCTGAAGGAAGGCGAGTCCAAGACCTTCACCACGAAGCTGGTGGCGGGTGAGCACGCCGGCCAGGACGCCGAGGTGACGGTCACCGTCAAGTCCGTCAAGGTGCGCGAGCTGCCCGAGCTCGACGACGAGTTCGCGCAGCTGGCAAGCGAATTCGATACCATCGACGAGCTGCGTGCCGATCTGCGGGAGAAGGTCACCCGCGTCAAGACCGTGCAGCAGGCCGAGACCATCCGCGACAAAGCGATCGAGGTGCTGCTCGAGCAGACCGAGGTCCCGCTGCCCGAAGCGGTGGTGCAGGCCCAGGTCGACGACGCGCTGCACAACGCGATCCACGGCCTCGACCACGACGAGGAGCGCTTCGCCGAGCAGCTCAAGGAGCAGGGCTCCAGCCGCGAGGAGTTCGACGCGGACAACCGCGCCAACGCCGAGAAGGCGATCAAGACTCAGCTGCTGATGGACGCCATCGCCGACAAGCTGGAGATCCAGGTCGGCCAGAACGACCTCACCGAGCGCCTGGTGCTGATGTCGCGTCAGTACGGCCTGGAGCCGCAGCAGCTGCTGCAGCTGCTGCAGCAGAACAACCAGCTGCCCGCGATGTTCGCCGACGTGCGGCGCGGCCTGACCGTCGCCGCGGTCGTGCACGGCGCGTCCGTCACCGACACCGACGGCAACGAGATCGACACCACGGAGTTCTTCGGCCCGTCGGGTGAGCAGGCTGCCGCCGAGGCCGGCGAGGCCACCGACGAGTCCGAGACCGACGAGTCCGAGGCCGGCGACGAGACCGAGACCGACGCCTCCGACGCCGCCGAGGCAGACGACAACAAGTGATGCTCTGAGCGAACTCGCGCCGTCTGGGGACTCCCCGGCGGCGCGGGTTCGTTAGTGTCATCCGTAAGACCGGTCACCGCGTCGGAAGTACACAAAGAAAGCAGGTATCCAGTCGTGACGGACATGCGTGGCGCCTCTTCGGGCCTCAACCTTGTCGACTCGGTGTATGAGCGGTTGCTGGCCGAGCGCATCATCTTCCTGGGCTCCCAGGTCGACGATGACATCGCTAATCGCCTCTGCGCGCAGATCCTTCTGCTGTCGGCCGAGGACCCGACCAAGGACATCCACCTCTACATCAACTCGCCCGGCGGCTCGATCAGCGCGGGCATGGCGATCTACGACACGATGGTGCTGGCCCCGTGCGACGTGGCCACCTATGCGATGGGCATGGCCGCCTCGATGGGTGAGTTCCTGCTCGCCGCGGGCACCAAGGGCAAGCGCTACGCACTGCCGCACGCCCGCATCCTGATGCACCAGCCGCTCGGCGGCATCACCGGCGGCGCCGCGGACATCGCGATCCAGGCCGAGCAGTTCGCCAGCATCAAGAAGGAGATGTTCCGCCTCAACGCGGAGTTCACCGGGCAGACCATCGAGCGCATCGAGGCCGACTCCGACCGTGACCGCTGGTTCACGGCGCAGGAGGCCCTCGAATACGGCTTCGTCGATCACATCATCACCAGCGCCAGCATCAACGGCGACGGACCAGGAGCAGGACTCGACAAATGACCGACAACATCCACCCGGCCCTGGATCCGCGCGTGCAGCCGCAGGCCCGCTACATCCTGCCGTCGTTCATCGAGCATTCGAGCTTCGGCGTCAAGGAATCCAACCCGTACAACAAGCTGTTCGAGGAACGCATCATCTTCCTCGGCGTGCAGGTCGACGACGCGTCGGCCAACGACATCATGGCGCAGCTGCTGGTGCTGGAGTCGCTGGATCCCGACCGCGACATCACCATGTACATCAACTCGCCCGGCGGTTCGTTCACGTCGCTGATGGCGATCTACGACACCATGCAGTACGTGCGCGCCGACATCCAGACGGTGTGCCTGGGCCAGGCCGCATCGGCCGCGGCGGTGCTGCTGGCCGCCGGCACGCCCGGTAAGCGGATGGCCCTGCCGAACGCCCGCGTGCTGATCCACCAGCCCGCCCTCGGTGGCGTGATCCAGGGCCAGTTCTCCGACCTGGAGATCCAGGCCGCCGAGATCGAGCGCATGCGCACGCTGATGGAAGAGACGCTGTCGCGGCACACCGGCAAGCCCGCCGACGTGATCCGCAAGGACACCGACCGCGACAAGATCCTGACCGCCGAAGCGGCCAAGGATTACGGCATCATCGACACGGTGCTGGAGTACCGCAAGCTGTCCGCCCAGAAGGGCTGACGCGGCTCAACCGTTGCCGTAGATCCGAGTCGGTGTGATGAGGACGGCGACGCGGCGCTGTTCGCGCATCGTCGCGTCGTAGTCGTCCCAGTTGTCATGGGTTCCGCCGGCTGCTCTGAAGATGTCGCGGAGAAGCAGCGCGAGTTCGTAGTCGCTGCCGAGCCAGGGCTGCGGGTCGTCGGGGCCGGCGAGTTCGGCCCGCCCCTCGACCGTCGCCCACTGCCATCCCTGCTGGAACGTCACCGCGATCTGCGGTCGCGCCCGCAGGTTGGCGAGTTTGACCTTTCCGTAGGTCACGAACCCGAGTACCGGCTTCCCGTCACCCGGGTGCGGCAGTGGCCCCGCGTTGATCAGTGACGACTGGATGGTGAGGTCTGCGCGCAGCGTCGAGACCACGGCCAAGCCGTTGTCGTTTCGGGCCAGGGCGAAGGCATCCTGCAGCGAGGTCATGTCTCGCAGGGTACGACCGCAGATGGTGGCGAATCGCGCCCTCGTAACGTTCTGACGTGTCAACCTGAATATCTACACAGTCGTCAGCAACAGTCGGCGACCCGTGTCCAGATATAGGGGATCTCATGAGTGTGCGAATCGGAGCCCTCGCCGCGGTCGCGGCGGCGGTGGTTGCGGGGGCCGTGGGGACGCCGATGGCGTTCGCGCAGGAGCCGGTGTGCCCGGCGGGCATGTACTGGAATGTGGCGTTGCTGGAGTGCCTGCCCGATTACGTCCACCCGGTGATCGGGCCTGCCGGACCCGTCGGTGTCGGCGGGGTTGTCGGCCCGGTGGGGCCGGGCCCGGTCGGCCCCGGGCCTGTCGGACCCGGCCCGGTGGGACCGGGCCCGCTCGGTCCCGGACCGCGCTGATCCCTACCGCACGTCAGCGGCGATGCGGGTGATGTCCGACGGACTCACCCGGCAGCAGCCGCCGACGATGCGGGCCCCGGCGGCGACCCACCGGGGTACCAGGCCCGGTACCCACGACGACGTCCCGGTCCACACCCGGCGCGCGCCGTCCCACACCTCGCCGCTGTTCGGATAGACGACGACGGGTTTTCCGGTCACCTCCCGCGCGATCGTGATCGCGGGCAGGACATCGCCGGGCGCGCAGCAGTTCACGCCGACGGCCACGATCTCGTCCACGCCCGCGGCGACGGCGAACGCCTCCGACAGCGGCTGCCCGGCGCGCGTCACGGTGCCGTCGACGGTGAACGACAGCCACGCGGGCACCCCCAGCTCGGCGACCACGGCCGCGACCGCCTCGGCCTCGTCGAGGTCCGGCACGGTTTCGATCGCGAACAGATCGGGGCCGGCGTCGGCGATGACCTCCATCCGGGGCCGGTGCCATGCGGTCAGCTCGGCGACGGTCAGCCCGTAGCGGCCGCGGTACTCCTCGCCGTTGGCCAGCGCGGCCCCGTACGGACCGATCGACGCCGCGACCCATCCGCTGCCGTGCGCATCGCGGGCCTCCCGCGCCAGCGTGACCCCCAGGCGCATCAGCGCCGCGGCCCGCGGGCGGTCGATTCCGCGTTCGGCGAACCCGTCGAACGACGCCTGATACGTCGCCGTCGTCGCGACCTCGGCGCCCGCGTCGAAGTACGCCGAGTGCACCGCGGCGATCTGCTGCGGCCCGTCCACCAGCAACCGTGCCGACCACAGGTCGTCGGACAGGTCGTGGCCGCGCGCTTCGAGCTCGGTCGCCAATCCACCGTCGCTGACCAGCACGGCTCCGACGGGAACGGAGAACGTCACGCCGTCACAGTACGGTCACGATCTGACGGGTACTCTCGGTCGGGTAACAGCGGCGACACGCCAGAGACACGGCGGTGCGTTCCGTGGCCCTCCGCGGGGGCTCAGGCGATATGTTGACGCAACTACACGTGAATACCCGGCGCTATTCGGCTTTATCGGTCGCACGGCGGCGGAGACTGCGGGTAGCGTCGGGGACAACATTCACGGTCCCGGAGCAACCCGGTGAACGACCGAGTGATACGGCAACAGGAAGTGGGACCCCAGCACCATGGCACGCATCGGAGATGGCGGCGACCTGCTGAAGTGCTCGTTCTGCGGCAAGAGCCAAAAGCAGGTGAAAAAGCTCATCGCGGGTCCCGGCGTGTACATCTGCGACGAGTGCATCGACCTGTGCAACGAGATCATCGAGGAGGAGCTCGCTGACGCCGACGACGTCAAGCTGGACGAGCTGCCCAAACCCGCGGAGATCCGCGAGTTCCTCGAGGGATACGTCATCGGTCAGGACGCCGCGAAGCGCACCCTCGCCGTCGCGGTCTACAACCACTACAAGCGCATCCAGGCCGGCGAGAAGAGCCGCGACTCGCGCTCCGAGCCCGTCGAACTGGCCAAGTCCAACATCTTGATGCTGGGGCCGACCGGGTGCGGCAAGACCTACCTCGCCCAGACGCTGGCCAAGATGCTCAACGTGCCGTTCGCGATCGCCGACGCGACCGCGCTGACCGAAGCCGGCTACGTCGGTGAGGACGTCGAGAACATTCTGCTCAAGCTGATCCAGGCCGCCGACTACGACGTCAAGCGCGCCGAGACCGGCATCATCTACATCGACGAGGTCGACAAGATCGCCCGCAAGAGCGAGAACCCGTCGATCACCCGCGACGTCTCCGGCGAGGGTGTGCAGCAGGCGCTGCTGAAGATCCTTGAGGGCACCCAGGCCTCGGTTCCTCCGCAGGGCGGCCGCAAGCACCCGCACCAGGAGTTCATCCAGATCGACACCACCAACGTGCTGTTCATCGTCGCGGGCGCGTTCGCCGGGCTGGAGAAGATCGTCTCCGACCGGGTGGGCAAGCGCGGGCTGGGCTTCGGCGCCGAGGTGCACTCCAAGGCCGAGATCGACACCCAGGACCACTTCGCCGAGGTCATGCCCGAGGACCTGATCAAGTTCGGGCTGATCCCCGAGTTCATCGGCCGCCTGCCGGTCGTCGCGTCGGTGACGAACCTGGACAAGGAATCGCTGGTCAAGATCCTGTCCGAGCCGAAGAACGCCCTGGTCAAGCAGTACACGCGACTGTTCGACATGGACGGGGTCGAGCTCGAGTTCACCCCCGATGCGCTGGAGGCCATCGCCGACCAGGCGATCCACCGCGGCACCGGCGCCCGTGGCTTGCGCGCCATCATGGAAGAGGTCCTGCTGCCGGTGATGTACGACATCCCGAGCCGCGACGACGTCGCCAAGGTGGTCGTCACCAAGGAGACCGTCGACGACAACGTGCTGCCGACGATCGTGCCGCGCAAGCCGTCGCGGAGCGAGCGCAGGGATAAGAGCGCTTAAGCACTTCGAGATTGCGCTGAGGGCCGTTCAGTCCAGCTCAGACTCAATCGGTCGCTGCAACACCTGATTCGTCGAGGGGTGTTGTTCGATG
>NZ_MVID01000012.1 GCF_002086815.1 Mycolicibacterium parafortuitum
CATGATCATCGGCCTGACGCCACACCAGAAACCCACTAATTCAGCAGGCTCCTAGCTGCCCAGTACCGCGGGTTGCTGCTCCAGGTGGCTCTTGAGATCCGACAGCTTCGACGGCCAGCCGCCTGAGACCAGCTGGCGCACAGTGCTTTCCTCCGGGAATCCGGTGTGGGTCACGGTGAGTTTCACCCGGCCGTCGTCGACCGGTTCCATGTCGAACGTGACCGTCGACCGCGGTTCGGCGGCGGCCCGTTCGATGATCTCTTCGGACAATCCGACCGCGGTGAGGTCCTTGGTGAAGGTGTGGAAGGTGAATGCCAGCCTGCGATAGGGGTCGCATTCGAGGACGACCTGCTCGGGTCCGGCGATGTTCAAGTCGCCGTCGCGCCATTGGAAAGTCGAGCCCACCTTCCAGTCGGTCACCAACCCGTGGCCCATGTAGCGCTCCGAGAACGCCGGGTCGGTGACGGCCTGCCAGAGCAGCTCGGGGGTGGTCCTGATGTAGGTGGTGTAGACGAAATCGTTGTTGTGCGCCATGGAATTCCGCTCCAATGCTGTTTTCAGGTCCGCGAGCGTCTGCGCCCGCAGTCGGTCGTAGTGGTTGATCCAGCGGTCGGCGATGGCGTTGATGGGTTCGGCGTTCAGGTAGTGCAGTTTCTCGCGGCCTTGCCACACGGTGCTGATGAGGTTGGCGTCCTCGAGCACCTTCAGGTGCTTGCTCACCGATTGCCGGGCCATGTCCAGCCCGGCGCACAGTTCTCTCAGGCTCTGCCCGTTGCGGGCGTTCAAGCTGTCGAGAAGACGCCGCCGACTCGGGTCGGCGAGCGCGCGGAACACCTCGTCCATGCCTCTAGTTCTCCCACATATGCAGCCTTATGGCTACATGTCTGACAATAGGCAGCCAAATGGCTGCATGTCAATGGGGCGCCGCCCCCTCATATAGGCCAGAATGAGCAGATGCGGGTCGCACTGGCGCTGGGCAGCGGCGGAGCACGCGGCTACGCCCACATCGGAGTCCTCAACGAGCTACGCGAGCGCGGCCACGACGTGGTCGGCATCTCCGGCTCGTCGATGGGAGCGCTCGTCGGCGGATTGGAGGCCGCCGACAAACTCGACGAATTCACGCTCTGGGCAAGCGGTTTGACCCAGCGGGCGGTGCTCCGGCTGCTCGATCCGTCGATCACGTCGGCCGGGGTGCTCAGGGCGGGCAGGATCCTCGACGCCGTCCGCGACATCCTGGGCGATGTCACCATCGAGGAGCTGCCGATCCCGTACACCTCGGTGGCGACCGACCTGGTCACGGGCAAATCGGTGTGGATGCAGCGCGGCCGGGTCGACGATGCGATCAGGGCCTCGATCGCGATCCCCGGCCTGATCACCCCGCACGTGCTCGACGGGCGACTGCTCGGCGACGGGGGCATTCTGGATCCGCTCCCGATGGCCCCGATCGCCGCCGCGCCCGCCGACGTCACGATCGCGGTCAGCCTGGCCGGTGAGGCCCCGGCGGCCGAACAACGCGTGCAGGACGCGCGCCAGCCCACGACCGACTGGCTCAGCCGGATGTGGCGCAGCAGTTCGTCGTTGTTCGACAACAAGACCGCGCACTCGCTGCTGGAGACCCCGACCGGGCGCGCGGTGCTGGGCCGGTTCGTCGCGGCCGACGACGAACCCCTCGACGAGTCGGTGGAGACGACAGGGCACGAGTTGCCGAAGTTGAACAGTTTCGAGGTGATGAACCGTTCCATCGACATCGCCCAGGCCGCGCTGGCACGCCATATCCTCGCGGCTTATCCGCCGGACCTGCTTATCGAGGTTCCGCGCACGGTGTGCCGCAGTCTCGACTTCCACCGGGCCGCCGAGGTCATCGAGATCGGCCAGGAACTGGCCAGCGTCGCGCTCGACACCTTGGAGCGCGCGGACTCAGAGCCCTGACAGGAAGTCGGCCAGTCGCGCGGCCTCACGGCGCCCCTGCTCCCTGCCCGCCCGTGCCGCGGGCGCCCGGCATGCCGGGTCGAGCGGATTCGGCCCGAACGCCGCCAGCGCCTCGCGGTCGGCGAAGACCGCCAGCGTCGCACCCGGAAAGGCCTCGATCTCGGCCGCCGTGCCGGCGCCCCACGGTGACGGGCCGTCGGCCGCCGACGGCACCAGCGCGACCGCGGACGCGCAGTCCGACACGGCGGACATGTTGACGGTGCTGGCCACGCCGCCGTCCATGTAGCGCCGGCCACCGATGGTGACCGGGGGCCACACCCCGGGAACCGCACAGCTGGCCGCGACGGCGTCGACCAGTGCGACCCCGGAGCCCGCCGTCAGCACCGACAACTCGCCGGTGTCGATGTCGACGGCGGTGACGCGCAGGTCGCGCTGCGGCCAGACATGGGACGGAAGGCGGTGCTCGATCACCGTGCGGCGCACCGCTTCGTCCACCGTGTCGGTGCTCGCCGCGACCGCACCGATCTTCTGGAGCTTCCGCGCTTTCGTCGTATCCGGGGTGGTCATCGCGGTGAGGAACAGCTCGGTGATCGTCTCGATCGACACCCCGGGATGGATCTCGTGGGCGCCGTATTCCTCGGACAGTTGCCGTTCGTACAACTGCTCCAGGGGCACGCCGCTGCACAGCTGAGCCCCGACGGTCGATCCGGCCGAGGTTCCGAGCAGGACGTCGGCGCCGAGCAGCCGCCGGCCGACCTCGGGCGCTTCCTCGACGATGCCGAGCAGCACGCCGGTCTCCCAGGCGATTCCGGCGAGTCCGCCGCCGGCGAGGACGAGTGCGCTCAGGGTCCCGTTACTGTTCACGCTGCCTTCCTGTCGCGGGGCACCTGCTCCCGCGGTCGCCGCGATTCTAGTTTGCGGCGCGCCGGCTACCGGACACTCTGGCTGACCGCCGCGGCGGGATTCAGCTCGGCGAGGGTGAGTTGGTGGCGGGGTTCGGGTATCGCGCCGGACACGCTGCTGATCTCCAGATCGGGTCCGACGTGCACCAGTTCACCCGGCTCCAGGAGCCGCCAGGCGGGGTCGTCGTCCATGGTCTCGGTCGCGAAGACCACCGAGGGTGAATCCATCAGGTGCTCCGACCGCGCGTGAATCCTGTTGCTGCGCAATTCGAATGCCGCATGCTCGGCGGGACGGCGCCGGTCGAGGATGAACAGGTCGTGCGTGTCGGGATAGCGCAGGGCCCACATGTCGGTCGCCGTACACAGCAGAATGTTGACCGCGTGCAGGGGGACGTTGCCGGCGATCCAGGTCATCGCCTCCACCAGCCCCGCTCCGACGTCTCCGCCGTGGCGGCGCACCGACGCGGTGATGAGCGCGAACACCCGCTCCGAGTCCGTCTGCCCGAGCACCAGATCACGTGCGGACAACTCCTTGAGCCGCGCGTCCATCGAGTCCAGCCCCTCCACCACGCCGTTGTGCGCGAAGAGCCTGCCGTCCTGCAGGAACGGATGGGTGTTGACCGCGGCCGACCCGCCGGTCGTGGCGTAGCGCACGTGGGCGATGAACGTCGTGCCGGTGTATTCGACGGCCTCGCGGGTGAATTCGGGGTCCGTCCAGGCCGCGACGGGTTGCTTGGACACCATCGGTGCACCGGACTGTTCGAACACCCCGATCCCGGTGCCATCCGGGTTCTTGTGACTCTGCCGGGCGAGACTGTCCGGCGCGTCGAGTAACCAGAACGTCGCCGAGACGGGCTTGCCGGCGTGCAGACCGAACAGCCGGCACATCAGGGCGACTCTTCGCCGAGGCCAGAGCGGGGCGTCATCGCACGGGCGAGAGCCATGCCCCGATAGTAGTCACCGCGGGCCCGTACCGAGGCCGGATGCGGCTTTACCGCTGATGAAGGGCAGGTCGAGGTAGGTGCTGACGCCCGGCGGCGCGGCGCACACGGCGGGCACCGAGTTCACGCAGTGCGCCGCGGTCGCGACGATCCCCGATTCGGGCCCGTGCTCGCCGAACTCCGACTGGAATCCCTTGATCACCACCGTGAAGTCCGGGTTGCCCCGCACCTCCATCTCGTAGCGCTGCCCTTCGGGACCGAAATCCCATGCCGGATCCAGATTCTCCTCACCCATCAGCCAGTTCACGGTGACCCGGACGACGACGTCGTCGCCGACGAGTGCCTCCCAGTGGAAGCGGCGCGCGGCGACCTGGCCGGGCTCGATCGCACCCAACGGAGAGTCGATCGGCGCGGTGGCGACCGCGATCTCCTGCGACGAGCGGATCTTGGGCTCGGCGGCGAATCCCATCGCGTCGACGATCATCCGCACCGACTGGACGAATCCGCCGTCGAGCAGTTTCTGCATCGGCCCGGACAGCGCCTTGTCCGGGGTGTCGCCGAAGCCCATGACATACCGCAGCACGTCGGGTGCCTCGTAGGTCCTCAGGTCCGAGAACTCCTCGGCGCGAACGAAAGTCACGCCGGTCGACATCGCCGACATCAACAGCGGGAACTTCTCACTGATCCCGCCGGGCGCGATTCCGGTGCCGTGCAGGGTGACCCCACCCGCCTCGGCGGCGGCCCGCAGCGGCGCGGCCTCCTTCTCCGACGGGTAGAACCAGCCGACCGGGCTGACGACGTTCTTTCCCGACCGCAGCAACGCGGTGACCTCGTCAGGGTTCGGCAGCAGCGGGGTGTAGATGACCGCGTCGGCGTCCAGCGCCAGGATCTCGTCCACGCTATTGGTGGCGATCACACCCAGCGGCGCGGTGCCGACGATGTCGCCGACGTCGCGGCCCGCCTTGGCGTCCGAATGCACCCAGCAGCCGACCAGTTCGAGCTCGGGGTGGTCGAGGACCCCGCGGATCGCGGCGACACCGACCCCGCCGGTGGCCCATTGCACGACGCGCAGCGCCATCTCGTCCCCTTCCCGGAAGATAGAACTAGAACACGTTCTATTTAGATGTACACCAGGCGCGGCGGCCGCCGACGGAGATCTGCACAACTGGTGGTCGATGCTCGGGTGGTCCGCGTTAACGTGCCTAGATACGCAATGTGGCGAAAGGGAATGTGATGAACCGAGTGTTCGTGGTCGGGGTCGGGATGACGAAGTTCGAGAAGCCCGGCCGGCGGGAAGGCTGGGACTACCCCGACATGGCCCGCGAGTCGGGAACCAAGGCGCTCGAGGACGCCGGGGTCGCCTACACCGAGATCCAGCAGGGCTTCGTCGGCTACTGCTCGGGTGACTCGACGTCGGGACAGCGGGCACTCTACGAACTCGGCATGACGGGCATCCCGATCGTCAATGTCAACAACAACTGCTCGACCGGCTCGACGGCGCTCTACCTCGCCGCCCAGTCGATCCGCGGCGGGTTGGCCGACTGTGTGCTCGCGCTGGGCTTCGAGAAGATGCAACCGGGCTCGCTGGGCGGCGGAGCCCAGGACCGGGAATCCCCGCTGGGACGGCACGTCAAGGCGCTGGCCGAGATCGACGAGTTCGCCTTCCCGGTCGCGCCGTGGATGTTCGGCGCCGCGGGGCGCGAACACATGAAGAAGTACGGCACGACCGCAGAGCATTTCGCGAAGATCGGGTTCAAGAACCACAAGCATTCGGTGAACAACCCGTACGCGCAGTTCCAGGACGAGTACTCGCTCGACGACATCCTCGGCGCCAAGATGATCTCCGATCCGCTGACCAAGCTGCAGTGCTCGCCGACCTCCGACGGGTCGG
The DNA here is from genome assembly GCF_002086815.1 of Mycolicibacterium parafortuitum. Classification (GTDB taxonomy): domain Bacteria; phylum Actinomycetota; class Actinomycetes; order Mycobacteriales; family Mycobacteriaceae; genus Mycobacterium; species Mycobacterium parafortuitum. Next base: position 5,664 of record NZ_MVID01000012.1, read on the forward strand.
CCGCGGTGGTACTGGCCAGCGAGGACTACGTGGCCCGCCACGACCTCGCCGGGCAGGCGGTCGAGATCGTCGGCCAGGCAATGACCACCGACTTCGCGTCGACGTTCGACGGCAGCGCCGCCAACATCATCGGTTACGACATGAACGTCCAAGCGGCACAGCAGGTTTACCAGCAGTCGGGGCTGGGCCCGGAGGACTTCCAGGTGATCGAACTGCACGACTGCTTCTCGGCCAACGAACTGCTTCTCTACGAGGCCCTCGGATTGTGCGGGCCCGGCGAGGCGCCGAAGCTCATCGACGACAACGACACCACCTACGGTGGACGCTGGGTGGTGAACCCGTCCGGCGGGCTGATCTCGAAGGGGCATCCGCTGGGAGCGACCGGTCTGGCGCAGTGCAGCGAGCTGACCTGGCAGCTGCGCGGTACCGCCGACAAGCGTCAGGTCGACGGTGTGACCGCGGCCCTGCAGCACAACATCGGTCTCGGCGGCGCCGCCGTGGTGACCGCCTACCAGCGCGCCGAGCGGTAGGTAGCCCCTCCCCTTTCCCCCGCGAGCAGACACATACTCCGGCGTGTCGACGCGTGTCGCCGCGAGTTTGTGTCTGCTCGCGGCAGCAGAAAGCCCGGCCGGCGAGGGATCCGACCGGGCTTTCCTGCGTGTGCCCTACACCGCCGCAGGGGCCTTCTCCTGCGTCGGCTCTTCGACACGCGAGCCGTGGTCTGAATCCAGCATGGTGAGCTCGTCGAACGGATCTCGGCCTGCCAGAACGGAATCCACCTTCGCCTTGTCCAGGGTGTGCGTCCACGACCCGACCAGCAGCGTCGCGACCGCATTGCCGGAGAAGTTGGTCAGCGCTCGCGCCTCGGACATGAACCGGTCGATGCCGACGATCAACCCGACCCCGTCGAGCAGGTCCGGGCGGTGGGCCTGCAGGCCGCCGGCCAGCGTCGCCAGCCCGGCGCCGGTCACCCCCGCCGCACCCTTGGACGCGACGATCATGAACACCAGCAGGCCGATCTGCTCCCCCACCGACAGCGGGTCGCCCAGTGCGCCGGCGATGAACAGCGACGCCATCGTCAGGTAGATCGCGGTGCCGTCGAGGTTGAACGAGTAGCCGGTCGGGACGACGACGCCGACGGTCGAGCGGTCGACGCCGAGATGCTCCATCTTCGCGATCAGGCGCGGCAGCGCCGACTCCGACGACGAGGTCGACACGATCAGCAGGTACTCGCGGGCCAGGTAGCGGACCAGCTTGAAGATCGACACCCCCGACACCACCCGCAGCAGCGCGCCGAGCACGCCGAACACGAAGATCACACAGGTCAGGTAGAAGCCCAGCATCAACGCCAGCAGCTGACCGACCGCGGCCCAGCCGGTCTGGCCGACGACGTTGGCGATCGCACCGAACGCGCCGATCGGGGCCAGCCACAGGATCATCACCAGCACCTTGAAGACCAGCTTCTGCAGGTGCTCGATACCGCGCAGGATGGGCTGGCCCGCCGAGCCGAGACCCTGCAGCGCGAAACCGACCAGCAGCGCGATGAACAGCGCCTGCAGCACACTGCCCTCGGTCAGTGCCGAGAACATCGACGTCGGGATGATGCCCTGGACGAAGTCCATCAGACCGCCGGCCTCGTGCGCCTTGTCGGCGAGTTCGGCACCCTTGCCCGCCGTGTCCGTGACGTTGAGGCCGGTGCCCGGATGCAGGATGTTGCCGACGACGAGGCCGATGGCCAGCGCGAACGTCGACATCGCCAGGAAGTAGACGAAGGCGAGACCGCCGACCTTGCCGACGGTCGCGGCCTTGCGCACCGATCCGATGCCCAGCACGATCGTGCAGAAGATGACCGGCGCGATCATCATCTTGATCAGCGCGACGAACATCGTGCCGAGCACTCCGACGCTCTTGCCCACGTCGGGGGCGAGGATGCCGACCGCGACACCGGCGATCACCGCCACGATCACGGCGATGTAGAGCCAGTGGGTGCGGTCGCGCCGCTTCGGCGGCTCGGGTACCGGCCCGGGGGCGGGTCTGTCCATCGTGGTGGTCATCGGAACTCCTTAGGCACGCAGCTCGGCGATTGGGTCTGGAAAGATGCTCACCGACGACGTGACCCAGGTCACGGTTTAGTTCATTACGTTCACGACGGAGGGTGCGCCGATGCGACCAGGTCGCCGGTTGCCGTGGCCGAGGTCGCTGGCCGGTCAGGCCATCGCGCTGCAGGTCCTGGTGATCGCGGTGGTCGTGATGGCAGGCAGCGCGCTGGCGCTGTTCGACGCCCGCCGCGACGGAGACGCCGCCGCCAGAGACCAGGTGCTGGGCATCGCGACCGCGCTGGCGGATTCGCCGTCGACCGCGCAGGCGATCGAGGAGGGCCACGCCACCGAAACCCTGCAGCCGGTCACGGAGTTGGTGCGCCGCAGCACCGACATCGCGTTCATCACGATCATGGCGCCCGACCGGACCCGGTACACGCACACCGATCCGGCCCAGATCGGCGGCGAGTACCTCGGCACCATCGAGCCCGCGCTACGCGGGGAATCGTTCACCGAGGTCTACACCGGAACGCTGGGACCGTCCATCCGCGCCATCGTGCCGGTCTACGACTCCGACAGCCGGGTCATCGGGCTCGTCGCCGCGGGCATCCTGCAGCAGAGCCTGGCCGAACGCTGGCGCGCGCAGTGGCCCGTGATCGCGGCGGTCGGCGTTGGCGCACTGGCGATCTCACTGGCCGGGGTGTGGGGTATCCGGCGCCGCCTGTTGCGTCAGACCCACGGTCTGGCGCCCGACGAGCTGCGGGTCATGTACGACCACCACGACGCGATCCTGCACTCGGTGTCAGAGGGCCTCATCGTGCTCGACGCGGCGGACCCCAGCGGCGTGGCACTGGTCAACGACGAGGCCCGCCGGCTGTTGTCGCTGCCCGACGGCCGGGTGGTACCGGCCGACCTGCCGGAGTTCCTGCGCACGTACAACCCCGGCGCCCGCGATGAAATCCATGTCACCGACGACCGCGTGCTGGTGGTCAACCGCTCCCCGGTGCAGAACGGCGCCACCGGATCCGAGGTCGTCACGATCCGCGACCGGACCGAATTACAGGGCGCCCTGGGGGAACTCAACTCGCTCAAGGTGCTGACCGACTCGTTGCGCGCCCAGGCGCACGAGGCCGCGAACAAACTGCACACCGTCGTCACCATGGTCGAGATGGGCCGTGCCGACGACGCGGTGCGGTTCGCGACCGCCGAACTCGACCTGTCCCAGCGGCTCGTCGACCGCTTGTCGGCGGCCGTCGGCGAACCCGCCGTGGTGGCGCTGCTGCTCGGCAAGGCGGCTCAGGCCGGCGAGCGCGGTATCGAGCTGACCGTCACCGAGGACACCGAATTGCCCTCGGACACCGACGCTCTGCTGCTGTCCGGTCAGGAGATGGTCACCGTCGCGGGCAATCTGATCGACAACGCGATGGATGCTTGCGATCCGGAGAACCCGTGGGTCGAGGTGACGATCAATCAGCGCGACGGCCGACTGCTGGTCCAGGTCGCCGACAGTGGAAACGGCATGGACGAGCGGACTTTCGAGAAGGCGATGCAGCGCGGATACTCGACCAAGGCCGGCGCCGACGCCGGCGGGCACGGCCTCGGGCTGGCGTTGGTGGCTCAGGTGGTCAAACGCCACGGCGGGACGCTGTCGGCGGATGTGACCTACGGGTCGGTGGTCACCGCGACGGTGCCCGAGGAGATGCCGTGATCACCGTTCTGATCGTCGAGGACGAGCCGCTGATCGCCGAGGCGCATCAGGCGTATCTTGCTCGGCTTGACGGCTTTTCGGTCGCGGCGGTCGCCCACACCGCGCGCGATGCGATGCGGGCGGCGTCCGAGGCCACAGCGTCCGACACCCCGATCGATCTGGTGCTGCTCGACATCGGCCTGCCCGACGCCAGCGGGATCTCGCTGGCGTCGGCGCTGTCCGGGCTGCGTCCGGCACCGGACATCATCGCGATCACCTCCGAACGCGATCTGGAGATGGTGCGTGCCGCCGTCGGGCACGGGGCGCTGGCGTATCTGCTCAAACCGTTCACCTTCGCCGCGTTCCGCGAACGGCTGGAACGCTACCGCCGCTATCGGGAGGCGCTGCCGGCCGGAACGGATGCGGCCAGTCAGGCCGAAGTCGACCGCGCGCTCTCCGAGCTTCGGATCGGAGCCGACCGGGCGGCCGCACCCAAGGGCGCGGCACCGGGCACCAATGACGAGATCGCCCGCGCGGTACGGGATTCTGTCGACGGCGTCACCGCTGACGCGGTCGCCAAGCAGGTCGGGGTCTCACGCGTGACCGCGTGGCGCTACCTCGAGCGACTGGCCGACGAGGGCACGGTGCGCAGGCACACCGACTACGGCGGGGCGGGGCGGCCGAAGACGCGCTACCAGTGGCGTTAGACCCCGGCGGCCTGCAGGATGCGCGGCGGGTTCGCCGCGATCGGATCGGTCGCGAGGAACTGGTTGTACAGCGCCTCGATCGACGACTCGACCGAGAAGACGCTGACCCCGCCGGCATAGTCGGCGATGTAGAGCCGGGTGCCGTCCGCACTCTGGGCCACGCAAGAAGGCCGGGCGTCGACCCGCAACGAGTCGACCACGTCGAGGGACAGCGTGCACAGCGTCGCCACCCGGTCGTAGTCCACGATGTAGGCCCGGGTCTGGTCGGCGCTCATCACGAGCTGCGTCGGCGCACCGCGGAGGCTGACCGAGTCGGTGATCCGCAGTGTCGCCAGGTCGACGACATGCACGGCACCGCCGACCGCGCGGTCGGAGGTCAGCACGTAGACGGCGTCCCCCGCGTATCCGAGGTCGCGGATCGGGGAGCCGATCGGCACCACGCGTCCGACACGGTTGGTTTCCACGTCCACGACGATCAGCCGGCTGCCGTCGGCGTCGGTGACGCCGAGATAGAGCCGCTTGCCGTTGGGGTCGGCGATCATCGCGTCGATGTTGGCGGCCGGGCCGCGTCCGATCCCGATGGTGCCGACACGCTCGGCGGTGACATCGAGGACGGCGACGTCGACGCGATCCTGCGCCGACCGGCCGAGGTAGACCCGCTTGCCGTCGGGGCTGACCGCGAGGGCGGTCACCCCGGACGCGACGGGATAGGTCGCGGTGACGGTGTGGGTGTCGAGGTCGACGACGGCGACCGCGTCGTGGCTGTCGGCGGCGACCGCCACGTAGGCGCGGTCGTCGGCGACGGCCACTGCGACGGGTTCCCCGTCGACGGCGATCGCGCCGGACATCCGGAGGTTTGCGGTGTCGAGCACCGAGACGGTGTCGTCGCCGGCGTTGGCGATGACCACCGCGGCGCTGCCGGCGGCGAGATCACCGATCGGGCGGCGCGCCGAGGTGACCCGGCGCTCAAGCACCACGTCGCCGGCCGGAGTGTTCACAGCAGACTCGTCGACCCCATCAGTAACGTTCTTGCGGTTGTGCAACACGTGCCCCTTGGGCAACGAAAAGTTAGCCATATGTCTGGGTACCTCCGCCGGTAAAGCTCTACCGGGCTCTAGATTCCGGGCCTATCTCGGCATTTCGCTTCCGGTTTTCGGAAGCGGTCTGAATCGAGTGTAGCCACGCGAAATCAAGGTCGGCACAAGCGAAATCGCGCAGCCGGCGAATGGCGGACCACCTTCTCAGACTGCGCTTAATAATTTCTTCGTTACCACACCGTTACATTTTGTTAGCAATACGGAATCACCCCCTGAGCTGCGCGGGCGGGTTCGCCGGCAAGCGGCTGGGCGGGGTGTGACGAAGATTGCCCGGAGTTCAATTCTTAGGTTTGCCGGGCAAAGTGAGCGGCAGATCACACAGCGACACGACAGCAAATCCGCCGATATCTCCGATCAGGCCGGTTTGACGCCGCGCACCGACGGGATCTCCCGCAGCGGGATCAGGCCCTCGGGGTCGCAGAGCTTCACCACCCGCGTCACTGCCGGGCTCGGAACGACGCACCACCCGATGTCCTCGCGGGCGAGGTGTGCGCTGATCGCGTACAGCGCCGATGCGCCGTCGAAGGCCAGGAAGTTCACCTCGGTCAGGTCCAGGACGAGCGCCGCGGAACCGGCCGCGGCCTCGCGGACCAGGTGGGCGAACTGCTTGGCGTTGTGGGCGTCGATCTCCCCGCCGACCGAGACGGTCGTGTGCCGGTCGGCGTCCAACCCCTCGGTTCGGCACGACAGGACCAGCGACGTCGAGGCTATCGAGAAGCTTCGACAGTCGGCAGACCTGCTGCGTATCGACGTGACGGTCATTACAGCCCAATCTACCTGCGCAGGTGACGGCGCCCGACCTATTTTATCAGCCGGTCAGGTTGCGCAGTGCGATGTCGAGCGTCGGGTACACCTCCACGTAGTCGGTGATCCCGGTGATCTTCAGGGGCCTGCTCGTGGCAGGACCGTCGGCGACGACCGCGAATTTGATGCCGGCGTCGAGCTGCTTTCGGCTGGTCATCAAGACCTGCATGCCGGCAGAACCCAGGAAATCCACCTGCGTCATGTCCACGACGAGGCCGGCCGGCTTGCGCTGCGCCGCGGCGGTGATCGCGTCCTGCAGCTGCGGCGCCGTCAGCATGTCCACGGCACCGACGGCCGCGACGACGGCGACACCGTCAACCTCATGTTCGGTGAATTGCTGCACGTAAAAAGCCTCGTCTCATCGTGTACCCCGGTCAGCGCGGGAGTACATCATCGGCGGGAGGCTGCAGTCTGAACCCGGTGTCGAACCCGCGACAACCGCATACAGGGTAGCGAAGAGCCGACCGCGGCGAACAATCCGGACTCGTCAGCACCGAACACCCAAAATCCCTGGTCCGGCGCGGACTCGCAGCTACCATCCGCACAGACCTTTCACAGGAGGCTGTATGCGCGCGCACAACATCGGGCTGTCGGTCATCGCGGCAGGCGCCGCCGCGCTTGCCCTCGCCCCCATCGCCCACGCCACCGACGCCGATGCCGCGTTCCTGGCCGCCGTCGCACACCTGGGACTTCAGTTCGGCACTGCGGAGCAGGCCGTCGAGGCCGGTAACAACGTTTGCGACGTCGTCGCCGAAGGGTCTGTGAACAACGTCGACCCGGCCCGGATCCGGGCCGACATCATCGCCAACCTGTTGGGCGAGGGCGTCGACGAATACCAGGCCACCCACCTGATGATTGCCGCGGTCGGCGCGTACTGCCCGACCTACGACCACGTGGTCGGCGGCTGACAGAAGTCACCGGGAGTTAGTCACCGGGAGTTCTCCACCCGATCTCCACAGAACCTCCAAGCACGGCCCCCGCAGGGTCACGACGATTGGTGTCATCCATCGCGGCGACACATCAACGCCGCATCGTCGCAAGGAGTCACCCCATGAGAAGAACCCTCGCCGCAGGTCTGTTGCCGCTGGCCGCTGCGCTCGCCCTCGCCTCCCCCGCGCACGCCGAAGACGCGCAGACGACCATCAACCAGTTGCGCGCGCAGGGTGTCGACGTGCGCATCAGCCGGGTCGGAAACGCGCCGCTGTCGGAATGCACGGTGTCCGGGGTGCGCAGCCTGCCGGCCCCGGCGCAGCAGTTCTTCGTCGACGACGACGACTTCAACGTGTTCACCGTGGTGCCCCGGCGCAAGGTCGCGGTGTCCCTCGTCTGCAACTGAGCTGTCCCCGGCGGGCGCCGCCATCGGCACCCGTCTAGGTTTGGATCCCGTGTCCTCAGCCGCCCCGTCCTCGTTCCCGCGGGGTATGGCACTTCTGGTGGCCGGCGCCATGTTCATGGAGATCCTCGACGCCACCATCATGGCGCCGGCAATTCCGGCCATCGCCGACACCTTCGGAGTCGCCCCCGTCGACGTGAACGTCGCGGTGTCCTGCTACCTGCTCACCGCCGCCGTCCTGATCCCGGCCAGCGGTTGGATGGCCGACCGGTTCGGCATCCGTCCCGTCTTCCTCACCGCGGTGGTCGTGTTCACCGTGGCGTCGCTCGGATGTGCGTTGAGCACCTCGTTGGGGATGCTGGTGGCGATGCGCGTGCTGCAGGGCGTGGGCGGCGCGATGATGGTGCCCGTCGGTCGCCTCGCCGTGCTGCGGTTCAGCGCGAAAGCCGACCTGGTGCGGGCGATCGCTCTGCTCACCTGGCCCGCGTTGACCGCCCCGGTGGTCGCGCCGGTGCTCGGCGGGGCCATCGCCACCCTGGGGTCGTGGCGGTGGATCTTTCTGGTCAACGTCCCCGTCGGCATCGTGGGACTGGCGTTGGCGTTCAAGCTGATCCGCGGCGGCCCGTCCCCGACCCCGAGGCCGCTGGACTGGAAAGGTCTGCTGCTGGTCGGTGCCGGGATCGCCGCGGCGCTGGTGGCGCTGGAGCACATCCGGGTCAGCGGCACCGACTGGACGTTCGTCGGCGTCGGCCTGGTCGCCGCGGTGATCCTGCTGGGCGGTGCGCTGTGGCACCTGCGGCGCGCGGCCTCCCCGTTGGTGCGACTGTCGGTACTGCGGGTGCGCTCGTTGCGGATCACGGTGTCCGGGGGTTCGCTGTACCGTCTCGTGATCACCGCGGTGCCGTTCCTGCTGCCCCTGATGTTCCAGCTGGAGTTCGGCTGGTCGGCGTTCACCGCCGGTTTGATGGTGGCCGCGCTGTTCCTGGGCAATCTGACGATCAAACCGCTGACCACGCCGCTGATGCGGCGCTTCGGCATCAAACGGGTGCTGCTGGTGAACGCGATCTTGTCGGTCGGGTGGTTCGGTGTGCTGGCGCTCCTGGAGCCGGGCACCCCCGTCGTGGTGATCGCGGCCGTGCTCTATGTCAGCGGAGCGCTGCGGTCCATCGGTTTCACCGCGTACAACAGCCTCGCGTTCGCCGACGTCGACGGGGACGAGTTGACGCACGCCAACACGCTGAACGCGACGGTGCAGGAACTCGGTGCAGGGCTGGGGATCGCCGTCGCCGCGCTGCTGTTGACGGTGACGACGTCGTACTCGTGGACGTTCCTGGCGCTCGGCGGGCTGATGGCGCTCACGTTGGTGGAAACCCTGCGACTGCCGGGCGACGCCGCCTCCCATGTCACCGGTCGGCGCTGACCCGGAGTTCGGCCGACATCGCTCGCGCGCGCCTACCGCAAAAGTCTCGACCAGAACTTTAGCCTTGGTCCCCGTGACCACACTGCACGAACCGTCGCTGGCGGAGCTGGACTTCGACCCGGAAATCCAGTGCACCTGCCGCAAGTTCTGCGGTCCACTGGCCCATCCGGCGCAGTGGTGGGTGACGCTGTCGTGCGGTTGTCCGTATCCGATGTGCCGGCGCGCACTGCGGATCGCCAACGTCCGGCTCAAGGTACGGCCGTTGACGTGCCGCCACTGCGAGACCGATCAGATCGCGATCCGCTCGGTCGTCGCGATCTGATTCAGGCGTCGACCTCGTCGGGCGCCGGCTGCGGGCGGAGCACCGGGGGCCGCATGCGTTCCGGCAGCGCCCGCACGAGTCCGGCCAGTGCCGCCACGATCGCCACCGAGATACCGCCGACGAGCAGCACCGGCAGCGCCGGGAACGCGTTCTCCATCAGCATGTAGGCGCCGAAGACCAGGAACAATGCCGCGGCGCCGATCTGGATGAACCGCTCGGGCAGCTTCTTGCCGAGCACCGCACCGACGACGATGGCGAGCCCGTCCGCGGCCACCATGCCGAGTGTCGAACCCACCCACACGCCCAGCCAGTTGTTGTCGGAGGCGAGCGTGACGGTCGCGAGCATCGTCTTGTCCCCGAGCTCGGCGAGCACGAACGCCGACGTGACGACGAAGAACGCAGGCGCGGTCGCCTTCTCGGCGCGCGACGTCTCGTCGTCGGACAGGCTGTCTCCGCGCAGCGTCCACAGCCCGAAGAACACGAACATCGCGCCCGCGATCAGGCCCAGCAGATGGCCGGGCAGCGCCGCGCCGAGGTAATGCCCGATGGCCACCGACAGCACGTGCACCAGCGTGGTCGCGAATGTGATCGCGGCCAGCACCACCCACCAGCGGTAGCGCAGGGCGAACATCATCGCCACCAGCTGGGTCTTGTCCCCCAACTCGGCGACGAAGATGACGGCGAAGCTCAACAGCAGTGCGGCGAGCACGGTGCTCCTCGTGTCGAGGGCTACCGCTGGAGAAACGTGGAGACGCCTCCGGCCGGCAGCCAAGTACGTTCTGCGGCCGAAGGTCTCGCCCACCGGTCGGTGACCGGTCCGGACAACCGGGCCTCAGACGCGAACGCCATCAGGCCAGTATGTCGATTGCCGATTGGGGGCTACTCCCCTTCGTTGGAGCCACCGTACATGCGCCCTGACCCACCCCGCAACTCAACCGCGGCGAAACATCATCTCTCGCAATAAGTTTGGGATATCAACCAGGAAAGTTCGACAACCCCAACAAAGTTGACCGGAGTCCCTCACGGCGCTGCTGCGGCGACGGTGAAATAGCCGAGCGCCGCAACGGCCAGCACCAGGTACGTCGCCGGAAACGCGATGTTGTGCAACACCCCGGTGCGCACATGCACCGCCACCGCGCCGACGAAGAAGGCTGTCACCCCGAGCGCGGCGGCCAGCCCGAGCCACGGGGTGAGGACGAAGCCGGCCAGCAGGCCGAGCGCCCCCGCCAACTTCAGCGAGGCCAGGTACGGAATCCATCGCGGTGCGACGCCGACCTCGGCCGAATTCGCCAGCACGAACGGGGCGCGGGCCAGATCCGCGATCGCGATGGCCGCGTTCGCGGCGGCGCACGCTACCGTCAGCACCGCCAGTGTCGTGAGTATGCTCGTCACGTTTCCTCCCGAGCCTGTAGATCAATGACTTTCACCCTGTTGACGATTGGCCCGGGCGGAAGGTGACCGACGATGACATTCGATTCCGAATTCGAGGCGTCCCGCCCGCGACTGCTGGCGGTCGCGCACCGGCTGCTGGGGTCGGTTCACGACGCCGAGGACGCCGTCCAGACCAGCTGGTTGCGGGTGCAGTCGGCGTCGGTGTCCGAGATCGACAGCCCGGCGGCATGGCTGACGACAGTGGTGACCCGGGTGTGCCTGGATCACCTGCGGGACCGTCGCCGCCGCGAACTCCTCACCGCGCGTGTCGACCCCGAGCCCGAGTTCGCCTCGGCCGCCGACGAGGACTTCCTTCGCCGCCAGGACATCTCGCGGGCGCTGATGGTGCTGCTGAGGGTCCTGACCCCGCAGCAACGCGTGGCGTACGTGCTGCACGACCTGTTCTCCGTGCCGTTCGAGCAGATCGCCGGCGTTCTCGACACCACGCCGTCGAATGCGAAGAAGCACGCAAGCAGGGCCCGGGCTCGGCTGCGTCCGGCGCCGCACCCGGTCGACGCGCACGGCGCTGCGACCCACGACGAGATCGTCACCGCGTTCCTGCGCGCGGCCTCCGGCGGCGACCTCGACGGGATGCTCGCGTTGATGGCACCTGACTGCGTGCGCACCGTCGAGCCGTCGCTGGTGGCGCCCGGCACCGCCACCGAAATCGCCGGCGCCGCGGCCGTCGCGCGGGAGACCCGCGGTTTCGCCGACCGGATCCGTACGGCCACCCCGATGCGGGTCAACGGACGCGACGTGCACGTGATCGCACCGGGTGGGCGCCCGTGGGCGGTCCTCGACATCACCACCGCGGCGGGTCTGATCTCGCGCATCGCGATCGAACCCGCCAGTGACGCCGATCGGCTGGAGGCCCGCGCTCAGGCCGACGGGAAGTGGGATTTGTAGATCTGGCCGTGCACTCCGACGGTGCGGTCCACCACCTGTGAGACCGAGAAGTCGGCTGCCGCCGACAGATACGCATAGGCGGTGGCGCGGTCCATCCCGCGGTCGGTCTCGAGGAAGTCGAGCGCGTTGACCACGGCCTGTCTCATCGCGACGTCGAGGTCGGATTCCTGGCCGCCGATCGACCCGTCGGGGTCGGACAGACCGACCGGCACCCACGCGTCGGCCGTCTCACCGAACGGATAGCGGTAGGCGACCGACGGTGCGTCCCCCGAATCGGGTTTGCACACAGTCAACCGGTAGGTGCCGCGCAGCGATCCCTCCATCGCGGTCAGCGCCACTTCCCCGTCGCCCATGGCCATGTGCGGATCGCCGACGTAGAACAGCGCGCCCTCGGCGAAGACTGGCAGGAACAGCGTGGCGCCCTCCCCGAGCAACCGGATGTCGATGTTCCCGCCGCCGACGGTGGGTGGGATCGAATTGGCTGCGGCGGCGGTGATCTCGGTGTCCTGGGCGTAGGCCACCCCCATCATCCCCATGAACGGACGCAGCGGGAACCGCACCTGGGCGGGCCCGTAGCTCATCACCCCATGCCCGTCCTCGACCGCGGTGAACGTCGACACGTTGCCGTAGCGCATCGGGTCCTCGCTCGGCCTGCCGTCGGTGTCGACGGGCGGCATCACCTCGGCGAGGGTGATCCCCGCGGGCGGTCCACCGTCGGCGGTGCGGGCGAGCGCCCCTTTGCCGTGCCTGCTGGACACAACCCCGTACGGAACCCGCGGAATCGCCTGCAAGATCTCGATTTTGAGGACGTCACCGGGCTGGGCACCTTCGACGAAGACCGGCCCGGTCACCACGTGAGGCCCGTCCTTGTCGAAATTCCTCGGCGTGCGGTCGTACTCGGCGGCGATCGCGATCGCATCCTCGAGCACCTCGGACTCCGAGACGCCCTTGGACCCGAAGTACGCGACCGGATCCCGCCCCTGGTCTTCCAGGATGCCCTCGTGGCTGACCGCGTCGACGGTCACCGTCTGGCCCGAGGCCATCCGCAGTACCGGATCGGCGTGCACGGTGGGCACGTAACCCCACAACACCTCGTCGGGCACCGACTGCAGATAGTGGTCTCCGGCCGGATCACCGGCACCCGGCTGCAGAATGGCGAAGTCCGTTGCGGCCGTGGACGGCGATGACTGCCCGGTGTCCGACGCGCACGCCGCGGCGACGCCGGCGACACCGGCTCCCGCGCTGACCGCCGCGACGGCCCGCAGGAAATCCCGCCTGCCGATGCCGTTCCACAGAACCATCGCCGCATGCCGGGCACTGTCTGTCATGGTCCACCTTCCGCCGGAGAGTTGTCCCGAGAGGGGTTCCCCGCGCAGATTTCCGGGCCGAAACACCTGTGCTACATCCTTGTTGCCGAGGCATGGGTGGTGCGATAGTCGGACACGGTGCCAGTCGGACGCGGTGCCACGAGAGGACACGCCATGCCGTCAGTCGATCCGCAGCAGAACACCCGCCCGTTCCTGCTCGCCTCCCGCGTGTTCGCCGTGGCGACCAGCGCCGTCATCGTGATGTCGTTCGGCACCGCGGGTGTGCTGGTGCAGACAGGCGAGCTCAAGGATATCCACGGCGCCGCCGCGATCGTGCTGCACGTCGTGTCCGGCGGCTTGTTCGTCGCGCTGGCCGGGCTGGCCTACACCCGCAGGCGGGACTGGTGGGCGACCGCGCTCGCGGGGCTGGTTTTCGTGTACACGTTCATCCAGGCTGCCCTCGGTGAATCCGCGACACTCGGAGTCCACATCGCGGGGTCGCTGGTGATCGTGTTCGGCACGATCTTCGTCACGAGTTGGCTGTTCTCGCCGGGCCGGATCACCTGACCAGGATGGCCCGGGATCGTGTTTCATCCGGCCCGGATCGGAGAACCTGTTCCTGGTCCCCACCCGACGACGCTTGGAGGTTCCGCGGTGGAACAGCACGACGATTCACCGGCCACGCCGAAAGACGCCACGCAGGCCACCGACGAACAGCGGCGCGAGCAGGACAAGCTGGATCACCAGAATGACGACCCCGACGCGCCCGCGGGCTGGCAGACCCATCACCAGATCCCTGACGAGAACTGACCGTCGCCTCACACCCGCAGTGCGGTGAACGGCTCGAAGGGCAGGATCCGCACCACGAACCAGACCGCGACGACGGCCAGGGTCACCCACGCCGCCCAGCGGTGCTGTTGCCATGACACCACCGTGCGGTCGATGACGCGGCCGTAGGTCCACAGCGCGTAGGCGACGATCAGAAATCCGAGTGCCACCAGGCCCACCGCATTGAACCGGAGCGCGGCCGCGATGTCGCCGTGCAGCAGCGAGTAGATCATCCTCAGTGTCCCGCAGCCCGGACAGTCCACGCCCAGAAGGGTTTTCGTCGGGCAGACAGGGAGGAACCCGCCCGGTGTGGTCGGGTCACCGATCCACACGACGGCACACACGCCTGCCGCCGCGGCGCCCACGAGCAGCGGACCGCCGAGTCGGGTGGGCAATTCGATCAGTAAGACGAGGTATCCACGTCCATGTTCACGGCGCCGGTCGCGAACAGGATGCCGTAGATGATCCACACCGCGACGGCGGCGACGACACTCCAGATCGCCCACTTCTTGGCGGCATCGGAGGACGCCTGGGCCTCGGCATAGCGGCCCTGTGCCCACAGTCCGTTCACCTGCGCGGCCTTGACGATCGACACGATGCCGAAGGGCAGGCAGCAGAACAGCGTCGTCAGGATGCCGAGCACCAGGTTCGAATTCGGCGCGGCCGGGCCCGGCTGCGGCGGGGGAAAGCCGCCGCTGCCGGCGGGCGGCGGAGGCGGATAGTTGCCGGGCGGCGGCGGTTGCGTCATGTCGACTCCCTCGATGCAAGGTGAAAGTGCTGAAGAGCCTGCTAAGGGTATCCACAAGATCAGTGCGCGGTTGGCAAATTAACTCTGATCGAATCCCTTTCCGGCGACAATTCGGCCGACGTCGCAGAACCGGATGCCGCGCTTCGCCGGCGGACGCTGACAGCTACGGGATCAACGTCTCTCGTCGCCGCCGGGCGCCTCGACCGGCATCCGCTGCCGGAGTTCGGCATACACCGGCTCCGCCTTCACCGCGCGGGCCGCCAGGACGGCGCCTGCGGTTGCCACCACCATCGGCAACGCCATGGAGGTCGCCGCCGTCATCTCCAACACGATGACGATTCCGGTCAGCGGCGCCCGCACCGTGGCCGCGAAGAAGGCGGCCATCCCGGCCAGCGCCATCGGAATCGCCGGCGCGGCCGGGTCGTCGGTCACGATCCCGACGCAGCCGACGAACACCAGCCCCCACAGCGCGCCGACCGCGAGCAGCGGGGCGAACAGTCCGCCGGGGACTCCTGCCGAGTAACTCAGCGGACCCGTAACCAACCGTGCGGCAAGCAATCCCGCGGCCCCCAGGAGCACGAACTGATGGCCACCGAGGATCATCTGGGTCAAGGTGTCGCCGTCGCCGACCGTCAGCGGGGCGACACGCAGCGCGGCCCCCACCAGCGCGCCGATCACCGCCGCCTTCACCGGGGTCGGGACGCGCGGCACTTTCGCCGACCAGTCGGTCAGGACGAGCACCGCCAGGTTGTAGCCGGCACCCAGGATGCCGGTGAGCACCCCGAAGACGACGAACACCGGCAGCCAGCCGAGGCCGGGTGCCGCGAAGTCGGCGACCTGGAAGTCGAGCGCATCGCCGAGGATCGCGCGAGAGCACACGACGGCGGTGACGGACGCCAGGACCGCGACCGCCACCGTCTTCAGCCGTACCGATTTCGTCACTTCTTCGAGCGTGAACAGCATGCCGGCGATCGGTGCGTCGAACGCCACCGCCAACCCGGCGCCGCCCAGCGCCGCCTGCATCATCCGGGCGTCGGCCTCCGGCAGTCGCGTGCGCCGCGCGGCGAGGGCGCCGAGCGTCGCGCCCATGTGGATCGTCGGGCCCTCCCGGCCCAGCACCAGCCCCGAGCCGATCGCGAGCACGCCCCCGGCGAAGCGCGCCGGCAGGACCGTCAGCCGCGGTGGCCGGGTCTCGCCGAGGAACACCGCCTCGACATGCGGGATTCCGCTGCCGCGGGCCTGCGGTTCCCAGCGCACAAGTGCGCCGGCGATACCGGCCCCGAGTGCGGCCGCGGCGATCGGGATCAGCCAGCCCGGTCCCGGAAGATGTTGCGCCCACGCGACGAGGTCGATGCGCAGGGATTCGGCGCGGCGCAGACACCAGCGGAATGCGGCACCGACGACCCCGATGGCCGCGCCGGCCAGCATCGCCGCGGCAGCGAGCAGCAGCAGCCGACGAAGCTGGGGCATCTACGCGCGGTCGGTGATATCGGCGTATTCGGAGTTCTTGTCGATGTATTCGGCGACCATCCAGCACGTCGGAACGATCCGCAGACCCTCCGCGCGCGTGACGCGCAGCGCCTCGGCGACCAAGATCGTGGCCAGTCCCCTGCCCTGGAACTCGGGCAGCACCTCCGTGTGCGGGAAGACCCGCTGACCGTCGCGGTCGTGGTAGTCGGCAAGTCCCACGGCACGGCCCTCGACCTCGATGACGAACTGTCCCGGCTGCTGGGTCACGGTGGTCGCGGCACCGGTGCGGTCAGGCGGCGTGTCCGAACTCATGGCTTTACGATAGCTTCGCGGCGTCCCCGGATCGCACCCGATCTGTTTGCACGTTCATCCAAAGCGTTTGCAGACGCGAACAATACGACGCCGAACTCCGAAACTGGGTCTCAACTGGGCTTTTGCTGTGGTACTTTCGCGCCAGCTGCGATGCGCGGCCGACGGTGGGGCCGCGATGGTCGGCGTCGGATGTGCTGTCGGTCCCCTCGTGAGTACCCGACGCCGACCATCGCTCCCAGTGTCAGAGCTTGCTGTAGCGGTACCAGGCCACGACGTAGATCGCCATCGCCACCACCAGCGCGATGAGCACCCAGATCACGATCGCCTGATCGATCCACGCTCCCGGCGGCGGGGCGCCGGGCAGGATGTTGCGCAGCGGGACCACGGCGAAGAGCATCGCGGCGAACCAGGTGAACAGCGGCGGCAGGAACTGTCGTCTGCCCATGATGGTCTCGATGGCGACGATCATCGCCATCGCGGGCAGCGCGATCAGCACGAGCACGACACCGAGGTCGAAGGCCAACGTGCCGCGGTGCCGACTGAGCTCGATGACCGATGCGGACGGATCCGACTCCGTCTGGTCGACCTGGACGTTCCAGCCCTCGATGCCGCCGCTGACTCTGATGTCGGCCGGTTCGACGGTCCGATCGTCGCCCGTGCCGATCAACGCATCCGCGGTCAGTGGTTTGGTGGCGTACGTGTCGAAGGGCCAGTAGTCGGCGTCGCCGTGCGCCTCGACGGTCGCGGTGATGCTGCCCGGCGTCTCCCCCTTCGGGAATTTCAGCTCGCCGAGATTCACCCACGGATGAAGCCGGATCGCGATGTCGGTGTTCAGTACGCCCAACCGGGGGTCGAGATAGCGTTCCGGCGCGATAAGCAGAACGTCGACCTCGAGTTCGTTCGTTGCGGTGTGGAGGGTGTCCATGTCGATCGAGACCACCGGATACTCGGCGGGCGCCGGATCGAACGGACTCAGCGCGGGGTATGAGCTGCTGATCCACCAGTATCCGAAAAGCGAAGCAGCGTAGATCAATCCGACGATGACGATGCTTGACGTGATGCGGATCCGTCTCCGCAGCGGTTGTCGGCTCTCGTGTGGCACCGGAGGCATATTAGCGGGTCAAACGAATTCCGGCCGTGTTCCGAGTGAACTGATCCGACGGTCACAATTATTTGCCACGATTGGACGAAGGCGGACCAGCCCGGCGCGGATCATATAAATTGTCGGAGCGGCCGCAAATTCCGCGCTGCCGTGCGCGCCCGTAGGTTACGGTGCACTCCAACAGATCACGGGAGTATTGCGATGGCGCAGGCGAACAGAGCCGGTCAGCTCGGCAACGCCTCGGCCCGCCGCGCCGAAAGCTTCGCCGTCCGGCGCTGGCTTGCCACGGGGGCGGCGTCGGTCGGTATGGGTGCCGCACTGCTGGGGTTGTCACTGACCGACTCGCAGATCGGTGTGGCCACCGCGGAGTCCTCGGATACTTCGTCGTCGGTATCCCCATCGGATTCGAATTCGGTTTCGAGCGACACCGACACCGGTACCGAGGACGACGGCTCTGCCTCCGGCGCCGACGACCCTGACGCCGACGACCCCGAGGCGGATGTCGACGAGCTAGAAGTCGACGAGGGCGATATCGATGAGGGCATCGCCGAGGACATTGCCGAGGACGAGGAACCCGAGACTCGGCAGGTTCCCGCGCGGTCGCGTAGCCACGCGAAGGTCGCGGTCACCGCCGCGCCGGATGCCGAACGGGCGGACGCACCCGACGAAGACTCTTCCGACCCGATCGTCGACTCCCCCGCCCCGACGCCGGTCGTGACGCCCGCGGGCACGTCGACGCCGTGGGATGCGCTCGCCGAACGCAGACAGCAGAGCGCCGCCAAGGCCATCACCGAGTTCATGGCCGCGGCCCAGACGTGGATCGCGGCGCTGCCGGTGGACGACCCCGCCAAGCAGAACCTGACCGTGGCGCTGACCTTCATCCGCAACACGTTCTTCAACCAGGATCCCGTGCTCGATCCGGTGCAGATCTCCGGCCAGCTCGACGGCCCGGTCACCGGGACGATCAACGCGGTCGATCCCGAAGGCGATCCGATCACGATGCGGCTCAACAGAAGGCCGCAGTACGGGACCGTCGCGCTGAACCCGGACGGCACCTACACCTATACCCCGGGCCAGGGCTTCACCGGCGTCGACACCTTCTCCGTGACCGCGATCGACCGCGGCGCGCATGTGAATCTTCTCGATCTCGTCGGCCGGCCCGGCACCACCACCGGAATCCTGGTCAACCAGGGAGCGCTCAAGTTTTTGTTCACCTACGAAGGTGAGGCGGTGTGGACCGATGAGGCGCGCGCCGCTCTGCAGACCGGCGCGGACTCGCTGGCCCGATACTTCATGGTCACCACGCCGGTGACGCTGACGATCAAGGCGGTCGGCCAGAACACCGGTTTCGCTTCGGCCACAAGTCCTTCGGTCAGCGAGTCGGCCGGTTTCCACCGCACCGTGGTGCAGAACAAGATTCTCACCGGCAGGGACAGCAACGGCGACGAGTTCGACGGCGACATCGACTTCAACCTGTCCGCGGCGTGGTCGTTCACCTCCGAGATCGCAGCAGACGAGTACGACTTCGTCGGAACCGCGATGCACGAGTTGCTGCACACCTTCGGCTTCGACGCCAGCATCGGACCGGCGGGCAAGAACACGCAACGGACCTGGACGATCTTCGACAGCTTCGTCGTGACCGCCGGCGGTGTCCGGACGGTGGATCGGCGCCGCTACGAGTGGAACTCGGCATTCGATCCGAATCTCACCGGCGGCAACGGTGGCCTGTTCTTCGGCGGAGCCAACGCCGTCGCGGCCAACAACGGCAACCTGGTTCCGCTGCTGACCGTGAATCCGTGGGATGGCGGCAGTTCGGTGACCCATCTCGACGACAGGTTCTACACCGGCGACAACCTCATGATGATGAACGCGTATCTCCCGGAGGGCATCGCGGTACGGGTACTGAGCCCGATCGAGCGCGGGATCCTGAAGGATCTCGGCTACCGGGTCGCCTGACCCAGACCTGTCAGACGGTGTAGGTCCGCGACGAACTCGCCGGCGTCGTCGTGACCATGCCGTTGACCACCACGTAGTGACCGTCGGTCACGGTCAGGATGATGGTGTCGTTGTTCTGCGTTCCCGACGTGCTCAGGACCTGGGAGCCCGGGTTGTAGGACGCGGAACCGTGCTGGGGCTGCTTGGTGATGGTGTACGTCAGCGAGTCGCCATCCGGGTCGGTGGCGAACACCGAGGTCCAGTCGTTCACGAAGGGCCAGAAGACGCCGCCGGTGGGTGTGTTCGGCGCCGAGTTCATCGCGTAGATCGGCACTGTCGCGATGAACGCGGTGACACCGCCGAACTGATCCCGGACCGTGACGGTGAACTGGTCTCTGACCGCGGTGCCGCTGGCACCGATCTTCGCCGCGTCGTGGTAGTAGGAATTCAGTAGGCCCTTGCTGATCGTGTAGCTGAACGAACCGTTCGCCGCGATCGTGACTTCGCCGCCGTTGGTCGTCGAGAACGTTCCGGCGTCGAACGTCAGCGGATCTCCGTCGGCGTCCGATGCGCCGATCGTTCCGGTGGTCGTCTGGGTCCGGTTGATGAGGTTGCTGGTCTGGTTGTGGCTGGTGATCGTCGTCGTGCCGCCCACCGGCGGGGTGTTCACCACCTTCGGGGTGACCGTGATCGTCGCGATCGTGACCGTCTTGCCGGTGGTCACTTCGGTGCCGATGATCGTGAAGGTGTCCGGCGGTGTGGTGGAGTGCCCCGGACTGGTCCGGGTGTAGCTGAACACGCCGCCGGCGTCGACGGACACGGTGCCCTTGGTCGGCGGTGTGCCGAGGCTGTAGGTCATCAGACCGAGATCGGCGGGCGGGACGAAGAGCTGTCCGGTCACCTGGTTGAGCGTCGAGGTGTTGATGTTCGCGGTCGGCGACGGCGTGCTCAGCGACACGTTCACCGTCTGCGTCGTGGTGCCGCCGTGCCCGTCGGAGACCAACACCCGGAACGAATCCGCGGTTGCCGCAGACTTGTTCGGGATGTAGGTGAAGGTGCCGTCCCAGTTCAGTGACACGATGCCGCCGTTGGCGGTGTACGTCGAGGTCGCGGTCGCACCGGCCGGGTTACCGGCCCCGGCCAGCGAATAGGTGAACGAATCACCGTCGCGGTCTTCGCCGGACACCGAACCGCGCACGACACCGAGTTGGTTGGGGCTGCCGACCGATGCGCTGGAGGACGGCGTGCTGTTCTCGGTGCGCAACAGGATGTGGAAGGTGACTTCGCCGGTGCGGCCCAGCGAATCGGTGACGGTGATCTTGACGGTGTCGTACTTGTCGGAATCGGGCGCGTTCACCGCCGCGGCCTTGTGGAACACGTCGGAGTAGCTGGTGTTGGTGTAGGTGAATCCGCCGCCGGAACCGAGGATGGTGACGGTTCCGCCCTTCTCGGTGCTGTAGAAGCCGCCGCTGATCGTGACCGGCTGACCGAGGTCGTCGACCCCGCTCATCGTCCCGGTGGTGGTCTGGGTGGCGGGCGTGACCACCGTGCCGAGCAACCAGCCGCGGGGGGTGAAGCTCTCACCCGACACCGTCGTCGTCGGCGTCACCGCGATCAACGGCGGCGACACCGACACCACCGGCAGGGTCACCGACTTGCCGTTGGCGTCGGTACCGATGATCGTGAACGTGTCGTTCGTGCTGCCGGTGGCGGTGTTGCTGCGGGTGTAGGTGTAGGTGCCGTCGGGGTTGACGACGGCGGTGCCCTTCGCGCCCTGGGTGCCGATGGTGTAGGTCAGCAGCCCGACGTCGGGGGTCGGGACGTCCACCTTGCCGTGCTCGATGTAAGCGCCCGTACCCGTCACCGACGTCCCGACCCGCAGGTGCGACAGGACCAGCACGGTGGCGGTGGCCGTACCGCCGCGCCCGTCGGAGACCTGGACTTGGAACGAGTCTGTGTTGAGTGCCGGGATGAGCGCGGTCGACACCTTCGGGATGTAGACGAATTCCCCTGTGGCACTGTTGAGTTGGACGACACCGCCTTCATTGGTGTAGATCGACGTGCTCGTCGCCCCCGCGGTGCCCGGGTTGATCAGGCTGTAGGTCAGCGTATCTCCGTCGATGTCGTTGCCCGACGCGCTGCCCCGGACGATGCCCATCGCGTCGGGCAGCCCGGGCAGCGCGATGATCGTCGGCTGATTGTTCGCGACCCCGGTGTAGTTGACGGTCACGGTGACGGTGACGGTGTGGCCGTCCGGCGAATACGGGCGCTCCGCAGACGGGAACAGGCCGTCGCTGATCGTCATCTCGAAGGTGTCGGTGCCGGTGTGCGTCCAGTTCGACGTGCGGGTGTAGATCCACCCGCCGGCGACCAACGGGTTGATGGTGACGATGCCGTTGGCCGGTTGTTCGGACACCGAATACGTCAGCAGGTCGCCGTCGGGGTCGTAGGCCTGCACGGAACCACTGGTGGTGAGCAGGATCTGGCTGTTCTGGGTCTGGCCGGTCACCACCGGGAGGTGGTTGAGTGCCACCCATTGGAACCGCTCATAGACCCCGACCAAAGCGATGTAGGCCATCAGCGACCACGGGTTGGGCTCTGCCCCGCTGTTGACCGACATGCCGAGAACGCTTGCCGGCGAAAGGAATCCCGGTGTGCCGCCGGCGATCGCCGCGTCCCGGATGCTCTCGGGATCGAAGTTCCCGCTGAGTAGTTCGTTGAGGATGCTGACCAGCGCACCGATGCTGGCGCTGGCGACGGAGGTCTCGGTGATCAGGATGTCGGCGCCCGGCTTGATCTCATATGGCGGTACCAGCCGGTTGAGGAGGTCGGCGAATGTGTTGAGGCCGTCGGAGAACGTGTAGCCCGGCAGCGCCGACTTGATGAAGAGGTTGACCAGCGCCATGGTGTCGGGGATCCACTTCGTGGTCGGAGTCGGACTCGCGACCAGCAGGTCGAGCAGATCGTTGTGGGCGTCGAGGGTCTGATCCAGCGTGTAGTTGGCGGGTGTGACGAAGTTCTTGGGCGGCTCGGGCCAGCCGGAGAGTTGCAGCAGGATCTGCGTGAGGGTGTTGAGCGCGTGCTCGTCTTCCGGCGTCGCCTGGGCCGTCGCGAACTGGCCGCTTTGGATGGCGGCGGCCACCCGCGCCTCAGCCTGCGCGGTGTACATGTTCGCCGCGATCGGGGCACCGATGATCGGGATCGTGCCGATGAGATCGCGGGTGATGTCCCCGAATTCGTCGGCGATGTCCACGCGGTCTCCGCGCAGGATGGCCGCTGCGAGCTCGCCGAGATTGCCGAGGAGGCTGACGCCGTGGGCCACTGTGCCCACGACGGGGATCCACCCGTACTTCTTGCTGAACTCGGCCTGGGTCGCCTCTCGGAAAAGCTCTTGCATCGGGTCGCCGCCGACCACCAGGGTGTTCCCCTGATGGGCGGTCGCCGGGGTCACGCCGTTGCGGTTCTGCAGGGAGTGCCGCAGCAGCAGCCACAGTGAATCTGTCAGACCCGTCGGCAGCGTGATACCGCCGCGGGGGCCCAGCCCCAGCCAGTTCAGCAGTTCGTCGACGATCTCGATGACCGCAGCCGGCGGCTCTGGCGCAGTTTGGGCGGTGGTTTCAGTAGGGCTCGTGGTGTCGTCTGCCGGCGCCGCGTGGGTGGCCTGCGCCGGTGGCGGAGCGTCGGGTTGCTGGTCCGCGGCCGCGGGCTCCTCGACGGGGGACGGCGCTGGTTCGTCGTGGACGGGGTCCGGCACCTCCTCGGTGTCGAGGTCGTCGGAGTCCTCGGGTGCCGCGGACTGCGGTGACGGTGTGGCGCCCTCGGTTTCGTCGTCGGGATCCTCGAGAGCGTCGTCGGCAACCTCGACCTCGGGGCTGTCGTCGTCGATCTCCGCCGCTGCGGGCGGCGTGGACGTCCGGGTTGACGCGGGCTTGCGGGAGCCGACCGACAGTCCCACCGAGTCTGAGTCTGAGTCTGAGTCTGATTCACCGGCCGACGAGTCCGCGGCTCCCGACGCGCGGGAGGCCCTGTCGTCGCTGCCGGCGCTGGGCTTGCCGCCGGTGGACGCGTCGCCCGTGGAGGCCGCGGCCGCGCCCTGCCCGCCGGCGATCGCGGCGGCGAGCCCGACACCGGCCGCGCCCACCCTCAGCCAGTTCGTCATCGGACTGGTCGCGGGTTTGCGGTGGCGACCCGTCGTCCGGCGCGGTTTCCGTGGGCTAGCCGCAGCCATGCGAGCTCCTTCGCTCTCTCGTGTCGAGCGCCGGCGAACCCGGCTCCCCCGGCCCCGGCGCGGTCGAAAAAGTGACACGACATTTTGACGGAGTAGTAATTTAGCATTGAAACCGCTCCAAGATCAGCTAAGTGGGGTTCAGAACCTTTTAAGCAGTCTGATCACTGCCTTTACAGGTGTAAATTTTCTGTGGCAACCTTGTCCGGACCAACGAAGGGTGTAGATAACCTCCGTCTCAGCATTAACTTGTGCCCCAGAAATTGCGCGGCAAGCGACGCCTGGCGCCGTCAGTTCTCTGCCGGCGAACGGGGGTGCGACGGGGCCGGGCTCAGACGACCTGGCGCGCCGGCAGATGCCGACCGACGTGCCCGCGGATCTCCCGAAGCGCGCGCACCAGGTCCGCTTCTGGCGGGGTCGCCAGCGCGAGGCGGATCGCGTTCGGCACCGACTTCGTCGTCGCGAACGCGTCGGCGGTGGAGACCAGAATCCCCTCGTCGGCGAGCTGATGCGCGATGACGTCGCTGCGCGCTTCCTCCGGCAGCGGAAGCCAGCCGATATAGGAGTTGGGGTGGCCGTGGTAGCCGAGCCCGGCGAGCTCGGTGCGGGCCAGATCCTGCCGGCGCCGGGCATCCTTGCGCCGCAACACTTCCAGCCGCTCGGCGGTGCCGTCGGTCAACCATCGGGTGGCCAGCTCCGTCGCGATCGTCGACGTTCCCCAGCTACCGGTGCGCAGCGCGCGGATCAGCGCCTCACGCCGATTCCGCGGTGTCACCACGAATCCGAACCGGATTCCGGGCGCCAGACTCTTCGACAGCGAGCCGACGTAGAAGGTGCGTTCCGGGGCCAGCGTGGCGACGGGCGCGCGGCCGGGCTCCAGGAATGCGTACACCGCATCCTCGATCACCGCGAGGTCGTGCCGTCGCGCCACCCGGGCCAGCTTTCGGCGGTCGCCACCACTGAGCACGAATCCGAGCGGATTGTGCAGTGTCGGAGTGCAATACAGCGCCGACACCCGCCGCCGCGCACAGAGCCGGTCCAGATAGGCGAGGTCCATCCCCGACGCGTCGACCGGGATCGGCGCCAGTTCGAGACGGCGCGCAGCGGCCGCGAGCTTGATCCCCGGATAGGTCAGCGCGTCCACCGCCACGAGCGATCCCGGTGCGGTCACCGCGCCCAGGACGGCATCGAGTCCCTGCTGTCCGCCGGCAGTCAGCACCACCGCGTCCGGCGCGACATCGATGCCGTGACCGAGTAGATAGGTCGCCACCGCGGCCTGCCCGCGACTGCGACCGCCGGGCGGCTCCTGCATGAGAAGCGCGGCGAGGTCGCCCCCGGCGGCGAGGTCGCGCAGCGCCTGCCTCAACTGCTCACTCTGCACGGGCGCCAGCGGCTGGTTGAACGACAGGTCGGCGATCCGCTCCGCCGATGTCCGGCGCTGCGGCTCGATCCCGGCGAACCCGCTCAGATCGCGGACGAACGTGCCCCTTCCGGGTTCCCCGATCACCAGCCCGGCGTCGGTGAGCACCCGATACACCTTCGTGGCCGTGGCCACCGCGATGCCGTATTCGGCGGCCAACGCCCGGTGTGTCGGCAGCCGCGTTCCCGCCGGCAGCGCTCCGGCCCGGATCTGCACGGCGATGTCGTCGGCGACGTCGGTGTGTCGGTGGACGCGCAGGACGACCCCTTGTCTGTAGGACAATTTCTTGATTGCACTATGGCACGTTTTCTAGCGTCGGGTCGTCCTGTTGCGGTTGATCTTTCGAGGAGGCTCCATGCAGCACACCACGTTGCCGGTGCTGGAACATCTCAGGCAGCTCGTCGTCGGTGCGACCCCGGATGCGGCGATCCACCTGCAATACCCCACCGCCATCTCCGGTCTGCTGGGCTTCGAGATCGCGTCCGTCGGTGCCGAAACCGCGTCGGTGCGGGTGTCTGTGGATCCGTCCAGGCACGGCAATCAGCAGGGCACCGTGCACGGCGGGTTCCTCGTCGAACTGGCCGACGCCGCGATCGGCACCGCACATTCCACGCTGATGGTTCACGGAGAGACGTTCACCAGCATCGACATTCGAGCCGCGTTTCTCCGCCCGGTGTGGGTGGACACGTTGACCGCGACCGCGCGGACCACACATCACGGCAGGACGATCACGCACTACGCGTGCGACGTGACACGGGCGGACGGCAAGGTCGCCGCGACGGTCACCAGCACGGTGATGACGCTGCGCGGCGACGCGGCCCAGGGCCGATGACCGTCAGGCCACCCGGCTGACGTGGGCCGCGGACTCGCCGATGGTGGCCGAGGCGTCCGCACCGATCATGGTGCGCAACAGCTTTGCGTGTTCGCGCCGTCCGCGGTGGTCGGCGCGGTCGACCCCGCCGGGCACGGTCAGCGCGGCGGCGCTGCGGGCGAGGTTCACCGGGAGCCGCAGCAGCGGGTACCAGGGCAGGGAGTATGACGGCAGGCCCAGCGAACGCAGGGCTTTCGGGCCGAGGAACGCGCTGGTGACCGACAGGTGCTGGGCCCGGGCCAGGCGGCGCCGCAGTTCCGGGAGGCTGTCGTAGTGCCATGCCAGCGGATCGTCGGCCATCGGCGCGGCGAGTTGCTTGCTGGACTCGTCGGGGGCGGCCAAAGCGGTCAGCGTGTGTGCCAGCACCCGGATGCTGTCGCGGAAATCCTTTGGCAGCCATTGGTCTTCGACGCCGATGAGCCACCCGACGTAGCGGGTCAGGTGCGCGACGGCGGTGTACTCGGACGGCGAGAGCACCACCCCCATCCCCATCGCCCCGACCGCGGGCGCGACCAGCGCGCCGACCAGCGTCGCGGCCATGTCGGTCTGGTTGACCGGCAGCCCCCACTCGTCGGGCCGCCAGTCCGGCATCGCGGCGACGTGCCTGCGGACGAACGAGTGGATCAGCCGCACCCGGATGGTAGATCGGTATCCGACGCCGAGGTGGTCGAGACCGCCCTCGGCGATGACGTCCATGGCCCACTGCATGGTCTCGGCGAATCGCTTGTTCGAGCCCTTCTCCAGGGCTCCGGTGCGCAGCAGCGTCTTGTTGAATCCGGAGAACTGGTAGCCGCCGAGCAGCGACACGTCACGGGCGACGTACATTCCGTCGGCCCCGCCGCGGCGCAGCGCGCGCTGCCCGATGCTCAAAAGCTCGGGGTCGGCCCAGTCCGGCAGGGGCTCAAAGGTTTCGAAGAACTCGCGCAGCGGTGCCGGAGCGTCGGAGACGCTGTCGATGCCGTCCTGCAGAGCGCGTTCGAACAGCGGCCGGGTCTGCTCCATACCGGTGGCTGCCATCCATTCGACGAGGCGGTCCATCGGCTCGTCGCCGACGTTGAGCCGTTCGCCGAGGTCTTGCCACTGCTGCGCGCTCGGATTCCGGATCGCCAGCACGCTCGCCAGGGCCCGCACGCCGGCCGGGATCGGCCGTGGACGGTCCGGGTGGCGCGTCGGAGTGGGCGCACTCACAGCAGCTCCTCCTTGAGCTCACTTCTGACAACGCTCGTAGTCAGAAGTGAGGCTATTCCGAGCACAGACGCGTGTCAACGAGCGGGCGGCGCGGGCGGTGAGGGCTCAGGCGTCGACGTCCATCTCCACCAGAACGCGGCGGAGCAGCTTTCCGGTGGCGTTGCGCGGCAGTTCGTCGACGAAGACCACGTCACGAGGGACCTTGTGCCGGGCCAGATTCTCCTTCACATGGCGCTTGATCGCCTCGGGATCCTTCTCCGCATCGGACTCGGGGACGATGAAGGCCCGCAGCCGTTTCCCGAACTCGACGTCGTCGACGCCGACCACCGCGACCTCGACGACATCGGGGCGCGCCTCCAACAGGTTCTCGACCTCCTGCGGGTACACGTTCTCCCCGCCCGAGACGATCATGTCGTCGTCGCGGCCGTCGACGAACAGCAGGCCGTCGTCGTTGAAGTGGCCCATGTCGCCGCTGGACATGAAACCGTCGATGATCTGCTTGCTGCGCCCGTCGGTGTACCCGGAGAACGGGGCGCCGTTGCGGACGAAGATCCGGCCGCGCCGGTTGGCCCCGTCGATGCGCTGGTCGTTCTCGTCGAACAGCACGACCTCACAGGTCACGGGTGAGCGGCCGGCGGTGCCGGGCGCGGCGCGCAGTTCGGCGGGGGTCGCGACACTGGCGATCGCGCACTCGGTGGACCCGTACATGTTGTAGAGGACATCGCCGAAGGTGTCCTGGACCCGGTTGGACAGTTCGGGGCTCAGCGCCGATCCGGCGATCAGGATGACGTTCAGCGACGAGGTGTCGTACTTGGCGATCACCGCGGGGTCCAGCTCGACCATCCGGTGCAGCATGGTCGGCACGGCCACCAGCATGTCGGCCTTGTGCTCGGCGATGAGCCGTAGCGTCCCTTCGGCGTTGAAGCGCCGGGCTGTCACCACCTTGTTCCCGAAGGCCGCGCCGGTGGTGTAGGTGGCCCAGCCCGTGCTGTGGAAGATCGGTGACACGATCACCATGGTTCCCTTGTGCGGGAACGGGATCCGGTCGACGATCTGCGCGGTCGCCAGCGGCGAGACGGTATCGCGCGGAGCGCCCTTGGGCAGACCGGTGGTGCCGCTGGTCAGGATCACCGACCCGCCGGCCTT
The DNA here is from genome assembly GCF_002086815.1 of Mycolicibacterium parafortuitum. Lineage (GTDB taxonomy): Bacteria > Actinomycetota > Actinomycetes > Mycobacteriales > Mycobacteriaceae > Mycobacterium > Mycobacterium parafortuitum. The sequence goes on from NZ_MVID01000012.1 coordinate 33,962, forward strand.
GTCCGGCGGCGGCAGCGGCTCCGACGGGTTCACGGCCACGATGTCGTCGAGGGTCGGGACCCCCTCGGGCACCTTGGTGCCGTCGTCCACCCAGGTCAGCACGCGGGGCATGTCGGCGGGAAGCGCGTCGAGGAGGCCGAGGAACTCGCTGTCGTGCAGCACCACCGCGACGCCCTCGCGCTGACACACCTCGGCGAACTGCGGTTTGGCGAAGCCGGTGTTCATCAGCACCATTCGCGCGCCGGCCTTGCCGCAGGCGGCCATCGTGGTGACCAGGCCGCGGTGGTCGCGGCACAGCACGCCGACGACCGACCCCGGCGTGACTCCGAGCCCACGCAGGCCGCGCGCCAGCGCCCAGGACCGGTCGTCGACCTCCTTGTACGTCAGTGTTCCGCGCTCGTCGGCGATCGCGGGCAGGTCGGTGTACTTGCGGCCGCCGAGGATCGCCATCGTGGCCTGCGGACCGTAGACCCGGGCGAACTTCGCCGTCTGCACCGACGATCTGAGATCGGTCAGATCGATGATGCCGGTGTCGATCAGGCGCTTCAGTGCGCGGCCCGACTCGGATACCAGCTGAAATTTCTGACGGACGGTCTGCAACGCTGCAGTCATCGGTAGGCCTCCCAGGTCGATGGAAGCCAAGGTAGCAAGCGCGGGCCGGGGTTACTGTGGATGTATGGCGCGCAGCTGTCGCTGGGGCGCGGCCACCGTCGTCACCGTGGTCGCGGTGCTGGGCGGTGCGGTGTCCGGCATCGGTGCGGCCGCGGCGGCACCCGGCGACGATGCCGCCCCGGTCATTCCCGCCCCGGTGATACCGGCGCTTCCGCTGCCGGTGCTGCCGATCCCCGCGGGCTTGCCCCCGCTCCCCTACCCCGCCGATGTCCCGGTGGTGCAGTTGCCCGCCGATATTCCGGCCGTCGAGTTCCCGGCCTCGGTGCCGCCGGTGTCCCTGCCCGCCGACGTTCCCCCGGTGCCGTTGCCCGCCGACGTGCCGCCGGTCCAGATGCCCGCGCCGATCCCGGAATGGTTGGTGCGGTAACCCGACCCTGATCGATCACCACCACGGCGGGCCGATGCGGCCTAGCCTGGACGAGGCGGCAGACAGCTGCCCGCGAGGCGACGGGTGACGCAATGACAGGAAACCGTCTGGACCACAAGCGGGTCGTCATCACCGGCGCCGCGAGCGGCATCGGGCGCGCGGCGGCCCAGTTGATGGCCGGCGAGGGCGCCCGGGTGCTGATCGCCGACCTCGATGCGGACGCGGCCGCCGCGGCGGCGGCCGACATCGGAGGTGGTGCCGTCGGCGTCGCCGTCGATGTGCTCGACGAGGCGTCGATCACGGCCATGATCGGCTGTGCCGTCGACACCTTCGGTGGCCTCGACGTGCTGTGTAACCACGTGGGCGGCAGTGACCCCCGCAAGGACCTCGACCTGTTGCGGCTCGACCTCCACGAATGGGACCGCGCCATGGCGCTCAACGCCCGCAGCACCGTGGTCGCCTCGCGGCTGGCGCTGCCGCACATGATCGCCGCGGGTAGCGGCTCGATCATCAACACCGTCTCGGTGGCCGGTCTGGCCGGCGACACCCTGCAATGCGCCTACGGAGCGGCAAAGGCCGCGGTCATTCGGCTCACCCAGTACATCGCCACCCAGTACGGCCGCAAAGGTGTGCGCTGCAACGCGGTCGCCCCGGGAGCTGTGATGACGCCGGCTCTGCGTGACAACGTACCCGCCGACGTGATCGATGACATCCGCCGGCACAACGCGCTCGACCTCATCGGCACACCCGAGGACATCGGTTGGGCCATGGTCTATCTCGCCTCCGACGAGTCCCGCTACATGACGGGCCAGACCCTGGTGCTCGACGGCGGGCTGACCGCGCAGAGTCCGATCGCGGCCAGCCGACGGGCACTGCTCGGTGACTGAGCACCCCCGGCGCGGGCTGGCCGGGCTTGCGGTGCTGGTGCTGATGACGGGCTGCACCACTGCGCCGGCGCCGACGCCCGAACTGCGCCCCGGGCAACTGCTCACCGCACGCCCGCTGACCACCGTCGCAGCCCTGCCCAGCGCCGCGGAAACCCGGTTGATCACCTATGTCTCGGAGGACTCGCACGGCGAGCCGATTGTCGTCTCCGGTACCGTGGCGGTACCGAAAACCGAACCGCCGCAAGGCGGCTGGCCGGTGATCAGCTGGGCGCACGGGACCACGGGTTACGCCGACACCTGCGCCCCGTCGGCCGACACCGCCGACGGCTTGATCCACGACTACACCAGCAGGGTCCGCCCGATGCTCGACGGCTGGCTGTCCCGCGGGTTCGCGGTCCTGCAAACCGACTACCAGGGGCTGGGTACGCCCGGCGGGCATCCCTACGTCGACGGCACCAGTGAAGCGAACACCGTCACCGATATCGTGCGGGCCGCGCGGGTTCTCGACTCCGGGATCGGAACCCAGTGGCTGGCCGTCGGACACAGCCAGGGCGGGCAGGCGGCACTGTTCACCGCGCAGGACGCGCAGGCCCGCGACCCCGACCTCGATCTCGCCGGGGTGGTGGCCCTCGCACCCGGCGGGGTCGATATGGGTCAAGCCGTCGACCTCATCCGCTCCGGAGATCCGGAAATCGCAGCCACCCAACGATTTCTGCCGTTGCTGGTGCTCGGCGCAGCGGTGGTCGATCCGTCGGTCGACCCCGACGCGATCTTCACCACCGCGGCACGGCCACTGCTGGCCACCGCACGGACGGAGTGCGTCGCCCAGATCGATACCGTCCCGACGGTGCCGACCTCTGAGGTGCTGGAACCAGGTGCCGACCTCGACGGGTTGCGGACCTATCTCGCCCACCAGGACCCGATCCGGGTCACCCCGCGAGTGCCCGTGATGATCGCGCAGGGCAGCGCCGACGCCGCGGTGCCGGCGGCCGGCGTCGACAAGTTGGCCGCGGCGCTGTGCGGCAAGGGGGCCGCGGTGGAATACCGGGTCTATCCCGGCCAGGACCATCGGGGCGTCATCGCCGCCGCCGACCGGGACATGCAGGACTTCGTCGCCGCCGCAAGAACCGGGCGGGCAGCTGACAACTGCCCACGTTGATACCGGGAAATATCAAGCGAGTCAGCGTTTATGGCGTCTTTCGGGTATCCGCCGTGAGAAGCTCGGGGCATGACATTTCGCGTGAAGTTCGGGCGCCAAGAGGTGCCGGCCGAGTACGGCGACGATGACACCTACGTGTTCCTCGAGAGCGGCGCCCTCAAGCTGTCGTTCAAGAAGCCGGCGCAGTGGGACGAGTATTACGCGCCACACGCGTGGTACCAGGTCATCGCCGAGGAGAACCACGGGCCGGGCCGCGCGAAAGGCTAGGCGAAAAGACCCTCACGATGACGAGGCCTTGAGCTCCTCGGCCTCCTGCCGGGCGTAGGCGGCATCGATGCAGGCTGCCGCCGCTTCCTCGATGGCGCTCTCCGCGAACCAGATCGCATCCAACGCATAATCCTCGGCAGCGTCGGCATATCGCTCGGCGGTCTTGATGTCGTGCTCTTCCCGCTTCTCCGCGATGGTCGACCGGAGCTTCTCCACGTGGTCCTTCCACTTGGTGCGGATGTCGTCCCATTGCGCGGAGGCCTTGTCGGCGGCGGAGTCGACGGAATCCTTGACGCGCTCCACAGACTTCGCGGCACGCTCACGCGCGGCGTCCGCATCGGCCTTCATCTGGTCCTTCTCGTGCTCAGTCGATTCCTTGAGCTTGTCGGCGGATTCCTTTGCCTTTTCAGAGAGTTCGTCGAACTTCTCGCTGAGCCGATGGTCGGCCATTCGTCGCTCCTCGCGTCAGATTCCGGTCCCGGTCGGGGTCGGCATGACACCACACTGTCACTCGGAGCGCCGCTCCAATAGCCCTAAAAGCTAACGATTTTCGGAAACTTTCGGCCCGGCCGCCGCAACCCTCGGAGCCGGATCCGTTCTCGCGCAGCGATCTTGATCCCTGGCTACGCGTGACACCAGGAGCCACAGGCGCCGAGGCGTGGTAACGGTGGACCCGGGGAGCCACAGCAAAGGAGCGGTCAGCCGCGCGACAGCGGGACCCACTTCTCCTGGGGTGCGGGTTGACGCTCGGACGGGAACTCGTGCAGATCGCCGGAACCCGACGGCGCCGCGTCCCAGTGGGCGAACGTCAGAGGCGACCGGATCCACGCATCCAGCAGGGCATACGTGGCCTTCATCGCGTCGAGGTGGGTCCTCTCCCACCCGTGGCTGCCGTCGACACCGAAGCCCACGAGCGCGGCCCTGGTGTTGGCGCCCGCTTCGATCGCAGCGGCGGCGTCGGAGCGGTAGTACCGGAACACGTCACGCACGAACGGGATCCCGCCCTCATCGGCAAGCCGGCACAGTTTCCGGGTCAGGTGATAGTCGTAGGGACCGTGCAGATCGGACATCGGCACCGCGACGGCGTCCTCGCGGGAGTGCTGGCCGGGTGCGCACACCGCGTTGTCGACGGTGATCATCTCGGCGATGTCGGCGGGCAGCCCGGTACTGGCGCCGTATCCGACCTCTTCGGCGATGGTGATCATGACCGCGGTGCGGTGCGGCAGCATCACCGAGTTTTCGGTGAGGGCCTTGATCAGCGTGAGCACCACCGCGACGCCCGCCTTGTCGTCGAGATGGCGGGACACCACGAACCCGTCTTCGGTCAAGACCGGATTGGCCATCAGCGGGGCATAGTCACCGACCCGGATTCCGAGCCGGCTCAGGTCCTCGCGGCTCGAAACCTGGCGGTCCACACGCACTTCCACGTGATCCCAGTCGGTGAGCTGATTGTCCACCTCGTCACCGAACGCGTGTCCGCTGGCCTTCAGCGGCAGGATCGTGCCGGTGATGAAGTCGCCCGGTTCGTCGGTGAGGATCCGCACCCGAGCACCCGCGGCGAAGCGCGCGGAGAAGGTGCCCACGGGGATCACCTCGAGGCGTCCGTTGTCCTTGAGGCCCCGCACCATGCACCCGGTGGTGTCGGCGTGCACCACCAGCGCGCGGTCGGTCGTCTCCGACTCTCCGGGCAGTTCGACGATCAGCGCGCCCCGGCGGGTCAGCGACAGCGACAGCCCCAACGCCTCGAAGATGCCGCCGATCATCTGCATCACCGCGTCGGTGCGCCCGGTCGGGCTCGGGGTCTGCAGAAGCGTGAGCAGCGTGTCGACCATCCATTCGCTGTCCGTCTCCGGCATCAGGCCGTTCGCGGGCATCAGACTCTCCTCCGCGAAACCCTGTGGCCGCGTCAGAGCGCCTCATGCGCCGAGCGCGATGGGTCCGCTCTGGTCGCAGCCTATCGGCTGGCGAGCGCGGTGATCGGTGATTGGCCGCGCGGAGTGAGCTCGGCATGAGTCACGAATTGGGCTATGTGGTAGGTCAATTCATGATCAATCCCGGGTCCACCACCTGGTTCGCGCCGGATGTCGACGCGGTCAGGTCGAGATGGCGGTGCGGAACCTGTCCCGGTACGCCTTCGGCGGCACACCCAGGTGTGTGACGAAGACCCTCCGCAACGTCTCGGTACTGCCGAACCCGGCCAGTCGCGCGGCCTCGGTGACGGTGCGGCCGGCGTCCAGGGCGGCGCGCGCGACGTCGACCCGGACCCGCTCGACATAGTCCGCCGGGGTGGTCCCGAGCTCGGCGCGGAACAGCCGGGTCAGTTGGCGAGTGCTCAGCGCGGCGCGGGTGGCCAGACTGCGCACACTGTGGTTGCCGCCGGGGTCGGCGGTGATCGCCTCGGTGACCACCCGCAGGGCCGACTGCGGCGGCGGGTGGGCCTCGATCAGCGCCGAGAACTGGGACTGGCCGCCCGCGCGCTTGAGATAGACGACCAACCAGCGGGCGACGTCGCGCACCAGATCGGTGCCGTGATCCTGTTCGACCAGCGCCAGGGCCAGGTCGATGCCCGCCGAGATCCCGGCCGAGGTGTAGACGTCGCCGTCGCGGACGAAGATCGCGTCCGGCTCGACGGTCACGTCGGGGAACGCCCGGGCCAGCGAGCGCACGTTGTGCCAGTGCGTCGTCGCGCGGCGGCCGGTGAGCAGCCCGGCCTGCGCGAGGATGAACGACCCGGTGCAGATTGATCCGAGCCGCCGGGTCCGCCCCGCGAGCGATCGCACCGCCTCGACCAGCTCAGGATCGATTGCGCGCGCGGGGAATTCGTCACTTCCGGCGACCAGCACGGTATCGGCCGAGGCGATGGACCCGATGCTGTCGGTGACGCCCAGCCGGATCCCGACAGAGGTCCTCACATCGTCGCCGTCGACGGAGGCGACCTTGATCCGGTAGTCGGCGCCGAACCGGTTGGCCTCGGTGAACACCTCGGCGGCACCGGAGACATCCAGCAGCGTCACGTCGTCGAAGACGACGATCACCACCACCCGCGCTGCCACAGCGTCATTGTGTCGCATTCTGTGGGCCGAACGGCGCAATAGCCGTGCGTGCGTCGGCCCCCACCTGCGTTGACTCGATCGTAAGAGACCGATTCAGGAGGGTGACCATGACAATCCAGACGATCGCCGGGATAGCGATCCCCGACAGCGCACTGGTGCGCGAAGCGACCGACTTCATCCGCGAGGCCGAGGACGACCTGCTCTTCGACCACTCCCGCCGCGTGTATCTGTTCGGTGCGCTGCGGGGGCAACGCTCGGGGCTGCAGCCCGACCTCGAACTGCTCTACGTCGGGGCGATGTTCCACGACCTCGGCCTCACCGAGCGCTACCGCACCTCGGAGTTGCGCTTCGAGGTCGACGGCGCCAACGCGGCACAGGACTTCCTGCTGCAGCACGGCGTCGACCCTGCCGCCGCCCGCACGGTGTGGCTGAGCATCGCGCTGCACACCACTCCCGGTGTGCCCCAACACCTTGATCCCGAAGTCGCGTTGGTCAACGCCGGCGTCGAGACCGACGTGATCGGCCTCGGCCGCGACGAACTCTCCCCGGACGCGATCGCCGCGGTGACCGCCGCGCATCCGCGGCCCGACTTCAAGAAGCGCATCCTGTCGGCGTTCAACGACGGCATGAAGCACCGGCCCGACACCACGTTCGGGACGATGAACGACGACGTGCTGGCGCATTTCGACCCGGGGTTCCAGCGCACGGATTTCGTCGACCTCATCGAGACCAACAGCTGGCCCGAGTAGCGCAAGGAGCAGATGATGAACATCCACGAAGCCCTCTACACCACCAGGATGATGCGCCGGCTGCGGCCGGATCCGATTCCGCTGGAATCCCAGGCCCGCATCCTCGACGCCGCCGTCCGCGCGCCCAACGGAGGCAACACCCAACGCTGGCACTTCGTTGCCGTGGACGATCCCGCGTTGATCCGCAAGTTCGCCCAGCTGTTCCGGAAGGCCCGTGACGTCGAATATCACAAGTTCGCCAATGGTTCCGGACCGATGGCGGCCCCGGCCCCGGGCGCGGATCCCGCCGCTCACGCCGACACGATGCGCCGGATGAAGGTCTCCGGGGACTACCTGGCCGACCACTTCGAAGAACTGCCCCTGTTGATCTTCGTCTTCGCCATCGACGATCTCGGCGGCGCCAACATCTATCCGGCGATCTGGAGCCTGTTGCTCGCCGCTCACGCCGAAGGCGTCGGCGGGGTGATGACGATGGTGCTACGCAACGTCGAAGACCGGGTCGACGAACTGCTCGGGGTGCCGGTCGCCCAGGGTTGGAAGATGTCGGCGATGCTGGCCCTGGGATACCCGCGGGGCACCTGGGGTGTCGCGGCCAATCGCCGTCCCGTGCAAGAGGTCTCGTCCCGCAACAGCTGGGACGGGCCGTTCGGCGTCGACGTTCCCCAGCCGTTGTGGCCCCCGCAGCGGGAGGCCATCCCGGCGCTGTCGGCGGCCGGCTGACCGCGATCTGAGGAAGGTAGGCGATCATGTCCACCTCAGGTGACGCGGTGCTGACCGTCGTCGCGCCGGGCGCCGCGACGTCGTCGCCATCCCGGGATTCGGCGCCGTCCTGAAACTCACCAGCGCGACGACCGGCGGGCTGGTGTCGATCGTCGAGCACCCGTTCCCCGTCGGCGCGATCACCGCAGCGCATCGTCATACCCGCGAGGACGAGCACTCCTACGTGCTTGCCGGTGAGATCGGTTTCCGATCCGACCACGACGAAGTGGTGCTCGGGCCCGGCGGCGTCATCACCAAACCTCGCGGCCAGCTGCACGCCATGTGGAACGCGGGACACGAACCCGGCCGGATCCTCGAAGTCATCACTCCCGGAAACGGTTTCGAGAACTACTTCCGCGAGCTGGGAGAGCTGCTCACCTCCGGTGTCACCGAGTCCCGGCCAGGCATCCCGCTGCACGAGTCTGCGGAGTTCGCCGAACTCGCCGCGAAGTACGGGCTGACCTACGACACCCCCGACTGGCTCGACGACATCGTGCGTCGCTACGGGTTGTCGCCGGCGACGCATTGACCCGCGCCGCGCGGCGTCGGCCCCTAGTTCGTGCCCGGGAGCTGCGTGAGGTATTTGGCCAGCCGCGCCTCGTCGACCGCCCCAGGGTTGTTCGCGCAGCCCTCGACCACGGTCGCCATCTCCTCGCCGGTGAGCTTCACCGCCGGGAACGCTTCGGCGATGTCGCGGATGCAATCGGCGCGCGTGGACTCGTCGTGCCAGTTTTTCAACAAGTAGAAGGACATACCGAGGAAGGCTGCCGCCATCACACCGACAGCGACCCCGATGACCGCGGCGCTGACGTAGTTTTGGCGACGGAACATGATGTGCCGGTTACCTCGCCCCGTCCCGGATCCCCATGGCCATCGACGGTAACTCCGACGTCGACGCGGTAGCTGAGACGAGTCTGTGGATCTGCGGTCGAACGGCGGCGCGAGTTCAGACCACCGGTGCCGAGAGGTTCACCACGCGCAGTGTCGCGACGTCTCTGACCTGCCGGCCACCGGCGAGGTCGGTGGGCAGGACAAGCCGCGGCCGGTCGAGGACCTTGCCGTCCTCGACGGTGGCGAGCATCGCGGGTCTCGGCGATACCGCGGGACTGCTCTCGCCCCAGGACAGCGCCGCGGTGTAGCCGTCGGCCGCGGTGACCAGAATCGCGACCGACAGCAGCGGGTTGGTCTGACCTATGTCGCCGCGCGGCCTGGACGCGGTGAGCACCGCGTCGAGAAGGGATCCGGCATAGGTGTGTGTCTCGGGTCCGGTGTGGGTCTGAAACGTCACGGTCTCGGTGTGGTGCGCCAACGTTCGCAGTTCGTCGAGCGTCCAGTTCCTGGGTGCGTCGACGTCTCCCACCACGTCGACGGCAACAGCAGCCGGTATCGACGGGTCAGCGCGCGCGTCCACGCCGGTGAGGGCTGCGACTGTCAGCAGCGCGGTCACCGTCAGCGAAACCAGTCCGCGGTTGAGAGTCGTGCCCATCCCCCGATTATGGGGACGACGAAACTGCGCCGGGGTGGCTGAGATTCGGCCTGGTTATCCGGCAAGGAGTTTGCATCGGCCGCCCGACGTGGCCCGAGAATAGAGGTCAGTCCGCGGCAACCGTCAGCAGAACGACGGCCTCGTTGTAGGGAAACGCGCGGTAGAACAACCGGGAACGCGGCATGACGAGGTCTGCGGCCTCGGCCTTGCTCACCACCCGTGGGTTGACGAGCGCGACGGCTCGTCCCCGCTTGTGCAGCACCGTCGGGCCGCCGGCCAGCACGTTCTTCAACCAGTCCGTCTGTGGGCCGTAGCCGATGAGGACGGCGTAGCCGTCCTGGGTTTCGAATACCAACAGGGGTGTCCGATACCGCTTGCCCGACTTGCGCCCGACGTGCTCCAGCGTCCCGAGGTTCGGAAGCCACGGCGTGATCGCGCGAGCCGCCGGATTGGTGACCCGCTTGTTGAACTCGGCGATTCGGCGTGGCATACGCATTCTCGGAGTCTAGGCATCGGTCGGGTTTTCTTGCTGCCGAACTGCGACAGAAGCGGCGCCCCGCTGCACTCGAATCGGCACATCCGCTGTCAGGCAGCTATTTTGAGCGTTACCGGTACGTCTCCGATGCGCGCGCCCGCTGCATCTACTTCGGCCGGCTCACCGAATTCACCGACGTCGACCTGCACCCCCTCGACGTCGAACAGAGCGCCGAGTTCTAGCTGCGGCCATGTCGAGTGCGACCAGGGCGTCACTAAACACTGGTGCCCCCAGTCGGACTCGAGCCGACACGTGACGGATGCTGCGCCTTGGGGGCGATGACCCGAAGAAGGGATGAGGCCAGCAGCAACGCTGCTGCAGTCACGATGGTTGCCGTCCAGACAGGTCCAAGCGCACCCGGAATCAAGCCGAGTGCAGCCGCGGCGAAGATGGGGCCGACGACTGCCCCGACGTTGAGTGCTGCGGTTGCATAGGATCCCGCCATGGTCGGTGCCCCCGCCGCCGCGTAAAGCACTTGTGTGAGCAGAGTGCTGCCGACAGCGAATCCCAAGACGCCCTGCGCCAACACGAGCCCGAACAGCGCGACGGGGTTGGTTGCGAAGAGCGCCAATGCGATCCACCCGAGAAGAAGGACTCCACCGGCACCGACGATGAGGAGCCGGGGGCGGGTGTCGGAGAATCGCCCCGCGATGGTGACCCCGATGGCGGAACCAATCCCGAAGAGCACCAGAACCACCGATACCCACCACTGGCTCAGATCCGCGGTGTCCATGACGACCGGCGCGATGAACGTCAGCACCGCGAAGATGCCGGCGTTGACAAGTGCAGCGAGCAGCATCGTCAGAACGAGGCGCGGAGATCTCAGCTGCGCCAGCTCCGAGCGCAAGGACGGCGGGAGCGTCGCATCCGCCGACGGCTGGCCAGTTCCGGTGGGGAAGCCTGTTGCGATGCCGATCGCCGCGGGTATGCAGAGCAGAGCGATCGCCCAGAACGTCGACTGCCAGCCCATCGCGGTACCGAGCAGGGAACCAATGGGGACTCCAACGACTGTGGCGACGGTGGTGCCGGAGAGCAGAACCGCCACGGCCCGACCCTTACGATCGGCCGCCACGAGCTTTGTCGCCGCGCCCAGCGCGACGGCCAGGAATCCCGCGTTGACGATCGCCGCGAGCACCCGCGTCACGAAGAGGACCGTGAAGTCCGGGGTGAGTGCCCCCACGACATGCGACAGGGCGAATACGAGAACGCACCCCAGCAGCGTCGCCTTCGTCGGCAGGCGACGGGTGGAGGCGGCCATGGTGGGTGCGCCGATGACCATGCCCGCGGCGAATGCTGACGTCAGCAGGCCGGCAGTTCCCACGGAGACGCCGAAGTGGGCGGAGATATCCGGTACGAGACCGGCGAGCATGAATTCAGAAGTGCCCATGGCGAAAACCACGAGGGCAAGAAGATAGAGGGCGAGAGGCATCGACACAGCTCCGAGACAAGAGAACGAACAGGGGGACGTCTCGTCACCACGGTCAGCGCCCGAAGGACTCCCGAAGTCGTGCCGCGTAGAGCGGTCGGCAGCTGGGGGGAAAACTCAGGAGAAGCGAAGGGCTGACGGTGTGACCGACAGCCCCTGAGTGTGTGATTCAGGGCTCGACATACCGCTCATCCTAGCTGTGGGCCTCACCCTGGATCATCGTCCACACGAGCGGCACCCGGCGAGAACGCGCCAGCCCGGATACGGCGCCTTCCTCGGACATCGCGACCAATAGTCACGCATCCCGCCCCTGCTCCGGCGGGCCACGTACCGTCGAGAGCATGGTGTTGACGCGGGAAGTGGCGGCGATCAGGAGCGCCTTGGGTCGCGCGGTGTTCGGGATGGTGGCCGGGCCGGACGGTCCGGACAACCGAGCACGTATCCACGGCACTCCGGGGCCTCGGTGGTTCGCCGAGGATCGGCCGATCCGCCGTGTGCACGGCGACGCGTCGATGTTCGTCGGCGGATTGCGGGCGCTGCTCCTGCAATCCCTGCATCCGTTGGCGATGGCCGGCGTCGCCGAGCACTCCGACTACCGCGCCGACCCGTGGGGACGTCTGCAGCGCACCAGTACGTTCCTCGCGGTGACGACGTTCGGGCCCGACGCCGACGCGCAGCGGGCCGTGGACAAGGTGCGCGGCATCCACCGCCGCGTGCGTGGGGTGGCGCCGGACGGCACCCCGTATGAAGCCGGTGATCCCCATCTTCTCGAATGGGTGCACATCGCCGAGATCGACAGCTTCCTGCTGGCACACCAGCGCTACGGGGCACAGCCTCTCGACCAGGCCGGCCGAGACGGGTATGTCGCCGACACCGCCCGCGTCGCAACGGCTTTGGGCGTGCCTGATCCTCCCCGCACCGAGGCCGAGCTGCGCGAGCGGATCGAGGCCTACCGGCCGGAGCTGCGCGGTACCGCCGCTGCCCGCGACGCCGCCCGATTCTTGTTGTTGACGCCGCCGCTGCCCTTGGCGGCACGCGCACCGTATGGAGTGCTGTCCGCGACCGCGGTGGCGATGCTGCCGGGGTGGGCGCGAAAGCCGTTGTGGTTGCCGTACTTTCCTCCCCTGGAGGCGACGGCGGTGCGGGCCGCCGGACAGGTGCTCGTCGGCGGGATCCGGTGGGTGATGACGGCCAGTCAGGAAGAGCAGGCTGCCGGGAGTGTAGCCCCGGTCGCACGCTGATGCGGTCGAGGCGTCAGGAACATCTGGTGCCGCGCATCGCGTTGTCCGTCCTATGAAGGCGATCACCTACTCCCGAACCGGCGACAGCTCTGTCCTGCACCTGCGAGACCGTGAGGTTCCCGAACCCGGCGCCGGGCAGGTGCGGGTGCGTGTCGTGGTGTCCGGTGTCAATCCCACCGACTGGAAGCACCGCAAGGGTGCCGGCCCCGACCAAGAGCTCGAATTCCCCGAAGTCGTTCCCCACCATGACGGCGCCGGAGTGGTGGACGCCGTCGGCGACGGCGTCTCCGACCTGGCGGTCGGTGATCGGGTGTGGGTTTTCATGGCCCAGCTTCAGCGGCCGGACGGTACGGCGCAGGAGTACGTCGTGCTGCCCGTCGTCTCGGTGGTCCCGCTGCCCGACGACGTCGGCTTCGATGTCGGGGCGAGCCTCGGGGTGCCGGCGATCACCGCGCACCGGGCACTGACAGTCGCGGAGGGGCGGCCGTCGCGGCTGGCGCCCGGAGCCCTGGCCGGAGCGACGGTGCTCGTCGCGGGTGGCGCCGGCGCGGTCGGCCATGCCGCCATCCAACTGGCTCGGTGGGCTGGTGCCCGCGTGATCACCACGGTCAGCACGCCCGAGAAGGAGGCGCTGGCAGCAGCGGCGGGTGCCGACCACGTCGTGAACTACAAAGCCGGTGACACCGCGGCGGCGATCCGCGCGGTCGCGCCCGACGGGGTCGACATCGTCGTCGAGGTCGCACCGGGGGCCAACGCCGCACTCGATGCGGCTGTCGTGTCGAACCGGGCGACGATCGCGATCTACGCCAACGACGGTGGCGGGAGTGTCGAACTCGACGTCATGGCGAACATGTGGGTGAACGCCCGGTATCAGTTCCTGGTCCTCTACACCGTCGGTGACGACGCGCTGGCGAACGGTCGAGACGACGTGGCCGCCGCCGTCCGCGACGGAGCGATGGGCGTCGGCGAGAGCAACGGACTACCCGTGCACCACTTTTCGCTCGAGGACACCGCTGCCGCCCACGACGCGGTCGAGAACGGAGTGACCGGCAAGGTACTCATCCGGGTGAGCGGGTAGCGATTGCGTCGGAGTATTTGGGCTACGGCGGGCCCGACTGCAGGGTCCAGAGGCTTCTTTTGGTGCCCCCAGTCGGACTCGAACCGACACTTGGCGGATTTTAAGTCCTTTCAGCTGACAGTGGTGGACCGATAGTCGTTGTGCTGCACCATATTTCGATAACAGAGGTCAGTAGTGCCACGCGTAAGGGAACACTTTGGGAACACTTTTGGCCTCAACCGCATCGCGGGATTACAGCGCCCCCCAGGGCGAGTCCGTAAAGCCAGCGGCTCTCATCTCGTCCTTCGCTTCCTCCATGTAGGCGTCCACCTGCTTCTTTAAGCTGCCCATAAAGCTGAGCGCCCGCTCTTGGGCCTGGGATTCGGTGTAAGCCTCTTTGCCAATCTCAGTACGGAAGACGTTGATAAATTTGTTCAACTGGTCGCCGGCAGCCTTCAGAGTGACTGGTGTTGCGAACGGTTCGGTGGTCGTCCTCAGCACCGCCAACATAGCCATGTTCAACTCTGATGCTGCGTCGAGCACATTGACCGGGGCGACAAGCCGCATCTTGTTGAACGGCGTCATGATTCGCTTGTTTTCTTCTGTCACCTTCGCGGCATGGTCGAGCTTCTCCTCGACGTTGGGGTCAGCTACCCCCGTCCGGTTGTAGAACATGTCTCTGATGGTGTTGAAGATGCCCTTCGTGTCGATAGAGTTTTGCAGGATCTCGGTACAGACCTGGGTGTACTCACTTGCGACGGCGTACAAGTTCTCATGCTCCCGCAGCTTGTCCTCGCGCTGACGCTTCTGCTCTTCCGTAAGGTCTTCGCGAAACTCTTTGCGATTCAGCACATCGTGCTCATGTGAGAACCTGCGGTTGTCTGCTGCCCTCGTCGTGAAGTACGTGCCGATGCTGCCGAGCGAGCCAAGTAGGACGCCACCTGCCCAGAACTCGGGTGTGGTCACGTACTCAAGCCATCCGCTCATGGCGTCAGATTTTAGTGGCAGAGTGTGACAGTTCAGAGGCGCGACACGACGTTGTTAAAAGCGCGGCATCAATTCATTTACTAAATGATTACTAATTGCTACTATCAATTTGTAATGAGTTATACCCAATTAAAGATCAAATTAGCCTATCGGGCGAAACTATCCCTGCTTGCCAAGAAACACAATCGGTCTATGGCGAACATGGTGGAAGTGTTAATAGATAATGCTTTAGCGGCAGAGGAATCAAAACGATGAGTAGGACAATTAAATTCAGGGCGTGGGACGGAACCAAGATGCAGACGGTCGCAAGCATCGATTGGGACTGGGAAGACGAAGGCTCAATAGAGTCTTTATGTGCACTTTCAGGATTCTTCGTGGATGGTTCTCCGCTTCGGTTCTACACGGACCATGCAGATAAGCCGATGTTGATGCAATACACCGGCGTCCGCGATAAGCACGGCCTAGAGATATACGAGGGAGATATTGTTCACTCCGAAACAAGCCCCTTATGGCTCAGAGTCGAATGGTTCGATTCCGCCTTTTCTTTAGTGCCGGTCAGGTCATCTAGCCTAGCAACGGCCGTCAAGTGGAGGATGAACACCAACAGGATGAAGGTGATGTCTATCCACGCCATGATCTGCTCGAAGGAAGCAAAAGACCTCTACCCGCTTGAGGTTGTCGGCAACATCTACGAAAACCCTGAGCTGCTGGAGACTAGTCCCGCCGCTTCTTAGCCGGATGCCAGATCAACCACCATGCCCTCCCGACATTCGTCGACCAGTTAGAGAGCAGTTGACGTGTGGTACGGCGCTGGTGCCAATGGCGCTCCCACAAGCCCCGGTAGTACTTGACTTGCTTCAGCTTATTGCGCCGCAAGCCCTGTCCGCCAATGTCTATGATGATCGCCCACTCGTAAGAGTTTGAATCAATGAATATGACCCAGAGCTGATAGATAATGCCCATACGGTCGTTTTCGAACTCCTTCTGAAGCATTCCCCCCGGCTCGATAACCGTACGACCGCCAGTGAAGTACAGAGGCTTGACGTCTTGCGCGTTTTCCCAGTCCTGCTTGATCTCAGCTAGCGAACTGAGGAACATCGTATACGCATCCGGGAAAAGAGTGGCACGAAACGATTTTCGTACGAGTTCTGCGCGCACTTCACGAATTTCGGCCGCCGAGTTATTCGTGACCTCCACTTCCATTACCCAGCGACCGCGCTCCTCTCCTTCTCGCTTGATATGCGACTCGCTCGCCTTCACGGCGACGAGCATTGCTTGCTTTCGCTTCTCTTGCCGGTGCTGAAACATGTAGTAACCGACGGCGATGAGTGCGGCACCGCCAGTTGCGATGGCCCCCACCCACTCGGCGACGTTCCCCCATACATCTGCGCGCAACGGGTACTCCCAGAGATCTCCCCAGTTCACCGCATGATTGTGCATGACACTCGACGCCAGAAGTGTTAGGCGGACACATACCCTGGCGCACGTTCCCCGCAGGAAGCACGCTTCTATCTACAACCGCGAAGGCACCTTTGATCTTGAGGGTCTACGCCACCGCACTCACCATCGAGCGGCTGACATCCACGCCTCGACGTCACGTCAACCTTGACTCGGCGGATTATCGTCCACGCTCAGCTTCACGTTGAACGGGAACACAAAGGGAACACTTCGGCACGGTTTAACAGGGGTCATAAACCCCTGACCAGTGCCCCCACCGGGACTCGAACCCGGAACACACGGATTTTAAGTAAGGCTAGGCGGCCATCGAACACCAGGGCGAATGGCCGTTTGCAAGCTTCGAACGCCCTGATCAGGGGCGGTTTTGAGTCGGCTCCGGTACGCCTTCGGCCCGGCTCTAGATCGCTCTAAGTACGCCCCCGGTCGCCGCGTTGCCGCCGCGACGGGATGGGCTGGGCGGTTGTTAGCTACGGCGCCTGTCGGTCCGCAATGAGAAAAACGCCTGCGTTGGAGTTAGGCGAACTGTCAACGAACGGCGCATAGAATCGCCGAAGCAGATGGGGAGGCAGCGCCTTGGCGCTCACGCCATGGGCTGAAAGCCAATAGCGAACAGAGCAGAATGACCGAGGGAGGGTCGGGAAATAAGCGTCATCTCATACGTCCGAATCGAGAATTTCCGGTCAATACGCAATGCGGAGCTGTGCGATATAGGTGATTATGCTCCGATAATCGGCGTCAACAGTAGTGGAAAATCGAACGCCCTTCGAGCGCTCAACTTGTTTTTCAATGGCTATCTGGATGAAAATCAAACGCCAGTGAGTATGCAGGATGACTTCAGCACACATGCTCCGAAGGGAAAGAAAAAGGTTCTAGCAGTAACCGTAGGGCTGCGATTGGGACCCGATTTTAAGGTGAGAGGGCAGGAAGAGTTTCATAAGGCCCTCGACATCGATGACGTAATCTACATAACCCGTTCATGGAGCCTCAGTCTCGATAAGACCACGGCCGTTGACACACTCCATTTTGGCAATTCGCTGACCTCGATGACAGAAGCAACCGCAGATAGGGCCGCTTCTGTCATCGCTCATATCCGAGCAGTTCGTTTCGTCTACGTACCAAACCACGCCCGCCCAGCCGACCTCATACGTCGTGAGCTCACTCCGTTACGCAGCAACCTCGTGTCACGCCTGCGATCAACCAAGGCGTATCGGGAGTCGTCGGTTGACGAATTGTTCACCGAGCTGACCGCGATGGGTGAACGCATGTTCGGCGAAGTATCGAGAGCTGTTTCCCGCGGTCTCCCTGGCGTCGGAATCGAACCTGATTTGCCAGCAGACTTCGCCGACCTCGTCTTCAACCTTGGCGTACGGGCGGCGACAACCGGTGACGTGGCTCGTGCCCCTGAATTCGAAGGCTCCGGAGCTCAGTCTCTGCTCCTGCTACATGTGCTCAACCTCGCTGATCGCACCCATCGCGGCAACGGATTTGGCTGGATACAGGCAAGCGTCTGGGCGGTTGAGGAGCCAGAGAGCTTCCTTCATGCGGGTCTCCGCGCGCGGTTCTCCCAAGATCTGCGCGACTACGCGGCGGACCCGAAAAGACAGATATTCGTTACTACTCACCAGGATGAGTTTGTACGAATATCGGATGTCGCATGGCTGGCCAAAAAAGGTCCGGAGACTGTGTTACACCGAATGACAGCGCGCGATGCTCTGACGGAAAGCACCCGGGGATCAATTGTTTCCTACGCGCACCCGCTCTTCTCGTTTGCAACGGAGCCGATCGTAATCGTGGAGGGTCGAATCGATGAACTTTACCTCCGCGCGGCGATTCAAGAGGCTGGCCTAAAACCTCGATGGCGACTGGTACCACCCGGCGCTGTGTTGGGCGAGGACCACACTGGTGATGCTATCCACCCATACTTGAAATATAATAAGCCTGTCATTGCTTCACGACCAGACGTCGCCCCGGTGATTGTACTTCGCGATTGGGAAGCAAAGGACAAGCAGAAGTACGACGACGTCCTAGGAGTGCACCCATTTTCCGAGTGCCTAGTACCGCCAGCCGGTATCGCCAATCCAGCGCTTGGCGATTCCTTCCGCGGCATTGAGCGGTTCCTACCTACGGATTTCATCACGGCGGTTATTCCTGAAAAGACACTCGGTCGAGAAAGCGGCGAACCGGATGCGCCTTATTCAATAAAGCGTAAAACCCTAGAGGATGAGAAAGCCAAGCTTGCGGCTAGGGCGAAGAATGGCGCTCCCGTGGGCCCCTACATGCAAGAGCTTGCTATCTGGATCGACACCCAGATCTCGGAGATCTTGCAAAGGGTGCCCAGCAGCGCATTCCTATGACCTTCGACCCGACCCCGTGCCAACTTAGCGGATAGACATACCCGTCATGATCGACCAATCAACGGCACCACGTTGCTTTCCATTCGGGCGGCCCGGTAGACCGGGGCGGGTGGTTCTGGCAGCGTGTTGAGCGCGCCGCCGTCCCGCTCGGGGATGTAGTCGCCGTAGGTGTCGAGCGTCAGCGTGAACGTGCTGTGTCCCAGCCACTTCGACACCTGCATGAAGTGGGTGCCAGCGGAGAGCTGAAGCACCGCGAACGTATGCCGAAGATCATGGAGGCGGACGCCCCGAATAGCGGGCGCATCCTTCGTCGCGGGGCGGGTAGCCGGTAAGCCGACCGCCTCTAGGGCGGGCTTCAGGATCGTGTCGTAGAAGGTTCCGAGCGCGAGTGGCTGCGACCAGTCGAGCGGTACCGCGTACCGCTCCCCCGCTGCTCGGTAACCGCCCCCGTTCTTCCGCGACGGCCATAAGGGCGCAGTCGGTTCGGTCGCGCGCGGGTGGACTTCGGAGAGGTAGTCGGCCATCCGCTTCGCGAGCCAAGGCGGGAGTGGCACGGTTCGGCGGCTGCGCTTGCTCTTCGGGGTGCCGACGACCCAGACGCCATTCTTTCGGTCCTTCGTCCGCGCGACGCGCACGGAGCATCGAACGCCGCCTTGGTCGGTGGGCCCAGGCGAGAACAGAAGATCAGCGACCTCTAGCCCTGCGGCCTCAGCGGCCCGTAGGCCTGTGTACGCGAGGAACTCGACCAAGAGCCCGTACACCGGGTACGCGGGGAGCTCTGGGCCGGTGTAGCCCTCCGGTGGGTAGCCCGCGACCGCCGCACTCAGCGCCCCGACTTGTGCCGCCGTGAGCGGGTGGTGTTCGAAGTCGGGGTGGTCGCCGGTCGCGCGGCTCGCAGAGAAATCCACCCGGTCCGCAGGGTTCGAGTCGAGCGCGCCGTGTTGAACCGCGTACTTGAGCACTCGCCGCACCACGTCCCACACATGCTTCACCGTGCCGGGGCTGATCGGCTTTCGGTCGCCCTGTCGAGATTGCTGACGCACCAGCCCAGTTAGCAGCTTTTCGAGGTGGGCCGGTGTGACTGCTGCGACCGCGAGACTGCCGAGGTCCCCGAGCACGTACGTGTGGAGCTGTCGTTCGTACTCGTCTACGGTGCGCTGTTTAACCTTGCCGCTCGCGACCCGAACCGCCTGCGCGTCGAGCCAGGCCCTCGCGTAGAACCCGAACGGCTGCTCCCCGTTAGCTCTCTGCTCGGCCAGGGCGCTCGTGCCTGCGTGCGTGTGCTTCGCGGCGTTGAGTTCGTCTCGTCGCACTTCTGCGGCCTCGCGGGTCGGGTAGGTCTCGCGCCGCGCTCGTGTCGCCCCGGTGGGTAGGCCGAACTCGTCGCGAACCGCCTCACGCCAGACGACCGCGTACGTCTTGACGACCTTGCCGTTGCGACGCTGTTTCGTGTCGTGCGCACGTACGTATGCCATTTGCCGCCCCTAGACTCCCCAGCGGTTACCGACTTGAGCGGACCGCAATTCTTCGGTGATGTATTCGTCCGTCTCGCCGCCGTCGAACTCAACGACGTGGCCCATGTCGCCGCCGTCGTTGTAACTGCTGACTACGCGGCCCTCCTGCCGATGCCGCGAGTGGCCCGGTAACGCGACGCGAACCCGCGTGCCGCGCTCGTAGTAACCCAGCTCAGCGCTCATCCCAGCCGCCGTATCCGGCGCGTGTGCGCCTGGGCACGCTTAGTCCTGTTGCCGCCGGGGTTCTGCCACGACCGCCGTCGGGGCTTGGCGCGCTCTTGCGCGCGCGCTTTCTCCTCCGGCGTGACGAGTCCGCAGCCGAGACGGGCGGCAGCTTCTTCGGGGTGATCCTTCGCCCAGCGCCAATATGCGGCCGCGCGAATCTCTTTCATGTCTTCTTCGGTGAAGTGCACGGTCATGCTGTCTTCTCCATTTCGGTTGTCGCGGTCGCAGATTGGTAGATGCGCCGCACGGTTGATGATTGCCACGTCGATAGCCCCGCTGGGGACAAGATGCCCTCGGCCTCAAGCGCGCTGGCGATTCTGGCGAAGCTCAGCCCAGCTTGACGATCCATGACGATTCGGCGCACGACACCCGGCTTGGCCAGGCGAGGTCGCCCGACACGCTCTCCGCGTGCCCGCTTAGCCGCGAGCGCCGCCTTGGTGCGCTCGCTGATCAGTTCGCGCTCGTATTGGGCGTAGTTCACCAGATTCATTGCGAACATGCGGCCGGCTGCCGTAGTCAGGTCCACACCGAGGTCGAGCAAAACCAGTGACCAGCCTTGTCTTTGGGCACATTCGATGATCGTGGCGGCGTGGATGATCGACCGCGATAACCGGTCAAGCTTCGCAACGATGAGTCCCTCGCCCTGACCCATCGCCAGAAGCTCCAGTACCTCAGCCAGTCTCGGGTTGATGTACTTACCGCTGCCGCCCTCGTCGGCAAAGTGCTCGACATCCCAGCCGCGCCGTTCGGCCTCGGCATCGATTGCCGCGCGCTGGGCTTCGAGGCCATTGCGTTTGTCTGCCTGGTCCTCAGTGCTCACGCGCGTGTACCCAAACATCAAGGGCCGCTGGCAATTCGTATTCTCTGCCATGTGGTTCTCTGCTTTCTTCGGGGCCTAACCGAACGGTTCGGCCTTACGCCCCGGTTCTACGCCAGTCACCAGCGCTGCACGAGCCGCTGAGCAGCGCTTTCGCTCTGACCGTTCATTCGTGTTCTGCCATGCGAATTAGGCCCCGCCAGTCGCGGGTACCGGGGCGGCGGTCCGACAAGCCAGTGCCCCCATGAACGGTCTCTATGGGCTATCACCGCTGAAGCCTGTCGCGGATGTCGGACAGTGCGTCCTCCATCGTTTGAAGCCCGGTACCCGGCGGGCGGCTAGGGGCGTCCTCGGCGAAATGCGGCCTCGGGGGCGGGCCGTCGCCCCGGTCGGCGGGTACGGGGCCGTGAGCGCGCCCATGAGGCGGGTCGGCGGGGTACTCGTCGGGGTCTACTATCTCAGCGTCGACTACTTCGAGCGGTTCGTCGTTCGCGGCCAGGGCGCGTGGTTCGGGTGCGAGCCCGCGACGGGCTCGCGACTCCTCGCGGTTGATTGTTGCGATACCGCTAAGTCCCTGCAGCAGTTCCTCATACGGTTTGGTTGGGCCCGCGGCAGAAAGCTCAAGTGCTTGCTTAGCAGAGATGCCCGCGCGGTCGAGTGCATCGCGAATCGCGGCCAGTTTCACATGCTCGGACTCTGAGTCTGTCGCAATGTTGAGCAGTTCCTTTGCCATGCGGTCGGCTGCTTCCTCAAGCCGTTGTCGCGCTTTTGCTTTCACCTGTGGGGCCTTCGCGCCGTGGTAGTCGCACACATTCGTTCCACGGCGGGCGGGGTTGTGGCATCTATCGCCGCTTTTCTTGTGGCCGTCGCACCGTCGCCCTCGGCTCGTGGCCCACCAAGCTTCACTCCATTTGTCATTGGGTCCTGATGTCGATAGGTCACTCACGGGTTGTTCCTCTCATGGTCGAAACATGTTCTAAATAAATGCATTTGCAGACCTCCCCTAGACGCGTCCCGAACGGCCAAGGCGGTGTGGTCCATCTCGTTGGGGGGTACGAGGGGTACGCGTACCCCCCATCGCCCGCGTCTCGATGCTCCGGGGCCTAACCCGCGATTCGAGAAATTGAGATGACCAGGTCTTTTAGAGAGACGGTTTTCACGCGTTCTCGCACGGCGGGGGGTACGTCGTACCCCTCGTACCCCCTTTAGGCGGGCGCTCATCGCCCCTCCTGTAGATGGACGACTTTGGCGTTGCCGCCCTTACCGAGGATGGGTTGCAGCTCCACATCGCCTACGCCGATCAGTCGCTCCAGCGCCGGGTCGAAGAGCTTCTTATCGCGTCCGAAATCGCGTCGCATCGCGGCCTTAGGCTGATCATTCTTCGCGCGTAGCGACTTCCGAATACGTTCGGCGACACGACCAATGGCGGCATCTTCCGCCTTCGCGAGAACCTCCGCCTTGGCCACCTCGCGTACCGCGTCCTGGCGCCCGCGTTCCTGGTTCGCGGCGGTCGACTTAGATCTCAGCGCGGCTTGGACGTCGCGGCGGGTCGCGGTCGATACTCCCATCACGACGCTTGCCAGGTCCCAATCTTCCTCAGAGACTTTGTCGGTGCGTCCGTTGATCCACATGAGGGCGACTGCGAGCTTTAATCGCGCGAGCATCGCGTGGGAGTCAAGCGCATGGACTGTGGAGACCTCACCGCGCAGTTTCGCGCGCTGTTCCTGCCGAACCTTCTCGGCGACGGTTGGCGGCAAGGCCAACACATGAAACGCTGACTTGTCGGCGGGCACATCGAGCATGTACGGATCGACGTCACCAAACTTCAGCTGAACACTGTCGCCTATCGACCTGTCCGCGATCGCATCGGCGGGGTCGGGAGTTGCGGCCGGCCACGCGGGTAGGCATAACGGGTCGGGTTCCGCGTCAGGCACCTCCGGCGCGTCCGGGTCTGTCGTCGGCAACCAGATGAACCTTTGGGGTGTGCCACCGTCCTTGTCGTCCAGCAGAGCCCTCGCACGGCCAGGCTGGACCCCGACAATCATCGTCATTCGGTAGCGGTGCTCCATGATGGCTACGGCCTTTTCGGCGTTCGCGTAACCGAAGCCGAGCCGCTCCCCCATCCATGCCTTACGCAGTTCAGGCATTAGCGTGGAGCCGCTGCGACCCGCTAGGGCTGCGAAGGTGTCGACTTCGCCGACCGTGAACATCACCGAATTACGCAGATTCATCTGCTCGGCCTTTTGTTTGTAGGCGTACTGCTTCGGTATCCCCTCCCCGCTACCCGGCGTCGCGACAAACACGTCGGTCTCACTCACCACAAAGTCTGCCGCGGCTGCTTCCGAGGTGTTCTTGCCGAAGCCTGAACGTGCGACCAAGGCGACGAACAGATTCACGCTGGCGAAGGACCCCACTGTGGGTGGCAGAACGACGTGCGGCGGAATCGTCGCTATCGCGCGAGCCAGAACCGCGCCAAGCATCGACCACGGCCCGACTGAGCGCGCCCTGGCGAACTGTCGTAGCCGCTCAAGTTCAGGCCTTGACGTCCAGAAGCTCTCAAGCTCTGCGGTCGTCGGCAAGCTGTCATTCCGGTGCGCGCGCTTAGCGTCAGCCTGCGCAGCACCCCACCGCATCACCCGCGCGAACTCGCCACTGCGCTGCGCCAGACGAGCGCGACCGTCACTTTCATCGAACGCATCGAAGTAGACAGTTCTCAAGGCTTCAACCGCATCACGCGCCGAGTAGCAGCCGGCCATCGCCTCCGACAGCGCCCACGGGGCAACCTTCACCAGAGTCTCGTAACGGCTCGCGCCGTCCTCCACCCCTTTATGGAAGTGCTTCAGCGGGCCGTCCACGGTGTGTGAGCAGTCGTCACGTCCGCAGCCCCCGCCGGTATGGGCGTCGAGGAACGCTGCCAATTGGAGGCCTGTCAGCGGGTCGGCGGTTTCGCCCGCCTCCGCCAAACACTCCCGCAATACCTCGGGCATCGGCGGCAACGGCCCCGTCTTTCGTGGTCTGTACTCGCCGTCTTTAGTCTCCGCGTCGGGGTGTGGAGTCGGCGCCGCGATGATCACGCCGTTCTTGCCGCGGAACTCGCCCCAGCGCCCGAACGCACCTGCGCTGTTCCCGAAGTTGTCCGACTGACAGGCGAACATGTAGTGCGCGCGTGCATCCTTCCCGCAATGCAGTCTGCGCGTCGCTTGTATTGCTCCAGTCTGCAGAGCGGTCCAAAGCGTCGCCGCCATACCAGCAGGTTTGTCGTTCACGTCTTCGTCTAGGTCGAACACGCCCGCACCAGACCGCCCGCAATGCAGCGCAATCCCGTAACGCGGGTTCGCCGTCCACCACCGACGTATCTGCTCGGGGTCGCGGCTCGAATGCTCATGCCACTTGCCGCCGACAACACTGCCGGGGTTCTTGATCTCCCTCGGGTCTGTGGGCAGCACATACCAACCCGCATCCGTATAGGCCAAGGCGGCCTCCAACAGCGACAGGCCGCTCACGTCAGGCAGCCGCAGACTGCCAACGGCGCCCTCAATGGACAACCGGAAGTCATCATCGATGCCAACAGAGCTATTTCGCAACGGCTTTCGTTCGTTGCGTTCCTGGCGTAGCGTCATCGTCGTCTCTTCTCAGCCATCGAAGTAGGCATCGCCCCCGGTCTCGTCAACCGGGGGCACACTTCACTTCGCGGTGTTGACCTCTGGTGCGCGATAGACGCCAGATTGCTTGCGGGACTTCACCCAATCCAGACCGTCGCGCTTGCTGAAGTAGTTGCCGTTACCGAGTCGAGTTGGCCGGATCTCCCGCCGCTTCACAGCCTCTTTTACCGAGCGCCGCGTCACAGGCAGGTCGAGGTCGAGAAATAGGTACTCGAACAATTCTTGCTCCGTCAGATTGGGCCGGTCCAGATAGTCCATTTCTTCCTCCAAAACACAAAAACACCTGGCGTACACGCTCAATGTCATGAGCGTGCGCCAGGTGTCATGGGTGTTCAGCGCAGTCCCGCAGGTCCACAGCCTGCCGCCAAGATCCAGCTTGGAGGCTTCTGAGTTGCCTTCGAATATTCACTTTTGCCGACGGATCGCCGCCGAGCGGTACCCCTATCGTAGCCGATCCTCGCTCGTCGCGCTCCTACGTAACTCGACTCGAATATGGTCACTAGAAACTGATTTCGTCCCTCAGCTGCCCTCAGACCGTTTGACACAATCGCCGGGTATGGGGATACGCGGCCATTCTTCGGCGAAACCTTCTGCCAACCCCTCCCTAGCCCGGTTGCCCTCGCCCTTGCGGCATATCGCCGTCATCGCCATCAGCGGGCCGCGCGGGGCCGTCTACGTCCGGTCGGGCGGAACCCTCGGCGGGACCGGCGAGCCGAGGTCAATCCGCGCCCCGGGCGGCAGCTTCGACTGGGCTTCCAAGACGTTGATCTGAAAGTTCGTATCCGCGAGCAGGCCGGCCACGTCCTCGCACACCCGGCAGCACCGGAATAGCAGGACGAACTGCCCGCGCCGAACCGGCATCAAGCGCGTAGTCCCCGCACCATGGTCCTCCGCGTGGGCCGTACACCCCTCGGCCACGTTGATCGTGCACCGAAGCTCAGCGTCCGCACCACTCCCGTACGAGTGGTAGTCATCGATCATCGCGAAGAACTGCAACATGCCGCTGAAGTAGTCGGGACCGCGAACCTGGCGTGTGCGTGCGTTCGCCTGGCTCCGGCAAGCGATCAAAACGGAGCTGCTGCCCGGCGCCCAGATGAAGACCGCCTCGGCGGGTGGGTTGTCTAGGTCGACAGTGTCGTAGTGGTCGTGCGTGTCGAACCTGATGTGACCTTCGGCTAGGCCCGCGCGAAGCTCCGCCATGGCCTGATTCGCTCGTGTCCACATCGCAGGCGACCAGACTGGGTCGAACAGGGCTGCGTTCCCCCGGCCATGCGCCTTGGCACTGATCGCCCCAGCCGCCAGCATCGCCGTCACTGTCGTATTCATGGCGGGGTCCATCGGCGGGCGGTCAGTACCGTATTTGGCGGTGAGCGTTGCCCGGCGTGTGTCACTCATAATCATGCTGTTCTCCTATTGCGGGTAATGTGGCGGTAGAGGTCTCGGGTGGAGTAGTACACAGCGCCGCCTATCAGATAGCTCGGCAGTGTGTAGTTGTTTGTCGAAACGACAACACTGTTCATCGACACCGGGATACCGAGCACCGTTCGATACCACTCGACCGCGCCCTGCTTCCCTTTGATCGTTGGCGCCTCGGAAAGCGTGACCCCGGGCGGATCAGCTGCGTCGGGCGGCGCAACACGGGCCATAATTGCCTCCTAGCGGGACCTCGGAGCACACGTAATGCGTTCTGCGAGAGAACTACCCGCTATCCTATCGCGATTCCGTCGCGGCCCGACTTCAAGTCCGTCGCTCATGTATCGCGGTCCGATAGCCTCCGTACTCGCCGCTTGAATCTGGCCTACCGTCGCTACCTCGTAACGACTTTCGATCTAGCAGGTAGGTGAATTCAAGTGGCTAAGGGTATTTCAGATCGCGGATCGGCGCTCGTGAATCAGACGGCGGACGGTGTCGACCTCAACTCCGTCTGGCAGGAGGTCGCGGACGCGCTCGCGCTGTACAACGAGGAACGCACAACGATCGCGAGCCTGCTGAGCTACCGCACGGTGCAGGTGGCCGATGCGGTACCGCAGAGCTCATCCAGTGACTCATTCGAGGAGGCAACGGAATTCGGTGTTCCGCGAGCTATTCGCCCACCAAGCGATGTGCTCAAACTGGGATACCAATTCAAGGACTTTGACATCAGCCTCCGCGCGACCTGGCGCTTTCTCCGTGAAGCCACTGCCGAACAGATTACTGCGCAGGTGGTCCGTGTCCTCGAGGCTGACAACAAGCTAATCAACGGAACTGTTCTGCGGAGACTGTTCTCTCCCACAGTTTTTCAGAACGAGTTCGGACACAACTGCTACGGCTTGTGGAACGGCGACGGCATGACGCCACCACCCTATCTGGGTAAGACGTTCACGAGTTCGCACACACATCTGCTCACCAGCCAGTCGAGCGTGATCGACAGCCAAGATGTCGAAGACCTGCTGCGCCACGTCACCGAACACGGTTACGGCCGCGTCGGTTCGCAGATGCTGATCCTCGCCCACCCCGACGATGTCGACGCCGCGACTCTGACCGCTTGGCGCGCTGGGGTTGAGTACCGGACTGGGGGTCCTTTGCCAAAATTCGATTTCATCCCGAGCGCTGCGATGCCAGCCTGGATTAGCGATGAGACAATTCACGGACCGGTCCCAGCTGCCGAATACAACGGCCTTGTGGTTCACGGAAGTTACGGTGGCGCTTTGCTTTTGCAAAGCATGTACGTCCCCAAGGGCTACGTAGCCGTTGTTGCCAGCGGCGGCCCCGGCAGTGAGTCCAACTCAGTCGGCTTCCGCGAGCACGTCAATCCGAGTTATGCCGGATTGCGTCACATCGCAGGCAACGGGCCGTACCCGATCCAGGATAGTTTCTTTGTGCGGAGCTTCGGCGTCGGCGTCCGACACCGGGGCGCAGCGGCGGTCTGCCAAATCACGGCGTCGGCGTCCTACACCGCGCCGACGATCGCGACGTAGTCATGACCGCACCCGAACGATGGCGCGAGGTACCGCCACCCTCGCCACCGCTACGTCGACCAGCCGACCCGAATCGCCTCGCTCGGGACAAGTCCCAGGCCGAGACCGAAACCGAGTTCGGGTGGGGTTCTGGCCTCGTGCCGCCACACATCAATGGCCGGCCGCCATCCGAAGGCGGCGCGTACCGGCCAAAGGCACCGCCCGTCGAGCTTGTCGAAAGCTCAGCCATCCCCCGCCAGCAGCGGCGGCCACGCGGAGAGGTACGCGGTTACCCCGGCGTCCAGATTGCACGCTAGACCCCCGACCGGGGCGGGTGGCCTCAGACCCCGCCCCGGTCGGACTCCTAGTCACGACGCGGCCTACTCATGTGACGCCAGATTGAATGGTCAAGCGCCGACGCCTTCATATCGAGGCGACCAGCAGCCTCGGTTACGAGTTGAGAGACCGTCTTGGCATCCGGTGTGCGACCGACGGCCTCCGCGACGAACCGGGTGACAAGCGTGTCCGCTTTAACTCCATCGTTGCCAGCCAACATGAGGAAGTAGTCCCAGGTGACGGGGCCGAGGCCCTTCGTGCCGCAATAAGCTCGGCGCTGCTCGGCGGAGTTTCGGTCGATATCAGCGTGAGATATGACGCCGATGTCCGCGAACCTCCTCGCGGCGTTGACTATTGCTTCGGCCTTCGGCACGCCGCCCGTCTTCTGCTTCATCAGCACCTGCTGCAGCCAAGCGGTATCGGCCTTTGCGAGTTCACCGAAGTCGTCCCAGCTTGTTCGGCCCGATTCGGCCTTGTACCGCTTGATGGCCCCGCGAACCCCGGTGTCCGCAGAGGTGCCATACGTCGCCCGGATCGAGAGCACCGCATCGATCAACGACAACTCGACATTCCCCGGCCAACCTTCAGGCGCTTCGTAGAACGTCGTTACCGTCGAACCGACGTATTCGACCAGCCGATTAACGTCCCCACCCTCAGAAGCCACTTAGCCCTCCCCCTCTCGCGTCTTCTCGGCGAACTTTACAACCGGGGGCCGACGAACCTAACCGTTCAGCCTCAGCCCCTCATTCGGCGGCTGACGTGTGCGGAATCTTCGCCCGCCCCTTCGAGCGAAATCGGCACGGCAACACGCCTACGCAGCTCTAAAGGGCTCAGGTGGGCGTGTTAGCTACGAATGCGGAGCCGTCGCCGCGCTCCCGCCACACGCCGCGTTCACGCCGCGATGACGGCCGCTAGTTAGCCCCGCTAGGCGTTCGATACCGCCTCTCAACAGGCGATATAGAGTGCCCCCACTGGGATTCGAACCCAGACTTTCCGGATTTTAAGTCCGCTGCCTCTGCCAATTGGGCTATGGGGGCCAGAACACCCGGGCAGGAATCTAGCGTGCCTCAGCCTGACGGCGAAACCTGGCGTACCGGAGGCGCGTCGTCCCCGTTACGGCCTGCTCGGAATACCTCTGCACGCCCTCGGTCCAAGCCGTGCTGTGGGCACCGTCCGCGGGTCGCGATCCACCTAAGCATCACCCTTGCGCGCGAACACTTTCGAGAACGCCAACCGGCGATCAACCCGCCAGCGCTACGGCGTGGTCATCAAGGTGTAGACAACCAACACCAACGTCAGCGCCATCAGCACCAGAACGCCGATGACCTGGATCCTGCGTCGCAGGTCCATGGAATTTTCACGGCGGGTCTCGGGTGCCTGGTACCAGGGCTCGGCCATGTCGCGAGTCTATATCGACAGGCCCGCCACGAGGTACAGATTCTTCATAGCCGTGGCAAGCAGTGATCGATACTTTCCGCTGTTCAGCAGCTCAAACCACCCAACTGCTTGCGTTTGCTAAAAACTGGAACTGCCCGCGCTGCTGTAAGCACTTTGCCGGAGCACCGGCCACTCCGCGCCTGGCGTTCCCGCCCAGCAGGTGACGGCCGTCTTCAACTTGCGACCTGGCCCCGACGACGTTGCGGAACGCCACCGGCGTGCCCATCGCCTCGGCGCCGATCAGACACAGCGGAAGGGCCCCGCCGTGGGCGGGGCCCTTCCTTACCGATCGGTCTGTGTGCCGGGCTAGCTGGTCGGTGGTTCGTAGGTGGCGTCGGGATTCTCCCGGTGCCAGTCCACCTGCTTCTCCTGCACCTTGTGGTGCGCGCGGTTGAGCCAGAACAGCCCACCACCGATGAGCAACACCGCTAGCACGACGCCGACGATCCCCGCCGCAGCGGTGCCGTTGGCGAATGCGAACAATCCGAGCACGAGGCTCAGGACACCGAGGCCCACGGCGATCAGACCCGGGGCGTTGACCCCGGCCTTCATCGTCTCGCCGGCATGCTGGCGGGTGGTCCGGGCGTGGTCGACCGGGTCTTGGGACGTGTCAGGCATGATGCTCCTTTCGCTGACGGTTCGTCATCACTGATAGGGCTGGTATTGCGACCGCTTGAGCAGCCGCGCGAGATGCGCGGCGTTGCGGGCTGCGGCCGCGGTCGCCGACGCGACCTGTTCGGGAACGTGGTCGAGGTCCTTGTAGTCGCCGCTTTCCATCGCGGGGCCGTTCCAGTACGTGCAGCCTTGTGCGGGGATGCTGTACCCGACGTCGTTGAGCGCCTGGAACAGGTCCGCGACCACCTTGTGCGCGCCGTCCTCGTTGCCGACGACGCTCACCAACGCGACCTTGCCGACCATCACCGGCCGACCCTCATCGTCGGTGTTGGACAACTCGGCGTCGAGGCGCTCCAGGACCCGCTGCGTGACCGACGCGGGATGCCCGAGCCAGATGGGTGAACTGAGCACCAGAATGTCTGCGGCGAGCACCTTTTCGCGGATCTGTGGCCACTGGTCACCGGATCCCATGTCCGCCTCGACACCGGGTGCGATGTCGTAGTCGGCGCAGCGCACCGCCTCGCATTCGACGCCTTGCGCACGCAGCTGCTCGAAGACGTGTTCAGCCATCAACTCGCTGCTGGACTCCGCCGGGCTCGGCTTCAGGCTGCAGACGAGCCCAACCGCGCGCAGCGATTCCGGATCTTGAGCCATGGGGCCGAAATACCCGGGCCCCCCGCACCCAAACTGGGAGGGCCGTCACGTCATACGCCCGTCATGTGCGAGAACCGTTTGAGAATTCGTGGCGAGGGCATCTGTCAGGCCATGAGCAATCCCCGTGACGAGAAGGCCGAAGCCGATACCGAAGAAGACACCAAGGTCGCCGGATCACGGGCCTCGAAGGGCAACGACGATCCGTCCGACGGTCCCTACGTCGGCCGTTCCAGCTCTGACGACGACTTCGATGCCGGCGAGTCGGGCGCGGAGGCCCGCAGCGACGACTGACAGCCCAGCACGCCGCAACTCAGTGGTTGCGGAGCTTGTCGATCAACTTGTCCTTGGTCAGGTGCGAGTACCCCGACATCCCGAGCTGTTTGGCACGCTGCTTCAGGTCGCTGACCGTCCAGTCGTCATAAGACCCGGACTTGCCGCCGCGGCGGCCCACCGCGGACTTGCCCTGCCCGGCTGCAGCATTCGAGATGCGCGCGGCCTTCTCCTTGGAGTTGCCCTGATCGCGCAGCTCCTCGTACATTTTCTCGTTCTTGATCGATGCGTTTGGCATAGAAAAATCAACCTCCTGCCGTATGCGGTACGAGGAGGTTTCCCGGTGCTCCGGCAACCAAACAGAATCAGCCCCGCGCGACCCGCCGGATCGGCATCCGGGTCACCTCCTCCATGAAGCCGGCGCCGCGTCAGGCCCATCGACCCTTACGGCTTCAGGATCACCTTCACCGCACCGTCCTGCTTCTTCTGGAAGATGTCGTAGGCGTGCGGCGCCTCGTCCAGCGGCACCACATGGGTGGCGAATGTGTCCACCCCGAGCGGGTCCGAGTCGGTCAGCAGCGGCATGATGTCGTCGACCCACCGCTTGACGTTCGCCTGCCCCATCCGCAGCTGAATCTGCTTGTCGAACAACGTCAGCATCGGGATCGGGTCGGCCATCCCGCCGTAGACGCCGATCAGCGACAGGGTTCCGCCGCGCCGCACACAGTCGATCGCCGAGTACAGCGCGCCGAGCCGGTCGATGCCGGCCTTCTGCATCATCGGCTTGGCGATCGCGTCGGGCAGGAACGCCGTCACCCCCTGAACGGCGTGCGCCACCGGCGATCCGTGGGCCTCCATCCCGACCGCGTCGATCACGGCGTCGCTGCCGCGGCCGCCGGTCAGCCGGCGCACCTCGTCGCCGACCGAGCCGTCGACTTTGGAGGCGTCGATGGTGTGGATCCCGCGCGCGACCGCGCGGTCGAGCCGCTCGGGCACCAGATCGACGGCGAACACCTGATACCCGAGAAATTGGGCGATCCTGGCCGCCATGTCCCCGATCGGGCCCAGTCCGAGGACGGTGACGGTGCCGCCCTTCGGGATGTCGGCGTAGACCACCGACTGCCACGCCGTGGGCAGCACGTCGGACAGGTACACGAACCGCGAATCCGGCGGGCCCTCAGGGACTTTGATGTGGGTGAACTGGGCCTGCGGCACACGCAGGTACTCGGCCTGCCCGCCGGGCACCGAACCGTACAGCTCCGAGTAGCCGAACAGCGCCGCACCCATCCCCTGCTCGCGCACCTGGGTCGTCTCGCACTGGGTGTAGAGCTTTTGGTCGCACATGAAACAGTGGCCACACGAGATCTGGAACGGGATCACCACCCGGTCGCCGACCGACAGGTTCGTCACCTCGGAACCCACCTCACGCACGATCCCCATCGGCTCGTGGCCGAGGACGTCGCCCTCGTTCATGAACGCGCCGAGGACCTCGTACAGGTGCAGGTCCGAACCGCAGATGTTGGTGGACGTGACCTCGATGATCGCGTCGGTGGGCTCTTCGATCTTCGGGTCCGGAACGGTGTCTACGCGCACGTCCCGGCGCCCATGCCATGTCACAGCCTTCATGGGCCCGTCACTACCCTGTGACAAGCCCGCCAAACGTCGCGCCCGTTTGGTCAAGATCAGAAACGGCAATGCGGACTTGGTTGAAGGCGGTCGAGTCGAAGGAGGTCGCAGTGGGCGAACAGCACGGCGGCAGTGCCGCATTCGAAGGCCTGGTGTCTCTGCTCGACTATCCGATGTTCGTCGTGACCACCGCCGTCGGCGACCGCAGGTCGGGCTGCCTCGTCGGATTCACCTCGCAGACGAGCATCAACCCGCCCCGTTTCCTGGTCGGCCTGTCCCGCAACAACCACACCTTCACCGTGGCCCAGGACGCCGAGTACCTCGCCGTGCAGGTCCTGCCGCACGACGCGCTGAACGTGGCCAGATTGTTCGGCGGCACCACCGGTGACACGACGGACAAATTCGCCGAATGCGCCTGGCATGAAGGACCGCACGGCCTGCCCGTCCTCGACGATGCGGCGGCGTGGTTCGCCGGACGGGTGGTCCGCCGGTTCGACGTCGGCGACCACGTCGCCCATCTGCTGGAGCCCGTCGACGGCAGCGCGCCCGACGAACTCGGTGACCTGATCACGTTCTCCGACGTCCGCGACATCGAGCCGGGCCACGACGCATGACCGACGTGCGGGCACTGCCCGCCGGCGCCGCCGTGGAGGACCACGGCTACCGGCCGGCACCCGCCGGGGTGCGGGTCAACATGATCTTCAGTGCCGACGGCGCCGCGGCGTTCGCCGGGCGGGCAGGACCGCTGTCGTGTCCGGCCGACTACGCCCTGCTGTTGGCGCTACGCGCCTACTCGGACGTGGTTCTCGTCGGCGCCGGAACCGCACGCGCCGAAGGCTACGGCCCGGTGCGGCTGGGTCCCGAACACCGCGCGCACCGTCGCGAACTCGGCCTCGGTGACGACCCGCCGCCGCTGGCGGTCGTGTCGCGGTCCGGCCGGCTGCCCGAGAGCATGTTCGGCGGGCCGACCCCACCGATCCTGATCACCGGTGCCGCGAACACCAGCACAGCGCGGGAAACCGGTTGCCAGGTCATCGTTTCCGGCACCGACACCGTCGATGTCGGCGGTGCGATCCACCAGCTCCGCGAACAGGGGCTGCAGCGGATCCTGTGCGAAGGCGGGCCGGCGCTGCTCGACGAACTCGTCGCGCACGACCTCGTCGACGAACTCTGCGTGACCCTCGCCCCGAAACTGGCCGGCAGCCAACCGGTGGGCACCGGCGCACCCTCGGCCATCGCGGCCCCGACCGCACTGCGGTTGGGACGGGTGCTCGTCGGCGCCGACGGCTACCTGTTCCTGACCTACCACCGAGGGTGAGGCACGCTCAGCCCGGCAGCGTTTCGCCGCCGATCGGGGCCAGCACCTCACCGCTGTAGTACGACGACATCCGCGACGCCGCGAAGAACACGTAGGACGGTGCGATCTCGTCGGGCTGCGCCGCGCGCCCCATCGGCACCTGCTCGCCGAACGACTCGACCTTCTCCGCATCCATCGTCGCCGGAATCAGCGGGGTCCACACCGGCCCGGGAGCGACGCAATTGACCCGGATCCCACGCTCGGCCAGTGACTGCGCCAGCGAGTACGTCAGCGCGATGACCGCGCCCTTGGTCGCCGAGTAGTCGATCAGGGTCTTGTTGCCGCGCAGACCGTTGATGGACCCGGTGTTGATGATCGCGGCACCGTCGGGCAGGTGATGCAGCGCGGCCTTCGTGACGTGGAAGAAGCTGTCGATGTTCACCGCGAAGGTGCGCCGCCACTGCGCGTCCGAGATCTCGGTGAAGTCGGAGGCCGGCGACTGGAACGCGACGTTGTTGACGACGATGTCGAGCCCGCCGAGCTGCTGGGCGGTCTCGTCGACGACGCGGCGGCAGTGTTCGGGGTCGGCGAGATCACCGGCGAATTCGATGCCGCGCCGGCCGGCGCCCTCGATCAGCGACAGCGTATGTGCGGCATCGGTTTTCTCCTCCAGGTACGCAATGGAGACGTCGGCGCCCTCCTTCGCGAACGCGACGGCCACGGCTCTGCCGATACCAGAGTCCCCGCCGGTGATGAGCGCCTTCTTCCCGGCCAGCAGGCCGGTGCCCTGATAGTCGCGCATCTCGTCACGCGGACGGTCGGACATCTGGTCGGTCTCACCGGGGTACGGGATGACGCCGTCAGGGGTCACGTCGGGGGCTGCGGGGGTTTCCTCGTGGGTCACGGCGTCCGGCGTACCCGGCCGCCCCCCGGCGAAACTACGGTGCGGGTGCCTGCTGAGGCCCGGTCCGCATCGAGATCGGCAGCAGCCACCAGAACATCACGAACAGCACCAGCGCGCACCCACCGGCGACCACCGCCGCCCACAGCCCCGCGACCGCGTCGAAGATGATCACCGTCATCCCGGTCAGCGCCACCGCAAGCAGCAGCAGCCCGGCGTACGCGCACCGGTGCGCGGCCGCCACCAGCACCGCCAGCCGGTGCCTGCGGAACAGCAACCGGTGCATCGCCACCGGGGCGATCAGCAGCACGGTGGACCCGACCGCGGCGCACACGGTCACCAGATACACCACCTGCATGCCGTCGTCGAGGATGTCGAAACGCTGCTGGAACGGCAGGGTCAACAGGAAGCCGGTGAGCAATTGCACCCCGGTCTGCACGACCCGCAGTTCCTGCAGCAGGCTGGCCCAGTTGCGGTCGAGGCGTTCGGTCTCGGTCTCGTGGCGGCGGGGCGGTTGACCAGGACCCATCGACCGATCCTCCCACCGGCGCCTCCACCCCGTCGGGCGTTTGGCCACGCGCGACACGGGTAGGCATCTCCCGACGCGCACAGTGAGAAAGACCAGGGAGTGACCATGAGCAAAATCGCCAGATCGCTGTACACGCCGCTGTCGGTGGCCACCGGTGTGGGCGGAGGTCTGCTCGCTGGTGCGATCTTCGGGCAGATCTGGAAACGCATCGGCGACAACGACGCCGAGCCGCCGGACCCGAAGGACCTGACGCAGTCGACCAAGACCGTCATCCTCGCCGCGGCGATCCAGGGCCTCATCATGGGGCTGGTGCGCGCCGGGCTACAACGCGCGAGCGCGCACGGATACCAGGCGATGACCAACGAACTGCCGCCCGCTTAGGATTCCCACCCGAACTTCAAAGGATTCACACAGCAAACGGTGAGCCGGTCTTCAGCACCCCGGCTCACCGTAAGGGCATGACTCACACAGTCGAGTTCCCGCAGGTCCGCGATGCCGTTGCGCGTGAGACTGCGCGTGAGACGCAGCGAACGTGGCTGACCGCCGTGCTGGCGTTCGCCGCGAGCATGGCGATGATGCTGATGTCCTCGCCGGCGCACGTCGCCGCGTGGGCCTACTGGACCGTCTCGGCCATCGCGCTGGTGACCGCGCTGATCGTGTTCGTCGCGGCCCAGCACGCGTGGGGCCAGATGGTCACCAGCGCGCAGGCAGCAGGCGTCGTCGAGGACTGACCGTCGGCGTCACCGGCCGAGCGGGGCCAGCACCACCGCCGGTCGCGGCAGCCGCCATCGCGCGCAGCCGTCGTCGAGCGCATCGTCGACCGCGGACGCGATCGCGCCGAGCCCCTTCGTGTCACCGGTCAACCACGCACTCGCCGGCCCACCCGCCAGACTGATCCGGGTCAGCTCCGCACCCCACGACCGCATCTGCGCCATCCGGCCCAGCAGCCGCTCGGCGGCCACCCCCCACTGTCCCGGATCGTCCGGATCGGCGACGTCGCAGTGCATTCCGACGATGTCGAGGCGTCGCTCACCCGCCACAGCCGGTCCCGCTTCGTCGAGGTAGACGTACTTCGACGGCTGCGGGCAGGCGGTCAGCGCGTCGACGTGGCGGTCGCTGGACACCACGAAGCGCACCACACCCAGACCGGCCGCCCGGCGGATCGTCTCCGACACCGGGCAGCACCGCAGCACGACGTGCAACGGACGCACCCCCGCCGCGCGCACCAGTTCCAGTTCCTCGCCGCCGCACGCGGTCACCGCAAGCCCGTGCGCGCGCACCCACGCCGCCACCATCGGATCGCGCAGTGCCACAGCCGGAATGGCGCAGCCCGCCATCGGCAGGATCCGGCGCACCGCGTGCACCGAGGCCGCCAGCCGGCGAGGGGCCAGGGGAACGTCCAAAGTCGTCATGAATTCGGTGTACGCGCACGCCCTGGCAACACGGGTCGATCCATACAGATCCTTGACGGCCGCCTACCAGACTTTGACGCCGCGCTGACGGCCGCATGGGGTCCGTAAAAACTGTGCCGGCACCCGTCAAGAAACCGTCAACGCCCAGCTCACCCACCTGTTTCCGGTCATACGTTGGCCTGCGCATCCCGCCACCACCGGTGGGTGTGTCAATGAGCGCAGGAGAGCTGATCCACGTGACGACCGTCATTTATCTCGTGCTGACCGCGGCGATCTTCGCCGTGTTCGGCCTCATCCAGAAGTGGGTGGAAAACCTGTGACGCCGAACCTGATCGGGCTCGCGCTGGCGGCCCTGATCGCCGTGTTCCTGTTCGCGGCGCTGTTCTTCCCGGAGAGGTTCTAGTGAGCGCCGACGTCGCGGGGACACTGTTCGTGCTCTCGCTCGTCGTCGCGCTGGCGGCGGTGCACGTGCCGCTCGGCGATTACATGTACCGCGTCTACACCGCGTCGGGGCACTCGCGCGTCGAGCGCGGAATGTACAGGCTGATCGGCGCCGACCCGAAGGCCGAGCAGACCTGGGGCGCCTACGCCCGCAGCGTGCTCGCGTTCTCCGCGGTCAGCCTGCTGTTCCTGTTCGTCCTGCAACTCGTGCAAGGCAAGCTGCCGCTGGCGTTGCCGGACCCCGGCACCGAGATGACCCCGGCGCTGGCCTGGAACACCGCCGTGAGCTTCGTGACCAACACGAACTGGCAGGCCTACTCCGGGGAGTCCACGCAGGGCCATCTCGTGCAGATGGCGGGGCTGACGGTGCAGAACTTCGTCTCCGCCGCCGTCGGTATGGCAGTCGCCGTCGCGTTCGTGCGCGGCCTCGCCCGCCACACCCGTGCCGAGCTCGGCAACTTCTGGGTCGACCTGATCCGCGGCAGCTTCCGGATCCTGCTGCCCCTCGCGATCGTCGGCGCCGTCATCCTCGTCACCGGCGGCGTGATCCAGAACTTCCACCTCCACGACCAGGTGGTCACCACGCTGGCCGGAGGTGCACAGACCATCCCCGGCGGCCCCGTGGCCAGCCAGGAAGTCATCAAGGAACTGGGCACCAACGGCGGCGGCTTCTTCAACGTCAACTCGGCCCATCCGTTCGAGAACCCGACCGCGTGGACCAACTGGGTGGAGATCTTCCTGCTCAGCGTCATCGCGTTCTCGCTGCCCCGCACCTTCGGCCGAATGGTCGGGTCGCCCAAACAGGGTGTGGCGATCGTTGCCGTCATGAGCATCATCGCGCTGCTCAGCGTCAGCCTGACGATGGCGTTTCAGCTCCAGCACCACGGGACCGTCCCGACCGCGGTCGGCGCATCCATGGAGGGCGTGGAACAGCGCTTCGGCGTTGCCAATTCGGCAGTGTTTGCCGCGGCCACCACGCTGACCTCGACCGGTGCGGTGGACTCGTTCCACGACTCCTACACCAGCCTCGGCGGCATGATGACGATGTTCAACATGATGCTCGGCGAGGTCGCCCCCGGCGGGGTGGGTTCGGGCCTCTACGGCATGCTGATCCTGGCGATCATCACCGTGTTCGTCGCGGGCCTGATGGTCGGACGCACCCCGGAATACCTGGGCAAGAAGATCACCCCGCGCGAGATCAAGCTCGCCGCAACGTATTTCCTGGTCACCCCGCTGATCGTGCTGACCGGGACCGCCGCGGCGATGGCGCTGCCCGAGCAGCGGGCCGGCATGCTCAACACCGGACCACACGGACTCTCCGAGGTGCTCTACGCGTTCACCTCGGCCGCCAACAACAACGGGTCGGCGTTTGCCGGCCTCACCGTCAACACCACCTGGTACAACACCGCTCTCGGGCTGGCGATGCTGTTCGGCCGGTTCCTGCCGATCATCTTCGCCCTCGCCCTGGCCGGTGCGCTGGCCCGGCAGGGCAAGACCCCGGAATCGGTCGGCACGCTGCCGACGCACCGGCCGCAGTTCGTCGGCATGGTCGCCGGCGTCACGCTGATCCTGGTCGCCCTGACCTTCCTGCCCATGCTCGCACTCGGACCCCTCGCCGAAGGACTCCATTCATGACCGTCACCACCGTCGAACACGCCCACCGAAAGCACACGGCCGCAGCAGGTTCCACCACCGTGCGCGGCGGCCTGCTCGAGCCCGCCATGCTGTGGAAGTCGCTGCCCGACGCGTTCGCCAAACTCAACCCGCGCACGCTGTGGCGCAACCCGGTGATGTTCATCGTCGAGATCGGCGCGGCGTGGAGCACCGTGCTGGCCGCGGCGGACCCGTCGTGGTTCGCGTGGCTGATCGTGGTGTGGCTGTGGCTGACCGTCGTGTTCGCCAATCTCGCCGAAGCGGTCGCCGAGGGACGCGGCAAGGCCCAGGCCGACTCGCTGCGCAAGGCCAAGACCGACACGATGGCGCGCAGGCTCACCCCGTCCGGCGGGGAGGAACAGATCGCCGCGCCACTGCTGCAGCAGGGCGACATCGTCGTGGTCGAGGCCGGGCAGACGATCCCCGGCGACGGCGACGTCATCGGGGGCATCGCCTCCGTCGACGAGTCGGCGATCACCGGCGAATCCGCGCCCGTCATCCGCGAATCCGGCGGCGACCGGTCCGCGGTCACCGGCGGCACCACGGTGCTGTCGGACCGCATCGTCGTCAAGATCACCCAGAAACCCGGTGAGAGCTTCATCGACCGGATGATCGCGCTCGTCGAAGGCGCCAACCGGCAGAAGACCCCCAACGAGATCGCGCTGAACATCCTGCTGGCGTCGCTGACGATCGTGTTCTTGTTCGCGGTCGCCACCCTGCAACCGCTGGCGATCTACTCGGTGAGCAACAATCCCGGCGTGCCGGACAGCCTGGCGCTCAACGCGAACGGCGTCTCCGGGATCGTGATGGTCTCCCTGCTGGTCTGCCTGATCCCGACCACCATCGGCGCGCTGCTGAGCGCCATCGGCATCGCCGGCATGGACCGCCTCGTGCAGCGCAACGTGCTGGCCATGTCCGGGCGTGCCGTCGAAGCGGCCGGCGACGTCAACACCCTGCTACTCGACAAGACGGGCACCATCACCCTCGGCAACCGTCAGGCAGCGGCATTCGTGCCGTTGGCCGGTGTGCCGCCGGAAACCCTCGCCGACGCCGCCCAGCTGTCCAGCCTCGCCGACGAAACCCCGGAGGGCCGTTCGGTCGTCGTCTTCGCCAAGCAGGAGTTCGGGTTTCGCGGCCGGACCCCGGGCGAGCTCGACCATGCGACCTGGATCGAGTTCAGCGCCAACACCAGGATGTCGGGTGTCGACGTCGACGGACGGCGCCTGCGCAAGGGTGCCACCGGCGCGGTCGCCGACTGGGTACGTGCCAAAGGTGGCACGGTCCCAAGCGAACTCGGCGACATCGCCGACGGTATCGCCGCCGCCGGCGGCACCCCGCTGGCGGTCGGTGAGGTGCGCGACGGTCGCGCGACGGTGCTGGGGGTCATCCATCTCAAGGACGTCGTCAAGCAGGGTATGCGGGAACGTTTCGCCGAGATGCGCCGCATGGGCATCCGCACGGTGATGATCACCGGCGACAACCCGTTGACCGCCAAGGCGATCGCCGACGAGGCCGGCGTCGACGACTTCCTCGCCGAGGCCACGCCCGAGGACAAGATGGCGCTGATCAAGAAGGAGCAGGCCGGCGGCCGTCTGGTCGCGATGACCGGCGACGGCACCAACGACGCCCCCGCGCTGGCCCAGGCCGATGTCGGTGTCGCGATGAACACCGGCACCTCGGCGGCCAAGGAGGCCGGCAACATGGTCGATCTCGACTCCGACCCGACCAAGCTCATCGAGATCGTCGAGATCGGCAAGCAGTTGCTGATCACCCGCGGCGCGCTGACGACGTTCTCCATCGCCAACGACATCGCGAAGTACTTCGCGATCATCCCGGCGCTGTTCGTCGGCCTGTTCCCCGGGCTGGAACTGCTCAACGTGATGCGGTTGCACAGCCCGCAGTCGGCGATCCTGTCCGCGGTGATCTTCAACGCCGTCGTCATCGTCGCGCTGATCCCGCTGGCACTGCGCGGTGTCCGCTACACACCGAGCAGCGCGTCGAAACTGTTGAGCCGCAACCTCTATGTCTTCGGTCTCGGCGGCATCGTCGCGCCATTCCTCGGCATCAAGGCCATCGACCTCGTCATCCAACTCTTCCCAGGAATGTGACATGGTGTTCTCCAACCTCATCCGCGGCCACTGGGCGGCACTGCGCGCCCTGCTGCTGTTCACCGTCGTGCTCGGGCTGGGCTACCCGGCGCTGATCTGGCTGATCGCCCAGGCCCCGCCGCTGTCCGGCAACGCCGACGGCTCCATCGTCGAGGTCGATGGAACACCGGTGGGCAGCAGCCGGATCGGCCAGCTCTACACCG
Organism: Mycolicibacterium parafortuitum; assembly: GCF_002086815.1. Taxonomy (GTDB): domain Bacteria; phylum Actinomycetota; class Actinomycetes; order Mycobacteriales; family Mycobacteriaceae; genus Mycobacterium; species Mycobacterium parafortuitum. Next base: position 75,055 of record NZ_MVID01000012.1, read on the forward strand.
ACGTCGACGGCAACCCCCTACCGCGATACTTCCAGGGCCGCCCCTCGGCCGCCGGTGACGGCTACGACCCGATGTCGACCAGCGCAAGCAACCTGGGGCCGGAGAGCATCGTCGACCGGCCGGACACACCCAGCCTGCTGACCCTGGTCTGTACCCGCAGCGCCGCGGTGGGCGAACTCGACGGCGTCGACGGCAGCCGTCCGTACTGCACGGGCGGCGGAGTCGGTGCGGTGCTGTCGGTGATCGGCCCACGCGACGGCTCGGGCGACGTCACCACGCCCACCGAGGTCGTCAGCGTGAACGAACCGTGCGACACCACCCCGGAACCGTTCCTGGACAGCTATCTCGGCGTGCAGGTGGACTGCGCGGATCCGGGGCGTGACTACAGCGCCGGGCAGCTCGTGCCGATCCGCGGCGCGGCGCCGGCCGATCCGGCCGTGCCCGCCGATGCGGTGACCGCCAGCGGTAGCGGACTCGATCCCGACATCTCGCCGGCCTACGCCGATCTGCAGGTCGACCGCGTCGCCGCCGCGCGCGGGATCGACCCCGGGCAGGTCCGCGCCCTGGTGGCCCAGCACACCGAGGGCCGCACCCTGGGATTCCTCGGTGAGCCCCGGGTGAATGTGTTGCAGCTCAACCTCGCTTTGGATCGTCAGGGTGGATGATGGGCAGGTGAGTTCGCCCGCCCCGCAGCGGCCCAAGCGCGGAGAGCTCCGCATCTACCTGGGTGCGGCTCCCGGCGTGGGCAAGACGTACGCGATGCTCGGCGAGGCGCACCGGCGGATCGAGCGCGGCACCGACCTGGTCGCCGCGGTGGTGGAGACCCACGGCCGCGCGAAGACCGCGCAGCTGCTCGACGGTATCGAGACCGTGCCCCCGCGCATGGTCGAGTACCGCGGGCACAGCTTCGCCGAGCTCGACGTCGACGCGGTGCTGCGGCGGCGCCCGCAGGTGGTGCTCGTCGACGAGCTCGCCCACACCAACACCCCGGGCAGCAGAAACCCCAAGCGCTGGCAGGACATCGAGGAACTGCTCGACGCCGGCATCACGGTGGTCACCACCGTCAACGTCCAGCACCTCGAAAGCCTCAACGACGTGGTCACCCAGATCACCGGCATCGAGCAGCAAGAGAAGGTGCCCGACGAGGTGGTGCGCGCCGCCGACCAGATCGAGCTCGTCGACATCACTCCGGAAGCGTTGCGGCGCAGACTCGCTCACGGCAACGTGTACGCGCCCGAGCGGGTGGACGCCGCACTGTCGAACTACTTCCGGCGCGGCAACCTCACGGCGCTGCGGGAGCTGGCCCTGCTGTGGCTGGCCGACCAGGTCGACGCCGCGCTGGAGAAGTACCGCGCCGACAACAAGATCACCACCACCTGGGAGGCCCGCGAGCGGGTGGTCGTCGCGATCACCGGCGGACCCGAGTCGGAGACCCTGGTGCGCAGGGCATCCCGGATCGCGACGAAATCCAGCGCCGAGCTGATGGTCGTCCACGTGGTGCGCGGCGACGGACTGTTCGGCGCCGCACCCCACCAGATCGACCGCGTGCGCGAACTCGCCACCAGCATCGGCGCCACGCTGCACACCGTCGTCGGAGACGACGTGCCGTCCGCGCTGCTGGACTTCGCCCGCCAGATGAACGCGACCCAGTTGGTGATCGGGACGTCGCGGCGGTCCCGCTGGGCCCGCATCTTCGACGAGGGCATCGGCGCGACCGTGGTGCAGAACTCGGGCACGATCGACGTCCACATGGTGACCCACCCGCAGGCCGGCGGAACCTCGCTGTGGGCGCGGGTATCTCCGCGGCAACGCCACGCCGCGGCTTGGCTGGCGGCCGTCGTCGTGCCCTCGGCGATCTGCGCCACCGCGGTGCTGTTCCTGCAGCCGTTCCTGGGCATCGGCGGCGAGAGCGCGATCTTCTTCATCGGCGTGCTGGTCGTCTCGCTGCTGGGCGGCGTTGCGCCGGCGGCACTTTCGGCGGTGCTGTCCGGGGTGCTGCTCAACTTCTTTCTCGTCGAACCGCTGCACACGTTGACCATCGACGATCCCGACAGCGCCGTGACCATCGTGGTGCTGCTGGCCGTGGCGGTCGCCGTCGCCGCCCTGGTCGACAGGGTGGCCAACCGCGCTCGTGAATCACGCCGGGCCGCAGCGGAAGCCGAGCTGCTGGCGCTGTTCGCGGGGTCGGTGCTGCAGGGCGCCGACCTCGACACGCTGCTGGAGCGGGTCCGCGAGGCCTACTCGCAACGGTCGGTGAGCCTCGTCCGCGGCCCGGCGCACGGCGGCGAGGTGCTCGGATCCGCGGGCACCGACCCGTGCGTCTCGGTCGAGGACGCCGACACCGCGATCGAAGCCGGATCCGACAACGACTCCGAGGAGTTCTGGATGGTGCTGGCCGGCCGCACGCTGCCCGCCCGCGACCGCCGGGTGCTGGCCGCGGTGGCCAATCAGGCCGCCGGGCTGGTCCGTCAACGGGAGCTCGCCGCGGCCGCCGGGAAGGCCGAAGTGCTCGCCCAGGCCGACGAACTGCGCCGGTCCCTGCTGTCGGCGGTCAGCCATGACCTGCGCACCCCGCTGGCCGCCGCCAAGGCCGCCGTCTCGAGCCTGCGCAGCGAGGACGTCAGGTTCTCTGCCGACGACACGGCCGAACTGCTCGCCACCGTCGAGGAGTCGGTCGATCAGCTGACCGGGCTGGTCGGCAACCTGCTCGACTCGTCCCGGCTGGCCGCCGGCGTGGTCAGGCCCGAACTGGGGCCGGTCTATCTGGAGGAGGCGGTGGCGCGGGCCCTGCTGGGCATCAACCGCGCAGGGCGCGACCGGGTGAAGATCGAAGTCGACGGCGCGGTGGTGCTGGCCGACAGCGGCCTGCTGGAGCGGGTGCTGGCCAACATCCTCGACAATGCGCTGCGCTACGCGGCCGACGGGCCGGTGCGGGTGACGGCGGGCCGGATCGGCGAGCGCGTCCTGATCGCCGTGGCCGACGAGGGGCCGGGCATCGCGCAAGGGGCCGAAACGGCGTTGTTCGCCCCGTTTCAGCGGCTGGGCGACCACGACACCAGAAGCGGTGTCGGCCTTGGCCTGTCGGTGTCGCGGGGGTTCGTCGAGGCGATGGGCGGCACCATCGCCGCCACGGACACCCCCGGCGGCGGGCTGACCGTCGAGATCGATCTGGCGGCCCCGTGACCGCCCCACCGAAGACCCGCGTGCTCGTCATCGACGACGAGCCCCAGATCCTGCGCGCGCTGCGGATCAACCTGTCCGTGCGCGGCTACCAGGTGTCCACCGCGGCCACCGGATACGACGGATTGCGGGCGGCCGCCGAGCGCAAACCCGACGTGGTCGTGCTCGACCTGGGCCTGCCGGACATGCCCGGTATCGAGGTGCTCGAAGGCCTGCGCGGCTGGCTCACGGCGCCGGTGATCGTGCTCTCGGCACGCAGCGACTCCGCGGACAAGGTCGAGGCCCTCGACGCCGGCGCCGACGACTACGTCACCAAACCCTTTGGGATGGACGAGTTCCTGGCCCGGCTGCGGGCAGCGGTCCGGCGCGGGGCCACCGCGGCCGACACCGACGAACCGGTGGTCGAGACATCGTCGTTCACCGTCGACCTGGCCGCCAAGCGGGTCACCAAGAACGGCGTCGAGGTGCATCTGACACCGACCGAATGGGGCATGCTCGAGATGCTGGTCCGCAACCGCGGCAAGCTCGTCGGCCGCGAGGAACTGCTCAAAGAGGTGTGGGGGCCCGGTTACGCGAAGGAAACCCACTACCTGCGCGTGTACCTGGCGCAGCTGCGCCGCAAGCTCGAAGACGACCCGTCGCACCCCGTGCACCTGCTGACCGAGGCGGGTATGGGCTACCGCTTCCAGCCGTAGCACCCCCACGCCGCCGCCGAACTGGGATTCCCGGCTGTGATTTGCGGCGCGATCACAACCGGGAACCTCAGTTCGGCGAAAACTCCTTGGCCACCGCGATCAGCTTGGCCCGCACCAGCTCCGGCTGCTCGTCGAGGATGAAGTGGCCGCCGTCGACGACCTCAAGCGTGTAGTCGTCGGCGCGGGCGGTCTCCGCCGCGGCGAGGTCGGGGTGGATGGCGGTGTCGGCCCGGCCGAATAACGCCCGGGTCGGCACGGTCGAGCGGCGCCGCTCGCCGGTACGCGCCGCCGACGGGAACTCCCGGGTCAAAAACGTCCGGTAGGTGTCGCGGGCGGTGCGGGCCACCACGGGATCGCGGAACCGCTCCGAGTAGACCCGCACGGTCTGCGGGTCGAGCGTCGGAGCCGCGACCCGGAACACCACCTTCTCCAGATACCGGGTGCGTCGCTGCAGCGGCACACCCGCCGACGCGACCACCGGCTGATACAGCAGGAACCGCCACAGGTGCGGCGCCATCACCTTCGGCGGCACCCACGGGTGCGCGATGTTCAGCGCCAGATAGGCGTCGATGCGGTCCGGGATCCGCAGCGTCAGCAGATGCCCGATGTAGCCGCCCCAGTCGTGCCCGACCAGCAGAAAACGGTCCAGGCCCAGCGCGTCGACCAGCGCCACCAGATCGGTGACCACGTCCTCCTTGGCCCACCGATGCGGGGCCGGTCCCGACCATCCGTAGCCGGGCAGATCGGGGGCGATGATCCGCAGCCCGGGGGGCGGGTCGGCCAGCAGATCCCGGTAGGCCCAGTGGTGCTGCGGCCAACCGTGCAGCGCCAACACCGGCCTGCCGTCCTGCGGACCGGCCTCGGTGACGTGGAAATCGACCCCTCGGACGGTCAGCCGGTGCCGGCGCGCCCCGGCGATTTGCGGGGGTTGGATGGTCATGGTCCAGAGACTAGACCCAAGGGTCTACGGTGCTCCTATGCCTGGGTACCGCGACCTCTTCGATGCCAGCATCACCGATCCCGCCTCCTTCTGGGGTCAGGCGGCCGACGCCGTGACGTGGATCCGCAAGCCCGACCGCGTGCTCGACGACAGCAACCCGCCGTTCTACCGCTGGTTTCCCGGGGCGGAGCTCAACACCTGCGCGAACGCGCTGGACCGGCACGCCGACGGCGGGCGCGGCGATCAGCCCGCGCTGATCTACGACTCCGCGGTCACCGACACCAAGCGCACCTACACCTACGCCGAGCTACGCGACCAGACCGCCCGGTTCGCCGGCGCGCTGCGCGGCCTCGGTGTCGGCAAGGGCGACCGCGTGGTGATCTACATGCCGATGATCCCCGAGGCCGTGATCGCGATGCTCGCGTGCGCGCGCCTCGGCGCGATCCACTCGGTGGTGTTCGGCGGATTCGCCCCGCACGAACTCGCCGTGCGCATCGACGACGTCCAGCCGAAGGTGATCGTGTCCGCGTCGTGCGGCATCGAACCGTCGCGCACCGTCGAGTACAAGCCGATGCTCGACGCCGCGATCGCGATGACCGCGCATCCGCCGACGCATTGCGTTGTGGTGCAACGTGATCGGCTGCGCTGCGAGCTGATCGACGGACGCGACCTGGACTGGGCCGACGTCATCGCGGGCGCCGACCCCGTCGACCCGGTGCCCGTCGCCGCGACCGACCCGCTGTACGTGCTCTACACCTCCGGCACCACCGGCAAGCCCAAGGGCATCGTCCGCGACAACGGCGGTCACGCCGTCGCGCTGCTGTGGAGCATGCGCCACCTCTACGACATCGCCCCCGGCGACGTGTTCTGGGCGGCGTCCGACGTCGGCTGGGTCGTCGGGCACTCCTACATCGTGTACGCGCCGCTGCTGCTCGGCGCGACCACCGTGCTCTACGAGGGCAAACCCGTCGGCACGCCCGACCCGGGCGCGTTCTGGCGGGTGGCCGCCGAGCACGGGGTCAAGGCGCTGTTCACCGCGCCGACGGCGATCCGCGCCATCCGCAAGGAGGACCCGGAGGGCTCCTACGTCGGGGACTACGACCTGTCGGGGCTGAAGTATCTGTTCCTGGCCGGTGAGCGACTCGACCCGGACACCTACCACTGGGCGTCGGACAAGCTCGGCATCCCGGTCGTCGACCACTGGTGGCAGACCGAGACCGGTTGGGCGATCGCGGCCAATCCGATGGGCACCGAAGCACTTCCGATCAAGGCCGGCTCCCCCACCGTGCCGATGCCCGGCTACGACGTCCACATCCTCGACGAGCAGGGCCACGACTGCGCCGCCGGCAAGGAGGGGGCCATCGCGATCAAGCTCCCGCTGCCGCCCGGCACCCTGCCGACGCTGTGGAACGCCGACGACCGCTACCGGGTGTCGTATCTGACCGAGTACCCGGGCTACTACCTCACCGGCGACGGCGGACACCTCGACGAGGACGGCTACCTGTACGTGATGGGCCGCATCGACGACGTCATCAACGTCGCCGGCCACCGGTTGTCCACCGGCGCGATCGAGGAGGTGCTGGCCACCCATCCCGCGGTGGCCGAGTGCGCGGTGATCGGCGTCGCCGACGAGATCAAGGGGCAGGCGCCGCGCGGCCTGGTCGTCGTCAAGTCCGGCGCGTCCACCGAGGGGTTGACCGAGGAACTGGTGAAGCTGGTGCGCGACGAGATCGGCGCGGTCGCGGCGTTCAAGCTCGTCGACGTGGTGCCCGCGCTGCCGAAGACGCGGTCCGGGAAGATCCTGCGCAAGACCATGCGCGGCATCGCCGCCGGCCGCGACGAACCGGTGCCGTCGACGATCGAGGACCCGGCCGTGCTCGAGGCATTGGGCCCGATCCTGCGTTCCTGACCGCGACGGTGTTACGCACCGCCCAGGATGGGTATCTCCCCCCCACACGTTCGTCAATAAGTACCCGGGAGGGAGGCCCCGATGTCACCGGCTCCCAAGATCATGGCGGTGCAGGGCGCGGCGATGATCGTCGCAGCGGCGCTGATCGTGATGGGCATCCTCGGCTTCATCCCCGGGATCACCGCGAATTTCGACCAACTCGGCTGGGCCGGAAGGCGTTCCGGCGCCCTGCTGTTCGGCACCATCGCGGTCTGCGCGACGGTCAACATCGTGCATCTGGTGATCGGGGCGGCCGGCTTCTGGTTCGCCCGCAGCTACGCCGGCGCACGGAACTACCTGCTCGCCGGCGGCGCGATCTACCTGGCGCTGTGGCTCTACGGCGCGCTCGTCGAGTTCGGCAGCAGCGCCCATGTCATCCCGCTCAACACCGCCGCCAACTGGCTGCACGTCATCCTGGGGACGGTCATGGTGCTGCTGGGCCTGACGCTCGGCGGCCAGCACGACCCGACCAAACGCAGACCGAGGTTGCGGCGCGCCGCGACCCACTGACACCGCTCAGACGATCGACAGCGCGATCCCGTCGAGGATGTCGTGCTCGCTGACCACCAGTTCGCTGATATGCGCCCGCTCGCCGAGCATCGCGGCCAACTCCTGCACGATCAGCGCACCGCCACCGATCACGTCGACGCGGCCCTCGTGCATCGGGCCCAGCACCGCACGCTGCTGACGCGTCATCGCCAGCAGGTCGGCACACACCGGTAGCAGCGCGTCGAACGGCACCCGCGACAGGTGGATCGCGTCGGAGTCGTAGACGGTCATACCGTGCGCCAGCGCCGCCAGCGTCGTCATCGTTCCCGCGACGCCCACCCACGTGCGGGCCTGCTCGACGGGCACCACCTCGAGCACCTGGGCCAGCGCGTCGCGCACCACCGCCCGCGCGTCGGCGATCTCCGCCTCGGTGGGCGGATCGGATCGCAGGCAGCGCTCGGTGAGCCGCACGCAGCCGATGTTCACCGACAGCGCCGCGGACACCTCGCCGGAGCCGACCACCACCTCGGTCGAACCGCCACCGAGGTCGACGACCACGAAGGGTGCCGCCGCGGCATCGAGTTCACCGACCGCGCCGCGGAACGACAGCTCGGCCTCCTCGGCGCCGGTGATCACCTCGGCGACCGCGCCCGGCACCACGGTGCCCAGCACGTCGGAGGTCATCGCGAAGAACTCATCGCGGTTGGACACGTCGCGCGCCGCCGAGGTCGCGACCATCCGCACCGCGCCGACGTCGTGGCGGCGCATCAGTTCGGCGTAACCGGTCAGCGCGGCGCGGGTGCGCGCCAACGCATCCGGGGCGAACTCGCCGGTCGCGTCGACTCCCTGCCCGAGCCGCACGATGCGCATCTCGCGGTGCACGTCACGTAGTCCGCCGGCCACCTGCTCGGCGATCAGCAGGCGGATCGAGTTCGTTCCGCAGTCGACCGCGGCGACTCTGCCCGTGCTTGTCACTGTGCCCACACCTTCCGGTCCAGGATCCCGGCCATCTCCGGCTCGGCGGCCAGCACGGCCAGCGCCTCGTCGCCGAACGGGTTCACCCCCGGCCCCTTGGCCAGCGAGTGGGCGATCACCACGTGCAGACACTTCACCCGGTCAGGCATCCCGCCGCCGGAGAACGTGGTTCCCAACGGCTCGATCGCGTCGCGCTCGGCGAGAAACGATTCATGCGCTCGGCGGTAGGCCGCGGCCAATTCCGGGTCCTGGGCGAGGCGTTCGGTCATCTCGCGCATCAAGCCCGAGGACTCCAGCCGGCTCGCCGCGGCGGTCAGCGCCGGGTGGGTCAGGTAGTACAACGTCGGAAACGGTGTTCCGTCAGGAAGTCTCGGCGCCGTCTTCACCACGCCGGGCTCACCGTTGGGGCATCGGTAGGCGATCTCCAGCACACCGCGCGGCTCACGGCCCAGCTGCCGCGCGACGGCGTCGAGATCGGACTGCTCAACCACCGGGCGGGGGCGCGACAGGCGCGACGGGCTCGGGCGCGCCGGGCGCACCGGGTGGCGGCGGTGTCGGCGAGATGCCGTGTGGCGCATCGGCGATGGTGTGCCACAGCGCCGTGTACCAGGGGTCGTTACTGGTGGCTTGCAGAGCTTCCTCCTGCGGGGTGTTCGGTTGGGCCGCACCGGGAGGCAGCTGTACCTGATACGGCGTCTCGCCGGGCATCACGAAGCCGAGGCGCTGACGCGCCTCCGACTTGATGAACGTCTCGTCGGCCAGTTTGGCCTTCTGCTCTTCGAGCTCGGCGATCTGTTCGCGCAGTTGCGCTTCGCTGGCTTCCAGTTGCTTCATCTCGGTGCGCTGCGAGAAGTAGGTGCGCACCGGCCCGGCGATCGTCAGGGTCAGCACGCAGATGACGGCGGCCAGGATCGCCGCGCGACGTGCCGCCGAACCGAACCGCTGCTCGGCGGCCGCCTCGGCCGACGCGATGATCGATTCCCGGATCGTGGCGGGGGCGTCGACGATCTCGACGTCCTCGGGTGCGGCGGCCTGCGCCCGCGTCTCGGCGCCGCGGGGTTCACGGCGCGCCGCCGTCGCCGGCCGCGGCTTGGCCCGACCGGCCGCACCGGGCCGGGACGCGGGAGCCTTCTTGGCTCGCGCGTCCCCGCCGGCACGGCGTTTCGGATCGGGCCGTTTCGCCTCGGGCACGGGCTATTTCGTCTCCACACTGAAGCGCGGGAACGCGAGGTCGCCGGCGTAGCGCGCGGCGTCGCCCAGCTCCTCCTCGATGCGCAACAGCTGGTTGTACTTCGCCACCCGCTCACTGCGCGCGGGCGCACCGGTCTTGATCTGGCCGCTGCCGACGGCCACAGCGAGATCGGCGATCGTGGTGTCCTCGGTCTCGCCGCTGCGGTGGCTCATCATCGTCTTGTAGCCGGCGTTGTGCGCCAGCGACACCGCGTCGAGCGTCTCGGTCAGCGTGCCGATCTGGTTCACCTTCACCAGCAGCGCGTTGGCGGCGCCCTTCTCGATGCCGTCCTCGAGGCGCTCCGGATTGGTGACGAACAGGTCGTCGCCGACCAGCTGGATCTTGTCGCCGATCGCCGACGTCAAGGTGACCCAGCCGTCCCAGTCGTCCTCGGACAGCGGATCCTCGATCGACACCAGCGGGTAGGCACCGAGCAGCTGCTCGTAGAACTGCGCCATCTGCTCGGCGTTGCGGGTCTCCTTCTCGAACGCGTAGCCGGTGCCCTCGGTGTAGAACTCGGTCGCGGCGACGTCGAGAGCCAGCGCCACGTCGCTGCCGACCTTGAACCCCGCGCCCTCGATCGCGGTCGCGATCAGGTCCAGCGCGGCCCGGGTGCCGGGCAGATCCGGGGCGAAACCGCCCTCGTCGCCGAGACCGGTGGACAGGCCCTGCTTCTTGAGCACCGACTTCAGCGAGTGGTACACCTCGGCGCCCCAGCGCAGCGCCTCCTTGAACGACGGCGCGCCGATCGGGGCGATCATGAACTCCTGGACGTCGACGCCGGTGTCGGCGTGCGCGCCGCCGTTGATGATGTTCATCATCGGCACCGGCAGGATGTGCGCGTTGGGTCCGCCGATGTAGCGGAACAGCGGCAGCTCGGCCGACTGCGCGGCGGCCTTGGCCACCGCCAGCGAGACGCCGAGGATCGCGTTGGCGCCCAGCCGCGACTTGTCCGGGGTGCCGTCCAGGTCGACCAGCGCCTGGTCGACGAGGCGCTGCTCGTCGGCGCCGAGCCCGATCACCGCGGGCGCGATCTCGTCGAGCACCGCCTCGACCGCCTTCTCGACACCCTTACCGCCGTAGCGCGAACCGCCGTCGCGCAGCTCGACGGCCTCGTGCTCCCCGGTGGAGGCACCCGAGGGGACGGCCGCGCGGGCCACGGTCCCGTCCAACAGGCCCACCTCGACCTCGACGGTCGGGTTTCCCCGGGAATCGAGGATCTCGCGGGCTCCGACCTGCTCGATGATGGGCACTTTGTCGCCTCCTGGGTCTTGGGCTCAGACGTTTTTCGTTGTTGAGCCTAGAACGTGCCCGTCGGGCGGGTGCCCTCAGAGCGGATGTCCGTTCGCATACGCCGTCGCCCAGTCCCGCACATTGCGGGCGTAGGCGTCGGAAAGGTTGTACGCCCGCAGCGCCTCCATCCAGCCGCGCGGCTTCGACAGGTCCTTGCCGCGCCAGCACAGATACCCGGCGGCCGACAACGCGGCGTCGTCGATGTTGTCCACGCTGATCTCGCCGTCGTTGTTGGCGTCGACCCCGTACAGCCGCCAGGTCTCCGGGATGAACTGCATCGGTCCCATCGCCCGCGCGAACGGTACGTCGCCCTTGTTCTCGACGGCCGGGTCGTGGCTGACCGAATCGGTGTCCAGGATCTCCAGGTTTCCCGCGGTGCCGTCGAGCAGCACGCCGCGGATCGGTGGGGTGACCTCGCCGTTGCGGGCGATCTTCGCGCCGCGGTAGGTGCCGTGATGGCTCTCCACCTGCCCGATGCCGGCCAGCGTCGTCCACGCCAGCTTGCAATTGGGGTTCTCGACCTCGGCGACCCGCGCCGCGTACGCGTAGGCCTCCAGCGCGGTCACCGGGATACCGAGTGCCGGCGCCCGCTCGGCCGCCCATTCGTGCAGCTGGTCGGCGGGCCTGCCCTTGGCGTAGGTGTCGATCTGCGGGACGGGGTCGCCGGCCGGGGGCGGCACACCGTCGGGAATCGGGGTGCCGAGTTGCCAGGAACAGCTCGACGCCATGAGCAGCGCTGTCGCGCCGATCACGGTTATCGCCTGTAGCCAACGCACCCGCGTCACCGGACTCCCTAACCCGCTCTGGTTGTCATCCATGCTGCCACGGGAGATGTGACTACCGACTGAACCCGGGCCGCCGGGGACGGGTGTACATTCACTACGCGCTGCCAAAACTGAGGTGAGCCACACCTTCCTTTGGGCAGCCAAAGCGAAGCGCGCGCACGCCGTAGCAAGGACAATTCGATGGTCGCTGGTACAGACCCCGGGGTCACCTCGTACTACGCGGCGGCGAACCTCAGTTCACAGCTATTTGGCAGCGGACTCATAGGATTACGCGAAGGTCTCGAAGCCGCGATCGTCGTGTCGATCCTGGTGGCATTCCTGGTCAAATCCGAACGCCGCGACGCCCTCCGATGGGTCTGGCTCGGTGTCGGCGCCGCCGTCGCGATGACGGTGGTCACCTTCCTGGCCATCCAGTTCGGCGAGAACACCATCAGCGGACTGGCCGCCGAAGCCATCGCCGGAGTGGCCTCCCTGGTCGCGGTCGCGATCGTCACCACGATGGTGCTCTGGATGAAGAAGGCATCGGCCTCGATGTCGGGCCAGTTGCGCAATGAGATGGCCCAGGCCCTGGAGACCGGGCCGGTGGCCGTCGCGCTGCTGGCGTTCCTCGCCGTCGGACGCGAAGGTGTCGAGACCGCGCTGTTCATGGTGGGTTACGCCGAGGCACAGTCGAATTGGCCGCTACTGGGGCTCATCGCCGGGGTGGCGGTGGCGGGACTGATCGCCTACGGGATGTACCGCGGCGCGCTGAGCATCAACCTGGCGAAATTCTTCAGATACACCGGCGTGTTCCTGATCGTCGTCGCCGCCGGCATCCTGTCCTACGGCATCGGAGCCCTGCAGACCGTCGGATGGCTTCCAGGGTTGGGCGACAAGGCATTCGACATCAGCGCCGCGTTCAACTGGTCGTCCTGGTACGGCGAGGTGATCCAGGGCATCTTCAACGTCACCCCGACCCCGACCGTGCTGCAGCTCGCCGGCTACCTGGCCTACCTCGTCGTCGTACTGGCGCTGTTCCTGCGCCCCCCGAGTGCGGCGCGGGACAAGACCCCGACACCACCGAATCCCTCTCCCGAAAGGTCCATTACGTGAAGTTGCATCCCTCCGTCGCGGTGCTCTCCGCGGCCCTGGCCGCGTTCGCACTCGCCGGCTGCCAGGCCAAGGACGAGGCGCCCGCCGCGTCCGGGGACGGCGGCACCGCCCCGTCCGAGATCACCGTCGAGGCCTCCGACACGTCCTGCGCGCTGTCGGCGACCGAGGGCAACACCGGCGCGAACACGTTCGTGATCACCAACAACGGCTCCAAGGTGACCGAGTTCTACGTGTACGGCGAGGGTGAGCGCGTGATGGGCGAGGTGGAGAACATCTCCCCCGGGCTGCAGCGCAAGCTGATCGTCCAGCTCAGCCAACCCGGCACGTACCAGACCGCGTGCAAGCCGGGCATGATCGGCGACGGCATCCGGGGCGACTTCGTCGTCACCGGCGACGAGGTGCAGGTCGACACCGAGGGCAAGTTCAAAGAAGCCGCGGACAACTACAAGCGCTACGTCAACAGCCAGGTCGAGGCGCTCGTCCCGGCGGTCGAGGCGTTCGTCGCGGCGATCAAGTCCGGTGACATCGAGGCCGCGAAGGCGCAGTACCCGACCACCCGCGTGTATTACGAACGCATCGAGCCGGTCGCGGAGTCGTTCCCCGACGATCTCGATCCCCGCATCGACCTGCGCGAGGCCGACCTCGAGCCGGGCCAGCAGTGGACCGGCTTCCACCGGCTGGAGAAGGACCTGTGGGTGACCGGCCCGCAACCCGACACCAACGCGATCGCCGACCAGCTGGTCGCCGACGTCAAGGAACTGCAGGCCGGGGTCAGCGCACCCGATTTCACCGTCGACTCCACCCAGATCGCCGGTGGCGCACAGGGTCTGCTCGACGAGATCGCCACCAGCAAGATCACCGGCGAAGAGGACATCTTCAGCCACACCGACCTGTGGGACTTCAGCGCGAACCTGCAGGGCTCGCAGACCGCGGTCGCCTCGGTGCGCCCGATCCTCGACGAGCGCAACCCGGATCTCGGCACGCGGGTCGATCAGCGCTTCGAAGAGGTCGAGGCACTGCTGGAGAAATACCGTGAAGGCGACGGCTTCGTCACCTACGACAAGGTGACCGAGCCGGAGCGACAAGAGCTTTCGCGCGCCCTCGACGCGCTGAGCAAGGAGGTCAGCCAGGTGCAAGGTGTCATCGCACCCCAATAACGAAGACGCCGAGGCTCAGCCCCAGCCCGAGAGGGCGGGGCTGAGCCGGCGCAAACTGTTCGGCGCGGCCGGGGTGACCGCCGCCGTGGTCGGCGCGGCCGGTGCCGGTGCGTTCGCCGGGCGCGCGACCGCGGCCCAGACGACGGATCACCTGCATGCCGCGGTGCCGTTCCGCGGGCCGCATCAGGCGGGCATCGTCACCGAGGCCCAGGACCGCATGCATTTCGCGACGTTCGACGTGACGACCCGCAGCCGCGACGACGTGATCAAGATGCTCGCCGACTGGACCGAGATGGCCGAGCGGATGACGCAGGGCAAGGAGGCGTTCCCGAACGGCGCCACCGGCCAGAACCCGTACGCCCCACCGTCGGACACCGGCGAGGCGCTCGGACTGCCGCCCTCGCAGCTGACGCTGACCATCGGCTTCGGCCCGTCGTTCTTCGCCAAGGACGGCGTCGACCGGTTCGGCATCGCGGACAAGAAGCCGGACGCGCTGGTGGACCTGCCGAAGTTCCCCAACGAGAAGATCGACCCCGCCCGCAGCGGCGGCGACATCGTCGTGCAGGCCTGCTCCAACGACCCGCAGGTCGCGGTGCACGCGATCCGCAACCTGGCCCGCATCGGGTTCGGCACCGTCGCGGTCCGGTACTCCCAGCTGGGTTTCGGGCGCACGTCGTCGACCACCCGGGAGCAGTCCACACCGAGAAACCTGTTCGGGTTCAAGGACGGAACGGCGAACCTGCGCTCCGACGAGACCGACAAGCTGAACGAGTTCGTCTGGGTCGCCGACGGCGACGGACCGTCGTGGCTGACCGGCGGGTCCTACCTGGTCGCGCGCCGCATCCGGATGCGGATCGAGCAGTGGGACCGCACGACGCTGCTGGAGCAGGAACGCGTGGTCGGGCGGCAGAAGGGCAGCGGAGCGCCGATGGGGCTCACCGATGAGTTCGAGGAACTGAACTTCGACCTCACCAACGACAAGGACGAGCCGCTGATCGACACGCTCGCCCACGTGCGGCTGGCGTCGCCGCAGAACCTCGGCGGCATCGAGATCCTGCGTCGCGGTTACAACTTCACCGACGGGTCCGACGGGTTCGGGCACCTGGACGCGGGGCTGTTCTTCATCGCGTTCGTGCGCAACCCGGTCACCCAGTTCGTCCCGATGCAGAACGCGATCTCGCGCAACGACGCGATGAACGAGTACGTGACACCGACGAGCTCAGCGGTGTTCGCCTGCCCGCCAGGGCTTCCCGAGGGTGACACCTCGTCGTTCTGGGGATCGGCACTGTTCGACTGACCTCGAAATCCACCTTTTGCAGACGAAGTGCGAGTAAAGACCTGCAAAAGGTGGATTTGGACGCCGAGGGCTACTCGACCTCAACCTCCCGCGGCCACGCCGCCCGCCACTCGTCGGCGGTGAAGGCGCCGTGCGGGGCAGCGTCCAGCTCCTCGGCCACGTCGTCGCCACGCCGGGCGGCCGCGGCGGCCCTCTCGGCGGCGCGCACGTCGTCCATGAACTCCAGAACCGCTGTGCGTAATGCGCTTTCGGCGTCGAAATCAGCCGCCACGGTGACCCGGGTGACCGCATCCGGGATCAGATCGGCCGGCAGCCCCGCCGTCTCGGCGCGTGCGAGCACCTTCTGCGCCAACGCGAGCGACGGCTGCGCGGTCGGGATGTCGTCCATGCAGGACTGCCGCGACGAACGTTCCAGCGCCTTGCGCTGCTCCCACTGCGCCAACTGGTCTTCGAGCGAAATCGACTCTCCGGCAAGCACTGCCGGCACCCGGTTGCCGAGCTTGCGCACCAGCGCGTCGGCGACGTCGTCGATGTCGAAGGCCGCCGCAGGACTCTCCTGGGCGATGCGGGCGTGGAACAGCACCTGCAGCAGCACGTCACCGAGTTCGTCGCGCAGCTCGGTCAGGTCTCCGCCGTGCACGGCGTCGAACAGCTCGTAGGTCTCCTCCAGCAGATACCGCCGCAGCGAGTCGTGCGTCTGCTGGCTCTCCCACGGCCCGGCCGTGCGCAGCTTGTCCATCATCGCGACCGCGTCGACGAGGCGTTCCCCGGGTTTCGCCGCCGGCGCCGAGATCACCCGCTCCCCCGCGGCGATCCGCTCGCGCACCGACGGGTGCTGCGGGTCCGACGACAGCAGCACCTCGGCCGGCTCACCGGTGTAGGCCGGCCGGGCCGCGGGCAACGACCACGGCACCTTGATCGGCATCTCCTCGGTGTACTGGACATCACCGCCGAGCAGTTCTATCGCGTCGACAGGCACCAGCGACGGGCGACGTGGGTCGACGAGGACGACGGTCATCGCAGTCGGTTATATCAGCTTTGCCGGAACGCAGGGCACTACTCGTGCAGCACCTTGATCAACCCGGCCACGAAATCCACCAGTTCCAGGTCGCGGATCCGCGGGGACCCGACGCCCGAACCCGCCCGCGGGATCGGCACCTGCACGGTCGAGGTGGTCGCCCGGTAGTTCGCCCCGGCGTAGAGCCTCTTGAGCCTCAGCTGCGCCGAATCCGGCAGCGTCAGCGGCGACACCCGCAGCGTCGACGCCGCCGCCGACACCGCACCGATCTCGGTGATCCCGTGCGCGCGGGCCAGCAGCCGCAACCGGGCGACCGCGACCAGCAGCAGCGCAGATTCGGGCAGCGGGCCGTACCGGTCGGTCAGCTCCTCGATCACCGAGTCGACGCTCTTGTCGTCCGGTGCCGCGGCGAGCCGGCGGTACGCCTCCAGCCGCAGCCGGTCGCTGCCGATGTAATCCGGCGGGAAGTGCGCGTCGACCGGCAGATCGATCCTGACGTCCTTCGGTTCCTCCGGTGTCGCAACGGTTTTGCCGTCCGCGGCGGCCCGGTAGGCCTCCACCGCCTCACCGACCAGCCGCACGTACAGGTCGAAACCGACGCCGGCGACGTGCCCGGATTGCTCGGCGCCCAGCACGTTTCCGGCGCCGCGGATCTCCAGGTCCTTCATCGCGACCGCCATACCGGCGCCGAGTTCGTTGTTCTGCGCGATCGTGGCCAGCCGGTCGTAGGCGGTCTCGGTCAACGGAACCTCGGGCGGATACAGGAAATACGCGTACCCGCGCTCACGCGAACGACCGACCCGGCCGCGCAGCTGGTGCAGCTGCGACAGCCCGAACGTGTCGGCGCGTTCGACGATCAACGTGTTCGCGTTCGAGATGTCCAGTCCCGTCTCGACGATCGTGGTGCACACCAGGATGTCGTACTCGCGGTTCCAGAACCCCTCGACGGTCTTCTCCAGCTGCTCCTCCGGCATCTGGCCGTGCGCGACCACCACCCGCGCCTCGGGCACCAGCTGGCGCACCTTGGCCGCGGCCGAGTCGATGGTGCGGACCCGGTTGTGGATGTAGAACGCCTGCCCGTCGCGAAGCATCTCACGCCGCAGCGCGGCCGCGACCTGCTTGTCGTCGTGCGGGCCGACGTACGTCAGCACCGGGTAGCGCTCCTCGGGCGGCGTCAGGATCGTCGACATCTCCCGGATGCCGGCCAGGCTCATCTCCAGCGTGCGCGGGATCGGGGTGGCGCTCATCGTCAGCACGTCGACGTGGGTGCGCATCGACTTGATGTGCTCCTTGTGCTCGACGCCGAAACGCTGCTCCTCGTCGACGATCACCAGGCCGAGGTCCTTCCACGTCACCCCGGTCTGCAGCAGGCGGTGGGTGCCGATGACGATGTCGACCGACCCGTCCTTCATGCCCTCCATCGTCGCGCGCGACTGCGCCGGATCGGTGAACCGCGACAGCCCCCTGACGGTGACGGGGAACCCGGCCATCCGCGCGGTGAACGTCTGCAGATGCTGTTCGGCCAGCAGCGTGGTGGGCACCAGCACCGCGACCTGCTTACCGTCCTGCACGGCCTTGAACGCCGCGCGCACCGCGATCTCGGTCTTGCCGTAGCCGACGTCACCGCAGATCACCCGGTCCATCGGGACCGGCTTCTCCATATCGGATTTGACCTCGGTGATCGCGGTGAGCTGGTCGACGGTCTCGGTGAACCCGAACGCGTCCTCCATCTCGGTCTGCCACGGCGTATCGGGGGCGAACGCGTGCCCGGGCGAGGCCTGCCGCTTCGCGTACAGCGTCACCAGTTCCGCGGCGATCTCCCGAACCGCCCGGCGCGCTTTGGTTTTCGTGTTCGCCCAGTCGCTGCCGCCGAGCCGCGACAGCGTCGGCGCCTCACCGCCGACATACCGCGACAGCTGGTCCAGCGAGTCCATCGGCACGTAGAGCTTGTCGGTGCCGCCCCCGCGCTTGCTCGAGGCGTACTCCAGCACCAGGTACTCGCGGCGGGCGCCGCCGACCACCCGTTCGGTCATCTCCACGAAGCGCCCGATGCCGTGCTGGTCGTGCACGACGAGGTCGCCGGCGGTCAGTGCGAGCGGGTCGACGACGTTGCGCCGCTTGGCCGCAAGCTTCTTGCCTTCGGTCGCGGCGGCCCGGTTGCCGGTCAGGTCGGTCTCGGTGATCACCACGAGGTTGGCACCCGGGATCACCACGCCGTCGTGCAGCGGCCCCTTGATCACCCCGACCACACCCTCCTTCGGGGTGTCTCCGGGCTCCAGAATCGCTGCCGGCGTGTCACTTTCGGCCAGCTGCTCGACCACGCGCTGGCAGGTGCCCGTACCGGGGGCGACGACCGCGCCGTAGCCGCCGGTCGCGACGTGCGCGCGCAGCATCGCGAAGATCTCGTCGAGATTGTGTTGCTGGCCGCGGGCCGACGGCGCGGGCCTGATGTCGAGGGCCGTCGATTCGTCCGAACCGCTGTCGAGCTGGCTCAGCGTCCACCACGGGTGCCCGCCCGCCCGGGCGGCCTCACGGGCGTCGTCGTAGCCGACGTACCCGGAGGCGCCGAGCGCCTCGATGTCGATCGGGGCGTCCCCGCCGACCGCGGCCACCGACCACGACGCCTCCAGGAACTCCCGGCCGGTCTTGATCAGGTCGGCGGCCCTGGTGCGCACCTTCTCCGGGTCGCAAACCAACAGCGGGGTGCCCGCGGGCAGCAGATCGGGCAGCGTCGCGAAGTCGCTCGGGCGCAGCAGCGGAAGCAACGCCTCCATCCCGTCGACCGGGATGCCCTCGGCCAGCTTGGCCAGCATGTCGGGCACGCTGCCGACGACGTTGTTCTCCTGGGCCGGGTGCTCCTTGGCGAGTGCGGCCGCGCGGTCGCGCACGTCGGGGGTCAGCAGCACCTCGCGGCACGCGACGGCGATCATCGTGTCGATCTCGATCTCCGGGATCGACCGCTGGTCGGCGATGGAGAACATCCGCATCTCCGAGACCTCGTCGCCCCAGAACTCGATGCGCACCGGATGTTCGGCGGTCGGCGGGAAGACGTCGAGAATGCCTCCGCGCACCGCGAATTCACCACGCTTGCCGACCATGTCGACGCGCGTGTAGGCCAGGTCGACCAGCCGCGCGACGATCGCGTCGAACTCGGCCTCCTGCCCGACCGTCAGCGTGACCGGCTCGGTCTGGGCCAGATCGGGCGCCATCGGCTGCAGCAGCGACCGCGCCGTGGTCACCACGACCCGCAGCGGCGGGCCCAGGCGCGCGTCGTCCGGGAAGGCCAGCCGGCGCAGCAGCATCATCCGCGCACCGACGGTGTCCACCCCCGGGGACAGCCGCTCGTGCGGCAGCGTCTCCCAGGACGGGAACATCGCGACGGTGTCGCCGTAGACGCCGCGCAGTTCGGCGGTCAGGTCGTCGGCTTCGCGGCCGGTCGCGGTGACCACCAGCAGCAGCCCGGACCGGGCGAGCGCGGACGCGGCGAACAGACGGGCGCTGGCCGGCCCGACGAGGTGCAGATCGGCGGGCCGGTCGGCGGAACTTCCAGCGATCTCCTGCAGGCAGGGATCACGCAGCGCCAGCTCGACGAGGCCCGCGATCGGGGTGTGGACGTCGACGGTCCCCGATGCGGTCATGATGTCTTCCATCGTAGGCACTGCCCGGCACAGCCAGAAATTGGTGCACGGAGGCCGTCCGCGGCGGTGTTAGCTTCGCAGCGTCAGACATTCGCGCGCTGGGGAGGCTGCCGGTGGTCACGATCTCGGTCGTCGAGGCCAGCGCACCGCAGCGGCTCACCGACACCGCCGCCTCGCTGGCCGCGGCGGCGACCACCCTCACCTCCACCGTCGACGCACAGCGGCGGGCGCTGACGGCGCTGCGCGCGGGATGGCCGGAGACCGACACCGCGGGCACGGCGGCCGACACCGGTATCGCGCGGCTGACGGCGCTGTCCGCGCGGCTGACCGCGATGCAGCGCGCGCTGGCCGGCGCCGGGGCGAACCTGACCGCGCTGCGCGAGCAGATCCTGCCGATGAGAGACCAGGTCATCAAGCTCGGCGGCAAGGTCGACGACGACGGCACGGTGGCCCCGCTGGTGCGGCCGTTCGGGACGATGCAACTGCTCACCCCGGCCGTCTGCGCGAGCTATACGGACTGCTTCACCGCGCTGCTGACCCAGTTCGACAACGTCGACGAAGCGACCGCGAACGCACTCGGCGTCTTCTGGTCGCACCCGGCGTCCAGCCCCGACCCGTGAGGGGCTATTCCTCGTGCAGCACCGGATCGGACTCCAGGTGCGTCAGGCCGTTCCAGCACAGGTTGACCAGATGCGCGGCGACGACCTCCTTCTTCGGTTCGCGCACGTCGAGCCACCACTGCGCGGCCATCGACACCGAACCGACCAGCGCCTGCGCGTAGAGCGGCGCGAGGTCGGGGTCGAGTCCGCGGCGGGAGAAGTCACCGGCCAGGATCGAGGCGACCTGGCTGACCGCATCGTTGAGCAGCGTCGAGTAGGTGCCCTGGGTGATGCTGGCCGGCGAGTCGCGGATCAGGATCCGGAATCCGTCGGTGCGCTCCTCGACGTAGGTCAACAGCGCCAGCGCGACCCGCTCGACCCGCACCCGGGAGCGGTTGTCGGCCAGCGAGGACGTGATGCCGTCGAGCAGCGCCGACATCTCCCGGTCGACGACGACGGCGTACAGCCCTTCCTTGCCGCCGAAGTGTTCGTAGACGACCGGTTTGGACACGTTGGCGCGCAACGCGATCTCTTCGATCGACGTGCCGTCGAAGCCACGCTCGGCGAACAGCGACTTGGCGATCTCGATCAGCTGCTGGCGCCGTTCGGTGCCGGTCATCCGGGCGCGCGGCGCACGCACATGGACCTCGGGACTGTCGGACTTATGCGGCACGGCCACGCGTCTCAGGGTAGACGCTGAGGTCACCGATCCGAGGTAGCGTCAACCCGTGATCACGCTGGACCGCCTGATCAACGTCCTCGGCGGCTACGGCGCGCGCTGGCAGGGCGGTTCGGCGGAGCGACAGACCGAGTTGCGCAGCGTCGTGCTGCCCGAGGCCGTCGACGGCCGCACGGTGTCCGGCGACGTGCTGCTGGCCATCGGCGCCGCCTCGAGCGCCGAGGCGCTGGAATGGGCCCGGGCCGCGCGGGCGGCCGTCGTGCTCACCCGCGGCGGCGGCCCGGCCCCCGAACTCGACACCGCCGGGGTGGCCGTGCTGGTCGTCGATTCGGCCCTGCCGTGGAGCGAGTTCGCCGCGATCGTCTACGGCCTGGTGATGGAGGGCCGCGAAACCGAGTCGGGCCGCGGGCCGACCGATCTGTTCGCGCTGGCCGACAGCCTGGCCGGCGCCGTCGGCGGCGCGGTCGTCATCGAGGACCGGGCATCGCAGGTGCTGGCGTTCTCCCGCGGGCAGCAGGACGCCGATCCGGCGCGCGCGGCGACCATCCTGTCCCGTCAGGCGCCGCCGGAACTACGCGCGGTGTTCGACCGGCACGGCGTGTTCACGCATCTGGGCGCCTCCGACGAGCCGGTGTTCGTCCCCGGTGACGACAGCGTCGGGCTCACCGGGCGGATGGTGGTGGCCGCGCGGGCGGGACGGGAGCTGCTGGGTTCCATCTGGGTCGCGTCACCGGTACCGCTGACCGGGACGCGGGGGCAGGCGCTCGCCGACGGCGCGCACACCGTCGCGCTGCACCTGCTGCGGTCACGCGCCAGCGCCGACCTGGAGCGCCAGGTCGAGTCGGACCTGGTGTTGCGGCTGCTGGAGAGCGCCGCCGACGCCGAGCCGGTGGCCAGCCGCCTCGGCCTACCGCCGGCGGCGCTGCGGGTGGTGGCGCTGCGGGCCCGCGACGACGCGAACCCGCATTCGGCGCTGCTGCAGATCTTCGAACGCGCCACCGCGGGGTTCGGGTGGTCGCGCCCGTCGCGCAGTGCGCTGGCCGACGGGACGGTGTACACCGTGCTGGCCGCCGAAGCCGCCGCCGTCGCGCGCGACTGGGTCGGCGCACTGGTCACGACACTGCCCGGCCCGCTGACCGTGCGGGCCGGCATCAGCGCACCCGCGACGGTGACCGAACTGTCCGTCGCGCGCACCGAGGCCGACGAATGCCTGGCGCTGCAGGAGAGCACCGGGGTCGCCGAGCCGCCGGCCTACGACGAATCCTGGGACGACCTGCTGCTGCGCCGGCTCAAGACCGCGGCCCGGTCAGGGCGCACCCCGCACCGCGGCGCGGTCGCCGAACTGCGCGACCACGACCGGCAGCACGGCACCGCGTATGTCGAGACCCTGCGCGCCTGGCTGCACGAAAGCGGCGATCCCGGCCGCACCGCCGCACGCCTCGGGGTGCACGAGAACACCGTCCGGTACCGGATGAAACGGATGGCGGAGCTGACCGACCTGCACCTCGACGACGCGAACAAACGGTTCGCGATGACGATCGAGCTGGCCGTCCTGGACTGAACCGCCCGGCGCGTTGTCGCAACGCCACATTCTGCACACCAGTGTTTGTCGGATCACAACAACGCCTCCCCGGTACCCGCATCGCACCATGAAGGCGTCAGTACCGGTTTACGAGAGGTCATGCGATGTTCGGCGGGTCAGGGATGGACAGCGGTCCCCGATCTGTGATCGTCGTGGGTGCCGGCATCGTCGGTCTGTCGACGGCCTGGTTCCTGCAGGAACGCGGCGTCGAGGTGACGGTCATCGACCGCGGCGGCGTCGCGGCGGGGGCTTCCTGGGGCAACGCCGGCTGGGTGTCCCCGGCGCTGACCGCGCCCCTGAATTCGCCATACGTGCTGCGCGAGGGGCTGCACGCGATGGCCGACCCCGCCGCGCCGCTGCACATCCCCCTGCGTGCCGACCTCACCCTGGCCCGATTCCTGCTGCGCTTCGCCGCGCACAGCCGCCCCTCGGCATGGCGGCACGCCGTCGCGGCGAACGCCGCGCTCAACGCCGAGGCCATCGAGACGTTCGACGTGCTGGTCGCCAACGGCGTCGAGGCTCCGGTCACCGATACCGCGCTCGCGGTCGCGTTCCGCGACGTGCGCCGCGCCGACGACTTCCTGCGCGAGCTCGACGCGATGGACGGCCCCGTCGTCTCCGAGGTGCTGACCGGCGCGGCGTTGCACGACCGGGTGCCGCTGGCCTCCGAACAGGTCGCGGCCGTGGTTAACGTCGCCGACCAGCGCTTCGTCGATCCGGGCCGGTTCACCCACGCGCTCGGCGATGCGGTGCTCGCCCGCGGCGCCGCGCTGCACGCCGACGAGGTGTGCGGTGTCTCGGGCACCACGAACGGCGCCCGGGTGATGCTGCGCGGCGGCCGCTCGCTGCGCGCCGACGCGGTCGTGCTCGCGACCGGGGCGTGGCTGCCGGCGCTGACCGGACGGCGGGTGCGGGTCGGGCTGCAGGCCGGGCGCGGCTACTCGTTCACGGTGCCGGTCGACCGGGCGCTGCCCGGCCCGATCTATCTGCCCGAGGCGCGGGTCGCGTGCACGCCGTACCGCGACGGCCTTCGGGTGGCGGGCACGATGGAGTTCCGCCGGCCCTCCGAACCGCTCATGCCGCGCCGCATCGACGCGATCATCGCCTCGGCCACACCACTTCTCGACGGCGTGCGCTGGGACGAGCGCACCGACCTGTGGGTCGGCCCCCGCCCGGTCACCGACGACGGCAAACCGCTGATCGGCCAGCTCGGCGCCGCGGTGTTCGTCGCGGGTGGACACGGCATGTGGGGTCTGGCCCATGGCCCGGCCAGCGGCAGGCTGCTGGCCGAACACGTCGTCACCGGCAAGCAGCCGGAGATCGCGCGCCCCTTCGATCCGCTTCGCGGACGTCGCGGCGCCCGGCCCGGCGACACGCTCACGCTTCCCCTCTGACGAGGGCTGCCCGGTCGTCAGGGGCGGCGGATTCGATCCCGCCCCTGACGACGATTCCCTTTTATCGACCCCCTTCTTGACCGACCGAAAGGACTACTCATGCACACCGTCGAACGCGTCTGGATGACCCCGCAGACCCGCGAGAGCCTGGAACGGGAACTGGCCGAACTGCTGGCCGTGCCGAACGAGGGTGGCACCGATGAGGTCGTCGACGCGTGGCTGGCCCGCAAGGAACGCATCCGCGAGATCCACGAACTGCTCAGCCGCGCCGACCACGCCGTCGCCCCCGCCGACGACGGTGTCGCCGAACCGGGCATGGTGCTGACGGTGCGCTTCGACGACAGCGGCGACACCGAGACCTTCCTGCTCGGCACCCGCGGCACCACCGAAGCCGAGCTCGAGGTGTACACGGTGAACTCGCCGCTCGGCGGTGCGCTGCTGGGCGCGACGCCGGGTCAGCAGCGCAGCTATCAGCTGCCCAACGGAGCCACCCAGACGGTGACGCTGCTGTCGGCCAAACCGTTCGGCGCGGACAGCATCCCGGCGTAACGGCCCCCGCCTTCCCGCGGGTCCGCCGCAGCACAGACCCACCCCACGCGGTGGGTTAGAGTCGCACGCGTAACCGGTGTTCCGGTCCGTCGTGGTGTAATCGGCAGCACCTCTGATTTTGGTTCAGATAGTTCAGGTTCGAGTCCTGGCGACGGAGCTCAACAGCGAGCGTGCGCGAAGTGGCCTCCAGGCGCGGCGTGTCGAGTGCAGACACGCACGCTCGCGGAGCCAGGGCGGTGAGCCGGCTCGGGAAGGACGTCTATGCGAGACGCCGCGGTCGTGATCCTGGCGGCGGGTGCGGGCACCCGGATGAAATCGGACACCCCGAAGGTGCTGCACACCCTGGGCGGCCGCAGCATGCTGGCGCACAGCCTGCACGCTGTCGCCGGGGTATCGCCGAAGCACCTCGTCGTGGTGGTCGGCAAGGACCGCGAACGCGTGGCGCCCGCGGCCCGTCAGATCGGTGCGGACCTCGGACACGACGTCGAGATCGCCGTCCAGGAAGAACAGCGCGGCACCGGCCACGCCGTGGAATGCGGCCTGACCGCCCTGCCGGAGGACTTCGACGGCGTCGTCGTCGTCACCGCGGGCGACGTGCCGCTGCTCGACGCCGCCACCCTCGGCACGCTGATCGAGACCCACGACGCCGAGGCCGCCGCCGCGACACTGCTGACCACCACGCTGGCCGACCCGACCGGGTACGGGCGCATCCTGCGCACCCAGGACGGCGAGGTGATCGGCATCGTCGAGCAGGCCGACGCCACCGCGTCCCAGCGCTCGATCACCGAGGTCAACGCCGCCGTCTACGCGTTCGACATCGGTGCGCTGCGCTCGGCGCTGGGCCGGCTGCGGTCCGACAACGCCCAGGGCGAGCTGTACCTGACCGACGCGATCGCCCTGGTGCGCGCCGACGGCGGTGTGGTGCGTGCGGTGCACGTCGACGACGCCGCACTGGTCGCCGGCGTCAACGACCGGGTGCAGCTGGCCGACCTCGGCGCGGTGCTGAACCGCCGCGTCGTCGCGGCGCACCAGCGGGCCGGGGTGACGATCGTCGACCCGGCGTCGACGTGGATCGACGTCGACGTGACCATCGGCCGCGACACCGTGGTGCGCCCGGGCACGCAGCTGCTCGGCGCGACTGCGATCGGCGGCCGCTGCGAGATCGGCCCCGGCACCACGCTGACCGACGTGATCGTCGGCGACGGCGCCCAGGTGATCCGCACGCACGGCAGCGAGGCGGTGATCGGGCCCGACGCCGTCGTCGGGCCGTTCACCTATCTGCGCCCCGGCACCGTGCTGGGTGAGGCGGGCAAGCTCGGCGCGTTCGTCGAGACCAAGAACGCGACCATCGGCACCGGTACCAAGGTGCCGCACCTGACCTACGTCGGCGATGCCGACATCGGCGAGCACAGCAACATCGGCGCGTCGAGCGTGTTCGTCAACTACGACGGAGAAACCAAGAGCCGCACCACGATCGGGTCGCATGTGCGCACCGGCTCGGACACCATGTTCGTCGCCCCGGTGACCGTCGGCGACGGCGCCTACACCGGCGCGGGCACGGTGGTGCGCGAGGACGTCCCGCCCGGAGCGCTGGCGGTGTCGGCCGGCCCGCAACGCAACATCGAGGGCTGGGTGGCGCGCAAGCGCCCGGGAAGTGCCGCGGCTTCCGCGGCGGCAGCCGCCGCGGCGGCAGCGGCGGCCGAAAAAGGTGACCAAGCTACCAGCGAGTAGCTTTTCGGCCCCGTTTCTTGGCATTCTGTAACCCGCCACCGTGAGCGCGTAAGCGCTACGTACGATGGCCCCGTATCGATCGCCGACGCCGAGGGCAGCCCCGTGAGCCACGACTGGACCGACAACCGCAAGAACCTGATGCTCTTCTCGGGCCGGGCTCACCCTGAACTCGCCGAGCAGGTCGCCAAGGAACTCGACGTTCCGGTGACCGCGCAGACCGCGCGCGACTTCGCCAACGGTGAGATCTTCGTCCGCTTCGACGAATCTGTGCGCGGCTGCGACGCATTCGTGCTGCAGAGCCATCCGGCACCGCTGAACCAGCACCTGATGGAACAGCTGATCATGATCGACGCGCTCAAGCGCGGCAGCGCCAAGCGCATCACCGCGATCCTGCCGTTCTACCCGTACGCCCGGCAGGACAAGAAGCACCGCGGCCGCGAACCCATCTCCGCGCGCCTGGTCGCCGACCTGCTCAAGACCGCGGGCGCGGACCGCATCGTGACCGTCGACCTGCACACCGACCAGATCCAGGGCTTCTTCGACGGCCCGGTCGACCACATGCGGGCCCAGAAGCTGCTGACCGGCTACATCGCCGAGCACTACGCCGACCGCGACATGGTCGTCGTCTCCCCTGACTCCGGTCGCGTCCGCGTCGCCGAGAAGTGGGCCGACTCGCTGGGCGGCGTACCGCTGGCCTTCATCCACAAGACCCGCGACCCGCTGGTGCCCAACCAGGTCGTGTCCAACCGGGTCGTCGGTGACGTCAAGGGCAAGACCTGCGTGCTGACCGACGACATGATCGACACCGGCGGCACCATCGCCGGCGCGGTCAAGCTGCTCAAGCAGGACGGCGCCGGCGACGTGATCATCGCCGCGACCCACGGTGTGCTGTCCGATCCGGCCCGCGAGCGGCTGGCCGAGTCCGGCGCGTGCGAGGTGATCGTCACCAACACCCTGCCGATCAGCGACGACAAGCGCTTCCCGCAGCTGACCGTGCTCTCGATCGCGCCGCTGCTGGCCAACACGATCCGCGCCGTGTTCGACAACGGGTCGGTGACAAGCCTTTTCGACGGGTCGGCGTAGATGGCCGGCGAACGCATCTACCACAACCCGAAGTGCTCGACGTCGCGTAAGACGCTGGACCTGTTGCGCGACAACGGCATCGAGCCCGAGATCGTCCTGTACCTGAAGAACCCGCCGACCCGCGCGGAGCTGGCGAAAATGATCGACGACGCCGGTATCGACGTGCGCACCGCCGTGCGGAAACGCGAATCCCTGTACGCCGAGCTGAATCTGGCGTCGGCGTCCGACGACGAGCTGCTCGACGCGATGGCCGAGCACCCCATCCTGATCGAGCGTCCGTTCGTCGTCACCGGCAAGGGCGTCCGCCTGGCCCGGCCCATCGACAACGTCCGCGAGATTCTGTGACGGCTCGCCTCCGGCTGGCCGTCGCGCTCACCGCGACCTTGACGCTTTCCGGGTGCGCCCCCGAAACCCCTGACTATCAATCGGTCTGGTCGACGACCAGCAGCGCCCCACCGACGTCGTCGACCACCGCCGTGGCCGACGGCGACGAACCGCCGATCAACATCGCGACATTCCTCGAGCGGGCCGGTGTCGTCGGTGAGCCCGTTGCCGCGGACAAGCTGACCGACCTGATCGTCACGATCCCGACGCCGCCGGGCTGGCAGCCGTACCGCAACACCAACCTCGCGCCGGGCACCCGGATGATCGCCAAGGGCGACACCTATCCGACCGCCATGCTGATGGTGTTCGAACTGATCGGGGATTTCGATGTCGCGCAGGCGCTCTCGTACGCGGACACCGACGCAAAGACCTCGGAGAACTTCACCGAGCTGAACTCCTCGACCGAGGAGTTCGCCGGCTTCCCGTCGTCGATGATCGAGGGCAGCTACGACCTCGCGGGCAGCCGCATGCACAGCTACAACCGCATCGTGTTCGCCACCGGCGCACCCCCGGAGAAGCAGCGCTACCTGATCCAGTTCACCGTCACCGGCTACGCCGACAAGGCCGTCGAGGAAGCCCCCGACATCGAGGCGATCATCCGGGGCTTCACCGTCAAACTTCCCTGACCCGCCCGTACTGTGGTGGGCATGAGCGACTGGACCGCCGCCGACCTGCCCTCTTTCGCCGGACGCACCGTGATCGTGACCGGCGCCAACAGTGGTCTCGGGCTGGTCACCGCGCGTGAGCTCGCCCGGGTCGGCGCCACCACGATCCTGGCGGTGCGCAACCTCGACAGGGGCCGGACCGCGGCCGCGACCATGACCGGCGATGTGCAGGTGCGCGAGCTCGACCTGCAGAACCTCGCATCGGTGCGCGCGTTCGCCGACGGCGTCGAACACGTCGACGTGCTGATCAACAACGCGGGCATCATGGCCGTGCCGTACGCGCAGACGGCCGACGGGTTCGAGAGCCAGATCGGCACCAACCACCTGGGGCACTTCGCGCTGACCAACCTGCTGCTGCCCAGGATCACCGACCGGGTGGTCACGGTGTCGTCGATGATGCACCTGTTCGGACGCGTCAACCTCAAGGACCTGAACTGGAAGGCGCGGCCGTATCTGGCGTGGCCCGCCTACGGCCAGTCGAAGCTCGCCAACCTGCTGTTCACCAGCGAGTTGCAGCGAAAGCTGACCGCCTCCGGATCCTCGGTGCGGGCGTTGGTGGCCCACCCCGGCTACTCCGCGACCAACCTGCAGGGGCAGACCGGGGGCTTCGGCGACCGTCTCACCGGCCTCGGCAATCGGATGATCGCCACCGACGCCGACTTCGGCGCCCGGCAGACCCTGTTCGCCGTGGCCCAGGACCTGCCCGGGGACAGCTTCATCGGCCCGAAATACTCCACCCGCGGGCCGTCCGGCCCGACCTGGCGCAGTCCGCTGGCGCGCGACCGGGCCAAGGCCGCGGCGTTGTGGACGCTGTCCGAGCAGCTCACAGGCACCGAATTTCCGTTGTAGGCCGTTGCTGGGCTACCCTTGCGGACGCGTCACGGCGAGGGTGGCTTGCTCTGCAGGACCACCGTTATCGACGGGAACCAGCACTTCTGGTGTGCAACCCTGGCCGTGCCCGATACCGAATCACCGGCACAGGAGCACAGACCAATGGCTAAGAACGCCCCCAACAACCTGACCGCGCAGGTCCGCACCACCACCGGCAAGGGCGCGTCGCGTCGTGCCCGCCGTGAGGGCCTCGTCCCCGTCGTGCTGTACGGCCACGGCACCGAACCGCAGCACCTCGAGCTCAACGGGCGTGACTTCGCCGCCGTGCTGCGCCACGCGGGCACCAACGCCGTGCTGACCCTCGATATCGACGGCAAAGAGCAGCTGGCGCTGACCAAGTCGATCGAGATCCACCCGATCCGCCGCAACATCCAGCACGCCGACCTGCTCGTGGTGCGCCGCGGCGAGAAGGTGACCGTCGAGGTCACCGTCGTCGTCGAAGGCGACGCCGCCCCCGGCACGCTGGTCACGCAGGACGCCAACACCATCGAGATCGAGGCCGACGTCCAGTCCATCCCCGAGCAGTTCACCGTCTCGGTCGAGGGCGCCGAAGAGGGCACCCAGATCCTGGCCGGTCAGGTCGAACTGCCGTCCGGCGTCACGCTGATCACCGATCCCGAGGTACTGGTCGTCAACGTCGTCGCGGCGCCGACATCCGAGGAGCTCGAGAGCGAAGGTGCCGGCGAGGCGGGCGGCGCGGCAGCCGAGGGCGCCGAGTCCGAGGGCGAGGCCGAGGGCGACGCGGCCGAGTCCGCCGAGTAGGCGAACCCGGTCATGGCCGAGCCCATCCTGGTGGTCGGCCTGGGCAACCCCGGACCGCAGTACGCCACCACCCGGCACAACGTCGGGTTCATGGTGGCCGACGTCCTCGCCGACCGCATGGGCGAGACGTTCAAGGTGCACAAACGCTCCGGTGCCGAAGTGGCCACCGGGCGGCTCGCCGGCCGCTCGGTGGTCCTGGCCAAACCGCGGGTGTACATGAACGAGTCCGGCCGACAGGTCGGTCCGCTCGCCAAGTTCTACTCGATCCCCGCCACCGACGTCGTGATCATCCACGACGAGCTCGACATCGACTTCGGCCGCATCCGGCTCAAGGCCGGCGGCGGCGTCGCGGGTCACAACGGTCTGCGTTCGGTCGGCTCAGCGCTGGGCAGCAACGACTTTCAGCGCGTGCGGGTCGGCATCGGCCGGCCCCCGGGACAGAAGTCCGGTGCCAGCTTCGTGCTGGAGCCGTTCAACTCCCGCGAGCGTCCCGAACTCGGCACCATCATCGAGCAGTCCGCCGACGCCACCGAGTTGCTCATCGAACTCGGTCTGGAGTCGGCGCAGAACACCGTGCACGCCTGGGGCTGACGCCCCCGTTTCGCCGAAATTGCGTTCCGGCAGAAGAAGTTCGAGTAACTGTCTGCTGGAACGCAGTTTCGGCGGATGTCACCGGCGACCCATTCCCCCGTCGACAACCTTGACGTCCTTGTGCGGGTAGCGCTTGACCGCGTGCGCGTGTGCCTCGGAATCCGGCAGCACATACAGGGTTTCGCGTTTGTCCTGCAGCGGCTTGAGCACCAGGTTCATGAACGCCTTGCGGTCGTCGAGATAGGGCTCGATGACCTCCTCGCCGGCCGGGCAGACCGCCAGACAGTACGCGGCCTTGTAGTTCGCCTTGAACGACAGGCTCTGCCACATCGACGCGTTCTCCGAATCGCTGACCCGGGAGCGGAAGTCCGCCGCGTCGGAACTGTCGGCGACGGTCTGAACCCAGTCGGTGAACCCGCCCATGAACTCGCGGTAGTTGTGCACCGCGCACGCGACGAAGTCGAAGTCGCCGTTCTTCTTGATCGCCCCGACCGGGCATGCCGCCACGCACAGCTTGCACTCCAGACACGGTGAATAGTCCAGCGGCGCACCGTAACCGCTGATCTCTGAGGCGACAAGCACCGTGCCGAGCAGGATGAAGTTGCCGAACCGCGGGTGGATGACGTTGCGGTGGATGCCCATCGCACCCATGCCCGCGGCCACCGCGACCGGTTTGTGCGCGACCACCCAGATGCGCCCCGGGTAGTTGTCCATCTCCATCGGGAAGGTCGCCGACGGGTTCACCACCCGGTGCCCGGCGTCCTGCAGCGCGCGGGTGATCCGGTGCGCCGCCTCGTTCATGATCTCGCCGCTGCGGTGGAACTCCTGGTTGGCCACGCTGCGGGCGGTGGAGCGCACGTTGTCGCGGTTCATCTTGACCACCAGCGAGATATAACTGCGTGCGCCCGGCAGCGCCGTGTCGACGTGCGGGCGCTCCGAGGCCAGGGCCGGATCGTCGACGCGCGCGAATCCGACGTCGTCGACGCCGGCGTCCAGGCACACCGCACGCAGCCAGTCGGCGTCGATGACGCCCGGTTTCGGCGCCGGTCGGGACCGCACGGCGCGCACGGTCGGATGGTCGGCGAGTCGGGTCGGCTTCGTCATGGGTCTGAGTATAGCTTTCTATACTCAGGTGTGTCAGCTGCTGGTGCGGCGCCGGTATGCGTAGAGCGCGAACGGCGCGAAGACCGCCGTCAGCGCCAGCGACCACAGCACGGTCGCGAGTACCGGATGGTGCAGTGGCAGTTGCGCGCTGGCCGGGGCGGGCCCGCCGTTTCCCCACAGCTCGCGCATCGCCTGCGCCAGCGAGGACACCGGATTCCACTCCGCGATCACGCGCAGCCAGTGCGGCATCGGCTCGGTCGGCACGAACGTGTTGGCCAGGAACGTGATCGGGAACAGCGCGGTGAACATCACGCCGTTGACCGCCTCGACGGTGCGCATCAGCGAGCCGATCAGGATGCCGAACCAGATCATCCCGAAACCGAACAGCATCAGCAGCGCGAAGGCGAGCACCGCCTCCCCGACGCTGTTGCGGATCCGCCACCCGATGGCCAGCCCGGTCAACGCCATCACCAGCGCACCCAGCGACGAGTGGATGACGCTGGCGATGCTGCGCCCGATCAGCACCGAGGACCGTGAGATCGGCAGGGACCGGAAGCGGTCGATGATGCCCTTCTCGACGTCGGCGGTGATCCCCGAGGCCACCACGAACGCGGAGAACACGATCGTCTGCGCCTGGATGCCTGGTAGCAGGAACTCCCGGTAGGACGCGCCGCCGGTGTTGGTGATCGACGCCCCGAACACGAACGCGAACAGCAGCACGAACATGATCGGCTGCGCGGTGACGTCGCTGAGCATCTCCGGCATTCGTTTGGTATGAATCATGTTGCGCTTCACCATGATCCACGACTGCTGCGCGAGGTTGGTGGGCCGGGTCGGGACGGGCTGCGGCCGGATCGGGGCCTGCGACCGGTTCTCCACAGCGGTCATGCGCCGACCTCCTCGGAGTCGTCGGTGGTGCGATGCCCGGTGAGCATCAGGAACACGTCGTCGAGGCTGGGCCGGGACAGGCCGATGTCGTCGACGGTGATGCCGCTGTCGCGCAGCCATCCCGCGACCTGGATCATGTCGTCGAGCCCGTCGGCGGTGGCGGTCAGCCTCCGCGCACCGGTGTCGACGAACACGTCAGCGCCGGTACGGGCCAGCAGTGCCCGCGCCGGTTCGAGATCGGCGGTGTCGGCGACGGTGACGACGAGGCTGGCTCGCCCGGCCTGCTGTTTGAGTTCCAGCGGGGAGCCTTCGGCGATGATGCGGCCGCGGTCGATGACGACGATGTTGTCGGCGAGCTGGTCGGCTTCCTCCAGGTACTGGGTGGTCAGCAGCAGCGTGGTGCCCTGGGCCACCAGACCGCGCAGCACCTCCCACAGCTCGCTGCGGCTGCGCGGATCCAGTCCCGTGGTCGGCTCGTCGAGGAAAAGCACCGGCGGCGCGGCCAGCAGGCTGACCGCGAGGTCAAGGCGTCTTCGCATGCCGCCGGAGTAGGACCTGACCACCCGGTCGGCGGCGTGGGTGAGCGAAAACTGTTCCAGCAGTTGGCCACTGAGCGCGTTGAGGTCCTTGCGCCGGATGCCGTAGAGGCCGCCGATCATCCGGATGTTCTCCCGCCCCGTCAGCAGTTCGTCGACGGTGGCAACCTGCCCCGTCAGCCCCATGTGCCTGCGCACCCGGTCGGGTTCGGCGCCGACGTCGTAGCCGGCGACCCGTGCGGTGCCGCTGGTCGGTTCGGTCAGCGTCGTCATCATCCGCACGGTGGTCGTCTTGCCCGCACCGTTGGGGCCGAGCAGCCCGAGCACGGTGCCCGGCGGGACCGCGAAGCTGACCCCGTCGACCGCCGTCTCGTCGCCGAACCGTTTCACCAGATCGATGGCCTCGATCGCGGGATCCATGCCCACGACGGTATAGGCGCGCACCGACACCCGGCGACCGCTTTACTGGCCGCGAAGTCCTGCGTCTACTGGACAGGTGCACCTGGACTGGTTCGACGCTCCCGGGTACTGGCTCGCCCGGGAGATCCTGCAGCGCGGGATCGCCGCGATCTATCTGATCGCGTTCGTCGGTGCCGCCCGTCAGTTCCGCGCGCTGATCGGTGAGCGCGGCATGCTGCCCGTGCCGCGCCTCGTCGCGCAGGTGCCGTTCCGGGCGGCACCTAGCGTGTTCCAGCTGCACTACTCCGACCGCTTCTTCGCCGGCGTCTGCTGGGCGGGAGCGGCACTGGCCGCCGCGCTGGTCGCGGGCGGCGGCAACGTGGTGCCGCTGTGGGCGGCCGTGCTGGGCTGGCTGGTGCTGTGGGCGCTGTACCTGTCGGTCGTCAACGTCGGGCAGCGCTGGTACAGCTTCGGCTGGGAGTCGCTGCTGCTGGAGGCCGGTCTGCTGGCGATGCTGTTGGGCAACGACGACGTCGCACCGCCGCTGCTGACGCTGTGGCTGATGCGCTGGCTGCTGTTCCGCGTCGAGTTCGGCGCGGGCCTGATCAAGATGCGCGGTGATCCGTGCTGGCGGGATCTGAGCTGCCTGGAATACCACCACGAGACCCAGCCGATGCCCGGGCCGTTGAGCTGGTTCTTCCACCATCTCCCCAAACCGCTGCACCGTGTCGAGGTGGCGGGCAACCACGTCGCGCAGCTGGTGGTGCCGTTCGCGCTGTTCGCCCCGCAGCCGGTCGCGTCGGTCGCCGCCGGGATCGTGATAGTCACGCAGCTGTGGCTGGTGGCCTCCGGCAACTTCGCATGGCTGAACTGGCTGACGATCCTGCTCGCGTTCAGCGCCGTCGACGCGACCGCGTTCTCCCGGGTGGTGACGGTGCCGGCTCCCCCGCCCGTCCCGGACGCGCCGGTGTGGTTCGTCGCGGTGGTGCTCGCCGCGACCGTCCTGACGGTGGTGCTGAGCTTCTGGCCGGTGCGCAACATGCTGGGCCGCCGACAGCAGATGAATGCGTCGTTCAACCCGTTCCACCTGGTCAATACCTACGGCGCGTTCGGAAGTATCGGGCGGATCCGCTACGAGGTGATCCTCGAAGGCACCGACGACCCGTCGCCGTCAGGTCGCACGGAGTGGAAGGAGTACGGCTTCAAGGGCAAACCCGGTGATCTGCGCCGGATCCCCCGGCAGTGGGCCCCGTACCACCTGCGACTGGACTGGCTGATGTGGTTCGCGGCGATCTCCCCGTCCTACGCGCGGGACTGGTTCCGGCCGCTGGCGGTTCGGCTGCTGCAGGGCGACACCGCGACGCTGCGGCTGCTCGGGCACAACCCGTTTCCCGACACGCCGCCGCGCTGGATCCGGGCACGGCTGTACGAATACCGGTTCACGACATGGCGGGAACTGCGCGACGAACGCCGGTGGTGGGACCGGACGCTGATCGGTGACTACCTGCCCGCGGTCACTCTCGGTGAGCGTGCGTGAAGTTCGCAAAAGTGGCGGCGTGTCGGCTGCAGACACGCACGCTCGCATTTAGGTGACCAGCGAGACCGAGTTCGACCGGCGCAGCTTGCCCGACGACGTCTTCGGGATGCTGCCCGGGCCGAGAACCACGACGTTGCGGGGGCGGACGTCGACCTCGGCGACCACCTCGTGGGCGACCTGACGCTCGATGCGGTGCACCTCGGCCGGGTCCTTCCAGGCGTTCGACTCGACCGCGACGGCGAACGTCTCCCGCGAGTGCCCGGCGTCCAGGCGCACGGCGACCGCGCAGCCCGGGCGGACACCCTCGACGCGGCCGGCGGCCCGTTCGATGTCGGTCGGGTAGATGTTGCGACCGGCCATGATGATCACGTCCTTGACGCGGCCGCACACGACGACGTTGCCCTCTTCGGTGATGTAGCCGAGGTCGCCGGTGTCGTACCATCCGTGCTCGTCCTGCGCGGGAATGAAGCCGCCCATGGTCATGTAACCGGGTGTGACGCACTCACCGCGCAGCTCGATGACGCCGACACCGCGCGGTGGCATCACGTTGCCGTGCTCGTCGATGACGCGGGCCTCCAGGTCGGTCAGCAGCGGGCCGAGCTCGGCGAGACGCTTGGTGTGCCCCTTGGTGGCCGGGACCGCGCGGCGCAGCGCCGCGAGCAGATCCGCGTCGACCTCGTCGACGGTCAGGCCCTGACCACACGGCGAGAACGACACCGCCAGCGTGGTCTCGGCCATACCGTAGGCGGGCAGGATCGCGCCCGGATCCAGACCGAACGGCTTGCCCGCGTCCAGCAGATCCTCGACGTCGGCCGGCTCGACGGGCTCGGCACCGGAGAGCGCGAAGCGCAGCGTGGACAGGTCGAACTCACCCGGCTTGGCCTGCCGGCGCAGCCGCTTGGCGAACAACGCGTAGGCGAAGTTCGGCGCGGCCGTCATCGTGCCCTTGTACTTGTGGATCAGCTTGGCCCACAGCAGGGTGTCGCTGAGGAAGTCCATCGGCGTGACCTTGACCAGCTCGGCGCCGAAGTACATCGGGATGGTCAGGAAGCCGACCATGCCCATGTCGTGGAAGCACGGCAGCCAGCTGACCATCACGTCTTTGTCGACGTCGTACTGCGCGCCGATGAACATCGCCTCGGCGTTGGAGTGGATGTTGCGGTGCGTGATCTGCACGGCTTTGGGTGAACCCGTCGAGCCGGACGTCAACTGCATCAGCGCGAGATCGTCCTCGCCGACCTCGATCGGCTCGATCGGATCGGCCTCGAGCAGATCAGAGATCGTGAGGACGAGGATGCCCTTCTCCTGCAGCACCGGGATCACGGCCATGAACGGGTCGGACACGATGACGGCCTTGGCCTCGATCATGCCGATCACGTTCATGGTGTCCTCGGCCCAGACCACGAGGTCGGTGCGAGGAGTCGGCTGGTGCAGCATGGTCAGGCTCGCGCCGCGCATCCACAGGCCCTGGGCGGTCGGCGCGATCTCGACGGGGAAGCCGGCCAGCACGCCGACGGCGTCACCCAGACCGACACCCGCGGCCGCGAGGCCGCCTGCGATGCGCTTCGCGCGCTCGTGCACTTCGCCCCAGGTGTGCCGGACGGGCGTGTGCGGCTCGCCGGTGACCATGCCCCGCCTGCTCGTCCGGGCATTGAAGTACATCTTCTCGGTGAATCTGCTCACGACGACCTCCTCGCCGACATCTGCCCCGGTGCACATGCCCGTTTGCCATGCTCCGCCTGATCAACGGCCATTTCGGGAAGGCGCGCATACGGTTGGGGAGCGATTGTGTCTCGAATCGGTGATGTTGAGCAGACGCGGCCGAACGCGGTCCACATCCTGTTAGCCGCCCCGCCGGCAGAACCGGTGGGGGAACTGGATGCGTCCACTACTCGACCGCTAGCTCTCACCGTCGCTCATCTTAAGCAACTCTTAAGTAACTGCCAAACGAGCGCGACTATTGAGGTATGTGTCACACCTATTTGTGATCGCGAATTTATCCGGCAGACGCGCCGCGATCAGCCGGCCGTCGACGGGCTCGGCACCAACCGCGCCCCCTGCACCGGACCGCTGGCCACCCGCACGGTGCGGCATACGCCCGCGCCGGCCAATTCGGTGCCGATGTCGACGGCGGCGCCCGCCGAGGTGCACAGGAATGCGCACGTCGGCCCGGAACCGGACACCACCCCGGCCAGCGCACCTGCCTCCACGCCGGCGCGCAGCGTGCGACGCAGCGCGGGGTCCAGCGTCAGCGCGGCGGGCTGCAGGTCGTTGCCCAGCAGCGGCGCGAGCTCGGCCGGATCCCCCGACGCCAGCGCGGCCAGCACGGGTTCGGGTGATTCCAGCCGGGGCGGCAGCGTGCGGTTCTCCTCGGCGCGGAGCCGGTCGATCTCGGCGAAGACGGCAGCCGTCGAGAGCCCGCCGGGCGAGAAGGCCAGCACCCAGTGGAAAGTGTTGCGGGTCAGCACGGTGGCGAGCTCCTCGCCGCGGCCGGTGCCCAGCGCGGTGCCGCCGTGCAACGCGAACGGCACGTCGCTGCCGAGCTGGGCGGCCAGCGCGTGCAGGTCGCGGCGCGGCACCCCGAGTTCCCACAGCGCGTTCATCGCCACCAGCACCGCGGCCGCATCCGCGCTGCCGCCGGCCATCCCGCCGGCGACCGGGATGGTCTTCTCGACGGTGATCGCGACGTCAGGGGCGCGCCCCACGTGCTCGGCCAGCAGTTCCGCCGCGCGCCAGGCCAGATTGCGGTGGTCGGTGGGCAGCGACTCCGCACCTTCCCCGACATGCTCCAGCGACAGGGTGTCGGCGTTGCGCACGGTGACCTCGTCGAGCAGCGACACGGCGTGGAAGACCGTGGTCAGCTCGTGATAGCCGTCGGGCCTGCGGTCGCCGACGTCGAGATAGAGGTTGACCTTGCCGGGCACCCGCACCGTGACCGAACCGGTGGGAACCCACTCCGAAACCGTATTACCGTCACGCGCGGACACCGCACGACATTAACGCCGACCGTCGCGCGCGGCGAACCTGAGCCGCACACCACAAAGGCCCCGGTGCGCGACCGGGGCCTTCATGAAAAACAGCGGTGGGCGACTACGTCGCGGTGACCTGCGACTCCTCGCTGGTGTCGGACTCGGTCTTCGGCACGACGTGCCAGTCCGCGCTGCGCTGCAGCAGTCGCACGAAGTCGTTGATGCTCAGCGTCTCACCGCGCCGGGACGGATCGATGCTGGCGGCCAGCAGCCGGCTGGCCGACTCGTTGCCCGAGCCCGCCCACTCGGCGAACGCGTTACGCGACGTCTTACGGCGCTGCGCGAACGCGATGTCGATCAGATCGAAGACCTGCTCGCGGAACTCGGTGTCGGTGGGCCACGGCGACGTCTCGTAGCGGTCGATCCGGACCAGGCCCGAATAGACGCGCGGGATCGGCCAGAACACCGTCGGCGACACCATGCCGTAGCGGCGGACGTTGCCGAAGAACCGCACCTTGGCGCTGGGTACGCCGTACTCCTTGTTGCCCGGTTCGGCGGCGAGCCGCTCGGCGACCTCGGCCTGCACCATCACCATGACGGTCCGGATGGACGGGAACTCGGCGAGCAGGTGCAGCAGCGCGGGCACCGCGACGTTGTACGGCAGGTTCGCGACGAGCGCGGTCGGCATCTCGGTCATATCCGACTGCTTGAACGTCAGGATGTCCCGGTTCATCACGGTCAGCCGGTTGACCTCGCTGTGCGAGTGGGCCGCGATGGTCGTCGGCAGCTGGGTGGCCAGAACCGGATCGATCTCGACGGCGGTCACCTTCGCGCCGCGGTCCAGCAGCGCGAGCGTCAGCGAACCCAGCCCCGGACCGACCTCGAGCACATGGTCGTTGCGGTTGATGCTGGAGGCCGAGACGATGCGGCGCACCGTGTTGGCGTCGTGGACGAAGTTCTGCCCGAACGATTTCCGCGGGCGGAAATCGATGGATTTGGCCAGATGCCGAATTTCAGTTCGCCCGAGCAGTCGTATGGTCACGACGCACCGATCCTCCCACTACAGGTCGGCCACGCTCCCCAACCCTGGCGCGCCCGAGTTACCTCAGCTATCGCGATCTGCTCTTCTCTCGTTGCCAGATCCGCTCGCTGAGCATACCTCAGACCACCGTTGCGCTCCCAGGTGTTTTGATCGAATTGAACTCCGCCGAAATAGCCATTGCCTGTGTTGATCGCCCAGTTACCTCCCGCTTCGCAGCGCGCGAGGGAGTCCCAGGTCATCCCATTGTTCACTGGCGGCACCTCGGTACCAGGCTTCGCACCCACCCGCAGCACACCGTCGCGAGCCGGTGTCACGACGACATTGGCTATTGGCAGCCTTCCAGTTTCGACCCCGTTAATTTTCGCTACAGCGAAAGTCACGTCTTGAACTCCAGGATTTCCCGGATCCTCGACGACCTGGCGACTCATGTTCAAAGTGACGTCTTCGATGCGCTGATTGTTCGGGTTCAACGGCAATCGCTCGGTCACCTTTTCGATGCGCACCCTGGTCACTTTGATGAACATGCCGTCCACAATCGGCGTCGACGCCGCGGGGATGACGGAATCTCTTTGCTGTAACGGCGCGCCCGCGGCTTCCAGCAGCGCCTGCACGGTCGGCGCCGCGAGCCGCACGGACCGCATCACGCCGCCGTCGTCGATTTGCACGTTTCGCGGACTGACCACCGGGAGCGCCATTCCGTCGAGCGGAAGCCTGCTGGCGCGCGACGCCGCGACGGGAGCCTTGTCGGTCATCTGCAGCTGGGCGAGCGCCTCGTCGACCGTCGACGCGGTGGTCCACACCTGCTCGGTGCCGCCACCGTCGGTGGAGATCTCCAGTGGCCGGCTGCGGCGCAGCACGATCGTGTCGGACTGGTGCACCGGTGTCTCGGCGGCGGGATAGAGGTCGTCGCGCTCGCTGACGTCGAACCCGTTCTCGGCGACGACGTCGATCACGCGCGACTTCATGGTCGACACGGTCACCGAGGCGCCGTCGACCTGCAGGGTGACGGTCTTGTGCGCGGCGACCGCGGCTCCACCGGCGAACACCAATGCCAGCAGGGTGGCTGCGACCAGAAGTCTCAGCAGCGGTGAGCGCGTTTGATGGAGTTTTGTCAGTGCATTCAAAAGTTCGTCAGTCCCGACCTAGCCTGGTGCGCGGCAGCGGCGAGCAACGGTGGGGGCGCTGCCACGCGGTTTATCACGAGACGGTAACGAATCGGCCTAGGTCCAGCAACCCGCCAGACCGTAGGTTCGCACCGCCGTCGCGGAGGTCAGCTCGGCGAGCTCCTCCGCGGGCCGGCCCAGGAGATCGGCCAGCGCTCGCACAGTGTAGGGCAGGCAGTAGGGCTCGTTCGGCGCCCCGCGATACGGGTGCGGGGTCAGAAACGGTGCATCCGTCTCGACGAGCAGCTGACCGTCAGGGATCAACGCCGCGGCTTCACGCAGGTCACGGGCGTTCTTGAAGCTGACCGTCCCCGACAGGCTGAGCAGCCAGCCCTGGTCGATGCACGCCCGCGCCATCGCGGCGTCCGAGGAGAAGCAGTGGAAGATCACCGTCTCGGGGGCGCCCTCGGCGCGCAG
Source organism: Mycolicibacterium parafortuitum (assembly GCF_002086815.1). Classification (GTDB taxonomy): domain Bacteria; phylum Actinomycetota; class Actinomycetes; order Mycobacteriales; family Mycobacteriaceae; genus Mycobacterium; species Mycobacterium parafortuitum. Next base: position 115,758 of record NZ_MVID01000012.1, read on the forward strand.
CACGTCGAGCACGGCCGCGTCGGCATCGCGGTTGTGGATCATCAGCGGCTTACCGGTGCGCTTGGCCAGGTCGATGTGCCACGCGAACGCCTCGCGCTGCTCGTCGGGTTCGGCGCATCCGTCCAGCCGGCCCGGCCAGTACAGATCCATCCCGGTCTCCCCGATCGCGACCACCCGGGGATGCTGGGCGAGGCGTTCGATCACCGTGCGCGCCTCCGCGGTCAGCGCGTTGGCCCGGGTCGGGTGCAGCGCGACGGCGGCGTAGACACGGGGATCCCAGTCGGCGGCCTCGGCGGCCCAGCGCGCGGACTCCAGGTCGTCGGCGATGGTCACGACCGCGCGCACCCCGGCCGCGCCCGCCCGGTCCAGGATGTCGCGGACGCCGTCGGCATCCTCGGCGCCGCACGCGTCGAGGTGGGTGTGAGCGTCGACCAGCGGTCCGAGCGGCTCCGGGATCGGCGGCGGCTCACGCCGCTGTTTATCAGCGCTCACGCCAACACTCTAGGGTTGACCCTGAAATGAGCGAGCCTTACTACATCACCACGGCGATCGACTACCCCAACGGTGCGCCCCACATCGGGCATGCCTACGAGAAGGTCGCCGCCGACGCGATCGCCCGGTTCAAGCGCCTCGACGGCTACGACGTCCGATTCCTGACCGGCACCGACGTGCACGGACTGAAGATGGCGCAGACCGCGGAACGCGAAGGCATCCCGACCGCCGAACTCGCGGTGCGCAACTCCGACGCGTTCGAGGCGATGCAGCGCAGGCTCGGAAGCTCCTTCGACCGCTTCATCAGGACCTCCGACGCCGACCACTTCGCCGCGTCGGCAGAGATCTGGAAGCGGATGGACGCCGCCGGCGACATCTACCTCGACACGTACTCCGGGTGGTACTCGGTGCGCGACGAACGCTTCTACAGCGACGACGAGATCGAGACGCGCGACGGCGAGAAGTACTCGATCGAGACCGGCACGCCGCTGACCTGGACCGAGGAGCAGACGTACTTCTTCCGGCTGTCGGCATACACCGACCGGCTGCTCGCCCACTACGAGGCGAACCCCGATTTCATCGGTCCCGACGTGCGGCGCAACGAGGTCGTCAGCTTCGTCTCCGGCGGACTGCGCGATCTGTCCATCTCGCGCACCACGTTCGACTGGGGCGTGCCGGTGCCGGGACATCCCGATCACGTCATGTACGTCTGGGTGGACGCGCTGACCAACTACCTCACCGGCGCCGGCTTCCCTGACGTCTCGTCGCCGGACTTCCGGAAGTACTGGCCCGCCGACCTGCACGTCATCGGCAAGGACATCATCCGATTCCACACCGTGTACTGGCCGGCGTTCCTGATGTCAGCCGGACTCGAGCTTCCCCGACGGGTGTTCGCCCACGGCTTCATCAACGTCAAGGGCGAGAAGATCAGCAAGTCGGTGGGCAACGTCGTCGACCCCATCGCGCTGGTCGAAGAATTCGGCGTCGACGCCGTGCGCTACTTCCTGCTGCGCGAGGTGCCGTTCGGCCAGGACGGCAGCTACAGCGAGGACGGCATCATCGGCCGCATCAACGCCGACCTGGCCAACGAGTTCGGCAATCTGGCGCAGCGCTCGCTGTCCATGGTGGCCAAGAACCTCGACGGGGTGGTACCCGAACCCGGTGAGCTGACCGCCGAGGATTCCGAGATGATCGCCGCCGCCGACGCGCTGCTGGAGCGGGTGCGCGAGCACTACGACCGCCAGGCGATGCATCTGGCGCTGGAAACGATCTGGTCGGTGCTCGGCGCGGCCAACCGCTACTTCTCGGCGCAGGAACCCTGGGTGCTGCGCAAATCCGATCCGCAACGCTTCGCCACGGTGCTCTACACGACGTTGGAGGTGGTGCGCATCGCCGCGCTGCTCAGCCAGCCCGTGATGCCCGAGACGATGGCCAAGCTTCTGGATCTGCTCGGCCAACCCGAAGAACAGCGGGCCTTCACCGCGATCGCGACGCGGCTGGCGCCGGGCACCTCGCTGCCCGCACCGTCCGGGGTGTTCCCGCGCTACCAGGTGGATTGATCGGAAATGACTGAGTTACACACCAAACTGCACGACATCTACGACGAGGTGGCGCGGCGCAACCCCGGCGAGGACGAGTTTCACCAGGCCGTCTACGAGGTGCTCAACAGCCTCGGCCCGGTGGTCGACAAGCATCCCGACTACGTCGACCGCGCCGTCATCCGGCGGCTGTGCGAACCCGAGCGGCAGATCATCTTCCGGGTGCCGTGGCTCGACGACTCCGGCGACGTCCAGGTCAATCGCGGGTTCCGGGTCGAGTTCAACTCGGCGCTCGGACCGTTCAAAGGCGGGCTGCGCTTCCACCCGTCGGTCTACCTCGGCATCATCAAGTTCCTGGGCTTCGAGCAGATCTTCAAGAACTCGCTGACCGGCCTGCCGATCGGCGGCGGCAAAGGCGGATCGGACTTCGATCCGAAGGGCCGCTCGGACGGCGAGGTGATGCGGTTCTGCCAGTCCTTCATGACGGAGCTCTACCGGCACCTCGGTGAATACACCGACGTTCCGGCCGGCGACATCGGCGTCGGGATGCGCGAGATCGGTTACATGTTCGGGCAGTACAAGCGGATCACCAACCGCTACGAGTCCGGCGTGTTCACCGGCAAGGGCATCACCTGGGGCGGATCGCAGGTGCGCACCGAGGCCACCGGGTACGGCACGGTGTTCTTCGTCGACGAGATCCTGCGCTCACGTGGGCAGTCGTTCGACGGGAAGAAGGTCGTGGTCTCCGGCTCGGGGAACGTCGCGATCTACGCCATCGAGAAGGTGAGTGCGCTCGGCGGCACGGTGATCGCCTGTTCGGACTCCAGCGGCTTCGTCCACGATCCCGACGGCATCGACCTCGATCTACTCAAGGAGATCAAGGAGAAACGCCGCGCCCGGCTCGCCGAATACGCCGAAGCCCGTGGATCGGCCCAGCTGGTGGCCAACCGCTCGGTGTGGGAGATGGAGTGCGACATCGCGCTGCCCTGCGCCACCCAGAACGAGGTGTCCGGCACCGACGCCAGACACCTGATCGAGTCCGGCTGTCAGATCATCGCCGAGGGCGCCAACATGCCGTGCACCCCGGAAGCGGTGAAGTACTTCGAGGACGCCGGGGTCACGTTCGCCCCGGGCAAGGCCGTCAACGCCGGCGGGGTCGCGACCAGCGCGCTGGAGATGCAGCAGAACGCGTCACGTGACTCGTGGACGTTCTCCGACACCGAGGCGCGCCTGGCCGAGATCATGCGCCGCATCCACGACCGTTGTCTGGCGACCGCCGACGAGTACGGCCAGCCGGGCAACTACGTCGCGGGCGCCAACATCGCCGGCTTCATCCGGGTCGCGGACGCGATGCTCGCTCTCGGACTGGTCTGATCACGATCGAGTAATCTGCGTCACACATCCGGCGTCGGTGTCACATCCGGACACCGCGCGGTGTCTTGAGGGCACAAGCCCCTCGAAAGGAGACACCATGAGCGCGCAGCCCACCCGGATCGTCGTCATCGGCGGCGGATACGCAGGCGTGATGGCCGCCAACCGACTCTGCTCCCGCGAGGACGTGGACGTCACCCTGGTCAACCCCCGCCCCCAGTTCGTCGAGCGGATCCGGCTGCACCAACTGGCGGCAGCCGACGACCCCGGCAGCACGGTCGCCGTCCAGGACTTCGGCACCGTGCTCAACGCCCGCGTGCGCCTGGTGGTCGACAGCGCCGATCGCATCGACGCCGCGACCCGGCGCCTCGCGCTTTCCTCCGGTGCCACACTGGACTACGACTACCTGGTGTACGCGGTCGGCAGCACCGGCGATGTGCCGGCAAGCGTGCCCGGAGCCGCCGAATTCGCCTACCCGCTCAGCGAATTGGAGCAGGCGACGCGGCTGCGGGAGCGGCTGGCCGACCTCGCGGCGCCGGCTCCGCTGGTGGTCGTCGGCGGCGGGCTGACCGGGATCGAGGCGGCCGCCGAGTTCGCCGAGGCGGGCCGCTCGGTCACGCTCGTCACCCCGGTGGTCGGACCGTCACTCAGCGTCGCCGCGCGCCGGTCGGTGACCAAGCGGCTGCGCACGCTGGGTGTCACCACGGTGGCCGCCGGGGTGCGCACCGTCGGCCCCGACCACGTCGTCCTCGACGACGGGCGCACCCTGCCCAGCGCGGTGACGGTGTGGACAGCCGGGTTCGGGGTGCCGGGGCTGGCCGCGGCCAGCGGACTGACCACCGACGCACTGGGCCGGCTGATCACCGACGAGACGCTGACCAGCGTCGACGACGACCGCATCGTCGCGGCCGGGGACGCGGCAGCTCCGTCGGGTCACCCGTACCGGATGAGCTGCCAGGCCGGGCTGCCGCTCGGCGCCCAGGCCGCGGGTACGGTGCTGGCGCGGATGGCGGGCACCGCCGTCGCCGACGCGACGGTGCCGATGTCCGGGCAGTGCATCAGCCTCGGACGCGGCGCGGGCACCGTGCAGATTCAGCACAAGGACGACACCCCGCGCAACCTCTACATCGGGGGCCGAACCGGCGCCTTCGTCAAGGAGCAGGTGTGCCGGTTCACGGTCAAATGGCTTGCCGCCGAGGCACGTAAGCCCGGTTCGTACCGGTCGCTGAAGGGCCCGGATCGTTCCGATCTGATCGCGACCTCACCGGAGGTGCCGGTGCGGTGAGCATGGCGCCGGGAGACGAACACGCCGAACGGTTCACCCACCTGCGTCCGCTGCTGTTCACGATCGCCTACGAGATCCTGGGCAGCACAACCGAATCCGACGACGTGCTGCAGGAGAGCTACCTGCGCTGGGCCGAGGTGGACCTCGCCTCGGTCACCGACACCAAGGCCTACCTGGCCCAGCTCGTCACCCGGCAGTCGCTCAACGCCCTGCGCGCCCAGTCCCGCAGGCGGGAGGACTATGTGGGCCCGTGGCTGCCGGAACCGCTTCTGACCCAGCAGGATCCGTCAGCGGATGTGGTGCTCGCCGAGTCGGTGTCGATGGCGATGCTCGTCGTGCTGGAGACGCTGAGCCCCGACGAGCGGGCGGTGTTCGTGCTGCGCGAGGTGTTCGGCTTCGGGCACACCGAGATCGCCGAGGCGCTCGGCAAGTCGGCTGCGGCGGTCCGGCAGATGGCGCACCGGGCCCGCGAGCATGTGCAGTCCCGGCGCAAACGCTACGAGCCGGTCGACCCGAAGGTGTCGAGCGAGATCACCATGAAGTTCTTCGCCGCCGCGGCCACCGGCGACATGGACGGACTGCTCGAGATGCTGGCGCCCGACGTGGTGTGGACCGCCGACAGCGACGGCAAGGTCAGCGCGGCCCGGCGGCCGGTGGAAGGGGCCGACAAGGTGGCCCGGCTGATCCTGGGCTTTGTCCGCCTCGCCGGTGGCGAGGGCCGGGTCGAGCCCGCGTTCTACAACAGCGCGCCCGCACTGGTGCTCTACACGGGCGACGTGCTGGAGGGCGTGGTCACGTTCGAGGTGGCCGACGGCCGGATCACGAACTTCTACGCGATGCGCAACCCGGAGAAGCTGACGGGGGTGATGGTGCCGCGCCGGATCAGCCGATAATGAGCCGTGCGCATCGAGCGGCTCGGCGATCTGGGCGACGCCCCGTCGGTGCTGCGTGCGCTCGGAGCCGCGACGGAGCGTCTCGGGCTCGCGGCGCCCGCCGCGCTGATCGGTGACTGGTTCGGTTCCCGCGCGGTGATCGCTCCCACGGTGGGCGTGTCGGCCGTCGCACCCGAGACGGTTTTCGGCGTGACACCGGGAAACCGCTGCGACGGGCCGGTGGGTGGCGGCTGGTTCGGATATCTGTCCTACCCCGACGCCGGCGCCGACGGGCTCGGCCCGCGGATCCCCGTCGCGGCGGGCGGCTGGTCGGATTCGGTGTTGCGCTGCGACCGCGACGGCGGCTGGTGGTACGAAAGTCTCACCGGGGCAACACTTCCCGGCTGGGTCGTCGATGCGGTGCACTCGCCCGCCGGGCCTCGGCGCGCAGCAGTGGTGTGGGAGGCCGCCGATCACACCGCGCACCAACGGGGGGTGCGGGAATGCCTCGACGCGATCGCCGCCGGCGAGGTGTACCAGGCGTGCGTGTGCACACAGTTCCGTGGCGTGCTCGACGGAGCGCCGCTCGATTTCTTCACCGAGGCGGCGGGCCGGACCACACCGGCCCGGGCCGCGTATCTCGCGGGCGATTGGGGCGCGGTGGCGTCGCTGTCGCCGGAGCTGTTCCTGCGCCGGTGCGGGGAATCCGTCACATCCAGCCCGATCAAGGGCACCCTGCCGCGGCAGGCCGATCCGGCGGCATTGCGGGCGTCGGTCAAGGACGTCGCGGAGAACATCATGATCGTCGACCTGGTGCGCAACGACCTGGGCCGGGTCGCGCGCACCGGATCGGTCACGGTGCCCGAGCTGCTGGCGGTCCGGCCGGCGCCCGGGGTCTGGCATCTGGTGTCCACGGTGACCGCGCAGGTCCCCGCGGAGTTGCCGATGGCCGACCTGCTCGACGCGACGTTTCCGCCGGCTTCGGTCACCGGCACGCCGAAGCAGCGCGCCCGCGAGCTGCTGGTCTCGTGGGAGCCGCTCCGGCGCGGGATCTACTGTGGCACAGCGGGGCTCGCGTCACCGTGGGCCGGGTGCGAGCTGAACGTCGCGATCCGCACGGTCGAGTTCACCCCGAACGGCGCGGCGGTGCTCGGCGTCGGCGGCGGTATCACCGCCGATTCGGATCCGGAGCGCGAATGGGACGAGTGCCTGCACAAGGCCGCGCCGATCATCGGCCACGGTGTCGGCTCACTCACGCGCACGTAGTACCGCGTCATAGAGCTCGCGTCGCGACGGAGCGCCGGGATGCGCGGCGACCACCTGTGCGCACGCGTCCTTGACCCGCATCCCGTCCTCGACCAGCCGAAGCGCCTCGGCGACCATTTCCTCGGGATCCGCCGACGGTGTCGCACCGGCCAGCACCACGGTGATCTCCCCCAGCACACCGTCGGCCGCCCACTCGGCGAGCTCCCCGAGCGTCCCGCGCACGATCTCCTCGTGCGTCTTCGTCAGCTCCCGGCACACCACGGCCCGGCGTTGCGGGCCGAGCACGTCGACGGCGTCGCGCAGCGTCTCGGCCAGCCGGCGGGGTGACTCGAAGAACACGCAGGTGCGCGGTTCGGCCCGCAAGGTCTGCAGCCACGAGGTGCGCGCGGACTGCTTGCGCGGTGCGAACCCCTCGAAGCAGAACCGCTCCGACGGCAGGCCCGCCACCGCGAGCGCCGTGGTGACCGCCGACGGTCCGGGCAGGCACTGCACCGTCAGGCCGTTCTCCGCGCAGGCCGCCACCAGCCGGTAGCCGGGATCGCTGATCAGCGGCATCCCGGCGTCACTGACCAGCAGCACCGTCGCCCCGCTGCGGATGTCGTCGAGGAGCGCAGGCACCCGGGACGACTCGTTCTGGTCATAGAGGCTCACGATCCGGCCCGCCGGCTTCACCTCCAGCGCCGTCGCCAAGGTGCGGATCCGGCGGGTGTCCTCGGCGGCGATCACGTCGGCACTGCCCAGCGCCCGGATCAGCCGCGCTGAGGCGTCCGACGGCTGTCCCAGCGGCGTGGCGCCCACGAGCAGTCGTCCGGCCGTCATGTCACACAGCCTACGATCGCATGCGTGACCGCCCCGACCGAGGAACTCGAAAGAAGCGGGCGCTCGGTCCCCGTCATCAGCCCCGGCCCGGTCGTACCCGTCGCCGACTTCGGTCCGCTCGACCGTCTCCAGGGCTGGGCGATGACCGCCGTGATCACCGCGCTCGCCGCGGTGACGCGGTTCCTGAACCTGGGCTCGCCGACCGATGCCGGCACCCCGATCTTCGACGAGAAGCACTACGCGCCGCAGGCGTGGCAGATGGTGCACAACAAGGGCCTGGAGGACAACCCCGGCTACGGGCTGGTGGTGCACCCGCCGGTCGGTAAACAGCTCATCGCGATCGGCGAGGCGATCTTCGGCTACACCGGGCTGGGCTGGCGGTTCTCCGGCGCGGTGTGCGGTGTGGTGCTGGTGCTGCTGGTGGTGCGGATCGCGCGGCGCATCAGCCGCTCGACCCTGGTCGGGGGTATCGCCGGGCTGCTGCTGATCGCCGACGGCGTCAGCTTCGTCACCGCGCGCACCGCGCTGCTGGACGGGTTCCTGACCGTGTTCGTCGTCGCGGCGTTCGGTGCCCTGATGGTCGACCGCGACCAGATCCGCGAGCGCATGCACATCGCGTTCTTGGAGGGGCGCATCGCCGAGACGCCGTGGGGTCCGCGGCTCGGGGTGCGCTGGTGGAGGTTCGGCGCCGGGGTGCTGCTCGGGCTGGCCTGCGCGACGAAGTGGTCGGGGCTGTACTTCGTGCTGTTCTTCGGGGTCATGACGGTGGCCCTCGACGTCGCCGCCCGCAGGCAGTACCGGGTGCCGCGGCCGTGGCTGGGCACGTTCCGCCGCGACGTCGGTCCGTCGCTGTATGCGCTGGTGCTGATCCCGTTCGGGGTGTACCTGGCGTCCTACACGCCGTGGTTCGCGTCCGAGACGGGCGTCAACCGCCACGAGGTGGGCCGGTCCATCGGCCCGGACAGCGCGCTGCCGATCCCGGACGCGTTGCGGTCGCTGTGGCACTACACCTACGCCGCGTACCGATTCCACTCCGGGCTGACCAACGCCGACGGCAACCACCACCCGTGGGAGTCCAAACCGTGGACGTGGCCGATGTCGCTGCGGCCGGTGCTGTACGCGATCGACACCGACAACGTGTCGGGCTGCGGCGCCCAGTCGTGCGTGAAGGCCGTGATGCTGGTCGGCACGCCGGCGATGTGGTTCCTGGCGGTGCCGATCCTGGCGTGGGCGGTGTGGCGGGCGTTCGTGAAGCGGGACTGGCGTTACGCGGTGCTGCTGGTCGGCTACAGCGCGGGCTTCCTGCCGTGGTTCGCCGACATCGACCGGCAGATGTACTTCTTCTACGCCGCGACGATGGCCCCGTTCCTGGTGATGATCATCGCGATGATCCTCGGCGACATCCTCTACAAACCGACTCGCAACGCCGAGCGCAGAACTCTGGGCCTGCTGGTGGTGTGCCTCTACGTCGCGGTGGTCATCACGAACTTCGCGTGGCTCTACCCGATCCTGACCGGGCTGCCGATCTCGCAGCACACCTGGAACATGCAGATCTGGCTGCCGTCCTGGCGCTAGCGGGGTTTTCGCCGAACTGGGATTCCCGGTCGCGATTTCGGGGTTATCCACAGCCCTCAGCCGAGGCTCGCCGAGGGCCGGCCAAAGTCAGCGACGATCGATCACATGCGACCGGTGATCCTGGGCAGCCAGGAGATCAAGGACGGCACGCTCACCCGCGGCGAGCTGCGATGGCATTACGAGCGGCTCTTCCCCGACGTCCACATCCTGCGGGACGTCCCGCGCTCGCTGTATCACCGGACCGTCGGCGCATGGCTGTGGTCGCGCGAACGCGGTGTCATCACCGGCCGTGCCGCCGCGGCCCTGCACGGCGCGAAATGGATCGGTGAGGACGTGCCGATCGAACTCATCTGGAAGTCCTACGACACGCCCCCGGGGATCGTCGCGCGCGACGACCACTTCCTCTACGACGACGTCTACCCGATCGACGGCATGGCCGTTGCGACGGTTCAGCGGTGCGCCTACGACCTCGGCCGTCACCTGCCCCGGGACGAGGCCGTCGTGTGTCTCGACGCTCTGTCCAACGCGACGGGGCTTCGCGCAGAATGGGTCTCCCCGATAGCCGACAGGTACAAGGGCGCCCGCCACATCAGGCGGCTGCGGACCGCCCTCGACCTGATGGACGGCGGCGCCCAGTCCCCGAAGGAGACTCGTCTTCGGCTGCTGCTGATCGACGCGGGTTTCCCCCGTCCCGCAACACAGATCCCGGTGTGTGACGACTACGGAGCCCCGTTCGCATTCCTCGACATGGGCTGGGAGGACGCCGGTATCGCCGTCGAATACGACGGCGATCACCACCGCACGCATCGCGGGCAGTACGTCTGGGACGAACGGCGGCTGCGGATGATCAGGGACCGCGGCTGGCGACATGTGAAGGTCATCGCGGAGGACAGGCCGTACGACGTGATCGAACGGGTGCGTCGCGCATGGGCCGAACGCGAGCCCGGCGCCATGGTTGTGTGAACGGGCGAATCCACAGCCGGGAATCCCAGTTCGGCGAAACTAGAGCGGGTCGCGGCCGGCCGGGCACGACATACAGCGTGGGCCGCCGCGGCCGGTGCCCAACTCGGACGCCGCGATCGGCAGCACCTCGATCCCCGAGTCGGCAAGGCGGGCATTGGTTTCGGTGTTGCGCTCGTAGGCGACGACGACGCCCGGGGCCAGCGCCAGGGTGTTGTTGCCGTCGTCCCACTGCTCCCGCTCGGCGGTGACGGGATCGAGCCCGGTGTCGATGACGCGCAGCTTCCCGATGCCCATCGCGTCGGCCGCGGCGTCGACGAACGGCGCCGCCCGGTCGATCTTCACCCCGCCCGACTCGCTGCGAATCGTGAACGCGGTCAACGAATCCACGATGTTCGGATACATCACCACCGCATCGGTGTCGACCATCGTGCACACGGTGTCGAGGTGCATCTGGGCCCGCTCCTGCGCGATCGGCACGGCCAGCACGGTGTGCGCGAGACCGTCGTCGAACAGGCTGCGCGCCAACGCTTCCGCACCGGCCGGAGTGGTGCGCTCCCCCACCCCGACGGCGACCACGCCCGGAGCCAGCAGCAGCACGTCCCCGCCCTCGATCGGCGCGGACCGCGACTCGTAGGCCCGCCGCACCCCGAGGAACCGCGGATGGTGCGCATAGATCAGGTCGGTCAGCGACGTCTCCCGGATCCGGGCTTGCATCGACAGCGACGTGATCGCCACGCGAGGCCCGATCCAGAACGACGAGTCCCGGGTGAACAGCAGGTTCGGCAGCGGGTCGATCACGAAGTCTCCGCCGTGGTGCATGCGGCGCACCAGCGACAGCTCGTTCTCACCGAACGGCAGCTCGTCGAAGGTCATGCCGGCCATCAGAATTCGGGCCAGCGCGGGCGCGTCCAGGGTGCGCAGGTATGCGGCGAGCTCCTGCGCCAGCGGCACCCCGAGACGGCGCGAGTCCACCGCGGCGGAGATGCCCTGCATGCGGGCCGCCCCGCTCTTGGCCAGCGCCTCGGTCAGCAGGTCACCGAGCAGCAGCACCTCGACGCCGCGCGACCGCAGCAGTTCGGCGAACGCGTCGTGCTCCTGCTGCGCGCGCGCCACCCACGGCAATCCGTCGAACAACAGGGTGTCGTTGTTGCGCGGGGTGAGCCGCTGCAGCTCGGGTCCGGGGCGGTGCAGGATGACCACGCGAAGCCTGCCGACCTCCGAATTGCATCCCAGCGCCGCATCCGTCACAAGAGCACCGTAACCGCAACTAGGGTTGAGGTCATGGAATGGCCCCACGAGCTGACGCCCGGCGAGATGGCCGAGCGGAGCGGGGTGGCGGTGTCGGCGCTGCACTTCTACGAGCGCGAGGGCCTCATCACCAGCCGGCGCACGAGCGGCAACCAGCGCCGCTACGCCCGCGAGACGTTGCGCCGCGTCGCGTTCATCCGGATGTCGCAACGGCTCGGGATCCCGCTGGCACGGATCCGCGACGCGCTCGCGACACTGCCGGCCGACCGGGTGCCGACCAGCAAGGATTGGGCCCGGTTGTCGGCGGGCTGGCGCGAGGACATCGACCAGCGGATCCTGCACCTGCAGCGGCTGCGCGACAATCTGGCCGGATGTATCGGCTGCGGCTGCCTGAGCCTGAAGATCTGCGCGCTGGCCAACCCCGGGGACGTTCTCGCCGATGAGGGACCCGGCCCCGTTCGCCTCTGAGAATTCGAACGCCTGTGCGATAGACTGCGCGGTATGGAGCCAGCTCTGCAAAGCTCGCTTTTCGAGCAGTCCGACCGCCGCGACCTCGGCAACGGCGCATGGCTGGAAGTCCGCTCCGGATGGTTGTTCCAGGACGGTTCCCCCGACGACACGCTGTTCGCCGAACTCCGCGACCAGATCCCGTGGCGCGCCGAACGACGGCAGATGTACGACCGGGTCCTCGACGTGCCCCGCCTGATCAGCTTCCACAACCTGGTCGACGCCGATGCCCCGCATCCGCGGCTCAAACAACTCCGCCGCCGCCTCAACGACGCCTACGCCGGTGAACTCGGCGAGCCGTTCGTCACCGCGGGGCTCTGCCTGTACCGCGACGGGAACGACAGCGTCGCCTGGCACGGCGACAACATCGGGCGCAGCCGCACCGAGGACACCATGGTCGCCATCCTCGGACTCGGCGCCACCAGGGTGTTCGCGCTGCGCCCGCGCGGCGGCGGACCGTCGCTGCGGCTGCGGCACTGCCACGGGGATCTGCTGGTGATGGGCGGCTCGTGCCAGCGCACCTGGGAACACGCGGTGCCGAAGACGACCAGGCCGACCGGCCCCCGGATCAGCATCCAGTTCCGCCCGCAGGGTGTGCGCTGAGGGCTACCCGCGCACCAGGTCGACGGCCTGGGTGACGAGGTCGCGGGCCCGCTCGGTGTCGATGCGGGCGGGCGGTTTGTCCGGTACGGCGAGCGGGTTGGCCGTGACGATCACGATGAAGTTGCCGAACGTGGCCACATAGTTGTAGAGCTCGCCGGTGCGCGGGCCCTCCGCGGTCACGGTCTGCAGCACCCGGTGTGTCCCGATGGTCCGCACCCCGTCGATCTGCGGGGCTTCGGCGCCCTCGACCAGGCCTCTGATCCCGGCGCCGGTGAAGGTGACCTTGCCGCACTGGTCGCCGGGGGTGTTCACCGGTACCGCCTCGGAGGTCTCGAGCGCGATCACGATGTAGCGCACGCCCTCGCCCTCGGCGGTCGTCGCGGCCATGTTGCCCTTGACGCCCTCGGGCACGGTGTTCTCCGCGGCCGCTTTACCGCATTCGGCCGGATCGAACGTCAACCCGGCCGGCAGTTTCTGGGCGGTCAGGAACTGCGGATCGACGGCCGCCGGACCGACGGTGCTCACGGTGTAGGACGGGCCGAAGCTGGATTTCACCTCGGCCACCCGGGCGATGTCGGCCTTCGACAGGTCCTGCTGCGGCGCGCTCTGACACGCCGTCAGCAACCCGGCCACCACGGCCGCCGTGCAGGTGAGGTACTTCGGGGCGTTCGACATCGCCGCCAATGTACCGGCGCCGCACCGTTCAGCCCCGCAGCGTGGACACCGTTTCGGCGAGCAGATCCGAGGCGAACTCGGCGCCGAGCGTGGGGTGCGGCGACCCGGGATCGGTGACCACCACGACGAAGCACAGGTACGTCCCGAGGTAGGCCACGGCGGTGTCCGCATGGGTGTGCGTCTCGGTGCCACCCTCGACGACCGTGGTCAATGCGGTGCGCATCGCGACGGTTTGCGCGGCATCGATGCCCGGGCCCGGTTGCGCGGTGACCGTGCCGCTGGTGTGTCCGGACGTCACGGTCCACTGTCGGCATTCGTCGAGCACGACGGGGTCGGGGCCCTGCGGGGGCGTCGCCTCGGCGACCACGGCGTAGACGATCCCGCCGGGACCCGATGCCGACCAGCCGCGGGCTGTCTCGGCAGCAACCGACGGAGCTCCCAGCGCCGCGCACTGCACCGGGTCGGCCTGCGCCGAATCGCGAAAACCCCACGCCCCGAACGGCACCGGCGCCCCGGCGTACCCGGCGACCTCGTAGCCGTCGGGCATCGCATCGCGAGCGCGGTCGATGCGGGCCGGGTTGACGGTGTGCGTGGCCGACGGTTCGGGTTCCGGTGAGCGCGGCGGCGTGGCCGGCTCGGAACATGCGGCGACCATCAGAGTCAGGGCGCACGCGGCGATCAGCCTCACGCGCTGTTGATACCACGCGCGCGGGCCGCGTCCGCTCAGGCGGCGTCGGCCGCGTCGCTGTCGTCCGATTCGTCGCCGGCCTCGGTCGCCGCCGGCGGATCCGCATCGGAGTCCACGTCTGCGTCGCCGGGGGCCGTCGACGTGCCCTCGGTGTCGTCCGCCACCTCGGTGTCCGCATCGGTGTCCTCGCCGAGGTCCACCTCGAAGTCCACCCCGGCGCGAATCTCCTCGTCGCGCCCCTCCTGCGCGTCCGGGGACTGCCGGTCCCTCCCCGCGGGTTTCGAAACCCGCTGCGGCGTAACGCTTTCGGGGTCATCGCCGCCGGCTGCGGGGTCATCGCCTCCGGCCGGCCATTCGACTCCGCCGACGCCGAACGCACCCGGCGCCGTGGTGCCGAACACCCGCCCCTGACCGAAACCCTCGGTCAGGTTGTCCAGCGCCACCGGCACCGACGCGACGAGTTTGGCGGCGGTGCCCGCGAAATCCTTGATCGGCCACCACTTCGCGGGCGTGGGCGTTCCGGGGCTGACGTCACGGTCGTAGGCGTCCTCGATGATCACCCGCAGTGGCACGTCGAGCGCACTGAGGATCGCGGCCGGCACGAAGGGGCGCAACGGCTGCAGCAGCGGCACCAGGTCCGATTCGATGAGGTAGTAGTCGGTGTCGCCGACCCGGCCCTGATAGCGCGCCCGGGTGAACGGCACGTCGACGGTCTCGGCGTGCATCATGCCGTAGCCCAGCAGCGCGTTGACGGTGGCGAGCAGGTTCAGCGGACGCACCGGGAAATCACCGCCGAAACCGTCGTATTGGCGCACGACGTCCACGGTCTTGAACGCGCCGTCGACACTGTCGGTGGGGGTCGCCCCGTAGAACGTGATGCCGATGAGCGGGATCGTCAGCTTCGGAAAGCGGCCGAGCACACCACCATTGGGCCGCATCGGGTTGGCGGTGAGCATGAACGACGCCGACGGAGATCCGGGCCCGTGCTCGTCGATCAGCTTCTTCTTGAGCAGCGAGGCGATCGCCGCGCTCTGCGAATACCCGAACACCAGGAAGGTGTCGCCGAGTTGCGGCGCGACCGCCGAACCTGCGTCGGGATCGGTGTTGAACACGCAGCCCGCGTCCGCGGCCAGACACCTGCCGAGGTTCGCCAGCCCTTCGGCGACCGACTTGTCGAACGTCAGACGGCCGATCGGGAGGAAGTCCTCGGGTGTGTAAACGGCGACCGCGTTGGTCTCGGCGACGCCGTACGCGCCGGCGAGCTGATTGTTGACGGCGTTGTCCAGATAACGCTTCACGAATTCCGGTGAATCCTGCGGCCCCATCAGCGGATGGAACGTGCCACCCATGATCAGTGCGGTCGTGTTGGCCGCCAGGATCGGTACCGCGGTGGGCGCCCCGAATGCGGCCACAGCGACGAGCGCGGAGCAGAGCGCCAGGAACGAGCGAACGACGAGACCCATGTCCCGACCCCCAACCCTTGTGCCGGTACAGCACAGATGTACCACCGTCGGGACGGCCGCGGACGGTTTCGGCAAACCATGTTCGGGCTGTCCCCGCGAATTCGCTAGCCTTGACCCGAAATCCGCCTTTGGCGCCCCGACGAACAGGAGACGACGTGACCTTCGCCAACCGGGCCGGCCTCGCCGCGATCGCACTCGCGGCCGGAATCGGACTGACCGGCTGCGGGTCGGAGACCGCAGGCGACGCGACCTCGGCCGACGAGACGTCGGCGACGGCGGAGACGACCGTCAGCAGCACCTCCGAAGCGCCCGCGTCGGAGGCCCCCGCTGCCGGTGCCGACATCACGGTCGAGCAGTACATCGCCGAGAACGGCATCGAAGCGACCACGATGCGCAAGGGCGATCCTGGCGCGCCGACGGTCACGCTGCCGTTCCCGCCGGGATGGGTCGCGGTGGGCGACTCCGCTCCGGAGGGCGCGTTCGACGGCATCATGTTCACCGGCGATCCGCCGGCCCCCGCGCCGGCGACCATCGTCGCGTTCGTCACCAAGCTGACCGGCGACGTCGATCCGGCCAAGATCCTGGAGTACGCCCCGAAGTCCACCCTGGCACTGCCGGGCTTCCAGGGCGCCACGTCCGGGCAGCCGGGCAATCTCGGCGGCTACGACGCCACACAGATCGGCGGGTTCTACAAGAAGGAAGACGGCGGCCCCGACTGGCTGATCGCCGAGAAGACCGCGGTGATCCCGACCGACGGCGGCGTCTTCATGCTGAAGCTGACCGCCGAGGGCCCCGAGGATCTGGCAGTCCAGTTGATGGAGGCGACAGCGGCCATCGACGAGCAGACCACGATCACGCCCTAGAGATCGCCGACGCCTCCGCGATCTGTTCGCGACTCGGATGTACCCCGGTGTATCGCGCGAACTGCTCGGCGGCCTGCAGCGCGATCACCTCGGCTCCGGTGACGACTCGAACGCCCGCGGCACGCGCCGCGCGGATCAGCGGCGTCTCCGACGGGATCGCGACCACGTCGAACACGGTGTCGGCGGCCGCGATCGTCGTCTCGGCGAACGCGACGTCATGCTCCTCCGGTCCGCCGGCCATCCCGATCGGGGTGACGTTGACGATGACGTCCGCAGTCGCCGAACCGAGTTCGGGCAGGTATTCATAGTCGAGTGTGTCGGCCAGCGCGGTCCCGGACTCGACGTTGCGGGCCACGACGACGCCGGTGTGGAACCCCGCGTCGACGAAGGCGCGGCCGACGGCTTTGGCCATGCCGCCGCTGCCCCGGATCAGCACCGCACTGTCGGGATCCAACCGGTTGTCGCTGATCAGTTGCCGGACCGCGAGATAGTCGGTGTTCGAGGCGGTGAGCCGCCCGCCCGGCACCGACACATCGTTGACGATCGTGTTGACCGAACGGATCGCCTGCGCGGACGGCTCGATCTCGTCGACCAGCGTGAGCACGTCCTCCTTGAACGGCATCGACACCGAACACCCACGGATCCCCAGCGCCCGCACGCCGCCGATCGCCGCGGCGATGTCGGTGGTGGTGAACGCCTTGTAGATGTAGTCGAGGCCGAGCACGTCGTAGAGATGGTTGTGGAACCGGGTGCCGATGTTGCTCGGCCGGCCCGACAGCGAGATGCACAGCAGGGTGTCCTTGCTCAGCGGCGGCCTGCGCGAGGCGCCGTCGGGCATCAACCGACCGCCCGGATCACCTGCCGCGCCACCCCGCGGATCTGGTAGGCGAGCTCACGGCTGATCGTCAGATCCTCGACTTTCGGGACGGGGATCTCGGTGACGACCACTCCGAGGTCGTCGCGACGCCAGTGCGCGCCGAACCGGTCGAGGATCGCGCGCATCGCGAAGTTGTCGCTGAGCACCCGTGCGGTGAACCGCTGCACCCCGTCCCAGCTCGCGGCGACCGAGATCGCCGCCATCAGCAAGGTGCCCAGGCCGCGACGCTGATACTCGTCGGCGACGATGAACGCGACTTCGGCCACGGTCGGATCGTCGACCTCGCGGACGAACCGGACGTCGGCGACCACCGGCCCGTCGATGCCGTCGGTCAGCACGAACACGAAGTGGTCCTGGTAGTCGACCTCGAACAGGTACGCCATCAACGCCCGCGTCGGCGAGCGCACTGATTGGAAGCGGCGGTAGAGCGTCTCGTCGGAGAACTCGACCTGCCCGCTGCTGGTGCGTTCGATGTCGCCGGGCAGCACCGGCCGCAGGTACAGCACGGTGCCGTCGCGTGCCTGCACCGGGATCGGGGTGATGAACGCCGCGAGCCGCTGCCGCGCGATGCGCACCAGTTTGGCCATCATTCCCGGGATCTCGAGCATCGTCGCGAACGCTTCCCGCCCGCCGACCCATCCGCTCAGCGGTTCGGTCGCGACGACGGTGGCGGTGCGCGGCGCATCGCGCAGGAGCGCGATCTCCCCGACGATCAGCCCCGGTTCGAGCGTGACGACGGTGTCGTGGCCGTCGTCACCGGTGTGTGTCACCTCGGCGCGCCCCGAACCGACCAGCAGGAACGACACGGCGAGCTCACCCTGCTGCATCAGCACCTGGCCGGGGGCGGCGTCGAGCGGCCGCAGCTGGGCGGCCAGCGGCGCGAGCGCCTCTGACGGGATCCCGTCGAAGACGGCCAACGCCGCCAGGTCGTCGGCTCGGACATCGGTCACGCCGGACACGCTTACGAGGCTACGGGCGCGCGGGAAATTCGGGCAAGGATGCGGCAAGACCGCCGTCGGGTACCGATTGCGGGAAAACGCCGCCGCCCTGCTTGGATGGCGACAGTCAACGGCGACGAGATGGTGTGGGATGTATCGATACGCGGATCACTACGACTGGTTCAGCGGCTTCCTCGAAGCCCGTTCCGTCGCGCGCTACGTCCGTGCATTCATCGTCACGCTCGCCCTGTTGATGACGGGATCGGTGCTGCTGCTGCTGACCTCTGCAGGCGGCCCGACCGGCGGACTCCAGAAGGCGATGATGTGGGCGGCGGTCGGCGGAGGACTGGTGGCCGCCGCGCTGTGGGCGCGTCGGTGGCCGCGCCGGGGACAGTCCGCGGCGTTCGCGGCGGTGACGACGATGTCGATCACGTTCGCCTGCCTGGCCTATCCCGATCCACTGGCGGGCCTGTTGGGCTGTATCGCGTTCACGACGATCGGCGCCTACCTGGCGTTCTTCCACTCCACGAAGTCGGTGCTGACGTTCGTCGCGATCGCGTCCACCGTGGCGCTTGCCCAAGCCGCCCAGATGGCCGTCGACGGCCGCCCCGCGCTGGCCGCCGTCGACTTCTTCATGATCGTGCAGGCCAACATCGCGATGCCGGTGGCGATCCACGGCCTGCTGCGGGCGTTGCGCGGTGACCTCGTGCTCGCGCAGGCCGATGCCGATCACGACCCGTTGACCGGGCTGCTGAACCGGCGGGCGTTCCGCAGACACACCCTCAACCTGCTCAGCCGCGGCGGTCCGGGACGGTACCTGAGCATCGCGATGGTCGACCTCGACGACTTCAAGGCCCTCAACGACGCTCTCGGCCACGCGGCCGGGGATCAGGCACTGATCGCCGTCGCCCAGGCGCTGCGGGCACGCACCGCGCCGAGCGCCGTCATCGCCCGCGCCGGCGGCGAGGAGTTCCTGATCGCCGACGTGACCCCGGCGGATCATTCGCGGCAGAGCTATCAAGAGGTCTGCGACGCGATCGCCGACCTGGACGTGCCCGTCACCGCCAGTGTCGGAACGGCCGTCGCCTTCGTCGACACGGCGACCGAGGGCGACATCGACACCGTCGTCGATCACCTCATCGAAACCGCGGATTCGGCGATGTACCGTGCGAAACGTAACGGGGGCAACCAATGTCACCATCACGGCATCTGGCCGGGCACGGCCGCGTCGTGATCGGAGAGGAAAGCGAGCGAGCGTGCGGACGTTGATCACCGGAGTGGACGCCGACGGCAGGTCCTGCGTCGTGAGTCAGGACGAGCTCGCACTCGACGAGCTGGCACCCGGCTTTGCGATGGGTATCCCGTTCGCCACCACCGCTTGTCCGCCGCCGGCCCGCCCGCCGGGCAGCGCACCGCTGATCGACCAGGGCATCGCGCCCGGGCTGGCGCGGTGGATGGTGGTCGAGCTCGGCCCGGGTTCCGAGACCCCGATGCACCACACCGACACCCTCGACCTGGAGACCGTGCTGTCCGGCAGTGTCGAACTCATCCTCGACGACGGCGCCCACCACCTCGACCAGGGCGACCTGGTCGTGCTGTCCGGTGTCGACCACGCGTGGCGGGCCGGGCCCGACGGCTGCCGGCTCAGCGCGGTGCTCATCGGCACTCCCCCGCCGGCCTGAGACCGGAGCACCACATGGACCCGCAGACCCACGAGCGCGGCCGGGAGATCCGGACTCGGGTACTCGGCGCGGAGTACGTCGAGCGCGCGGCCGCCAACGCCGACGAATTCTCCCAGCCACTGCAGGATCTCGTCACCGAGTACTGCTGGGGCGCGGTATGGGGCCGCGACGGGCTGGCGCCGAAATCGCGCAGCATGATCACCCTCGCGATGATCGCGACGCTGAACCGGCCGCAGGAGTTGGCAACCCACATCAAGGGTGCGCTGCGCAACGGGGTGACACGCGACGAGATCCGCGAGGTCTTCCTCCAGGTCGGGGTGTACGCCGGAATCCCCGCGGCGGTGGACAGTTTCCGGATCGCGCGGGCGACCTTCGCCGAACTGGACGGCGATCAGCCGTGACGTTGGGATTCGTCGGACTCGGCAACATGGGTTTCCCGATGATGAGCCGGCTGGTCGCGGCGGGTCACCGGGTCACGGTCTTCGACACCGATCCCGACGCGGTGGCGCGCGCCGTTCAGGTGGGTGCCGAGGCCGCCGGGTCGGCGCGGGAGGTGGCCGACCGCGCGGAGTCGGTGTTGGCGAGCCTGCCGACCCCGCAGGTGTCCAATGCCGTCGCGCGCGAGGTCGCCGACGGGTCGCGGGTGCGCCGGTTCGTCGATCTCTCCACGGTGGGACAGCAAGCAGCGCAACGCAATTGCGACGTACTGCGGGGCAGCGGGATAGCCGCGCTGGACAGCCCGGTCAGCGGCGGTGTGCACGGCGCCGAAGCAGGCACGCTCGCGGTGATGGTGTCCGGACCCCGCCCGGAGTTCGACGCGCTGGCGACGGTGTGGCCGACGCTCGGACGGGTCACGTTCGTCTCGGAGACCCCCGGCGCGGCGCAGACCATGAAGCTGATCAACAACATGATCGCCGCGACCGCGCTGGCCGTGACGGCCGAGGCCGTGGTGATGGGCGCCAAGGCCGGCCTCGACCCGCAGGTCATGGTCGACGTGCTCAACACCGGCTCCGGCGGCACGCACGCAAGTCGCGACAAGTTCCCGCGGGCGGTGCTGCCCCGCACCTTCGACTACGGGTTCGCCACCGGGCTGATGACCAAGGACGTGCTGCTCTACCTGGCCGAGGCGCAGGCGCTGGACACCCCGGTCGCGCTGGCCGAGTCCGTCGCCCGGGTCTGGCAGGCCACTCAGGACGAGGAAGGTCCGGCGTCGGATTTCACGTCGGTGGTGAAGCCGATGGAACGCGCCGCCGGGGTGACCGTCGGCCGTCGGTGACGCAATCGACATTGCTAGTGCCCTAATGATTAGGGCACTATCGATCGTATGACCCTCACCGCGGAGGACGTCGATCCGCTTGCCCTGGAACGGCAGGTCTGCTTCGCGTTGGCCGCCACCAACCGGGCCGTGCTCGCGCTCTACCGGCCCTTGCTGGAGCCGCTGGGCCTCACCCATCCGAAGTACCTGGTGATGCTCGTTCTGTGGGACCACCAGAAGATTTCCCCGTCGACCTCGTTGTCGGTCAAGAAGATCGCATCCACCCTGCAGATGGATTCGGCCACGCTGTCGCCGATGCTCAAGCGCCTGGAATCGCTCGGCCTGATCTCGCGGGCCCGCAACGCCACGGACGAGCGGTCCACCGATGTGACGCTCACCGACAAAGGGCTCGCACTGCGCGAACGCGCGCTGGAGATCCCGGAGAAGGTCGTCGCGCGACTCGGGATGAGCCTCGCCGAGCTCGAGCGCGTCCACGAAGTCCTGACCCGTCTCAACGCCGCCGCCGTGCGCGGCGGCGCGCTGCAGTCCTGAATTTCCCAACCCCCGAGGAGCATCCATGGCGATCGAAGAACCGGCCGGCACCGACAAGCCGAGCTTCTGGCAGTACCTGGGGTACTGCTACGGCAAGCGGCTGCCGAAATCGATGAACCGCTGGGTCGCCGAGGATCTCGCCGGCGAGGGCGCCATCCGCAGGCACATGATCCGCTGGGCGATCCCGCCGCTGCTCGTACTCGCCCCGCTGTGGCTGCTGCCGGCGCCGATCTACATGCGCCTGGAGATGACGGCTCCGATCTACATCTGGGCGTTGCTGATGGCGTTGGCGCTGAACAAGGTCTGGCGCAGGCACCGGCTGGCCAAGCACGGCCTCGATCCGAACCTCGTCGACGTGATCCAGCGCAAGAGGGACGCGAAGATGCACGACGACTACATCCGCAAGTACGGGCCGCGCCCCGAGGACTCCAAGACACAGTCGAACAGCAGTCCGTTCTGAGGTTTCGGCCCCGTATGGTCTGACCATGCCGAACGTGGGCCGTGTCGATTCAAATGAGGATGTCGACCTGACCGAGGATGTCGATTTAACCGACCTGGACCGGTTCACCTCCGGGTTCCCGTTCGAGGTGTTCGACGTCCTGCGCCGTGACGCGCCGCTCTGGTGGCATCCTCCGACCGAGCACACCCCGGGCGGCGAAGGATTCTGGGTGCTCAGCAGGCACGCCGACATCGTCGCCGCGGCCGCCGACAGCGAGACGTTCTCGTCGGAATCCGGCGGGGACCGCGAGGGCGGCGGAACCACCCTGGAGGACATGCCGACGGGGTTCGCCGTCGGCGCGCTGCTCAACATGATGGACGATCCGCGGCATGCGCAGTTCCGTCGACTGCTCACGCCGAGCACGACGCCGCGGGCCCTGCAGGCCATCGAGGCCGACCTGCGCCGCCGCGCCATCGACATCGTCGACGCGGCAGTCGCCAAGGGGCAGTGCGATTTCCTGATCGACGTCGCCGCCGAACTGCCGCTGCAGGCTGTCGCCGAGTTGGCCGGTGTGCCGCAGGAGGATCGGCACGAGCTGATGAACTGGGCGAACGTGACGCTCGACTACGAGGAGCGCGAGATCGGGGAGATCAGCGACCGGGTGGCGCAGGCGCAGGCCCAGATGTTCACCTACGGCACCGCGCTGCTGGAGCGCAAGCGCCGGGAACCGCCGACCGACGAGCTGCTGTCGATCGTCACCCACGCGCTGATCGACGGGGAACCGTTGAGCGAGAACGAGCAGCGGATGTTCCTGAGCCTGATCATCGCCGCGGGCAGCGAGACGACCCGTAACTCGATCGCGATCGGCATGTCGGCGCTGAGCCAGAAACCGCAAGTGTGGGAACAGATTCGGCAGGACCGTACGCTGCTGCCGACGGCCGTCGAGGAGATCCTGCGGTGGGCGTCGTCCACGCCGTACAACCGGCGCACCGCGACTCGGGACGTCGAAATGCACGGCCGGCGGATCAGGGCGGGCGACAAGGTCAGCCTGTGGTGGGCGTCTGCCAACCGCGACGAAACGGTCTTCGCCGATCCGTATTCGTTCGACGTATCGCGTAACCCCAACCCACACTTGGCATTCGGCCGAGGAACGCACTTCTGCCTGGGCGCGTCGCTGGCCCGCATGGAGATGCGGGTGATCTTCGACGTGCTGCTGGATCGGGTGCGGCGGGTGACGGTCACGGGGCCGATCGAGTACGTGCGCAGCAACAAGCACAGCGGCGTCCGGCACATGCCGGTGTCGATCGAAGGCCGTTAGGGCGGGTGTAGCCACCTGCGAAGGGGCGTCGAGTCTGAACTTGTTGGCGAGTTTCGGGCGGCGGGTTCAAGGGGTGTTTGCAACAGTCTCTGCTTGAGAGGCTGTTATGCGTCCATCTCCGTTGTCCTGGTTACGTCGTCGGTTCTGGGATGCGATTCGTTGTGGTTTGACTGCGCGTGAAGCTGCTGTGGCTGTCGGCGTGTCGGAGAACTCCGGTGTGAACTGGTTTGCCGATGCTGGTGGGGTGCGACCACAGTTTTCCTGATGAACGGCCCCGGCAACGTCCTAGATTGACCTTCGAAGAGCGCGAGGAAATCGCGCTGGGCGTAGCAGCTCAGGAGTCGATTCGCAGCATCGCTGATCGGTTAGGTCGTGCGCCGTCAACGATTTCGCGCGAGATCGCCAACAACGCGGTGCGCGCCGGCGCTGCCAGGTACCGATCGCATTGTCAGTTCGGTGCACGGTGGCGCGGCGGGCGCGCCCCGGCCCCTCGGTACAAGGCCACGGTGGCCCATCACCGCAGCGTCACTCGCGCGGCGCGGCCCAAGCCCCGCAAGGTGGACCTGTGTGCACCGTTGCGCGAACAGGTGCAGACTCGATTGATCGACGAGTTTCACAGTCCAGCTCAGATCGCTGCCCGGTTGCGGCTGGACTTTCCTGCCAATCCGGAGATGTGGGTGTCACACGAGGCGATCTACCAGGCGATATACGTTCAGGGCAAAGGTAGCTTGCGCCGCGATCTGCACACCTATCTGCGGAGGGCTTGTCAAGATTTCTGTGTAAGTAGTTGTGGCCGTTTTGGTTTGGTGGGTGTTCTCTAGAGTGGGAGTCGGTCGGGGAATTGGATGGCGAAGGCGTTGAGTGCTTCGGTCCAGCGGTAGGTTCCT
>NZ_MVID01000013.1 GCF_002086815.1 Mycolicibacterium parafortuitum
AGCCGTCCTACGCGCCATCACCCTCTGGCTGCCGCATTTGTCAGACACGCCCTAGACCCCCGCGGCGGCGACGATCACCATCAGGATGAGGGAGATGAGCAGGCCGAACGCACCGATCGCGGTGCCGGCGATGGCCATCTCCTTGCCGGACTGGCCGGTGGTCTTGATCTGGTTGAGCGCGATGATGCCGAGGACGATCGCGACGATCGACGCGACGGTGCCCGCGAAGCACGCGAAGATCAGCGGGATCGCGATCAGCGAGGCGACCAGTGAGCCGATGGCCAACCCGTTGTTGCCCTGCGGTGCCGGTGCGCCGTAGCCGTATTCCGCACCCGGGTAGCCACCGGAGTATTCGCCGTACTGCGGTGGAGGCGGGTAGCCGGGGGCGCCGTATCCGGGCGGCGGGTATCCCGGCGGTCCGTAAGACGGCTGGCCGTATCCCTGCGTCGGGTACGGCGGCGGGTAGGGCGGCGATCCTGCGCCCAAGGGCGGCCCGAAACCGGGCGGAGGCGGGGGATACGGGGGTGAGGCGAGGTCGCCGGGCGGCGGGAACCCGGTGGCCGGCGTCGGAGGTACATAGGTGGGCGGGTGGTACGCCGGCGGCGGTGCGTAGCCGTGCGCAGGGGTGTCGTCCAGAGAGGGTTCGGGCGCGTCCGAGGTGCTCTCGATCGGGGGCGCTTCGTGACCGGCCGAGGGTGGCTCGGAGCCGCTCGGAGCGGAATCGGAGGATTCGGCCGGACGGGGGTCGTTGTCCGAACTTGTCATGGGGATCAACCTAGCCTAGAACCGGATACGCCGAGGTGAGCCCGGGTCGGGGCACCTCCGGGGTAGGCCGGGCGTTATCAGTGGACTAGCGTTGTGTGTCTGTGAAGGAAAGGCAGTGAGGACACTATGACCAGCCCCTTCCAACCTGGACAGAATCCCGGCGCGCCTGCGTCCGGTCCCGCCGCGGGGCGGGGTCGTCAGGCCGGCCTGCCCACTCCGCCCAAGGGTTGGCCCATCGGCTCCTATCCGACGTACGCCGAGGCGCAACGCGCCGTCGACTACCTCTCGGATCAACAGTTTCCCGTCCAGCAGGTGACCATCGTCGGCGTGGACCTGATGCAGGTCGAACGCGTCACGGGCAGGCTGACGTGGCCGAAGGTGCTCGGTGGCGGGGTGCTGACCGGCGCGTGGCTGGGCCTGTTCATCGGGCTGATCCTCGGGTTCTTCAGCCCGAATCCGTGGAGCGCGCTCGTCACGGGTCTGATCGCCGGTGTGTTCTTCGGACTGATCACCTCCGCCATCCCTTACGCGATGGCGCGTGGCACAAGGGATTTCAGCTCGACACTGCAGCTGGTCGCCGGCCGCTACGACGTGCTCTGCGACCCGCAGAATGCCGAGAAGGGCCGGGATCTGCTGGCCCGCTTGACGCTCTGACGATGGCCGAGATCGTTCTGGAACGGGTCAGAATCTCTCGCTCCCAACGGGTTCGGCATGAGTGACGTCATCGCGGCGGTTCGCGCGCATCTGATCGAGCACTTCGCCGGCCGCGGTGTCACCGCCGAACCGGACCAGGCCAGCGTCACCTTCCTCGGAGCGGACCGGATCGACGTGCTGCGCTTCGCCGGTCCCGGAGACGGTGCGGTGCACTATGTCTCGCTCGGCTGCTCGAAACAGCCGATGGTCGACCCGGCCGAGATGATCGCCGATCCCGTGCAGGGGCCGCGCGCCGAGGTCGTGGTCGCGCTGCGCGGACCCTCGCCTGCGGGGCTGTCCCGATCCCTGGCGGTGGTGGCGGCCGCACCGGCCGTCGAGGGTCTGGTGCTGGCGCCCGATGCGTTGGTGGATCTGGAGATGCCGCTGTGGGAGGGTGCGCCGTTCACGGCTTTTCTGTTGGGGCGCAGCGATATCGACGATGTGGTGTTGCCGGAGCCGTTGTCGCCGGTGGTGGTGCTCTCGGCGGTGCCGATCACCGCGACCGAAGCCGCGTGGGTGCGGCTGAAGGGCGCGGAGGCGATGAGGGAGGCGTGGGTGCAGGACGGGGTCGACCCGACGGACCCACGGCGGCGGGCCGCCAATCCGACCTGAGCGGCGGGCCGCCGGGGATCGCTAGAGCCAGTTGTTGCGCCGGAAGTTGCGGTAGAGCACGACGCACACGGACGTCATGATCAGCAGCACCAGCGGGTACCCGAACGTCCAGTTCAATTCGGGCATGTTCGCGAAGTTCATGCCGTAGATGCCTGCCATCGCGGTCGGTACCGCGGCGATCGCGACCCACGCCGAGATCTTGCGCATGTCGATGTTCTGCTGCATCGCGACCTTGCCGAACGCGGCCTGCACCAGCGAGCTGAGCAGTTCGTCGTAGCTGGCGATGCGCTCGGAGGCCTTGATGGTGTGGTCGAGCACGTCGCGCATGTACTGGCGGACCTCGAGGTCGATCAGGTCGGCGTGCTCGGTGCCGATGCGTTGCAGATCGGTGGTCAGCGGGCCGACTGCGCGGCGCAGTTCCACGACTTCGCGTTTGAGCAGGTAGATGCTGCCGATGTCGGTCTGTTTTCCCGGGGAGAAGATGTCCTCCTCCATCGCGTCGATGTCGTGCTCGATCAACTCGGTGACTTCGAGATAGGTGTCGACGACATGGTCGGCGATCGCGTGCATCACCGCACACGGACCGTGCGCGAGGTTGTCCGGGGCGGCTTCGAGACGTTTACGCACGCCCGAGAGCTCGCTGTGTTCGCCGTGGCGAACCGTGATGACGAAGCCGTCGCCGACGAAGATCATCACCTCGCCGGTCTCGACGATCTCGCGGGCGTTGGCGATCGCCTCGTGCTCGACGTACACCACGGTCTTGAGTACCAGGAACAACATGTCGTCGTAGCGTTCGAGCTTCGGTCGCTGATGCGCGTGCACGGCGTCCTCGACGGCGAGTTCGTGCAACCCGAACACCTCGGCGACGGTGTGCATCTGACGCTCGTCGGGTTCGTGCAGGCCGATCCAGACGAACGCGGGACGGCCTTCGTCCTTGATCTCGCACACCTTCGCCAGCGCAGCGGCGGGGGAGTAGTCGCCCGGCAGTCGCCGTCCGTCGCAGTACACACCGCAGTCGACGACGGCATCGCTGACCGGGACATCGGGACCCGGCCCGGCGGCCCCAGTCTTGTGCACCCGGGCCTTGTGCACCAGCCGCGCCGGACGGGGAGGCAACGCTCGGAATGCGGCCATGCGCCACCTCCCTGTATCGGTGTCGGGCGAATCGTACGCGTCGGATATGTCTGCCCGTTCTCACGAAGGGGGAACCTGTTCCTGTGAGATTGCGGGGTCGGATACTGTGACGCCGTGGCTGAACAGGTTCGCACGCCCCAGGTTGTCGTCGATGACAACGAGATCTTCGAAGCGCACGAGGGCGGCAAGCTCTCCATCGGTCTGAAATCCCCACTGGACACGCAGCGCGCGCTGTCGATCGCCTACACCCCCGGTGTGGCGCAGGTGAGCCGCGCCATCGCCGCCGACAAGACGCTGGCCAGGAAGTACACCTGGGCCAACCGGCTGGTCGCGGTGGTCAGCGACGGCAGCGCCGTGCTTGGCCTCGGCGACATCGGCGCGGCCGCCTCACTGCCGGTGATGGAAGGCAAGAGCGCACTGTTCAAGACGTTCGGCGGGCTGAACTCGATCCCGATCGTGCTCGACACCAAGGACCCCGACGAGATCGTCGAGACGCTGATCCGGCTGCGCCCGACCTTCGGCGCGGTGAACCTGGAGGACATCTCGGCTCCCCGCTGCTTCGAGATCGAGCGGCGTGTCATCGAGGCCCTCGACTGCCCGGTCATGCACGACGACCAGCACGGCACGGCGATCGTCGTGCTCGCCGCGCTGCTCGGTGCGGTGAAGGTGCTCGACCGTGACCTGCAATCGCTGAAGATCGTGGTGTCCGGTGCCGGTGCCGCCGGCGTCGCGTGCACCAACATCCTGCTCAACACCGGGATCACCGACATCGTGGTGCTCGACAGCAAGGGCATCGTCGAGAACGGGCGCAGCGACCTGAACTCGTTCAAGTCCGACCTGGCCGGGCGGACCAACCCGCGCGGGCTGACCGGCGGGGTGGCCGAGGCACTCGACGGCGCCGACGTCTTCCTGGGTGTGTCGGCCGGGCTGGTGCCCGAGGAGCTCATCGCGACGATGGCGCCCAACGGCATCGTGTTCGCGCTGTCCAACCCCGACCCGGAGATCCACCCGGACGCCGCGCGCAAGTACGCGGCCGTCGTCGCCACGGGCCGCAGCGACTTCCCGAATCAGATCAACAACGTGCTGGCCTTCCCCGGAGTGTTCCGCGGTGCGCTCGACGCCGGTGCGCGCCGGATCACCGAGAAGATGAAAGTTGCTGCGGCCGAGGCGATCTTCTCGGTGGTCGGCGACGATCTGGCCGTCGACCACATCGTGCCGAGCGCGCTGGATCCGCGGGTCGGGCCTGCGGTCGCGGCCGCGGTGGCCGCCGTATCCGAGGACTGATCGGGCTGAGCCGCACGCGCGCCCCGCGCCGGCTGCGGCCGGCCGCGCTTCTGGTCGCCGTCGGCATCCTCGCGGGCTGCGGCGGGCCTGCGGCGCCGCCGTCGATCCCCGTCGGTGCGCCCGCTGATCCGGAAGCGCAGCTCGTCGCGCAGTTGTACGTCGCGGCGCTGCGGTTCTACGGAAACCCCGCGCATGTGCAGTCCTCCGACGACCCGCTCGGCGGGCTGGACGCCGGCGAGATTCGCGTCGCGCCGGGGTTCACCGGGCGGTTGCTCGCGCGGCTGGCCCCGGAGTCGGCGGCACGCTCGGACGAGCAGGTGTACCGCACGCTGCTCTCGGCGTTGCCGGAGGGCATCGCGGCGGGGGACTACACCACCTCGGCGGAGGACAAACCCGCACTCGCGGTCGCGGAGCGCACTGCCGAGGACTGGGGTGACCGTGACATCGCCGCCGTGGCGCGTGACTGTCCGGAGCTGACGGTGGGCGCCACCGAGGACCGCCACCCGGCGCGCGTCGGGACCTGCGAGCTGGCGGCACCGCGTGAGTTCGGGGATGCCGACGCGATGTTCGACGCGCTGCGCGGCGGGCAGATCGATGCGGCGTGGACGTCGACCGCGGCGCCGGACGTGCCGTCGGAGGCGGTGGTGTTGTCGGACAAGACGTCGCTGATCCGCGCCGAGAACCTGGTCCCGCTGTACCGGCGCAACGAGCTGTCCGAATCGCAGGTGCTCGCGCTCAACGAGATCGCCGGCGTGCTCGACACCGGATCGCTGGCCGATATGCGCAGGCAGGTCGCCGAGGGCACCGATCCGGGCCTGGTGGCGGGCCGGTGGCTGGAGCAGCACCCGCTCGGCGTCGGCAACTAGTACGACCGGCGCGCGCTCGTCGCGCCGAACGCGCTTACTTGGCCGGCGGTGTCAGCCGGGCGACGGCCTTCGGGAAGACGCTCTGATACCCGGCGCCCAGCGCGCGGATCAGGACCTCGAACATCTTGGCGTCGTTGCCGATCAGGATGCGGGCCTTGTTCTTGCGGACGCCGTCGAGGATCACCTGCGCGGCCTTCTCCGGCGTGGTGCTGGCGAGCTTCTTGTCGAACGTCTTGGCCAGCGCCTCGGGGTCGAGTCCCTCGGCGGCCGATGCGTTGCGGGCGATCGCGGTCTTGATGCCGCCGGGGTGTACGCACGACACCTTGACCGGATGCCCGGCCAGCGCCATCTCCTGGCGCAGCGCCTCGGTGAAGCCGCGGACGGCGAACTTCGCCGAGTTGTAGGCGGCCTGCCCGGGCACCGAGAACAATCCGAACACCGACGAGACGTTGACGACATGCCCGTCGCCGGAGGCGATCAGGTGCGGAAGAAATGCCTTGGTGCCGTTGACGACGCCCCAGAAGTCGACGTCCATCACCCGCTCGAAGTCCTTGAACTGGGTGATCTCGATGTCGCCGGTGAACGCGATACCGGCGTTGTTGTAGATCTGGTTGACCTTGCCGAAATGTTCGGCGACCTCGTCGGCGTACTGCAGGAAGGTCTCACGTTCGGTGACGTTGAGCCGGTCGCTTTTCACGTGGGCGCCGATGGCCTTGAGGCGTTGCTCGGTGGCGGCCAGGCCCTCGGTGTCGACGTCGCTGATGGCGACCAGCGCGCCGGAGCGGCCGAGTTCGATCGCCAGTGCCTGCCCGATGCCGGAACCGGCCCCGGTCACGACGGCTACCTTCCCCGCGAAGCCCTGCATACCACTCCCTCGGTTGTTGAACGCGTGTCGAGTCGTTGTGAGCTTACCCGGTACCCCGGGTCCCGTGTATTGCGGCGGGTAATGACCGGGGCGCCGAGAGCGACAATGAGGACATGAAGTTGACGTACCCGGCTGTCGCGGCCGCGGTGGCCTCGGCCGCCGTCGCGATGGCCACGCTGTCCGCCCCGCCCGCCCAGGCCGACTCGACCACCGACGCGTTCCTGTCCACGCTGGCGCACTACCGGCTCGGTGACATCGATCCGGCCACCGCCGTGCGGGTCGGCGAGACCGTCTGTCCGATGCTCGCCGAACCCGGTCAGAACGCCGCGAACGTCGCCGCCGACGTGGCCGACGCGCTGGGCCGTCCGCTCGGTCCGGCCACCATGTTCACCGGACTGGCGATCTCGATCTTCTGCCCCCGGGCGGTCAACGCGATGACCGACGGGGTGCCGTTCTCGTTCCTGCGCTGACAGCCCGCGCTCGACGGCCGTGACCGTGCGCTGAGTGCTCACGGGTCACGGCGCGTCGAGGTACAGACACGCACGCTCGCGGTGCCGAGGCGACCGACGGCCGAACGTCAGCCGAACGCCTCGTCGATGATCTCCTGCTGTTCGACGGCGTGCACCTTCGACGAACCCGACGACGGCGCCGACATCGCGCGGCGCGAGATCCGTTTGATCCCGGACAGCTTCTCCGGCAGCACCTCGGGCAGCGTCAGGCCCAGCGTCGGCCACGCACCCTGGTTGGCCGGCTCCTCCTGCACCCAGAAGAACTTCTCGGCATTGGGGTACTGGTCCAGCGTCTCGGCGAGGCGCCGCTTCGGCAGCGGGGCCAACTGTTCGAGCCGCACGATCGCGACGTCGTCGCGGTCTTCCTTGTTCTTGCGCGCGGCGAGCTCGTAGTACAGCTTGCCGCTGGTCAGCAGCACCCGCTTGGCCTTCGACCGGTCGCCGGTGCCGTCGGTGTAGGTGGGCTCTTCGAGCACCGACCGGAACTTCGCCTCGGTGAAGTCACGCAGATCGCTGACCGCGGCCTTGTTGCGCAGCATCGACTTCGGCGTGAACACGATCAGCGGCCGGTGGATGCCGTCCAGGCCGTGGCGGCGCAGCAGGTGGAAGTAGTTCGCCGGCGTCGACGGCACCGCGATCGTCATCGACCCCTCGGCCCACAGCTGCAGGAACCGCTCGATGCGGCCCGAGGTGTGGTCCGGGCCCTGCCCCTCGTGGCCGTGCGGCAACAGCAGCACGACGTCGGAGAGCTGACCCCACTTGGCCTCGCCCGAGCTGATGAACTCGTCGATGATCGACTGCGCGCCGTTGACGAAGTCACCGAACTGCGCCTCCCACAGCACCAGCGCATCGGGGTTGCCGACCGAGTAGCCGTACTCGAAGCCGACGGCCGCGAACTCCGACAGCGCAGAGTCGTAGACCATGAACTTGCCGCCCGTCGGGTTGCCGTCGGAGTCGACGGTCAGCAGGTCCAGCGGCGTGAATTCGCGCCCGCTCTGACGGTCGATGATCACGGCGTGCCGCTGCGTGAACGTGCCGCGACGGGTGTCCTGACCGGTGAACCGGATCGTGCGGCCCTCGGCGAGGAACGTGCCGAGGGCGAGCAGTTCGGCGAACGCCCAGTCGACCTTGCCCTCGTAGGCCATTTCGCGACGCTTCTCCAGCACCGGCTTGACGCGCGGGTGCACGTTGAAGTCCTCGCCGAACGCCAGATGCGCGTCGCCGATACGGGCCAGCAGCGCCTTGTCCACCGCGGTCTTCATCCCCGCCGGAACCATCTGGTCGGACTCGACCGAGGCGCTCGGCTCGATCGCGTG
Organism: Mycolicibacterium parafortuitum; assembly: GCF_002086815.1. Classification (GTDB taxonomy): domain Bacteria; phylum Actinomycetota; class Actinomycetes; order Mycobacteriales; family Mycobacteriaceae; genus Mycobacterium; species Mycobacterium parafortuitum. The sequence continues at coordinate 8,045 of NZ_MVID01000013.1, forward strand.
CTTCTCGAGATCGCGGACCTCGTTGAACACGCGCTCGAGCTGACCCTGGTAGTCGCGCAGCGCGTCCTCGGCTTCCTTCATCGAGATGTCACCGCGACCGATCAGGGCTTCGGTGTAGGTCTTGCGGACACCGCGCTTGGTGTCGATGACGTCGTACATGTACGGCTGCGTCATCGACGGGTCGTCGCCCTCGTTGTGCCCGCGCCTGCGGTAGCACAGCATGTCGATCACGACGTCCTTCTTGAACTTCTGCCGGAAGTCGACGGCCAGCTTGGCCACCCACACCGCGGCCTCGGGATCGTCGCCGTTGACGTGGAAGATCGGCGCCCCGATCATCTTCGCGACGTCGGTGCAGTACTCCGACGAGCGCGAGTCGAACGGCGAGGTGGTGAACCCGATCTGGTTGTTCACGATGATGTGGATCGTGCCGCCGGTGCGGTACCCGCGCAGCAGCGCGAGGTTCAGCGTCTCGGCGACCACACCCTGCCCGGCGAACGCGGCGTCACCGTGCAGCATCATCGGCACGACGGTGAAGTCGCCGGCGCCGCCGTCGGCCTCCTCGCCGCTTTCGAGCAGATCCTGCTTGGCCCGGACGATGCCCTCGAGCACCGGGTCGACGGCCTCCAGGTGGCTCGGGTTGGCCACCAGCGACACGTCGATGTCGTTGTCGCCGAACATCTGGATGTAGGTGCCGTTGGCGCCGAGGTGGTACTTCACGTCGCCGGAGCCGTGCGCCTGCGACGGGTTCAGATTGCCCTCGAACTCGGTGAAGATCTGGCTGTACGGCTTGCCGACGATGTTGGCGAGCACGTTGAGCCGGCCGCGGTGGGGCATGCCGATGACGACCTCGTTGAGGCCGTGCTCGGCGCACTGGTCGATCGCGGCGTCCATCATCGGGATGACGGTCTCCGCACCTTCCAGTGAGAAGCGTTTCTGCCCAACATATTTCGTCTGCAGGAAGGTCTCGAACGCTTCGGCGGCGTTGAGCTTGCTCAAGATGTACTTCTGCTCGGCGACCGTCGGCTTCTCGTGCTTGACCTCGATGCGCTCCTGCAGCCACTGCTGCTGCTCGGGCTCGAGGATGTGGGTGTACTCCACACCGATGTGGCGGCAGTACGCGTCACGCAGCAGGCCCAGGATGTCGCGCAGCTTCTTGTGGGTCGCCCCGGCGAACCCGTTGACCTTGAACTCGCGGTCGAGGTCCCACAGCGTCAGCCCGTGGGTGTTGACGTCGAGGTCGGGGTGGCTGCGGAAGCGGGTCTTGTCCAGGCGCAGCGGGTCGATGTCGGCCATCAGGTGACCGCGGTTGCGGTACGCGGCGATCAGCTCGATGACGCGGGCGTTCTTGTCCTCGATCGAATCCGGGTTGTCGATACGCCAGCGCACCGGCTCGTACGGGATGCCCAGCTCGCGGAAGATCTCGTCGTAGAACTCGTCGTCGAGTAGCAGTTGGTGGATCGTGCGCAGGAAGTCGCCGGACTCGGCGCCCTGGATGATGCGGTGGTCGTAGGTCGACGTCAGCGTCATCAGCTTGCCCACGCCGAGGTCGGCGATGCGTTCCTCACTGGCGCCCTGGAACTCCGCGGGGTACTCCATCGCGCCGGCGCCGATGATCGCGCCCTGGCCCTGCATCAGCCGCGGCACCGAGTGCACGGTGCCGATGGTGCCCGGGTTGGTGAGCGAAATCGTCACGCCCGCAAAGTCTTCGGCGGTCAGCTTACCGTCGCGGGCGCGACGCACGATGTCCTCGTAGGCGGCGATGAACTGCCCGAAGTGCATCGACTCGCAGTTCTTGATCGCGGCGACCACCAGGGAGCGCTTGCCGTCCTTGCCGGGCAGATCGATGGCGAGGCCCAGATTCGTGTGGGCCGGGGTCACCGAGTTCGGCTTGCCGTCGATCTCGGCGTAGTGCCGGTTCATGTTCGGGAACTTCTTGACCGCCTGCACGATCGCGTACCCGAGCAGGTGGGTGAACGAGATCTTGCCGCCGCGCGTGCGTTTGAGGTGGTTGTTGATGACGATGCGGTTGTCGATCATCGCCTTGGCCGGGATGGCGCGCACGCTGGTCGCGGTCGGCACCTCCAGCGAGGCGGACATGTTCTTCACGACCGCCGCGGCCGCGCCGCGCAGCACCTGGGTCTCGTCCTCGGAGTCGGTGGCGGCCGGCTTGGCCTTCGCCGCCGGCTTGTCCTTGGACTTGTCGGCGGACTTGTCCGCACTCTTCTCGGTGCTCTTCGCTGTGCCCTTGTCGGCGCTCTTGTCGGCCTTCTCGGCCTTCTTCGGCGCGGGCTTGTCGGTCTTCGCCGGTGCCGAGCCGCCGTTGCTGCTCGCGGGCTTCGGGGCCGGGGCCGGTTCGGCGGGGGCGGTCGGCGTCTTCGCGGAGGACGTGCCGTTGGAGCTCGACGCCGCACTCGACGCGGCGTCGGTGGTGGGCTCAGGGGAGTAGTCGACGAGGAATTCGTGCCAACTGGGGTCGACCGATGACGGATCCTCGCGGAATTTGCGGTACATCTCTTCGACCAACCACTCGTTCTGACCGAATGGTGAAGGTGAACTCACGGCTGCTCTTCGCCTCAATTCTTCGCTTCGGGCCGGCGACCCGCGGCCGCCCGCCTCCCCTGTGTCAACCCGGTGTGCAGTCCCGCGTTCCTGCCGCAATAAAGGCTAGCGCTTCCGCCGTGAGGTCGACCAGGCAACGCCGTTATGGTCATTCCGGTCACGACCGCCGAACGCGGCGGGGATGAGCGGGAACGGTCAGCGCCCGGCTACGTCCGCGGCGCGGGCAGCAGGTGCAGCGTCGAGGGCCACCGCTGCGGCGGCTCGCCGAATGCCCGGTGGGCGTTGCTGACGATCTTCTTGCTCATCATCCGGTTCCCGACACCGCCGACGACGGCTCCGATGCCGACCGGCATCATCTTGCCGAACGCCAGCGCCCCCCGTTTGAGGGTGTACCGCTTGACGAAGTACCGCAGCAACCGGCTGTTCAATTGCGACAGCGCGGGCAGCGGCAGCGTCGCCGCCCCGTCGGACACCCATGCCCCGCTGGTGCGGCCGCGGCCGAGCAGGTCGGCGACCGCCCGCTTGCTGTCCTCGCCCACGAGCACCGACAGCACCAGGGCGCGGCGCCGCTCGCGGTGTTCGGCCGGGATGCCGTGCACCTCGGCCATGGCCAGCACGTACAGCGCGGTCGCCTCGAGGAACACCACCGTCTCGCCCGCGATCGCCGACATCGCCACCAGCGTGCCGATCCCCGGATAGGCTGCCGCCGAGCCGACCGCCGCACCGCTGGCGGTCACCGCGGCCATGTACTGGGTGTCGAGCTTGCGGATCACCTCGGCCGGTGTCGCGCCGGGATTCTGTTCGCGCAGGCGATCGACATGGGCCCGCACAGCGGGACCCTGGACGCGGGCGCCGCGCTCGATGATCTGCGAGAGCACCTTGGCCGCCACGCCCGGATCCTCTTCCTGCACCGCAGGTAACTGACTCTTGGCTCGCGACCTGGCACTCATGGGCGCTTCCTCCCTGTGTGAACCTGGTTTCAGGCTAGCCCTCGTGAAACGAACGGCAGCGCGCCACCCGTGCCCGAACGTGATCGCCGTCACTGTTGACGATACGGGGAAGAATTTATTGGAAAGCGTCGCTAATCATTTCCATGGCAGTATCCCCGGACGTGGATGTGAAGCGGGACTCGGCGGGCGCAGACCAGGCCCCCAGTCGCATCAAGATGATCTTCGTGCTCGGCCTGCTGGTCGCGCTCGGCCCGCTGACCATCGACATGTACCTGCCGGCGCTGCCCAAGATCGCCGAAGAACTGTCGGTGACGTCGTCGGTCGCGCAGCTCACCCTGACCGGCACGCTGGCCGGGCTTGCGCTCGGGCAGCTGATCATCGGGCCGCTGTCGGACTCGCTGGGCCGCCGCAAGCCGCTGTTCGGCGGGATCGTGCTGCACATGATCGCGTCGCTGGTGTGCATGTTCGCCCCGAACATCGCCGTGCTCGGCGTCGCCCGCGGCCTGCAGGGCATGGGCGCCGCAGCGGGCATGGTGGTGGCCATCGCGGTGGTCGGGGATCTGTACAAGGACAACGTCGCGGCGACCGTGATGTCGCGGCTGATGCTGGTGCTCGGGGTCGCCCCGGTGCTCGCGCCGTCGCTGGGCGCGGCGGTGCTGTTGCACGGGTCCTGGCAGTGGGTGTTCGCCGCACTGGTGGTGGTCGCCGCGGCGCTGTTGGTGATGGCCGTGCTCGCGCTACCCGAGACGCTGCCCGTCGATCACCGCCGCCCGTTGAAGATCAGGAGCATCGGCGCGACCTATCTGGAACTGCTGCGCGATGCCCGGTTCGTGATCCTGGTGCTGGTCGCCGCGCTCGGCATGTCCGGGCTGTTCGCCTATATCGCGGGTGCGCCGTTCGTGCTGCAGGACAGGTTCGGCGTCGGCCAGACGGCTTTCGCGCTGATCTTCGGGGCCGGGGCCGTCGCGTTGATCGGCACCACCCAGTGCAACGTGCTGCTGCTCAAGCGGTTCAGCCCGCAGCAGATCATGGTCTGGGCGCTGGTCGCCGCATCGGTGTTCGGGGTGGTCTTCGTGGCGCTGGCGGCCGCGCACGTCGGCGGCGTGTACGGCTTCGTGATCCCGGTGTGGGCGATCCTCGCCGCGATGGGTCTGGTGATCCCGAACGCCCCCGCCGTCGCGCTGACCCGGCACCCGGACGCCGCGGGCACCGCCGCTGCGCTGCTGGGCGCCGTCCAGTTCGGCGGCGGCGCGGCGATCGCCCCCGTGGTCGGGGTGCTGGGCAACGACGAACTGGCCATGGCCGTGGTGATGGCTGCCGGCGTGATGATCGCACTGGCGCTGCTGCTGCTCACCGGAGTGCACCGGGCCACCGAGCCCGCGGGCATCCCCGGCGACGCGGTCGCCGAAGCGGCCTGAACCGGGGGACGCGCCGGGGCCGACTTGTCGGGGCACCCGCCGGACCGTAGCGTCGGGGCCCAGTGCTGTCTCCGACGTTCCTCCGCTGCTGTTCCCCGACGTTCCTCTCCGTGACTTTGGCTGGCTCCCACCATGTTTGACACCGCGACCGCGCGCGCCCAGAGCGTCAATCCCTGGCATGCGCTGTGGGCGTTGCTGATCGGGTTCTTCATGATCCTGGTCGACGCGACGATCGTCGCCGTCGCGAACCCGGCGATCATGGCGAGCCTCGGCGCCGGCTACGACGCGGTGATCTGGGTGACCAGCGCCTACCTGCTCGCCTACGCGGTTCCGCTGCTGGTGGCCGGGCGTCTCGGGGACCGGTACGGCCCGAAGAACATGTACCTCATCGGGTTGGTGGTGTTCACCGCGGCGTCGCTGTGGTGCGGACTGTCCGACACGATCGGCATGCTCGTCGCCGCCCGGGTGGTGCAGGGTCTCGGCGCGGCGCTGCTGACCCCGCAGACGATGACGGTGATCACCCGGACGTTCCCGCCGCACCGGCGCGGGGTGGCGATGAGCGTGTGGGGCGCCACCGCCGGCGTCGCGACGCTGGTCGGCCCGCTCGCCGGCGGCGTGCTGGTCGACCACCTCGGCTGGCAGTGGATCTTCATCGTCAACGTGCCGATCGGGGTCATCGGCCTGGCGATGGCCGTCTGGCTGGTCCCGTCGCTGCCCACCCAGGCGCGGCAGCGCTTCGACATCCCGGGGGTGGTGCTCTCCGGGGTCGGCCTGTTTCTGATCGTGTTCGCGCTGCAGGAGGGTCAGTCCCACGGCTGGGCGGCGTGGATCTGGCTGACGGTCGCGGTCGGGATCGCGGTGATGGCGGCGTTCGTCTACTGGCAGTCCGTCAACACCGGAGCGCCGCTCATCCCGCTGGTGATGTTCCGGGACCGCAACTTCTCGATGTCCAACCTCGGCGTGGCCACCATCGGGTTCGTCGCGACCGGGATGATCCTGCCGCTGATGTTCTATGCGCAGTCGGTGTGCGGTCTCACCCCGACGCAGGCGGCGCTGCTGACCGCGCCGATGGCCGTCGCGACCGGTGTGCTGGCCCCGTTCGTCGGCAAGCTGGTCGACCGGTCCCATCCCCGGTCGGTGGTCGGGTTCGGGTTCTCGCTGATGGCGATCGGGCTGACCTGGCTTTCGATCGAGATGACCCCGGCGACGCCGATCTGGCGGCTGTTGCTGCCGCTGACGGCGATGGGCGCCGCGATGGCGTTCATCTGGTCGCCGCTGGCGGCCACCGCGACCCGCAACCTGCCGTCGGAGCTGGCAGGGGCGGGTTCCGGTGTCTACAACACCACCCGTCAGGTCGGCTCGGTGCTCGGCAGCGCGGGGATGGCGGCGCTGATGACCTACGAGTTGTCGGCCAAGATCCCCGGTTCCGCCGACACGGCGCCACAGGTCGAGGGTGCGGCCGCGCCGTTGCCGGAGTTCCTGCATTCCCCGTTCGCACTCGCGATGTCGCAGGCGATGCTGCTGCCCGCGTTCGTCGCGCTGTTCGGGGTCATCGCGGCACTGTTCCTGCTCGGGTTCTCCGGCTCCGGCACCGGAATCGGCTCCGCCGGGGCGCCGGCCGAACCGATGGAGCCCTACGACCCCGACCACGAGCTGTACTGGGCCGACGGCGAGGACGAGTACATCGAGTACGAGGTGGAGTGGGTCGACGACACCCCGCACGAGTACGCCCAGGACGAGCGCGCGGCCGAGATCGCCGGCGCCGACACCGACGTGCTCGACTCGGTGCCCGGGCCGGCTGTCCGCGACGACGAGCAGTGGCGCAGCATCCTCGAGCAGTTGCTGGACGAGCCGAGCGGTAACGGGCGGTCTCACACCCGCGACTGATCCGGCTCCCCGGCGTCGGCCATCAACTCGTCCAGCGCGGCGTTGGCCTTGTTCAGCGCCACCGCCAGCGCGCCGATCGCCTTGTCCCGGACCCGTTCCTTGCCCGGCGGGAACACCGGGAACAGCGTGCGCGCCGCGTTGAGCCGTGCGGTGTCCAGCCACGCCGACAGGTCCGGATCCCGCAGCCAGCGCATGGTCGCGACGTTGTCCTCGCGCATGTGCCGCAGCCAGTCGACCGGGGCGTCGGGGTGGGTGATCGGCACGCACAACGCATTGCGGGTCGCGTCGTCGGGGTAGGCCGCCTCGACATGGGCGATGAACGCCGAGCTGAACACCTGCTGGCAACTGCGCACGCTTTGCAGCGTGATCCGGTCGCCGTCGAACACCGGCACCGACGGTGGGCGGGGCAGCCCCTGGGTGGTGCAGTCGACGTACAGCGACGCGCCCGCGGGCAGCGTGGCGCCGCCGACGCGGACGTGGTCGTGGCCTGCGTGCTCGATGCGCCCGAGCCGGACCACGTCGCCGACGCGGCGCAGCTGCTCGAGCTCGCGCGCCGACACGATCGCGCAGTGGTACATCGTGGGCCGCACCGACGGATCGAGCCGGAACAGCACCTCGGCGGCTTCCAACCGGTCGAAGAGGTCGTCGAGCGTGTCCGCGTCGGCGACCGCCTGCATCCGGGCGGCCATCGCGTCCCGCAGCCGCGGGGCGAAGTCCGGTCCCGGCTGGATGTTGGCCCGGTTGAGCAGCCACGAGTCCCGGGGCCGCACCCATCGCAGCCGGTCGGCGGGAATCCCGTTGTGCAGTAACCACAGCACGCAGTCCATGCCGGTCTTGCCGCCGCCGACGACGGTGAAGTGGTCGTGCCCGGCGGCGTGGCGCGGCAGGTCGTTCGGCGCGACCACCGCCACGCCGTCGGCGACCGAGAACGGGGGCCGACGCATCGACTGCACCACGGTCAGCAGGTAGGTCGCGTCCACCGTTCGGCGGCCCACCGTGACCGTCTGCTCAGCGCCGTCGAGGGTGCGAATCCTGTTGTCGCCCAGATAGCGGGTCATCGGCAGGTAGGTGAGCCGACCGGTCGGCAGCATGCGGTCGCGCATCACCCGGTCGTAGTACGCGCACACCTCGTGTCCGGTGGCGAGCTCGAAGAACCCCTCGTTGAAACCGCTGCGGTCGATGGCGTCCTCGTTGCCGAGGGCATGGGAGTTCACCCCGTAGTACGCCGACGGCTGGTGCAGCCGGACGAACGGGTAGACCGAGTTCCAGTGCCCACCCGGCTGGTGGTTCGCGTCGACGAGCACGACCGTCGCGTCCGTCTCGGTCAGCAGGGTGTCGACGAACGCCATGCCCATCGCCCCGGCCCCGATGACGAGGTAGTCGGCTTCGATGCTGGTCATCCTCCGCCACGGTACCGAAACCGCGCGAGGGGACGGCTCAGTCGAACAGCACCGCCCGGTTGAGATAACCGGTCGGGTCGAACGCGTTCTTCACCGCGCGCATCGCGGCGATGTCAGCCTCGGTGCGCGCCATCGACAGATAGTCGCGCTTGCGGGTTCCGACACCGTGCTCGGAGCTGACGTTTCCGTCGTGGCGTGCGATCAGCGCCATCATCGCCGAGTACAGCTCGCGCTCGGCGTCGCCGGTCAGCGCGCAGCGCACGATGTTCAGGTGCAGGTTGCCCTCGCCGATGTGGCCGAACAGCACCGGGATCGCATCGGGGGCGTGTTCGCCGATCAGCGCCACGGCATCTTCGGCGAACGACTGGATGGACGAAAGTGGCAGCGACACATCGAATTTCAGCGGCGGGCCGTACGCCCCGAGCACATCGGCGATCGACTCGCGGACCTGCCAGAGCCGCTGCTGGGCATTCGCGTCGACACCGACGGCGGGTTCGCCGCAGAGCTCCGCGGTCTCCAGCGCGTCGGCCAGCCGCTCGGTCAGGTCGGTTTCCCCGGCCAGTTCGATCAGCAGTTGCCAGGCGCCGTCGACCGGGGCCGCCACCCCGGCGTGCTCGGCGGTCAGCGCGCCGGCCCGCGCGTCGATCAGCTCCAGTGCCGCGATGCCCTCCATGTCGCGGAACACCCGCCCGGTCGCGATCAGCGCGTCCAGGTCGGCGAAACCGCAGATCGCGGTGACCCGTCGGCGCGGGGTGGGATGCAGGCGCAGATCGAGGGCGGTGATCACCCCGAGCGTGCCCTCGGCGCCGACGAACAGCGACGCCAGGTCGTATCCGGTGTTGTCGCTGCGCACCTGGCTGTGCCGGTGTACCACGGTGCCGTCAGGCAGGACGACGTCGAGCCCGAGCACCTGTTCGCCCATGTTGCCGTAGCAGACCGTGCGCAGCCCGCCCGCGTTCGTCGACGCCATCCCGCCGACGGTCGCCGAGTCACGCGCGGCGAGATCGACGCCGAACACCAGGCCGGCCGCGGCGGCCGCCCGCTGCACCTCGGCCAGCGTGACCCCGGCGCCGACGCGGATCCTGCGTTCGACGACGTCGACGTCGCCGATCTCCCGTAACCGCTCCGTCGACACCAGCACGTCGTCGTGTTCGGGCACCGTGCCCGCCACCAGCGAGGTCCGGCCACCCTGCACGGTCACGGCCACGCCCGCGTCGCGGCACGCGCGCAGCACCGCGGCGACCTCGTCGGTGGAACCCGGCCGCACCAGCGCCGACGCGCGCCCCCGGTAGCGCCCGGTGTGGTCGACGCTGCGGCCGTCGAGCACGTCACGGTCGGTGCTCAGGTAGGCGGCTCCGACGATCTCCGTCAGCCGCTCGGTCAGCGCTTCGCTCACCCCGTGGGTGTATCACACGTGGGCAGCGACAGGAACGCACCCAACTCGACCAACCGGTCCGGCGTGCCGGGCAGGTAGTCGGTCAGGTGCGGTGAGCGCACGATGACCGCGAGGTACTTCGCGCGGCTCACCGCGACGTTGAGCCGGTTGCGGTTGAGCAGGAACGAGATTCCGCGCGGCACGTCGTCGATCGAGGACGCCGTCATCGACACGAACACCACCGGCGCCTGCTGACCCTGGAACTTGTCCACCGTGCCCGCCCGCACGTCGGTCAGGTCCGAGGCGTCCAGGCGGCGGCGCAGCAGCACCACCTGCGCGTTGTACGGGGTCACGATCAGGATGTCGTCCTGGGTCAGCGGCCGGGTGACGTCCTTGTCGGTCCACGCGGTGCCCAGCAGCCGCCGGATCTCGGCGACGATCGCGTCGGCTTCCTCGGGGCTCTCGTTGGCGTTGCCGAGGTGGTCGACGGGCAGCGTGCGGACGCCGGGCGCGACGCCGTCGAGGCGGCGCGCGGTGGTGACCGCCTCGTGCGAGTGCAGCCGTTCGTCGTAGGACAGCTTCGACACTGCCCGGCACACGTCGGGATGCATCCGGTAGGAGCGGTCCAGGAAGTAACCGCGTTCGGGCGGCAGCGTGTGGTGACCGTCGACGAGCCAGCCGAGCGCCGACCCGTCGACGGGTTCGCGGTGGGTGCCCTGGCTGACCTGCGGCAGCTGCTGCGGATCGCCGAGCAGCAGCAGGTTGCGCGCCGCCCGCGCGACGGCGACGGTGTTGGCCAGGCTGAACTGGCCGGCCTCCTCGATCACCAGCAGGTCGAGGCTGTCGCGGTCGAACTTGTTGGCATTGGCGAAATCCCACGCCGTCCCGCCGACCACGCAGCCGTCCTGGCAGACGAACTGCGCATAGTCGTCGCGGTCCAGTTCGGTCCATCCGGTGCTGACGGTGTGCAGCTTCTTGCCGACCCGGGCGCCGTCCACCCCGGCGGCCATCACGTCGCGGAACAGGTTCTCCACCACCGCATGTGATTGCGCGACCACCCCGATCCGCCAGTGGTGCCGGGTCACCAGCGCGGCGATGACCTGCCCCGAGGTGTAGGTCTTGCCGGTGCCGGGAGGCCCGTGCACCGCGAGGTAGGAGGAGTCGAGATCCAGTAGGGCAGCGGTGATGTCGGCGACAGCGTCGCCGGTCCGGGGCAGTTCGGCACCGCTGCGGGTGCGGGGCGCACGGCGCAGGAAGATGTCGGTCAGCGCGTCGGCGGGCAGGTTCGGCAACCCGGCGGCGAACAGGGACGCGGTCTCGGCCACGGCGTCCTGCAGCATGGCCGTGCTGATCGGGGGACCAGGGGTCAGCGCGAACGGCAGCTGGTCGAAGACCGGGCCGTCCTTGGGTTGGCGTTCGACGATGACGACCTCGGTAGGTGCCTCTGGATCGTCGCAGCCGGTGATGGTCACCGTCGCGTACCCGCGCCGGTCCGGGTCGTCGGCCAGGCCCACCGGCGACGGCGGGTCGTACAGCGCATACATGGTGCCCGCCAGTTCGCCGTTGGCGAGCTCGCCGAACAGCCGGAGGTGGCGCTGCGGTTTGCGGGCCCGCGGCGGGGTGTGCCAGTCGGCGACGATCTCGTGACGCTCGGCGATGAACACGTCGCTGTCGTCGGCCCATTCGTCGACCGGGTTGTTGACGCGGTCGAAGTGGCCCCACCAGAACGGCTTGTCCTCCCGTTTGTGAAAACCCTTGGCGGCGGCCATCATCGCCGCGGCGTGCTGCTGCGGCGTGCGTTCGGAGATGCTGTCGCCCGCGAACTTCAGCAGCGCGCGCTCGACCGCGTCGACCTCGACGGTGCGTGGCTCGGGGCCGGCGGGTACGCGGGCAGGTCCGCGCGGCGGCACCCCGGATTCGATGGCGCGGGCCATCATCCAGTCCCGCAGCCGCCGGGTGGAGCGGCAGTCGTAGCGGTTGTACTCCTCGATTTCCTTGAGCACGGTCGCGGCGTCGTCCGTGCGGCCCTCGGCGACCAGATCGCAGTACCTGGCGTACTCGGTGATCGATGCGGTCGCGGTGGTGACCTCGCCGTCACGCAACTCGTTGCCCATGTACAGCGGTTCCAGCGATTTGATGCTGTAGTTCTCAGTGCCGACGCGAATGCTCTTGCGCACCAACGGATACAGGTCCACCAGCACGCCGTCGCGCAGCAGCTCGTCGACCTCGGCCTCGCCGACGCCGTAGCGGCCGGCCAGCCGCAGCAGCGTGCTCTTCTCGTAGGCCGCGTAGTGGTAGATGTGCATCTTCGGGTAGCGGTTGTGCCGCTTGCGCACGAACTTCAGGAAGTCCTCGAGGGCTTTGCGTTCCTGGGTGCGGTCGTGCGCCCAGAACGGCTGGAACCCGTCGGCCTGGGCCGGCGAGCCGGCCGATCCGGCGAGGGTCAGCACGCCCCACAGGTATTCCAGGCCCCAGTCGCGGCCGTCGGTGGTCCACAGCGGGTCACCCTCGAAATCGAAGAACAGATCGCCCTTGTCGGCGTCGGGCAGCACCATCAGCGGCTGAGGGTCGACCAGCTCGTAGGGCGGCTTGCCGTCGACGCGCCCGGCGATCTGCAGCCGGGCCTGCGCGGTGAGCGCGGTGACCGTGCGCGTCGACAGCTCGGGCACCGGCCCGTCGTGGGAGGCCAGCTCGCGCACCGTCGTGATGCCCGCGTCGAGCAACCGGGCCCGCGCGCTGACCCGCATCCCGGCGACGAGCAGCAGATCGTCGTGGTCGCGGACCTGCGTCTCGCACTCGGAGCAGCGGAAACACGCGCGGATGTGCTCGTCTTCCCAGGTGACCGCCCGGCCACCGGCCAGGTGATCGTCGAGCAGCCGCTGCAGCGCGTCGCGGCGTGGCCGGTAGACCGGCAGCAGCTCGTCGACGTGGTAGCTGACCGCGGTGCCGTCGCCGAGCACCAGATCCACCTCCGGTGCCACCGGAACGCCCGCGGCGGTGAGGGTTTCGACGTAGGCGGCCATCTGCAGCAGTGCCTCGACCTTGACCGAGCGGGCCAGTTTGGTGTCGCGCAGCCGGTAGCGTCCGTCGTCGTCGAGCACGAGGAAGTCGGCGAAGCCGGCGAACCGGCCGTCGAACATCGCCGCCTGGTAGACGACAGGGGAGCGGTGCTCGACCGCGCGCAGGGTCTGTTCGGCCGCGGCCGTCAGCCCGGCGACGGTGTAGCGGGGACGGCCGATGACCGTCACCTCGGCGCCGGACTTCAGCGCGTCCAGGTGCCGCTGCTCGTGTTCGTCACCCAGCGTCGCGGTGCGGGCCAGCAGTTCGTCGTCGCCGGACACCGCGGGACCCCAGCCCAGCCGCGCGTCGAACGACCGCAGCAGCGCGTACTCACAGCGCGCCGCGGCCGCGAGGTCGGAGGCGCTGTAGATGACACGGTCTTCGCCCGCGTCGGTGGCGACGAACACGCAGCCACTTTAGGTGAGCGCCCCGACACCCCACCGCCGCGAAATATCATTCCGGGCAGTGCTCGGCGGCCTCCGCGCAGCCCGGAATGATATTTCGCGGGCAACCTCAGCCGGGCGTGTTGCCGATCAGTTCGACGCCGCTGCCGTTCCAGCGGAACCTGACCACGCTGTCGAGGCCGGGCACGCCGCTGGAGTACTTCAGCGCGATGGTGTCCCCGGTGGTCTGGGTGCTGTCGAGGTCGTTGAAGCCGTACGTGTCCGGAACACCCGTCGGGATGAACTTGCCCTGGTGGAACAGCACCGCGCGGGTGTTCGGGTTGGACTGGTTGGTGTTGGCCTTGACGATCACCGCCGACAGCTGGGCGCACTCGTTGTAGTTGCCCGCCAGCGGCTCGGGGTTCCATGCCTGACCACTGCGCGGGTCGCGGGGCAGCTCCGACACCGCCTTGGCGATCTCGGGCGCGGCCAGGTCGGTGGCGCACGGATCGTCGGCGGGCGCAGGGCCCGGTGGCGGTCCGGCGGGCGGCGGAGACGCGGGAGCCGCCGGCGCCGCGCTGACCGGCGCGGTCTGGTCCGGTGTCTTGGACACCGTGGAGTCGCCCGGACTGCACGCCGTGACGGTGAGTGCCGCCGCCACCACACAGATGTTGGTCGCCGCCCAATTCACGTTGGGCACCGTACGGCAGTCCGGGTGGCCGTGGGGCAAGGCTCGCCCGGGCCAGAAATCACCGTCGGCCGAATCATCGTCTTTCACGCACTAGACTTCTCCCTCGATGACGTCTACAAACGCGGAGCCCGACCCCGCTGCCCTGACCTTTGCCGACCTGCAGATTCACCCTGCGGTGCTGAAGGCTGTCGCCGACGTCGGCTACGAATCACCCTCACCGATCCAGGCCGCCACCATCCCGGCCATCCTGAACGGCTCCGATGTGGTCGGCCTCGCACAGACCGGCACCGGCAAGACCGCCGCGTTCGCGATCCCGATCCTGTCCAAGATCGACACCGAGAGCCGCAACACCCAGGCCCTGGTGCTGGCCCCGACCCGTGAGCTCGCGCTGCAGGTCGCCGAGGCGTTCGGCCGTTACGGCGCCCAACTGCGCGTCAACGTGCTGCCGATCTATGGCGGCTCGTCCTACGTGCCGCAGCTGGCCGGACTCAAGCGCGGCGCGCAGGTCGTCGTCGGCACCCCGGGCCGGGTGATCGACCACCTGGAGAAGGGCAGCCTGGACCTCTCGCATCTGGATTACCTGGTGCTCGACGAGGCCGACGAGATGCTGCAGATGGGCTTCGCCGAGGATGTCGAGCGCATCCTGGCCGACACCCCCGAGTACAAGCAGGTCGCGTTGTTCTCCGCGACCATGCCGCCGGCGATCAAGAAGATCACCGCCAAGTACCTGCACGATCCGGTCGAGGTCACCGTCAAGTCCAAGACCCAGACCGCCGAGAACATCACCCAGCGCTACTTCCTGGTGTCGTATCCGCGCAAGATGGATGCGCTGACCCGGCTGCTGGAGACCGAGCAGGGCGACGCGATGATCGTGTTCGTCCGCACCAAGCAAGCCACCGAGGAGGTGGCCGAGAAGCTGCGCGCCCGCGGGTTCGCGGCCGCGGCCATCAACGGCGACATCCCGCAGGCCGTCCGTGAGCGCACCATCAGCCAGCTCAAGGACGGCACCATCGACATCCTGGTGGCGACGGATGTCGCCGCCCGCGGTCTGGACGTCGAGCGGATCTCGCACGTCGTCAACTTCGACATCCCGCACGATCCCGAGTCCTACGTGCACCGCATCGGGCGCACCGGGCGTGCCGGACGGTCCGGCACGGCGCTGCTGTTCGTGACGCCGCGGGAACGGCACCTGCTCGGGGCGATCGAGCGCGTCACCCGGCAGAAGCTGGTGGAGTCCGAACTGCCGTCGGTCGACGACGTCAACGAGAAGCGGGTCGCGAAGTTCCGCGACTCGATCACCGACGCGCTGGACAAGCCCGGCATCGACCTGTTCCGCACACTGGTGGAGGGCTACGAGCGCGACCACGACGTCCCGATGGCCGACATCGCCGCGGCGCTGGCGCTGCAGAGCCGCAACGGCGAAGAGTTCCTGATGACGGAGCCGCCGCCGGAGAAGCGCCGGGAGCGGCCGGATCGTGGCGAGCGCGGCGACGCCGCGCCGCGTAAGCCGCGCGAGCGGCGCAGCGATCTCGCGACCTACCGCATCTCGGTCGGCAAGCGGCACAAGGTCGCGCCCGGCGCGATCGTCGGCGCCATCGCCAACGAGGGCGGACTGCACCGCAGCGACTTCGGGCACATCACCATCAAGATGGACCACTCGCTGGTGGAGTTGCCCGCCAAACTGTCCGGGAAGACGCTGAAGGCGTTGGAGAACACCAAGATCCAGGGCCAACTGATCCAGCTGCAGCCCGATCGCGCGCCGAAACCTCACAGAGGGAAGCACAAGACGACGTGACCGTGTTTTCTCGGCCGCCCGGTTCCGGCATCGACGCCGCCGGCGGCCTGGAGTCCGTCACGCGTGAACGCGTCTCGTCGCTGACCGGGATCCGCGCGGTCGCGGCGCTGTTGGTGGTGCTGACCCACGCCGCCTACACCACGGGTAAATACCCGCAGGGCTATGTGGGCCTGGTGTATTCGCGCATGGAGATCGGGGTGCCGATCTTCTTCGTACTGTCCGGATTCCTGCTGTTCCTGCCGTGGGTGACGGCAGCACACGCCGGCCAGGCACCTCCGTCGGTGCGCCGGTACGCGTGGCACCGGGTGCGGCGCATCATGCCCGCCTACGTGGTCACGGTGCTCGCGGCGTATCTCGTCTATCACTTTCGCACCGCGGGCCCGAACCCCGGCCACACCTGGGAAGGCCTGTTTCGCAACCTCACGCTGACCCAGATTTACACCGACGACTACCTGTATTCGTTTCTGCACCAAGGGCTTACCCAGATGTGGAGCCTGGCGGTCGAGGTCGCGTTCTACGTGGTGCTTCCGGCGCTGGCGTATCTGCTCCTGGTGGTGCTGTGCCGGCGGCAGTGGCGGCCCGGGCTGCTGCTGACCGGGCTGGTGGCGTTGGCGCTGGTGTCCCCGGCGTGGCTGTGGCTGGTGCACTCGACCGATTTCCTGCCCGACGGTGCGCGGCTGTGGTTGCCGGGATATCTGGCGTGGTTCGTCGGCGGGATGATCCTCGCCGCGCTGCATCCTCTCGGGGTGCGCGCCTACGCCGCGGTGTGCGTGCCGCTGGCCGTCGTCAGCTACCTGATCGCGTCGACCCCGATCGCGGGCGAGCCGACGACCTCACCCGCCGCGCTGCACGAGGCGCTCGTCAAGACCGCGTTCTACGCCGCGATCGCGACGCTGGTGGTTGCCCCGCTCGCGCTCGGCAACACCGGGTGGTACTCGCGATTCATGGCGAGCAGACCGATGGTCTTCCTCGGCGAGATCTCCTACGAGATCTTCCTGATCCACCTCGTCACGATGGAACTCGTCATGGTCGAGATCATGCGCAAGCCGGTCTACACCGGGTCGATGTGGCAGTTGTTCTTCGGCACGATGATCGTGACGATCCCGCTGGCCTGGGTGCTGCACCGGTTCACCCGCGTACGGACCTGACGCGGGGCGTCGACACTCACCGGAGAAGTTAGGTTATCTTGGCCTAAGTATTCGAAGGGGTGATGGTTCATGTCGGACACCAAGTTGTCACGCGGGTTCGCCGGTGCGGTGCTCAAGCTGCTGCGGGCGGGTGACTACGAGCTGACGGTGACCGGCCGCACCGAGGTCAGCCCGCACTATCTGCGGCTGAGCTTCCGCGCCGGGGGATTGCTGGACGACCGTCCACTGCACCCCACGCAGTGGGTCCGGCTGTGGTTCTCCGATGCGGGCAAGCTGCACCAGCGCGGATACACCCTGGTCAATCCCGACCCGGCCAACGACAGCGTCGACATCGAGTTCGCGCTGCACGACGGTGTCGCGTCCAACTGGGCCGAGCGCGCACAGCCGGGCGACACCATCGAGGCGACCGTGCTCGGCAGCAACTTCACGCTGCCCGAGCCGCGCCCGGCGGGCTACGTGATCGTCGGCGACACCGCGTCGCTGCCGGCGATCAACTCGCTGCTCGACGCGATCGGCGACGCACCGGCGCGGATCTTCCTGGAGGCCGCACACGACGACGACAAGCAGCTGCCGGTGCGCCGTCCCGCCGACGTGACGTGGGTGGACCGCAAGAACTCCGGCGAGGCGCTGGTCGAGGCCGTCGGCGCGGCGGCCTTCGACGCCGCCGACCACTTCGGCTGGGTCGCCTGCGACAACCGCACCACGCGCGCGGTGGCCAAGCTGATGCGCGAGGACTACAAGATCGCGCGCAAATCGATCAAGGCACAGGCCTACTGGGTCGCCTGATCGGCGCGTTGCGGAAGCACGATCGGCACGACGAACTCTTCGAGCATCGCGCGCTCGTCCGCCTCGTCGTGCCCGGGGAACAGCATCAGCGAGGTCATCACCCGGACCAGCCAGCGGGCCCGGTGCGCGACGAGTTCGGCGTCGTCGGGTCCGAGTGAGATCACGAACGCCTCGGTCAGTGCCTTGATCACCTCGGACTGCTCGGCCATCTCGGCCCCGATCGGGCGCTGGGTGGTGGCGAACCACGAGGACAGCGCCGGGCTTTCGCGCACATTGCGCAGCGAGGTCAGCATGCCTTCGATCAGTCGCTCACGCGGGTCGTCGAACGACATGATGTGCTCGGTCATCTCGCGGTACAGGCGGTAGCTCTCGCGGTGCACGTAGGCCGTGTAGAGGGCTTCCCGGTTCTCGAAGTAGCGGTACAGCGTGGCCCGTGAACAGCCTGCGGCCGCGGCGATCTCGTGCATGCCGACCGTCGCCGCCGGCTGTGCGGCGAACAGCTCACCGGCCGCGTCCAGAATCCGGTCGGCGGCGACCTCGGTGCGCCGGGCCGCCAGCCAATCGCCGGCCATCAGCCCACCACCGTGAACGGCACCGCCAGCGGGCGCCGGACATAACTGCCGCCCGACCACACGATCCCGGCGTCGTCGACCTCGAAATCCGGTATCCGGGTGAGTAGTTCGGTCAGTGTCACCCGGGACTGCATACGGGCGGCGGCGGCGCCCAGGCAGTGGTGGGCGCCGTGGCTGAACGTCAGGATGTTGCGTGGCTTGCGGGTGACGTCGAGTTCTCCTGCCGTGTCGCCGAATTGGCGTTCGTCACGGTTGCCGGACCCGTAGAGGAACATCGCCCGGCGGCCCTGCGGGATCGTCACCTCGCCGATCGTCACATCCCGGGTCACCGTGCGGCCCAGCATCTGTACCGGCGAGGTCAGCCGCAGGAACTCGTCGACGGAGTCGGGGATGAGCTCCGGTTGCTCGCACAGCAGCCTGCGCTGATCCGGTCGCTGGTGCAGCAGTTGCACTGAGCCGCCGAGCATTCCGGTGGTGGTGTCGTTGCCGCCGGTGACCATCGTGAACGTGAACGCCAGGATCGACAGCACGCCCGAGATGTCGCCGTCGGCGCCGACGCCGGCCGCGACCAGGTGTGAAACCGTGTCGTCCTCGGGTTCGACCCGACGGCGCTCGATCAGCGCGGTGAAGTAGCCCATCATCTCGCCGAGCGCATCGCCGAGAGTGCCCAGCGCGCCGCCGATTCCGCCCTCGCTGGTGTTGGCGGCGACGATCGCGTCGGTCCAGCCGTCGAACTTGCCGCGGTCTTCCTCGGGCACGCCGAGATAGTGCGCGACGACCATCGACGGCAGCGGTTTGAACAGCTCGGCGACGATGTCTCCGCCGCCGGCGGCCCTGAGGCGCTCGATCCGCTCGACCACGTATTCGCGGACCTTGGGTTCGACGGCCTCCACCTGGCGTGGGGTGAATCCGCGTGCGACGAGCTTGCGGAACTCGGTGTGCACCGGCGGATCCTGCATCACCATCGGCGGATTGTCGGCGAGCCCGATCAGCTCCAGCTCGCCGTAGTTCACCGTGAGGCCCTGCGCCGACGAGAACGTCTCGTGGTCGCGGGCCGCGGCCCAGATGTCGGCATGGCGGGACAGCACGTAGAAATCGTGCTCTGGCCGGTCGTCGGGGACGACGTGGTGCACCGGGTCGTGGTCGCGCAGCGCCCGGTACATCGGCCACGGATCACGCCAGGTGTCGGCCGTGGCCAGCTCGAACCTGGCCGGCGAGCCGTGAGACAGAAGTGCGACCATGTCTTATGGGTACGACACATTCGAGAAGATGTCAATCATTCGTGGGGTTCTCATCGATCGCGGATCTCAGTGTCGATGGCGAACGGGCAGATCTGCTAACGCTGCGCAGCGCCGGTCGGCCGGGCGCAGCCCAGCGCCGCTGATGCCGCTCCGACGTCGGTTGAGAGATTCCGGTGATCATCACCCCGACGCGCATTTGCCGGCCTCGATGTTCAGCGAGACGATGACGGAAACAGTGGCCGACGTCGTTTCGTGGTCATCACATGATGCTCGCTCCGCCATCGACGACCAGCGTGGCGCCGGTGATGAAGCTCGCGCGACTGGAGGCGAGGAAGGCGATTGCTTCGGCGATTTCAGCGGGTTTGCCGGCGCGTCCCAGGGGATTCGGCTCCGCCGGTATCCGCGTCACCACGGTGTTGACGCGGATACCCGCGGAGCCGAACTCGGCGGCCCAGGTTCGGGTCAGCGCGGCGACGGCACCTGTCGCCGCCGACGCGACGTTGACGATCGCTCCGCCACCGTGGCGGGTCATGCAGGGGGCGACCGCGGCCACCAAAAAGTACAGACCGGCCAATGCGTCAACGTCCACGACGTCGGCGTTGTTGACCAGGATGTCGACCGGCACCTGCCGGGCGAGGTGGTCGACGGATTCCAGGTCGGCCAGGTCAGCGGCGATGAACCGGGCGCCTGGACCGAGTTCGTCCACGGCGGCCCGGCCTGCGCCCGCCTGTCGGCCGCTGAGGATGAGCTGAGCACCGGCCTGCTTGAGCAGGCGTGCGGTGACCCGTCCGAGTTCCGAGGCGCAGTCGGTCACCAGGGCCGTTCGTCCCGGCTCCTCCGAAGTGCTCACAACCTGCACTCCCTTCGGTGGCATTCGACCACAGTGGCAGTCGGGGCACCGGCAGGGACCACGGAAAACGCGTAGTCCGCTGGTAGCCCTGCATCCGTCGTGCTGACGTGACAGGATTTGCCGATAACCGCGGCCGGGGGCGTGGGCTGCACCGGCGTTCCAGACAGGTGGTCATCTCGATCGTGACGGCGATCCACGACCGAAGCAGTGGGGTGTTGCCGGGCCGCACCGCCGAATGCCTGGCGCTGCGGGAGTTGTTGGACGCTCTGCGCTCCGGGCGCAGCGAAGTGCGAGTGCTGCTGGGTGAGGCCGGTATCGGGAAGACGGCGCTGCTGACGTTTCTTCGCGAGTCCGCCGCGGATTGCACCGTGTTGACCGCGGTAGGAGTCGAGTCCGACATGGAGTTGGCGTTCGCCGGCCTGCAGCAGTTGTGCGCCCCGGTGATGGATCACCGGCTGGGTTTGCCGCAACCGCAGCGGGAGTCGTTGGAGCGGGCCTTCGGGCTCATCGATACCGGCGCCGCGCCGAACAGGTTCCTGGTCGGGTTGGCTGTGCTCGGGTTACTCGCGGCCGCCGCGGCGGACCGACCCGTGGTGTGTGTCGTCGACGATGTGCAATGGCTGGACCACGTGTCTGCGCAGACGCTGTTCTTCGTCGCGCGCCGTCTGCAGGCCGAGCCCGTGGGTTTGGTCTTCGCGTCGCGTACCCCGATCGACGGCACCGCGGGGTTGCCTACCCTGGCGGTGGGCGGGCTCGACGACGGTGACGCGCGCAGGTTGTTGGAGTCGGCCTTCCCAGGACGACTGGATGCGGCGATCCTGGACCGGATCGTCGCCGAGGCGCGGGGAAACCCGTTGGCGCTGTTGGAGACTCCGAAGGACGTCACCACCCTGCACGCGGGTACCGTCAGCGCCGGCGTCGAAGAGCACTACCGCGCCCTGATCGCCGATCTGCCCGACGACACCCGAATGCTGCTGCTCGTCGCGGCCGCCGAACCGGTGGGAGACGCTGCCCTGCTGTCGCGTGCGCTGGCGTATCTGGACCTCAAACCTGCCGCGATGACGCCCGCCTACGACCTCGGTCTGATCACGGTCGACACCAGGGTGCAGTTCCACCACCCGCTGGCGCGATCGGTGGTGTACCGCTGTACCACCGGCGATCAGCGACGGCTCGCGCATGCGGCGCTGGCGGCGGTCACCGATCCCGCTGTCGACCCGGACCGGCGGGCCTGGCACCGCGCGCTGGCCGCCGACTCCCTCGACGAGCAGGTGGCACTCGAGCTGGAGAGCTCCGCAGGCCGGGCGCTGCAGCGCGGCGGAACGGCCTCTGCCGCAGCCTTTCTGACGCGCGCGGTGGAGTTGACGCCCGACCCGGCCCTCCGTGCCGGCCGCGCCCTGGCCGCTGCCGAGGCCCACCGCGAGATTGCATCGTTCGACAGCGCGCACCGCCTGTTGGCCACCGCGGCACTGGGGCCGCTGACTGACCTGCAACGAGCCCGGTCCGCGCAACTACGGACCCGACTGGCGTTCGCCTCTGCACGCGCCGTCGGTGACCCCGACGCGCTGGTGACCGCCGTGTCGCAGTTCACGGCGGTAGCGGATCAGTTGATGGCGCTCGACACAGCCCTGGCCACCGAGGCGTACCTGGAGGCCCTCAGCGCGGCGATGTACGTCGGGCGCATCGGAGACGGGTTGGCGGCCGAGGTCGCCGTCACCGCCCGCGCCGCGCTGGCGAAACTGCAGCCGAGGACCCCGCTGGATCTGGTGACCCATGCGCTGGCTCACCGGCTGGCAGTGGGTGCCGTCGAGGCGATGCCGGCCATGCGCCGCGCCCTGGCCGCGCTCAAGGAGTCCACCAGAGATTCCGGCCAGGGATGGTTCTGGCGGGCATTCCCACTCGTTCACGATTGCCTGATCCATGAGACTTGGGATGACGGCTGGCGTGACGTCTCAGCGCACGCGGTGAAGCTGGCCACCGACAGCGGGACGCTGGCGCTGCTGCCGTCGGCGCTGCTGTCGCGGGCCGGTGCAGCCGTGGAGAACGGTGAATTGGCCAAGGCCGGTGCGCTTGTCGCCGAGGCCAACGACCTGGCGATCGCCATCGACTACGCCCCGTTGAAGTACCACTGGATCATCGTGGCGGCCTGGCGGGGCGACGAAGCCGAAGCCACCCGATTGACAACGGCAGCCCTGGAATCCGGCCGGGCCCGTGGTGAGGGTCGGGTGATCGGGCTGGCGTACTACGCCACCGCCGTGCTCAACGTGGGGCTGGGCCGCTACGCCGACGCCCTGGCTGCGGCCCGTCATGCCGGTGAATACGACGACCTCGGGTTCTATCCCGAGTTGCTGGCCGAGATGGTCGAGGCTGGTGTGCGCTGCGATGACCGCGTGACCGCCGAGCAGGCCTTCGCCCGCCTACGGGCGCGGACGCGGGCGGCTGGCACACCCCGAGCCCTGGGCTCACTGGCGCGCTCGCGGGCGCTACTCAGCAGCGGCGAGCGGGCTGAAGCGCTCTACCTGGAGGCGATCGGCCATTTCGAGGCGACGTCACAGCGGATCCAGTTGGCCCGAGCCCGACTGCTGTACGGGGAGTGGTTGCGCCGTAACGGCCCCGCCACTGTCGCCCGAGTGCCGCTGCGCCTCGCCCAACAGGAGTTCGTCCAGATGGGATCGATGGCCTTCGCGGAGCGGGCCCGCCGCGAATTGCAGGCTGCCGGCCAGAAGACCCGCAAGCAGCCGACGGCCGCCGGTGATGAACTGAGCCCGCAGGAGCGGCAGATCGCCGAGCTGGCCGGCCAGGGCCTGACCAATCAGGAGATCGCCGGTCAGCTGTTCATCAGTGCGCACACTGTGGAGTGGCATCTGCGGAAAGTGTTCACCAAGTTGGGCATTCGATCGCGCCGAGAGCTCCGGCGGAAGTTCGGCTAGCCGCCCGGGGCGGGGGCCTCCAGCGGCAGGCACACGATGAACCGGGTGTCTTCCGGCCTTGACCGCACGGAGATGAGGCCGCGGTGCCGGTCGACGACGATGCGCCATACCAGATCAAGCCCGAGCCCGAGGCCTTCCCCGACGGGCTTGGTGGTGAAGAACGGGGTGAAGATGCGGTCGATGATGTCGTGCGGAATACCAGGTCCGTCATCGCAGATCTCCACCCGGATCATCGAGTCGTTCTCCCGTCGGGTGCGCACGGTCAGCGTGCCGCGGCCGTTCATCGCGTACAGGGCGTTGTCGATCAGATTGGTCCACACCTGATTGAGATCGGCGGGATAGCAGTGCAATTCGGGCAAGGTTTGGTCGAGGTCCTTGACCAGGGTGACCGGATGGCCCATCATGGCGATCCTGTCGCCGAACATCAGCACGGTGCTGCGCAGCATCTCGTGGACGTCGATGCACTGGTAGGGGCCGCGATCCATCTGAGAGTAGGGTTTGGCGCCGTTGACCACCGCGGCGATGCGGGCGCCGGCCTCGGCGATCTCCCGGATACGCATCTCGCTGTCGATGAACTGTTTGAGCCAGCTGATGGCGCACTCCAGGCACGCCGGTGCGACGGCCGCCGCGACGCGGTCCAGCCAGCTGACGTCCAGACCGGCCTCCACCAGGGTGGGGGCGTAGCGCCAGCTGTCGTCGATGCCGTGCTCGCCGAACCAGTCGCCGATTGCGTCTTCGCGGTCTGCGGCCTCCATCGGTGAGAGTGTTTCTGCTGCAGTGCTTCCGGTGATGTCAGCCTGCAGCGTCAGCAGGGCCGGCAGCGCGTCCGGGTCGGTCACCGCCAGGACACCCAGATTGCGGTGCGACTCGGCCAAGCTGTCGCGCAGGTCGGCAACGGCCCGGACCGTGGCCGCAGCGGGGTTGTTCAGTTGATGGGTGAGTCCGGCTGTCAGGGTGGCCAGGGCATGCTGCTTCTCTTGCAGGCCCAGGAGCTGTCGCTGGCGCAGCCCGCCGATCGCGGTGCTCTCCAGTAGGTGCACCGCGACGGGCCACACCGTCTGCATGAACAGAGCAAAGAAGTCGGCGGCCACCACGAACAGCCGCGACCGCCGCGTCACCCGCACGGTGACGTCGTAGACGGTGGCGCAGCCGGCGATCGCGCCGAAGTAGGTACCGCGCTCGGATGTACGGTGTAATTCGACGTCCTGGGCCCCCGACCGCTTCGTCGTCACCACGTCGCCGCCGTCGAGAAGTACGTAAAACGATTGCGCCAACCCGCCTTCCCGGCACACCGGCCCTGCGTCGACGGTGGCGATGATGCCGTTGGAGCCCAGAGCGTCGAGTTGCTCGTCGGTGAGGAACTCGAAGAGGAACACCGTACGCAACTCGTCCTTGAGGCTCTGCGACGCAACGCAGCGGCCCGGGTCGAGGAGCTCGCGCCACCCCGCCATGGGTTGGCCGGTGCGCAATGGCGGCTGCACGTCCACGTCAGTCCTCGAGAAACACGACGTTCGCGGTCACCGGATTGCGTGGCGTGTTGATGCTGTTGGCGGGAAAAGCCGGATCGGCGTAGCCGATGCAGATTCCGCACAGCACGGTGAGTTCGTCGGGAATGTCGAGTTGCTCGCGCACCACGTCCGGGTAGAGCGCGGTGGATACCTGGACACAGCTGTCGAGGCCCCGTTCGGTCAACGCCAGCAGCAGGGTCTGCAGGAACATGCCCACCCCGATGGCGTCGGGCAGCCCCAGATCGCGGTGCATACAAACGATCCCGGCCACCGGGGCGTGGAAGAAATCCCAGTTGCGCAGCTGCGCGGTCCAGCGGCCCTCGCTGTCGTCGCGAGCCACGCCCATGGCGCCGTACAGCAGGGCGCCGAGCTCGCGGCGCAGATGGCTGTGCGAGTCGGGCAGACCGAGATTCGGGGGCGGGGTGGTGCGCACCTGCTTGGCCAACGCAGCGCCGAGACGTACCCGGCGAGCACCGGAGGCCAGGAAAACCCGCCAGGGTTGGACATTGGAGTTCGAGGGTGCGCGCATGGCCAAAATCAGCGCCTCCTGCAGTAACTCCTGCGGTACGGGCTTGTCCGGCAGAAACATTCGGGAGGAGTGCCGGCGAAGCACCACGTCGTCGAAGTCCATCGTTCTCCTATCAGACGGCGGTGCCGCCGCCGTCGACGTGCAGGGTGGTTCCGGTGATGAAGCTGGCACGCGGGGAGACCAGAAAATAGATGGCCTCGGCGATCTCGGTGGGATCTGCGGTCCGCCCGAGCGGGAGTGCGCGGCCGAGTTCGTCGTTGGTTTCCCCCCATTCGGCCGCGACACCCTCGGTGGCGGTCGGGCCTGGCGCGACGTTGTTGACCCGGATGTTGTGCGGACCGAACTCGACTGCCCACGTTCGGGTCAACTGCTCGACGGCTGCTTTGGATGCGCTGTACACCGACGCGCCGGGAACACCTTTGGACGCCACCATGGAGGTGACGTTCACGATGGCCCCGCCGCCGCGTCGGATCATGACGGGCGCCGTCTCGGCCACCAGGAAGTAGAGCCCTCTGACATTGGCGGCGAAGGTGTGTCCGAACTCGTTCTCGTCCTGGTCGACGGTCAAGCCGGCAGGGAAGCGAGCGGCGTTGTTGACCAGGATGTCGACCTCGTACTTCTTGGCCAGCCGTTCCACGCCGGCCGGGTCGGCCATGTCGACGGCGGCGAATCGCGCTGTCGGACCGAGATTTTCCTTTGCCTGCTGTCCGCGTTGGGGGTTGCGGCCGGTGATGATCACCGAGGCGCCCCCGTCCACCAGTCGCCGGGCTGTCGCAAAGCCGATGCCGGCGGTCCCGCCGGTGACCAGGGCGGTACTCCCGGCAAGTTCGGTCATCGGTCCAGCCACTCTGCGAGCCGGGTGGTACCCAGCTCGGCGCCATCGTCGGTGACCAGGCTGTTCTGCTGGACAGGGACACCGAAGTAGGTGGCCTGCGGATCGACGACGACAGGCAGGTCCTTACCCTGAGCGGCGAAGACGGCGCGGGCCAGGTCGGCAAACGACATCTTCTCTGGCCCGCCGAAGTTGAGGACAGCGTTGTGCGGCGCCTCGGTGGCCACCCCCGCGACCACGCCCGCGACCTCGGCTGCAGCAACGGGCTGGATCAAGGCGTCCGGCGCATGGACCTGACCGTCGACCACCAGTGATCCGGCGATTCCTTCGGTGAATTCGTGGAACTGGGTGGCCCGCACGATGGTGTAGGGCACGCCGGAGTCGGCCACCAGTTGCTCCTGGAGATGCTTGCCGTGGAGGTAGCCGTCGGCCTCGATGCTGCCGACGCCGACGATCGACAACACCACGTAGTGCCGCACATCGGCCTTCTTGGCTGCCGCGAGCAGGGTGGTGGCCGAGGCGGTGAAGAACTCCAGTGCCGGGCCGGGTTCCAGGGTGGGGGAGTTGAGCACGTCGACGACCACATCGGCGCCCTCGAAGGCAGCGCCCACACCGTCTCCGCTGACAGCGTCGACCCCGGAGGACCGAGAAGCGGCTTTGACGTCATGTCCTGCGGCGCTGAGTAATTCGACAACCTGGGCACCGATCAGGCCGGTAGCGCCCACCACGGTGATCTTCATGACTGTCCCTTCTGAAATCGGCGGTCCTTGCGTTGTTCGAGTTCTGCGCCGTCGACGAGGACGAACATGTCGACGCCCGGCTGACAGAGCATGGTGACCAGGAAACGTAGCGAGATGTCCTCGCGGTTGTTGCCGTCCGAGTAGTGGATGACGTCGCCGCCCGGTTCCCAGAACGCCTCGCCGGCCTTGATGAGGCGCGGTGCTTCCCCCTCGAGCTCGAAGAGCATCTCTCCCTCGAGGACGTAGCCGAAGCACGGCCCACCGGGATGACGATGCGGCGGCGCACCTTTGTCTCCCGGACCCCATTCGATGATCGCGGTCATCGCGTCGGCGCCCTCAGGGATGAGGGGCGGTTTGACCGATTGGATGACGGTCATCGCCGTCATGAGCTTCTCCATGACGTCAGACATCGACTGTTCCTCTCTTCAGATTCTTTTGTCGCTTACCGCCTTTGGGCCAGAAATAGCTGCCCGGTTTGCGGGCCTCCTTGGCGAGGAAGGAGACCGTGCCCTTGCACACTGATTCCTTGATGGTGGCGGCGAGGCGACCGCCGAGGTGCAGCGGCAGCGCTTCGTCGTTGAAGTGCGACATCTGGATGGTGCCGGCGTGGCGGCCCAGGCTGATGCACTGGCCAACCGAGGCCGGGTTCAGGTTCTCGGGATCGTTCCCGTCGAGTCGCGCCAGGACGGTGTCGGCGGCGTGGGAGGCCAGCGGCATGGCGAGTTGACAGCTCATCCGCAGCGGCTGTGCAGACGGTGAGGCAGCGTCTCCGGCGGCGATGATCGTGGGGTCGTCGACGCTGGTGAGAGTTTCGTCGGTGAGCAGCCGGCCCAGTCGGTCGGTGCTCAGTCCGCTGTCGGCGGCCAGTGTGGGGACGCCGAAACCCGCGGTCCACACGGTGGCCGCACTCGGTAGTTCCTTGCCGTCCCGCAACGCGATTCGGTCTGGCTGAACTTGCGTGACGGTTTCGTTGTCGACGACGGTCACACCGAGCTTGCTCAGGCGCTTGGCCACCGAGCGGCGGCCGCCCTTGGCCAGCGAGGGGCCCAGCGCACCGGTGACCAAAGTGACGTTGCGGCCGGCTTCGGCGAACTCGGAGGCGGCTTCGATACCCGTAAGGCCGCCGCCGACCACCACGATCGGCGCCTGGATCGGAATGTCGACCAAGCGCGCGGCCAGCCGCTGCGCAGCCTCTAGTTCGCCCAGCGGATAGGCGAATTCAGCGGCACCCGGTATGGCGGCCGGGACCGGGGCGGTGCTGCCGACGGCATAGATCAGGTAGTCGTAGTCAAGGGTTGCGCCAGAGGACAGCCGCAGCGAGTGAGCGGCGGCGTCGATGCGCTCGGCACTGTCGACCACCAATGTCACCGAGCCGGCAAGCACCGTCGAATAGTCCTCGATTGCGTCGTCGTTACCGGCGACCAACTGGTGCAACCGGATTCGTTCGACGAACTGCGGCCGCGGGTTGACCAGGGTGACGTCGTTGTCGGGGCGTTGGCGCAGCCGGTTGGCGGCCAGGACACCGGCGTATCCGCCGCCGACGACCACGATGCGCGTGGTGGTACTCATCTGTTTCTCCTCACGCCTACGACGCTGCCATCCAGGGGCTGGTCAGGGACCACGGAAAACCCGTAGTCCTCGGCCCGTGGCGCGCTACACCCGGTAGTCACGCGCTGCATGCGGCAAGGACTACGGGTTTTCCGTGGTCCCTGGTCTGCGCTGTGCTGGGAGGCTGCCGGTATGAGTGATCACGTGCTGGAACCGGCGGCCCAGGAGTTCGCCGATGCGACGGCCACACCACCGTTCCTTTATGAGTTGGGCCCAGAGGGTGCTCGCAAGGTGCTCGACGATGTGCAGGCTGCTCCGATCGACAAGCTCGACGTCGACGAGCGGTGGGTCACGGTGCCCTGCGAAGACGGCGATGTGGCCGTGCGGATCGTGACGCCGCCCGCCGCGCATCGTCCGCTGCCGGTGGTTCTCTACATCCATGGCGGGGGCTGGGTGCTGGGCAATGCGGCGACTCATGACCGCCTGGTGCGCGAGTTGGCGGTCGGTGCCCACGCGGCAGTGGCGTTCGTGGAGTACGACCGCTCACCGGAGGCGCGGTACCCGGTGGCGATCGAGCAGGCCTATGCCACCGCCCAGTGGATCACCGAGCGCGGCGTCAGCGAGGGTTTGGACGCCGCGCGGATGGCTGTGGCAGGTGATTCAGTGGGCGGTGACATGGCCGCTGCGGTGGCGATCATGGCCAAACAGCGTGGCGACGTCACCTTCATCCATCAGTCGCTGTACTACCCGGTGACCGACGCCGGCCAGGACACCAGCAGTTACCGAGAGTTCGCCGAGGGCCCGTTTCTCACAGCGAAGTCGATGGCGTGGTTCTGGGACTGCTATCTGCCCGACGCGGCGACGCGCTCGGAGATCACCGCCTCGCCGCTCCGCGCCACTGTCGACGACCTGCGGGATTTGCCGCCGGCGCTGGTGATCGTCGACGAGAACGACGTCCTGCGCGACGAGGGCGAGGCCTATGCCCGGAAACTGACCGCGGCCGGTGTGCGCACGACGAGCGTCCGGTTCAACGGCATCATCCACGACTTCATGATGCTCAACCCGCTGCGCGGCACCGCGGCAACCACCGCGGCGGTCGAACTGGCGGTCCACACATTGCGGAAAGCCTTCGAGATATGAACACCACCGATGAGATTGCCCCGATCAGATCTCGTCAACGCGGATGAGTGACAAGTCCTTGGTGCTGGTAACCGGTGCCGCCGGCTATGTCGGCAGCCACGTCGTCAGTCAACTGCTCCGCCGACGATACCCGGTGCGCGCCGCCGTGCGTAGCCGAGCCCGAGCCCGGGAACTCTCCGAAACCGTTGCCGGGCAGGGGCTGGACCCGGGACTGATCGAGATGGTGCCGGCCGACCTCACTGCTGACGACGGGTGGCCGGAGGCGGTCGCCGGAGTCGCAGACGTGCTGCATATCGCCTCACCGTTCCCGGCCGAAGCTCCTGAGAACGACGATGAGATCGTCATCCCCGCGCGCGAAGGCGCCTTACGGGTCCTGCGTCATGCCCGCGATGGGGGCTGCCGCCGGGTCGTCATGACGTCCTCGTTCGCCGCCGTGGGGTACTCCGACAAAGCGGGCGAGCACTGGACCGAGGACGACTGGACCGACCCGGACGACGACAACACCGCCTATATCCGGTCCAAGGCCATTGCCGAGCGCGCAGCATGGGACTTCATCGAAACGCAGGGCGGCGGGCTCGAACTGACGACGTTGGTGCCCGTGGGTATTTTCGGTCCCACTCTCGGCCCGCATCTGTCCACGTCGGTGAAGTTCATCCAGTCGATGCTCACCGGTGCTCTCGATCGAGTTGCTCCGCAGTACTTCGGCGTCGTCGACGTGCGCGACGTCGCGACCGCCCACTTGCAGTCGCTGACGACGGCCGGCGCAGCCGGTGAACGCATCCTGCTGGCGGCCGACGGACCTGCAGAGAGCTTTCTGGGGATCGCGCGCATCCTGCGCGAGGGTCTGGGGGTCGCGGCGGCGAAGGTTCCCACCAGCGAGTACAGCGAAGCCGAAGTCCGCGAACTCGCTCAGACAGTGCCGGCGTTGCGCGAGGCGGTGTCTCGGCTCGGTCGGCGCCCGCAGATCAGCAACGCAAAGGCCAAGGCGGTGCTGGGCTGGGTACCGCGTCCGGTTAGCGAGACCATTCTTGATACCGCGCAGTCGCTGATCGCCAACGACCTGCTGTGATCACAGGATGAGACGAACTTACGCAAGCCTTGCGTCGACGGCTTGATCGAGGACCGGTCAGAAACCCGCGCCGGGGTTCAGGATGCCGTCGGGGTCCAGCGCGGCCTTGATCCTGCGGTTGAGCTCCATCGCCTCGGGCCCGAGCTGGCCCGCCAGCCACGGCCGCTTGAGCCGGCCGACCCCGTGCTCGCCGGTGATGGTGCCGCCCAGCGACAACGCCAGGTCCATGATCTCGCCGAACGCCTGCTGGGCGCGCTGTTCCATCGCGGCGTCGGACGGGTCGAACACGATCAGCGGATGGGTGTTGCCGTCGCCGGCGTGCGCGATCACCGAGATCAGCAACTCCCGCTCAGCAGCGATCTTTTCGACCCCGCTGACCAGGTCGGCCAGCGCGGGCAGTGGAACGCCGACGTCTTCGAGCAGCAGCGACCCCTTGGCTTCGACGGCGGGGATCGCGAACCGGCGGGCCGCGACGAACGCCTCGCCCTCGTCCGGGTCGGAGGTCGAGAACACCTCGGTCGCGCCGTGCCGGGTGAAGACCTCGGCCATGAACTCGGCGTCCTGCCCGCCTGACGGGCCGCGGTCGTCGCTGGCGGCGACCATCATCGCGGCGGCGGTGCGGTCGAGACCCATCCTGAGTTTGTCCTCGACCGCGTTGATCGCCGTCGAGTCCATGAACTCCAGCATCGACGGCCGGATCTTGCCGGTGATCGTCACGACCGCGTTCGCCGCGTCGGCCACCGAGTCGAACGTCGCGACCACCGTGCACGGGGTGTTCTGGGCGGGCAGCAGCTTAAGGGTGACCTCGGTGACGATGCCCAGCGTCCCCTCGCTGCCGACGAAAAGTTTGGTCAGCGACAGCCCCGCCACATCTTTGAGACGAGGTCCGCCGAGGCGGACGGCGGTCCCGTCGGCCAGCACGACCTGCAGGCCCAGCACGTAGTCGGTGGTCACCCCGTACTTCACGCAGCACAGTCCGCCGGCGTTGGTCGCGACGTTGCCGCCGATGCTGCAGATCTCGAACGACGACGGATCCGGGGGATACCAGAGCCCGTGCTCGGCCACCGCCTTCTTGACCTCGGCGTTGAGCAGACCCGGTTGTGCGACGGCGGTGCGGGTCACCGGGTCGACCGCGATGTCGCGCATCCGCTCGGTGCTGACGACGATGCTGCCGTCGAGAGCCGTTGCGCCGCCGGACAAACCGGTACCCATACCGCGCGGGACGACGGCGACGCGGTTCGCGCCGGCCCAGCGCAGGATGGCCTGGACCTCCTCGGTGCGGCGCGGCCGCACCACCGCGGCAGGGGTACCCGCGCCCGGATCGGCCGCCCGGTCCTGTCGGTAGGACTGGAGGATGTCGGGGTCCGTGACGACCGTGCCGTCGGGAAGCTCGGCGATCAGGGTGGCCAGCTGGTGCACAGCCGCCAGTCTAGGTCTGGGCGATGTGAGATTACGGCCGTGTTACGGCTATCGTTCCGGGCATGCGGGACAGTGTGGTCTTCGCTCAGGTGAGGGCGTTGCAGGGGCGGAAGAGGTCGGCGCGACTGTCGGCGACGGCGTTGGAGATCCACGTGCGCGCCGTCGCGGATCGCACAGGCGCGGCCTACCCGGCGTTCGTGCCTGACGAGCGGCTCGATGCGATCGCCCCCGGGCCGGTGACGACGATGGCGGCGCTTGAGCTGTGTATGGCGGGGATGTGGTACCGGGCTTCGGACGGCTACGTGATCGCCGACCTGGATCTGATCGAACACTTCGCTCGGCCCGTCGGGCGGCGCTGGTTGCATGCGGTCGGCCGATTCTTCAAGGAGTACCTGATCCCGGTCTGAGCGCCGTCAATGCACCGCGAACACGCGATAGTGCACCTGCGTGAGTGAGGCCTGGTTGAGCGCGACCGTGTGCACGCTGTTGAGCCAGCGGTAGCGCGCGTCGTCGGTGTCGAACAGCGGCGTCGAGTGCGCCGACATCTGGTCGTGCCGGATCAGCTCGCCGGCGGCGAATCGCGTTGCCGCGGCGTCGTCCATCCAGACCCGGCCGGTGCTGGTGAGATGGATGTGGGCGCCGTCATCGGTGCGCACCGTGGCCCGGACGTCCAGCCGCGCCACCCCGTCGGTGCCGAACAGGATCCAGTCGCCGCCGCCGGGCAGGACATCGCCGGCGATGCGCGGTCCCTCGCAGCGTCCGCGCCGGATCGGGTAGGTCAGGCGCCGTCCGACCGGGGTGTCGAAGATCTGGACGGGGTCGAATTCGATGCGGATGTCCAGCAGGTGCTCGAGCCTGGGCGTGGCGTCGATGTCGACGAGAGGTGTTGTCACCGGCCCTCCTTCATCGTTCGAGCCGACGCTACGACCACTGCTTGGAAAAAACAAGTAGAAACTTGGAAAAACCAACTGAGGCGGTATGCTGGCGCCGTGCCCTCCCGGACGTACGGTCAGTACTGCGCGCTGGCCAAAAGCCTCGACGTGGTCGGCGATCGCTGGACGCTGCTGGTGGTCCGGGAACTGCTCGACGGGCCGGCCCGCTACGGCGATCTGCTCACGGCGCTGGCGCCGATCTCGACCGACATACTCGCGAACCGGTTGCGGCAGATGGAGACTCACGGCCTGGTGGCCAAGCGCCACCTGCCCAAACCCGCGTCGGGCGCGGTGTACGACCTGACCGCCGACGGCCGAGCGCTCGAGGGCATCGTCAACGCGCACGCCCGCTGGGGGCGGCGCCTACTCGGCACCCGCGAGCCCGGTGACGTGGTCCGGCCGCAGTGGCTGGCCCGGGCCGTGCGCGCGTTCGTGCGTGACGACCGCGCCGGTCCGCCGGTGACGCTGCGTCTCGTCGTCCCCGAGGGGCAGGTGACCCTCACGGTCGGGCCGGACGGGATCGAATCCGTCGGCGACGATGCGCACGCCGATGTCACATTGCGCGCAGACGCCGAAACCCTGCTCGCCGCAATGGATCCGGACCGGTCCGGGGGACTGGCGGCCACCGGCGCGCTCGAGGTCGACGGTGCGCCCGACGCGGTGCGCCGGGTCGGGGAGTTGTTCGGCTAGGTGCCGCGGGGTTCGGCGTCGAGTTCGCGCAGCGCGGGCAGGAAAACCGCCGCGACCCCGAGCGCCAGCATCGGCAACGACAGCGCGAGGAACGTGGTGTGCAGGCCGGCCGAATCGGCCAGTGGGCCGGCCACGATCAGCCCGAGCGGGCCCGCGGCGTAGGCCAGCGACCCCATCACCCCGACCACCCGGCCGCGCAGATGCTGCGGCGCCCTGGTCTGCATCACGTAGTTGTAAATCGGCGCGATCGGACCGTAGACGAACCCGACCACCGCGCACAGCACCAGGATGAGCGGCAGCGGTGGCAGGAACGCGATGACCGTCATCGCCACCCCGAGCGTCAGCACCGCGATCAGCATCACGGTGCGCCGCTTCATGTATCGCGACAACACGGCGTAGCCGAGCGCGCCGATCAGTCCACCGACGCTCAGCGCCACCAGCACCCAGCCCAGCTGGGCCGGCTCGTTGCGGTCGGTGAAGTACTTCGGGAACAGCACGCTCTCCATCGGCATGTACAGCCCGGTGGCCGCGAGGTCGACGAACGCGAGCGTGCGCAGCACCTTGCTGTTCCACACGAACCGCAGACCTTCGACGATCCCGGCCCACACCCCGTCCGACATCGCCCCGGGATCCGGCTTCCCGGTGCCCTCCAGTCGCAGCGCGCTGATCGCCGCGACCGACAACCCGAACGCGGCCGCGGTCACCCACATGGTGTCGATGCCGCCCAGCGTCGCGATCAACAGGCCGCCGATGCCGGGCCCGACGATGTAGGCCAGATTGAACACGGCCTCGTACACGGAGTTCGCGTGGTCGAGCGTCCAGTCCGCCTTCTTCGCGGCCTCCGGCAGCATCGTCTCGCGCGCCGTCATCCCGGCGGGGTCGAAGAACGCCCCCAGCGCGGCCAACCCGGCCAGCACCGCGACGTTGACGACCTGCGCGCCGAACGTCAACGCCAGCACCGGGACCGCGGCGACCGACAGCGCCGACAACGCATCGGAGATCATCGACACCCGCCGCCGGCCCAGGAAGTCGACGGCCGCACCGGCGATCAGCGTCGCGGCCAGCAGTGGCAGCGTGCCGGCCATCGCGACCACCGACGCATCCAGCGCCGACCCGCTGCGCTGCAGCACCAGCCACGGGAATGCGACCAGCGAGATGCCGTTGCCCGCGCCCGCCATCAGCGCCGCGAACATGATGAGCAGCAGGGGCGTACGCGAGCGCGGTGCGGTGTCGGCGGTCATGGGTATCGCCGGACACTAGCAGCGCGAATGCCCGGTGACGACCGACTTTTGCGCCGCGGTGCGCTATGTCACGGGCTGTGTCACCACTGGTTCACCACTGGGCGTCGACCTTGTCTGCGATCTGATGGGCGATCCGCACCGCCGAATCGCCCGGCGAAGCGCTGCACGTGTTCACGTCGACGATCACGTTGTTGCGATGCACGAGCGCCCGCCCGCAGCCCCAGCCGGGGGCGGCGGCGTCACGCTGCATCGCGACGGTGCTCAATGTGTCACCCTCGCTGACGATCTCGCCTACCGTCCACCAGGATCCGCTCTGTGTGTGGGTGTACTCGTGGCACTGTGGCCACTGCTGAACCGACGCGTCGAGGAATTCCGCGGCCTTCTCCAGATACGGGAACAGCACCACGGACTGCTTGACGTAGTGTTTCCACCCTTCACCGTCGTTGAGGCTCTCATCGCGGGATGCGGTATAGCCGCTGTTGGCATAGACCTGCAGTTCTGCGGCACCGTCGACGGCGAGGCATTCCGGCGGCGACATGATCGCGCTGTGGTCCGACAGCGCCGACTGCGCCTCGATCACGCCCATCGCGGGGGTCCCCATCGCCGCGGCGATCTCCTCGGGGCTGAGCAACACGGCGCCGAACTCGCGCTCCACCAGCGGCCGCGGAATCATCGTGCGGGTCGGTGTGGCCGACTCGGCGCTACTGGTACTGGCACAACCGCTGACCATGATCGCGATCCCCGCAATGGCTGCCGCTCGTCGCATATCACCCTCCCCATTCGAAGTGCTCAGCGCCTAATGGTGAGGCAACGACGGCGCCCCCTCCGTGAGGGAAACGGCGTTTCGTGATAACGATGAACGATGCTTCTTGGTAACGAATGATGCGTCGTCTCAAGGACCGCTTGCCGCATCCGCGCACCGGTGACCTTTTCGAGAGCCCGGTGCGGCCCGGCAGTGGCTGGCCGGGTGATCCGGCGACCGCGCGCACTGCGGTCGCGGCCACCGCCGCCGACGTGGCGGCGCTGGCCGCCGCGGCGAAAACCGTCAAGCAGGTCGACGCCGGAGTGTCGGTGTGCCGCGCCTGCCCCCGGTTGGTGCGGTGGCGCGAGGAGGTCGCCACGGTGAAACGCAAATCCTATGCCGACCAACCGTATTGGGGCAGGCCCGCACCGGGTTTCGGCTCGGCGATGCCGCGGATCTTCGTGGTCGGGCTGGCCCCGGCGGCGCACGGCGCCAACCGCACCGGACGGGTCTTCACCGGCGACCGGTCCGGCGATTTCCTGTTCGCGTCGCTGTACCGCAGCGGGCTGGCCAACCAACCCGTCGCGACCGACAGCGCGGATGGTCTGGAACTCATCGACGTCCGGGTCGCGGCGGCGGTGCGCTGCGCCCCGCCGGACAACGCGCCCTCACCGGCCGAGCGCAACACCTGCGCACCGTGGCTGGACGCGGAGTGGCGGCTGACCGGCCCGTCGGTGCGGGTGATCGTCGCGTTGGGCGGGTTCGCCTGGCAGGTCGGGTTGGCGATGGTGCGCCGGGCCGGGGGGACGGTGCCGGTGCCCGCGCCGAAGTTCGGGCACGGGGCGACCGCGAGGCTGCAGACCCCCCGCGGTGAGGTCACGCTGCTGGGCTGCTTCCACCCCAGCCAGCAGAACACCTTCACCGGCCGGCTCACGCCGCAGATGATGGACGACGTCTTCGCCACGGCATCGGAGATCTCGGCGTGACCGGGAACGGAACGGCCCCAGGAGGCGTTGTGCGATCAATGCGCCTTTCAGTCCTCGACCTCGTGCCCGTGCGTTCCGACCAGAGCACCTCCGACGCCCTGGCCGCGACCACACAGCTCGCCCAGGCAGCTGACCGGCTCGGATACACCCGCTACTGGGTGGCCGAGCACCACAACATGCCCGCGGTCGCCGCGACCAGCCCGCCGGTGCTGATCGCCCACCTGGGTGCGCACACGTCGTCGATCCGGCTCGGCTCCGGCGGGGTGATGCTGCCCAACCATGCGCCGCTTGCCGTCGCCGAGCAGTTCGCGCTGCTGGAGGCCGCCCACCCCGGGAGGATCGACCTCGGGATCGGGCGCGCGCCGGGCTCCGACCCGGTCACGTCGCTGGCGCTGCGCGGCGCGGCCGGACGCGACGACCGCGACATCGAGGCCTTCCCCGAATACCTCGACGACGTGATGGCGCTGATGGGCCGCACGGGCGTGCGGGTGCCGCTGCCCCGCGACCTGATGCGCGACAACTACATGCTCAAGGCCACCCCGGCCGCGGCCTCGGTGCCGACGCTGTGGTTGCTGGGGTCGTCGATGTACTCCGCGCGCCTCGCCGCGGCCAAGGGGCTGCCGTACGTGTTCGCGCACCACTTCGCCGGCCAGGGCACGTTGGAGGCGTTGCAGTACTACCGCGACAACTTCCAGCCGAGCAACCTGGCCTCCGAGCCGGTGACGTTCCTGACCGTCAACGCCGTCGTCGCCGAAACCCACGACGAGGCAATGCGTCTGGTGCTACCGAACCTGCAGATGATGGCCCGGTTGCGTACCGGTCAGCCGCTGGTGGCGCTGGACCTCGTCGAGGACGCCGAGGCGCTGGACATGGGGCCGCGGGCGCAGGCGGTGATCGACGGCGGACGCAACCTGGCCGTGGCCGGCGC
The DNA here is from genome assembly GCF_002086815.1 of Mycolicibacterium parafortuitum. Lineage (GTDB taxonomy): Bacteria > Actinomycetota > Actinomycetes > Mycobacteriales > Mycobacteriaceae > Mycobacterium > Mycobacterium parafortuitum. Next base: position 45,391 of record NZ_MVID01000013.1, read on the forward strand.
CCCGGCCGAGGCCGCCGATCAGGTGCTGGCGCTGGCCGAGAAGTTCGGTGTCGACGAGGTGATGGTCAACCCGGTCGCGTCGGCGTACCGCGGGGTGGATCCGGCCACCGCGCCGGCCCGGGTGGCCACCCTCGAGCTGCTGGCCAAGGAGTTGTTCTAGTTCTTCGGTGTGAGCCGCACGATCGGGATCCTGCGTGACGTCCGCTTCTGGTAACCCTCGTAGCGGTTCGCGTTGCCGTCGTTGACCATCTTCCACAACCGCGGGTAGTCGGGGTCGTCCGCGAGCACCGGCGTCGCGGTCACGGGAAACCGCCTCGGTCCGACGTTGATCTCGACGTCCGGGTTGGCCTTCAGATTGTGGTACCACCCGGGCGCCTTCGGGTCGCCGCCCTTGGACGCGACCACGTAGTAGCTGCCGCCGTCGGGGAAGTACGACAGCGTGTTGGTCCGGCGCTGCCCGGTCTTGGCCCCGACGGTGTGCAGCAGCAGTGACGGCGCGACCCCGGGGAGCGGGATGCGGTGCCCGATGCGCCCGTCGGTGTTCTTGTACAGCTTGTCGTGCAGCATCAGCAGCCGAGTACCGATGTTCTGTTCGACCCACAGTGCGATGCCCATGGGTCAATCCTTCTCGGTGGCGTCCACGTGCGCCAGTGCCTCGCGCAGCAGGCGTCCGGTGGCCTCGCGGTCGGGGTCGCGGCGCACCAGCATCCCCTTGGCGAACGACAGCTTGTCGCCGGTGTGCCGGGGCACCACGTGCAGGTGGATGTGGAAGACGGACTGGAACGCCGCCTTGCCGTCGTTGATCGCGATGTTGTTGCCATCGGCGTGCAGGCCCGACCTGCGGGCGGCCTTGGCGATCCGCTGGCCGATCGCCGCCATCCCCGCCAGCGTCGAGGCCGGGGTGTCGGTCAGGTCCACGGTGTGGACCTTCGGGATCACCAGCGTGTGGCCCCGGGTGAACGGCCGGATGTCGAGGATGGCGAGGTAGTCGTCGTCTTCGTGGATACGGATGGCGGGAGCATCCCCGGCGACGATGGCGCAGAACACGCAGGACATTCCGCCACGCTAGTTGACGTTCTCCTTCGCCCACGCGGCCAGGCGGCGGTCGCGCTCCTCGGCGGAGACGTCCTCGACCCGCGTCATCACCGTCCAGCGCACACCGAACGGGTCACGCAGCGATGCGAACCGGTCTCCGGTGGCGAAGTCCTGGGGCGCCTCGCGGATCACCGCGCCGGCCTGCTCAGCCTTGGCGACCACGCCGTCGACGTCGGCGCAGTACAGCGCGACGGAGTACGTGACGGTGTCGTCGGACGCCGACGGAGCCCGGGTGCCGTACGCATCGGCAGGGTCGCCGAGTTGCAGACGCCCCGAGCCGAAATCGAGCTCGGCGTGGGCGACGGTGTCGTCCGGTCCGTCCATCTTCTCGACCAGGACGGCGCCGAACACGTCGGTGTAGAAGTCGATGGCGTCGGCGGCGCGCTCGACGCACAGGAACGGGGTCAGGCTGGTGTAGCCGGCGGGGATCGGTGCGACAGTCATGGGACCGAGTTTCGTAGCCTCGACAGTGTGGGCGCTTGGAAAAACACGACAGCCGGCGAACCGCTGCGCGGCGTGGTCGGGCGCCCGGGCAGCACCTCGATGTTCGACCTGCGTCGGTGGGCCGCCGACGGAGTGACCGCGCGGTATGTGGAGCATTTCTGGTCGGTGTCCTGGGATCTGCGGGACAAGGACCCGTTCGACAACACCGTCATCACGTTCCCGTCGCTGCATCTGACCCACGAGTGGGGCGAAGACCGTACGCGGCACGGGTTCCCGTTGCCGAACACACTCGTCCACGGCGTCGTCGAGCAGGTCTTCCGCACCACGATCAGGGCGCGGGGCTGGGTGGTCGGTGCCCGATTCCGGCCCGGCGGGTTCACCGCGAGGTTCGGCGGCGACGCGTCGGCGCTGACGGGGCGGGTGGAACCGGTCGCAGAACTGTTCGGCGCGGTCGTCGAGGTGCCCGACGACGTCGACGGTGCGGCCGCGGAGTTGGATCGGCTGATCGGACGCGGCGCCGCACCCGACGCGGTGTACCCGGTGTTGGCGAGGCTCGTGGACCGGATCAGGGATGACAGCGGCATCCATCGCGTCGACCAGGTGATGACGCATTCTCCGTGGAGCGTGCGCACGACGCAGCGGGTGTTCCGCCGCTACGTCGGGGTCCCGGTCAAGTGGGTGCTGTGCCGGTACCGCCTGCAGAACGCGGCACTGCAGATCGAATCGGACCCCGGCGTCGATTTCGCCGATCTGGCGGTGCGGCTGGGTTGGTACGACCAGGCACATTTCATCAACGACTTCCGCGCGATGCTGGGCTGCACGCCGGGTGAGTACGCCGCTAGGTACGGGACGCCGCGGTGATCTGTTGCCACGCGGCGAGTTTGGCGTCGAACGACATGGTCTGCGCCGGGCTGGTGGACGGCAGCCGGGCGAAGTTCAGGGTGTCGGGCCCGCCGACGAGTCGCCGGTAGTTCTTCTCCGCTGCCGCACCGTTGAAGTACACGTGCGTGATGGTCGGATGGGTCGCGTAGAACGCGCCGAAGTCGTTGGGCACCATGCTGTCCGGCTCGACCGCGGAATCGAGGCTGCCGACGCGGCGGCAGTGCTTGAGCACATCCCACACCGCGACCCCGGCGCCGGTCAGCGCGGCGACGCGCTCGTCGTACGGTGCGGTGGCGTCGAACTCGAACAGGGCCGCGGTGAGACGCCAGAACGCGTTGCGGTCGTACCAGTAGTAGCGCTGCGCGCGCAGTGACGCGACGCCGGGCATGTTGCCGAGGATGAGGATGCGCGGGTTGGCCGAGACCAGCGGCGGAAAGCTCTCCAGGGTCGGCGACGTCATGGTCCCGACCGTATACGTTGGCCGGGTGGCCGAAGACTTCGATCTGGAGACCAGCGGATTGCTCGACGGGCTCGACGGTGCCGCCCGGGCCGAACGCGCCGAGTTGATCCGCTGGCTGCTCGAGCGCGGCGTCGGCGCCGACCAGATTCACGGCAGTCCGGCGCCGATGCTGTTGGCCTCGCGGCGGGTCATCGGGGACGACGGCGATTACGTGTCGGCGCGGCAGGCGGCCGCCACCGCAGGCGTCGAGCTGGAACTGTTCGAGCGGATTCAACGCGCGATGGGCTTGCCCCGGGTCGAGGACCCGGACGCCGAGGTGTTCCTGCGCGCTGATGCGGAGGCGGCGAAGTTCACCCGCGCGTTCCTCGACGTCGGGATCGCCCCGGACGAGCTGGTGCAGATCACCCGGCTGCTGGGGGACGGGCTGTCGAGAGCGGCCGAGGCGATGCGGCACGCCGCGCTTGCCGCGGTGATGAGGCCGGGCGCAACGGAATTGGAGATCGCACAGGCATCCGAGGAGTTGGTCGGGAACGTGGCGCCGCTGCTGGGCCCGATGATTCAGGAAGTTCTGCTGCTGCAGCTGCGGCACGCGATCGAGACCGAGGCCGTGAACGCGACCGAACGCGCCGAGGGGCAACACCTCCCCGGTGCGCGCCTGGTGACGATCGGGTTCGCCGATCTGGTCGGGTTCACCAGGCTGGGAGAGGCGTTGCCGCCGGAGGAGTTGGAACAGCTGGCGCAGAAGCTGGCCGATCTCACACGCGAGATCGCCGTGGCACCAGTGCGGTTCATCAAGACGATCGGTGACGAGGTGATGCTGGTCAGCCCGGAGCCGGCACCGCTGCTGGAGGCGATGCTGCGCCTGGTCGACGAGACCGAAGGCGACGACGACTTCCCACGGCTGCGTGCCGGGCTCGCGTCCGGGATGGCCGTGAGCAGGTCGGGGGACTGGTTCGGCAGCCCGGTGAACCTGGCCGCGAGGGTGACCGGTGCGGCGCGGCCGGGGACGGTGCTGGTGGCCGAATCGGCACGGGACGCGATCGGTGACGACGACCGCTTCAGCTGGTCGTTCGCCGGCGGCAAGCATCTGAAGGGAATCAAGTCGGAGGTGAAGACCTTCCGCGCGCGGTGGGCGAGCTGACCTTCCCCGCGAGCAGACGCAAACTCGCACGACACGCCGGGCGACACGCCGGAGTTTGCGTCTGCTCGCGGGGGGAGGGCAGTTCAGCGCGACGGGGTGAACGCGCGCAGCCGCAGGCTGTTGCTCACCACGAAAACCGAGCTGAAAGCCATTGCCGCGCCGGCGATCATCGGGTTCAGCAGCCCGGCGGCGGCCAACGGCAGCGCGGCCACGTTGTAGGCGAACGCCCAGAAGAGGTTGCCCTTGATGGTGCTCAAGGTCTTGCGGGACAACCGGATCGCGTCAGGCACGGCGCGCAGATCATTGCTGACCAACGTCAGGTCGCTGGCCTCGATCGCGACATCGGTGCCGCTGCCCATCGCCAGCCCGAGGTCGGCCTGGGCCAATGCGGCGGCGTCGTTGACCCCGTCGCCGACCATCGCCACGACCTTGCCCTGGCTCTGCAGCCGTTTGACGGTCTCCACCTTCTCCTGCGGCAACACTCCGGCGATCACTTCGTCGATGCCGACCTCGGCGGCCACCGTGCGCGCCACCGATTCGTTGTCCCCGGTGACCATGATCGGCGTCAGGTCGAGCTGCTTCAGCAGCGAAATAGCTTCCGCGGAAGACGGTTTCACAGCATCTGCCACCGCCAGGGCGCCGCGGGCCCGGCCGTCCCATCCGATGGCGACCACGGTTCGGCCGTCGGACTCCGCTCGGGCGACCGCGTCCGCCAGCTCGTCGGGCACCTCGAACGATCTGTCCGCCAGCAGCGCAACGCGCCCCATCAGCACTCGCCGGCCGTCGACCTCGCCTTCCACACCGAGGCCACGCAGATTCGAAAACGCGCCGACCGCAGGCAGATCTCCGAGCTTCTCCCGCGCTCCCGCCGTGATCGCCTCTGCGATCGGGTGTTCCGACGGGCTCTCGACGGCGCCGGCCAGCCGCAGTATCTCGTCGGGCTGCTCGCCCTCGACCGCGAGAACGTCCACCAGCGTCATATCCCCAGTGGTCACCGTGCCGGTCTTGTCGACGATCACGGTGTCCACCCGCCGCGTCGACTCCAGCACCTCAGGGCCCTTGATCAGGATTCCCAGCTGGGCGCCGCGTCCGGTACCGACCATCAACGCCGTCGGCGTCGCCAACCCGAGCGCACACGGGCACGCGATGATCAGCACCGCCACAGCCGCCGTGAACGCCGCCGCCAGCGATGCGCCGCTGCCGATCCAGAACCCCAGCGTCGCCACCGACAATGCGATCACGATCGGCACGAAGACCCCGGAGATCCGGTCGGCGAGCCGCTGCGCCTGCGCCTTGCCGTTCTGCGCGTCCTCCACCAGTCGCGCCATCTGCGCCAACTGGGTGTCCGCACCGACGCGCTCCGCGCGAACCACGAGCCGGCCGTCGGCGTTCACGGTCGCGCCGACCACCTGGTCGCCAGGCTTCACCTCGGCGGGCACCGACTCACCGGTGAGCATCGACGCATCGATCGCCGACGCCCCGTCGACGACGACACCGTCGGTGGCGATCTTCTCGCCCGGCCGGACCACGAACTCGTCGCCGACCCGCAGCTGATCGACCGGTATGCGGTGCTCCGACCCGTTCCGAAGGACCGTGACCTCTTTGGCGCCCAGCTCCAGCAGGGCCCGCAGTGCCGCACCGGCACGGCGCTTGGCCCGCGCCTCGAAGTATCGGCCGGCCAGGATGAAGGTCGTCACGCCGGCGGCCGCTTCGAGGTAGATGTTGCCGCTGCCGTCGGTGCGGGCGATCGTCAGCTCGAACGGGTGCGTCATCCCCGGAATGCCCGCGGTGCCCCAGAACAGCGCGTAGACCGACCAGCCGAACGCGGCCAGGGTGCCGACCGAGATCAACGTGTCCATGGTGGCGGTGCCGTGCCGCAGGTTCGTCCACGCAGCCTGGTGGAACGGCCACGCACCCCACACCACGACGGGGGCGGCCAGCGTCAGCGACAGCCACTGCCAGTAGGTGAACTGCAGCGCGGGTGCCATCGCCATCGCGATCACCGGCACCGACAGCGCCACACAGATCAGCAGGCGCTGCCGCAGGGTGGCCGTCGGGTCGACGGGCGCCTCCGGCGCCGCGTCCGCGGCGGGCGCAGGCACCGATGCCTGGTACCCGGCCGACTCCACGGCCGTCACCAACTGGTCGGCGGTGACGTCGTCACCGAACTCGACGCGGGCCTTCTCGGTCGCGAAGTTGACCGAGGCGGTCACGCCGTCGAGCTTGTTGAGCTTCTTCTCCACCCGCGCGGCGCACGACGCACACGTCATGCCGCCGATGGACAACTCGATGGTGTTCATCGGTGGCTCCCGTCCGGATGCTCACCGCTGACCGAGTGGGCGTCCGGCGCGACCACGTCGGGGCCGAACGCGTTGCCGACCCACGTCGCGGCCGCGAAGACCACGACGAGCGCGACGACGAAAGCGGCGATCCTGACGGGGGTGGGCATGGCGGATCCGGTCACCCGGCCAGGGTGTAGCCGGCCTCTTCGACGGCGGCGCGGATGGCGGCGTCGTCGACCGGGGTGTCGCTCGAGATCGTGACCGTACCCTGGGAGACGTCGACGTCGACCCCGACGACGCCAGGGACCTGGGTGAGCTCGGCGCGTACGGAATTCGCGCACCCGCTGCAGCTCATACCCTCGACGGTGATGGTGGTGGTGCTCATGACGCTCCTCTCCGCGACGCTTGCTAAGTCCTAGCATACCCCCCTAGGGTATCCATCGACACCCGCACTCGAAGGGAGCACGAAGTGTTGTCGAAACGCAGTCTGCTGGCCGGAACGGCCGCTGTGGGCGCCACCCTGGCGGTGGTGCTCTCCGGTTGCAGCGACGTCGGCACCGAATCGGCCGAGCACGACCACGGCAGCCACGAGCACGAGACGACGTCGGCGCCTGCCGACGGCGCTCAAAGCGCGCACAACGAGGCCGACGCGACCTTCGCCCGCGACATGATCCCCCACCACGAGCAGGCCATCGTGATGAGCGACATCATCCTGGTCAAACCCGATATCGATCCCCGGGTTACCGAGCTCGCCACCCAGATCAAGGATGCGCAGGGGCCGGAGATCGCGACCATGCAGGGCTGGCTCACCCAGTGGGGCGTGCAGACCCCGTCCGGGCATGCGGGTCACGGTGGCATGAGCGGTCACGCCGAGATGGGGATGATGACCGACCAGCAGCTCGAACAGCTGCGTCAGGCGCAGGGCGCCGACGCCGCCCGCCAGTTCCTCGAAGGCATGATCGTCCACCACGAGGGTGCGGTGCGGATGGCGCAGACCGAGGTCGACACCGGCCAGGCGGAGGAGGCCGTCCACCTCGCGCACGAGATCATCGAGACCCAGCAGCGCGAGATCGCCACGATGAAGGAGATCCTCGACTCGCTGTAGGTTCGCGACATGCGAATCCTCGTGCAACGCGTCACCTCCGCCGCCGTCACCGTGGCCGGGGACGTCGTCGGCAGGATCGAGCCGCAGACCCAGGGACTTCTCGCGCTGGTCGGCGTCACACACGACGACGATCCGGCCAAGGCCAAACGTCTCGCCGAAAAGCTCTGGGGGCTGCGGATTCTCGACGACGAGAAGTCGGCGAGTGATATCGGCGCGCCGATCCTGGTGATCAGTCAGTTCACCCTCTACGGCAACACCACCAAAGGCCGGCGGCCGACGTGGAACGCCGCGGCGCCGGGTCCGGTGGCTCAACCGCTCGTCGACGAGTTCGCCGACGCGCTGCGCTCGCTCGGCGCGACCGTGCAGACGGGGGTGTTCGGCGCCGACATGCAGGTCGAACTCGTCAACGACGGTCCGGTGACCGTGATGCTCGAGCTCTGAGCTACGGCGTCGGTGTGGCCGGGACGCCCTCCGAAGGCTGGACGATCACGAAACCGTTGCCGTAGAACGACACCTGCACGGCCTCGCCCGATCCGCGGCCGATCAGAGCGCCCGCTTTGAAGCTGGTCTTGAGTTGGGTCTGCAGGTCCGCCGACCAGGCCACCACGGCATTGGTGTCGGCGAACGTCGGCGCCTCGGCGGCGTCGAGAACCACCGGCGGGCCGTCGGTGGTCAGTGCCACCCATCCGGTACCGCGCAGCGTGGTGTTGAACAGCCCACCGGCGACCATGGTGGCGCCCCGGACACGCTCGATGTTCCAGTCCAGGCTCGACGAGAACGCCAGCACGTTCTTGCCGCTGATCGACAGTCCGGAGTTGTTCAGGTTGAGCAGGTGCACGTCGTAGGACCGCTCGGCCAGGAAGACGTCACCCTGCCCCTGGCAGCGCATCAGCGGCAGTCCTTCGCCGGTCAGCGCCTTCTTGAGGAACTTCGAGGCCCCACCGCCCTCGAAGGAGAAGTCGACGTTGCCCTGGTACGCCACCATCGAGCCCTGACGCGCCATGAACGGCTCGCCCAGGCGGACCCGGAGCATCTTCGTGTTCTGGTTGGCGATCGCCTTGGCTTCCTTCTCGCTGAACCGACCGTCGACGAGATCGCCGGTGATACCGGTGAATCCGTCGGCGCCGCCAGGAACCGGCTGCGCCTGCTGTTGCGGGGCGGCACCGCCACCCGGCGCTGCGCGGTGCACTTGGCCGCCCTGGGACACCTGGTCGGTCCACTGCTGTCCGTCATGCCATCGGTAGTCGAACCGCCCTTCGGGGTCCGGCTGCCAACTTCCCTGTCCGGGACCTGTCATCGCCGCCTCCTCTAGCGAAACTGCCGACATCACACTATGAGCCGACATCGCGTGGATCAGCTGGCATTCTGGCGGGATGGCCAAGGAAATCGACCGGCAGCGAGCCCGGGGTGCGCTCTCCGTCGTCAAGCAGCACCCCGGCATGGTGCTGTTCGCGGTGTCGCCCGCGTTGTTGGTGATCGCGCTGGTGTGGTGGTTGGTGAGCCCGGGATGGGCCGTCGTCCTGTTGATCGCCGGCCTGCTCGGTGGCGGCGCGGCGGTGCTGCTCAAGCGCACCTGACGAGGCGGTTCCGCCGGCAGCGAACGGCGCTCCACCTGCTGTGTAACGGTGTAATCATGTAAGCATGCGACATCATCCCCACGGTCGACGTGCCCACCGCTCCGGCGGTTGGCAGCAATCCGACCAACCCGACGCCACCGACGCCGCCGAATGGTTCGGCGGACGCCTACCCGACGACTGGTTCGACGGTGATCCCGAGGTCACCGTCGATCGCGAAGAGATCACCGTGATCGGACGACTTCCCGACCCGGAGGCCGCCGAGAGCGAAGCCCGCGCGTCCGGCCGGGCCGCCCGGTTCCGCGAGCAGACCCGCGCCGACCGGATGCGCATCGCCGACGAGGCCGAAGCCCGCTACGGCCGCAAGGTCGCCTGGGGCGTCGATATCGGAAGCGACGGCGCCGCGGAGCGGATCTTGTTCACCCACTTGGCGGTGCCGGTGATGACCCGGTTGCGTCAGCCCGAACGGCAGGTGCTCGACACCCTGGTCGACGCCGGGGTGGCGCGGTCGCGCTCCGATGCGCTCGCCTGGTCGGTGCGGCTGGTCGGCGAGCACGCCGACGAATGGCTCGGCAAGCTGCGCGACGCGATGCGCGAGGTCGACGAACTGCGGTCCGAAGGGCCGCAACTCTAGGGCGCGAGCCGCTCGACTGCCACGTAGGTCGAGCTCAACGCGGGGGTCTGCGACAGCGGATCGACCGGTCCGGCGTCGACCAGCAGGTTGCGGTTGACCCCGAACGCCTCCGGTGCCGATCCGCCGCGGGGGTCGAAAACCCTTGAGCCCCAGCCGTGGTCGATGATCACCATGCCCGGGCGGGGCTGGTCGGAGATCGATGCGGCCAACTCGACCGCGCCGACAGGGGAGTGCACCCTGACCCGGTCCCCGTCCCGGATGCCCAGTGACGACGCATCGTCGGGATGGATGACGGCCTCGCTGCCCTTGCCGGACGGGTGCAGGCCCTGGAGGTCGTTCAGCCACGAGTTCATCGAGTGTCGGTGACGGCGGTTCGCCAGCTGGAACGGGTACCCGGGCGGCGCCGCCGGTGCCGACTCGGCCAGCAGTTCCCTTGTGCGCTCGACAAATTCGGGCGGTGCGACGTGCACCCGCTTGTCGGGGGTGCGCAGTGCGTCGCGGAAGTGCCCGTATTCGCGTGGCCCCAGCACCCAGCCGTGCCGCCGGGACCGTACGTCACGCCAGGAGAGCCTGCGCCCGTTGAACTTCCGTCCGGTCGCCACCACCAGCCGGTCCACCCAGTGCGGGGTGAACTCGAGTCCGGGGCGGCCGGTGACCCGCGCCGCGGTCCGGGTGGCCTTGATGAACGAATTGAGTCCCTTCGCGCCGAAGAGCGGCCTGCCCATCGCGATGGCGAGGTCGACGAAGATCCGCCACTCCTGGCGCGCCTGCGGTGGCGGGTCGACGGCTTTGGCCCCGTAGTGCAGGTACGGTTCGTCGCGCATGTTGCTGGTGAACGACAGCAGGTCGTCGCGCTCCAGCCAGTGCACGGCGGGCAGCAGCCAGTGCGCATGCCGGTGGCTCTCGCGCTGGACGAAGTCGATGGCGACCAGCAGATCCAGTTGGGCCAGCGCCGCGTCGAGGCGTGCGCCGTCCGGACCGGACACCACCGGGTTGCCGCAGTTGATCACCATCGCCCGGATCTGGCCCGGTCCCGGCGTGCTGATCTCGTCGGGCAGCTCGGCCAGCGCATGCGCGCCGGCCACCATCTCGCGGCCCGACACCCGGTTGCGGTGCGGCGCCGCCTTCACCAGGCCCGCCATCCGGATCGCGTCGACGTAGCCCGGCTCGAACCGGCGACCGCCGGGCCGGTCCATCCGCCCCGTGATCACGTTGAGGACGTGGCCCAGCCACTCGCCGATCGTGCCGGTCAGATGCATCGACACCCCGGTGCGGGTGACCGCCATCGCGGACTTCGCGATCGCGAAATCCCGTGCCACCGACTCGATCTGGCTGCGCGCGAGGTCGCAGCGGCGCGCCAGGTCGTCGAGGTCCGCGTCGGCGGCCAGCGCCCGTAGCTCAGCCATTCCGTGCGCGAGGTCGGTGCAGTCCTGTATGTGCTCGAGGCCCTCGTCGAGGATCACCTTGACCATGCCGAGCAGCAGCGCCCAGTCCTGGCCCGGGCGTATCGCCAGATGAACGTCGGCCCGCTCGGCTGATTCGGTGCGGAGCGGGTCGATCACGACGATCGTCGCGCCGTCGGCCTGCCGGGCCAGTGCCCGACGCCACCCGCCGGGCACCGTCTCCAGCCAGTTCCACGCGCTCACCGCCGGATTGGTGCCGACGAGCAGGAAGTAGTCGCAGTGGTCGACGTCGGACACCGGTGCCATCAGGATCGACCCGTACATCGCCTGGGCGACCACGTGCATCGCGTTCTGGTCCACCGACCCGACCGCGTACCGGCTCTGGGTGCCGATCGCGTCGAGCCAGGCGTTCATGAAGATCACGTTCGACGACGAGAACCCGGCCGGATTGCCGTAGTACACCCCGACCGCGTCGGGACCGGCCGCGTCGATGGCGGCGTTCATCCGGGCCGCGATGTCCCTGATCGCCTCGTCCCAACTCGCCTCGACGTAGCGCTCGCCGACGCGACGCATCGGAGCCAGGATCCGGCGCGGGTGCTCGACCAGCCGTCCCGCGGTGCGGCCCTTGGCGCAGAAGTCCTGCCAGCTGTGCGGGTTCTGCTTGTCGGCGGAGATCTTGACCACCCGGTTGTCCGCGACCGTGACCTCGATGCCGCAGGCGGCCAAACAGTATCGGCAGAAAGTGTGCACGGTCTGCGTCATGCCGTCATGGTGCCCCGACCCCACCGCAGCCGTCCCCGAAACGGAATTGAGCGAAGCGATTACCTGTTGACCATCGTCCAATACTCGCCGCGACGGGCCAGCAGCTCGTCGTGGGTGCCGCGTTCCACGATCTTGCCCGCCTCCATCACCAGGATCACATCGGCGTCCCGGATCGTCGAAAGCCGGTGCGCGATGATGAAACTCGTGCGGTCCCGGCGCAGCGCACGCATCGCGTGCTGGATGAGCACCTCAGTGCGGGTGTCCACCGAGCTGGTCGCCTCGTCGAGGATCAGCAGCTGCGGCCGGGCCAGGATCGCGCGGGCGATCGTGATCAGCTGCTTCTCACCGGCGCTGATGTTGGTGCCGCCGTCGTGGATGCGGGTGTCGTAGCCGTCGGGCAGCGTGTGCACGAACCGGTCGACGTAGGCCGCGGTGGCCGCCTCGATCACGTCGTCGCGCGTGGCTTCGGGGCGGCCGTAGGCGATGTTGTCGTAGATGGTGCCCGCGAACAGCCAGGTGTCCTGCAGCACCATCCCGATCCGCGAGCGCAGTGATGCGCGGCTGACGGTGGTGATGTCGGTGCCGTCGAGCAGAATCCGACCCGAGTCGACGTCGTAGAACCGCATCAGCAGGTTCACCAGCGTGGTCTTGCCCGCGCCGGTGGGTCCGACGATCGCGACGGTCTGCCCCGGTTCGGCGACCAGCGACAGCTCCTCGATCACCGGAGTGTCGGCCCGGTAGCCGAACCACACCCGCTCGAATTCCACCCGGCCGCTGCGGCGGTCGGCGACAACCGGCATTGCAGGCGCCGGGTCGGCCGGCTCCTCGTCGGCGTCGAGCAGGTCGAACACCCGCTCGGCGCTGGCGATCCCGGACTGCATCGTGTTGTACATCCCCGCGATCTGGGTCAGCGGTTGGTTGAACTGCCGGACGTACTGGATGAACGCTTGGATTCCGCCGAGCGTGATCTGCCCGGTCGCGACCTGGATGCCGCCGATGACGGCGACCGCGACGTAGCTGAGGTTGCCGATGAAGATCGTCGCGGGGGAGACCAGCCCGGACAGGAACTGGGCGCCGAAACTCGCGTGGTACACGTCGTCGTTGAGGGCGCGGAACTCGTCCTCGGCGCGGGCGCGGTGGCCGAAGGTCTTGACGACGGTGAACCCGCTGTAGGTCTCCTCGATGTGGGCGTTGAGCCTGCCGGTGTTGGTCCACTGCGCGACGAACAGCTTGCGGGACCGCCGTGCGATCGAGCGGGTCACCCACAGCGACAACGGAACCGTCACCACGGTCAGCAGCGTCAGCATCGGTGAGATCGTCAACATCATCACCAGCACCGCGATCACCGTCAGCACGGAGGTGAGCAGCTGGGTGATCGACATCGTCAATGACTGCTGCAGGTTGTCCACGTCGTTGGTGACCCGGCTGAGCACCTCGCCGCGTTGCCGGGAGTCGAAGTAGCGCAACGGCAACCGGTGCACCTTGTTCTCCACGTCGGCGCGCAGCCCGACCATGGTGCGCTGGACCACGACGTTGAGTAGCCGCGCCTGCAACCAGACCATCAGCGCGGCAACCAGATACAGTGCGAGCGCGAGTGTCAGCGTGCGCGCGACCGCGCCGAAGTCGACACCCTGGCCGGGGACGACGTCCATGCCCGACAGCAGATCCGCGTAGGTGGTGTCGCCGCGGGCGCGGGCGGCCTCGACCGCCTGCTCCTTGGTCATGCCGGCCGGCAGGCCACGGCCGATCACCCCGTTGAACAGCAGATCGGTGGCATGCCCGAGGATGCGGGGACCGACGACGCCGATCGCGATGCCGCCGACCCCGAGCAACATCACCGCGACAGTCATCCCGCGTTGCGGCATCAGCTGTTTCAGCAGCCGGAGGGCCGAGGCCTTGAAGTCGCGGGAGCGTTCCTGCGGAGGTTCGGCCATCCGGATCCCGCGCCCGAGCGGCCCGCTCATCGGTCTCCCGCCGTCACCGACTGCGAGTCGGAGAACTCGCGGTACGCGTCGCAGGTCTGCATCAGCTGTTCGTGGGTGCCGGCGCCGACCACACGGCCGTCGTCGAGCACCACGATCTGATCGGCGCCGGCGACGGTGGAGATCCGCTGCGACACGATCAGCACCGTCGCCCCGGCGGAGGCCTCCCGGATGCGCTCCCGCACGCGCGCGTCGGTGTGTACGTCGAGCGCGGAGAACGAGTCGTCGAACAGGTAGATCGCCGGCCGGCGGATCACCGCGCGCGCTATCGCCAGCCGTTGCCGCTGTCCGCCGGAGAAGTTCATCCCGCCCTGCGCCACCCGCATCCCGAGGCCGTCGGGATGGCCGGCGACGAACTCGTCGGCGCAGGCCACCCGCAGCGCCTCCCACATCTCGTCGTCCGTCGCATCGGCCTTGCCGTACCTCAGGTTGTCGGCGATGGTGCCGGCGAACAGGTAACCGCGCTGCGGCACCAGCCCCAGCGCGGCCCACAGGACCTCGATGTCGAGATCGCGCACGTCGACGCCGTCGACGCTGACCGCTCCGCCCGTCACGTCGTAGAGCCGGCACACCAGCGCCACCAGCGTCGACTTACCCGAGCCGGTGGAGCCGACCACCGCGGTCGTCGTCCCCGGCCGTACCGTGAACGAAACCTGCTGGAGCACAGCGCGCTCCGCACCGGCGTAGCTGAACGTCGCGTCGTCGAACCGGATTTCGCCGCGCAGCGCCGAGGGTGCCGACGCGCTGGGGGAGTTCGCGATCGCCGGGCTGGTGTCCAGCACCTCGGTGATCCGCTCCGCGCACACCGACGCGCGCGGAATGATCACCAGGATGAACGTCGCCATCAGCACCGCGACCAGGATCTGCATGAAGTACGACAGGAACGCGATCAGCGAGCCGACCTGCATCTGGCCCGCGTCGATGCGCATGCCGCCGAACCAGATCAGCGCCACGCTGGAGATGTTGATCACCAACGTGGTGACCGGCAGCATCAATGCCTGCCAGCGTCCGGCCTCGATCGCGCTGTCGGCCAGCGCGGTGTTGGCTTCGGCGAACCGGTTGCGCTCGAACGGTTCCCGGGCGAACGCCCGCACCACCCGCAGGCCGGTCAGCTGCTCGCGCATCACCCTGTTGATCGCGTCGATCTGACGCTGGACCCGCCGGAAGATCGGCAGCAGCCGCGTCACGATCCCGTAGTTCGCCAGGGCTAGCACCGGCACGCTGACCACCAACAGCCACGACAGCCCGGCGTCCTGGTGGATCGCCATGAAGATGCCGCCGACGCACATGATCGGGGCGGTGACCAGCATCGTGGCGGTCAATTGCACCAGCAGCTGGATCTGCTGCACGTCGTTCGTGGTCCGGGTCAGCAGCGACGGTGCGCCGAAGCGGGCCGTCTCCTCGGCCGAGAACCCGGTGACGTGGTGGAACATCGTCGAGCGCATGTCGCGGCCGACTCCCATGCTGGCCCGCGACCCGAAGTACACCGCCCCGACCGCGCACACCACCTGGAGCGCCGTGACCGCGAGCATGACCGCGCCCAGTTCCACGATGCGGCGCACGTCGCCGCGCGCGACACCGTCGTCGATGATCGCGGCGTTGACGGTCGGCAGGTACAGCGTGGCCAGCGTGCTGACGACCTGCAGCCCGGCCACCGTTGCCAGCAGTGGTCGGTAAGGCCGGGTGAATCGTCGCAGCAGCTCCCAGAGCATCCCGTTACTGTCGCACACCGCCGCCGGTCCGACGGCGCGGCGTTTGCACCTGAGAATCACATAAATGAGCAGGTCAGTCGGCATGTCGGTGGTTGACCCGGAGGGGTGCCGCTACAGTGCATGGCGTGACTGGAAGCTACCGCGGATTTCGTCGGCCGGTGAAGGCCCTGGCCGTCGTCGCTGTGGCCGTGATTCCGGTGCTCGCGGCGTGTTCGGATTCAGAGCCGCAGGGCCCGGCCGTGCCATCGACCGAGGCGCCGCAGGAGAACGTTTCGCACGGTCCGTTCTTCCCGCAGTGCGGCGGAATCAGCGACGAGGAAGTCGGCGCGGTCACCGAGATCCCCGGGCTCGTCAACACCGCGAAGACCTCCGTCGGCTGCCAATGGCTGTCCGGCGGTTCCATCCTCGGTCCGCACATCTCGTTCTCCTGGTTCCGCGGCAGCCCGATCGGGCGCGAACGCAAGACCATGGAGCTGTCGCGCACCAGCGTCGAGGATCTCAACATCGAGGGCCACGACGGCTTCATCGGCATCAATGAGGACCCGGATCCGAAGATCGGCGTCAACCTCTGCGAGATCGGCATCCAGTTCGACGACGACTTCATCGAGTGGTCGGTCAGCTACGCCCAGCCGCCGTTTCCGGACGCCTGCGAAGTGGCCAAGGAACTCACCCGCCAGTCGATTGTGAATTCGAAATGACCCGACGTCTGTTCAAAGCTGTGGCCGCCGCGGCCGCCGGCCTGGTCGTGCTGACCGGCTGCACACAGACCGTCGAAGGCACCGCGGCGAAGTCCGGCACCGGCACCGTGCCGCGCAACGACAACTCCGAGCGCAAGTACCCGAACCTGCTCAAAGAGTGCGAGGTTCTGACCGAGGACATCCTCGCCGAGACGGTCGGCGCCGACCCGCTGGACATCCAGAGCACGTTCGTCGGTGCGATCTGCCGCTGGCAGGCCGCCAACCCGGCCGGGCTGGTCGACATCACCCGGTTCTGGTTCGAGACGGGCAGCCTGGACAACGAGCGTGACGTCGCCCAGCAGCTGGAATACCAGATCGAGGAGCGCAACGTCGCCGGTATCCAGTCAATTGTCATGCGGCCCAACGATCCCAACGGCGCGTGCGGGGTCGCCAGCGACGCCGCGGGTGTGGTGGGCTGGTGGGTCAACCCGCAGACACCCGGGATGGATGCCTGCGGAATGGCGATCAAGCTGATGGAGCTGACGCTGGCCACCCGCGCCTGACGCCCAGCGCTCAGGCCGAACTGCGCGCTCAGCGCGCTCAGGCCGAATTGCGCGCTCAGCGCTCAGGCCGAATTGCGCGCTCAGCGCTCAGGCCGAATTGCGCGCTCAGCGCTCAGGCCGAATTGCGCGCTCAGCGCTCAGGCCGAATTGCGCGCTCAGCGCTCAGGCCGAATTGCGCGCTCAGCGCTCAGGCCGAACTGCGCGCTCAGCGCTCAGGCCGAACTGCGCGCTCAGCGCGCGGTATGAAACTCCGTGAGCTCCGCCCCCCGCAACGCCCACCGATCCCACGGCGCGCTCGAGCGCAGCGCCGCGATCGACGACGTCGGATACTTCTGCGAGATCTGCGCCGCCGCAGCGCTGTTGCTGGATTCCTCGTCGGCCAGCCCCAGCGCGACCGACGACATCACCGGTTCGTGGCCGATCACCAGCAGCGTCGAGACCTCGTCGTCGAAGCGTGCCTGCACACCGTTGATCTCCTCGATGAGGATGCCCGCGGTCGCGTCGTAGAGCCGGTCGACGAACTGCACCGGCGCGGTGATGCCGGTCCGTTCGAGCGTCTGGCGCGTCCTGGTCGCGGTCGAACACAGCACCGCGTCCACCCCGCCGAACGTCGCCCGGATCCACTCGCCGGCCAGCGCCCCCTCCCGGATGCCCCGCGACGACAGCGGCCGGTCGTGGTCGACCACGCCGTCCGGGTAGTCGGACTTCGCGTGGCGCAGCAGGAGCAGGGTGCGGTGTGGCTCGCTCATCCATTAAAGGTAGGCCATGCCGGTGCGCGTCCACAGACTTGTCGGCGGGCGGCCCTACAGTAGCTGTGCCTGACGGAAACCACGGGAAAGGACGGGCTGAGATGCGTTTTCTCCATACCGCTGACTGGCAGCTCGGAATGACCCGGCACTACCTCAACGGGGATGCGCAGCCACGGTATTCGGCGGCGCGCCGGGGTGCGGTCGCGGCGCTCGGCTCGCTGGCCGACGAGGTCGGGGCCGACTTCGTGGTCGTCGCCGGCGACGTGTTCGAGCACAACCAGCTGGCCCCGCGTGAGGTCAGCACCGCGCTGGAGGCGATGCGCGCGATCAAGGTCCCGGTGTACCTGCTGCCGGGTAACCACGACCCGCTGGACGCGTCGTCGGTGTACACCAGCGCGCTGTTCACCTCCGAGCGGCCCGACAACGTCGTGGTGCTCGACACCCCGGGCGTGTACGAGGTCCGGCCCGGGCTGGAGTTGGTCGCCGCACCGTGGTTCTCGAAAGCGCCGACCACCGACCTGGTGGCCGCGGCGCTCGACGGCATCGAGGCCGACGGCACCACCCGCGTCCTTGTCGGGCACGGTGCGGTGGACATCCTCGTCCCCGACAAGGACCGTCCGTCGCTGATCGCCCTGGAAGCGGTCGAGTCGGCGATCACGCGCGGCGCGATCCACTATGTGGCGTTGGGGGACAAGCACTCCCGCATGGACGTCGGGTCGACCGGGCGCATCTGGTATTCCGGATCCCCCGAGGTCACCAACTACGACGACATCGAACCCGACCCCGGGCAGGTGCTGGTCGTCGACGTCGACGAGACCGACCCCGCCCGGCCGGTGCGGGTCGACGCCCGCCGCGTGGGTGCCTGGCGGTTCATGTCGCTGCGCTACACGGTCGACAACAGCCGCGACGTCGCCGACCTCGACATCAACCTCGACCAGATGCCGGACAAAGAGCGCACCGTGATCCGTCTCGGGCTGACCGGGACGCTGACGGTCACCGACCGCGCGGCGCTGGATGCGTGCGTGGACCGCTACGCGCGGCTGTTCGCCGCGCTGGTGCCGTGGGACAAGCAGACCGACATCGCGGTGATGCCCGCCGACGGGGAGTTCGACGACCTCGGGATCGGCGGGTTCGCCGCCGCGGCGGTCGAGGAGCTGGTGAGTGCCGCGCGCTCCACCGGCGACGACGCCGACGACGCCCGCGCCGCGCTGGCGCTGCTGTTGCGACTCACCGAAGGGGGCGCAGCGTGAAACTGCACCGGCTGGTCCTGACCAACTACCGCGGAATCACCCACCGCGACATCGAGTTTCCCGAACACGGTGTCGTCGTCGTCAGCGGCGCCAACGAGGTCGGCAAGTCCTCGATGGTCGAAGCGCTCGACCTGCTGCTGGAGTCCAAGGATCGCTCGACCAAGAAAGACGTCAAGCAGGTCAAGCCCACCCACGCCGACGTCGGGGCCGAGGTCACCGCCGAGATCTCGGCCGGCCCCTACCGGTTCGTCTACCGCAAGCGGTTCCACAAGAAGCCCGAGACGGAGCTGACGGTGCTCGCCCCGAAGCGCGAACAGCTCACCGGTGACGAAGCCCATGAGCGGGTGCGGGCGATGCTCGCCGAGACGGTCGACCTCGACCTGTGGCAGGCGCAGCGGGTGTTGCAATCGGCACCGATGACGGCCGCCGACCTGTCCGGCTGCGATGCGCTGTCGCGCGCGCTGGACGTGGCCGCCGGCGATGCCGCCGACGACCCGGCCCCCGGCGGTGCTGTCGACACGCTGCTGATCGACCGCATCGAGGAGGAGTTTCGGCGCTACTTCACCGCGACCGGCAGGCCCACCGGAGAGTGGTCGGCCGCGACCGCCCGGCTGCGTGACGCCGAGCAGCAGGTCGCGCAGTGCGCGGCGGCGATGGCCGAGGTCGACGATGCGGTGCGCAGGCACGCGGTTCTCACCACCGATATCGCCCGCATCGCCGGCGAGAGCTCCGCTGCGGCAACACAACTGGCAACGGCGACGCGGGCCGCCGAGGATGTCGCGAAGCTGCGCGCGGACCTGGACCAGGCCACACTGCGCGCCCAGGCCGCCGATACCGCGCACACGGCGTCGCAGACCGCGCTGACCGAACGCAGGCGCAGCCGCGCCGAGATCGACGAGCGCAACGCTGCGATCACCCGGCTGCAGGCCGAATCCGCCGCCGCCGCTGACGATCTCGAGACCGCCGCCGAGGTGAAGATCGCCGCCGACGAGGCTGCCGAGGCCGCCCGGGAAGCGCTGACGGCCAGCCAGCAGCGTGCCGACACCGCCCGCGCCGCCGTGCAACGCCTGGCCGACCGCGAGGAGGCCGACCGGCTGGCCGCCCGCCTCGCCGCCATCGAGCGGCACCAGCGCGAACTGGACGCCCTCAGCGCTGAACTCGCCACGATGACGCTGACCGACAAGCTGATGGCCGCGATCGAGCAGGCCGCGGCCATCGTGGACCGGGCCGCTGCGGCCGTCGAAAACGCTTCGGCGCACGTCGAACTGGTGGCGACGACCGACCTGGAGGTCACCGTCGGCGACACCACCGTGACGCTGGACGCCGGCGGACGGTGGGAAGCCGGGATCTCGGCCGCGACCGGTGTCGACGTCGCGGGGGTGCTGTCGCTGCGCATCACACCGGCGGCGTCGGCGGCGGCCACCCAGGAGAAGCTCGACCTCGTGACCGCCACGCTGGCCGAGGCGCTGCAGCAGGCCGGTGTCGACGACCTGGTCGCGGCGCGGACGCTCGACCTGCGCCGCCAGGAACTGCGGGCCGCGTGCCAGCAGGTGCGGGCGGTCCTGGAGGCGCTGACCGTCGACGATTCCGCCGACGACCTGCGGACCCGGCTGGCCGCCGTCCAGCAGCGGCTGCCGGCCGAGGACGGGCTGTTCGACGCCGACCCGGCCGCGCTCGAGCCCGCCGCCCAGCGGCTGGAACTCCTTGAGGCGACCGCGGCGCATCAGGAGGCCATCCGCGACTGCGAGACACACCGCAAGGTCGCCGAACAGGCCGGACGGCTGCTCGCCGAACGGGAACTCAACGCCGCCAGGCTCGCCCAGAAGCTACAGTCCGCGCAGCAGGAACTGGCCGCGATCACCGAGCGGCTCGCCGAGCAGCGTGCGCTGCTCGCAGACGACCAGCTGGCGCTCAAGGCCGAGACCGACGCCGAGGCAGCCGCGAAAGCCCGCGCCACGGTCGTCCAGCTGTCCGAGGAGCTGGCCCGGCACCAGCCGGAGGCGGTCGCGGCCGCGCTCGCCGACGCCGAACGATCCGTCGCGGTGGTCACGGCACGGCGCGAGGAGGCGGCCGAAGCGCTGCGCGAGGTGGCCGCCCAGCTGAAGGTGTTCGGCACCGAGGGACGTAAGGGCAGGCTCGACGCCGCCGAGACCGAGCGCGAACACGCCCAGGCCGAGTTCATCCGGGTACAGCGGCGCGCCCGCGCCGCACAGCTGCTCCGATCGGTGATGGGCAGGCACCGCGACGCGATGCGGCAGCGCTACGTCGACCCGTTCCGCGGCGAGGTGGAACGGTTGGGCCGCATCGTGTTCGGGGAATCGTTCGAGGTCGACGTGGACAGCGCGCTGCGCATCGAGCACCGCACGCTGGGCGGACGCACCGTGCCGTACGAGTCACTGTCCGGCGGGGCCAAAGAGCAGCTCGGCATCGTGGCCAGGCTGGCCGGTGCGGCGCTGGTCGCCAAGGAGGACAGCGTGCCCGTGGTGATCGACGATGCGCTGGGCTTCACCGATGCCGGCCGGCTGACCAAGATGGCCGAGGTGTTCGACGCGGTGGCCGGCGACGGCCAGGTGATCATCCTGACCTGCAGCCCGCAGCGCTACGCCGACGTACGCAGCGCGCACCACATCGAACTGGTCGCGGGCTGACCTCGGCGGCGTGTGCGGCGCCGGCGGGGCACAATGAGCGCGATGACGATGAATGCCAGGCGTCGCCGCGTGCACGCCAAGCTCGCGGCACTGCCGGGGGTGCGGCCGGTCCGCAGGCCGGTGCGTCCCGGCGGGGACGACGCGTTCGACGTCTACTACGTGCGCACAGGCCGCAAATCGGCTCATCCGCTGGTCGTCGTCCCGGGCGGGCCCGGCGCGGCGTCGATCGCGCTGTACCGGACGTTCCGCAGACATGCCGCGCTCGCCGGTCTCGACGTCATCATGGTCGAACACCGCGGTGTCGGGCTGTCCCGCCACGACGACTCCGGCGCCGACCTGCCCCCGGACGCGCTGACGGTTGACGCCGTCGTCGACGACGTCGCCGCGGTGCTCGACGACGCCGGGGTCGAGCGCGCCGACGTGTACGGCGCGTCCTACGGCTCCTACCTGGCCGCCGGGATCGGTGTGCGGCACCCGGGCCGGGTGCGGTCGATGGTGCTCGACTCGCCGCTGCTGTCGGCCGACGACATCGTCGATGTGCGTGCCCAGGTTCGGCGGGTGCTGTGGGACGGCGCCGCGGGACCGGGAGTCGCGGCCAAGGTCCGGCAACTGGTGGCCCGCGGCGGCCTGACCTCCGAAGGACTGCTGCTGACGATCGGCCTGTACGAACTCGCCGGCCCCGAGACGCTGCGCCGTCAGCTGGACCTGCTGCTCGCCGGCCGCGACCGGCTCTGGAAGCTCGCCGAGACCGTCACCAAGTTCGTGACCGAGCGCAGGACCGCGTTCCACCACGAGCCGGACCTGGTGGAACGGATCGCCTTCCGCGAGTTGAACTACGGCGCGGTGCCCGACGGTGAGCCGCTGGACCCTGCCGTCGCGCTGCGTGGAATGGCCACCGGCGACGTCGAATTCGTCGCCGAACCCTACGATCTTCCGTCGGCGATGCCGGGCTTCAGCTGGCCGACGGCGGTGATCTCCGGCGGCCGTGACCTCACCACGCCGCCGGCCGTCGCCCGCCGCGTCGCCGAGCTGATCCCGGACGCGGTGCTCGTCGAACTGCCCACCGCGGGCCACAGCATCCTCGACATCCGTGAGCATGCGGCGCTGGAGATCTGCAAGGCCGTCAGCGCCGGGCGCATCTCCGAACTGCCCTCCCGCGGCGGTGAATTGGACACCATGCCGGCCAACCTCTCGATGCGGCTGCTGGTCGGTGCGATCGCAGTGGCCGCCCGGGTGGAATCGGCGGTGCCCGGCGCGGCCCCGAAAACGGAGTGCCCTACTTCATGAAGCCGATCGCCGAGAAGTTCAGGTCACCGATCCCGGACGGCCCGTAGTTGGCGAGATTGCTGCGCACGGCGACGTTGCCGGGTGCCTGGAACAGCGGAAGGCTGTGACCGATCGCCCAGATCATCTTGTCCAGTTCGTTGGCCAGGGTGCGCGCCTTGGCCGCGTCCAGCTCAGAGAGCGTCTGTTCGATCTTCGCGTCGATCTCCGGGCTGCCGATCTTGCCGTAGTTGCTCTCACCGCCTGAGGCGTACGTCTGGTTCAGGCTGCCCAGCGGGAAAGCGTCGCCGCCCCAGGCGAATTGCGCGATATCGAAGTTGCCCGGCGTGATGAAGTCACTGAACAACCTGCCGCCGGCGGCGGGTACCAGCTCCAGGTTGACCCCGATCTGCGCGAGCTGGTTCTGCGCGATCTGGGCCACGCTGCGGGTGCTCGCACCGTCGTAGAACACGTCACGGAGGGTGAGCCGCTTGCCGTCCTTCTCCCGGAACTGGCCGTTGAGTTTCCAGCCCAACTCGTCGAGTTCGGTCTTGGCGGCCTCGGGGTCGAACCCGATGCTGTTGTCCTGGTAGCCCTCCTGGCCGGCCAGGTAGATATGGTTGTTCAGCGCCGCGGGGGCGTCGGTGAGGCCACGCTGGGTGACCGCCGCGATCGCCTGCCGGTCGAGGCCCTTGCTGATCGCGGTCCGCAGCGCGGGATCGGCCAGCGGCGCACCCTCGCTGCCGTTGAACGTGAGGTGGTACCAGTTCGGGGCGGGGGCGCGGCGGATCGAGACGCCGTTGGCCCGCCGGGCGCGCTCCAGATCGTCGAGTGTCGCCAGCCCCACGGAGTCCAGCGCGTTGTTCTCCAGCGCCGGGATCAGCGCGGCGTCGTCGAGCACGGTGTAGGTCATCGAATCCAGCAGCGGCGGGGTTCCCCACCATTTCGGGTTGCGGGTCAACACGATTCGCTGGGCACCGCGGTCGATGGCGGTGATCTCGAACGGTCCGGCCGACGGGCCGGGGCCGTTCAGGAACCCCTTGTTGAACGCATCGGGGTCCTGCGTCATCTCCTTCGGGAACAGCATGCCGTTACCGGCGAACATGCCGCGCCAGTCGGCGTAGTGACTGGCGAAGGTGAGCACGGCCTGGCGGTCGTCGACACCCTTGGTGACCGACGCGACGCGCTCGCTGCCGTTGGGGGCGGCGAACAGGAACCGCTCGTCCTTGCCGCTGGTCGCGTTGATCTGCGCGGCCAGGTCCTCCCACGTGACGGGCCTGCCGTTGTTCCAGACGGCCTTCGGGTTGATCGTGTACGTGACGACCTGGGGGTCGGCGCTGGTCAGCTCCACACTGGTGAAGTAGTCGGTGTTGACGGTCATCTCGCCGTCGGGCTTGATGAAGAACGCGCGCGGAAGCGTCGGCCGGTACATGCGGCCGACCTCGCCCAGGTTGCCGTCGATGTGCAGATTGTTGAAGTTGGTCGGGAACCCGGTCAGCGCCAGCCTCAGCGTTCCGCCCTGCTGCAGCGTCGCGGGGTCCTGCGGGTTGATGTCGGCCGTCGCGCCGAGTTCGGAGCTGCCGCCGGCCGACGGCGGCGCCTGCTCAGCGCTGGAGCATCCGGAGAGCACCAGCGCGGCCACCGTTCCTCCCGCGAGCAGCCGCACCAACGCACTCTTCAAGACCGTCATGCGCACCGACTCTAACGGCGATCCGGCTGCGGGCGGGGCACCGCGTCCAGCAGTCGGCGGGTGTAGTCGTGCTGCGGGTTCTCGAACACCGAGTCGCTGTCGCCCTGTTCGACGATCGCCCCCTTGTGCATCACCGCGACCCGGTGGGCGAGGTGCCGCACCACCGACAGGTCGTGCGAGACGAACAGGTAGGCCAGCCCGAACCGTTGCTGGAGGTCGAGCAGCAGGTTGATGATGCCGGCCTGGATCGACACGTCCAGCGCCGACACCGGCTCGTCGAGCGCCAGGATCCTCGGTTGCAGCGCCAGCGCCCTGGCGATGCCGATGCGCTGTTTCTGGCCGCCGGAGAACTCCGCCGGATAGCGCCCGGCGTCCTCGCGGCGCAGCCCGACCACGGTCAACAGCTCGCCGATCCGGTCACGCATCGCGGCCTTGTCGAAACCATTGGCCTGCAACGGTTCGGCGAGCACATCGGACACCGGCAACCGCGGGTCGAGCGAGGCCACCGGGTCCTGGAACACCACCTGCAGATCGCCGCGCAGCGCGCGCCGGCCGGCCCGGTCCAGCGACGCCACGTCGTGGCCCAGCACCTCGATCGTGCCCGCCTCGGGTGCGGTCAGCTCCAGGATCTGGTGCAGCGTGGTGGATTTGCCGGACCCTGACTCGCCGACGATGCCGAGGGTGCGGCCGGCGTCCAGTTCGAAATCGATGCCGTCGACGGCACGGACCTCGCCGATGCGACGGCGGAACACCACGCCCTTGGTCAGCGGGTACGTCTTCGACAGCCCGGTGACCCGCAGCACGACCTCGGGGTCGACGGCCGGCGGGTGCGCGGCCGGGGCGGTCGACACGCCGTAGATCTCCGCCGCGGACCGGCCGGCGACGTCGTCGTGGCGGATGCAGGCGACCTGGTGGCCGGCGCCGACGGTGACCAGTTCCGGTTCGGCGGCGCCGCATTCGGCGACGGCCAGCGGGCAGCGCGGCGCGAACGGACACCCGGGCGGCAGCGCGCTCACCGACGGCGGAGCGCCGGGGATCGGCACCAGTCGGGTGCCCTGGGAGGCGTCCAGGCGCGGCACCGAACCGAGCAGGCCGACCGTGTAGGGCATCCGGCGGCCGCGGTAGAGGTCGGCGACGGGCGCGGTCTCGACCGCGCGGCCGGCGTACATCACCAGTGCGCGATCGGCGAACTCGGCGACCACCCCGAGGTCGTGGGTGATGATCAGCACCCCGGCACCGGTCGCGTCGCGGGCGGTGCGCAGCACGTCGAGGATCTGCGCCTGCACCGTGACGTCGAGCGCGGTGGTGGGCTCATCGCAGATCAGCAGGTCGGGGTCATTGGCGATCGCGATCGCGATGACCACCCGCTGGCGTTCCCCGCCGGAGAGCTCGTGCGGAAAGGCGCGGGCCCGCTGCGCCGGCTGCCCGATGCCGACGAGCTCGAGCAGTTCGATCGCGCGGGCGCGGGCCGCCTTGGCGTCGACGCCGCGCTGATGGATGCGGATGGCCTCGGCGATCTGGTCGCCGACGGTGTACACCGGCGTCAGCGCCGACATCGGGTCCTGGAACACCGTGCCGATCCGGGCGCCCCGGATCCGCGACATCTGCCGGTCGTCCAGGCCGAGCAGTTCCTCACCGCCCAGCCGCACCGACCCGGACACCTCGGCGTATTCGGGCAGCAACCCGACCACGGCCATCGCGCCCGCCGACTTGCCCGCGCCGGACTCGCCGACCAGCGCGACGACCTCACCGGCGTCCACGTGATAGCTCAGGCCGCGCACGGCCGGCACCGTCTCGGTGTCCGTCGGGAACGTCACCGCCAGATCCCGCACCTCGAGCAGGCTCATGCGGCGGCCCGCCTGCGTCGGCGCGCCGGCCGCACCCCGGGATCGAGTGCGTCGCGCAGCCCGTCGCCGGCCAGATTGGCGCAGAACACGATCAGCACCAGCACCCCGGCCGGGAACAGGAACACCCACGGGAACGTCGTCACCGACCGGGTGCCGTCGGCGATCAGGGTGCCCAGCGACACGTCCGGTGGCTGCACGCCGAACCCGAGGAAGCTCAGGCTGGTCTCGGCCAGCACCGCCAGCCCGACGTTGAGCGTGGTGTCGATGATCAGGATCGACGCGACGTTGGGCATCACGTGCCGGACGATGATCCGCCAATTGCTCACGCCCATATAGCGTGCCGCGGTGACGAATTCGCGCTCCCGCAGGCTCAGCGTGAGGCCGCGCACGATGCGGGCGCTGATCATCCAGCTGAACGCCGACAACAGCAGGATCAGCCACAGGATGGTGCCGGAATCGCGGGTGCGGGGGGTCACGATCGCGATGAGCAGGAAGCTGGGCACCACCAGAAGCAGGTCGACGACCCACATCAGCACTGTGCTGCGCCACGCGCCGAAGTAGCCGGCGATCGCGCCCGCCGTCGCGGCGATCACCGTCGACAGGAACGCCACGCACACCCCGATCAGCATCGACTTCTGCATGCCGCGCAGCGTCTGCGCCAGGATGTCCTGACCCAGCGCGTTGGTGCCGAACCAGTGCGTCGTGGTCGGCGGTTGCTGTAGCGCGTAGTAGTCGAGGTCGGTGTGGGAGAACGGCAGCAGCGGCGGCAGCGCGTAGCATCCGACGAACAGCACCACCAGGATCACCAGCGACACCACCGCGGGCCGGTTACGAAGGAAGCGCCGCCACACCAGCGTGCGGCGCGAGGCGAATTCGTGCTGCGACACCTGCTCTTCGCGCGAGCGCGTGTCGTCGGGCCCGGTCATGACACCCGCACCCGCGGATCCAGCGCCGCGTACAGCACGTCCGACAGCAGCCCGGCCAGCAGCACCGTCGCACCGGTGAACACCGTGATCGCGACGACGATGTTGGTGTCCTGGGTGGAGATGCCCTGCACGAACCACTCGCCGATGCCATGCCAGCCGAAGATCTTCTCGACGAACACCGCTCCGGTGAACAGCCCGCCCACCCCGTAGGCGAACAACGTGGCCATCGGGATCAGCGCGGTCCGCAGGCCGTGCTTGAACAGCGCCTGCCGCCGGGTCAGGCCCTTGGCGCGCGCCGTGCGGATGAAGTCCTGGCTCAGCACGTCGAGCATCGCGTTGCGCTGGTAGCGGCTGTAGCCGGCGATGGAGACCAGCGCGAGCGTGAACGTCGGGAGCACCAGATGCTGTAGCCGGTCGATCAACTGGTTCCACGTGCCGCCGACCGCGTCCGTCGACGTCTCACCGGTGTATTCGAAGACCTGCGCACCCAGGATCGAGTTGCCCTGCAATGCCCCGAGGATCAACAGGTTGGCGATCACGAACGTCGGGGTGCTCAGGATCAGCAGCGCCAGCGTCGTGATGACGCGGTCGGAGAGCCGGTACTGCCGCACTGCGCCCCACGCACCGGCCACCACGCCGAGGAAAGTGCCCACGACCGACCCGATGAGCACCAGCCGCAGGCTCACCCCGATGCGGCGGCCCAGCTCGTCGCTGACCGGCTGCCCACCGACCGTCGTCCCGAAATCCCCGCGGAACACCCCGGCCACCCAGTCCGCGTAGCGCAGCGGGATCGGCGCGTTGAGGTTCAGCTCGTCGGCCTTGGCGTCGATGACGGCCTGCGGCGGGCGGGGGTTGCGCTCCAGCAGCGAGTCGAGCGGTTCGAACATCACCGAGGTCAGCGCGAACGTCAGGAGCGAGGCCAGTCCCAGCAGGATGACGTAGTTGACCAGCCTGCGGACGAGGAACCGTGTCATGCGGTGGATCCGACTGCCGGCTGCATGCGCCTCAGGTTAGGAGATCGGCGCGGCTACAGCCCGGCGGCGCGCGATCGGCGGGTCCGCGACCCTCACAGCCGGCGCATAGGAACGGCACAGGGGGCGCCTAGCGGCGGGGCCGATAATGGAGTGGTGGCCAGTCCGCGCAGTGCTCCCGAGGACCCGGCGAGGGTGGTGATGCGCCGCGCCGACGGTAGCCCGATCCACGTGCTGGTCGTCGACGACGAACCGGTGCTGGCCGAGCTGGTGTCCATGGCGCTGCGCTACGAGGGCTGGGACATCTCCACCGCCGGCGACGGCGCCACCGCGATCGCCCTGGCCCGGGAGAACCCGCCCGACGTGGTCGTGCTCGACGTGATGCTGCCGGACATGAGCGGACTGGACGTGCTGCGCCGGCTGCGCGAGCAGATCCCGGGTCTGCCGCTGCTGCTGCTCACCGCGAAGGACTCGGTGGAGGACCGCATCGCCGGTCTGACCGCGGGCGGCGACGACTACGTGACCAAACCGTTCAGCATCGAGGAAGTCGTACTGCGGTTGCGCGCGCTGCTGCGCCGCACCGGGGTGGCCACCGACACCGGCGGCGCCAAGCTCGTCGTCGGCGATCTGGTGCTCGACGAGGACAGCCACGAGGTGACCCGCGGCGGTGACGTGATCACCCTGACCGCGACGGAGTTCGAGTTGTTGCGGTTCATGATGCGCAACGCCAAACGTGTCCTGAGCAAGGCGCAGATCCTCGACCGGGTATGGAGTTACGACTTCGGTGGCCGGTCCAACATCGTCGAACTGTATGTGTCCTATCTGCGGAAGAAGATCGACAGCGGCCGCGAGCCGATGATCCACACGCTGCGCGGTGCGGGGTATGTCCTCAAGCCGACGCGCTGAGCGCACGGTGCTGACCGCTTGGCGTTCGCCACGTGGATGGTCGCTGCGCACCCGCCTGATCGTCACCCAGGTGCTGCTGCTCGCGGTGGTGTGCGCGGGCATCGGTATCGCGACCGAGTTTGCGCTGCAACGCTTCCTGATGAATCAACTCGACGAGCAGGTGATCGAGTCCGGGCGGCGGGCATCGGTGATCTTCGAGATGGGTCCGCCGCCGGGGATGGGCTTTCCGGGGCCGCCGGGGATGCGTCCCCCGATCGGGCCGCCGGGACCACCGCCGCTGGGGCGCGGCCCACGCATGATGATGGCCGACGAGGGGCCGGGGCCGGCGTTCCTCAACGCTCCGGGACAGGCCATCCGCACCGTCGGTGCGGTCGTCGCCGACGGCGGCACCGAGGACGCGGGCGTGATCGCCGCCGACGGCTCGCGCGCCGAGATCTCCGATGGCGCAGCACGGCAACTGGCCGAGGTCGCCGTCGACAGGCGCCCGCACACCGTCGAGCTCGACGGGCTCGGCCGCTACCGCGTCGTCGCGTTCCCGACCCGACTACCCGGTGAGGTCGTGGTCGCCGGGCTGCCGACCTCCGACGTCGACGACACCTTGGTTCGGGTGGCGGTGATCTTCGGTGTCGTCGCCGCGGTCGCGCTCGCGGCGGCCGGAACGGCGGGCGTCGTCATCGTCCGGCGCCAACTTGCCCCGCTGGCAAGGGTTTCCGACGCCGCCCAGCAGGTGGCCGACCTGGAGTTGGATCGTGGCGAGGTGCGATTGCCGCATCCGATCGTCAAGGTCGACCCCGAGGCCGCCCAGACCGAGGTCGGCCAGCTCGGGTCGGCCCTGAATCGGATGCTGGAACGTATCGCCGGCGCAATGACCGCACGGCACGCCAGCGAGACCCGGGTACGGCAGTTCGTCGCCGATGCCAGCCACGAACTCCGCACCCCGCTGGCCGCCATCCGCGGTTACACCGAACTGGCGCAACGCAAACAGGCCGAACTGCCCGACGATGTCGCCCACGCGATGAACCGGGTCCAGTCCGAGACCGAGCGCATGACCCAGCTCGTCGAGGACATGCTCCTGCTGGCCCGCCTGGACACCGGACGGCCACTGGAGCGCGAAACCGTGGACCTCACCCGCCTGGTCGTCGACGCGGTCAGCGACGCCCACGTCGCCGGCCCGGACCACGTGTGGGAGCTCGACCTGCCCGACGAGCCGGTCACCGTCGCCGGCGACGAGGCCCGCCTGCGCCAGGTGCTGGCCAACCTGCTCGCCAACGCGCGTATCCACACCCCGGCGGGGACGACGGTCACCACCTCGCTGTCGTCGGCCGGCGGTGAGGCGGTGCTGACCGTGCGTGACGACGGGCCGGGGATCCCGGTCACGCTGCAGCCCGAGGTGTTCGAACGGTTCGCCCGCGGTGACACGTCGCGCTCGCGCCGCGGCGGAAGTACCGGCCTCGGCCTGGCGATCGTCGCGGCGGTGGTGCGCGCCCACGGCGGCAGCATCGAGCTGCACAGCGCCGAGGGCGCAACGGAGTTCACGGTCCGGCTGCCCGGCGGCGCGGGGTGAAGTTCGACTGCGCGAGCGTGCGTGTCGGCACCCGACACGCCGTGGAAACGCGGGCTTTCGCGCACGCTCACGTACGTTCCGGTGCGCGGAGACCGAACGTGTCAGTACTGCCAATAGTTGACGATGTCGCCTCTGAACCTGGCGAGATCAGCTTTGACCACCGCGTACTCAGGAGCTTTTGACTTGTCGAACGCCGTGGCGACCATGGAGTAGGTCCGTCGGTCTCCGTGTGCTTTCAATCCGAGTGGATCCTCAATTAGCGGATAATCGATACCTGAATCGAACTCGAAGACCTGCCCGGCCTGTCGCCACTTGCCGTTGTGGTCCTGAACATTCAGAAAATTTAACCAGTCTGTCAGCATCGGCACAGAGTCGCTGTCTTCACGCAAGAAGATCACGTGATCTTCGTTGGCGCCGGGCGGCAGAATCATCGGCGAAGCGAACGTGACAACCGTGGTTACCGAGCCGCGGTGCGCTCCATGCTTCCAATCCGATTCAACAGCCTGAGCGTCCATGCCGCCCTGGCTGAACCCCACGAGCATGATCTCGGTGCCTTGAGGCAGGGTCTTGAGGGCTCGGTCGATCTTCTCGATGATTCCGCTGGTATCGGCGTCGCCTTCGAAGTACAACGGGACGTTTCGCAGAGTGCCCCGGGTCGCGCCTTCATCCAGCTGTGTACCGCCCAGATACACGATCAGCCTCATTTTACCGTCAGCCTTCGACTTGACCGCGTCGATGGCCACACCGTCCTTTCCTTGCGGCCAGTCCGTAAGGTCGCGAAGCCTGTTGTAGAGGTCAGCAGTCGAAGCTGGCGCTTGAATTGCCTTTTGCAACAACGGCTTCCCCGAGTCGATGACGTAAACAGCGTGTGAACCGTCCGCGGTCATCGAGGCCACGTAGACTCTGCTGCTGTCAGCGCTCACGGCTACACTCGTGGCCAAATGGCCGACCGGCAACGGTTCGCCTATGAACTTGTTCTTGGTGACGTCAAAGGTAGCGAGAGCGCCGGTGATGGGCGGCTGCCCGACACCGGGGCTCAGGACGTATACGCGCCGACCGTCAGGGCTGACCGTGAGATTTCCGCGCATCATTGCGCCGCCAAGAGCCCAGTCAACGCTGCCAGGAGTCCGATCACTGCCGAGAACTTTCCGCGAAGCAGTGTCTATGACAGAGAGAGTTCCATCCATTGCATAGGTGAACAGACGGTCTCCCTTGGGGCTGAGTGCTAGAAGCGATATCTGAAAGCTTCCAGATGGGAGCGTTATTTTGCTGGAGCTACCGGAACTTGTATCGACAGTGTCGACCACGCCCAGCTCGCTGATCGACGTGAAGTAGAGTCTGCCGTTGCCACTCATCACGACTCGATCCCACAATCCCACAGAAGGGCCTTGCAAGATTTTGGAGACCTGTCGGCTAGCGGTATCGATGACGGCGATGCTCCCATTGCTGTGTAGTGCGACCAATCGCTTGCTGTCTGCTGTTACAAACAACTTGTCGGGCCTGAATTCGAGCGGTATCTGGCTGACGTTGGTGCTTCCGGGATCGATCACGGCGATGCTGGGCGAAACGAAATCGGGATAGCCGCGGTTGGCGATGTAGACCCGCTTACCGTCCGGGCTCGCAACGATATCGCCAGGTGTCGATCCGGGTGGCAGTTGCAGTTCTCTGGCGTTGCCACTTTCGGGGGCGACGATAAGAGCCATGTCTCGCGAGGGATCAGTGAGATAGAGGGTCTCCCGGCCCTGGCTGTCGCGAAGCATCGCAACGGCGGCGGCATCGAAGGCAATGTTGGGAGCGCCCTGAACGGTGAAGTTCACTGCGTCGATCGGCGAGACGGATACCCAGTGGCTCCCTGCGAGCGTGACCGCATTGTTCAGCGTGTAGATCTTGTAACCGCGGGTGTCGGTGAGTACCACCACCGGGTCATCACGCTCGTAGCCGTCACTCAATCCCGGAATCGTGGCTATCAGCTTCGGATTCGTTAAGTAGTTCGGACTCGGTTCAGGATCGACGGGGGTGGGATCAGGTGCAGGATCGGGGCCGGGATCAGGTGACGCGGAGCCTCCTAGCAGGCTGATCACCGCATCAAGGATGAAGTTAAATATCCTGACGGGGGCCAGGACGATATTGGTTACTACGTCGATAACGGTCTTTACGAGCTTGGTCAGTATCCCTCCGGCATCCAGCAGGGCTTTCGCCTCGACTGACGCGGCCGTTGGTAGCGGAACAGTCGCCTTCGCCTGCACTGCGAAGTAATGACTCGCGGGCTCAACGGCCGGACCCGATGCGGTTTCGTCGGTCACGGATTCGATCCGCCGAGAACCTGCGCTCGACGGGTCATGATCGATAGCGGTTCCGGCGCGAGAATTCGGGCGAACATGTAGCCGCCGGTCTGTTTGCCGGAGCGTCAACCACAGGGCTTCTAGGACGTTATTTGCCGGCGTCGTGGGGGGCACGAGACCATTCGATATCGGACCCAAGTCCGTCCAAGCCACGTTGTCATCGAGTAAAGCCGCTGAGGCGAGTTCAGATGCGCCGGGACCGCTCACTTCTGTCGGTGGGAGTGTGACAGTTTCGGCTGCCGTGGAGATTTCGGTTGCGGCGGTGCTGGTGGTTGTGAGGTGTGCAGCCTCGCTTTGTGTTGTGGGTTCGACTGGAGTTGAGTCGACGCTGGCGACGTATGCGCCAGCCGTGGCGTCGATGTCGCTCGACCTTCGGATCTCTGTATCGGGGGAGTTGAAGGCGTCAGAGTCTTCGTCTGTCGTGACATCACCTTGATCCGCGGATCGGACCAATCCGGTGGGTGCTGCGGAGGTTTTCAAGTCCAGAGCGGGATTGTCGTCATTCGCGCGGTCGCGTGATGCGTCCCTCTGCTTGCCGAACGGGCCGTCAGTACTCGATCCGTCGTCATCGCCACGATTGGCATCGTCGTCGGACCCGGATGACTCGCCGGCGCTACGAGAGAGCGCGGAGGGTCTGCGCTTCGTTGCGACGTCCTCACGGGACCGTTCACTTCCCGTCTGGGACGGGCGGTCGGTACCCATGCTGGCCGTGGTGCTTCTACCGACACCGTGTGCAGTTGATGTGTCATCAGGGGCGGCGCTCGCGACTCCGTGTCCGGTAATGATTGCCGCGCCGAGGCCCGCGCCGAACGTCCCGATCCGTAACCAATCGATGCATCGGGCCCCTCGATTTCCAGACCTAGCTCGCCGGCCTTTCGACTCAGGATTCCTTGGACTCTTCGCCGCCACGTAACGCTCCTTTAATGCGGAGGGCTCAGAAATTACGACATCGATATTTGACGTCGCAACCTTCTGATTGCTTTGTGTAATTTCTCGACAAGTGTTGTTGCTGAGGGTAATTAGTTCGTGACGCTGACTGGCGGGAGCGTAGCAGTTTTGCGATTGAAGCGGTCGAATGTGCCGTAGTACGAAGGGATGATTTTGTCGGGTCAATACCCCGAGGATGTTGAAACCCCGAAAGTGTGGCGCTTGCAAAAGCGCCAAGCTCACCACACCGTCGCGACATTCTCGAATGGCGAAACAATCTCCGTGCGTCCGTGCGTCCGTGCGTCCGTGCGTCCGTGCGTCCGTGCGTCCGTGCGTCCGTGCGTCCGTGCGTCCGTGCGTCCGTGCGTGCGTGCGTGGGGGCGTTCGGTTTACTTGCGTGTGCCGCCGACTGGGGCAATCCACGTGTGGTGGCGGCGGCGGAAGTCGATCCGGAAGCCCCCGAGTGCGGACAGCGGACATGCGTAAATCTGAAGTAGTTTTCGATAGTCGGTCGCAGATTCAAGAACAACTTCAGTTTCGCCGGTGTAGATCTCGCTGATTCTGACCCGTGACGTCGGGCCGTCGTGCTGCTAGCTTGCGCGACATGACTGTGACGGACGAGTACCTACAGAACAACAAGAAGTACGCCGAGAGGTTCTCGGGCCCGTTGCCGCTGCCGCCGAGCAAGCACGTCGCCGTCGTGGCGTGCATGGACGCCCGGTTGGACGTCTACCGGGTCCTCGGCCTGAACGACGGTGAGGCGCACGTCATCCGCAACGCCGGCGGCGTGATCACCGACGACGAGATCCGCTCGCTGGCCATCAGTCAGCGGCTGCTCGGCACCAAAGAGATCATCCTGATCCACCACACCGACTGCGGAATGCTGACCTTCACCGACGATGCGTTCAAGCGCGACATCCAGGATGAGACGGGGCTGAAGCCCGAATGGGCCGCCGAGTCGTTCCCGGATCTGGAGGAGGACGTGCGGCAGTCACTGCGCCGTGTCGAGGCCAGCCCGTTCGTCACCAAGCACGAGTCGTTGCGCGGCTTCATCTTCGACGTAGCGACCGGCCTGCTCAACGAGGTCACCCTCTAGGGCCGCGCGCCTTGCTCCGCGAGCGCGCGGGTTTGCACCCGACGCGCCGCGGCTTTTCGGCACCTGACGCGCGTTCGTCACCTGCGAGCGCGCGTCGGCCGATCTTGGAGGTCGCTATCGTCGTCGCGGCGACCGGGGCTGGGGGAGAAGCTGGGAGTGGCTCTCGCCGGGATGGTTGCCGGAGTAATGACCGAAAGCGCGCCGTCGTGACGGCCCGAGCGTGCGTAACCTGCCGAAATCGCGCGGCGCGTCGCGGACAGACACGCACGCTCGCGAAGCAACGGCACCAGACCACACTCCGGGGCGTTGACACGGAATGCCGCCCGGGTATCTAATACCCGATTAAGGCAATAAATATGGTCAAATCTACCAACTTTACGAGGTATCCATGACGGCGACCGACGAGCTTGCGCAGAATGCGGGCCGGTACGAGTTGAGCCACCTCCGCGCGCTGGAGGCCGAGGCGATCCACATCATCAGGGAGGTGGCCGCGGAGTTCGAGCGGCCGGTGCTGCTGTTCTCGGGTGGCAAGGACTCCATCGTGATGCTGCACCTGGCGATCAAGGCGTTCCGGCCGGGCCGGTTGCCGTTCCCGGTGATGCACGTCGACACCGGCCACAACTTCGACGAGGTGCTGCAGGCTCGCGACGAACTGGTCGCCGAGTCCGGGGTGCGCCTGGTGGTGGCGAAGGTGCAGGACGACATCGACGCCGGCAGGGTCGTCGAGACCATTCCGTCGCGTAACCCGATGCAGACGTTCACGCTGCTGCGTGCGATCCGGGAGAACAAGTTCGACGCGGCCTTCGGCGGTGCCCGCCGCGACGAGGAGAAGGCCCGCGCCAAGGAGCGCGTCTTCAGCTTCCGCGACGAGTTCGGTCAGTGGGATCCGAAGAACCAGCGCCCCGAACTGTGGAACCTGTACAACGGCAGGCACCGTAAGGGTGAGCACATCCGCGCGTTCCCGCTGTCGAACTGGACCGAATTCGACATCTGGTCCTACATCGGCGCCGAGAAGATCAAGTTGCCCTCGATCTACTACGCACACCAGCGCAAGGTCTTCGAGCGCGACGGGATGCTGCTCGCCGTGCACCGGTATCTGCAGCCCCGCAAGGAGGAGACGATTATCGAGAAGACGGTGCGGTTCCGCACCGTCGGCGACGTGACGTGCACGGGATGCGTGGAGTCCACCGCTGCAACGGTTTCCGAGGTCATCGCCGAGACGGCGATCTCCCGGCTGACCGAGCGCGGCGCGACCCGCGCCGATGACCGGATCTCGGAAGCAGGCATGGAAGATCGCAAGCGCGAGGGGTATTTCTGATGAGCGCTCGCGCGAAGAAGGGGCAATTCTGATGAGTTCGTCCACCACGCTGCTGCGTATCGCGACCGCGGGTTCGGTCGACGACGGCAAGTCCACCCTGATCGGCCGGCTGCTCTACGACAGCAAGGCCGTGATGGAGGATCAGCTGGAAGCCGTCGAGCGCACCTCGAAGGAACGCGGCAACGACTACACCGACCTCGCCCTGGTCACCGACGGGCTGCGTGCCGAACGCGAACAGGGCATCACGATTGACGTCGCGTACCGCTATTTCGCGACGGCCAAGCGCAAGTTCATCATCGCCGACACGCCCGGGCACATCCAGTACACCCGCAACATGGTCACCGGCACCTCGACCGCGCAGTTGGCGATCGTGCTGGTCGACGCGCGTCATGGTCTGCTGGAGCAGTCCCGCCGCCACGCGTTCCTCGCCTCGCTGCTCGGCATCCGGCACATCGTGCTGGCGGTCAACAAGATGGACCTGATCGATTGGGACCGAGAGCGTTTCGAGAAGATCCGCGACGACTTCCACGATTTCGCGGCGCGGCTGGACGTGCACGATGTCACGACCATCCCGCTGTCGGCGCTCAACGGCGACAACGTCGTCACCAAGTCCGACGTGACCCCGTGGTACGAAGGGCCGTCGCTGCTGGCGCACCTCGAAGAGGTCTACATCGCCGGCGACCGCAACCTCGTCGACGTCCGGTTCCCGGTGCAGTACGTGATCCGGCCGCAGACCCGCGAGCACGCCGACCACCGCAGCTACGCGGGCACCGTCGCCAGCGGTGTGATGCGTCCCGGTGACGAGATCGTCGTGCTCCCCAGCGGGAAGTCGTCACGTATCACCGAGATCGAGGGCCCGAGTGGGCCTGTGCAGGAAGCGTTCCCGCCGATGGCGGTATCGGTCAGCCTGGCCGACGACATCGACATCTCGCGCGGCGACATGCTCGCCCGGCCGAACAATCAGCCGCGGATCGCCCAGGAGTTCGACGCGACGGTGTGCTGGATGGCCGACGACGAGGCGCTCGAACCGGGGCGCGACTACCTGATCAAGCACACCACCCGCACCACGCGGGTGCGGGTGACCGATCTGGACTACCGCCTCGACGTCAACACCCTGCACCGCGACAAGTCGGCGACCGCGCTCAAACTCAATGAGCTGGGCCGTATCTCGCTGCGCAGCCAGGTGCCGCTGCTGCTCGACGAGTACAGCCGCAACTCGGCCACCGGGTCGTTCATCCTGATCGACCCGAACACCAACGGCACGATCGCGGCGGGCATGATCCTGCCGCATGTCGCCGGACGCACGTCCACGCCGAACACCGTCAAACACGAATCGCTGTGCACGGCCGAGGACCGGCTGTCGCGCGGCCGCACCGTGTGGTTCACCGGGCTGTCCGGCTCGGGCAAGTCGTCGGTCGCGGTGCTGGTCGAGCGCAAACTGCTCGAGAAGGGCGTTCCGGCCTACGTTCTCGACGGGGACAACCTGCGGCACGGGCTGAACGCCGATCTCGGTTTCTCGATGGCTGATCGGGCGGAGAACCAGCGCCGGCTCGCGCACGTCGCCGCGATCCTGGCCGACGCCGGCCAGGTGGTGCTGGTGCCCGCGATCAGCCCGCTGGAGGAACACCGCTCGCTGGCCCGAAAGGTGGCCACCGAGCAGGGTCTGGAGTTCTTCGAGGTGTTCTGTGACACCCCGTTGGAGGACTGCGAACGACGGGACCCGAAGGGGCTTTACGCGAAGGCCCGCGCCGGCGAGATCACCCACTTCACCGGGATCGACAGTCCGTACCAGCGGCCCAAGAACCCGGACCTGCGGCTGACACCGGACCGCACTCCCGCCGAACACGCCGACGCGGTGATCGAGCTGCTGGAAAGCCGCGAGTCGTGACGAGCGATCACGAGCTCGCGGGCCGGCTGGCCACCGAGGCCGGCGCCCTGCTGCTCGACGTCCGGTCCGAACTCGCCGACGCGACAGCCGAGGAGCGGAAGGCCGCGGGGGACAAGCGCTCCCACGACTTTCTGATGGAGGCGCTGGCGGCCGAGCGGCCCGACGACGCCGTGCTGTCCGAAGAGGGTGTGGACGACCCCGTGCGACTGTCCGCGCGCCGGGTCTGGATCGTCGACCCTCTCGACGGGACGCGGGAATTCTCCGAGCTCGGTCGCACCGACTGGGCGGTGCACGTGGCGCTGTGGGAATCCGGTGAGCTGATCGCCGGGGCCGTCGCGCTTCCCGCGCAGGGGATCACGCTGGCCACCCCGACCGTCGTCGCCCCACCGCCGGCTCCGCAGGCGCCGCGGGTGGTGGTGTCGCGCACCCGACCGCCGGCGGTCGCGCTGGAGGTCAAGGACGCGCTGAACGGCACGCTGGTCGAAATGGGTTCGGCGGGAGCGAAAGTCGCGTCTGTCGTGCAGGGGCTTTCGGATGTGTACGTGCACGCCGGCGGCCAGTACGAGTGGGATTCGGCGGCGCCGGTGGCCGTCGCACGGGCCGCGGGCCTGCACACCTCGCGTATCGACGGCTCACCGCTGGTGTACAACCAGCGCGATTCCAAACTGCCAGACCTCATCGTGTGCCGCCCCGAACTCGCCGAAGCGGTTTTGGCGGTCACGGCCCGCTGACGCTCCGCCGGGTTTATGGTGACCCCACTTAGCCACAACCCGGGGGGAACACATGGCCCGTCTCGTCCACGCAGTCACCGCCGCCACCGTCGTCGCGTTCGCGCTCGCGGGATGCGGCGGATCGGACAGCTCAGAATCCAGCGAGAGCACGTCGTCCTCGCCGGCGTCGGAATCCGCACCGCCGTCCACTTCGGCGGCCGCGGCTGCCGATGACGAGCAGCAGATCCGCGATCTGGTGCAGGCCCAGGCAGACGCGTTCTCCGACGGCGACTGGGATACGCTCGCCGAGCTGACATGCTCCAAGTTCAGCGAGCAGGCCAACAACCCCGGCGAGTTCCTGGTGCCGCCGATCACCCAGTTCGGCACCAAAGAACAAGCCGCGTCGATCGATCCCGTACAGCTGTCCGACTCGCTGGGCAAGGAGTTCGGCGGCGCGTCGAAGGAAACGGTGGACCGCGTCGCGCAGGCGATCGTCGCGTACGACGTCCCCGCGTATCAGGCGGCGATGCTCGACCTCATGACCGAATCCGTCACCATCACGGTCGACTCCGTCGAGAACATCCAGATCACCGGTGACACGGCCACCGCCGACGTGACCACCACGCAGGTGGCGGGTACCGACGCGCCGAAGACCCAGACCGACCCCACGCCGTTCGTTCGCGAGGACGGCGTCTGGCTGGACTGCAGCGACATGGCCGCCACGTCCTGACGCGGGCCACGCCACGTCAGTAGGCTGCGAGGATGTCCGACCGCCAAACGCTGCGGGCCCTCGCCGGTCTGCCGCTCGCCCCCGTCAGCCTGGCCGAATCCGCGCTGGTGCTGATCGACTGTCAGAACACCTACACCCGTGGGGTGATGGAACTCGAGGGCGTACAGGCCGCACTCGACGAAGCCGCGGCCCTGCTCGATCGGGCCAGGACCGCGGGGATCCCGGTCATCCACATCCAGCACGACGACGGGCCCGGATCGTTGTACGACATCGCGGGGGAGAGCGGCGCGATCGTCGACCGGGTCGCGCCGCGCGACGGCGAATCGGTCGTGGTGAAGAACTACCCGAACTCGTTCGTCAACACCGAGCTCGACGAGATCCTGAAATCCGTCGACGCGTCGAACCTGGTGCTGGCCGGGTTCATGACGCACATGTGTGTGAACTCGACGGCGCGCGGTGCGTTCAACCTCGGGTATGCGCCGACGGTGGTCGCCGCCGCGACGGCGACGCGCGCGCTGCCAGGTGTCGAGGGTGAGGTGCCTGCCGCCGCGGTGCACAGCGCGAGTCTGGCGGCGGTCGCCGACCTCTTCGCCGTGGTGGTGCCCGGCGAGAAGGACATCCCCGGCTAGACCTGATGGCCGGACCCCTCAACGCGGCTCCTTCGTCGCCGCTTGATCGTCGTCCGGCTAGCCTTATGCCATGCGGATGTCGGCCAAGGCGGAGTACGCCGTCCGGGCCATGGTCCAGCTGGCGACCGTCGAGGCCGGTGTCCTGGTCAAAACCGACGACCTGGCCAAGGCGCAGGGCATCCCGCCGCAGTTCCTCGTCGATATCCTGTCCGACCTGCGCACCGACCGTCTCGTCCGCAGTCACCGTGGCCGCGACGGCGGCTACGAACTGGCCAGACCCGCCGACGACATCAGCATCGCCGACGTGCTGCGCTGTATCGACGGGCCGCTGGCCAGCGTGCGCGACATCGGGCTCGGTGACCTGCCGTACGCCGGGCCCACCGCCGCGCTGACCGACGTGTGGCGGGCGCTGCGCGCCAGCATGCGCTCGGTCCTCGAGCAGACCAGCCTGGCGGACGTGGCCTCCGGCGGCCTGCCCCAGCACGTCCGCACGATGGCCGACGACTACCGCGACCAGGAAGAGGCGCGCGGCCACTCGATGAACTAGCCGTCCGGGGACTACGACGGTCGTTCCGGCGAGAACGCCGCGCGGACGTGGTACGAAAGCCACGTGGCGTTCGATCTGCGCGACCTCGAAGCACCGGTCCTCGTCGCCCCGATGGCCGGCGGCCCCTCGACGCCGGAGTTGGCGGCGGCGGGATCCGATGCGGGCGGACTCGGTTTCGTCGCGGCGGGATACCTGAGCGCCGACGCGTTCGCCGAACGGCTGCGGGCCGCACAATCGCTGACCTCCGGGCCCATCGG
The DNA here is from genome assembly GCF_002086815.1 of Mycolicibacterium parafortuitum. Classification (GTDB taxonomy): domain Bacteria; phylum Actinomycetota; class Actinomycetes; order Mycobacteriales; family Mycobacteriaceae; genus Mycobacterium; species Mycobacterium parafortuitum. Next base: position 86,365 of record NZ_MVID01000013.1, read on the forward strand.
CGCGAATCTCTTTGTCCCCCAGCCCAGTGCTGCCGATCCCGACGAAATCCGGTCCTATGCGCAGACTCTCGAGCCGGAAGCGAAGCGCTACGGAGTCAGCCTCGGGGACCCGCGATTCGACGACGACGACTGGGTCGCCAAGCTCGACGTGCTGGCCGAGCTGCGGCCCGCCGTCGCGTCGTTCACCTTCGGGCTGCCGAGCGTCGAGGAACGGCGTCGGCTGACCGCGGCGGGGATCACCACCGTCGGCACCGTCACCACTGTCGCCGAGGCCCGGGCGGCCGCCGAGATCGGCGTCGATGTGCTTGCCGCGCAGGGGCCCTCGGCCGGTGGACACCGCGGCACCTTCGACCCGACCGCGCCACCGGCGACGCAGCCGCTGGAGGAACTGCTCGCCGCGATCCGCGCCGCCGTCGACCTTCCCGTCGTCGCCGCCGGTGGACTGATGACGGCCGACGATCTGAGCCGGGTGCGGGAGGCCGGTGCGGTGGCTGCCCAGTTGGGCACCGCGTTCCTGCTCGCCGACGAGGCGGGCAGCAGCCCCGTGCACCGGGCGGCGCTACAAGACCCACGGTTCACCGAGACCGTCGTGACACGCGCGTTCTCCGGTCGCTACGCACGCGGCCTGCGGAACCGGTTCATCGACGAGTACGACGCCCTGGCGCCGTTGGGCTATCCGGAGGTGCACTATCTGACCAGCCCGGTGCGTAAGGCGTCGGTGGGCGCCGGCGATCCCGGTGCGACGAATGTCTGGGCGGGCACCGGTTTCCGGCACGCCCGAACCGGGTCGGTGGCCGAGATCATGGGCGCGCTCGTCGGCGACGGCTGATGTCGGGGTTGAGCCGGCGGCAGTTCGCGCTGGGAATCGGGGCGATCGCGAGCGCGCCGCTGTTCGCGGCGTGCGGTGACGATGCGCCCGGCGCGCGCGGCGAACACGTGGTGGTGGTCGGCGCCGGGATGGCCGGGCTGAGCGCAGCTCGGCGTCTCACCGACCACGGTGCGACCGTCACGGTGCTGGAGGCACGTGCGCGCATCGGCGGCCGGACGTGGACCGATACCTCGCTCGGCTTACCGATCGACCTCGGCGCGGCGTGGATCCACGGTGCGGACGGAAACCCGCTGACCGGACTGGCCGAAACGGTGGGGGCACGCACCGTCGAGACGGACTTCGACGACGCCACGGTGATCGACGACGGCGCCGCCGTCGGCGCGGATGCGGTGGCCGCCGTGCTGCGCGAATGGGACAGGGTGCTCGACGACGTCGAGGAGATGACCGAGCGCGCGGGCCCGGACGAATCTCTGGCCGGAGCGCTGGCCCGCACCGGTGCGGACCTGACGGATCCGCTGATGCAGTGGTGTGTGGCGGGCGGGGTCGGCGCCGAGTACGCCGCCGACCCCGGCGAGTTGTCGCTGCGGTGGTTCGGCCACGAAGGAGAGTTCGAGGGGCCGGACCTGTTGCTGCCGGGTGGCTACCGGCAGTTGGTCGACCACCTGGCACAAGGTTTGACGATCCGGCTCGGCACCGAGGTCACCCGCATCGGTCATCACGAGGCCGGCGTCACCGTCGAGACCGCGCGCGAGACCATCACCGCCGACCGGGTGATCGTCACCGTCCCGCTCGGTGTCCTCAAGGCCGGCACCATCACGTTCGACCCGCCGCTGCCCGACGCCAAACGCGACGCGATCGCGCGTCTTGGGTTCGGGCTCCTCGACAAGGTGGTGTTGCGCTTCGACGAACCGTTCTGGACCGGCCGCTTCGACGCGCACTCGGACATGATCGGGCTCGCGGGGCGGGACCGGCCTGTCTCTGATCTGGTCAACGGGCTGCGCTTCACTGACGTGCCGGTGCTGATCGGGCTGCGCGGCGGCGCCAACGCGCTTGTCCGCGAACAGGATTCAGACGCCAAGACGGCCGACGAGGTTGTCGCGGCGCTGGGAGGGCCCGCCCCGACCGGGGTGGTGGTGACCCGCTGGGCGCAGGACCCCTACGCCCGCGGCTCCTACAGTTTCCTGGCCGTCGGGTCCGGTCCCGACGACCAGGAGGCGTTGGCGGCTCCGGTCGGGGACCGGCTGGCCTTCGCCGGCGAGGCGACCCACGCGGAGTTCTTCGCCACCGTGCACGGCGCCTATCTCAGCGGTGTCCGGGAAGCCGACCGGATCCTGCAGCGCGGCTAGCCCGCTTCGGTGACGACGACGTCGCCGGTCTCGGTGCGGCCGTTGATCACCGAGGCGGCCGCACCCCGGTCCTGGGTCCGTGGCACCTCGACGACCGTCGCACCACGGGCACGCCCGGTCGTCGCGGCGACGAAATACGGTCCCGGAGGGGGCAGGGTGATCACCACGTCGCCGTGGTCGGATTCCGCGTCGACGGTGACCGGCGGCGCGGAGAACTCGACGCTGATGTCTCCCGTGGTGGTTACGGCGCGAAACGATTCGGTGACCGCGATCGAACCACGGGTGGTCACATCACCGTGTTCGTTCTCGACGTCGACGCGCTTGGCCGCCCCGCCGAGCACGATCGATCCGTCGGTCGTGCGCGCCGTGAGCTCGCCGATGTCGGCCTGCGCGAACAGCATTCCGGTCTGCTGACGGGTCGTCACCGACACCCGGCGGGCCAGTTCGGGAGGCAGCACGACGTTGATCTCACCGGCGCGGCCCCACCGCAGGAACTCCGAGGGTTCGGCGTCGATGGTGATCCGCGCGCTGGTGCCGTCGGCGGTGACCGCCAGCGGCTCCGCGCCGGCCCGTACGGAATTCACCATCCGCATGTCGACGCGGGGCTCGCGCGCCTCCCGGTCGGCGGTGATCCGCACGACGGCCGGCACCGAACCGGTGTCGACGGTCACCGAGGTCAGCGAGTTCGGCAGCGTCGTCGAATCCTTGACCACGCGGAAATTGCTGATACCCCACGCCATCGCGGTCAGCGACACGACGACGCCGATGACAAGCACCGACGCGGCGATGATCAGCAGGACGCGGATCGCGGATCGGCCCCCCGGTGACAGCGGCGGCGGCGGTGCGCTGGGGATCGAGATGGTCGTGGTCACGACAAATCCTTTCGGGGCTTCAGGATTCGAGATAGCGGAGGACGGCCAGGACGCGGCGGTTCTCGCTCTCGTCGGGGGCCAGGTTCAACTTCGTGAAGATCGAGGCGATGTGCTTTTCTGCCGAGCCGACCGACATGTGCAGCGCGGTCGCGATCGCCGAGTTCGTCTTTCCCTCGGCCATCAGTTGCAGCACCTCGTTCTCCCTGGGGGTCAGCGCGTCGAGCACGTTGCGCCGGTGCGAGCGGACCAGGATCTGGGAGACCACCTCGGGGTCGAGGACGGTACCGCCGGACCCGACCACTTCGACGGCGTCGAGGAACGCGGGTACGTCGGCCACGCGGTCCTTGAGCAGGTATCCGAATCCCTTTGTGTCCGAGGCGATCAGATCGGCGGCGTAGCGCTCTTCGACGTAGTGCGAGAGCACCAGCACCGGGGACTCGGGGTTTTGGCTGCGCAGAAGCGCCGCAGCCCGGATGCCCTCGTCGGTGAACGTCGGCGGCATCCGCACGTCCAGGATCGCGAGATCGGGGCGGGTGTCGTTGACCAGCCGCAGCAGGTTCGTCGCATCGGACACCCCGGCGACGACCTCGTGCCCGGAGTCGGTCAGGATCCGCTCGATGCCTGCGCGCAGCAGCGCCGAATCCTCGGCGATCACGATGCGCATGGCAGCACCGCCGTGATGATGGTGGGTCCGGTGACCGGGCTGGACACGGTGAACGTCCCCCGCGCGGCGCGCACCCGCTCGTCGAGGCCGCGCAGGCCGGTGGCGTCCAGGCCGCTGTCCCCGTCGACCACCTGCGCGCCGCCGCACCCGTCGTCGAACACCGACACGTGCAGTTCCTGCGTCGCCTCGTCGAGGCGCACTGTGACGGCCGCGTGTGACGCCCCGGAGTGGCGGCTGACGTTGGTCAGCGCCTCGGCCACGACGAAGTACGCGCATGCCTCGACCTCATCGGGCAGCCGGTAGGGCAGGTGCACGCTCAGCGTGGTCGGGATCCCGGAGTGTGTGGTGCGCTGGACCACCGACGACAGCGCCGCGTCGAGTCCGCGGTCGGACAGGATCGTCGGCGCGATCCCGCGGACCACGTTGCGCAGCTCGACCAGAGCGTTCTTGGCGTCGTCGTGGGCCTCGGCGATCAGCGCCTTCGCCGTGGGCAGGTCGGAGTCGAGTTTGGTCTGGGCCAGCCCGATGGTCATCGCCAGCGACACCAGCCGCGGCTGCACGCTGTCGTGCAGGTCGCGTTCGATGCGGTGCCGTTCGGTCTGGGCTGAGGTGACCGCGCCCTGGCGGGCGTCGGCGAGCGCGCTGACCTCCTGCTGCAGCGCCGCGGTCGGCGATGGGGACAGCAGCCAGCGGTCGATCGTCGCGTCGAGGACGGGCGCGAACACCACGAGGGCGACCGCGGCCGGCAGCGCCACCACGGCGAGGATCCAGGCCAGCGGGGTCGGCAGGAACGAGAGCCCCGCGTCGGGGTCGCTGTTGCCGATCGCGATCGCCGCCGCGGGCGCGAGGAACGCGAACACCACGAGGCCGACGGCCAGCGCCGTGATCAGTGCGTCGTAGATCATCCGCAGGTAGTGGTGGGCCACGCCCTTCCAGAACCGGGCACTGCTGATGTCGAGCCACTGCTGATGGGCCCAGCGCTGAAATCCGGTGTAGTGCGACAGCCGGCGCGCGGGGATGCCGATGCCCATGCCGAACACCGCTTCGCTGCGCACCCGCTCCACGTAGTCGACGCCGCGCATCAGGTAGATGAAGACCACCGCGGCGAGCAGGAATCCGATGACACTCGGGATCGACGAGATGCCGACGATCATGATGGCCAACGGGATCCAGAACCACACCGTCGCGAACGCCCCGCCGACGAGCAGCGACGCGCTGGCGGCGACGCCGATCGCGGCGCGGCGGGGCATGGGTGGGGTCGGCCCGGGGTGCGGCTGCACGTCGACCGGCGCGGTCACGGCGGCTGTCTCGGTTACTGCGGACATGTCTTCAAACCTAGGAAGATGTGGGCCTGCGCGACACGGCGTTTTCCTGAGATTCCCCCGGGGGAAAACCACCCCTCGGACCGCGAGCGCGCATGTCTGCCCAGCGACACGCCGCCGACCGCGGCATTTTGCGCGCGTTCGCCCTCGCCATACTGAGCGGCGTGACCGCCGCCCCCGCCGACCGTCCCAGCATTCTCGGCTACCTCGGACCCAACTGGTTCGCCTCGGTGATGGGCACCGGCATCGTCGCCAACGCCGGTGCATCCCTTCCGGTGCATGTGCCGGGATTGCGCGCCTTCGCGCTCGCGGTGTGGGTCGCTTCGGCGCTGTGGCTGGTGCTGCTGATCCTGGCGATGATCGCGCACTGGCTGCGCAACCCGACCGTGGCGCGCAGCCACGTCCGCAACCCGACGATGGCGCACTTCTACGGGGCGGCGCCGATGGCGCTGCTGACCGTCGCGTCGGGAGCGCTCATCGTCGGCGAGGACCTCGTCGGCGCCCGGGTCGCGGTCGACATGGCATGGATGCTGTGGATCGCGGGCACCCTCGGCGGCCTGTTCACCGCGATGAGCATTCCGTACCTGATGTTCACCCAGTACCGCGTCGAACCCGACGCCGCGTTCGGCGGCTGGCTGATGCCGGTGGTGCCGCCCATGGTGGCGGCCGCGACGGGCAGTCTGCTCATCCCGCACATGGCGCCGGGAACGGGCCGGGCCACCATGCTCTACGGCTGCTACGCGATGTTCGGGCTGTCGCTGGTCGCGTCGCTGATCATCATCACGATGGTCTGGAGCAGGTTGTCGCATTTCGGCACCTCGGGGACCGCTCGGGTGCCGACGCTGTGGATCGTCCTGGGGCCGCTGGGCCAATCCATCACTGTCGCCGGACTTCTCGGCACCGACGCGGCGCTGGCCGTCGACGACGAGCTGGCCGCCGGCATGCGGGTGTTCGCCGTGCTCTACGGCGTGCCGGTGTGGGGTTTCGCGGTGCTGTGGATCGGGCTGGCGACCGCACTGACCGTGCGCACGCTGCGCCGCGGCATGCCGTTCGCACTGACCTGGTGGAGCCTGACGTTCCCGGTCGGCACCTTCGTCACCGGCACCACCCAACTGGCGGTGCACACCGCGCTGCCCGCGTTCCGTTACGCCGCCGCGGTCGCCTATGTCGGCCTGTTGTGCACGTGGATCCTGGTGGCCGTGCGGACATTTCGCGTCGGTATCACACGCGGGCTGTTCACCCCGCCTGGCAGTGACCCGATCCGCGCGTACAAGGACCCCGCCACGTAGCCGGGGCGGCATGCCAGAATCGCCGACGTGCGTATCGGGATGACGATGCCGGTGATGGAGCCCGATCTCGACCGGGCGACGCTGAAGGCGTGGGCGCGACTGGTCGACGACGGGCCGTTCTCGTCGCTGTGCTGGGGTGAGCGGATCGCTTTCGACAATCCCGAGAGCCTCACGCTGCTCGGGGCGCTGGGGGCGTGGACCGAGCGGGTGCGGCTGGTCACGACGGTGGTGATCCCGCAGCTGCACGATCCGGTGATGCTCGCCAAACAGCTGGCCACCGGGGATCTGCTGTGCGATGGACGGCTGACCGTCGGGATCGGCGTGGGTGGGCGGCACGAGGATTACCGCGCGGTCGGCGCGGATCCCGCGACGCAGACGATGCGCGAGATGGCCGAGCGGGTGGACCTGATGAAACGCGTGTGGGCGGGGGAGAAGCTGACCGACTCGACGCTGCCGGTCGGGCCGCCCCCGGTGCAGGCCGGCGGGCCGCCGCTGCAGGTCGGGACGCTCGGACCCAAGACCGTGCGCAGCGCCGCCGGGTGGGCCGAGGGTGTCGCGGGCATGACCCTGGATCTGGACACCGGTAAGCAGAACGAACTGTTCGACGTCGCCCGCGACGCATGGCGGGAGGCCGGCACCGGTGCGCCGCACCTGGCGACGTCGTTCTGGTTCGCGATCGGGGACGGCGACGCGCCGCGGGAGCAGGTGCACCGTCATCTGCTGCGGTACATGAACTGGATTCCATCGGAGTTCGTCGACGCGATGGTGCCGACGACCGGGTTCGCGGGCACCGCCGACGAACTCCGTGCGGTACTGGACGGATTCGCCGCCATCGGCGCCGACGAGGTGCACCTGATTCCGACGAGCTCGGACATCGAGCAGGTGCGCCGGGCGGCCGAGGTGGTTGCCGACCTCGGGTGAGGCGGGGCAAGCTCACCGTATGGAGCCCGCCCTGCCGCCGATCGTGTCCCGCGCCGAATGGGACAGGGCCCGCGCCGAGCTGCTGGTGCGCGAGAAGGAGTTGATCCGGCTCAAGGACACGGTCAGTGCGGCGCGGCGCCGGCTGCCGATGGTCGAAGTCGACACGCCCTACGTGTTCGACACCGAGTCCGGCCCGCTGAGCCTGCTCGACCTGTTCGACGGGCGCCGCCAGCTCATCGTGCAGCACTTCATGTTCGGGTCCGACTGGGACGAAGGGTGTTCGGGCTGCTCGATGATGGCCGACCACATCGGCCCGCTGTCGCACCTGTACGCCAAGGACACCTCGCTGGTGCTGGTGTCACGCGCACCGGTCGGCAAGCTCGTCGCGTTCAAGGACCGGATGGGATGGGACCTGCCGTGGGTGTCCTCCGGGCGCGGCACCTTCAACGAGGACTTCCACACGACCGTCGACGGCGAGGAGCATCACTCGATCAGCGCATTCCTGCGCGACGGTGACCGGGTGTTCCACACCTGGCAGACGTTCGACCGCGGCGAGGAGCCGTTCATGCTGGTGTTCGACCTGCTCGATCTGACCGCCTACGGGCGGCAGGAGACCTGGGAGGACTCACCGCCGGGGTGGCCGCAGCAGCCGCCGTACGAGTGGATCCGGCTGCACGACTCGTACTGACTACCGGCGCCGACTAACTGAGGTGCCTACCGGCTACCTGAGCCACTTCCAGGGCTTGTCCCAATGTCCGGGCGGCACCCCGACCCACTGACCGAGGTGGCCGGGCGGGACGTGGACCACGTGCCCGATGTGTCCGGGTGGGGGCAGCGGTCCTGGGTGCCACCAGTGCGGGTCCGCGGCCGCGGTGCCTGCACCGAAGGACAGGCCGGCGCCCAGTCCGGCGGCAATCGCCGCGGCAGCGAACAACTTCTTCACCTGCATCGTGCGCTCCTTGACTCGGGGATGCTCGTTGCGGATCTACCTCGTGTCTAACGCACGATGACGGCCATCCATACCCGAGATGCGCGGGCGCATCTCGGATCGGACGCTCCCAGCGCCCGCGTCTCGGAGACGCAGCTATCGCGGCGACGCGTCATCGCCGGCGTTCAGCGTGCATGCTGTCCAATTGGCGAAAATGCAAGCAAACTGACGAATGCGTCAGGAAAACTGCGGTAACTTGCGCGAATCCGGGGCGCGGTCGGCGCCAGGGCGAACGGGGGATGACGTGGCTGATGGTGCTCGCCGAGCAGGGGGACATGCCAGGTACGTAGGCCGGGTGGGGGCCCTGGCGGTGGCCTTGGGGGTCGGCCTGGCCGTGGCATCGACCCAGGGAATCGGCGAGGCCCAGGCCGATACCGGCGCCGGCGATTCGGCCTCGTCGGCCTCGGACTCTTCCGCTACTTCCTCGGCGTCGGCCCGCAAGCCCCACGTGGCGCGGGCTCAGGACGCCCCGTCCGGCGCAACCAAGGGTGGCGCGGGCGGCGAGGACGATCCCGCCGCCGGCGGCGGCGGGAATCAGCGCGCCGCGGACAGCGAGGACGATCCCGTCGGGTCCAGGGGTTCGTCGCCACGCGACGCAGACCTCGATATCGACCCGGACCTCGATATCGACGCCGATGCCGATGCCGATGCCGATACCGATGGCGTTGATTCCGAACCGCACCCGCGTGCCGACGAGGCCTTCGACGCCCGGCCCGACGATACGGACAGCCTCACCACGCGAATCCGCGCCGACGACCCTGCGCCCGAGACAACGCCGGTGGCCCAAGATGCGTCGAGCAGGAAAATGCCGGCAGCGCAGCAGAAGTCGGCGGCGACCGAGACGGCGCAGGTGCCGTTGGTCGGTCAGCTCACGTCGGCCGGCCCGCTGCCGCCGGTCGGTCCGTCGGCGCCGCCGAACCTGTTGGTGTTGCTGACCGGATGGTTCGGCAATCTCCAGCGCACCTTCTTCAACCGGGCGCCTGACGCCCGCGACCAGACCGTGACGCTGGTCCTGGACAAGCCGGAGAACGTCAGTGATCCGCTTGCCCTGTCGGCCAGTGACCGGGACGGGGATGCGCTGTCCTTCAGCCTGTTGGCCAACCGGGGGCCCAAGCACGGCGTTGTCACCTTCGACCAGGCCACGGGAACGTTCACCTACGATCCCGACGATGCGTTCGCGCGCAGCGGTGGCACGGATACGTTCACCTACAAGGTCAGCGACGCGTCAGCCGATTGGCACCTGCCGGGTCTGGTCAGCTTCCTGACCAAGACCGACTTCGGACACGCCGACCTCGCCACCGTGACGATCAGGGTGGCGCCGACGCTCAGGTCGGGAATCGACCTGACCAACATCGACGACAGTGTTCGCATCCAGGACGATCCGTTCGGCTGGCTGAACGGCACATGGTGGAAGAACTACCAGATTCCGGCCCACCGAAACGGCGCGGGTGTCATCCACGAGGTTTACGACACAGTGGCGCAACGCATTCGCGAACTGGTCACCAGTATCGACCGCGAGGCAGCGCAGCCCGGGTCCGATGCCCAACGCATCGCCGACATGTTCGCGAGCTTCATGGACACCGCCGCCGTCGCCGACGCCGGCGTGCAGCCGCTGCTCGCGGAGCTGGCCAGAATAGACAACGCGGCCGACCACTCAGCGCTAGCCGCCGTGCTCGGCTCCCTGGCCGGGGTGAACTTCGGGTTCGAGACATGGGTGGACACGGACGCCAAGGATTCGTCCCGTCTCGTCCTGTACCTCAACCAGGCCGCACTCGGGCTTCCGGACAGGGCCTACTACATCGAGCCGCGGCACGCGACCATCCTGGCCGAGTATCCGGAGCACATCGCCAGGATGTTCGCATTGGTGTACGGCGGGGTGGCCGGCGACTACACCCAGGCCGCACAACGCATCGTGGCCTTCGAGTCCGCGCTGGCAGCCGCGCAGTGGGATCCGGTCGAGATTCGCGATCCCGCAGCGATCTACAACCCGCGCAGTCTCGCCGAACTGGTGGCGGAGGCGCCGGGATTCGACTGGGGTTCGTGGGCGCACGGGTACGGGGCATCGTCCGAAGACACCGAGACGGTGATCGTCCGTCAACCCGACTATCTGACGGCATACGCCCAAGCCTGGTCGACGGAATCCCTCGAGGACCTCAAGGTCTGGGCGAGCTGGCTGACCATCCACAGCCGTGCGATCCTGCTCACCGACGACATCCTCGCGGAGAACTTCGCGTTCAACCATCAGCGGCTGTTCGGCCAGGAACGGACCGCCGAAAGGTGGCAGCGGGGACTGTCGGCGGTCAACGATGTGCTCGGCTTCGCGGTGGGAAAGCTCTACGTCGACAAGCACTTTCCCGTCGAAGCCAAGCGTCAGATCGAAGACATGGTCGACAACCTGATCGCGGCATACCGGGACAGCATCGCCGAACTCGAGTGGATGTCCCCGGAAACCCGGGCCAAGGCCCTGGAAAAACTGGACAAAATGACCGTCAAGGTCGGTTATCCCGAGACCTGGGTCGACTATTCCGGCCTGGTCATCGCGCCCGACGACCTCTACGGGAACTACGTGCGTGGCCTTGGCGCCGCACGGGCGCGCGACCTGGACCGGGTCGGCCCGCTGGTCGACCGCGGCACATGGATCGACGCCCCGCAGGACGTCAACGCGTACTACTCACCCGGTACCAATGAGATCATCTTCCCCGCAGGGTTTTTGCAGGCCCCGCTGTTCGACCCCGAGGCTGACATCGCAGCCAGTTACGGAGCGATCGGCTCGGTCATCGGCCATGAGATCGGTCACGCCTTCGACGACGAGGGTTCCCAGTACGACGGCGACGGCAACCTCGTCGACTGGTGGACGGCCGCCGACCGCGCCGCGTTCGAGGCGAAGGCACAGCGACTGATCGAACAGTACGACGGCTATGTGCCGCGGCAACTTCCCAACGGGCCGCACGTCAACGGGGCTCTGACGGTGGGTGAGAACATCGCCGATCTCGGTGGGCTGGCCATCGCCCTCAAGGCATACGTCAAATCCCTGGGCGGCCAGACCGCTCCCGTCGTCGACGGATACACCGGAGTGCAGCGCGTACTGCTCGGGTTTGTGCAGTTTTACCGAGGCAAGTACAACGACGCCACACTCCTGTCGCTCATGGCCACCGATCCGCATGCGCCGAGCGAGTTCCGCGCCAACGGGGTGCTGCGCAACCTCGACGCGTTCTACGAGGCGTTCGGTGTCGCCGAGTCCGACGCGCTGTACCTGCCGCCGGAGCAGCGCGTGCGGATCTGGTACTAGAGGGCGACGACCTCGTAATCGCCGAGGTGATCGATCAGCACGTGTAGCTGGTCCTGTGCGGAACCCAGGGTGCGGTCGATCGCGGTGAGCCGCGCCGCGTAGTGCGAGATCGGGTACTCGGCCGTCACGCCGATGCCACCGTGCAGCTGGATCGACTCCTGGGCGATGTGGCGTCCCGAGCGGCCGATCTGCAGCTTGGCGCGCGCGGCGATGGTGGTATCCAGGTTGTCGTCGGCGACCGACATCGCCGCATAGAACGTCATGCTGCGTGCGAGCTCCAGCGAGACGTACATGTCCGCGGCCCGCTGCGTCAGCGTCTGGAACTTGCTCAGCGTGACCCCGAACTGCTTGCGCTGCGTGAGGTATTCGCTCGTCAGGCGCAGCGCCTCCTCCATCGCGCCGAGCGCTTCAGCGCACAGCCCCGACGAGATCCGCACCAGAGCCCGCGAGATCGCCTCTGACGAGTCGGCGGCCTCGCCGAGCGGTTCGGCGGCGACCGAGTCGAAGTCGATCTGGGCGCCGCGCTGGCCGTCGAACGTCCGGAACGGTGTGCGCCGGGTCGCGGCGGCATCGACGAGGAACAGTCCGGTCCCGCCGTCGGGCAGCTGTGCGCTGACGACGAGTGTGTCGGCGCAGTCACCGGCAGGCACCGGGTTTTTGGTGCCGCTGACGGTCCACGAATCCCCATCGCGCACAGCCTTTGTCGCCACCGTGGCGGTCGGCAGGCGCATCCCGGGCTCCAGGTGGGCGAACGCCAGCAGCCGCTCGCCACCGGCGACCTCGTCGAGCAGGGCGCGCTGCTGTTCGGTTCCGGCCTCGGCGATCAGCGCACCGGGCCCGAGCGCGGCGTGCAGCACCGGTTCGGGAGCCAGTCGCCGGCCGATCTCGGTGAGCACCACGAGAACCTCGATCTGCCCGCCGGCGTCCTCGTCGAATCCGAGACCGAGAACACCCACCTCGGCGAGCTGCTTCCAGACGTCGCGGCTCCATCCGAGTTCGGAATCGATGGTCTTGAGCCGGCTTTCGGGGTCGTACTTGCGCGACAGCATGTCCCGGGTGGTGTCGCGGAGCAGGACCTGCTCTTCACTGAACTGAAAATCCATGTCTTAGCTCACAATCCGAGAATGGTCGACGCGATGATGGTGCGCTGGACCTCGTTGCTGCCGCCGTAGATCGAGGTCTTGCGGTAGTTCAGGTAGCGCGGCGCAGCTTCCTGCGCCCAGTCGGCCGAGGCGATCCCATCGGTGCCGAACGGCAGCGCGTCGGCGCCCGCGACCTCCATCAGAAGTTCGGTGGCGGCCTGCTGCAGCTCGCTGGCGCGCAGCTTCAGCACCGACGAGGCGGGATTGGGCTTGCCCTCCTTGGAGCCGGTCGCCACCCGCATCTGCGTCAGTTCCAGTGCCAGCACGTCGTTCTCGGTCTCGGCCAGCCGCGCCGCGAACAGCGGGTCGTCGATCAGGCCACTGGCCTTCGCGTGCTCCTTGGTCTCGGCGAGCTTGAGCTTGGTGCGACCGATCTGGGTGATGCCGGTGCGTTCGTTGCCGAGCAGGAACTTCGCGTACGACCAGCCCTGGTTCTCCTCGCCGACTAGCTGGTCGGCGGGCACCCGGACGTCTTCGAAGAACACCTCGTTGACCTCGTAGCTGCCGTCGATCAGCTTGATCGGGCGCAGCGTGATGCCGGGGGTGTTCATGTCGATGAGCAGGAACGAGATGCCGGCCTGCTTCTTCGGGGCGTTCGGATCGGTGCGCACCAGGCAGAAGATCCAGTCGGCGTACTGGCCGAGCGTGGTCCACGTCTTCTGTCCGTTGACGACGTAGCTGTCGCCGTCGCGCAGCGCGGTGGTGCGCAGCGACGCGAGGTCCGAGCCGGCCTCCGGCTCGGAGAAGCCCTGGCACCACCAGATGTCGACGGCCGCGGTCGGCGGCAGGAACCGCTGCTTGAGCTCTTGGCTACCGAACTCGGCGATCACCGGACCGACCATCTTGGCGTTGAACGTCAGCGGCTCGGGAACGCTGGCCAGCTGCATCTCGTCGAGCCAGATCTGGTGCTGGATCGGCGTCCAGTCCTTACCGCCCCACTCGACCGGCCAGTTGGGCACCATCAGCCCGTGGTCGTTGAGGATCTTGTTCGCGGTGACGATGTCGTCGCGGTTGGCCTCGGAGCCGGTGCGGGTCCGTTCGCGGATCTCGGCCGGGATCTTCGTCCGGTAGAAGTTGCGAAGCTCGTCGCGGAATTCGGCTTCCTCGGGCGTGAGCGCCAGCTGCATTGACAGCCTCCTGGTTCATCGGCGTACCACCGCCAGACTAACCGTTTGGTTGGGAGACAAACAGGTGGGTCCTGGGCCTGGTTACGGCGGTGCTCAGAACTTCAGGTGATGGCTGGTGTCGCCCACCTGGTCGACGAACATAACGCGGGTGTCGAACCACCAGAGGCCGTCGATGCGGTGGAAGGTGTCGCGATATCGGCCGGTCACCACGATCTGCAACGGCAGCTCCGGCGTTGCCTGGGTGACGCAGTAGTACGCGCTGCCGCGCGCGGTTCCGGCCGCGTCGTCCACATCGATGATCACGTTGGTGGTGAAGTGCCTGGTTTTCGGGGTGCCGTCGTCGTGCAGACGCACCGCCATCTCGTACATCTGCCGCACCCGGTCGGAGCCCTCGAACACCGTCTCGGGCGGGCCGTCCTCGATACCGCGGATGCGGCCGTGGGCGAACAGCGCCGCGACACCGTCGAAGTCGCCCGCATCGATGCGCGCGGCGTAGGTGTACACCAAGTTCTCGATCTCACGGGCCGCGGCACTCATCGCGGTAGACAACCAGCCGGAATCTGTCATGTCAACGAGGTCGGGACCGCTAACCTCGGGGCGTGGCAACCACGTGGTCCCCGGTGCGGCTCGGCGACATGACAGGTCAGCGGATCATCGTCACGGGTGCGACCAATGGGGTGGGGTTGGCGACCTCGACAGCGCTGGCCCGCGCCGGCGCGCAGGTGATCCTCGCGGTGCGCAACCTCGAGCTCGGCGCCCGCCGCGCTGCCGCGATGGGCGGCGACACGCAGGTGGTCAAACTCGACCTTGCCGACCAGTCCTCGGTGCGGGCGTTCCCCGGGCTGTTCGACGGTGACGTCGACGTGCTGATCAACAACGCCGGCCTCGTCGCCCAACATCGCAGCGACACCGTGGACGGCTTCGAGAACACGCTCGGCACGAACTTCCTCGGCCCGTTCGCGCTGACGAACCTGCTGTTCGACCGGGTGCGGTCGAAGATCGTCAACGTCGGCTCCGACGCGCACAAGTCGGCCTCGCTGGCCTTCGACGACCTGCACGCGCGAACCGGCAGGTGGTCGTCGTTTCCGGTCTACGCGCGCTCGAAGCTCGCGGTGATGCTGTGGGGGCTCGAACTGGACCGCCGGCTACGGGCGGCGGGCTCGCCGGTCACGACATATCTGACACATCCGGGCTGGGTCTCGTCGAATCTCTCGAACGTTGCCGACACCGGCGTGATGGCCGCCGCCCACACGGTGGTGCAGCGGGTGGCCAACGTGATCGGTAACGACATCGACGCAGGTGCCGCCCCGACGCTGTACTGCCTCACCGAACCCATCCCGCCGGGCAGCTACGTCGGCATCGCGGGACGGTTCGGCTTCAAGGGTCCGCCGACGCTCAGCGGCCGCGCCCCTGTGGCCTGTGATTACGCTGCCGCGCAACGGCTCTGGGAGTTCGCTGAACGCGAGACGGGCACCACGCTTGCGGTGTGAGTCTCAGATCACCGGCCGCAACACCACGATGCCGGGGACGGTCTGCAGGTAGTCGGACAGCGCGGTGTCGACCACCATGTCCTCACCGCTGCGCGACGACGCGTTGCGGAACACCGGGCCGTCGGGGGAGTCGACGAAGATCCCGACGTGGGTTACGTCGAGGCCGCCGTCGGAGGCGTAAGCGCCGAGGTAGTCGCCGGTGCGCAACCGGCTGACGACGTCGGCGTCGACCGATGAGCTCGGGAGATAGGACACGGTGCGCGCGACGACCGGGATGCCCGGGAGGTAGACGCCGCCGGAGTCCTTGGCGTTGAGGTTCTTCGGCACCCGCACCGCGTCGTCGCTGATGGTCGCGGTGACGTCGGTGGCCACCGCCGGAGCCGTCGCGGACCAGTCGGTGAAGAAGTGCTTGCGGTTCTCGAACGACACGTCACCGTCGCGGTACCGGACGGCGACCAGGCTGTCGAGGAATTCGTCGCGGTCGTCGGCACGTTTGAGGGCCTCGACGTAGTCGGCGTAGGTGAAGCAGTCGACGGCCTGCAGGTTGACGGTGAGTTGTTCGGGCTCGGTGGCCGAACCGATGAGAGTGTCTGCACCATAAGGAGTTCCGAGGAACCTGCCGGAGATCAATGCGGCATCCGAAGTTCCCGCCGCGGTGTCGAGCATCCTCTGCAGGATCTGCTCGCTGGTTCCGGTGAAGTGGGTCGTGGGAGCGGCGTGCGCAGCGCCGGCGCCGAGAACGACGGCGGGCAGCATGGCGAGGGTCGCGAGGACGTTCGTGAACCGCGGCATTTGGCCACTGTACGTCGGGCCCGCACACTGGAGGACGCACCTGAAGAACCAGCCCGTAACCGCGAGGAGAAGGCATTGGGCTCCAACCGCGTTGGCATCGCGTTCGTGATCGCGTTCGCCCTGGCCGGATGCTCGCCGCAGGTCGCGCCTCCGCCCGGTGACACCTCTGCCGCCGCGCCGCCGCCGATACGTCCGCAGGCGGCCCCCGCGCCGCCGGTGACCGGGCAGCCCGTGCTGGCGGCCGATCCGGTCGAGGTCGTCGTCGACCTGGTCGCCGACGAGCTGACGTTGCGCGCAGCGGGAGCCTCCGAGCCCGCGCTGGCCGCCGCGGCCCGGCGCCAGCAGAAGGCCTACCGGGTGCTGGCCCGGCACCCGGAGTGGGACGCGCTGGTGCGGCCGCGCGTACCCGGGCCGCTGCTGGACGCCTACGACCGCAACATCGACGCGCGCAGGCAGCTCGGCGCGATGGGCAGGGGCAAGGCGACACTTCCGGCATGGCGGATCAGTCCGCCGCCACCCGCCGAAGAACTGCTGCGGTACTACCGCGACGCCGAGGCGGCCACCGGGGTCGGCTGGAACTATCTGGCCGCCATCAACTTCGTCGAGACCGCGTTCGGCCGGATCTCGGGGGTCAGCACCGCGGGTGCGCAGGGGCCGATGCAGTTCCTGCCGTCGACGTTCGCGACCTATGGTGCGGGTACCGACATCTGGTCGCCGCACGACAGCATCATGGCCGCCGGTCGCTTCCTGGCCGCCCACGGTTTCGCGCGTGACCGCGATCAGGCGATCTACCGGTACAACAACTCCCGGCGATACGTGCGTGCGATCAACCAGTACGCGCATCTGATCGGGGCCGATCCCGCCGTGTTCGCCGGCTACCACCGGTGGGAGGTGTACTACAACTCGACCGCCGGGGACGTCGTGTTGCCCGCGGGCTACGAATCCACCTCGCCGATGCCGGTGGAGGAGTATTTGAAGTCCCATCCCCAGTGACGCCGATGCGGCAGCTCCGGCGCTGACGGCGGTCAAAGCATCCCACCACCGGTGCGGCGTGGAACACGTTGTCGCCCATGCCTGTCGGGTTCGGTGCGACCGCTGTGCCGCACGCCGACGGCGGGCCGGCAGGCCGCCGAATCGGCCGCGGGCTCGCCGCGCCCGCGGTGGGACTACGCTGGACGGCATGGCTGAGTCGATGTCCGCGAAGCGAAACGCAGACGCTGTCGCGAACTTCCTTGCCGCTCAGCGGTATACGCGAGACGAGGTGTTCTCCGACGCGGATCCGGTACCCGCCAAGCCCGGGGCGCACGGGTGGTGGTTCCGCGAGATCCCCGGCGACATCGACACCGCCGAATGCGAACAGCGCGACGGCTGGACCCTGCTGTACGTCGGCGTCAGCCCCGGCCCGCCGCGAGCGGACGGCAGACCACAGGCTCCTCAGGATCTCCGCAAACGCATCCGCTACCACTTCGGTGCGGGCAATGCCAGCGCCGACGGCTCCACACTGCGCAAATCGCTCGGTGTCCTGCTCGCGGAGCGTCTCGGCATCGAGTTGCGCCGGGTGGGTTCCGGAAAGCGGCAGACCTTCGCCGGCGGCGAAGCGGTGCTGACCGAATGGATGGCCGAGAATGCCTCAGTCTCGTGGGTGCTGCACCCGGAGCCGTGGTACCTCGAAGCCAAGTTGCTCAACGCGCTGTACCTGCCGCTGAACATCCAGGGCAACCATCGCAACGCCTTCGCCTCCGAGCTCAAGAAGCGCCGCCGGGATGCGGCCGTGAAGGCCGGCAAGATGCGCGTCCTGGCGGAGTGGAACTGAGGGCTCTGCCCTTGCGGCCGCGTCCGCGGCGCGGCCTTTCATCGGCGGGCGTGACGCCGACCACGACCGCCCTCCGGTGACCTGTACGTCACCGGCGCCACCCCGTGTGACCTCGGGAAACGCTGCGGCGCAGCGCATTGCGCAGTCCTATCATGGAGTTACGCATCGGATTTGATTTGTCAACAAGGAGGCACTGAAAATGCGGCGCGCAACGTACCGCACAGCCGCTCTGGTCATGTCGGCCCTCATGCCGTTGACTGCGCTGTCGGTGATGATGCCCGCTTCCGCCGGCGCCACCGAGTGTGGCCCGGGAACCGTCTACGACCCGGCGACCGACACCTGTGTCGCGGCACCGGCACCGGCACCTGAACCGGCGCCACCCCCGGCGCCCGAACCGGCACCGCCACCACCACCGCCGCCGTGGAACGGGGACCCCACGCCGGGCTTCTCGATCGGAATCTGTGCACCGATCCCGTTCCTGTCGCTGTGCGCGGGGATCTGACGGGGGTCGACGTACTGGTGCGTGGGTGCTGACGCGACTGTGCGGTTCTACACCGAAGCGCGGTTCTGCGTCGAAACGCTGACGTCGGGACCGCGGGTTGTCACATCACAATATGTTGTCAGCTCATCACAAATTGGTATTGGTGAGGTCGCGCCGGTCGGATCCGATAGTAGGTTTCTGCCCGTGAAGCTGAGGTGGCTCGGTGCACTCAGCATCGTCTGGGTCCTCCTACCGGCGTCCGCTTGTCCCGCGGCTGCCGCGCCCGCACCCGGCGCCTCCGATGTCGTCGCCCCCGAGCCCGACCCAGTGGTCGGCGAGGCAGCGCCCGTCGCCCACGCGGCGGGCGTCATCGCGCCCGGAGCGGACGCCCTTATCCAGTCCGCTCCACCGTCGACGACGACGGCACCCAACGGGTGGACGTTGACCGTCGGCGCCAGAGACGAGGCAATACGGAACGTGAACCCCCTGACCACCGCGCTGTCGTCGCGGAACTACGAGGTCAGCGGCGTGTTCAACGGGATGCTCCGCGGGCCCGAGGGGTCCGAGCCGCCGCGAGGCGTGCTGGAGGTGGGTTACCAGATCGGCTGCGGCATCGACATGGGCGCCAACGGCGTCACCATCACCAATAGCGCAGGAGTCACGCCGTCACTGGGCCTCTTGGGACTCGACGGCGAGGGTGAGTTCATCGACGGTATCGCGCCGGTGTTGTCGACGCCCTTCGTCGGCGGCGTCGCGATCGGTCTGCGACCCGGCCTCATCAACACCGTCCCGGTGGGACGCAAGGAGTTCACCGGGAACGACCCGTGGGTGTCGATCAGTGGATTCAACGTGAAGATCGACGGCTGCGTGGGGGAGTCCTTCATCAGGTCCTACGCCGTGCTCACGCATGCGACCGACCAGTCCGACTCAATCCTGGGGTACTACGGGACGATCCGGAAAGTGTGATCAGCACAGGCGATCGGGATGACCGTGAGTGCGACGGCGCGTAGGCCGATCTGGTGAGAAAGTGCCCCCGGCAGGATTCGAACCTGCGGCCTTCTGCTCCGGAGGCAGACGCTCTATCCCCTGAGCTACGGGGGCGCTGCTGAGATGCTGCGCCGAACGGGCGTGGATAGCGTAGCGCATGCCGCGGGTGGAAACGGATTCGGTAGGTAACAGCGCAGACCATAGGATGGATCCCCGTGACCCCTGCCGATCTGGCCCAGCTGCTCAAGGCCACCGCGACCGCGGTGCTGGCCGAGCATGGCCTCGACACCGCCGCGCTGCCCGACACCGTCACCGTCGAGCGCCCGCGCAACCCCGAGCACGGTGACTACGCCACCAACCTGGCGTTGCAACTCGGCAAGAAGGTGGGCGCCAACCCGCGCGAGCTGGCCGGCTGGCTGGCCGCCGCACTCGTCGCCGACGACGGGATCGCCGCCGCCGACGTCGCGGGACCCGGTTTCGTCAACCTGCGTATCGAGGCCGCCGCGCAGAACGTGATGGTCGGCAACGTCATCGCCGCGGGCGCCGGCTACGGCGGATCCACCGCGCTGGCCGGCAAGAAGATCAACCTCGAGTTCGTCTCGGCGAACCCGACCGGGCCCATCCACATCGGCGGCACCCGGTGGGCGGCCGTCGGCGACGCGCTGGGCCGGCTGCTGAGCACCCAGGGCGCCGAGGTGGTGCGCGAGTACTACTTCAACGACCACGGTGCGCAGATCGACCGGTTCACCAACTCGCTCATCGCGTCCGCGAAAGGGGAGCCGGCGCCCGAGGACGGCTACGCGGGGACCTATATCGCCGAGATCGCCGATGCGGTCGTCGCCAAGGAACCCGGTGTCCTGAACCAGCCCGACGCCCAGATGCGGGAGACGTTCCGGGCCATCGGCGTGAACTTGATGTTCGACCAGATCAAGGCGTCGCTGCACGAGTTCGGCACCGACTTCGACGTCTTCACCCACGAGGACTCGATGCACACCTCCGGCCGGGTGGAACAGGCCATCAGCAAGTTGCGCGAGACTGGCTTCGCCTACGAGAAGGACGGCGCGGTCTGGTTGCGCACCACCGACTTCGGCGACGACAAGGACCGTGTCGTCATCAAGAGCGACGGCAACCCGGCCTACATCGCCGGTGATCTCGCCTACTTCCTGGACAAGCGCAAGCGTGGATTCGACCTGTGCATCTACATGCTCGGCGCCGACCATCACGGCTACATCGCCCGGCTGAAAGCCGCCGCCGCGGCCCTCGGCGACGATCCCGACACCGTCGAGGTGCTGATCGGGCAGATGGTCAACCTGGTGCGCGACGGGCAACCGGTCCGGATGAGTAAGCGTGCGGGCACCGTCATCACCCTCGACGACCTCGTCGAGGCGATCGGCGTGGACGCCGCCCGGTACTCGTTGATCCGCAGCTCGGTCGACACCCCGATCGACATCGACCTGGCGCTGTGGTCCTCGGCATCCAACGAGAACCCGGTCTACTACGTGCAGTACGCGCACGCGCGGCTCTCGGCGCTGGCCCGCAACGCCGCCGAGCTCGGAATCGCCCCCAACACCGCGCACCTGGACCTGCTGACGCACGACAAAGAGGGTGTGCTGATCCGCACCATCGGCGAGTTCCCGCGGGTTCTCCGGCAGGCCGCCGAACTGCGTGAGCCGCACCGGGTCTCGCGCTACCTGGAGGACCTCGCCGGCGACTACCACCGGTTCTACGACGCGTGCCGCGTACTGCCGCAGGGCGACGAGGCACCCGGCGACCTGCATGCGGCCCGGCTCGCGCTGTGCGCGGCAACCCGTCAGGTGATCGCCAACGGACTGGGCATCCTCGGCGTCAGCGCCCCGGAGCGGATGTGATCGCCCACCCCGCCGGACCGCGGCATGCCGAAGTGCCCTCGGCCGCCGCGCCCGAGCGGCCCCTGACCGCAGCCGAGGTTCTGCAGCTCGCGCCGAACGTGTGGCCGCAGAGCACTGTTCGCGGTGACGACGGTGTCGTGTCGATCGCCGGGGTGTCGGTGGCCGATATCGCCGCCGAGTTCGGCACCCCGGTCTTCGTCATCGACGAGGCCGATTTCCGGGCACGCTGCCGCGACATCTCGGGCGCGTTCGGCGGCGGCGAGTACGTCCACTACGCCGCGAAGGCCTTCCTGTGCACCGAGATCGCCCGCTGGGTTGACGAGGAGGGGCTGTCCCTCGACGTCGCCACCGGGGGAGAGCTCGCCGTCGCGCTGCACGCCGGCTTCCCGGCCGAGCGGATCACGGTGCACGGCAACAACAAATCGACCGCCGAGCTGACCGCGGCGGTCAAGCACCGTGTCGGCCACGTCGTGGTCGACTCGATGATCGAGATCGAGCGCCTCGATCGCATCGCGGCCGAACTCGGTGTCGTCCAGGACGTGCTGGTGCGCGTCACCGTGGGTGTGGAGGCGCACACCCACGAGTTCATCTCGACCGCCCACGAGGATCAGAAGTTCGGGCTGTCGCTGGCCTCCGGTGCGGCCATGGATGCGGTGCGCAAGGTGTTCGCGGCCGACAACCTGCGCCTGGTCGGCCTGCACAGCCACATCGGATCGCAGATCTTCGACGTGGCCGGCTTCGAGATCGCCGCGCACCGCGTGATCGGGCTGCTGCGGGATGTGGTGTCCGAGTTCGGCGTCGAGAAGACCGCGCAGATGGACATCGTCGATCTCGGTGGCGGCCTGGGCATCTCCTATCTTCCCGACGACAACCCGCCACCGATGAGCGAGCTGGCGAGCAAACTGCAGGCCATCGTGCGCAGCGAGTCGGCGGCCGTCGGGCTTCCCGCGCCGAAGCTCGTCGTCGAGCCGGGACGCGCGATCGCCGGACCCGGCACCATCACGCTCTACGAGGTCGGCACCGTCAAGGACGTCGCGGTCAGCCCGACCGCACACCGCCGCTACGTCAGCGTCGACGGCGGGATGAGCGACAACATCAGGACCTCGCTGTACGGCGCCGAGTACGACGTGCGGCTGCTGTCGCGGACCAGCGAGGCCGCCCCCACGATGTCCCGGGTGGTCGGCAAACACTGTGAGACCGGGGACATCGTGGTGCGCGACGCATGGCTGCCCGACGACGTAACCCCGGGGGACCTGCTCGGCGTCGCCGCCACCGGCGCATACTGCTATTCGATGTCGAGCCGTTACAACCTGATCGGCCGACCGGCCGTGGTGGCCGTGCGCGACGGGCGAGCACGCCTGATCCTGCGCCGGGAGACGGTCGAAGATCTTTTGAGTCTGGAAGTGAGGTGACGCGTTGAGCGACGCGAAGAGCAACGAGATCGGCGTAGCCGTACTCGGGCTGGGCAACGTGGGCAGCCAGGTGGTGCGCATCATCGAGGAGAGCGCATCCGACCTCGCCGCCCGCATCGGCGCCCCGCTGAAGGTGCGCGGCATCGGCGTGCGCCGGGTGGACACGGACCGCGGGGTTCCCGCGGACCTGCTCACCGACAACATCGAGGAGCTCGTCTCCCGTGACGACGTCGACATCGTCGTCGAGGTGATGGGCCCGGTCGAACCCGCCCGCAAGGCCATCCTGGCCGCGCTTGAGCAGGGCAAGTCCGTCGTGACCGCCAACAAGGCGCTGATGGCGGTCTCGGCCGGCGAGCTCGCCGCAGCCGCCGAGAGCGCGCACGTCGACCTGTACTTCGAGGCCGCGGTCGCCGGCGCGATCCCGGTGATCCGCCCGCTGACCCAGTCATTGGCCGGCGACACCGTGGTGCGGGTGGCCGGAATCGTCAACGGCACCACCAACTACATCCTCTCCGAGATGGACAGCACCGGAGCCGACTACGCCTCCGCGCTGGCCGACGCCGGCGCATTGGGATACGCCGAGGCCGACCCGACCGCCGACGTCGAGGGTTTCGACGCCGCCGCCAAGGCCGCGATCCTGGCCTCGATCGCGTTCCACACCCGCGTCACCTCCGACGACGTGTACCGCGAGGGCATGACGAAGGTGTCGGCCGCCGACTTCGCGTCCGCGCGCGCCCTCGGCTGCACCATCAAGCTGCTCGCCATCTGTGAGCGCATCACGGACAACGAAGGGCAGGAACGGGTTTCGGCGCGCGTCTACCCGGCACTGGTGCCGCTGGAGCATCCGCTGGCGTCGGTCAACGGAGCCTTCAACGCGGTCGTCGTCGAGGCCGAGGCCGCCGGCCGGCTGATGTTCTACGGCCAGGGCGCCGGTGGCGCGCCCACCGCGTCGGCAGTGCTCGGCGACCTGGTGATGGCCGCGCGCAACCGCGTGCAGGGCGGCCGCGGACCGCGTGAGTCGAAGTACGCGAAGCTGCCCATCGCGCCGATCGGGCTGATCCCGACCCGCTACTACGTGAACATGAACGTCGCCGACCGGCCCGGTGTGCTGTCGGCGGTGGCGGCGGAGTTCTCCAAGCGTGAGGTCAGCATCGCCGAGGTGCGCCAGGAAGGCATGGTCGACGAGGGCGGTCAGCGCTGCGGCGCCCGCATCGTGGTGGTCACCCACCAGGCGACCGACGCGGCGCTGTCGGAAACCGTTGCCGCGCTTGCCGATCTCGACGTCGTACAGGACATCAACAGCGTCCTGCGTTTGGAAGGGACCACAGAGTGAGCACCACCAGTGCCGTGCACCAGCCGTGGCCGGGCCTCATCGAGGCCTACCGCGACCGGTTGCCGATCGAGGACAGCTGGACCACCATCACGCTGCGCGAAGGCGGTACGCCGCTGCTGCCCGCGCCGCGGCTGTCGGAGTACACCGGGTGCACGGTCCACCTGAAGGTCGAAGGCCTCAACCCGACCGGGTCCTTCAAGGACCGCGGTATGACGATGGCGGTGACCGAGGCCGTGTCCCGCGGCCAGCAGGCCGTGCTGTGCGCGTCCACCGGCAACACCTCGGCCTCGGCCGCCGCGTACGCGGCGCGGGCGGGGATCACGTGTGCGGTGCTGGTGCCGCAGGGCAAGATCGCGATGGGCAAGCTCGCCCAGGCGGTCATGCACGGCGCGAAGATCATCCAGATCGACGGCAACTTCGACGACTGCCTCGAACTCGCCCGCAAGCTCACCGCGGACTTCCCGACGGTGTCACTGGTGAACTCGGTCAACCCGTTCCGCATCGAGGGGCAGAAGACCGCGGCGTTCGAGATCGTCGACGCCCTCGGTGACGCCCCCGACATCCACGCGCTTCCCGTCGGCAACGCGGGCAACATCACCGCGTACTGGAAGGGTTACACCGAGTACCACCGCGACGGTCTGTCCTCCAAGCTGCCCCGCATGCTGGGTACGCAGGCCGCGGGCGCCGCGCCGCTGGTGCTCGGCGAACCGGTCAGCGATCCCGAGACCATCGCGACCGCGATCCGCATCGGCTCACCGGCGTCCTGGACGTCGGCGGTGGAAGCCCAGCAGCAGTCCGACGGGCGTTTCCTGGCCGCCACCGACGAAGAGATCCTCGCCGCCTACCACCTGGTGGCCCGCGCGGAAGGCGTGTTCGTCGAGCCCGCATCGGCCGCGAGCATCGCCGGCCTGTTGAAGTCGATCGAGGACGGCTGGGTCGCCAAGGGTTCCACGGTCGTGTGCACCGTCACCGGAAACGGCCTCAAGGACCCCGACACCGCGCTCAAGGGAATGCCCGCGGTCATCCCGGTCCCGGTCGACCCGGTCGCCGTCGTCGCGAAGCTCGGCCTGGTCTAGAGCCAACGATCGTGACCCGCACTCTCCCATCGGGCCTGTCTGCGACCGCGGAGGTCGCAGCCTCGAGCGCCAACCTCGGTCCCGGCTTCGACAGCCTGGGCCTGGCGCTGAGCCTGTACGACGAGATCACCGTGGAGACCGCGGATTCCGGTCTGGTCATCGAGGTGGACGGTGAAGGTGCCGGTCAGGTGCCGCTGGACGCGTCGCACCTGGTGGTCCGCGCGATCGAGCGGGGCCTGCGGGAGAACGGCGTCGCCGCATCGGGTCTTATCGTCCGCTGCCGCAACAACATTCCGCACTCGCGAGGGCTCGGCTCGTCGGCCGCCGCGGTAGTCGGCGGCCTCGCTGCCGCCAACGGTCTTGCCGCCCAAGGTGACTCGACACCCATGTCGGCAGACCGGCTCGTCCAGGTGTCGTCGGAGTTCGAAGGGCATCCCGACAACGCCGCCGCCGCCGTGCTCGGCGGGGCGGTGGTGGCCTGGACCGCGAAGCAGGACGGCGCCCCGCGGTACGCCGCCGCGCCGATCCGGCTGCATCCGGGCATCAGTGTGTTCGCCGCGATCCCGCAGGTGCGCTCGTCGACCGCGGAGACGAGGGTGCTGCTGCCCGAACAGGTCAGCCACGCCGACGCCGGCTTCAACCTGAGCCGAGCTGCGCTGCTCGTGGTCGCGCTGACCGAGCGGCCGGACCTGCTGCTGGACGCGACCGAGGACGTGCTGCACCAGCCGCAACGAGCTTCGGCGATGCCCGCATCCGCGGAATACCTCGCCGTGCTGCGGCGTTGTGGGGTGGCAGGTGTGCTGTCGGGCGCCGGGCCTTCGGTGCTGGCTTTGAGTACCGAACCGGAGTTGCCCGCCGACGCACTGGAGTACGGGGCCCGAGCCGGGTTCTCCGTGGTCAAGATGTCGGTGGGGCACGGGGTCAGCTGGACCTCCGGGGTCGCTGCGAGCGCTCGGCGCGAGCAGTAACACCGGCAACATGCGGATCGCGGGGTTTCTTGCTTCCAACTCGGATGCGGGTTATCCTCGCTCTCGTCCAGCAATCGCAGCTTCTTCACCTGCGCCGACACTAGGACGACTCTTCTTTCAAGTGTTCAAATTTGTGGACTGGCGGTTCGCCGTATCGGCGAAACCCGGCGATCACCGTTGCAGTGGCAATGGCGTGACCTAGGCGTTCAGCGGATTGGTTGAACGCACAGAACCCCCGCGTGACGAGATCAGCGGGGGAAGAAAGGAAATCCGTGACTGATACGGACCTCTTCACGGCTGGTGGCAGCGCCGAAAGCGGCGAACTGCAGAACCCCGTGACCTCAGACATCTCGACCTCGGCGCCTGCCGAGAACGCGCCGGCGGCTGCCCCCGCCCGTCGCGGCGGGGCGCTGACCAGCATGGTCCTGCCCGAACTGCGGGCGCTGGCCAAGGAAATCGGCGTCGAGGGCGCCTCCGGCATGCGCAAGGGCGAGCTGATCGCCGCGATCCGTGAGCGTCGTGGCGAATCCAACGGCGCCGGCGCCAAGAAGGATGCCCCCGCGCCCGCCGAGCAGAGCGCTCCGGCCGCCGCCGAGCAGCCCGCCGCCGAGCAGCCCGCCCCTGAGCAGCCCGCAGCCGAGCAGCCCGCCGAGGCGCAGCCGCAGCAGCGCCGCCGTGAGCGCCGCGGGGCGTCGCGTGAGCAGGGCGGTACCGGCGGTGGCGAGCAGCCCAAGAACCAGGACGCCAAGAACCAGGACGCCAAGAGCCAGGACGCCAAGAACCAGGACAATGCCGACACGGCGCAGTCCGGAGGCGAGCAGGACACCCGTCGCCGCCAGGACAACCAGGGCGGCCGTCAGGACAACCAGGACAACCGCGACAGCAACCGGGATGCCGGCCAGAACGCGAAGTCCGGCGGTGACTCGGATAACCGGGGCGACAACCGCGGCGACAGCGGTGAACAGCAGGGTGGCGGACAGAACCGCCGCGACAACAACTCCGGCGGTGGACGTTCGGACAACGACGACGACGGCGAGGGCCGTCAGGGCCGTCGCGGCCGCCGGTTCCGCGACCGCAAGCGACGCGAGCGTGGCGGCGACGGTGGTGGCGGCGGTGAGCGCGACACCGAGCTTCGTGAGGACGACGTCGTGCAGCCCGTCGCGGGCATTCTCGACGTGCTCGACAACTACGCGTTCGTGCGGACCTCCGGCTACCTCGCCGGCCCCAACGACGTGTACGTGTCGATGAACATGGTGCGCAAGAACGGCCTGCGCCGCGGCGACGCCGTGACCGGCGCGGTCCGCGTGGCCAAGGACGGAGACCAGAGCAATCAGCGGCAGAAGTTCAACCCGCTGGTCCGTCTGGACACCGTCAACGGCAAGCCGGTCGAGGAGGCCAAGAAGCGGCCCGAGTTCACCAAGCTCACCCCGCTGTACCCGAATCAGCGGCTGCGCCTGGAGACCACCGGCGACAAGCTGACCACGCGTGTCATCGACCTGATCATGCCGATCGGCAAGGGTCAGCGCGCGCTGATCGTGTCCCCGCCGAAGGCCGGTAAGACCACGATCATGCAGGACATCGCCAACGCGATCACCCGCAACAACCCGGAATGCCATCTGATGGTCGTGCTCGTCGACGAGCGTCCTGAAGAGGTCACCGACATGCAGCGCTCGGTCAAGGGTGAGGTCATCGCCTCGACCTTCGACCGGCCGCCGTCAGACCACACCCAGGCCGCCGAGCTCGCGATCGAGCGGGCCAAGCGGCTCGTCGAGCAGGGCAAGGACGTCGTGGTGCTGCTCGACTCCATCACTCGGCTGGGCCGCGCCTACAACAACGCGTCGCCGGCCTCGGGCCGCATCCTGTCCGGTGGTGTCGACTCGACCGCGCTGTACCCGCCCAAGCGGTTCCTCGGCGCGGCGCGCAACATCGAAGAGGGCGGCTCGCTGACCATCATCGCGACCGCGATGGTCGAGACCGGCTCGACCGGTGACACCGTGATCTTCGAGGAGTTCAAGGGCACCGGTAACGCGGAGCTCAAGCTGGACCGCAAGATCGCCGAGCGCCGGGTGTTCCCGGCCGTCGACGTCAACCCGTCGGGCACTCGCAAGGACGAGCTGCTGCTCTCGCCCGACGAGTTCGCGGTCGTGCACAAGCTGCGGCGCGTGCTGTCGGGCCTGGATCCGCATCAGGCCATCGACCTGCTGATGAGTCAGCTGCGCAAGACCAAGAACAACTACGAGTTCCTGGTCCAGGTCTCCAAGAACACGCCCGGCGGCAACGGCGACGACTGAGTGATTCGGGTGTAGTTGGTCAATCTGACGTTGACCAACTACGCCGAAATCACCACCCCGCCGGATTCGCGCGGAGCGCGGCGACGATATAGCGGCGGGCGTGCCGCAGCACCGACTCGTGGTCCTCGATGTTGCACTGCTCGCCGGGCACGGTGGCGAGGCTCATCATGATGCGCGCGATCCACTCGGCCGCCTCGGCGCGGTCCGTCCCGGGATGGATCTCGCCTCGGTCGACCGCGGCCTGGATGTAGGGCTCCCAGAACGCCGCGATCTCGGGGATCAGCCCGCGCACGCCGAGACCCACGCATGCGGTGAACGCCTCGGGTTCTTCCTGGCGCAGCTTGAGGACGAGTGCTCCGGGAGTCTCGGATTCCTCCCGGGCCAGGGCCACCCCGACGGCGATCTGCTGGTCGAGACCCGTCACCGCGTCGAGGCGGGATCGGGACTCGGCCCAGAACGCGTCGTTGAGCCGCACGATCGCCGCGCCCAACAGTTCGGACTTGTCGGGGAAGTGCCGGTAGAGCCAGCCCCGGCTGACACCGGCCACCTCGGCGACCTCGGAGACCGTGGTGGCGCGGATCCCTTTGGCGGTCAGGCACTGTTCGGCCGCGTCGATGAGACGGTCCCGGACGGATCGCGCGGGAGGTTTGGCCGCGGCGCCCTCGACGAAATCCGGCAGTGGATTCGCTGCCAGTGAATTCTGTACGGCGCCCGCGCTCATCGGCATATCTTCGCAAATGAATCGCGTGTTGTGGCTGAGGTAGGCTGCGCGCTTGATCCAGTAGACAACTCGCGGGATCTGTTCACACTCGGAAAGGGTGGGGGGCTTGGCCGAGACGGTTCAGCAGCTGCTGCGGGAGCGGGCAGCCGACGACGGCACCGCGATGACCTACGACGGCCGGACCTGGACCTGGCGTGAGCATCTGGCCGACGCGGCCGCCCAGGCCGCCGCGTTGATCGGCATCGCCGACCCGTCGCGACCCCTGCACGTCGGGGTGCTGCTGGGCAACAACCCCGACATGCTGACGGCGATGGCCGCCGCGGGTCTCGGCGGTTACGTGCTCGTCGGCGTCAACAACACCCGCCGCGGCGAGGGGCTCGGCCGCGACGTCCGCCGCGGCGACTGCCAGATCCTCGTCACCGACACCGAACACCGGGCCCTGCTCGACGGCGTCGACCTGCCCGGGGTGCGCGTGCTGGTGATCGGGAGCCCGGAATGGGCGGAACTGCTCGCCCAGTCCGGCGAGCTGACTCCGCACCGCGAAGTCGCGGCGACCGACACGTACATGCTGATCTTCACGTCGGGCACCAGCGGTGACCCGAAGGCGGTCAAGATGATGCACGCGATGGTGCTGCTCGCCGGCGCCGCGCTGGTCGGGCGGTTCGCGCTGACCTCGAAGGATGTCTGCTACCTGGCGATGCCGCTGTTCCACAGCAACGCGGTGCTGGCCGGCTGGTCGGTGGCGCTGAACTCCGGTGCCGCGATGGCGCCGGCACGCTTCTCCGCCTCCGGTTTCCTCGACGACATCCGCCGCTACGGCGTCACCTACATGAACTACGTGGGCAAGCCGCTGGCCTACATCCTGGCGACCGCGGAGAAGCCGGACGACGGCGACAACCCGCTGCGGGTCGCATTCGGCAACGAGGCCACCGACCGCGACATCGCCGAGTTCGCGCGGCGCTTCGGCTGCGACGTATGGGACGGGTTCGGATCGACGGAGAACGCGGTCACCGTCACCCGCGAGGAAGGCTGCCCGCCCGGCTCGATCGGCAGGGGTTTCCCCGGAGTGGCGATCTACGACGCCGACACCGTGACCGAATGTGCGGTCGCCGAGTTCGACGAGCACGGCGCGCTGGTCAACGGCGACGACGCCATCGGCGAACTGGTCAACACCCAGGGTGCGGGCATGTTCGCCGGGTACTACAACGACCAGGACGCCACCGAGGACCGGATGCGGCACGGCATGTTCTGGTCAGGGGACCTGGCCTACCGCGATGCCGACGGCTGGATCTACCTCGCGGGGCGGACCGCCGACTGGATGCGCGTCGACGGGGAGAACATGACCTCCGCGCCGATCGAACGCATCCTGATCCGCGAACCGGCCATCAGCATGGTCGCGGTGTACCCGGTGCCCGATGAGTTCGTCGGCGACCAGGTGATGGCCGCGATCGTGCTGCAGGACGACGCGACGCTGACCCCCGAACAGTTCGGCGCGTTCCTCGCCGAGCAGCCCGATCTGTCCCCGAAGGCCTGGCCCCGGCACGTCTGGGTCGCCGACGACCTGCCCAGCACCGCGACCAACAAGGTGCTCAAACGTGAACTGGTCGCGATGGGCACCGCGGCGCGCGGCCGCACGTTGTGGAAGCGGGACGGCCGCAAGTACCTCGTTACGACCGAGTAGGTGTCCGAGTAGGTGACCGAGCAGGAATAGCGGCCGTCGAATGCGCGTTTAGGCTGCTGGCGGTTGACCTGGCATAATCAGGTCCAGCCTTCCGGCCTCCGGCCGGGTGCCGTCACCTCGGTTCCGGTTCACGCCGCAAACCTCCCGGTACGGGAGGGGCGACCCGGGCCCACGATCGAAGAGGAAACCATGAAATCAGGCATCCATCCTGACTATGTCGAGACCAACGTGCTGTGTGGCTGTGGTGCGAGCTTCACCACCCGCAGCACCAAGAAGAGCGGCAACATCACCGTCGAGGTCTGCTCGCAGTGCCACCCGTTCTACACCGGCAAGCAGAAGATCCTCGACAGCGGCGGTCGTGTGGCCCGCTTCGAGAAGCGCTACGGCAAGCGCAGCAAGTAGCTGTCGCAACGGCGCCCGTTCTGCCGCACTTCATGCGCAGACCGGGCGCCGTTTCGCGCTTCTGGGTTGAATTCCGGCACGTTGAGGAGGAGTCGAGATGGCCGACGCTGCACCGGCGATCGAGGCGATTCTCGCCGAGTACGGCGAGCTGGAACAGCGGCTGTCCGATCCCGAACTGCACTCTGACGCCTCCGCCGCCCGCAAGGTGGGCCGACGCTTCGCGCAGATCTCGCCGATCGTGGCCACCTACCGCAAGCTCGAAGCGGCCCGAGGTGATCTCGAGGCCGCCAAGGAACTCGCCGCCGACGACGCGTCGTTCGCCGACGAGGTGACCGAGCTGACCGCCAAGATCGCCGAGCTCGACACCCAGCTGACGGATCTGCTCGCCCCCCGCGACCCCCACGACGCCGACGACATCGTGCTCGAGGTGAAGTCCGGCGAGGGCGGCGAAGAGTCGGCGCTGTTCGCCGCCGACCTGGCGCGCATGTACACCCGCTACGCCGAACGGCACGGCTGGACGGTCACGATGCTGGGGGAGACCACCTCCGACCTCGGCGGTTACAAGGACGCGACCCTGTCCATCGCGAGCAAGGGCGACTCCGCCGACGGCGTGTGGGCGAGGCTGAAATTCGAAGGTGGCGTGCACCGCGTCCAACGCGTGCCGGTCACCGAATCCCAGGGACGGGTGCACACCTCGGCGGCGGGCGTGCTGGTCTATCCCGAACCCGACGAGGTCGAACAGGTCCAGATCGACGAATCGGATCTGCGTATCGACGTCTACCGGTCATCGGGCAAGGGCGGTCAGGGCGTCAACACCACCGACTCGGCCGTGCGTATCACCCACCTGCCCACCGGCATCGTCGTCACCTGTCAGAACGAGCGTTCGCAGCTGCAGAACAAGGCGCGTGCGATGCAGGTGCTCGCGGCCCGGTTGCAGGCGCTCGCCGAGGAGCAGGCGCAGGCCGACGCCTCGGCCGACCGGGCCAGCCAGATCCGCACCGTGGACCGCAGCGAGCGGATCCGCACGTACAACTATCCCGAGAACCGCATCGCCGACCACCGGATCAACTACAAGGCGCACAACCTCGACCAGGTGCTCGACGGCGATCTCGACCCGCTTCTCGACGCCCTCGCGGCCGCGGACAGGCAAGCCCGGCTGCAGAACACGTGAACGTGGCCGACCCACCGGTGACGATGCGCCAGGCGATCGCCGATGCTGCCGCAGTCCTCGACGCCGCCGGGGTCGGGTCCCCGCGCGTCGACGCCGAACTGCTCGCCGCCCACCTGCTGGGCGTCGACCGCGGCAGGGTGGCGTTCGCCGACGCCGACGATGCGTTCGTGACCCGCTACCGGCAGCTGGTGGCCAGGCGCGCCGACCGTGTCCCGCTGCAGCATCTGACCGGCACCGCGGCCTTCGGGCCGCTCGACCTGCGGGTCGGGCCGGGCGTGTTCATCCCGCGGCCGGAGACCGAATCCCTGCTCGAATGGGTTCTCGCGCAACGACTTCCGCCCAATCCGGTGATCGTCGATCTGTGCACCGGGTCCGGTGCGCTGGCGGTCGCGCTCGCGCACGCCGTCCCGGGCGCCCGGGTGATCGCCGTCGACGACTCCGCCGACGCTCTGGATTACGCGCGGCGCAACGCCGCCGGTACCGCGGTGGAGCTGCTGCACGCCGACGTCACCGCGGACGGAGTATTGGGCGAATGGGACGGTGCCGTGGACCTCGTGGTGTCCAACCCGCCCTACATCCCCGACGGGGCAGTGCTCGATCCCGAGGTGGCAGACCACGATCCCGCGCACGCGTTGTTCGGCGGGCCGGACGGGATGGCCGTCATCGACCCGATCGTCGCGGTCGCGGCGCGGCTGTTGCGGCCCGGCGGGGTGTGCGCGGTGGAACACGACGACACCACCTCGCAGCGCACCGTGGACAGCTTCGTCCGCAGCGGGGCCTTCACCGAGGTGACCCCACGACACGACCTGGCCGGCCGTCCACGCTTCGTGACCGCGGTGCGGACCGGGTGAGAGGCTGGACACCGTGACCGAGATGTTCGACTGCTCCGATCCGCAGCAGCGGGCGACCGGCATCGCGTCGGCGATCAGCGCGCTCAAGGGCGGCAGGCTCGTGGTGATGCCGACCGACACCGTCTACGGGCTCGGCGCCGACGCCTTCGACGGCGAGGCGGTCGCGTCACTGCTGGAGGCCAAGGGCCGCGGCCGGAACATGCCCGTCCCGGTGCTGGTCGGGTCGTGGCACACCATCCAGGGTCTCGTGTACTCGGTGCCCGAAAGTGCCAAAGAACTCATCCGCGCGTTCTGGCCGGGAGCGCTGAGCCTGGTCGTGCAGCAGGCGCCGTCGCTGCACTGGGACCTCGGCGACGCCAACGGCACCGTGATGCTGCGCATGCCGCTGCACCCGGTCGCGATCGAGTTGCTGCGCGAGGTCGGGCCGATGGCCGTGTCCAGCGCGAACATCTCCGGAAACCCGCCGGCGGTCACCGCCGAGCAGGCCCGGGCCCAGCTCGGTGACCGGGTGGAGGTCTACCTCGACGGCGGCCCGGCCGAACAGCAGGCCGCGTCCACGATCGTCGACCTGACCGGTGCGCACCCGAGGGTGCTGCGGGAGGGTCCGGTGACGCTGGACGCGATCGCCAAGGTGCTGGGTGTGGAGGCGCAGACGCTGACCGCAGACGACGAGTGAATCCGGGCTCTGTGGATCTGGCTTCGGTGACGGTGACCGCCACGCGGGCGGGGGAGAGCGTGTTGGCGCTGTCCGACCGCGGCGCGGGCGTCCCGCTGCGTGAACTCGCGCTCGTCGGGCTGACCGCGGCCATCATCACCTACCTGGCCACCGGCTTTGTCCGGGTGCTCGCGACGCGCTGGGGCGCGGTGGCATATCCGCGTGAGCGCGATGTGCACCTGCAACCGATCCCGCGCATGGGTGGCCTGGCGATGTACATCGGGGTGGTGGCCGCCGTCCTGCTCGCCTCCCAGCTGCCCGCGCTGACCCGCGGGTTCGTGTACTCGACGGGTCTGCCCGCGGTCGTGGTGGCGGGCGGCCTGATCATGGTCGTCGGTCTGATCGACGACCGGTGGGGGCTGGACGCGCTGACCAAGTTCGCCGGCCAGATCACCGCGGCGAGCGTGCTCGTCACGATGGGCGTCGCGTGGAGCGTGCTCTACATCCCGATCGGCGGCGTCGGCACCATCGTGCTCGACCAGGTCGCCTCCATCCTGCTGACGCTGGCGTTCACCGTGGCGCTGGTGAACTCCATGAACTTCGTCGACGGACTCGACGGTCTGGCCGCGGGACTGGGTCTGATCACCGCATCGGCGATCTGCATCTTCTCGGTCGGGCTGCTGCGCGACCACGGCGGCGACGTGTTGTTCTATCCGCCGGCCGTCATCTCCGTGGTGCTGGCCGGTGCGTGCCTGGGCTTCTTGCCGCACAACTTCCACAAAGCCCGCATCTTCATGGGCGACTCGGGGTCGATGCTGATCGGTCTGATGCTCGCCGCCGCCGCGACCACCGCGGCGGGCCCGATCTCGCAGACCGCGTACGGGGCCCGCGACGTGTTCGCTCTGCTGTCGCCGTTCCTGCTCGTCGTCGCCGTGGTCTTCGTCCCGGCGCTCGACATGCTGCTGGCGATCATCCGGCGCACCCGCAAGGGGCTCAGCCCGTTCAGCCCGGACAAGATGCATCTGCATCACCGGCTGCTCGAGATCGGCCATTCCCACCGCCGGGTGGTGCTGCTGATCTATCTGTGGGTCGGCATCGTCGCGCTCGGTGCGGCCAGCACCATCTTCTTCGACCCGCGCTACACCGCGGCGGTGATGGCGGGCGCTCTGGTGGTCGCGATCGTGGTCACGTTGATACCGCTGCTCAGGCGTGGGAACAACGAGCCCGACGAGGTATACGACAAAAAGTAGTAGTGCCTCTTTTGTGGCTCTTACCATGTGTTAAGGTTTTCCCAGAACCCGAAAAGACCTCGCGGGTTGCCGGCCTCCGGGCGGTTCGATGGCATCGATCAGAGCATCGCCCCGGCTGGCATGACGACCGATATTCAGACCACATTTCGACCAAAACAGGGAGCAACCCCTTGGGTGATTCCAGCGCGCCCGACGCCCTCCGATACGCTACGGGCGCCACGCACAGGATCCACGGGAAGACCCCATCGATGCTTGACGACCGCCGGATTGAGGTGAAGCAGTGACGACGCCAGCGCAAGACGCGCCGTTGGTGTTCCCGTCCGTTGCTTTCCGGCCTGTCCGTCTGCTCGTCGTGTGCCTCGCGCTGACCGCGGTCGCGCTGCTGGCCTCGGGCTTCACCGGCAACATCCTCTTCGGCGCGTTCTTCGGTGTCGGTCTCGGTCTTGGCCTGGTCAACGCACTGCTGGTGCGCCGGGCCGTCGAGTCCATCACCGCCGAGGAACACCCCCTCAAAAAGAAGATGGCGGTGAACTCGGCCACCCGGCTGCTGGTCATCACCGCGATCGCGCTGACCATCGCGTTCGTCTTCCGGCAGCACGGCGGCCTCGCCGTACTCTTCGGGCTGGCGATCTTCCAGGCGCTGCTCGTGATGAGCACGAGCATCCCCGTGATGAAGAAGATCCGCCGCGACGGACTCAACGTGCTCGACACGGATTCGAAGGATTGATCTGAGCTACATGAACCGGCTGGACTCAATGGAGAGAAGACAGGGACGATGACCGAATCCATCCTCGCCGCAGAGGAAGGTGGCGCCGCCATCCACGTCGGGCATCACACGATGGTGTTCGAACTGTTCGGCATGACGTTCAACGGCGACACGATTCTGGCCACCGCGGTCACGGCCGTGATCGTCATCGCGCTGGCCTTCTACCTGAAGTCCAAGGTCACCTCGACCGGCGTGCCCGGCGGTGTGCAGCTGTTCTGGGAAGCGCTGACCATCCAGATGCGTCAGCAGATCGAGGGCTCCATCGGCATGAAGGTGGCACCGTTCGTGCTGCCGCTGTCGGTCGCGATCTTCGTGTTCATCCTGATCTCCAACTGGCTGGCGGTGCTGCCGTGGCAGTACGGCGGTTCGGACGGAGCCGCGGGCGAGCTGTACAAGCCGCCGGCCTCCGACATCAACTTCGTGCTCGCGCTCGCCCTGTTCGTGTTCATCTGCTACCACGCCGCGGGCATCTGGCGTCGCGGCGTGATCGGGCACCCGATCAAGGTCGTCAAGGGACACGTCGCGTTCCTCGCGCCGATCAACATCGTCGAGGAACTCGCGAAGCCCATCTCGCTGGCGCTGCGACTTTTCGGCAACATCTTCGCCGGCGGCATCCTGGTGGCGCTCATCGCGATGTTCCCCTGGTACATCCAGTGGTTCCCGAACGCGGTGTGGAAGACCTTCGACTTGTTCGTCGGCCTGATCCAGGCCTTCATCTTCTCCCTGCTGACGATCCTGTACTTCAGCCAGTCGATGGAGCTGGACCACGAAGACCACTGAGCGCGACGACTACATAGAGCTCTGACGCAGTAACCGCTAAGTCCCTACGACCAACGATCACGAACTCTGGCGGCACCGCCCCCAGTTATCAAGGAGGATAAGAGAATGGAAATCGACCCCAACGCCATCATCACTGCTGGTGCGTTGATCGGCGGCGGTCTGATCATGGGCGGCGGCGCGATCGGTGCGGGTATCGGTGACGGTATCGCCGGTAACGCCCTGATCTCCGGCATCGCCCGTCAGCCTGAGGCGCAGGGCCGGCTGTTCACGCCGTTCTTCATCACGGTTGGTCTGGTCGAGGCGGCCTACTTCATCAACCTGGCCTTCATGGCGCTGTTCGTTTTCGCCACTCCGGGCCTGCAGTAATCCACCGGCATGGGTGAACTCACCACATCTATCGTCGCCGCCGAAGAAGGCGGAGGGACCAGTAACTTCCTGATCCCCAACGGCACCTTCTTCGCCGTGCTGCTCATCTTCCTGATCGTGCTCGGCGTGATCGCGAAATGGGTTGTGCCACCGATCAGCAAGGTGCTGGCCGAGCGGGAGGCGATGCTGGCCAAGACCGCCGCCGACAACCGTAAGTCGGCCGAACAGGTCGCCGCGGCGAAGGCGGATTACGACAAGACCTTGGCCGAGGCCCGTGGCGAGGCATCCGCCATCCGCGACGAAGCACGTGTCGCCGGCCGTCAGGTCGTCGAGGAGAAGCGTGCGGCGGCCAGCGGTGAGGTCGCCGAGACGCTGAGCGCCGCGGACCAGCAGTTGTCGCAACAAGGTTCGGCCGCTCGGTCGGATCTGGAGTCCTCCGTCGACGGCCTGTCCGCGGCGCTGGCCAGCCGGATCCTGGGCGTCGACGTGAATTCAGGTGGGAGTCGTTAGATGTCGGTCTTCATCGGACAGCTGATCGGCTTCGCCGTCATCGTGTTCATCATCGTCAAGTGGGTCGTGCCGCCTGTGAAGGGGCTGATGCAGCGCCAGCAGGAGGCGATCCGGGTCGCGCTCGCCGAGAGTGCCGAGGCGAGCAAGAAGCTCGCCGACGCCGACGCGATGCACTCCAAGGCTGTCGAGGACGCGAAGAACGAGGGCCAGAAGGTCACCGACGAGGCGCGCCAGGATTCCGAGCGGATCGCGGCGCAACTCGCCGAGCAGGCCGATGCGGAAGCCGAGCGGATCAAGGCTCAGGGCGCACAGCAGGTTCAGCTGATGCGTCAGCAGTTGATCCGTCAGCTGCGGTCCGGCCTCGGCAGCGAGTCGGTGCAGAAGGCCGAAGAGATCGTGCGCAATTACGTGTCCGATCCGGCCGCGCAGTCCTCGACCGTCGACCGGTTCCTCGATGAACTCGACGCGATGGCACCGTCTTCCGTGGTGCTTGAGGCCGGGGCGACGCTGAACCTGCGCGCGGCGAGCCGCGAAGCCCTGGCCGAGCTGGTCAAGAAGTTCGAGTCGGTGGCCGACGGCGCCGATTCCGGCACCCTGACCACCCTCGCCGACAACCTGGTCGCTGTGGCCAAGCTCCTGCTGGCAGAACCCACGCTCACCAAGCACCTCGCCCAGGCCACCGATGACTCGGCGCCCAAGGTCCGCCTGGCCGAGCGCCTGTTCGACGGCAAGATCGACGGCAACGCGCTCGAGATCGTCAAAACCGCCGCCGCTCAGCGGTGGTCGGTCGAGAGCAACCTGATCGACGGACTCGAGCACGTCGCCCGGCTCGCCCTGCTGGCGCGTGCGGAGCGCGACGGGCAGAGCGAAGAGGTCGAGGACCAGCTGTTCCGGGTGGGACGGGTTCTCGACGAGCAGTCCCGGCTGAGCCGGCTGCTCGCCGACACCACGGTGCCCGCCGACAAGCGTGTCGAACTGCTCAACAAGGTGCTCGAAGGTGCCGGCGGCATCAACGCCACGGTGTCGGCTCTGTTGACGCAGACCGTCGAACTGCTCCGCGGTGAGCCCGCCGACTCGGCGGTCAGCGATCTCGCCGAGCTCGCCGTCACGCGGCGCGGCGAGGCGGTCGCCGAGGTCAAGGCCGCGGCCGACCTCTCGGAGCAGCAGCGCACCCGCCTGAAGGAGATCCTGAGCCGGATCTACGGCACCCCGGTGTCGGTCCAGCTCGACATCGATCCCGAGGTCCTCGGCGGACTCCTGATCACCGTCGGCGACGAGGTCATCGACGGCTCCATCTCATCGCGGTTGGATGCGGCCCGCACCGGGCTGCCGGACTGACCGCCCCAGAACTCGAGCAGTAACAAACACTAAGGCAGGAAGACGAAAAGCCATGGCAGAGTTGACAATCTCCGCTTCTGACATCGAAGGGGCGATCGAGGACTACGTCTCCTCCTTCACCGCCGACTCGGACCGGGAAGAAATCGGCACCGTGATCGACGCCGGTGACGGTATCGCCCACGTCGAGGGCCTGCCCTCGGTGATGACCCAGGAGCTCCTGGAGTTCCCGGGTGGTGTCCTCGGTGTCGCGCTGAACCTCGACGAGCACAGCGTCGGCGCGGTCATCCTCGGTGAATTCGAGAAGATCGAAGAAGGCCAGCAGGTCAAGCGGACCGGCGAGGTGCTCTCGGTTCCGGTCGGCGACGCCTTCCTCGGCCGCGTGATCAACCCGCTGGGCCAGCCGATCGACGGCCAGGGCGAGATCAAGGCCGACGGCCGCCGCGCACTCGAGCTGCAGGCGCCGTCGGTGGTTCAGCGCCAGGGCGTCGGCGAGCCGCTGCAGACCGGCATCAAGGCCATCGACAGCCAGACCCCGATCGGCCGTGGCCAGCGTCAGCTCATCATCGGCGACCGCAAGACCGGCAAGACGGCCGTCGCGGTCGACACCATCCTCAACCAGCGTGAGGCATGGGAAACCGGTGACCCGAAGCAGCAGGTGCGCTGCGTGTACGTCGCGATCGGCCAGAAGGGCACCACGATCGCCTCGGTGAAGCGGGCCCTCGAAGAGGGCGGCGCGATGGAGTACACCACCATCGTCGCGGCCCCGGCCTCCGACGCCGCAGGCTTCAAGTGGCTGGCCCCCTACACCGGTTCGGCCATCGGCCAGCACTGGATGTACGACGGCAAGCACGTGCTGATCGTGTTCGACGATCTGTCCAAGCAGGCCGACGCCTACCGCGCCATCTCGCTGCTGCTGCGCCGCCCGCCGGGCCGCGAGGCGTTCCCCGGCGACGTGTTCTACCTGCACTCGCGTCTGCTGGAGCGTTGCGCCAAGCTGTCCGACGAGCTCGGCGGTGGTTCGATGACGGGTCTGCCGATCATCGAGACCAAGGCCAACGACATCTCGGCGTTCATCCCGACCAACGTCATCTCGATCACCGACGGCCAGTGCTTCCTGGAGTCCGACCTGTTCAACCAGGGCGTGCGTCCGGCCATCAACGTCGGTGTGTCGGTGTCCCGCGTCGGTGGTGCCGCACAGATCAAGGCCATGAAGGAGGTGGCCGGCTCGCTGCGTCTGGAGCTCTCGCAGTACCGCGAGCTGGAGTCGTTCGCCGCCTTCGCCTCGGATCTGGATGCGGCCTCCAAGGCGCAGCTGGACCGTGGTGCCCGCCTCGTCGAGCTGCTCAAGCAGCCGCAGTACACGCCGTACCCGGTCGAGGATCAGGTCGTCGCGATCTTCCTCGGCACCAAGGGCCACCTGGACTCGGTGCCGGTCGAGGACGTCGCGCGGTTCGAGCAGGAAGTTCTCGAGCACGTGAAGGCTTCGCACGAGGATGTCCTCAAGGAGATCCGCGAGACCAAGAAGCTCTCCGAAGAGACCGAGGAGAAGCTGACGAACATCATCAACGAGTTCAAGAAGGGCTTCTCCGCTTCTGACGGCAGCTCCGTCGTGGTCAACGAAGCAGAGGCCGAGGCCATGGACGAAGCGGACGTCGAGAAGGAATCCGTCAAGGTCCGCAAGCCGGCCCCGAAGAAGTAGGACCGAGAGGGGTCTGGAGAGCTAGATGGCTGCAACACTGCGCGAGCTACGTGGACGCATCCGTTCCGCCGGGTCGATCAAGAAGATCACCAAGGCCCAGGAACTGATCGCCACGTCGCGAATCGCCAAGGCGCAGGCCCGAGTCGAGGCGGCTCGGCCCTACAGCACCGAGATCACCAACATGCTCACCGAGCTTGCCAGCGCCAGCGCGCTGGATCACCCGCTGCTCGTCGCACGGGAGAACCCGCGGCGGGCCGCGGTGCTGGTGGTGTCCTCGGACCGGGGGTTGTGCGGTGCGTACAACGCCAACGTGCTCCGCCAGTCCGAAGAGCTGTTCGCGTTGCTGCGGGAAGAGGGCAAGGAACCCGTCGTCTACACGGTCGGGCGAAAGGCGCAGGGCTACTTCAGCTTCCGTCAGCGCGAGATCACCGAGGCGTGGTCGGGCTTCTCCGAGCGGCCCACCTACGAGAACGCGAAGGAGATCGCCGACACCCTGGTGGCGGCTTTCATGTCCGGCGCCGACGACGAGGGTGACGACGCCGGTGCCGACGGCATCCTCGGGGTCGACGAACTGCACATCGTCTTCACCGAGTTCCGGTCGATGCTGTCGCAGTCGGCCGCGGCCCGCCGGATCGCGCCGATGGTCGTCGAGTACGTCGGGGACGAGCAACCCGAAGACGGCCCGCAGACGCTGTTCTCGTTCGAGCCGGACGCGGAGACGCTGTTCGACGCACTGCTGCCGCGCTACGTGGCGACCCGCGTGTACGCCGCACTTCTTGAGGCCGCGGCCTCGGAGTCGGCGTCCCGCCGACGCGCCATGAAGTCGGCGACCGACAACGCCGATGACCTGATCAAGGCGCTGAAGCTGTCGGCCAACCGCGAACGTCAGGCGCAGATCACCCAGGAAATCAGCGAGATCGTCGGTGGCGCCAACGCGCTCGCCGACTCGCGCTAGCCGACCAACTACACAAGCCCCTCCCAGGAAGCGAAAGAGAAATGACTGCTACCGCAGAGAAGACGACGGGTCGCGTCGTTCGCATCACCGGCCCCGTGGTCGACGTGGAGTTCCCGCGTGGCTCCGTCCCCGAACTGTTCAACGCGCTGCATGCCGACATCACCTACAAGGAGCTGTCGAAGACGCTGACGCTCGAGGTCGCCCAGCACCTCGGTGACAACCTGGTGCGCACCATCTCGATGCAGCCCACCGACGGCCTGGTCCGCGGCGTCGAGGTCACCGACACCGGCAACTCGATCTCGGTGCCCGTCGGCGACGGCGTCAAGGGCCACGTGTTCAACGCCCTGGGCGACTGCCTCGACGAGCCCGGCTACGGCAAGGACTTCGAGCACTGGTCGATCCACCGCAAGCCGCCGGCCTTCTCCGAGCTGGAGCCCCGCACGGAGATGCTGGAGACCGGCCTCAAGGTCGTCGACCTGCTGACCCCGTACGTCCGCGGCGGCAAGATCG
Source organism: Mycolicibacterium parafortuitum (assembly GCF_002086815.1). Lineage (GTDB taxonomy): Bacteria > Actinomycetota > Actinomycetes > Mycobacteriales > Mycobacteriaceae > Mycobacterium > Mycobacterium parafortuitum. The sequence goes on from NZ_MVID01000013.1 coordinate 128,320, forward strand.
CCCTGTTCGGCGGCGCCGGCGTGGGCAAGACGGTGCTCATCCAGGAGATGATCAACCGTATCGCCCGCAACTTCGGTGGTACCTCGGTGTTCGCCGGCGTCGGCGAGCGCACCCGTGAGGGCAACGACCTGTGGGTCGAGCTCGCGGACGCGAACGTGCTCAAGGACACCGCGTTGGTGTTCGGCCAGATGGACGAGCCGCCGGGCACGCGTATGCGTGTCGCCCTGTCGGCGCTGACGATGGCGGAGTACTTCCGCGACGAGCAGCAGCAGGACGTGCTTCTGTTCATCGACAACATCTTCCGGTTCACCCAGGCCGGTTCCGAGGTTTCGACCCTGCTCGGTCGTATGCCTTCGGCCGTGGGTTACCAGCCCACGCTGGCCGACGAGATGGGTGAGCTGCAGGAGCGCATCACCTCGACCCGCGGTCGGTCGATCACCTCGATGCAGGCCGTGTACGTGCCCGCCGACGACTACACCGACCCGGCCCCGGCGACCACGTTCGCCCACCTCGACGCCACCACCGAGCTTTCTCGTACGGTGTTCTCGAAGGGCATCTTCCCGGCGGTGGATCCGCTGGCGTCGTCCTCGACGATCCTCGACCCGGCCGTGGTCGGCGACGAGCACTACCGCGTTGCCCAGGAAGTCATCCGGATCCTGCAGCGCTACAAGGATCTGCAGGACATCATCGCGATCCTCGGTATCGACGAGCTCGCCGAAGAGGACAAGCAGCTGGTGCAGCGTGCGCGTCGTCTGGAGCGCTTCCTGAGCCAGAACATGATGGCGGCCGAGCAGTTCACCGGCCAGCCCGGCTCCACGGTGCCGCTGAAGGAGACCATCGAGGCCTTCGACAAGCTCACCAAGGGCGAGTTCGACCACCTGCCCGAGCAGGCGTTCTTCCTCATCGGTGGTCTCGACGACCTGGCGAAGAAGGCCGAGAGCCTCGGCGCCAAGCTGTGATGTCTCTGACTGCGCGAAAGGTGGTGTGACATGGCGGATTTGCACGTCGAGATCGTCGCCGTGGAGCGCGAGCTGTGGTCGGGTGACGCGACTTTCGTGTTCACCCGCACCACCGCAGGCGAGATCGGCATCCTGCCGCGGCACATTCCGCTGGTCGCCCAGCTCGTCGACGATGCCATGGTGCGCGTCGAGCGTGAGGGCGAAGACGACCTGCGCATCGCGGTCGACGGCGGGTTCCTGTCGGTGACCGAGGAAGCCGTCCGCATCCTGGTCGAGAACGCACAGTTCGAGTCCGAGATCGACGCTGATTCCGCGAAGCAGGATTCGGAATCGGACGATGAGCGGACCGCGGCATGGGGTCGGGCGCGTCTGCGCGCTCTGGGCCAACTCGACTGATCGCCGATGAGCGCGTCCATGCTGTTCATGGTCGCGCTCGTCGGTGTGCTCCTTCTGGTTGTCATCGCGCTGTTCTACCGGCTGTGGAAACTACGCCAGGTCGGTGGAACCGCAGCGATCCTTCGCGACGTCCCAGCAGTGGGAGGCCATGGTTGGCGCCACGGTGTGATGCGCTACCGCGGGGGAGAGGCCGGTTTCTACCGGCTGTCGAGCTTCCGCTGGTGGCCCGATAGGACGCTGACGCGGCGAGGTTTGGAGATCGTCTCGCGGCGTGCGCCCCGGGGCGACGAGTTCGACATCATGAACGATCAGACCGTCATCCTCGAACTACGGGATACCGGTCCGGAACGCGGCCGCGGTTATGAGATCGCACTGGATCGCGGCGCGCTGACCGCGTTCACGTCGTGGTTGGAGTCGCGGCCGTCACCGCGGGCGCGCCGGCGCGGTCACTGACGTTGACCGCCGGGCTGCCAGAGCACATCACCGTCGGGGTTCGCGGCCCTGGACAGGATGAACAGCAGGTCCGACAGCCGGTTCAGGTACTTGGCGGGTAACACACTGACGGAGTCGCCGTGGGTCTCCACGGCGTGCCAGGCCGAGCGCTCCGCCCGACGTGTCACCGTGCGCGCGACGTGCAGCAATGCCGACAGTGCCGTCCCCCCGGGGAGGATGAAGGAGTTCAACGCCGGCAGCGGTTCGTTGAACTCGTCGCACCACGTCTCCAGCCGGTCGATGTACTCCTGCTTGATGCGCAGCGGCGGGTATTCGGGGTTCTCCACGACCGGCGTCGACAGGTCGGCGCCGGCGTCGAACAGGTCGTTCTGGATCTGGCGCAGGACTTTCGAGATCCGTTCCCCGGGTGCGCCGAGAGCCACCGCGACACCGATGGCCGCGTTGGCTTCGTCACAATCGGCATACGCCGCGAGGCGGGCGTCGTTCTTCGAAACCCGGCTGAAATCACTGAGGCCGGTGGTGCCGTCGTCGCCGGTCCGGGTATAGATCCGCGTCAGGTGAACTGCCATGGTCAAACGGTACCGGGATGACTCCGAAGGCCACGGCTCGGCAGCCTGACATGGCCCAACGGGCTGTCTACACTTACCGCGTGAGCGAGCGATTCGTGGTGACCGGTGGTTGCCGGTTATCAGGCGAAGTAGCTGTCGGGGGCGCGAAGAACAGCGTCCTCAAGCTGATGGCCGCGGCACTGCTCGCTGAGGGCACCAGCACCATCACCAACTGCCCGGACATTCTGGACGTGCCGTTGATGGCCGAGGTGCTGCGCGGGTTGGGCGCCACCGTCGAACTCGAGGGTGACGTCGTGCGCATCACGTCACCCGACGAACCCAAGTACGACGCCGACTTCGCCGCGGTTCGGCAGTTCCGCGCGTCGGTGTGTGTGCTCGGACCGTTGGTGGGCCGCTGCAAGAAGGCCAGGGTCGCGTTGCCCGGCGGAGACGCGATCGGTTCCCGGCCGTTGGACATGCACCAGGCCGGGCTTCGGCAACTCGGGGCCCGATGCAACATCGAGCACGGATGTGTGGTCGCCGAGGCCGATCACCTGCGGGGCGCCGAGATCCAGTTGGAGTTCCCGTCCGTCGGGGCTACCGAGAACATCCTGATGGCGGCGGTGTTGGCCGAAGGGGTCACGACGATCCACAACGCCGCGCGCGAACCGGACGTCGTCGACCTGTGCACGATGCTCAACCAGATGGGCGCGCAGATCTCCGGCGCCGGATCGTCGACGATGACGATCATCGGGGTGGACAAGCTTCACCCGACCGAGCACAAGGTGATCGGCGACCGGATCGTCGCCGCGACGTGGGGGATAGCCGCCGCGATGACGCGCGGCGACATCTCGGTGACCGGAGTGGACCCGTCGCACCTGCAGTTGGTTCTGCACAAACTGCACGATGCCGGCGCCACGGTGACCCAGTCCGATGACGGGTTCCGCGTGGTGCAGTACGAACGTCCGAAAGCGGTGAACGTCGCGACGCTTCCGTTCCCGGGGTTCCCGACCGACCTGCAACCGATGGCGATCGGCCTGGCGGCCGTCGCCGACGGGACGTCGATGATCACCGAGAACGTTTTCGAGGCGCGCTTCCGGTTCGTCGAGGAGATGATCAGGCTCGGCGCCGACGCCCGAACCGATGGTCATCACGCGGTCGTCCGGGGGATCCCGCAGTTGTCGAGTGCTCCTGTGTGGTCGTCGGATATCCGCGCCGGCGCCGGGCTGGTGCTGGCGGGTCTGGTCGCCGACGGCGACACCGAAGTGCACGACGTGTTCCACATCGATCGCGGCTACCCGAAGTTCGTGGAGAATCTGGTCGCTTTGGGTGCGGAGATCGAGCGGGTCAGCTAGACTTGGTGGGCCGAAAAGGCCTTCCACGCTGGCGATTTGGAACCTGACGCGAACTCTGCGTAGTATTTCCAACATCAGCAGCGAGCCCCCGGGGGTCCGGAAGGAAATCCGGGGCAGCGGCTTGACCGCCCCCCAGGGCTTATGTAGACTGGTGAGGTTGCCTTAAAACAGGCTCTGTTGTTTGAGAACTCAATAGTGTGTTTGGTGGTTTTTGTTTGTTGTTTTTTGATCCGCCTCTTTTTCCCGTTTAGGGGTGGGTTGTTTTTTGATGCCAGT
>NZ_MVID01000014.1 GCF_002086815.1 Mycolicibacterium parafortuitum
GCGCGCTACGCAAAGCCGCCGAAGGCCACGACGTCTCCATCAAAGCCCTGTCCAAGCACGATCACGGGGGTGGATCGGACTGGCAGGCCCAGATGGCGAAGGTCACCGTGAACACCACTGGGACACAAGGCAAGTAACTCGTCGGTCGATGACGGACAAGGCAGCGCTGCCGATCACCTCACAGACCTCCGCCGACGAGGCCGTCAGCGCGGTCCGGGACTGGGTCGAAGCCGAGGTACCCGCCGACTGGCGGGCAGCAGCCGCCGAGGGCCCGACCGCACTGCGCTCCGCCCGCAGCGCGGCCGACTACCGGCGGTGGTATCCGGCGTTCGCACGTTCGGGTCTGGTGGCACCGACCTGGCTTCCCGAACACGGCGGCCTCGGCGTCGGCAACGACGTCGCACGCGCCATCGAGCAGGTGCTGGCGCCGCTGCGGTTGACCCGGCTCAACCCACTGGGGCTCAACAACGCCGCCGCGGCGCTGTTCAGTCACGGCACCGAAGAACAACGGCAGCGCTTCCTGCCGCCCATCGTCCGCAACGAGGAGAAGTGGTGTCAGCTCTTCAGCGAACCCGGCGCCGGCTCCGACCTCGCCTCACTGGCCACCCGGGCTGTTCCTGACGGCGACGACTGGGTGATATCCGGACAGAAGGTGTGGACCACCTGGGCCGACGAGGCGGATTTCGCGATGTTGCTGGCCCGCACCGACCCCGACCGGCCGAAACACCAAGGCATCACCTACTTTCTGCTCGACATGAACCAACCCGGTGTGGAGGTGCGGCCGCTGCGCCAGATCACCGGCGAGGCGGAGTTCAACGAGGTATTCCTCGACGGCGCCCGGGTCCCCGACGCGTACCGGATCGGGGACGTCGACAACGGATGGCGAGTGAGTGCGTCGACGCTGTCCAGCGAGCGTCAGATGGTGTCCGGATCGGGATCCGGCGGCATGGGCCGCCTCGGCGGTGCCGGGGCCGACCGTCTGATCTCACTGGCCAGGGAAACCGGCCGGTGGGAGGACCCGCTGGTGCGCGGCAAGATCATGCGCCTGTGGGCTCAGGAGCAGATCAGGGGCTGGACCAATGCCCGGGTGCGTGCCGCGCTGTCAGCCGGCCAGTCCCCCGGCGCCGCGTCGTCGATCGGCAAGGTCCATCAGGCCTGGCTCAACCAGCAGATCCAGGACTTGATGGTGGATCTACTCGGCACCGCCGCGGTGGCCTGGCCCGCGAGCGACGATGCGGATGCGCTGCCACGCGAGGTACACGGCATGCTGCGCAGTCTCGCCAACGGCACCGAGGGCGGCACGACCGACATCAACAAGAACATCCTCGGGGAACGCGTGCTAGGACTGCCCAAAGAACCCGACCCGTGGAAGGGCAAGCCTTGGAAGGAGATTCCACGCTCCTGACCGCGTGAATGCCGCAGCCGAGCATGGACGTTTCGTCGCGAGAATATATGCTCTCATTTTGGGATAATGGCGATACCGGTGAAGCGTCGCGTACCGGCAGGGACGGCGATCGAGAGGAATTACTGTGAGCGATCCGAAGACGTTCGAAGTATGGGACGCCGACAACCACATGTACGAGACCATCGATGCCTACACCCGCTACCTTCCCGAGAAGTATTCGGAAGCACTGAAATTCGTCGATGTCAACGGACGGAAGAAGCTGCAGATCCTCGGCGTCATCACCGAGACGATCCCGAATCCGACCTACGAGGTGATCCCGACGCCGGGCGCGTGGGCCGACTACTACCGCGGCATCAACCCGGACGGCAAGTCGCTGCGCGAGCTCGCCGAACCGATCCGCTGCCCCGACGAGTTCCGGCGGCCGGATCTGCGCCTGGCCCTGATGGACCGTCAGGGTGTCGACGGCGCCGTGATGTTCCCGACCACCGCGGGCATGCTCGAGGAGCGCACCAAGTCCGACACCGAGTTGACCCACGCCATCACCCACGCGTTCAACCGCTGGCTGCTCGAGGACTGGACGTTCAACTATCAGGACCGGATCTTCCCCGTCCCGGCGATATCGCTGAACGACCCGGCCAAAGGCGTGCAGGAACTGCACTGGTGCCTGGACAACGGCGCCAGGACGGTGCTGATCAGGCCTGCGCCGGTACCCCGCGAAGACGGCAGCTCCCGCTCGGCGGCACTGCCGGAGTTCGACGACTTCTGGCGGCTGGTGGAGTCCTCGGGCATATCGGTCCAGATGCACAACGCGGACTCCGGATACGACCGCTATGTCGACGACTGGGAGAGCGGCGCAGAGTTCCAGGGCTTCCAGCTGACGAAGCTGCGCGGGTTCATCTACGAGGAGAGCCGCCACATCTTCGACACCCTCGCGGCGTTCATCGCCCACGGGGTGTTCGAACGTTTCCCCGGTGTCCGTATCGGTGTGGTGGAGAACGGCGGCTCCTGGGCGCAGCGCCTGATGGAGGTGTTCGACCGGGTCTATCGCAAAAAGCCCAAGGACTTCAGCGAGCACCCCGGCGACGTCTTCCGCCGGCACATCTGGGTCAACCCGTTCCACGAGGAGGACATATCGCATCTGATCGACGTATTGGGTGCGGACCGGGTGATGTTCGGGTCGGACTACCCGCATCCGGAAGGGCTGGCCGAACCCGCGGAGTTCGTCAAAGAACTGGCGGACTTGCCGGCCGACACCACCGCACGCGTCATGGGCGGCAACCTCAAGGAGCTGATCGGGATCTAACCGGCGCGGATTGCGCCGAACCGCGCCCGGAGTTCGTTCTTCAACACCTTGCCGGTGAGGTTGCGCGGCAACGCGTCCACCACCTGCAGGCTCTCGGGTGACTTGTGCTTGCTCAGGCCCTGGGCCTGGCAGTGCTCGGCCAGCGCCGCCAGCGTGACCTCGGCGCCGGGCTGCGCGACGACGACAGCGCACACCCGCTCACCGGTGCGCGGGTCCGGCACGCCGATGACCGCGATGTCGGCCACCGCCGGATGGGTGGCCAGCACACCCTCGATCTCCAGCGCCGAGATGTTCTCCGCGTTGCGGATGATCGCGTCCTTGATCCGGCCCGTCACCACGACATTGCCCGCGGAGTCGACGCGGCCCCAGTCCCCGCTGCGGAGCCAGCCGTCGGCGTCGAACGCGTCGGCGTTCAGCGTCTCGTCGACGTAGCCGAGGAAGCACTGCGGTCCTTTCAACCGCAGTTCCCCCTCTTCGCCCGCGGCCGCCTCCCGACCGGAGTCGTCGACCACCCGCACCGACACCCCGGGCACCGGCCGCCCGACCGTGTGATCGAGCACCTCCGGCGCACCGTCCGGCGGCGGCGACGTGGCCACCGGGAACTCGGTCAGCCCCCACGCGTTGGCGACCCCGGCGACCGAAAGTGTCTCGCGCACCTGGCGTCCCAGTTCGGCGGTGATCGGTGCACCGCCGCCCAGGCACGCCCGGAGGTCGGGAAACAGCGGCTCACTGCCCTGTGCACGCTGTGCGGCCATGTAGGCGACGAAGAACGGCGTCGCCGTACCCAGCAGCGTCGGCCGGTGGGCCGCGATCGCGTGCGGGCCCGACACCGGGTCGAACGTGTCGAACAACACCAGCCGCATGCCGGTCAGCAGGCCGGCGGCCAGCATCGCGGCACCGCCGATATGCGAGATCGGGAACGGGATCGGGTTCACGTCGCGGCTGGTGGCTCCGACCATTCCGACCACACCGGCCGAGCCGGCCATCACCGATCGGTCGCAGTGCCGCACACCTTTCGGGGCCGCGGTGGTACCGGAGGAGTAGTAGACCCATCGGGGCAGGGTTCCCGACGTCGGCGGCGCCGGGAGTCCCGCCGGATCTCCACAGGGAACGCGTAACCCGGCGGCCACGGGTGCGCCGTGATCGACGACCACGACGCTCATCGGCCGGCTGTCCGCCAGGTCGTTCGCGAGGGCGACATGGTCGAAGCCGTGCCACGTCCCCGGCACGATGATCACGTCTGCGCCGAGTTGGGTTGTGGCGAAACCGACTTCACTCTCGCGCCAGATCGGCAGGATCGGATTTTGGACGGCGCCGAGTCGAGTCAGCGCGACCATCACGACCATCGTCTCCAACGTGGTCGGCAACTGCCAGGACACGACCGTCCCTTCCGCGACGCCGTGTTCGGCCAGGGCGGCGGCGGTGCACTCGGCCGCGTCGCGCAGTTGCGCACACGTCAGGTCACGTCCGAAGTCGTCGGCGAGCACGACCCGGTCGGGATGCTCGCGGCCCGCCGACTCCACCAGGTCCCAGTAGGTCTGCGCCCCGGACACCGCGTACCTCACGAATTCGGCAGCAGCATCCGCCGCTTGGCGAGGATGTTGCGCATCATCTCAGAGCTCCCCCCGGAGACGGTGTACGCGCGTGACCACAGCCAGCATTCACGCAACCGCTCCTCGGCCTGCGACACCGCCGGGTCCGTCGACCCGTCGGTGCACACGATAGCCGCGAGCTGCGCACCGTAGGCCGAAACCCGGTGGTAGGTCTCGGCGAAACTCAACTTGGCGATCGCACCGTCGGCCGGTTCCTGCGTACCGGCGATGAGCCGCTCGACATGGTCGTCGATGAATGCCTTCGCCGCCTCGACCTCGACGGCGAGTTCCGCGATCGTCTGCCGGATGTCGGTGTGTCCCAGCGCGGATCTGCCGTCCAACAACCCGTTCCGGGCGACCAGCACGAGGTCGTCGATCAGAAGTTCCAGCAGGACGACGTTGCCGCCGATGCCGAAGCGTTCGAAATCGAGTCCGGCCATGATGATCGACCAGCCCTGGCCCGCGTCACCGATCAGGTTGTCGCCGTCGACCTCCACGCCGGTCATGAACACCTCGTTGACCTCGATCGCGTCGCCGACGGTCCGGATCGGCCGGATCTCGACTCCGGGTGCCGACAACGGCACGGCGAACACCGACAGGCCGTGGTGGCGGGAGGACGCCGGATCGGTGCGGATCAGCGCCAACCCCATATCGGCCCAGTGCCCGTCGGTGATCCAGGTCTTCTGTCCGTCGATGATCCAGGTGCCGTCGTCCCGGCGAACCCCGCGGCTGCGCACGCCGGCGATGTCACTGCCGGCGTCCGGTTCGCTGAGCAACTGACACCAGACGTGCTCACTGCGCCGGATCGGCGGCAGCAGTCTGCGCTTCTGTTCCCCGGAGCCGAAGTGCAGCAACACATGCGCGGCAAGGTTCACCTGATCGACCGGCCGCGGTGCGCGCGCCCGCAGGATCTCCTCGCTGACGATGCGGTCGTGCAACGGGTGGTGGTCGGCGCGCCCGCCGTATTCGACCGGCCAATCCGCACCGACGAACCCGGCGTCGAACAAGCCGGCGAACCAAGTGCGCAGCTGGGCTTCCTGCTCGGCGTCCTCGGGAGCGCGATGCCCTTCGCGCGCCTCGATGGGCGGCGCATGGTCGGCGATGTGGCGCCGGACGAGGCTTCTGAACTCCTCCAGCGCCGCAGCGCTGGGCCGGTTCCGGTAACCGCTCACCAGCCGGACACCTCCGCGTACAGCGCACGACTCGACCGGACGGTGCCGATCAGGTGGGCGTTGGTGAAGACCCTCCGCAGCTCGTAGTGCAGCGGATACTCCCAGGTGAATCCGATGCCGCCGGACAGTTGCATACATTCGTCCACTGCCGCAGTGGCGTTCGCGGCGACGAACGCGTGCGCGGCCGCCGTCATCGCGGTGGCGCAGTCGTCGTCGGCGGCGATCGCGCGCGTCGCCTTCATCACCGCGGCGCGGGCCTTGACCTCGAACACCAGCACCTCCACCAGCCGGTGCTGGATCGCCTGGAAGCTGGCGATCGGCCTGCCGAACGCGACGCGGTCCTTCAGATAGGCCGTCAGCCGGTCGCGGGTCATCGACACCGCGCCGACGGAGTCGGCGGTGACGAGCAGCCTCGCCATCGCGAGCAACCGGTCGCCTCGCTCGGCGGACCCGATCGGCGCGCCCGCCGACCCGCTGAGGTCGACGCGCCACACCGGCCTGGTCACATCGAGGAGGTCGTCGTCCAGCCGGCGGCGTCGCGCATCGAGATCGTCGAACATGTGAATTCCGTTGGCGCCCAGAGTGACCACCACATCGACGTCGTCGCCGCGGATCACCCGCGCAGAGTCGGCGGCGATGGTCACGGCCGCCGACGCCGTGCCGTTCAGCAGTTTCGGCAGCCAAGCACCCCGGACCTCGCCGGGCGCCGAGGCGAGCGCCGCGGCGGCCAGCGTCGTACCGAACCACGCGGACCGGTCCTGTGCGCGCCCGAGTTCCTCGGCGACGACACAGCTCTCGACCGGGCGCCACCCGGCCCCACCGAGCTCCTCGTCGACGAGCAGCCCGGTCCAGTCCATCGCCGCGAGATCCTCGACGGATTCCTTCTCTCCACGGTCGGCCAGGAAATCCCGCGCAGACGCTCTCAGCAGATCGAGGTCGACGTCCTCATCCGGCATCAGATGGTCAACTCCGGGCGAGCAGTTGGTCAGCGTTGTCCCGCATGATCCGCTTCTTGGCCGCGTCGTCCAGCGGGTCGAGCAACTTGACGAAATCGGCGGGCTCGGCGAGGCCTTCGGCGTGCGGGTAGTCCGATCCCATCAGCAGGCATTCGTCGTAGCCCAGCCGGGCCACGATCGCGGGGATGTCGTCCTCGGGGTAGGGCACCACACCGACGTGCCTGCTGAAGATCTCCGACGGGCGTTCGGTCAGCTTGCCGCCGATCCACGGCCCGTTCCGGCCCATCCCGCGGCTCTTGTCCATGTGGACGACGAACTGCGGCACCCACTCCGCACCGTGCTCGGCGACCAGAACGTTCAATCCGGGGAAACGGCCGAACAGATTGTCGAAGATCAGTGCCGACAGCGTGTCCTCGATCGGCCGTTGACCGTAGACGTTCATCCACTGCCAGGCCGACATGTGCCACGCCGCCGGGTCGGGATTGTGCCCCCAGGCCGGCGAGATGTTGTCGAAGTACCAGTACGGCTGGATGTGGAAGACCAGCGTGCAACCGGCCTCCTGCAGCCGGGCGTAGATCGGGTCGAAATAGGGATCGCCCGGTGAACGGCCGTAGGCCGGCCCGGTGGGCAGCAGCACCATCCGTACCCCCTGCTCGATGATCGCCTCGGTCTCGGCGATCGCCGACGGCAGATCGCGCAGCGACAACAACGCCGTCGCGTAGATCTTGTCCCGGTAGTTGAAGCCCCACGTCTCGTCGAACCAGCGATTGAACGAGCGCAGATTCGCATACAACGCCTCGGTGTCGTCGACGTAGTGCTCGGCGGCCAACGCCATCCCCGCCGGGAAGATGACCGCGCGTTCGACGTTCTGGCGCTCCATCACCTGCAGGCGGGCGTCGCGCTCCAGCCACTCCGGCTGCATCGGCTGTGGCTCGTAGGTCTCGTCGGGATTGCCCGAGCCCATCTGCTTGAGCATCTCCTTCAGCGATCCGGGCCGATACGCGAGGTCGAAGCCGAGCCCGGCCTCACTGTTGAAGGTCGCGATCCGATGACCGGCGAGGATGACCTCGTTTCCGTCGGCCGCCCGCACCGGAGCGATGGCGCGGTCGTGGAACTGGCTGGGCAGATACCGGGTGAACGCATCGCGTGTCTCGTAGCAGTGGGTATCGCAGTCAAAGATCCCGTAGCCGAGTTTCGTCGTCACGACCGCTCCTTCACCCAGATGAGAATCAATATTCTCTCAATTCAGAAAACATACTATCCTCGGCCGAGAATGCATATCCCGGTTGGACACATCGCCCCCCCAAGGACCCCATGACCGCCAGCGAGGCCGACGCACTCCGCCAGGCAGCACGCGAGTTCTTCGACGCCGTGTCGCCGTCGACCAGAATCCGTGAGCTGATGGCCACCGACGCGGGCTGCGACCGAGCGGTATGGGAACAGATGGCCAACGAACTGGGCCTGCACGGCATCGCCGTCCCCGAGCAGTACGGCGGCGCGGGCGCCGGTCTGCCGGAACTCGCGGTCGTCTTCGAGGAGATGGGCGCAGCACTGGTGTGCGCACCGTTCTTCTCCACTGTCGCACTGGCAGTGCCGACACTGCTCGCCAGCGGCGACGACACCGCGATGCGGCGATACCTGCCCGCGCTGGTCGACGGCTCCGAGACCGCGACCGTGGTGCTCAACGGAACGTTGGATGCGTGGGATCCCGCCGCGGTGTCACTGACGGCCCGCCGCGACGGAACCGATTATCGGCTGACCGGCCGGGCTGATCGGGTTCTGGACGGTCACACCGCGAATGTGATTCTGGCCGTGGCGAACACAGAAAACGGCACATCGCTGTTCGCCGTCAGGACACCTGCCGAAGGACTCGGTCGGCAGCCGATGGCGACGCTCGACCGCACCCGCAAGGTCGCCGCACTGAGCTTCGACGGCGTACCGGCAACATTGATCGGCGCCGACGGGGGCGCCGCCGCCGGCCTGGAGCAGGCCTACCGGGTCGCCGTGATCGCCATCGCCGCCGAACAGGTCGGCGCCGCACAGCGATGCCTCGACATGGCCGTGACCTATGCCAGGGAACGTATCCAGTTCGGTCGTTCCATCGGCAGCTTCCAGGCCGTCAAGCACCGCTGCGCGGACATGCTGGTACTGGTGGAGGGCGCCCGGTCCGCCGCGGAATACGCGGCCGGACTCCCCGACGGCGACGAGCAGGCGGTGGCGGCCTCGGTAGCCAAGATGGTGTGCTCGGAGGCGTTTCTCGAAGTGGCGCTGGACAATATGCGGATCCACGGAGGTATCGGGTTCACCTGGGAGCACGATGCCCACCTCTACATGCGCCGCGCCAAAACCACCCAGTTGATCTTCGGCACCCCCGACCACCATGCCCAGCGCCTGGCCACCCTCGTCACCTCCTCGAGCCCCTAGCCGGAAGGACCACCGTGACCATTTCGTACTCCCTCGAACTCCCCACACAGCGGGTGGAGGCGGTGGATGAATTCGTCTCCGCCGAGGCGATATCGGAGATGTCCCGTGCCGCCGAAGCAGCCGGGTTCGCCGCGGTGCACGTCACCGACCACCCCGCCCCCGACGCCAAGTGGCTCGACCACGGCGGACACCACGCGCTCGATCCGTTCGTGGCGCTGTCTTTCGCCGCCGCGGCGACCAGCGAGGTCAAGCTGCTGACCAACGTCTACATCGCCGCGTACCGAAACCCGTTCCTGGGCGCCAAGTCGATTCAGAGCCTGTCGGTGCTGTCCGGCGGGCGGCTCATCCTGGGTGCTGCCGCCGGCTACCTCAAGCCCGAATTCAGGGCGCTGGGAGTCGATTTCGAGACCCGCGGCGCACAGCTCGACGAGGCTCTCGACGTCTTGGACAAGGTGATGACCGGCGGCGACACCGCCTACGACGGAACGACATTCTCCGCGCGGGGTGTCCGGCTGCGGCCGTTGCCCGCGACCCCGCCGCCCGTGTGGATCGGAGGCAACAGCAAGCCCGCCGTGCGCCTCGCGGTATCCCGCGCCCAGGGATGGGCCCCGTTCAACACCTTCGGCTACGCGGCGGCGTCGCGCACCGCCGAGATCTCCACGCTCGACGAGCTCGAGGCCGCGATCGGGTGGGCCAAGAAGTACGCGGCCGAGATCGGCCGCACCGAGCCGCTGGACATCTGTTTCTCGGTGGGCAACCTGCTCGACGACGGCCGATCTGCCGACGAACGGCACGCGACGATCGCGAAGCTGGAAGCGATGGGGGTGACCTGGCTGACCATCGCCGGCCAGGGCGCGGACCGGGCCGAGGTCGTCGACACCGCGACGTCGTTCGCGCAGGAGTTCATCGCATGAGGCTGACCGCTGCGAACCCGTCGACACGGACGCGCCGATGGGCGAACAGCCAGCGGCCGTCGATCGGGGCCAGCACGTCGCGGTAGCGGCCCCAGTGGTCGAGTCCGACGTCTGTGTACACCGCGAAGTAGCTGCTCACCTCGGTCCGCTCCGGTGTCACCGACCCGAACCGGATGCTGGCGACGTGATGGCGCACGTACGACGGGCTCCGCCGTGCCGACTCCGGCTCGTTCGCCATCGCGGCCGCCAAGCCCGTTCGGATCGCGGCCGGTCCGATCAGTGGTTGCGCGCCGCCGGTGAACTCGAGGACGCCGTCCGGCCCGAAACACTGCGCCAGTGCCGCCAGATCGAACGAGTCGGTCGCCGCGGTGTAGTCGGAAAGCGTCTGCCGGACGGACTCTCGGGCATCGAGCTCCCAGAGCTCCATCATTTTCCTCCGATGTGAACATAAGTTGGCATCCCACGATAACGTGAGTTCTCATGCCGCAACCACGTCTGCAGGAGCTCCTCAACCCCGCCACCACCGCGCTGGTCACCCAGGAATGCCAGGGCGGCGTGATCGGCGCGCAAGCGGGGCTGCCGATGCTCGCCGACGAGGCCCGCCGCGAGGCGGTGCCCAACATCGCCACCCTGCTGGAGGCGGCCCACGCGGCCGGGGTCACGGTGGTGCACTGCCTGATCGAGAGGCGGCCCGACGGCCGCGGCGCGAACACCAACGCCAGACTGTTCATGGCGGGCAAGTCGTTTCCGTCCGATCTGACGCCCGGCAGTCCCGGCGCCTCGCTGCTCCCCGAGCTCGGCCAGCAGCCCAGCGACATCGTACTCACCCGTCTGCACGGCGTCGGGCCGATGACCGGAACCGACCTCGACTCCGTGTTGCGCAACCTGAACATCAGAACCATTGTGGGCGTTGGCGTTTCAGTGAACGTGGCCATCACCAACTTCGTCATGGATGCGGTCAATCGCAGCTACCAGTTCGTCCTCCCCCGCGACGCGGTGAGCGGGTACCCCCGCGAGTACGCGGAGTCGGTCATCGACAACACCCTGGCCCTGCTCGCGACGGTGACCACCACCGACGCGGTGGTGGCCGCATGGAAGGAATCGGCAGCCGGTTAGCCGGTATGGATGTTGCCTCCGCTTGGTGATAACGTCATTTTCACTAAGTGTAAATGCTCATATTCGCAGCTCTGAGGAGGTTGGACACGTGCCTACCCGGTCCCTGCCGTACCCGGTCTTCGACATCGACAACCACATGTACGAGACGACGGACGCCCTCACGAAGTACCTGCCGAAACAGCATCGAGGCAAGGTCGGCTACGTCGAGGTCAACGGCCGGCCCAAGCTCGTGGTCAAGGATCACATCAGCCACATGATCCCGAACCCGACGTTCGAGCGGGTGGCCCGGCCGGGCAGTGCCGAGGACTACTTCCTCGGCAACAATCCCGAAGGGCTGAACTTCCGTGAGTTCATCGGGGAGCCAATGGATGTCATCCCGGCCTTTCAGCACCCCGCGCCGCGCCTGGAGCTGATGGACGAACTCGGGATCGACCAGTGCGTGATGTACCCGACGCTGGCGAGCCTGATCGAGGAACGGACCACCGACGATGTCGTCCTGACCCATGCGATCATTCACGCGCTCAACGAGTGGATGTACGAGCATTGGACGTTCAACTACGAGAACCGGATCTTCGCCACCCCGGTGATCTGCCTGCCTCTGGTCGACGAGGCGATCAAGGAGTTCCATTGGTGCCTCGAGCGCGGGATGAAGACCTTCCTGGTCCGTCCGGCCCCGGTGCCGAGCCGTTTCGGCGGGTCACGCTCGATGGGCCTTCCGGAGTACGACCCGTTCTGGCAGGAGGTCGTCAACGCCGGCATCCCGGTGACGTTCCACGCCTCCGACAGCGGGTATCAGAAGCACCTGATGGAGTGGGAGGGCGGCGACGAGTACCTGTCCTTCAAACCGAGCGCGCTGCGAGAGGTCGTGATGGGCTTCCGCGCCATGGAGGACACGCTCGCCGCGTTGATCTGCCACGGGGCGCTCTCACGCTTCCCCGACCTGAAGGTCCTGGTTGTCGAGAACGGCAGCGGATGGGTACGAAACCTGTTGCGCCTCTTGGACAAGGCCTACCGGACGATGCCCAAGGAGTTCGACGAGCACCCGGTCGAGGTGTTCAAGCGCAACGTCTACATCCACCCGTTCCTCGAAGACGACATCAAGGGAATCATCGAGATCATGGGCGAGGACCATGTGATGTTCGGATCCGACTTCCCGCATCCGGAGGGCATCGGCGATCCGCTGAGCTTCGTGGACCGGCTCGCCGGAGTCTCCGAGTCGGCCACGGCGAAGATCATGGGCGGCAACGCGATCGAGGCACTGGGCCTGAAGGTTTCGGTATGACCCGGACGGCGGCCACGCCCACGCTGTACGACGGAGTCGACGCGTTCGAGGCACACGTCGGTGAGCACCTGGGCTACAGCGGATGGCATCAGGTTACCCAGCGCGAGATCGACCTGTTCGCCGAGGCGACGGGCGACCACCAGTGGATCCACGTCGACCCCGAGAAGGCCGCACAGGGCCCCTACGGCAAGACGATCGCCCACGGCTATCTCACGCTGTCGCTGGTGCCGATTCTCGTCCAACAGATCTACCGGGTCACGGGCCTGTCGATGCAGGTGAACTACGGCGTCGACAAACTACGGTTCCCAGCACCGGTACCGGTCGACTCCCGCATCCGCGCCGGCGCCGAGTTGCTCAAGGTGGAGCGCACCGACAAGGGGGCCAGAGCCACCGTGCGTGTCACCGTCGAGGTCGACGGATCCGACCGGCCGGCCTGCGTGGTCGACACCATCGCCGCGATGGTGGGCTGAGCCGCACGTCAAGCGTTGAGCAGACGCTCGCCGATGACGCCCTGCTCGCGCAGCTCCGTGATTTCCTCGGGCGTCAGCCCCATCTCACCGAGCACCTCGTCGTTGTGCCGACCGAGAGTGGGAGACGGCATGCGATGGTGTCGCGCCGGACCCGGCGTGATCCGAAACGGCCAGCCGGGGAACCGTTGTCGTCCCGCGATCTCGTGGTCGAGGTCAACATAGAACCCGCGCGCGTCGAGTTGGTCGACCTCGTACATGCGATCGGCCGTCATCAGTCGCGCGGCGGGCACCCCACGTGCCGACAGCGCCTCGGCGAAATCCTCGGCACGGATGGCCGCGGCGTATTCGGCGATCACCGCGTCGAATTCGTCATGGTGGCGCAATCGGGCGGCCGCCGAACCGAATCGCGGATCCTCCTGCAGCTCGGGCCGGCCGATGACCTCGGTCACGCAGGCCCAGTCGGTGTCGTCGCGCACCGAGACCGCGATCCAGTCGTCCTCCCCCTGTGTGGGGTAGACGCCCTGCGCGTAGGCGCGGTGCCGGTTGCCCTCCCGTTCGCGCACCCGTCCGGTCATCGAGTACTCGATGACGGGTTCGGCGGTCACGGCGGCACCGACCTCGATCTGCGCCACCTCGATCAGTTGTCCCTCACCGGTGCGGCGCCGGTGGTCGAGCGCGGCGAGCAGCGCCACCGTCGCATGCACCCCGGCGATCGGGTCGGCGGGCCCCTGCAGGTTGCACGGCGG
Organism: Mycolicibacterium parafortuitum; assembly: GCF_002086815.1. GTDB lineage: Bacteria > Actinomycetota > Actinomycetes > Mycobacteriales > Mycobacteriaceae > Mycobacterium > Mycobacterium parafortuitum. The sequence continues at coordinate 13,381 of NZ_MVID01000014.1, forward strand.
CCCGTCGGCGTATCCGGTCACCGCCGACATCCCGGCCAGCTGTTCGATGTTGAGTGCCCAGCCGACGTAGTCGCGCCACGGTCCGTCCAGCCCGAATCCGGGCATCCGGACCATGACCACCCCAGGATTGATCTTCGCCAGGGAGTCGTAGTCCAGCCCGAACTGCTCGACGACCCGCGGGGAAAAGTTCTCAATCACCACATCGGCGTCCGCGGCGAGCCGCATGGCCAGGTCCCGGCCCACGTCGGTGCCGAGGTCGAGGGTGATGTCCCGCTTGTTGAGGTTGGTGCCCTGCCACAGCGGCCCGATGTCGTACCACCGGTCACTGCTTCGCAGGAGCGAACCCGAGTACCGGTGCCCGTCCGGACGCTGGACCGACTCGACCTTGACGACGTCGGCGCCGAACGCGCCGAGGTAGCAGGTCAGATACGCACCGGCCCAGAACGTACTGAGGTCGAAGGCCTTCAGGCCCGCGAACGGACTCGCGCCGTCCGCGATGGAGGCCGCGCCGCGCTCCCCGCGGTCGTCCCACGGCGTAGGGGCACTCGCGCCGAGCACCGGCGCGGGCCGTGGTGGGGGCACCGGCGTCTTGGACAGCCGGAACGGGGCACCGGGCCTGCGGAACGGCTCCGCCCGCGCGCCGGCATCGGATCCACCCTCGACGAAGAACCCGCGGTCGCGGTACTGGGGACAGTCCAGGATGGTCGCGCCGTCGTTGATCGGCGCGGCGGGGATGCGCATGGCCTGGCTTAGCTCGACGAGGTCGGCGACCGGCATCGAATCCAGCCAGGGCTGCGCCTTGGCGAAGAACTCGTCGCGTTCCGGGCCGCCGAGCATGATGGCGAGTTGATGTTCGCCGAACTCCGGCAGGCCGACCATCGCGCAGACGTCCAGCCAGTGCTGCCCGGTCAGACAGTTGATGCCGATCCAGCCGTCGGCGGCGCGGACGATGCCGAGCATCGGTGCCGCCTTCGAGTTGGTCGGCAGACCGAGGCTCTTCAAACGGTCCGCCATCAACATCGGATACGGCAACGTGCTCAACAGCGACTCGAACGTCGACACGTCGGCCTCGACGACGCGGCCCCGCTCCCCGTCGGCGACCCGCAGCGCGGTCAGCGCCGCCAGCGCCGCATAACCCCCGGCGATGTACTCGGGGATGCGCGCGCCGGCCTGAACCGGCGGGCGGCCGAACTCGCGGGTGTTGACCCATCCCGACGCCGCCTGCAGCGTCAGCGATGTCGACGGCTGATCCCGCCGAGGGCCGTCCTGGCCGTAGTCGGACACCCGTACGACGACCAGATCGCTGTTGATCCGCTGCAGCGCGTCACGGTCGAGCCCCCACTCGAACCGGTCGGCCGACCCGGGTGGGAGGTCTTCGACCAGAAGATCGGCCCGCGCGAGCAGCTCGTGGACCTGCGCCAGACCTGCGGGCGTCGTCAGATCTACTGTCAGACCGTGCTTTCCGGCGTTCAGGTACTCGAACAGTCCGCCGCGTTCGGCGGTCTCGTCGCGGAACGGACCCCAGCGGCGCAGCGGATCGCCCGAAGGGGACTCGATCTTGCAGACCTCGGCGCCGAGGTCGACGAGAAGTTTGGTGCAGTAGGGCGCCGCGATCTGGCTGCCCAGTTCGACGACGCGCAGACCGGCCAGTGCCGGACTCACGTCGCTCACGCGGGCACCCCGATCGCCTTCGGCTCCATATAGGCCCGCAGCCCCATCACTCCCCCCTCGCGACCGATGCCGCTCTGCTTGAAGCCGCCGAACGGGGCGTCGCCGGGGATCGTGCCGTTGATGGAGACCTGACCGGTCCTGATGCGGCGGGCGACCGCGAGGGCGCGCTCGACATCCCCACCCCAGACCGCACCGCCCAGCCCGTACGGGGAGTTGTTGGCGATGGCCGCGGCGTCGTCGTCACCGCGATGCCGCAGTACCGTCAGCACCGGTCCGAACACCTCCTCCTGCGCGATGAACGAGTCGGGGCCGGCATCAGTCAGGATCGTCGGTTCGAAAAAGTTTCCGGCCGAACGGTTTCCGGGAGTACCGCCACCGGTCACCACCTTGGCTCCGTCGGCTTCGGCGCGCCGGACGAAGCCGCGCACCCGCTCCAGATGCTCCCTGCTGATCAGCGGCCCCATGTCGACACCGTCGTCGGCGGGGTTACCGACCGTCACGGCGCGCGCGAGGTCCACCAGCCGGGCCACGACCTCGTCGTGGCGTTCGGCGGGCACCACCAGCCGGCTGTTGAGGATGCACGCCTGCCCGGCGTGCAGGGTGCACCCTTCGAAGAGCAGACGCTCGAGCAGCTCGTCGCTCAACTCGACATCGTCGAGGAGCACGCTGGCCGACTTTCCGCCGCATTCCAGCAGGATCCGTTTCATCGTCCCCGCCGCACCGGCCATCACATCCCTGCCCACCGCCGAACTACCGGTGAAGCTGACCATGTCCACCCGGGGATCCAGGGTCAGAACCCTGCTCGCCTCCACTCCGGCCGGGGTCACGACGTTGACGACCCCGGGCGGAATGTCAGTTTCCTCCTTGATGATTCGCGCGAGCGCCAGACCCGCCAGGGGGGTCAGCGGCGAGGGCTTCAGCACGAGCGTGTTGCCCGCGGCCAGCGCGGCCCCGACCTTCATCACGTTGAGCGTGTGCGGAAAGTTCCACGGTGTCATGACCGCGACCACGCCGAGAGGTTCGTACCGCAGCAGCGTCGTGCCCGCCGCTCCCCACGCGTCCATCGGCGCCTCGGCCGGCTCGAGGGCGAGTTCGGCGGAGTGACCGGCCATGAACGCCGGGCCGTCCACATGGATCAGTCGCTCGTTCGCCGTACAGCCCCACTCCGCTTGCGCGAGGGCGTAGATGTCGTCGCCGTGGGCGAGCAGCGCATCACTGAACTGCTGCAGACATCTGGCCCGCTCCTCCGGCGCGGCCGTGGCCCAGGGGCCGGAGTCGAACGCCGTCCGCGCCGCGGCGATGGCCTGTTCGACCTGCGCCACCCCGGCATCGGGCGCCGTCGCGAGCACCTCGCCGGTGGACGGGTTGGTGACCTCATAGCGGGCGCCGTCCGCGGGCACCCAGTTGCCGTTGATGAACAGGTCGTAGTCGTCGACGAGGCTGGACGAGGCCATCAGATCACTGGACCTTCCTGGTTGCCCTACAGATGGTGGCCGGCCGTGCATGTGCACCGAGATATCCGACATCTGCGACTTGTGTGTACACCGACCGAAGTCAGTACGTCAATGGCTAATACCGTTTACGCTGGGCAAACAACGATTGACACCTCCGCTGCCGGTGCGGTAGACACAGAGCAGCCGGACAATCTGTCGGTATCTGTCCGACAGATGACGTTTGAGGAGAATCCTGCGTGCCCACTGAATCCCGGCCCGATGTGAAGCCAAGACCGACCTCCACGCATCCGCTGCATTCGCCGGACTTCTACGCCGGCGACCCGTACCCGGCCTACCGGGAACTGCGGAAGACCACCCCGGTGGTGTGGAACGACACCACGAACTTCTGGGCCCTGACCAAATACGAGGACGTCCGCTTCGTGTCCGGGCATCCGGGGCTGTTCTCGTCGACCAAGGGCATCACCATCCCCGATCCCGAGCAGCCCGAGCCGGTCCAGGAAGGCAACCTGATCTTCACCGATCCGCCTCGGCACCGTCAGTTGCGCAAGCTGATCAACGCGGGCTTCACCCGTCGTCAGGTGACATTGCTGGAGCCCACGGTCCGGCGCATCGTCGCGGACATCGTCGAGGGCATCGACCCGTCCCGCGAGTACGAGTTCGCCGAGGAGATCGCGGCACCGCTGCCGACCCGGATGATCGCCGAGATGCTCGGCGCGCCGCCGGAGGATTGGGAGAGATTCCGCACCTGGTCCGATGCGGCCGTCGGGACGGCGGACCCGGACATCGAGATGGATTCGCTGGTCGCCCTGGGTGAGCTCTACGAGTACTTCACCGCGCTGATCGAGGACCGCCGGTCCGGCCGGGTGACCGGGCAAGACGATTTGTTGAGCATCCTCGCCGCCGCGGAGGTCGACGGTGAGCGTCTCACGGACGCCGACCTGCTCAATTTCTCGTTTCTGCTTCTGGTCGCGGGCAACGAGACCACGCGCAACCTCATCGCGCTCGGCACCGCGGCGCTGCTCGAGCATCCGGACCAGTTGGCGATGCTTCGCTCCGATCCGTCGCTGCTGACCTGCGCGGTCGAGGAGATGCTGCGGTACACCAGCCCGGTCACCCACATGGCGCGCAGGGCCACCGCCGATGTCGACATCCGGGGACAGCAGATCAAGGCCGGCGACACCGTGGTGATGCTCTACGGCGCCGCGAATCGGGACGAGGAGATCTTCGGACCGACCAGCGAGCAGTTCGACATCACCCGGAACCCGAACCCGCACATCGCCTTCGGTGCGGGTGAACACGCTTGCCTGGGAGCGCAGCTGGCACGACTGGAGGCGAGGGTGATGTTCGAGGTACTGCTCGGCGCGTACCCCAGCATCGAACTGACCGGTGACGTGACGCGGCTGCGGGCGACGATGGTGCCGGGCGTCAAACGTATGCCGGTGCGCCTGAAAGCGAGTGTCTGATGGACTTCGATTACACCCCGGAACAGGAACAACTCCGCAAGGAGTTCCGGGAGCGACTGGAGGCCGTGATGACCCCGGAGCGCCGGGCGGCCGTCGCGGGTCTGATGGAGGGCGGCGCCGCGATGACCGAGTGCAGGAAGGCGCTCGGCGAAGCGGGTCTGCTCGGTGTGGCGTGGCCCGTCGAGTTCGGCGGACGCGGGCTGACCGCGTTGGAGCAGTACATCTTCAACGAGGAGGCGCGCCGCGTGAACGCGCCACTGCCGATGATCACGCTCAACACCGTCGGGCCGACGCTCATCGAGTACGGCACCGAGGAGCAGAAACAGAAATTCCTTCCCGCGATCCTGAAGGGTCGCGTGGACTTCGCGATCGGCTACTCCGAACCCGGCGCGGGAAGCGACCTCGCGTCGTTGCGGACGACAGCGGTGCGCGACGGGAACGAGTTCGTCATCAACGGATCCAAGATGTTCACCAGTGGGGCGGAGTTCGCCGACTACGTCTGGCTTGCGGCGCGGACCGACCCGGAAGCCAAGAAGCACAAGGGCATCACCGTGTTCATCGTGCCGACCGACTCCCCCGGGTTCTCGTGGAAGCCGCTGCACACGATGCCCGGTGTGTCGACCTACTACACGTTCTACGACGACGTGCGGGTCCCCGAGAGCGCGATCGTGCTCGGGGAGAACCAGGGTTGGAAGCTGGTGACCAACCAGCTGAACCTGGAGCGCGCCGCACTGGGGAACCTCGGTGCGCTCGAGCCGCTGTTCGCCAAGACCCTGGAGTGGGCCAGGACGACACCGCTCGACGACGGGCGCGTCATCGACCAGCCGTGGGTCCAGCAGGCCCTGGCCCGGGTCGAGGCGCAGGTCGCCGCCTACCGCCTGCTCAACCTGCGCGTCAACACCAACATGGGAGCCGGCGCCCTCGGCATGGGCGAGGCCTCGGCGGCAAAGGTTTTCGGGACTGAACTCACCCAGCAGGTGGCCCGCGAACTGCTCGACGTGGTCGGCCAGGCCGGCACCCGCAAGGGCGCCGATGCCCCGCTGAAGGGGGAGCTCGAAAGCGCCTACCGGCTCGCCGTCATCAACACCTTCGGCGGCGGTGCGAACGAACTTCAACGCGACATCATCGCCATGGCCGGTCTCGGGATGCCACGCGCACCCCGCGACATGCGAGCGTCCTGAGAAAGGGAATCCTGCAGTGACCGATACAGCCAAAGACGAACTGCGCGAACGCCTCGACGCGCTCATCGGCACACCGACCGACGGGGTCGGCAAGCCGGTGCACGCGCCAGACCCGGTGAACGCCGCGATGATCCGGCACTGGGCGTACGCGCTGAACGACATGAATCCCGCGTACCTCGATCCGGAGTTCGCGCAGAACTCCCGGCACGGCGCGATCGTGTCGCCGCCGGTGATGTTGCAGACGTGGACGATGCCGCCGCCGAAGTTGGAGGGCATCCACGAACGCGGCGGGGTGCCGATCGAGATCAAGGGTGAGAACCCCCTGCAGTTCCTTTCCGACGCCGGCTATACCGGCATCATCGCGACCAACTCGGAGTTCGAGATCGAGCGCTATCCCCGTGTCGGAGACGAGATCACGTCCGAGACGGTGTTCGAGTCGATCTCCGACGAGAAGAAGACGGCCATGGGAAACGGCTACTTCGTCACATGGGTCACCACGTACCGCGACCAGAACGGCGACGTCATCGGCCGCCAGTGGTTCCGGACCCTGCGCTTCAAGACGGGTGGATGATGGCCAGCAGACTCGCCCCGTCGATCAGCCCGGACACCGAGTTCTTCTGGTCCGGCCTCAAGGAGCACGAACTCCGGATCCAGCGCTGCACCGACTGCACGACGCTGCGCGTTCCGCCGCGGCCGATGTGCGGCAGCTGCCAGTCGCTGAACTGGGACTACGTTGCGTCCACGGGACGGGGCACCGTCTACAGCTTCGTGATGCCGCAGTACCCGCCGCTGCCGTTCCTCGAGTATCCGTACGTCGTCGCGTTGATCGAACTCGACGAGGGGGTCCGCATCGTGTCGAACCTGTGTGACATCGCACCGGATGCGATCGAGGTCGGCATGCCGGTCGAAGTCTTCTACGAGAACTTCGAGGCCCTTCCCAGCGGGGAAGAGCTGGTGCTGCACCAGTTCCGGCCGGCGCGCTGAGGAGGGGGAACGACATATGGACTTCACGTTCACCGAGGAGCAGGAGACCGTCGCCAAGGTCGCCCGCCAGCTCTTCGAACACCGGGCCACCCCGGAGCATTTGACCGAGCTCGAGGCGGGCGAGAACCGCTACGATCCGGCGCTGTGGGCCGAGTTGGCGTCATCCGACCTGCTCGGGATCGCGCTGCCCGAGTCGGTCGGCGGTACCGGCGGCGGATTCCTCGAACTCGGCGTACTGCTGTCCGAGGTCGGCTACAGCGTCGCCCCGGTACCGGTGTACGCCACTCTCGTCCTGGGCGCCGATACCATTGCCCGGCACGGTGATTCGGCGCTGCAGCAACGGTTCCTACCCGGCGTCGTCGACGGCAGCGTCCTGTTGACGGCCGCGCTGGCCGAACCGGGCAACTCCGATCCGGCGGCACCGCGAACCACCGCACGAGCCAACGGTGACCGGTGGCGGCTCACCGGCGCCAAAGAACTGGTTCCGGCCGCTCAGCTCGCCGACGCCATCGTCGTCTCGGCCAGGACCGACGACGGGCCGGGTCTGTTCGTCGTCGCGGCGGGCGCCGGAGTCGAGGTGACCCCGGCTGCGACGACCAACGGCGAGCCGTTCGCCGACGTCGAGCTCACCGATGCGGTCGCGTGGCGGCTCACCGAGCACGCCGACGGCGGCATCGTCAGCGCGCTGCAGACCAGGGCGCTGGTCGGCCTGTGTGCGATGCAGCTCGGCGTCGCGGAGCGGGCCCTGAAACTGGCCGCGTCCTACACCAGCGAACGCGAGCAGTTCGGCCGTCCCATCGGGTCGTTCCAGGCCGTGCAGCAGCGTCTGGCCGACGCGTTCATCGACACCCAGGCGATCCGCTGGACCGCCTGGCACGCGGCCTGGCTGATCGCCGAGGGCAGACCGGCCGACCGCGCCGCGGCGATCGCGAAGTTCTGGGCGGCCGAGGCCGGCGCCCGCGTCACCGCCTCGGCCCAACAGGTGCACGGCGGTATGGGCATCGACGTGACCTACCCCCTGTCCCGGTATTTCCTGTGGGCCAAGCAGATCGAACTCGCGCTGGGCTCGGCGTCGGCGCAGCTGGCCCGGCTCGGCAACGCATACGCGGAAGGACTGACCCCATGACCTCCACCCTGAACCGCACCACGACCCTGGCGTGGAACACCATCAACATCGGCGACGAGGTGACACCGATGGACGTTCCGGTCACCACGACGCTGATCGTGGCAGGCGCCATCGCGTCCCGCGACTACATGCCGGTTCACCACGACCGTGACTTCGCCAATTCGCAAGGCTCCAAGGACATCTTCCTCAACATCCTGACCACCAACGGGCTGTGCGTGAAGTTCTTGCACGACTGGGCAGGTCCCGAAGCGGTGGTCAAGAAGCTGTCCATCCGGCTCGGCGTGCCGGCCTACCCCAACGACGCGCTGCGGTTCGAGGGCAGCGTCACCGGCAAATCCGCCGAGGCCGGCGAGGGATTGGTCGAGGTCACCTTCAAGGGCACCAACAGCCTCGGCGATCACGTCAAGGGCACGGCCGTGCTGAGCCTGCTCGACGGTGTCGACGCGTGACGGGTATCGGCGGCAAGGCCGCGCTGGTCGGCATCGGCCAGACCGAGTTCTCCAAGGAATCCGGCCGCACCGAGATGCAACTCGCCTGTGAGGCGGTCAAGGCCGCCATCGCGGATGCCGGCCTGAGTCCCAAGGACATCGACGGGATGGTGACCTTCACCGTCGACGAGAACGAAGAGATCGAAGTCGCCCGCAACGTCGGCATCGAGAACCTCAACTTCTTCACGCGGGTCCCCCACGGCGGTGGGGCGGCTGCGGGCACCGTGATGCAGGCCGCGATGGCGGTCGCGACGGGCGTGGCCGAGGCCGTGGTCTGCTACCGCGCGTTCAACGAGCGCTCCGGGTTCCGGTTCGGCGGCGTCGGCCGCCAACCCGGCGTCACCCCGCTGTGGATGGCGCCATATGCACCGTTCGGCTTCATGACACCGGCCGCCTGGGTGGCCCTGCACGCACAGCGTTATATGAGCACCTACGGGGTCACCAACGCCGACTTCGGCAAGATCTCGGTGATCGATCGTAAACATGCGGCCAACAACCCCGACGCGTGGTTCTACGGGAAGCCGATCACGCTGGACCAGCATCAACAGTCCCGCTGGATCATCGAGCCGGTCCTACGGTTGCTCGACTGCTGCCAGGAGAGCGACGGCGGCGTCGCGATGGTCGTCACCAGCGTCGAGCGGGCCCGTGACCTGGCCAAGCCGCCCGCGGTGATCACCGCGGCGGCCCAGGGCGCGGCCTACGACGGTGAGGTGATGACCAGTTACTACCGCGACGACATCACCGGGTTGCCGGAGATGGGCGTGGTCGGCGACAAGCTCTGGCGCGACTCGGGTTTGAAGCCGCAGGACATCTCGACGGCGTTCCTCTACGACCATTTCACCCCGTTCGTGTTCACCCAACTGGAGGAGCTGGGCTTCTGTGGCAGGGGCGAGGCCAAGGACTTCGTCTCGGTCGAGGAGATGTCGCTCGGCGGACGGATGCCGATCAACACCAATGGTGGCCTGCTCGGCGAGGCCTACATCCACGGGATGAACGGGATCACCGAAGGCGTGCGCCAAGTCCGCGGCACGTCCTACAACCAGGTGGACGACGTCGAGCACGTCCTGGTCACGTCGGGCACCGGCGTTCCGACCAGCGGCCTCATCCTCGCTCCAGACCGCTGAGACGTTAATGTGCTGAAGTGGCGTCTGACGTGACTCAATCGGTGGCGGTCGACACCCGGGATGCCATCATCTCGGCGGCATTCGGCTGCTTCCGGACCCGCGGCCTGGCCAAGACGACCATCGTGGACATCGCCCGTGTGGCGGGCGTGTCGCGCAGCACGGTCTACGAATACTTCCGGGACAAGGAGACCGTGGTCGAGGCGTGCGCGGAAGCCGCGTCGCAGCGGTTCTACCGCAACATGGCCAAAGCCATCGACCGGCACGGCGGTAGCACTCTGGAAGGCCGGTTGGTCCGCGCCGCGGTTTTCGTCACCCAGGCGCGCCAGGTCGTCGAGCCGGAGGTGTACTTCGATGCGGCCGAGGTCAGCCTCATGATGACCAAGAACGCGGCCACCCTGCTGAAGGAATGCGCCGACTTCCTGGCCCCCTACGTCACCGCGGCGCGGCTGACCGGCGAGGTCCGCACCGACCTGGACGTCCCGTCGGCCACCGAATGGTTCGCGCGAATGCTCTTCTCGCTGTTCACGACTCCGTCCCCGACCATCGACATGCGTGACGACGGTGCCGTCGCGGATTTCGTGCGGTCCTACGTGGTCCGCGGATTCGTCGAGGGCCCACGGCGGCGCTAGGCTGTTCTGCGCACCGGCACGTTCGAGTACCCACAGACGTTCGACATCGCGACGCGCCGCAGACCGTCCCGGTCCACCTCGTACTCGGGGATGATGTCGAGCAGCGCGTTGAGCGCGATCCGGCTCTCCATCCGCGCCAGCGCCGCGCCAAGACAGCTGTGGATGCCGTAGCCGAACGCGAGATTGAAGCCCATCTTGCGTTCCCGGTCGATGTCGAGCTGATCGGGTGCGTCGAACATCCGCTCGTCGCGGGTGGCGGCCGCGGTGACGAGCAGCACCGCGGCGCCTTCGGGGATCGAGGTGCCGTAGTAGGTCACATCCCTTGTGGCGGTACGGACCTGATATTGCGACGGCGCCTCGTACCGCAGCAGTTCCTCGATCGCGGCCGGGATCTTGCTGCGGTCCTCGCGGAGCTTGCGCCACTGGTCGGGGAAGTCGGCGAACGCGACCATCGCGTTGCCGACCAGTTTCGTGACCGTCTCGGCGCCCGCGCCGCCGAGCATCGTCGCGAACCCGGTGATGTCGACGTCGGTGAGTTTGTCCACCACGCCGTCGCGCTCGATCTCGGTTTCGATCAGCCGGCTGATCATGTCGTCCTTCGGCGCAGCCCGCCGCTGTTGCACAAGGTCGTAGTAGTACAGGCCGGTGTTGACCGAGGCCTCGTATCCCGTTTTGGGCACGGCCATCTCACCTGGCCGGCGTTCGAGCAGAAGGTCCAGCCAGTGCCGGATCTGGTCCCGATCCTCCTTGGGCACACCGAGCATCGCCGTGATGACTTCGTTCGGGAACAGCGCGGAGAAATCGGCGACAACGTCGAAGCCCGCCGGGTCCAGTGCGTCGACGCGTTCGTAGACCTTCTCGTGCACCATCTCCTCGAGTGCGGCGATCGCGCGCGGGGTGAACACGTTGCTCACCAGGCGCCGCATCTTCTGGTGCTGGGGCGGATCCATCGAGATGATCACCTTCGGCACCGGGATCGCGTCGTCGTGGGCCTTGACCATGTCCAGTGTGGCGCCCTTGGCCGACGAGAAGGTCTCGTGGTCCTTGGTGGCGGGCGCCACGTCGTCGTAGCGGGTCAACGCCCAGAAGTCCCACTTCGCGTTGTAGTAGGCGGGCGATTCGTCGCGCAGCCGCCGGTAGGTGGCATATGCCCCGTCGAAGAAGTCCTGGGAGAACGGGTCGAACTCGACGGGGCTGCTGTCCACTTCCGGTGGCGCCGCACTCACAGGATCGCCCCGGCTTCTTTGAGCTTCTCGATGGTCTCCCAATCGATCCCGGCGTCCATCAAGACTTCCTCGGTGTGCTGGCCGTGCTCCGGCGCGCCGGGCGGAACGACCGGCTGCTCGTCGAACTGAACGGGGTTGGTGGGTAGCGAGAACGGGACACCGTTGACGGTAGAGGTTTGCGCGACATAGCCGTTCGCGGTGACGGCGGGGTCTTGACATAGTTCGCCCGGCGTCTGCACGATGCCCCACGCCCCCGACAGCGGCGCCAACGTTTCGCGCCATTCGGCCAGTGTGCGTTGGGCGAACGCGTCATCGAGCGACGCGATCAGGCTGACGCGGTTCGCGTACCGCGAGACGGGGTCGGCGTATCTCGGATCGTCGATCAGCTCGGGCAGACCGATCACCCGCATCGCCTCGGCGTAGAACTTGTCGAGCTGCAGCATCATCAGCTGCACATAGCGACCGTCCTTCGTACGGTAGGTACCCACCAGCGGGTTCGGCGAATCGGCATGGCCGAACTTCGGAATCGCGCTGCCGCCGTGGATTTGGCTGACCGCGACATCGGGGCTGAGGTTCCACGCGGCGAGGCCGAGCAGCGATACGTCGACCACCGATCCGATTCCTGTCGTCGCCTTCTTGTACAACGCCGCGGCGATGCCGCCGGCGAGGGTCATACCACCGAGCAGGTCTCCGAACGCCGGACGCGAGCGGACCAGCTCGTCGGCCCCCTCCGTCAGGACGGTGGCGATGCCACCCCGCGCCCAGTAGGACACTCCGTCGTAGCCGGGCTTATCCGCATCCGGCCCCTTGGGGCCGTGGCCCGATCCGCGCACGTACACGATGCTCGGATTGACCTCCCTGATGTCGTCGACGTCGATGCCGAACTTCCGGCGCCGCTCCGGCAGATAGCTGGTCAGGAACACGTCGCTGGTCTTGGCCAGCTCGCGCACCACATCCCGGCCGCCGGGGGTGCTCAGGTCCACACCGATGGACTTCTTACCGCGGTTGGGGATCTCGATCATGTAGTTGACCGACCCGCCTCCCTCGTCGACGATGCCCATCGTGACGAGGCCGCGCTGTGGATCGCCTCCGTCGCGTGGTTCGACCTTGATGACCTCCGCACCCCACTCGGCGAGGACCGCACCCGCCGACGGCACGAACGTCCACGCCGCAACTTCGAGCACCCGAACACCGTTGAGCACCTTGTCGCCGGAAATGACTCCTCCTACGGGTAGATCGGTTGGCCCACGCGCGACGGCTGCCGGGACGGTCGGGTCGGGCGGCCGGGCAACTCGGCGATCCCGAGTCTGGACTCCACGAGATCGAGCCGGTCCGGCGGCGACATGGCTGCAGTGTAGCCGGATGCGAGAACCACTATTCTCGTTTTTCGCCAGGATCGCTATCCTGTGGGGACACCTGTGCGAGAGGATTACCCCGCCGTGCCCTTCCCTTCCATCACGCCGACGCTCCCTACCCTGCTCAGGTCATGCGCGGCGCGCTTCGGGGAGCAGGCTTTCCTGGTCGCGGACGGCCAGACGCTCACTTACATCGACCTCGATCAGCGATCGGCACGGTTGGCGGGCGCGCTGCTGGCAGCAGGTATCGGCAAGGGCGACCATGTCGGAATCCTGATGCCCAACAGCGTCGAATGGGCGGTCGCGTGGTTCGCGACGACCCGTATCGGTGCGGTGGCGGTGCCCCTGAACACCTTCTACAAACCCTCGGAGCTTGCCTGGACCGCGCGCCATGCCGATCTCCGCGCGATCCTCGCCCAGTCCGATTTTCGCGGCCACGACTACCTCACCCGGCTGGAAGAGGCGCTGCCGGGGCTGGCCGGGCAGCACACACCCGGCGGGCTCGTCGTCCGTCAGGTGCCGTACCTGCGGATGATCGCGGTGTGGGGGCAGTGTGACCGGCCTTGGGCGACAGTCCTTCCGGACCATCCGGATCACGACGCGCAGTTCCTCACCGAGGTCGAGTCCTGCGTGACACCCGCCGACGACGCGGCGATCATCTACACCTCGGGCAGTACCGGCGAGCCGAAAGCCCCCGTGCACACCCACGGCACACTCGTGCGCCACACCTACAACCTGACGTTCCACTACGGCGTCACCGGCGACACGGTGATGTTCACGTCGATGCCGTTCTTCTGGGTGGGTGGATTGATCACCGGCATCCATGCGGTGGTCCATCACGGCGCCACCCTGGTCACCCAGCCGGCGTTCGACGCGGCAGAGGCGCTGGAGCTGATCGAGACGCACCGCGCGACGATCACGCTGGGCTGGCCGCAGCAGGGCAAGTCGCTGGCCGAACACCCGGACTTCACCCGGCGCGACCTCGGTTCGGTTCAGCGCACCAGCATGCCGGCGATGGTTCCAGCCGAACGTCGGCCGCAGGGCCCCAACGCCCTGGGCATGACCGAGTTGTGCGGTAACCACATCGGGGTGGATCCCTATCCGGCACAGCCTGCCGATCGCCGCGAGACCGGCGGCTACTCGATCGAGGGGTTGTCGCACCTGCTGGTCGATCCCGCGACCGGCGACCCGGTCCCCGCCGGCACCGACGGCGAGATCTGGGTGCGTGGTTACTCGCTGATGCAGCGCTTGTACAAGCGCGAACGCGAGGACGTGTTCACCCCGGACGGCTACTACCGCACGGGTGACCGCGGAATCCGGTACGACGACGGCTGGATCACGTTCACCGGACGATTGGGCGATCTGATCAAAACCGGTGGCGGGACGAATGTCACGCCGGGCGAGGTGGAGCTGGCGCTGACCGCATGCGAGGGCGTTCTGGAGGCGTACGTCGTCGGCGCCGAGGATGGTCGCAACGGAACCATCGTGGCCGCCGCGGTGGTTCCGCGCGGCGGTGCGCAGCTGGATGCCGCGGCACTGCGGGCGGACCTCCGCAGCCGACTATCGGCCTACAAGGTCCCGAAGTTCATCTGGGTCACCGACAAGGAGGCGTTGCCGTTCACCGCCTCGGGCAAGGTCAAGAAGTCCGCCCTCGCAACGCGGCTCGGCGAACTCGTGTCACGCAGCTGAGCGCCACCGTATCCCCGGGGGGCACGGCCCGCGGTATCGGTCATGTCATACCGACACCGGAAGTGTGGCCCACCCTCTGACGCTGCTGGTGTGGGCGCGCCTGGCCGCGCCGTAGTCCACTTCCCAGTCCGGCCAACGGCTCAGCACCTCCTCCAGCGCGACCCGCGCCTGCATTCGCGCGAGCGCGGCGCCAAGGCAGAAGTGGATGCCGCGGCCGAAGGACAGGTGGGCGCCCTGACGATGGATGTCGAACCGGTCCGCGTCCGGGAACTGTCGCTCGTCGCGATTCGCCGATCCGTTGATCAGCAGCATCACCGAGCCCTCGGCGACTGTCCGGCCGTAGAGTTCGACATCACGAGCGACGTACCGCGCCTGGACAGGTGACGGTGCCTCGTAACGCAGCACCTCCTCGATCGCCGCTGGGATCAGGCTGAAATCTGTTGCCAGTTCCCGGCGTTGGTCCGGATGGTCCGACAACAGCTGTCCGGCAAAGCCGATCAGCCTCGTCGTCGTCTCGTTTCCGGCGCCCACGACGGTGCCGGTGTAGGTCAACACCTCGCCGCGGGTCAATCGCCTGCGGCTACCGTCGGGCTCCTCGAGCTCGGCGTTCACCAGGTCCGTCATCAGGTCGTCAGACGGGTGGTCGTAGCGCCAGTCGATGAACTCCTCCAGCATCGAGCCTTGCCGCGTCAGGATGTCGTCGGCCACGTCGGCGAGCTCACCGTCGCGAAGCTCGAGCAGCCGGTCGGTGTTCCGGCGAATGGCGACCTGGCTTTCCTCAGGGATGCCCAGCAGGTATCCGATGGTGCGCATCGGCATCCACGCACCGAGGTCGGCGATGAAGTCGAACGTCTCTGCGCTCTCCAGGGGCTCCAACGCCCGCCGGCAGAACTCCCTTGCCAGCGGTTCGATGGCGGCCATACGTCGTGGAGTGAACACACCTGACAGCAGCCGTCGGTGGAAGTCGTGGATCGGGGGGTCCTCGAACAGGATGATGCCCGGCGGGACCTCGACACCGCTGAGGATGATCTCGGTGGTGGTGCCCTTGCCGGAGCGGTAGACCTCCCAATTCGCCAGCTCACGGTTGACGTCCGAATACCGGCTCAGCGCGTAGAAACCGTACTTGTCGTTGCGATAGAGGGGCGCGTCGTCACGCAGTCGTTTCCACACGGGGTAAGGATCGTCGTCGATGTCGAAGTCGAACGGGTCGTAGTACGGACCAACCTCCACCCTGTTTGTCACATCGCGAGAATAGGCCCTCTCAGAGGGTGCCATGGGGGGTTTCTTCAGCTCCGGCACACCGATACAGCCGGGACAGGCGCGCGGCCACCACAATCCCCGGCATGAGAATATGTATTCTCATATTGCGGAACCGGCACCGAAGGGGGCGTCGATGGGCTCAGCCGCCGTTCGCAACGTCATCTTCGCCGTCGAGTTCAGGATCGGCGAGTCCGAGCGCGTGGGACCGGTACTCACCCGGCACGAGGAGAGTCTTCGCGATCTCGGTGCCCGATATGCGTTCGTGTACGAATCGGTGGTGGACCCAGGGAAAGTCCTGGTGGTCATCGGGATCCGCACCGCGCAGCCGCTGCTGGACCTTCTGCGCTCGCCGGACTTCTTCGACTGGTTCGACGCAGTCGGTGTCGAAGACCTGCCCGCCGTCTTCGCCGGTGAGCTCGTCGAGCGCTTCGACCTCGGCGAACCGCCCGCACCGAGTACCGGCGTGGTGGTCGCCGCCGTCACCCGAGTCCAGAATGTCGAGGTCTTCATGACCCGGGTACGCGAATCGCTGTCCGGGTTCGCCCACTCCGGTATTCGCCGGACGCTCGTCTACCGGGCCTTCGACACCCCTCGCGAGGTGCTCTTCCTCCACCAGCTCGCGACCGCGCGCACCGCGTTGCAGTGGGTCAACCACTCCGACGTCGCCGCCGAGTGGTTGACATCGGCCGGCGTCGGCGCCTATCCGCCCGTCTTCGTCGGTCGGTTTGTCCACGCGATGCGACTGGCTGAGACGGCCGGGACGGATCTGCACTGATGTATGTCTGTCTGTGCCTTGGCATCACGATCGAGAAGGTCTCCGATGCCGTCGCCGGCGGCGCCACGACGACCCGGCAGGTATCCGATGCGTGCGGCGCCGGCTCGGACTGCGGCAGGTGCCGGCGCACCATCATCTCGATCATCAGATCCGCGGCGGCGGAATCAGATTCAGGCAGGAGACGGACGGTATGAGCGATCGACACTCCAACATTGCTGGAGCACGGGTGCTGGTGATCGGCGCATCGTCGGGCATAGGTCACGCTCTCGCGAAGGCGGCCCACGCACGCGGCGCCCGCGTCGCTCTCGCCGCCAGACGGATTCACCTTCTGTCCGAGCTGGCCGAGCAGCTCGACGGCGCCGCCTACGAACTCGACGTCTCCGATCCTCGCGCGATCGAGCAGGTCGTCGATGCGGTGGCAGCCGAGTTCGGGCAGCTCGACGCGGTCGTATTCACCAGTGCCGTCGTGCCGTTCGCACTCATCGAGGAAACTGACGTGACGACGTGGTTGCACGCGTATGCCGTCAACGCGGTAGGCGCATCGCACGTCCTGCGCGCCGCGCTGCCCCACCTCGCAGACGACGCGGTGACGCTCGTCGCGTCGAGCCATGACGTCGGCAGGCCACGCGCCGGGGTCGCGGCGTATCACGCGAGCAAAGCCGCGTTGGACGAGATCCTTCGGTCCTGGCGTGCCGAGCATCCTGAACTCGCCGTCATCCGCGTCAGTGTCGGCCCCACCGACGGCACGGAGATCCTCCGTGGCGCCGACCGCGATCTGCTCGCCGATCTTTACCGGTCCTGGGCACAGGAAGGCCAGATCCCGTCGAAGATGTCCGCCGTCAACGACGTGGCCGACGCGATGCTGTCCTTGATCGCCGTCTCCCGCGCGAACCCGTCTGTGGTCAGCGACATCGTGCACCTGGCACCCCGCACGGGCACCAGCCGATAGGACGGCGGCGCAATGGATCTCGGCTTCGAGGGCGCAACGACTATGCGACCGATCAGCCGTTCTTCGACATCTCCGCGGCCGCCGTGTCGGCCCACCGCGCCTGGTGCCGGCCCATTGTCATGGCGCCGTTCCAGCCGCCATCGGTCCACAGCACCTCACCGCCGACATAGCTGAACCGCGGGCTACCGAGACATACCAGCGGCCAGGCTTGTTCCTCGGGAGTCGAGTACCGGCCCACCGGTCCGACCGCCTGATCGACCGTGTCCTTGCCCATCAGGTCCTGGAACGCCGGCATCATCGCGGTCTCGGTGGGTCCGGGATTGATGCAGTTGATGCGGATGCCGCGGCGGCCGAGTTCGGGATACCACCAGCCCACCCAGGCGTCGATGATGTACTTCGAGTAGGCGTAGCCACTCCAGGACCACAGCTTCTCGTTGGCGGCCAGCCATTCGACGGCGGCCTCGAAGCCGTCGGTCTCGAGCAGGCCGGTGATGGTCTTGATGTGGCCCTGCCAGCCGATGGCGGCGGACGACGAGATGACGCTGATGGCCGAACCCTGGGGCATCGTCGGCACCAGCCGCTCGGCCAGATGACGCGCACCGACGAAGTTGACCAGGATCGTGTCCCATTCACTGAACGGCGGGCCGGGTAGCCCCGCACAGCTGAACAGCCCGTCGACCGGGCCGTCGATGGATTCCGCGACGGCGTCGATGCTCGTCGGGTCGCGCAGGTCGATCTGCAGCGTCCGGGCGGCGGGGACGGTCGTCGGGTTGATGTCGAGGGCGGTGACGGTCGCACCGAGATCCACCAGGATCCGAGCGGTCGCCTGCCCCATCCCCGACGCTGCGCCGGTCACGACGACCGACTTACCTCGGTACCCCAGCACATCGTCCATGCCACGCTCCTCAGAGAACTTCGTTCACCGAATATGAGAACCCACGTTATCACCGGTGGTTCCGTCACCATGGGACGGTTTCCAGGGCGGCCGCCGGCGGTACGGGTCTAATCGCCGCGGTTCGTCCAGTGCGCGACGAACGGCGCGATGGTCGACAGGTCGTAGAGCCCCGGTTCCGCCGCGACGACGGCCGGTATCGCATTGATCGCATGCATGGCGGTGGCCAGGCAGCCCTGTTCGGAATGGTCCTCACCGGCAGAACCGATTTCGAGGTGCATGCGCATATTCGGCTCGCCTTCGAACGCGATCTCATACCCGATCTCGGTCGGCCAGTGCGGGGCCAGATCGTCGGCCATGCGGGTGAGATGCTCGACCGATATCGTCGTCTCCCCGCAATCGACGATCACCCCGAAGCGCATCGCACCGACAGTGTCCGGCGGAATTTCGCCTGCCGCGACGGTCAGCGCGCGCGGCGTCGTCACCACCTCCCGGAATCCCTCCACCCCGCGAATGCTCAGTCCGAGCGCCTGCGCGAGCACCGTCGCGCTACCGATCCACGCACTCGCCGCGTACTCGGGGTTGGCGAGCAGCGGGGCGGGGTCGTCGGGCGTATGGCCGAAACCCATGGCGTTGAAAACCAGGTCGTGACTGGCGTAGGTGGAGTAGTTGAGCACTTCGCGGACGTTGATCCGGTTCGTCTGCTGCGTGAGGCGTGACAACAGGGGCGCGAACGACTCGCCGAAGAAGCCGGGGTACAGCCCCACCCCGAGGAACGAAGAATGCCCTCGTTCGCAGGCGCTCTCGATACCGTCGGCCAGCGATTCGTGCAGCGAGCGCGGGTGAATGAACCTGCTGCCGGTCGCGATGACATCCTTGCCCGACGCGAGCAGGTCACAGACATCGGCAAAGCAGCCCGGTATGTCCGTCTCCACCTTGCCCATGTAGAGCACCACGTCTGCATCGGTGTTGAGGACGGTGTCGCGGTCATCGGTGGTGATCACACCCGCCTCAGCGCTACCGCACAGCGTGCCGGCGTCGAGACCGGCTTTCGCCGGATCGTAGACACGCACGGCGGCCACCGTGAGATCCGGCCGGGCGAGGATGTGGCGCAACGCCATCGAACCGGTCACCCCGGTTGCCCATTGAATCACTCGGGTCATCAGATCCTCCTTCAGTCCCACACCACGTCGAGACGTGCCGGAGACCGGAACATGGTGCCGGTGATGAAGGGACGCAGTGCGTCCGGGTCGAGCCGCAGGCCCGGCAACTCGTCGAACAACGCGTTGAAGATCTTGGTGGTCTCCAGTCGCGCCAGATGCATGCCGAGGCAGACGTGGGCGCCGTGCGCGAAACCGATGTGCGGCTTGCGTTCCCGGAAGATGTCGAAATCGTCCGGATGGTCCCACCGGGATTCGTCGTGGTTCGCGCTGCCGAGGCTGAGCATCATCGTCGCGCCTTCGGGGACTCGCACTCCGCCGATCTCGGTGTCACGCGTGACCTCGCGCATGAAGTTGAGCAGCGGGGTCTCCCAGCGGATTCCCTCCTCGATGGCCTGCGGCAGCAGACTGCGATCGGCGCGTACCGCGTCGAGCTGATCGGGGTGGGTGAGCAACGCGTAGGCCAGGCTGGCCGTCGAACGCGACGTCGTCTCGGCGCCTGCGGGAAGCAGGTTGCGCATGAAACCGTAGATCTGCTCGTCGGACATCTTCACGCCGTTGACCTCTGCGGCCGCGAGGATGGACACCATGTCGTCCTTGGGCTGCCTACGCCGGTCGGCCAGGATCCCGACGAAATACTCCTTCATCCTTGCCGATGCCCGCATCGCGCAGTCCATGTCGCCGCGAAAGCCGAGCAGGTCGATCGCGAGTCGGTGAAAGTGCAGGACGTCGGAATCGGGAAGTCCGAGCAGAGCCGCGATCACCCGCACCGGGATCGGCATGAACACCGCGTCGACCAGGTCGGCTCGCTTGGCGTCCTTGATCGTCGCGATGGTGCGCTCGACCAAAGGACCGACGAGTTCGGCGTCCCAGCGTTTCATCGACGACCGGGCGAACGCGAACTCGTGCAGTTTGCGGTAGATCGCGTGTTCGGGGTCCTGCATCTCGAGGATGGTGGGGCCCTGCAGCGGTCGCACCACGTCTTCGTAGCAGCGGGTGCTGAAGGTGACGTTGTCGGTGAAGATCGCCTTCACGGTGTCGAAGGTGTACGCCGTGAACGTCGGCGGTCCGTCTCCGGAGTTGCCGATCATGCCCATCTCAGGCCAGCCGGCATGTACCGGCGCTTGCGCGCGCAGCTGCTTCAGCATCGGATACGGCGACGCGTCACCGTCGGCACCCATCCCCCGGTTGAACTTGTCCTGCGCGTCGCGAATGCTCTGCTCGAGTTCTTCGACGCTCGCCGGCTCGAACATGTGACGACTCCTCGCTGATGTCCACCGCGTCTGGCACATACATCCTGGTGGTTGCGACCTCCATACTGTAGGTTGACGCGGTATCTGGCGTGGAGTTTGGTGAAACTGCAACCGGGAGAATCCGATTGACAACGCGCGTGGTGCAATGGGCGACGGGGGCGGTCGGGCGGGCCGCACTCGCCGAACTCATCGAGAATCCGGGTTTCCAGTTGTCCGGAGTGCTGGTGTACGACCCCGCCAAAGCGGGCCGCGACGCCGGCGAACTGTGCGGGCTGTCCCCAGACACCGGTGTGACCGCGACAGCGGACAAGGAGGAGATCTTCGCGCTCGGTGCCGACGTCGTCATCCATGCCGCCAGCAAGGCCCACGCCGTCGACACCAACGCCGACGACATCTGCCGGCTGCTGGCCTCGGGGACCGACGTCATCACCACCACCTCGTACAACCACCTGCCCACCTACGGCGCCGAGACCGCGCAGGCCTTCGAGCAGGCCTGCCGCACCGGGGGGTCCCGTTTCCACGCCGCCGGAGAGAATCCCGGATTCATGTTCGAGCGCCTGGTCGCGACAGTGACCGGGTTGAGCAAGACCATCGACCGGATCGACCTCTACGAGGCCACCGATGTGTCGGCGGTCGACAGCCGTCCGATGCTGGTCGACCTGATGGGGATGGGGCGTCCACCCGAGGACGTCAGTGTCGACTCCCCGATCATCCAGAAGCTCGACATGGCGTACCGCCAGGCGCTCAACGCCACTGCCGATGTCCTCGGCATCACACTCTCGCACATCGAGATATCGGTCGACGCGACCACGCTGCCGTACGACCTCGAAGTGCTCGCAGGCACGATCGAGGCGGGAACCGTCGTCGGACAACGGTTCTCGTGGGTCGGGCACTGGTCGGGTCGGGAACTGCTCGCGATCCACGAGGAGTGGGTACTGACCCGCGATCTACCCCAATGGGGCCTGGTGCCGCTGGCGCCCGGGCAGAAGGCTCCGCTGATCCGCGCCGTGATCAAGGGTATGCCGAGCTTCGAACTCGCTCTCGACGTCGGATGGGACGGTCAGGCGCCCACCGGAGCGCACGCCCAGCCGGGCCACCTGATGATCGCGATGGGAGCCGTGCGCGCCATCCCGTACGTGCGGGCTCAGCCGCCCGGAATCGTCACCGCGCCCGTGTTCGGGGCGATCCGGCTAGCCGGCGCCGACCGCCAGTGAGATGTTCTCGCTCGGCGCCGCATGGAAGACGTGCCCGCTGCCGTCGGGCAGCACCCGCCGCGCGACCAGATAGTCCGAGCTCAACCAGCCCTGGCGGATGTGGCGCCCGAACCGCAGGAACGTGCCCGGGGCTCCGCTCGCGGCCGGGACCAGCTTCACCTGCTCGATGCCGTCCCTGACACCCTCGCCGGTCAGCGGTCGCGCCGCCCCGAGCGCCCGTACGATCACGGTGGCCACGTCGCGACAGAGGCCGGGCATCGAGTGCGCCGGTCTGCGGCCGTAACGTTCCTCGAACCGGTCCAGGAACGCCTGCCCGACCTGGTTGCGTTCGTCGTAACTGTCCAGGCCGATCCAGCCGCGCAGCTGCCGCATCCACTCCGCGCTGATGTGGGCCATCTCGAAGGCGGTGGTGGTGTATCGCGGCGGGTCCCACCCGGCGGCCAGCAGCGCGTCGGAGAAGCCCCACAGGCCGTGGCCGAAGCCGACATGCACCAGCGCGTCGGGTTCGGCGGCTGCGAGCTCCGCCACCGCCCCGGCCTTGTCGGCTTCGACCTGGGGAATCGGCACCGTGGCAACGACCTTCAAACCCGCTGCCGAGTAGGCCTTCTCGGCGTAGGCGAGGTATTCCCGTCCGATCAGCGACGCCTCGTAGGCGATGGCGATCCGCGATCTCCTGTCGCCGAGCAGCACCGCGGCGAGCATCACCGGCTCCTCGGGCATCGAGCCGTTGTTGAGGGCGAACGTCCACTCGGTGAGCGCGCCCTCCGACCCGGACAGGATGATGTTCGGAACCTTGGCCACCCTGGCGGCGTGCGCGGCGAGCGGCACCGCGTTGTCCGACACGTACGGGCCGAAGATCACCAGGCAACCGTGGGCGACCAACTCGTCGAAGCCCTTTTCGACGGCGTGGTACGTGCCGTTGGGGAGGCCGATCACGTGACGCTCGACCAGTTCGATCGGCCGGTCCACCACGCCTGCGGCGACCGCTTCGTCGAACACCAGCCGAAGTGTGTCGAGCGTGTCGTCATCGGCGTCCGCCCTGGTCGGATAGTCGTTGAGCAGACCGACTTTCAATGGTGCCACCGACCCGTATGCGCGCTCGCCGTTGTCCGCCATAGCCGCAACCTACAACATGAATGTTGTTAGGATGACGGCTATGGCCAAGCGCGGCGGCACCGACTCCGAACGGCGGGCACAGGGTGAACAGACCCGCCGCGACCTCGTCGCCGCAGGTCGTGACCTGTTCGTGCGAAAGGGCTACTTCAACACCAGCATCGGCGACCTGGTCACCGCGTCGGGTGTCGGTACCCGGGGCGCGTTCTATCACCACTTCAAAGACAAATCGGAGCTCTTCCGCGCGGTGTTCGAGGAGGTCGAACGCGACCTCACCCTGCGCTCCCTGGCCTCACCGCCGCCGGGTGCCGACCCGTGGGAACGGCTCTCCGCCGGACTGCACGGCTTCCTCGAGTCGGCAACCGAGCCCGAGGTTCAGCGCATCATGCTGGTGGACGGTCCGGTCGTGCTGGGCTGGCAGACGTTGCGTGCGATCCAGGAGGGCAACAGCATCGCGCTGATCAACGAGATGGTCCGCAGTGCGATCGCCGAAGGCATCATCGACGACCTCCCCGTGACGGAACTGACCCACATGCTCGTCGCATCTCTCGAAGAGGGCGCGATTCTGGTCGCCCATGCCAAGAGCCCCGTCCGGGCCCGGGCCCGGGCCGCACGCGTGCTCGACCGGATGCTGCTCAGCGTCGCCACCGAACCGCGAAAGGCACTAAGGCGGTGAAGGTTTCCGGTTCGACCGGATACGCCTACCCGGGCGTAAACGTCGATTTACGTTTTCTGACTATTGTTCTTCTACTGAACTGATAATGTAACTTCGCCGTCTTCCCGAGGAGTACCTGATGCCGGATGCACCCGCCCAGCGAGTCGCCGTGGTCGGAGCGTCCGCGGGCCTGGGCCGGTGCATCGGGATGGGGCTGGCGAAAACCGGCTTCCGGGTGGCTTTCCTCGCGCGACGGCGTGACCGCCTCGCCGACGCCGCGGCCGAGGCCGGCAACGGAGCGAAGGCCGTCGCATGCGACGTCACCGACGCCGACGCCTGCAAACGCGCCGTGGCCGAGATCGTCGAGGACTTCGGCGGCCTCGACGCGATCGTCTACGCCACCGGGATGGGTGCGCTCGCGCCGCTCACCGAGATGACGGCCGAGCAGTGGGGAAACCTGTTCGCCACCAACGTCACCGGCGCCTCGCTCATCACCGCGGCGGCCGCGCCCCATCTCGCCGCGTCTGCCGGGTCGGCTGTCTACCTCTCGTCATTGAGCGCCTCCTACACCCCGCCATGGCCCTTTCTCGGGGCGTACGCGGTGTCCAAGGCCGCCCTGGACAAGCTCGTCGAGGCATGGCGCGTCGAACATCCCAACATCGGCTTCACCCGGCTGGCGGTCGGCGACTGCTTCGGCGGGCCGGGCGACTCCCAGACGGAGTTCAACAAGTCGTGGGATCCCCGGGCCTTGGAGAACGCCATCCGGTTCTGGATGGACAACGGGTACATGCAGGGCGGCCTGGTCGACGCCGACCACCTCGTCGACGTGGTGCGCTCCGTACTGGTCTGTGGCAACAGCAGTTTCATCCCGTACCTGACCCTCGCCCCCCGACCGTCGGGCGCGGTGGCCGAACTTCGACAGTGGTGAAGGAATCCCGGTGACACGCGAACCGCGCATGCTCATCGACGGCAAGCTCGTCGACGCCGAGACAGGCCGCCAGTTCGACAACATCAACCCGGCGACCGAAGAGGTGCTCGGCGGCACCGCCGACGGCACCCGCGCCGACATGGAACGTGCCGTGGCCGCCGCCCGGCATGCGTTCGATAACACCGACTGGTCGCGCGACGGCGAGGCCAGGGCCGCCGGCCTGCGCCAACTGCAGGCCGCGCTGGAGGCCGAGCGGGAGGAGATCCGCAGCGAGCTGATCGCCGAAGCCGGCTGCCCGCTGCTGAGCACCTTCGGACCTCAGCTCGACGTGCCGCTCAAGGAAGCGCTCACCTGGCCGGCCGACATGATCAGCGAATTCTCCTGGAGCCGGCCCCTTCCCGACAAAGACGCGTTCGGCATGGGCACTCTCGCCGCCCGCGAGGTGTGGAAGGAACCCATCGGGGTGGTCGGTGTCGTCACCCCGTGGAACTTCCCGTTCGAGATCATCCTGAACAAGATCGGGCCGATCCTGGCCATGGGCAACACGATGGTGCTCAAGCCCGCACCCGATACGCCCTGGAACGCCACCCGCATCGGCCGGATCATCGCCGAGCAGACCGACATCCCCCCGGGGGTGATCAACATCGTCACCTCCTCCGACCATCTCGTCGGCGAGGTGCTGTCGACCTCACCACTGGTCGACATGGTCGCGTTCACCGGTTCGACCGCGACCGGCAGGCGCATCATGAAAGCCGCCGCCGACACGGTGAAGCCGACGTTCCTGGAACTCGGCGGCAAGTCGGTGTACCTGGTGCTCGACGACGACGGAGACCTCAGCGCGTCGATCGGCGGGAGCGCGTTCATCTCGATGCACGCCGGGCAGGGATGCGCGATGCCGACCCGCCTGCTGGTGCCGAACTCCCGCTACGACGAAGCCGTCGAGATCGTCAAGGTCGCGATGGAGAAGAACAAGTACGGCGATCCCACCGACCCGTCGGTGCTGCAGGGTCCACAGGTGTCCAGACGCCAGCAGGACCGCGTGATGGGCTACATCGAGAAGGGCAAGCAGGAAGGCGCTCGACTGGTCCTCGGCGGCAACATCCCCAGTCACCTGCCGAAGGGCTTCTTTGTCGAGCCGACGATCTTCGCCGACGTGGACAACCGCATGACCATCGCCCAGGAGGAGATCTTCGGTCCGGTGTTGTCCGTCATCGGTTTCGATGACGACGACGACGCGGTGCGCATCGCCAACGACTCCATCTACGGGCTGTCCGGCGTGGTGTTCGCCAACGACCTCGACCGGGCCAAGTCCGTCGCAAGCCGGATCCGCACCGGGACCCTCGGTATCAACGGTGGCATCTGGTACGGCGCCGACGCTCCGTTCGGCGGTTACAAGCAGTCCGGAATCGGCCGGCAGTGTGGCATCGAGGGTCTCGAGATCTTCACCGAGACAAAGACTGTCGGCTGGCCGAAGGAGTCGTAGATGAAGACCAGAGCTGCCGTACTGCGCGGAGTCGGGGTCGACTGGGAGGTCACCGACGTCGAGCTCGATCCGCCCCATGCGGGTGAGGTGCTCGTCAAGATGGCCTACGCCGGGATCTGCCACTCAGACGAGCACTTCTACACCGGTGACAGCGTCCCCAGCGCGGAGATGGAAGAGATGATGCGGGCAGCCGGCGTGCCGGTACCCGAATGGTTCCCGATGCTCGGTGGCCACGAGGGTGCGGGCATCGTCGAGGAGGTCGGCCCGGAGGTTCACACCCTCAAACCCGGTGACCACGTAGCCATTTCGTTTCTCCCGGCCTGCGGTAGCTGCCGCTGGTGCGCGACCGGACACACCTACCTCTGCGATGTGGGCGCCGACCTCTACAGCAAGTCCATGACCACCGACCACACCTGCCGCCGTCACGTGGACGGCGAGGACCTGATGGCGATGATGCAGGTCGGCACCTTCAGCGAGTACGTCGTCGCATCGGAACGGTCGCTGGTCAAGATCAATGAGTGGATCCCGCTGGAGGCGGCGTCGCTGGTCTCCTGCGGCGTCACAACGGGTTTCGGCTCGGGCTCGGTGGCCGCGGGCACCGAGGCCGGTGACACCGTGGTCGTCATCGGTGTCGGCGGAATCGGCATGAACGCCGTCCAGGGCGCGAAGGCCGCCGGCGCCAAGCACATCGTGGCCGTCGATCCCAACGAGTTCAAGCGCCAGATCGCGCCGAACTTCGGGGCGACCCACACCGCCGCCGATGCCGGAGCGGCACTGGAGTTGGTCAAGGAGATCACCTGGGGCGTGATGGCCGACCGGGTGGTGCTCACACCGGGCGTGGTTCCTGCCGATCTGATCCTGATGGCGATGCTGCTGTTACGCAAGGGCGGGACCTGCGTGCTGACCGGAATGGCGAAGATCAGCGATCTCACGGTCCCGCTGAGCCTGCCCGACATGGTCAGCTCCTGCAAGACCCTCAAAGGGGTGCTCTACGGCGAGATGAATCCCCGCGACGCGATGCCGAAACTGCTCTCGATGTACGAGGCGGGCACCATCAAACTCGACGAGCTCGTCACCCAGAAGTACAAACTGGACGATATCAACGAGGCGATGCGAGATCTGCGTGCCGGCAACAACATCCGCGGTGTGATCGCCTTCGGCTGACCGCCGGGCCGTGCTGGGCGCGGCATCAGCCGGTCGTTCGCGGCCAGCCCCTCAGTGCCGTATCGGCGACGGCGTGCAGCGCGGCGCGGTCCGCCCCGCTTCGGGCCTGGATCGCGATCCCCTGACATACGGCGGCGATCCAGCGCGCCAGCACCGAGGTGTCGACATCAGGGAGCTCGCCGGCGGCAACCGCCCTGTCGAAGCGCTCCGCGAGCCGGTGCACCGTCTCGTCGCGGAACTCGGCGAGGCCCGGTCCGTCGCCGACGGTCAGGCAGCCGTGGATGTCGCCGCTGACGGTGTCGGCCGCCCCGTGCACCATCGCCTCGGCGACCTCGCGAGCGGTCGAGCGGGTCATCGCCTCGACCGTGTAGGCGCTCGGGCCGGCGAGGTAGCGCCGCAGGCTGCGGCGGAACAGTTCGTTCTTCGACCCGAACTCGGCGTAGATGCCGCGGCGGTTCACCCCGGTCGCGGCGCTCACATCGGAGATCGAGACCCCGTCGAACCCGCGTTGCCAGAACAACTTCATTGCCGCGTCCTCGACGGTTTCGGGGTCGAACTCCCGGGGACGGCCTACCGTCATACCCAACCGCCCTTCTGTGATGCCGGTCATATCAGGAATGTCTGACCGGCTCCGGGTGCTTGACCCCAGCGTACTTAGTAACAACACGGTTCGTAATTACTGGAGGAGCGGCACATGAGCACGACACCACTGGCGGGACGGCGGGCACTGGTCACCGGAGGTTCGCGAGGGATCGGCGCGGGGATCGTGCGGCGGCTGGCCGCCGACGGTGCCGCCGTGGCGTTCACGTACTCGGCATCGCCGACGGCCGCCGACGCGCTGGTCGAGGAACTGACCGCGACCGGCGCCAAGGTGGTCGCCATCCAGGCGGACGCGGCCGATCGCGAGCAGAACCTCGCCGCCGTCGAGCAGGCGGTCGCCGAACTCGGGGGCCTCGACGTGGTGGTCAACAACGCCGGCGTCGGCTACTTCGCGCCGTTCGACGAGTTCCCCGACGAGGAGTTCGAACGCCTGGTCGCGATCAACATCGGCGGTATGTACTGGACCACCCGCGGGGCGATCAAACACCTGGGCAAGGACGCGCGGATCATCAACATCGGCAGCATCAACGCCGACCGGATCCCCGGCCCCGGTCTGGCGGTATACGGCATGACCAAGGGCGCGGTGGCTTCGTTCACCCGGGGCCTGGCACGTGATCTCGGCCCGCGCGGCATCACCGTGAACAACGTCCAGCCCGGCCCCATCGACACCGATGCGAATCCCGCTCAGGGTGACTTCGCCGAGAGCCTCAAGCAGGTCACCGCCCAGGGCCGCTACGGCAGCACCGGTGATGTCGCGGCGCTGGTCGCCTTCCTGGCCGGGCCGGAGTCCGGCTACATCACCGGGGCCCACCTCAACATCGACGGCGGATTCACGGTCTGACGATCCCCGGAACCCGGGTCGCCGAGGAGTCCTCATGGTCGAGATGATGCCCACCGCTCACCGTTTCGTGATGGCGATCGTGGTTGTGCTCTCAGCCGCCATGGCCGCCGCATGCGCCCCGGCCGTTGCCTCGCCAATCGCTCTGCCTCCGGTCGGTGGCGCACCGGACTATCAACTGGGCGCCGCGTATCCGCCGAGTCCGCAGGTCACGATCGTGGCGCGGGACCGCACAGCGGCACCACCCGAGGGCACCTACGCGATCTGCTACGTCAACGCCTTCCAGACCCAGCCCGGGGAGATCGGGTTCTGGCCGCCGGAAGTCCTGCTGCGGAACGCCGACGGGTCACTTACACGCGACCCGGACTGGCCCGAGGAGGTGCTCCTGGACACGCGCACGCCTGAACAGCGCGACGCGATCCGCGGCGTGGTCAACGGATGGATCCGCGGCTGCGCCGAAAAGGGCTACAACGCCGTCGAATTCGACAACATCGACAGCTACACGCGGGTGGACGTCCTGCGGCGCGCGGATGCGGTGGCGCTGGCGCGCGACCTGACGTCGTTCGCCCACAGTGTCGGCCTCGCCACGGCGCAGAAGAACGCCGCCGAGGACGCGCCTGCACTGCGTGCGGCCGGATTCGACTTCGCCGTCGCCGAAGAGTGCGCCGCCTACGACGAATGCTCCAGCTATACCGGTGTCTACGGCAATCACGTGGTGGCGATCGAGTACACCGACAACCTCCCCCAGCCATTCATCCGGATGTGCGCGGGCCCCGACCACGTGCGCTCGACAGTTCTGCGCGACCGCGACCTCGTCGCACCATCTGAGCCGGGGTACCACTTCGAGCTGTGCCCCTGAACCGGACCGGCGAGACAGCCGGCGCAGCTCACACCGCTGAACCCTTCACGTCGAGGACATCTTCCACTCGGTCGTCGCGGCCGGCGAGCCGGTCGTCCCACACCTGAAGCACCTCCGGCGCGGTCCGCGGCGTCACCAGGCTGACCACCACGTACACGATCAGGCTGGCGGCCAGCCCGTAATAGATCGGCTCGTTGGCGAGAACGTCGCCGACGACGAACATCGTGCCGAGGGTGACCACGGTGCCGACGCCCATCGACCACAGCGCGGCGATGCCGGTGGCCCGCTTCCACACGAACCCGCCGAGGATCGCGACCAGCAACCCGCCGACAAGGATGTCGTAGGCGATGGTCAGCGCCGCCACCACGTCGTTCAGCAGCGCCGCGATCACGATCACGGCGATGCCCAGCACCACGACGTACATCCGGTCCGAATGCACGTCCCGTTCGGCGTCCTCATCTACGGCCGGACGGCCGATCAGCCTGAGCAGCAACGGTTTCA
The DNA here is from genome assembly GCF_002086815.1 of Mycolicibacterium parafortuitum. Lineage (GTDB taxonomy): Bacteria > Actinomycetota > Actinomycetes > Mycobacteriales > Mycobacteriaceae > Mycobacterium > Mycobacterium parafortuitum. Next base: position 43,415 of record NZ_MVID01000014.1, read on the forward strand.
CATCGGTGCGCGCGACCGTAGCGGTCGCGATCAACGCACCGGAGGCGGTGGACATCATCGCCGCGACCGCCGCCGCGAGAACCAGGCCGCTGACGCCGACCGGCAGGATGCTTTCCGCGATCTGGGCGTACACATCATCTTTCGCCTCGACGTCGGGCAGGAACGTCGACGCCGCCATCCCGATCACCGCACCGGCCACTCCGTAGAAGAGGCAGTACACCGCCGCGGCGGTGCCACCCCATTTCGCCACCCCCGGCGAGCGCGCGGTGAACACCCGCTGCCAGATGTCCTGGCCGATCAACATGCCGAAGCTGTACACGACGAAGAACGTGATGATCGTCGGCATCCCGATCGCGCCGAGGTCGAATACGGCGTCGCCGGCGCGTTCCCGGATTCCCTCGAAGCCACCGGCTTTCGACAGCGTGAACGGCAGCATCAGGGCGAAGATGCCGATCGTCTTGAGCAGGAACTGCACCATGTCGGTCAGCGTGATCGACCACATGCCCCCGATCGACGAGTACAGCATCACGATCACGCCGCCGATGATCACCGACACCGTCCGGTTGGTGCCGAACAGCACGTTGAACACCGTGGCGTACGCGATCGTCGAGGTCACCGACAACATCAAGGTGTAGGCGACCATCACGAGCCCGGACGCCGATGTCGCATCGACGCCGTAACGCAGCCGCAGCATCTGCGCGACCGTGTACACCCGCAGCCGCTGAATCCGGCCGGCGAAGAACAGGCTCAGCGCGAGCAGCCCGACCGCGATCGCGACCACCAGCCACATCCCGGACAGGCCGTACTGGTAACCGAGGCCGACGCCGCCGACGGTGGACGCGCCGCCGAGGACGACGGCCGCCATGGTGCCGGTGTAGAGCGTCGGTCCGAGCCGCCGCCCGGCGACCAGGAAGTCGGCGGAGTCCTTGGTTCTGGTCTTGCCCCAGAATCCGAACGCCAGCATGGCGGCCAGATAGACGACGATGATGACGATGTCGAGCGGCTTGCCCATGGCTGGGCCTCCTGTCTCAGGTGGGTGCAAACATCCGCAGCACTGCGGGCAGGACGACCACGGCAGGGCCGCGGGTCGTGAACGTGCCGGCGATTGCTTCACCGACTCCCTCAAGCGTCACCCGCTGCGCGGGGACGCCGAAACTCGCTGCCAGAGCGGCAAAATCGGGCCTGGTCAGTTCGGTGGCAGTGGCCTCGCCGAACGTCGCGGTCATGTACTCGCGCAGGATTCCGTAGCCGCCGTCGTCGACGATCAACCACGTGACGTCCGCATCGTGCTGGCGGGCGGTGGCCAACTCGGCGATCGAGTACATCGCGCCGCCGTCCCCGGTCACCGCCAGGGTCCGCTCACCGGCGCCGATGGCCGCGGCCAGCGCCGCCGGGAACGCGAAACCGAGTCCGCCCGCGCCTTGGGCCGAGTGGAACTGCCCGTCCTGCGGGTCCCACGCCGACCAGGCCCAGTACCCGGCGATCGTCATATCCCAGAAGGTCTGTGCCGCAGCGGGAACCGCGGCGCGCAGATCGGCCATCAACGCCAGTTCGGCCCCGAGGTCTTGTCCGGCGAGCCGTGTCTCGACCGCCCGGCGCAGCCCGGTCGCCGTCTGGGCTCCGTCGCCGGGCCGCCCGGTGACCTTGTCCGCCAACGCGGTCAGAGCGAGTGCGGCGTCGGCGTGGATCGCCAGCGCCGGATGGTTGGCCTCCAGCACCCGATGTTCGGCGTCGACGTGGATCACCCGGCCCTTCGGCGCGAACGTGAAGTAGTTCGACGTGACCTCACCCATCGCGGTACCGACGGCCAGCAGCACATCGGCGTCGGAGAGCAGGTCGGTGGTGTGGCGGTCCTCGATCCACGACGCCGCCGACAGCGGATGGGAGAACGCGAGGCCCCCCTTGCCCCCGACCGTCGAAACCACCGGCGCATCCAGCAGTTCCGCCAGCCGCATCAACGCCTCGCGCCCACCTGCGGACCGCCGCACTCCCCCGCCGGCCAGGATCACCGGCCGTCGCGCACCGTCGAGAAGCGCGGCCGCCGCGTCGATCAACTCGGTCCGCGGCGCGCGCTGTGCCACCGAGGTGACCACCGAGGTCACCGGCGGCACCGAGGTCGGCTCCTCCAGCACGTCCTGCGGGATCTCCACCCACACCGGTCCCGCCGGTGCGGACTGCGCCAGCGACCACGCGTCGGCCAGCAGTGACGGAATCTCACCGGAGTTCCGTGCCACCGCAGTACTTTTCGTGACATTACGGGCGCTGCGCGGCTGATCGTCGAGTTGGTGCAGCATGCCGCGGCGCAAGCCCATGCCGGCGCGGGGCACCTGACTGGCGATCACCAGCAGCGGCACCCCGGTCGCGTACGCCTCCTGCAGCGCCCCCAGCGCAGTCAGCGCGCCGGGCCCGGTCGACAGGAACAGCACCCCGACCTCACCGGTGGCCCGGGCGTACCCGTCGGCGCCGAACGCCGAGTTGTTCTCCACCCGCGAGCTGACGAACGTCAGCTCGCTGCGCCGGATCGCGTCGAACAGCGCCAGCGCGTTCTGCCCGGGGATGCCGAAGACATGCGAAACGCTCAGCAGCCCAAGCATTTCGACGACGACGTCGCCCCCATTGCGGGTCATACCGTGGCTTCCCCGCGCGCATCCTCGTGCTTCAGCGCCAGCAGCGACACCAGGTCGTACGCGACGTGCGAGGCCGCAACACCGGTGATCTCGGCGTGGTCATAGGCCGGTGACACCTCGACGACGTCGGCGCCGATCAGGTTCAACCCGCGGAAGCCGCGCACGATCTCCAGTAGTTCGCGGCTGGTCATGCCGCCGGCCTCGGGGGTGCCGGTGCCGGGCGCGTGCGCCGGGTCGAGCACGTCGATGTCGATCGACACGTACACCGGGCGGTCGCCGAGCCGGTCCCGCAGCTTGTCGACGATCTCCCGCACGCCCTGGTAGTAGACATCCGAGGAGGTGACGATGCCGAAACCGAAACGGCGATCGTCTTCGAGGTCCTTCTTGCCGTACAGCGGTCCCCGCGTGCCGACGTGCGACAGCGCCTCGGTGTCGAGGAGGCCCTCCTCGACGGCGCGGCGAAACGGGGTGCCGTGGGTGTACTCGGCACCGAAGTAGGTGTCCCAGGTGTCCAGGTGCGCATCGAAGTGCACCAGTGCGACGGGCCCGTGCTTGGCGTGCGCGGCACGCAGCAGCGGAAGCGCGATGGTGTGGTCGCCGCCGATGGTGACCAGCGACGTGCCGTCGCGGGTCAGGTCGATCGCCGCGGCCTCAAGGGTTTCGATGGCCTCGTGGATGTTGAACGGGTTCACCGCGATATCGCCGGCGTCGACGACCTGCGCGATCTCGAATGGCGACACGTCGAGTGCCGGGTTGTACGGTCGCAGCAGGCGGGAGGACTCCCGCACGTGGGTCGGCCCGAAGCGTGCCCCGGGCCGGTAGGACACCCCGGAGTCGAACGGCACGCCGACCACCGCGACGTCGGCGCGCGGCACCTGATCGAGACGCGGCAGCCGGGCGAACGTGGCCGGTCCCGCGAATCGCGGCGTCTTCGACGCATCCACCGGTCCGATGGGCTGGCTCATGCACTCACTTCCTCTGTTCTCGTCAGATCGCCGTCGACCGACGTGATCGGGATACCCGCGGCAGGTCCGGTCGGAACGACACGAGAGCCGTCGGGTCCGTACGCGTCCCGCGCCTCGGGGAAGGCGAACAGCAGCACCGGGTACAACACCGCCGCCACGCCGAGGCCGACCGGGATCGACAGATCGATGCCGTCGGCGAGATTGCCCAGGGGGCCGACGAATTGGCCGGGCAAGTTGACGAAGCACAACGACAACGCCGCCGCCACCAGCCAGGCGGCCAAACCGCGGAAGTTCCAGCCGTGGGCGAACCAGTACCGTCCACCGCGCTGCCTGCGGTTGAAGACCTGCAACGAGTCCGAGTCGTACCAGCCGCGGCGCACCAGCCAGCCGACCATCATCACCACCATCCACGGGGCCGTACACGTGACGATCAGCACGGCGAACGTCGAGATGCTCTGCACCACGTTGAACGCGAAGCGCCCGATGAAGATGAACACGATCGCCAGCGCACCGATGAAGACGGTTGCCTGCACGCGGCTGAATCGCGGGAACACACTGGAGAAGTCGAGTCCCGTCCCGTACAGCGCGGTGGTGCCGGTCGACATACCGCCGATCAACCCGATCAGGCACACCGGCACGAAGTACCACCCCGGCGAGACCGCGAGCAGGCCGCCGATGTAGTTGCCCTCGTCGACGAACTGCGGCGCGTTGGTCGCCACCACGGCGGCGGTCACCAAACCGAACAGGAACGGCACCAGAGTCGCGAGTTGCGCACAGAACGCCGCAGCCATCGGCTTCCACGGTGCTGTCTCGCGCGGAATGTAGCGCGCCCAATCCCCCAGGAAGGCACCGAAACTCACCGGATTGGACATCACGATCAGCATCGCCCCGACGAACGACGGCCAGTACAGCGCGTTGGTCTCGGCGTCGGCGCCCGGGCCGAAGATGCCGGCGTACCCGGGATCGAAGGTACCTCCGAACGCGAAGATGCCGAGCAGGAACAGCACGGTAGCCGCGACGACGGCAATCTTGTCGACCAGCAACATGAATCGGAAGCCGTAGATGCAGACCACCAGGACCAGCAGGGCGAAGATCCCGTATGCGATGCCCACCGCGACATCCCCGGCGGGGAGCCCGACCGCGCGGTTGGCTCCGCCGACAAGCACATCGCCGGACGTCCACACCGAGATCGAGAAGAATGCGACGGCGGTCAGCAGCGACAGGAAGGACCCGACGACGCGGCCGTGCACCCCGAGGTGCGCTGACGAGGACACCGCGTTGTTGGTGCCGTTGCGCGGGCCGAACAGTGCCATCGGCGCCAGGATCGCCGCGCCGAGGACGACACCGAGCAAAGTGGCGATCAGCGCGTCACGGAACGACAGCCCGAAGATGATCGGGAAGCTGCCCAGCACCACCGTCGCGATCGTGTTGGCGCCGCCGAACGTCAGCCGGAAGAGATCGAGCGGCCCGGCGGTGCGTTCGGCGTCCCGGATCGGCTCGACTCCGTGCGTCTCGATCTGGGTGACCTTCGGTGGGGTCGCGGCGCCCATGGCGTCCTCCAGCGGCTCAAGGTGTGGTGCGCATCACCGTAAGACCGCAGTGCGGGGCTACGCAATCGATTCGTTCGTTACTGCGATGTTTCCAATCACGATATGTCCCATTCCGATGGACATACTGTTCATAATGTGATAAATAGCCGCGTTGAGACTGTCGATTCGACGAGTCGCTCCGGCTGAAAAATCTAGGCCCGATTTCCCAGGAGACTGTGTGGACGAGCTCGATGAGGCCATCGTGGAGCTGCTCGAGGTCGACGGCAGGCTCACCCACCGCGAGATCGCCGATCGCGTCGGGCTCTCCCGATCGGCCGCGGCGGCCCGGATTCAACGACTGATCGCCAGCGGCCAGGTGGTCATCCGCGGCGCCGTACACCCGGCAGTCCTGGGTCGTCCGGTCGCCGCCCATGTCAGCGTCGCCGTGGACGGGCCCGCCCGGCCCGTCGCGACCGAGCTCGCACGCCGCGATGACGTGCCTTTCCTGTCCCTGACCAGCGGACCGCAGGGGCTGGTCGCGGAGCTGCGTTCGACGACCGCCCGCGATGTCGATCGCGCGGTGTCCGAAGTGCGGGCGCTGCCCGGGGTCTCCGGAATCGACACCCTGACCTATGTGGAGGTCATGCGCGACGTGATCGGGCCCGTCGGTGACGTCCGCACCGACATCGACGACACCGACCGCGCGCTGCTCGCCGCCCTCCAGCAGGACGGCCGGGCCTCCTATGTGGAACTCGCCGAACGCGTCGGGCTGTCCGCCGCCGGTGCCCGCCGGAGGGTGGTGCGGCTCCTCGAGGAGCATGTGGTGCGCATCGGCGCGGTGGTGCGGCATTCGGGTCAGGACCGGCAGAGCGCGATGGGGTTCGGGTTGCGGCTGGCGGGTGCTCACGACGACGTGGTCGCGGCGCTGACGGCGATGCCTGCCGTCATCTTCGTCGCGCGCACCCTCGGCCGTTTCGACGTGCTGGCGACGGTGCGGGCGTTCTCGTCGGCGCAGCTGGTCGAAGTCCTCGACACGGTGCGGGCGCTGCCCGGGGTGCGCACGCTCGACAGTTGGAGCCACCTCGACGTAGTCAAGGAGAGCTACGCGTCCGGGCTTGCGGTCAGCCCTTGACCTCCAGCACCCGCTTGCGCAGACCCTTGGTCGCGGTGTCCATCAGACCCTTGGCGCCCTTCTTGATCAGAAAGCCGGGTAGCGGGGCCTTCAGGTCGACCATCAGCTCGAGCGACACCCGGGTGTGGTCGCCCTCGGGCGTCAGCGTGTACCTCGCCTCCTGCGCGCGCTGCTGGTCGGAGCTCACCAGCGTCCACCCCACCCCGTCGTCGTACACGTGGTAGTCGAGGATCTGGTCGTCGCTGACGCCGACGATCTTGACGACCTGCCGTGACCTTTTCGGCCGGCCCTCGTCGTCACGCTCCAGGATCTCGACCTCTTGATGCGCCGACGACCATTCGGTCAGGGATTCCAGATCGTAGAGCACGGCGAGGATCTCGTCGGGCGTCGCCTCGATCACGATCTCGCGGTTTTCGGTGATGGCCATGCCGTGTAGTTGCCGCGTTCAGCCCGTTCGAAACTGGACCGACATCTCGTCGATGCGGTGCAGTGCGAGCGACAGCACCGGCAGGTAGGCCGGCGCCCATACCGGGGCGCTCATCCAGACCCGGGAACCGTCGTCGAGTGGCTCCACCCCGTGCCGGGTCGCGGGCACCCCGGCGACGTTCCACGCCCACGTCCGGCCCTGGTCGAGCTCGGAGATCATGAACGGCAGCGGGACCCCCAGCGGCGTCCAGACCCGGCCGGTGGCACCCAACTCGAAAGCGGCACCGTCGAGTTCGGCCTTGTTGACGGTCAGTCCCCAGCGTGGCCACGCCTCCAGATCCGTCAGGATCTGCCACACGGTGTCCGCGGGGGCTTGCAGGGTCCTGTCCACCGTCCACATGGCGGTGCATATACCCCGCAGGTGAGCTACCCGAAACGCGCGTGCAGGTCGGGCAGGAACGCCGCCAGGTGGTTCATCTCCTGCGCGCAGTGCACCAGTAGATCCCGCGGGTCGGGCAGCTGCCGCGCTGCGACGGGTCGAACCATGCTGTTGGCGAACAGGTTTCCGTGTCGCACCCCGACATACGGACCCCCGATCCAGAAGCGCGACCGCATCTCGGCCCCGTCGGGCGTCGGGCGGATCTGGTGGACGAACCAGCCGATGTCCACCGGTGTCTCCGAGGAGCCGATCCGCGCGCACACCGCCACCGACTCACCGAGCCGGTCGCTCGGCAGCCCCAGCGTGTCGGGCCTGACGAACCGGATCGCCGCCTTCACGTACGCCGAGCCGAGGTACTCCTCGATCAGTGAGGTCCGGCCGGCGTAGTGCCCGTCGCCGCCGCCGTCGGACCAGCGCGCCGACGCGTGTGCGCGGGGGTGCCACAGCTTGTAGCGGCGGGTGTCGCTGCCGTGCCAACCGAACCACCAGTCCCACATGTGCGGGGTCACGCCCGGCATATCGGTGCGCACCGACACCTGGAATGCGCCGTTGGGCAGCCGCCCGTACCCGGTCTCGGTCTGCTGGTAGCCGTCGTCGAGAAGCTCAGCGGCACTGTCGAATCCGAGTAGCACCTGGTCGGCCTGCGGGCCGTGGTGCAGCGCGTCGACGACGTGCCCCGGCAGCGTCGCCATCTGTGGTTCGAAGAACTCACCCCACGGGGTTCTCGCGTCGTCGCCGCGGTATCCGAGGTAGGTACGCGCGGCCATCACACCCGTCCCATCCAGCTGTGGAAGCGGCCATTCGGGTCGTATGCGGCGCGGACACGGTCGAGCTTGGCCATCGCCTCGGCGCTGGCGAACGGGGCGGGGCGACGACCGAGGTTCTCGTCGGCGAGCTGGATCCCGCTCTGCAGGTGCTCCATCGCCGCCATGCTGGATCGTGCCCAGTCCCCGTAGATTTCGTCGTCGGCCGGGTCATCCCACACCCCGTAGCACGCGAGGTAGATCTCGTCTTCGAGGCTGTAGGCCATGTCCTGGCGTTGCGGCGACGGACCCCAGTTCAGCCACAGGAAGTGCGACGGGTGCGGCGGCATGGATTCCAGCGTCTTGGTGATACCGGGCATCAGCTCGTCGGCCGACGCGGAGGTCCAAATGTTGTCGGCGGTGTAGCGGTGCCCGTCGGGGTAGTTGCTCATGATGCCCGCGTACCAGGTCTCCAAGTCGGCCGGCGCGTACGGCACCGCGGCGATCGCCTTGTCCCGCACCGGGCAGGTCTCCAGCAGCGCGAGTGCATTGATCGCGTCCTGTTCGGTGTCGGCGAAAACCGGTGAGGCGAAGACGATTCCGGGGGTCTGCAGGCCCATGCCGGGCACCGACCGCGACGCCGCGATTTGCAGCTCCACCTTGCGGTCCACCTCGGCGCTGATCGACCGGGCCCAGGGGTAGATCTCGTCGGCGATTTCCATCGGATAGACGTAGAGGCTGCTGCCGCAGATCTGTGGGCGCCTGTAGAGCTTGAGGTGGAACGCCGTCACCGCGGCGAAGAATCCCGGGCCGGAACCTCTTGCGGCCCAATAGAGGTCGGCGTGGTTGTCGGCGTCGATGTGGAGTTGCTCGCCGTCGGCGGTGACCACGTCGAGGCCGAGGACGCTCTCACAGGCAGGGCCCAGCACCCGGCTGTTCCAGCCGTAGCCGCCCTGCAGCAGGTAGCCGCCGATGCACACGCCCTTGCAGTGCCCGGCCGGGAAGAACAGCCCCTGCTCCCACAGCAGCCCGGCCAGCACGCTGCCGCCCATCCCGGGCCCGACGACGGCGGTCCCGGCCTCGACGTCGACCTCGCACCGGTTGAGATCATGGACGTCGAGGAGCACGCCGCCGTCGCGGATGTGGTTACCCGCCCAGCTGTGCCCGCCGGAGCGGATGCCGATCTTGAGGTCGCGCGCGGTCGCATACTGCACGGTGGCGACGACGTCGTCGGCGTCGGCGGCCTGAATGACCAGATCGGGGTAGCGCTCGGGGGTACGGGCGTTCCAGACGGTGCGGGAACGCGCCTGTTCGTAGCCGGGGTCGTCACGGAAGAAATGCCGGTGCGGTAGATCCATCTCACCCTCCATGAGATTCGGATAGCGGATCTTGTCGGTCCGTACTTCGGATCAATATAGTGACGGGGTGGCTGCGACGGAGCGGAACGCACAAGTTGACGTCGGCGGAAATCGCGAAGACGGCCTGCAGGTTCTGCGCCGGGCCGCGGCAGCGCTCGACGAGATCGCGACCGCGCCGGGGCGACTGCGGCTGGTCGACATCGGCGCCAACCTCGGCCTGGCCAAATCGACGGCCCGGCGGTTGATGGTGGCGCTGGTCGACATCGGGTTCGCCGCGGTGGACGACACCGGCCGTTACCGGCCCGGGGACCGGCTGCTGGGGCTCGCCAGCGCGGACGGGTCGAACCTCGCAGTGCGGTTCCGCCCGGTGATCGAGCAGGTGGCCCGCGCGACCGGGGAGACGGTCGACCTGTCGGTGCTGCGCGGCAGGCAGATGTGGTTCATCGACCAGGTCGAATCGGCGCACCGGCTGCGCGCGGTCTCAGCGGTCGGGGGCCGGTTCCCGCTGCACGACACCGCCAACGGCAAGGCTGCGCTGGCACTGCTCGACGACAACGAGGTGCCCGGAGAGCTGCTGGCCGAGATTCAGGAGGTGCGCCGGACCGGGATCGGCTACGACCGCGACGAGCACACCGTCGGCATCTCGGCGGCGAGCGTCGCCGCGCGGCTGACCACAGGACACATCGTCGCGGTCTCGGTGCCCGCGCCGACCGAACGCTTCCGGGCCAACGAGGCCGTCATCGTCGACGCGCTGCGGGCGGCGGCGGCCGGGCTGCACGACGCCATCTGAAGTCAACCCGGCCGCATAACTTCACTTAGCCATTTAAGTGAAGTTATCCTGGGCTGGTGACTTCACTTCGGCCCATCGCCTACGAGGACGTTCGATGGGAGCCGGACGGTGGACGGCACTCGGGCGGGGCACACCCCAGGTACGGCATCTATCACCCGGCCGTTCCTGCCGGCATCGCCGACGTGGTTCTCGACCTGCCGTCGTCAGTGTTGGCAGATGCGGAGGCGGCCAGCCGCGAGATCGCTCGGTTCGACGCCGAACTCGGCGGTGAGATCGCACCGTTTGCCGCCGTACTGCTGCGGTCGGAATCCGCCGCCAGTTCGCAGATCGAAAATCTGACCGCATCAGCACGAGCGATCGGCGAGGCCGAGTTGCCCGGGGTCAAGGCCAAGCGCAACGCAGAGACGATCGTCGCCAATACCGCTGCCATGCAGGCAGCTGTCGCTCTGTCTGACGTCGTCGATGCTGATGCCATCCTGGCGATGCACCGCGCGTTGATGATCAACGATCCACGCCGCACCCCAGGAGAGTTCCGCATCGAGCCTGTGTGGATCGGCGGCGGTTCCACCCCGGTCGGCGCGACATTTGTCGGCCCACGCCATGAGCTCATCCCCGACGCGATCGCCGACCTGCTCGCGTTCGTGCGGCGTACCGACGTTCCCACGCTGCCGCAGATTGCGGTGGGGCACGCCCAGTTCGAGACCATCCACCCCTTTACCGACGGCAACGGGCGCACGGGCCGGGCTCTGGTGCAAGCGCTGCTGCGCAACAAAGGGCTCACACGACAGTTCACGGTGCCGGTCTCCGCCGGCCTGCTGGCTGACACCGATGCCTACTTCGCCGCGTTGACGAGCTACCGCGACGGCGATGCCGCACCGATTGTCGAACGCTTCTCCGAGGCCACCGTTCTGGCTATCGCCAACGGACGAGAACTGGTCGCCGAGCTCCGCGATATCCGAGAGGCCTGGAACGGTGCGATCACTGCACGGTCCGACTCCGCGGTCTGGAAGGTCGCCGATTTGTTGACCCGTCGTCCGGTCGTGAACGCCGCGCTACTGGCACAGGAGTTGGGCATCGAGTCCACCAACGCCCACCGCTACCTCAACCCGCTCACCGAGGCCGGAATCCTTATCGAGACCACCAACGGGCCCCGCAACCGAGTGTGGCGTTCCCCCGAAGTGCTTGCCGCCCTGGACGCATTCGCCGCGCGCGCCGGCCGGCGACGCTGACGTGCAGACGGACTAACCGACCCCCGGGGACCAGCCGAGGCGCCGTCGTTCCCGGGACAGGAACTCGCGCAGGCTGGTCGGTGGCCGCCCGGTGACGTCGGCCACCGTCGTGGTGACGAAGTCCTGCTCCCCCGCGCGGATCCGCGCGTCGAGTGCGGCCAGTGCCGCCGAGAAGTCGGCGGGGTAGCCTGCCGCGGCGAGGCGCGCTGCCAGTTCGTCGGTCTCCAGGTCGATGTGCCGCACACGTTCTGCGAGCACGTCGGTGACCATCTCGGCGGCCTGCGGATAGGACAGCGCTTCGGGCCCGGTCAGAACCAGCTCGCCACCCAGGTGCTCGGGGCGGATCAGGGCCTGGACCGCGACGGCGCCGATGTCGGCCGCGTCGATGAAGCCCAGCCGTCCGTTCCCGGTCGCCGTGGCGATCTCTCGGCTCCGGCGGATCCCGTCCGCCAGCGGATGGTCCCCGACGAAGTTCTGCATGAACCACGACGGCCGCAGTGCCGTGTACTCCTCGAAGGTCCGGGCGCCGAGATCGTGGATCTCGCCGAGCCCCGGGTCGCCCCGCCCGACCGCCGACGAGCTCAGCTGCACGATGCGGCGCACCCCCGCGGCCGAGGCGGCCTCGAAAAAGGGCTGCACCAACGGCATCGGCTCCGCGACACCGACCGGGGCGACGAGGTAGACGGCGTCGACACCCGCCACCGCCGAAGCGAAGGTGCGGGTATCGGCCCAGTCGAATCTCACCGCGTCGGCGTCGGCCGGCGCAGGACGCCGGCTCGCCGCACGTGCCCGCCAGCGCAGCCGACGCAGGCCGCTGACCACCCACGACCCTGTGTTGCCGGACGCTCCCGTGACGAGAACCGTTCCCGTGTCAGACATTTCGATCCTGACCGAACGCGGTCATCACCGCGTCGACGCCACCCAGCGCGACCGCGGCGGCCAGCGAGTTCCAGTAGTCCTTGTAATGCACGATGCCTTCGGGTCCGGTGGTGATCACCGAGATGTAGCCCATCCGGTATTCGCTGCCGGTCTGCAGGGCGACGCCCTCGGCGGAGAACTCCAGCACGACGGTCGCGGGGTCGAGTGTGTGGTGGCGCGCACCCTCGGTGATCGAGTCGAGCCGGATGACGCTGCCGTAGTCCTTGACGTAATCCCAGACCTCGGCCCGGCTGCGCAACACGCGGTATCCAGGCGGCGCGAACGGGAACTCCATCACGCCGTCGGGCGCCCACTGGTCGGCGAAGGCCCGCATGTCGTGGCGCCGCAGGCTGTTCAGCAGTTCATCGACGATGCGGTCGGTATGGGCGCGACGTTCGTGGTCGGTGGGCATCGGTTCTCCTTCGTTCGTTGACTGACACGATACGGAACCGTTCCGTCTCGTTGTATTATTCCGTCATGCCATCCGGACACCGGGCGCTGCGGTCTGACGTGACCGACGGAATCATCGAAGCCGTCCTCGACGAACTCGCCGACGTCGGATACGGCCGGTTGTCGATGGATGGTGTCGCCCGCCGCGCCAAGGCCGGCAAGGCCGCCCTCTACCGGCGGTGGCAGTCGAAGCAGGAGATGGTTCTCGACGCGGTGACCACCATCAGCGTGCCTGCGCTGCCCGAGACCAGCGGTGACCTACGGACCGACGTGGCGGCACTGGTGCGCGGTGTCGACGAGTGGATCAGCGATCCCCGCATGATGCGCGTGCTCCCCGACCTCCTCGCCGAGGCCGTCCGCAATACGGATCTGGCCGACGCCCTCACCGCGCGTATCGGCGTGACCCGCCGCGAATCGGGCCGCGTGGTCATCGTGACCGCGATCGAGCGCGGCGAGGTGCGCCCGGACGTGGACATCGAATACGTCCTGGATCTGATCGCGGCGCCGGTCTTCTGGCGGATCTGCGGGCGGCGGCTGCCCACCACGCCCGAATTCCTCGACCGCGTGGTCGGCACGGTCCTGGACGCCCTGCCCAGGCCGTGACCGGCCCAATTCGCCGGAGGATCTGACGGCTTCGCCGAACGGGCGTGCGCGGACCCGGCGCTGGTTAGGCTGCCGAGGATGCAGTGGTTCGTCGACAATGCCCTGCTGACGCTGTTCTTCTGCCTCGGTGTGGGCAGCCTGGTGGGCCGGGTGCGATTCGGCCCGGTCGCGTTCGGCCCGGCCGGGGCGTTGTTCGTGGCGCTGGCGCTGGCCGCCGTCGAGCCCGACGTCGCGCTGCCACCGATCGTCACCAGCCTGTCGCTGTGCGTGTTCTGCTACATGGTGGGGCTGGCCGCGGGCCCCTCGTTCGTCAGCGCGCTGCGCACCACATGGCAACCGATCGTGGTGTCCGCGGTGGCGATCGTCGCCATGGCCGCGGCCGCGCTGGGACTGGGCGCCGTATTCGATCTGGACATCGGGACGGTCGCCGGTGCGTTCGCCGGCGCCGGGACCGCGACCCCCGCACTCGGCGCCGCCCAACAGCAGCTGGCCACCGGCGACGTGATCCCGGCCGAGCCGGCCATCGGGTACGCCGTGGCCTATCCGATCACCGTGTGCCTGACCATCCTGGCCTGCTCGTACCTGATCTCGGCGGGACGCCGCAAACCGACGGCCGAAGACCGCGAGAAGGTGCCGCCGATCGGAATCCGCACCGTCGAGCTGCTCGGCGACCCCGATCTGACGGTGCACGAACTCGAGCACAGGTACCACGCGGTGATCTCGCGGCTGACCCGCGGCGGTCACACGGTGGTGGCGCGGGAATCAGAGCGGCTGGCCGACGGTGACCTGCTCACCGCCACCGCCCGCGAAGACCAGCTCGAGCGTCTCATCGCAGATCTGGGCCGGCCCGCCGAACGGGAACCGTGGCTTGATCGCAGTGAGATCGATTTCCGTCGCATCGTGTTGTCGAACCCGCAGTACGTCGGGCGGGAGCTGCGCGATGTGAAGCTGGACCAGCGGTTCGATGCCGTGGTCAGCCGGGTGCGCCGCGGCGACACCGATATCGTCGCGACGCCGGATCTCGTGCTGCAGAACGGCGATCGACTGCGGGTGACCGCGCCGCGGAAGCGGTTGGGCGAGATCACCCGCGACCTGGGCGACTCCGAACGCGCCGCCGGCGACATCAACCCGATCGGCCTCGGACTCGGCCTCGCGATCGGCCTGCTGCTGGCGCTGGTCCAGATCCCGTTGCCCGGCGGCGGCTCGCTGGTGCTGGGCACCGCGACCGCGCCGCTGGTCGTGGGAGTCGTTCTGGGGGCGTTGGGGCGCACCGGCCCGGTCATCTGGACGCTGCCGGGAAACGTGTCCAACACCTTGAATCAGTTCTCGCTGCTGATCTTTCTCGTCGCCGTCGGCACCGGCGCAGGCGGCGGGCTGGTGGCGGCGCTGGCCGACGAGGGGCTCCAACTGATCGTCCTGGCCGTCGTCGTCTCGGCGGTCCACGCGCTGATCTGTGTGGTGGGTCTGCGCACCATCCTGCGGTTCGGCACCGCCCGCGCGCTGGGCGGGCTCACTGGCTCCCAGCTCAATCCCGCCCCGTACGCCTATGCCATGGGCAAGGTCGCCGACCAACGGCTGTCGGTGGGGTATGCGGTGCTGTTCCCGGTGTCGATGATCATCAAGGTGTTCGTCGCGCAGTTGATGGTCGTCTACTTCTGACCCACCGGACGGCCCGCGCCGTGCCTCACTTCTGATCGACCAGCGCCACCGCGAAACCGTCCCAGCCCTTGGTGCCGACGGTCTGGATCGCCGCGGTGTCCAGCCGCGGGTCGGATCCCATCATGTCGAACATGGCGCGGACCGCCTTCGCCTGTTCGTCGTCGGGCGCGGGGTCGAGGACGCGGCCACCACGGGCGATGTTGTCCACCACGATCACCGTCCCCGGGTGCCCCAGGGTGATCGCCCACTCGACGTAGGAGACGTTGTTCTCCTTGTCGGCGTCGATGAACACCAGGTCGAAGGTGTCCCCGCGCTGCTGCAGTGTGGGCAGTGAGTCCAGCGCCGCCCCGACGACGATCTCCACCCGATCGGCGACCCCGGCGCGTTCCAGATTGCCGCGGGCGACGTCGGCGTGCGCCTGCGCGTACTCCAGTGTCACCACCGAGCCGTCCGCGCCGACCGCGCGGGCCAGCGCGATGGTGCTGTAGCCGCCGAGCGTGCCGATCTCCAGCACCCGGCGCGCCCCGGAGATCCGCACCAGCAGTGACAGCAGCTTCGCGTGCTGGGCCGACACCTCGATGCGCGGCAGGCCCGCGGCGTCGGCGGATGCGCGCGCGGCGCGCAGCGCGTCGTCCTCGCTGTGCAGGACGTCGGTGAACAGGTTGTCGAGCGCGGCCCAGTCAGACGCTGCCGCTCTATCAGACGCTGCTGCCCTATCAGACGAAGTCACCCCAGCGACGTTAACCGATCACCTTGCGGATCTTCGTCCCTCGGGGATAGGCCAGCACCATCGGGGCGGCTCCCGGGCTGCGCGGTTCGGAGGTCAGCACCACCCGGGGCTCGTCGCCGTAGGCCACGGTGTTCACGTGCTCGACGTGCGCGACCCGGAACCGCTGCGGGTTCGGATCGTCGTCGCTCGTCATCGCCAGCACGTCCCCGGGGACGAGGTCCTCGACCGCCACGTAGGTCGTCTGGTCCGGCATCAGCGCACCCCCTCCTTCGCGTAGACCACCCTCAACACGTGGGCCACCTCCGGACCCATCACAGCACTGGCGAGCTCACAGTGCGCGGCAACGAACTCCGGGCCGTGCGGCGGGTCGCTGCGGCACACGTGGTGGGCGAGTTCGTGCAGCACCACCAGTTCCCGCAGCGCCCAGCTCGACCGGCCCTGCGGCACCGCGATCGTCGCGCCGTCGTCGGTCCATTCGTAGTGCGCGGCCGCCGCGCCGCGGCGCGACCGCACCCGCACCGGACCCGCGTCCGGCCAGCGTTGCCGTACCGCCGGATGCGCCAGCACCTCGTCGACGTAGGCCTGCACGGAGTGCGCCGAGGCGAACCGCGCCTCCGGCGGCAACGTCAGGGAGGTGCCGAAGAAGTCCACCACCGGGTTGCCGCGTTCGGCGGCCCGGTCGAACATGGTGCGCACGAATCCCTCTGCGGCATACACCTTTGCGCGCTGCGCGTCGCGGGTCATCGCTCCAGGGCTGACCTCGCGCCGGTGAGCTCGGTCTCCCCACCCAGCCGGGCCCGCCGCCCCGCCCGGTCGCCGGCACGGCGCGCGTCCGACGAGTACCCGGCGGTGGCGCTGGAGGCCCGCCAGGTTCCCCGCGCCTTCGACGTCTGCCGGTAGTAGTCCTTGAGCTCAAGATCCTTGTTGCGCAACGCGATCGCGGTGCCCGGAATCGCATCCGGCCCGCTGCTGGCCTCACGCTGGGCCTGCTCGCGCGCCTCGGCGAGCCGCTTGCCGATCCGCGCGCCGAACGCCAGCTGGAAGTTGATGCGCGCGGTGATCGTCGGGGTCGGCCGATGTGCGCCCGAGGCGATGTAGTCCTGCGAGGCCCGCACCATCTGCATCACCAGGCTGGTGTACAGCGCGTGGGTGGCATCAATGTCCTCGGGAAAACCGTAGGCGTATACGAACGTCGAGTTCGACGCCACATCGCATTTGACGTCGTTGGCGGCGGCGATCACCACGAACAGCTGCACATAGGTGCGCAGCCCACGGGCGCCGGGCTCACCGATGGTGACGGTGCGCTGCACCGGGTCCTGGGCCTTGGTCCGTTTGTCGCTGTGGTCGCGGGCCACGGCCAGGTCGATCGACGTCGCGGTGGCCAGCCGCTGCGCCGCGGCCATGAAGGCCTCGGCCTCGTGCGGGTTGTCGGTGCCCTCGGCCTGGCGCAGCAGTGCCGCGATCCGGCCCAGCATCTTCTCGTCTGTGCTCATGACGGCGACGCTAGGCCCAGGGTGTGACGCCGCACCGCCGCGCACGTATCCGTCATCCCCACAGCCGAATTCATCCCCAGGCTCACTTGCCGGCGAACCCGTCCACCGCCGTCACCAGCTGATCGGACAGCGGCTCCTGCTTGGCGTAGTTGGCGATGTTGTCGGTCGGGTCGTCGCGCAGCACATGGTTGACGCCGGTGAGTTCCACGACCGTCAGTTCGGTGTGCTCCAACGCGTCGACGAGCGGCTTCATCGTGTCGCAGCGCGCCTGGCTGTCGGCGTCCGAACAGGTCAGCAACACCGGGGTGCCGGCGGGGATCGCCGCGGCCAGTTCGACCGGGTCGACCTTGTCGGCCTCGACCACGGCGGTGACGTTGCCGGGGTTGACGATCGCGCTCAGCCCGTCGGGCAGGTCGGCGGGAACGGTTCCCTTGGTACGGATCTCCTCGACCGCGGTCCGCCACTTCGCGATCGTCTCCGGTGAGCCGTCAGCCGTCACCCGGTTGGTGATGATGTCGAGGTAGCGGCCGGGCAGCGGCTGGAACAGCCCGAGCGAGTGCACCTTCGGCGCCCCGTCGCCGGTGTCACCGGCCAGCGCCATCGCGTGCACGGCGCCCTCACCGAGGGCGTAGACCGAGATCCGCTCGGCGTCGGTGGCGGGCTGTTCGGCCAGGAAGCGCACCGCGGACCTGGCTCCGGAGGTGTAGACCGCGCTGACGACGTCGTTCGGGGTGTCCTTGAACGGGCCGAGCCCGGTGCGGCCGGTACCCACCTTGTCGTAGCGCAGGGTGGCGACACCACGCTCGGAGAGCAGGTCGGCGATCTGGCGCATGTTGCCGATCGGTCCCGCGACGACGTTGTCCCCGTTGCGGTCGGTGCCGCCGCTCTCGGAGATCAGCAGCGCCGCGGGCGCGGTCTGGCCGTCGTCGCGGAAGTGGTAGGTGCCGTGCAGCGTCAGGCCGTCGGCCTCGAACGTCACCTCCTCGTCGACCCAGCCCTGCCCGGCGGCGTCGTCCCCCTTCGAGCACCCGACCACCAACAACGTCAGCGAAAGCGCTACAGCGGCAACTCTTCTCACAGTTTCGACTCGATCCATGCGGTCACGTCGTCGAGCACCAGATCCTTCTCCGGTTCGTTGAACACCTCGTGGAAGAGGCCGGGATACTCCTTCAGGTGCACGTCGGGGGACCCGACGCACTCGACCAGCTGTCGGCTGCCCTCGACCGGGATCAGCCGGTCCTTGTCGCCGTGCACCACCAGCAGCGGCGCGGTGATCGCGGCGGCGCGCTGGGGCATCGTCTCGCCGACGGTGATCAGCGCGCGACCCACCCCGGCGGGCAGCTTCCCGTGGTGGACCAGCGGATCGTTCTCGTAGGCGGTCACCACCTGCGGGTCGCGCGACACCGCGTCGGCGGGCAGGTTCTCCGCAGGCAGGCCCGGGGCGATCCGGCCGAAGACCTTGGCCAGTGCGCGCTTGGCCGGTGGCACCGACGCGTGGGCGGCGACCGCGGGCCCCGACAGCACCATCGCGTCGTAGTCGTCGGGATGTTCGACGCCGTAGGTGAACACGATGCCGCCGCCCATGCTGTGGCCCACCACGACGATTTTCAGGCCGGGGTGCTCGGAGCGGGCGATGCCGACCAGGGTGTGGAAGTCCTCGGCGTACTCGCTGATGTCGCGGACGTAGACCCGCTTGCCGCCCGAGCGCCCGTGCCCGCGGTGGTCGAGCGCGTAGGTGACCAGGCCGGCCTCGGCGAACCGCGCGGCCACGTGGTCGTAGCGGCGGGCGTGTTCGGCGTATCCGTGGGCCAGCACGACGACGCCGGTGGGCGCGGTGTCGGGGGTCCAGACGTCGTACACGATCCGGACACCGCCGATGCCGTCGAAACTGCGTTCGGTGTGGGTGACGGCCATGCCAGGGAGACTATCGGGCCGGGCTGCCGACCCGCTTTACGCGGACCTTGCGCAGACCGATGAACTTGTCACACCCGGTGCGTAGGCTGCTTTTCGTGACCGTCTTGGCTCTCGACGAGGGCGGTGCCCGCGACGCATTTCTCGCCGATGCACAGAAGTACCGGCGGGAGCTGCTGGCGCACTGCTACCGGATGACCGGCTCGCTGCACGATGCGGAAGATCTCGTCCAGGAAACCTATCTACGGGCCTGGAAGTCGTACGACAACTTCGAAGGCAAATCCTCGGTCCGGACGTGGCTGTACCGGATCGCGACGAACACGTGCTTGACGGCGCTCGACGGCCGCAAGCGCAGACCGCTCCCGTCGGGTCTCGGCGGGCCGGCCGCCGATCCGTACGCGGACCTGACCGAGCGCCATGAGATCGCCTGGCTCGAGCCGATCCCCGATGCCCCGCACGAGGACCCCGCCGACCCGTCGGTGATCGCGGAGTCCCGCGAGTCGGTGCGGCTGGCGTTCATCGCCGCGCTGCAGCACCTGCCGCCGCGCCAGCGTGCGGTGCTGGTGTTGCGCGAGGTCCTGCAGTGGAAGGCGGCCGAGGTCGGCGAGGCCATCGGCGTGTCGACGGCGGCGGTCAACAGCCTGCTGCAGCGGGCCCGCGCACAGATCGACGAGGTGTCCCCGTCGCGCGACGATCAGCCCGTCGCCCCGGAGTCACCGGAGGCCGCCGACACCCTCGCGCAGTACATGGCGGCGTTCGAGTCCTATGACATGGACCGGCTCGTCGAATTGTTCACCGCCGACGCGGTGTGGGAGATGCCGCCGTTCGACAGCTGGTACTCCGGCCCCGCCGACATCATCGCGCTGTCGAAGAACCACTGCCCCGCCGAGAAGCCCGGCGACATGCGCTTCCTGACCACCACGGCGAATCGGCAGCCGGTCGCGGCGATGTACATGCGCAACCCGCAGACCGATGCGCACGAGGCCTTTCAGCTGCACGTGCTCGATATGACCACTGCGGGCGTCGCGCACGTGGTCGCCTTCATGGACGTCTCACTGTTCGCGAAGTTCGGCCTACCCGAAGCACTCTGAGCTCTCAGGTAGCGGGGCGGGGGGCGCGCAGCCTGGAGAGCACCGTGGCGAGCGCGGCACCGAACTCGCGCTGCTCGGCCGGGGTGAGCCCGTCGAACACCACCGAGCGGACCAGGTCCACGTGCCCGGGCGCGGCGGTGTGCAGCGCCGCCAGCCCGGCGTCGGTGAGCGTGACGCTCGCGCCGCGCCGGTCGTCGCCGTCGCTCTCGCGCTCGACCAGGCCGCGCCCACGCATCCGGCGCAGCTGATGCGACAGCCGGCTCTGCTCCCACCCGATCAGCTCACCGAGTTCGTTGATGCGCATCGGGCCGTGTTCGGACAGCGCCACCAGCACGTCGTAGTCGGACAGCGACAGTTCGCAGTCCTGTTGCAGCTGACGATGCATCGCGGTGTGCAGCCTGCTGGTCAACGCCAGGTAGTCACGCCAGATCTGCTGCTGCTCGTCAGTGAGCCACTCCATTCCACCCAGCGTAACCCCGGAATATATGACACGTCATGGATGTTGTCGGGCGCAGGGCAGCCACCTAGGCTGTCAGGGACTCCGAAGGGATTCGTCATGACCAGCACCCGCAGCACTGTCGACATCCGGCGCGCCGGCGACCGTGCCAGCACCCGGATCGATTGGCTGGACTCCAAGCACTCGTTCTCGTTCGGCGACCACTACGACCCCGGCAACACCCACCATGGGCTGCTGCTGGTCAACAACGACGACCGGGTGGCACCGGCCGCTGGATTCGATACCCACCCGCACCGCGACATGGAGATCGTGACCTGGGTGCTGCGCGGTTCCCTGGTACACCAGGACTCGACGGGACATTCGGGGGTCATCTACCCGGGCCTGGCCCAGCGGATGTCGGCCGGCCGCGGGATCCAGCACTCCGAGAAGAACGACTCCTGGACCCTGACCGGCGAACAATCCCACAGCGAGCCAGTACATTTCGTTCAGATGTGGGTGGTCCCCGACGAATCCGGCATCACGCCGGGCTATCAGCAGTTGGAGATCGACGACGAACTGTTGCGTGGTGACCTGGTGACCATCGCCTCGGGGATGCCCCAGCACAGCGACGCGGCGGCGATCTCGATCCGCAACCGGTACGCCGCGCTGCACGGCGCCCGGCTCGAACCCGGCCAGAGTGTCGAGCTTCCCGACGCCCCGTACCTGCACCTGTTCGTGCCGCGCGGCGCCGTCGTCCTCGAAGGCGCCGGTGCGCTACTCGAGGGCGACGCGGTGCGGTTCACCGCATCCGGCGGCCAGCGCGTCACCGCCACCGAACCCGCCGAGATCCTGGTCTGGGAGATGCATGCGAGACTCGGTGCCGCATAAACGAATCGGCGCCCTGCTCGCGGCGTCGGCGGTGCTGGCCGGATGCGCGGAGTCCCCGCAGACACCCGAGACCACGACACCGCGACCGGCCACCACGGAGACGACCGCCGCGGCCCCGGCCGCCGGGTTCGGCCCCGTCGCCGTCGAGGTCCGCGACGACCTGACCCAGGCGCCGTTCGACGAACCCCGCGAAGCCGTGGTCCCCGACGGTTGGACGATGTCGGTGTGGGCGCGCACGTCGCGGCCGCGCCTGATGGCCTGGGCACCCGACGGCACACTGCTGGTATCGGTGCCCAGCACCGGCCAGGTAGTGCGGTACGTGCCGCGCGGCGCCGACGCGCCCGAGGAGTCCGTGCTGCTCGACGACCTCGACGAACCGCACGGGCTGGCCTTCGACGGCACCACGCTGTATATCGCCGAAAGCGACCAGGTCAACGCCTACGACTATGCCGACGGTGCGGCGAGCAACGCGCGCGTGGTCGCCGGCGGTCTGCCCGATGACCGCAGCCCGGATCTGCGCGGCGCGTACTCGCACGTGCTCAAGAGCGTCGCCGTCGGCCCCGACGGCGCGGTGTACTTCTCGATTGGTTCCACGGGAAACATTTCCGCAGGCGACCGGACCGCGACGCCGCCGCGGGCGACCATCATGCGGGTGCCGCCCGACGGCGGGCCCGCCGAGCCCTTCGCGACCGGCGTCCGTAACGGCACCGGTCTGGCCGTCGCCCCCGACGGCGCGGTCTGGGTCGCCAACAACGGCCGCGACAACGTCGCGTTCCCCGAACCCGGGCCGTCCTACGGCAAGGTGCTGCCCGACTACGTCGGCGACAACCCGCCCGAGCAGGTCGCCAAGCTCACCGCGGGCCGCGAACTCGGCTGGCCGTACTGCAACAACGTCGGCGGACCCGCCGACCTGCCGTTCGTCCGGGACGTCCAGACCAACCCCGACGGCGCGCAGTTGGACTGCGATGCGCTACCCCCGGTCGAGCAGAGCATGGGGGCGCATTCGGCGCCGCTGGGGCTGAGCTTCACCGACGGACGGTTGCCCGAGCCGTTCGCGCTGGGTGCGCTCGTCGGCGTGCACGGGTCGTGGAACCGGCAGCCGCCGCGCGCCCCCGAGGTGTCGTTCTACCCGTGGCGGGACGGCGGGCTCGGCGATCAGCAGACCCTCGTCGGTGGCTTCCAGGCCGAGGACGGCTCCCGCTGGGGCCGACCGGTGGCCGCGGTGGTCGGGCCCGACGGTGCGGTCTACATCACCGACGACGCCGCCGACGCGATCTACCGAGTGACGCCGCCTTAGCCCCCACACCGTCTCCTCACCGCTTACCGCGAGCGTGCGTGTCTGCGGCCGACACGCCGGGCGATTGCCTGCTTTTACGCACGCTCACCGGGGACAGTCGCGAGATTAACGAGGACTGACGACATCTGCCGCTCGGTGTCGGCGGCGCGCTGCCGCAGCACCAGCCTGATCAGTGGCCTGAAAATCCATGCGGTGCCGTAGGTTTCGACGTCAGATCGGTAGGTGATCGTCGACCCCGCGCCTTTGGGTTCGACCGTGATCGTGTCGGTGGTCCGCGCGGACTGGTTCTCCCCGACGAACACCAGCCGGCGCTCGGTGACGTCGTCGAGCCGGTAGGTCAGCTCGACAGTCAGGCCGAGCAGCTTGGACACGTGGTGCCAGTAGGCGCCTTCGGTGATGGGACCGGTGTCGATGCGCGCACAACTGCGGGTGCCGGGATCCCACTCCTCGGCGTGCCGGAAGTCCTTCAGGTACTCCAGCGTCAGGGCAGGCGGTGAATCGACGGTGAAGGTTCGGGACACGGTGGACATGGATTCCGGATACCCGTTGCGCCGATCGCCGACCCGGATCAGGCATTGCGCCTGACAGCAAAGGCGTCGGCGACCTGCTCGGAATCAACCTGTGATGCCTCTGTGACGAAAGTTGACAGTGGTTCTGCTGGGATTATTGTTATTACGCCTGATCCGTAGTCCCGATAGGAGCCGCCGGTGACGACTCCGACCGCAAACATCCGGCGCCTCCTGGCCAACGCCCGGGTGCTCGCCGCCGCGACGATGTGTGCCGCCGTGCTCGCCACGGCCGGTGCCCCGCAGGCGCACGCGGCCAGTGCGCGGGAACTGCTGGCCGCTGCGATCGCGAACACCCGGGGCTCGTATCTGGTCTACAACTTCGGCGGCGGGTTCCCCGCGCCGATGCTCAACGCCGCGGGCAACTGGTACGAGATGAGCAACGGCGGCCGGCTGATGATCATCAAGTCGGCCTCACAGCGGCTCGCGCCGCGCCTGCTCGCCGATTCGCATACCGGCTATCAGGCGCGCTGCGAACGGGATCCGCGGGCCCGCACCGGAGAAGGGTTGTGGCAGGCGTCGGAGATCTACTCCCCGATCGAGGCGTGGCAGGCGCTCGGGCAGCCGACGATCGCGATCAACGCCAACTTCTTCGATGTGCGCGGCCAGAAGGGCGGGTCGTGGAAGACGACGGGCTGCAGCTCACCGCTCGGGGCGTATGTCGACAACACGCGAAACCTGGGCCGCACCAACACGAAGGTGACGGGCACGCTGGCCTACGCGGGTAAGCAGGGGCTCTCCGGCGGCAACGAGAACTGGATGGCGTTGTCGACGATGATCCTGCCGGTGCAGGGGACGCCGTTCGTGGTGCCGCCGCGCAATGACGACGACTTCGACGCGGCCACCCCGGTGGTGGCCCGGCTGATCGAGGCGGGCACGCGGTTCGTCGCGGTGGCGGGCATCGGGTTGCTCGCGCCCGGGGACACCGGCCAGCTCAACGATCCCGGTCCCAGCGCCGCGCGCACGGCGCTCGCGTACGCCAAGGACCGCGACGAAATGTACGTGTTCCAGGGCGGCAGCTACACGCCTGATCAGATCCAGGATCTGTTCCGCGGCTTGGGAAGTGACACCGCGGTGCTGCTCGACGGCGGCGGCTCGTCGGCGATCGTGCTGCGCCGCGATACCGGCGGCATGTGGGCCGGCGCGGGCTCTCCGCGCGGCTCCTGCGACACGATGGCCGTGCTGTGCGATTCACGCGAGCGCGCGCAGCCCGCCTGGCTCGCGTTCAACTAGGGGTCACGTCGGCACCGCGAGCGCGCGTGTCTGTACGTTGGCGCGCCGGGCTTTTCGTGCATTGGCGCGCGGTCGTGGGGGGTGAGGGGCGCGTGACTGCGCTGCTTCAGAGTGCCCATTGCACACTCAAGCATCGTGCAGTGATTTCGCCTCATCCTTCTCGCCGGGCATTCGTCGCTCGTTCATTTGCTGGCATTCGCTTCCACCGTCCGGACGGGCGCGGGTCAAACCGTCGGCCATCGCGGCACGTTTCACCCAGGTACACGGAGGGATATAAAGTTCGGGTCAGGACATGCCCCCGTCACGACGTCACGTGTTGGCGCCATCTAAGCACCTCATGCATCGGCTCCGCAGCCTGAATCGAGCGAAGGCCAACTCAGCCAGCAACATCTGGCTCGACTCGGGGCGGTGTGCGTGTTCGATTCCACCCTCTTGCCATAACGGTGTCGCCTTCGGAGAGATCGGCCGGCTATCTGCCGGTGGCACACTGGCGTCTGCAACCGCTGGTTGGTGGGGTGGGAGATCAAAAAGGTCTCTGAAATGCTGCTCCTCCGGGCAAAGGGGGACCCACGAGTCAACTACCCGCTACTTGCCTGCCCTAAAGGACCAGGAAATGCTCCGCCTCTCGATGCCGTCACCGCAACGGGGGACGTGCGGCCTCACTGACAACGAGAAGCCGCTTCGGCAAAAGCTGGCTATTGCGAATCGCCACCTTTCAACTGCCGCTGTGAGTAAGCTGTCACCCACCTGTAGGGGAGCAGGTAGTTTCGAGGGGGAGTTTTATGGCACAGCCGACAGCAGGTTGGTATCCCGATCCGTCGGATCCGAGCCGACAACGCTATTTCGATGGCAGGACGTGGACGGAGAACTACGCACCCTTCCCACCGCCACCAGCAGGTATTAGCCAGCCTGTGAAGTCGGGTATGTCTCCGGGATTGAAGATCGGCCTCGGATTGGGTGCGGTGGTACTGGCGTTCATCGCCATCGGCAGTATCGGCGGCAATGACAAGGGTTCCGAAACCAAATCCACCCCGTCGAGTCGAAACGCCGCAGCGTCCGAACCCTCTATCTCCGTAATTGAGCCAGCCGCCGACCGTGACGTGCCTGCACCAGTAGGGTCGTCGGTCCGCGACGGAAAGTTCGAGTTTCAAGTGCTGGGCGTCGAGCGAGGGGCAACATCGATTGATGATGTGTTCGGCCCTGAGATCGCGAAGGGTGAGTTCTTCACCGTGAAACTCAGGGTGACAAACATCGGCGATGATGCTCGCAGTTTCTCGGCCACCAATCAGAAGCTGATCATCGACGGAAACGAGTACGAGGCGACCAGCATTATGGATGACGGTTGGATGGAGGACATCAATCCGGGTCTTTCGATCAATGCGTCGGCCACATTCGATATCCCACCTGGCGCAGTGCCTTCAGCCATCGAGTGCCACGATTCGATGTTCTCCGGAGGAGCGTTACTCGGGCTCTGATGCCCCAGCGGCGATGCCGCGATTCTGTTACCACCCGTCTCCTAAGACGCATCCCAGAGGAGTCTCTCGATGAAGAAAAAACCCCTATTAATCGGCGTTTCGAGCCTCTTGTTTACGAGCGTTGCGTTTGCGGCGCCGGCGATCGCACAAGCCTGGACAATGCCGAACTTGATCGGGGTGGATCTCCAGGGGGCTCAGGACGCGGTCCAATCCGTATCTGGCGGAGCAGTTTGGTATAGCGGCTCGACCGACCTGACGGGGCAAGACCGCGCCCAGATCCTCGACCGTGCATGGGTAGTGTGTACGTCGAGTCCGCCGCCTGGTTCTTCGTTCTCGACGCAGACCAAGATCGAGTTTGGCGTTGTCAAGAAGGACGTCGAATCCTGTCCTTGACCACGTGCTTACCGCGACTCCGTTCCTCGCGACTGGCGACGTACGCAGTGAGGTAGTCGTGGACCTGGCAACGGCACACGCTGCCACAGTCCCATTTGAATTCTCCTGCATCGCAGGCAAAGTGAGTGCGAGGTGCATTCATGCCCGACCCCCCAGGTCTAGGACTAACCCCAATCAGTGGACACGCCTTAGCTTCTAGCTAGTCAGCGGCATCCCGTCTCTAAGAAGCTTTGGAGCACGATGGATCGACTCCGAATATCGGGAACTGCTCTCTAATGACCGGCTTCGTTCTAGCGCCGCGAGCGTGCGGTCTCGCACGCCCCGACACGGAGTGTCGCCGTGCAGACCCGCGCGCTCGGCGGGCCTACCCCGCCGTCTCCCCCACGCTCGGACCGAACGCGAAGATCGCGGTGCTGACCGCGACGATCGCCGCCGCCAGCGCGATGATCGGCGCGACCGTGAACAAAGTCAGCGTCGCGCCCACTGCGGCACCGGCCAGCATTGTCGCCACCACGCCGTAGCGCAGCTTCTCCCCTTCCCCGGTTCCGCCGGCCAATCTGCTGTCGAAACCCAGCCCGACGATCGTCGACGTCAGCACCGTCGTCGACAGCTCCTGGATTCCGAACTGGCGCGCCGTCGCGTTCTGGCTGCCGAAAGTGACTGCGAGACCGGCGATCAACACCAATTTCGAATCGTCGTGGTAGTGCACCACACCCAAACCCGCCAGCACGGCGAGCGCCAGGAGCGCAACGACTTCAAGACCGAGCGCCGTCGTCAGCCACAACCTCACGTTGTGATCGAGGTGCCTCGCCAGCCGCCCGCCGACGATCGTCCCGATCACGAACCCCGCGAACGCGACGACCGCCGCCGTCAGATCCACCCCGGAATGCGGCACGAACCAGAAGCCCAGGAACACAACGTTTCCCGTCATGTTCGCGACGAACACGTGGCCGAGGACCAACACACTGACGGCGTCGATCAACCCCGTCGTGAACGTCAGCAACAGCAGGGCGGTGACCGTCTGTCGGCGCGAGACCGGCGAGGGGAACGCCACGGCCGAAGCCCTACAACTGCGGAGTCAGGTCGAACGACGTGATGGTCGACATCCGCGTGATGCGCCAGTCGCTCCCATCGCGTTTCATCGTCAGCCGGTACGACAGGTATCGCAGCGACGGGATGTTCTTGGTCACCGGGCTGGTCGCCACCGAGTTGGTGTAGACGATCGCGGTGGCCTCGTTCGGAATCCCCGGCGGCGACACCGATTCCACCGCCGCCCCCATCACCTGCGTGGTGTTGGTGACCTGCGCCTGCTTGTTCGGTTCGACGATCGCGTCGATGTAGCGACGGTACTCGTCCGCGAAGTCGCCGTAGAGGAACACCGACGCGCGGTCGGCCAGCGTCACCATGTCGTCGGGCGTGTACGTCCACAGCGTGGTGATCGCGTCGGTCGCGGTCCGCGCGATGTTCAGTTTCGTTTGTACGAGGGCGCGATCGGACAGATACGGCTGAGCCATCGCCGCGGCGAAACCCGCGGCGCCGACGAACACGACTGATGCGACGGCCGTCGCGACCAGTGCACGGCGGCCCGCCGGGCGGTGCGGCACCAGCACAACAGGCTCCGCCTCCGTCCCCACCGCGGGCTCGGCTGCGCTGTCCGTCTCGGCGACGGATGCGTCCTCAGTTTCGGCGACGGGCGTGGTCTCCGGGTCCGGCTCGGACTCGGCGGTTTCGTCCGCTTCGGCGACGGGAGCGGACTGCGTCTCGATTGCCGGGTCGGCTTCCTCGCCACTCTCGGCGTGATTCTCCGGTTCGGCGGGCGGTTCATCCGCGGGCGCAGGCGCATCCGTCTCAGCGACGACGTCCTCCGAAGACTCCGAAGCCCCCGCAGACCGCACCTTGCGCGCCGCCTTACCCATCGGCGCCTTCGGCGCCTCGGAAGGCGCCTCCGAAGTCATCGTCGACTCCGCCGGCTCGGAAGGCGCCGCGTCCTCGGACACCGCGGGCGTCGAGACTTCGCCCTTCGGACGTCTCCGGAACAACCCTCGGCGAGCTCGCGCGGCAGGAGCGTCGGAGGTCAGATCACCTGAACCAGGTTGCTGATCTTCCACTGCTGTCCTTCCTTGATCGTCGTTGCGACCCAACGGCTTCCGCTCTCGATCGTCGCCTTCCCGTCCGGGGTCTTGGACGTCACCTTCGTCGCGATCAATACCTCGGCGCTGCCGTCGTCGTTCCAGCGCTGCACGCCCGCGGCCAGCACCTCACCGGTGCTCGGCTCCGCCCGCGCGACCTGGACCAGGATCTCGTTGAGCCGCTCGCCGAAGTTCTTCTCGAACTCCCCTGTGGCTTCCGCTTTGACGCGATCGGTATAGGCGTTGGCGTTATACGGATCCAAACTGGTGTACATCACCATGAACTCGCGCGTGTACCCCAGCGCCGCGGCTTCGTTGACCGCCTGCCGACGGTCGTCGAGCTGGCGCACCAACATGAACGTCGCCGCGGTGATCGCGGCGACGATCACCAGCGCCGTCAGCGCCGACACCAGCGGAAGTCCCCAGCGGACAGCCTTTTTCGGGGGCGCCTCGAAGTAGCCGGCCCCAGACTCGGAGAACTTGCGTACCGGGCTCATTGGCCCGCCGTGTTCATCATCGGCTTCTTCAGCACGGTCAGATTGCCCACACGCCACTGCCCGTCTTCGGATTTCTCGAACTCCACCTGCACGGTCGCGGTGATGAACTTCATGTCCTCGGCGTTGGTGCCGCGCTGGCCCTGCATCGCCAACAGCATCGACACCCGGTTCTCCGTCACGGGCGGATCTGTGAGCACCGCGCTGTTGACGGCCCAGTACTCGTTGTTGGTCGGGCCCGCCTCACGCACCGACTCCTGCTGCTTCACCAGCTGGTCCCGATATCCCTCGGTGGTCAGCTCCCGGGCCCTCGCGAAGTCCTCGTCCATGCTGTCGGCGCGGAAGCTCAGCATCTGCTCGACCATGCGCGGTCCCTGCGCGGCGACCTGCTGGCGCGCGCTGTCCAACGCCTGGGCCGGCCAGTACACCCACGCGTAGCCCACCGCCACGACGAGCACCGCCGCAGCGGCCGTCCCCGCCAGCGCCGCCCCGACGATCCTGCGCATCTCGGGCGACGGGCGCGATACCCGATACACCTGCGTACTCGCCAGCATGTCGGCGAACGTGCGCCGGCGCCGGTCCCACAGCGGCCACAACCACCCGATGAACAGCCCGAAAGTGTCCAGCAGGTGCGCGAGCTCGCGCAGCGCCAGCCGCCCGAGCCCGGGCCGGCTGCCGTCGGCGCACCGGACCTCGATCCCGAACAGCGCCCGGCCCAGCGTCCATCCCCGCACCGTCGACGCCGGCATCACCACACGGTTCGCCACCATCAACACGAACACCACCGCGGCCACCGCGGTGAACACCCACCGAGCCGCGCTGCCGAACGGGGCAGTCAGCGCCAACAGCACATTGACGGACAGCACTCCGAGCCCCGGCAATATGTCGACGGCCAGCGCACCGGCCCGCGCCGGCCACGAGGCCAACGGCACCTCCGCGGACTGATCGGGCAATACCTCAGACGTGTTCAACACCGCCGTCACGAGTTGACCTGGTCGAGTCGGGAGATGCGGTACTGACCTTCGTCGAAGGCCATCGTCGCGCGCAGCCGGTACCCGACCTGCTGATCGGCGGCCTCGGCGTTGGTGATCCTGACCCGCACCGCGACGAGCACGTTCACCGTGCCGTCCTCGTTGTGCCGCTCGACGGCCGCGCGCAGGTCGTCCACCGCGACCGAGGCGTTCGCCACCTGGTACGCCTCGGCGATCACGCTGCTGTACAGCCCCGCCTGCACCCCGAACTCACCCGTGGAACATTCCAGGATCTTGGTCTGCGCGGCGGTCATCGCCGCGGTGTCCGGCGCCTGGGTGGCCGCGACGCATTCCTTGGCGGCCTGCAGCGCCGCCTCGTCGGAGCGGGCGATGTCGGCGGCACGCTCGTTGGCGCGCAGCGACAGCACACCGGCGGCGATGGCCCCACCGGAGAGAAGCAGCAGTACGGCGCAGATCGTCGCGACCCAGCCGGTGCCCAGCCGGGACGGCCTGCGGGTGTCCGGTGTGACCGTGCCAGTTTCGGGGTCGGGGATCAGCTGGCCGGTGCCAGCATCTCCTTCCATCCGTCGTCTCCTGGGTTGGTCGAGTTGGTCACGTTGTACCTGACGCCGTCAGGTCCCACCACCTCACCGCTGGAGGGGCTGTACCCCGCGGTGGTGCCGGGCGGTCCTTGCGCCGGAGTGTAGGTGCACGGGTTGGGCTGCTGCCCACTGCACCTGACGGTACCCGAGCCCGGAGGGCTCAACGGGTCGCTGACCGGCGCCAGCGAGGCCGGCGGCGGCAGCTCGTCGGCGGGCAGCGGGTTGCGGCCGTTGTTCACCGACGGCGCCGGGACCACCTGCCCCGGGGCCACCCGCTGATCGCAGCGCGCACCCGGAGCGGGGCAGGCCACGATCTGGTTCGGGTCGCCGTACCAGGGGTTGGTGCCCAACGGGACGTAGGGCTCGTCGCTGCGGCACTCCTTCGGCGACGCCGCACGCTTACCGGGCACGTCCGCGCACGGGTAGTTACGCGCACCGCGCACGGAGTTGCCCTGGTAGTCCTTCGGGATCTTGCAGTACATGCCCGACGGCAGCGGCGCGGTGCTGGTGTCGGCCGGCGAACGCCATTCCGAGGCCGGCAGGAAGCCGGTCATGCACGGCGGTGGCTGGTTGATCGACAGACCGAAGTGCAGCAGGCCGCCGTCTTCGAAGATCGAGCCCATCTGCAGCAGCGACGCACCCTGCGGGTAGATCACCAGCGTCTGCTCGATGCCCTTGTTGTAGCGCTTGAGCATGTCGTTGACGACGGCCAGGTTCGCCAGCGTCTGCGGCAGCGCCTCCTGCACATCGCTGAAGACGTTGTTGACCTGGTCCAGCGTCGGCGCGGCCTGCGAGATGCCGCTGCGCAGCGCGGCATCCTGCTCAGCGGTCTGCGACGCGATGACGTTCAGGTTGCGCGACCACTGCTCGATCGCGTCTCCGGACGTCACCTGGCTCTCCAGGATCGGCGCCGAGTTGGCGATGATGTCGTTGACCTGCGGCAGGTTGTCGCGGAAGCCCTCGGCCAAGTTCGTCGTCGAGTCGACCAGCCGCTGAAGCGACGGGCCGAGCCCGCCGACCGCGGTGGCCGTCTCGGTCAGCAGCGCGTCGATCTTCTCCTTCGGCAGCACCGCCAGCCCGTCGTTCGCCGCGTCGATCACCGGCCCGACCTCGGCGGGCACCGTGCTCTTCGTGATCGTCTGGCCTGCGCTCAGGTACTGGTCGGTGCCGGTGTCGGACACCAGGTCCAGATACTGCTCACCGATCGCCGACACCGAGTGCACGTTCGCGGACACGTCGACCGGGATCTTGTACTCGTTGCCGATGCTCATCGTCACCCGGGCACCGGACTCGGTCGGCTCCACCTCGGTGACCTTGCCGATCTGGATGCCTCGGTAGGTGACGTTGCCGGTCGCATACAGCCCGCCGGAGCGCTCCAGCTCGGCGTACAGCTTGTACTCCCCGACCCCGGCGAGCGTGGGCAGCCGCAGGTAGTACAGGCCGAGCACGCCCAGCGCGACGACGGTCAGGATCGTGAAGATGATCAGCTGGACTTTGACGAAGCGGGTCAGCATCGCTCACTCACTCCTCTCGATGAGAGGACCGTTGGGCGCCGAGTTCGGGTTCGGCGTGAACCGCACGTCCGGGATCATCGTGTTCGGGTCGCGGCCCCACGCCTGTTCGAGCGCGCGCAGCATGCCCGAGATACCGGTCCCGGAGAAGAACCCGTTGTCGATGGCCGACAGCGTCAGGTCCACCGTCAGCGACGCGTTGATGTAGTCGCCGCGGATCGCCTTCGGCACGTTCTCGATGCTGTACGGCGCGGTCAGGAAGATCTTCAGCGCGCCGAGCAGGTACGGACCCGACTTGCCCAACTCCCGCAGCGGACGCTGCAGGTTGGCCAGGTTGGTCCGGATGTCGTCGGACGACGGTTCGAGGGCGTCCTCCGCGGCGGCGCTGATCCGGCCCAGCGACTCGATCGCGTCGCCGAACAGGTCGCGCGTCTCGGCGAAGTGCTCGATCAGCGGCGGGAACTCGGTCAGCACCGCGTCCAGCGTCTCGTTGCGCTGCGCGACGACCGACAGCAGCCGGTTGGTCGAGTCGATTGCCCGGGTGATGTCCTCGCGCTGCTGGTTCAGCTCCGCGGTGAACGTGTTGAGCTGGCCCAGGAAGTCCCTGATCTGGTCCGCGCGCCCGTTGAGCACGTTGAAGATCTCGGTCTGGATCGTCTCGAGGTTCGACACCCCGCCGCCGGTCAGGATCCCGGCGATGCTCGCCAGCACGCGTTCGGTGGTCGGGAACGCCGACGCGTTCTGCAGCG
The DNA here is from genome assembly GCF_002086815.1 of Mycolicibacterium parafortuitum. Classification (GTDB taxonomy): domain Bacteria; phylum Actinomycetota; class Actinomycetes; order Mycobacteriales; family Mycobacteriaceae; genus Mycobacterium; species Mycobacterium parafortuitum. The sequence goes on from NZ_MVID01000014.1 coordinate 76,252, forward strand.
GGATCAGGTCGCCGTCCTTGAGCTTGTCCGGCGACGGGTCCGGCGGCAGGTCGAGCTGCACGTGCTGCGAGCCGAGAAGGCTGGTCTGGCCGATCTTGGCCAGCGTGTTGACCGGAAGCTGGACACTCGGCTCCAGGTCGATGGTCAGCGTCGCGACCCAGTTGCGCAGTTCGATGGCGCGCACCCGGCCGACGTAGACGTCGGCGACCCGGACCCGGCTGTTCACGTTCAGCGCGAGAGTGTCCGGCATCTGGACGTAGATCGTGGTGGTCCCCGAACCGCTGCCGGGTCCGCCGGGCAGCGGCACGTTCGCGATGCCCTTCCACCCGCCGCACGACGTCAGCACCAGCGCCGCGGCACCGAGCGCGACGGCGCGTTTGAGGAGCGTGCCGAGCCTGCTCATCGGGTTCCTCCAGCCTCGGCGGGCAGCAGCGGGCCGGACGGCGCCGCCGGAGCGGGAGCCTGCGCGGCCGGTGCGCTGACCGGTGCCGGGTTGCCGGGGATGACGCCCGGGGCGGGCGCCGGTGGCGGTCCCGGCTGCGGGTACCACGGCGGGGGCAGCGGGTTGTTCTGATCGAACGCGTTCGGCGGGCCGGGCAGGTTGCCGTTGCGCGTGGTGCCGAACGCCGGCGGCGCGGGCGGCGGGACGATGTCGGGTCCACCCATCAGTTCGGCCAGCGACTCCGGGGTGAGCATGTTCCGGGTGAACGGCTGCACCTCGACACCCTGCATACCGGGCGCGACGATCCAGCCGGGCTCGTGGTTGCCGTGCGACCACAGCGTGTCGCGGGAGAAGATGCCGGGCACGGTGGTGTCCTTGTAGCCCGGAGGCGGCCGCAGCCGCTCCTCGGAGTAGGCGATCTGCTTGGGCAGCGTCATCGCCGTCTGCAGCTGGTTGGCGCCGAACGGCAGGTAGTTGAACTTGATCGAGTCGAGGATCGGCCCGAGGTACTGCGCGCACAGCTCCGCGGACTCCTGGTAGCCGAGCCGGCTACCCGCCTGGATCGCGCTGCACAGGAACTGCATCGGGTTGGCGAAGTTCGAGATCACCGGCATCGACACGATGCCACCGGCGTTCGGCGACGAGATGTTCATCAGGTTCGCCGCGACGTTCGGGTACGCGTGCAGCGCCGTCTCCAGACCGTCGAGCGGTTCGGGCTGCAGCAGCGCGTTGGTGACGTCGGCCAGGTTCTGCACGTCGTGTGCGAGCACCTCACCGTTCTCCTCGATGAATCCCCGTGTCGTGGTGAGCAACTCGTTGAGGTCCTGCACCGCGTTGGCGACCTCGCGGTCGGTGTTGGTGAACGAGTTGGTGAACTGCGCGAGGTTGTTGTTCAGCGACACGAACTGCTGATCGCTCTCGTGCAGTGCGTTGACGAACAGCGCGAGGCTCTTGATCACGCTGAAGAAGTCGCCGCGGCCCTCGTTGAGCGCGAACAGCGCCTCCGACAGGTTGTTCAGGGTTTCGTTGAACTGCTTGCCCTTACCGGCGAAACCGTCGGCGGCCGACTCGATGATGTCGCCGAACGGGCCCTTGGGCTGTTCGGGGGTCGGGCCGAGATCGCGCAGCAGCCTGCTGACCGAATCGCGCAGATCGTCGTATTCGACGGGCACCTGGGTGCGGTCGAGGTCGAGCACGGCGCCGTCCTCCAGCACCGGCCCGCCGGTGTAGGGCGGGGACAGCTGGATGGTGCGCGACGCGACCAGGCTGGGGTTCAGGATCGACGCCGTCGCGTTCTCCGGGACCTTGTACTTGCTCTCGTAGTGGAAGGTCACCCGCATCTTGTCGCCGGCCGGTTCGATCTTGTCGATCGCACCGACCTGGACACCCATGATCTGGACCTTGTCGCCGGGATAGATCGCCAGCGTCTGGGTGAAGTAGGCGACCGCGGTCTTCGTGGTCGCGGCCTTGTACAACTTCTGCCCGATGAACACCGCGGCGATCACCAGCAGGATGACCACGCCGGCGATGACCAGAGCGCGACCGAGGCCGGCTCCCTTGAGGTTTCGGACGTTGAAAACAGTCGACATCGTTTCTCGGACCCTCCTACCCTTGCGATCCCGGTGGGAGGAACGGCGGATTGCCCGGAAGCAGCGGCTGCCCCGCGGGGCCGGGCGACGGGCCGGGGCCCGCGGGCGGTGGCGGACCGGTCAGCGCCGGCGGCAGCGGTGCGATACCCGGCGTGAAGTCCGGCGCCGACGGCTGCGGGGCCAGCGGCACGGTGCGGGCACCCGGCGGCGCCTCCGGCAGCGGCGGACGCGCGCCGGGCACGTTCGGGGACATCTGACCCGGGATGGCCGCCGCGGGGACGCCCGGAGACGGTTGCGGGCCATGCGGATTCGGCGCCGAGGTGACGACGTTCGGCGGCGGGTACCCACCGGGCACGTCACCGTACGGACCCTGGGTGAGGCCCGCGCACGGCAGCGGGTTGCCCGGACGGGGCAGCCCGTCTGCGGGCGGGGTGTACGAGCACGGCGAGCCTGGCGGCACCGCCGGGAACGGATTCTCGGGGGTGCCCTCGATCGCGACCGGGGCCGGTGGCGGGGCGCCGTTCTCGAAGCCCACCCCGTTGGGATCCGGGAACTGGGCCGCGGGCAGGCCGGCGTTGCGCCAGAACTCCTCCGGGTCGATCCCGCGCTTCTTGAACGCGGCGTCGACGAACGGCTGCAGGATCCAGTACGGGGCCAGGTTGGCCAGCATGACCTTGAAGTACGGGCCCGAAGCCAGCGCCTCACCGAGGGACACCATGAACTTCGACAGCGACGACAGCGTGTCGGTGAGGTCGAGCTTGCGCTCGTTGAGGATGTCGCTGATCACCCGCAGCTGCTCGAGGACGCGGTTGAGGTTCGGGTTGTCGTCGATGAAACCGCGGACCTGCGACGAGAACCGGTTGACGCGCTCGAGCAGCTGGCTCACCGCGTAGTTGCGTTCGTTGACCGCGGCCAGCAGCGTCTGCGCGTTGACGAACAGCTGGTTGATCTGCTCGCTGCGGTTGCCGAGCACCCCGGCGACCTTGTTGGCGTTGGCGAGCAGCTGCTTGATCTGCTCGTCGCGCTTGCCGATGGTGTCGGAGAACCTGGCGACCCCGTCGAGTGCCGCGCTCAGGTGCGGATAGGTCTGGTCGATGGTCTCCGAGAGCACGTTCAGCGAGTCGCGCACCGTCGCGGTGTCCCAGCCGGCGGCGTTGTTGCTGACGTCGAAGACCGCGTCGTAGAGCTGGTACGGCGTGGTCGTCTGCCCGAGCGGCAGGACCCCGTTGGCGCGCAACGGCTCTGTTCCGCGCGGCTCGATCTCCAGGTTGCGCCGCCCCAGGATGGTGTCGGTGCGGATCGCGACCCGGCTGTCGGTGCCGATCTCGGTGCCACCCAGCGAGTAGCCGATCAGGACCCGGTCGCCGTCGATCTCCAGCGACCGAACATCTCCGACGTCCACACCGGCGATACGGACCTTGTCGCCGGCGTTGACGCCGCCGGTGTCGCTGAACTCCGCGTAGTAGGTGGGCTTGGCGAACAGGATCGGCACGCTCGCGAAGCTCTGCCCCACCCCGATCACGAGGATCAGGATGATGATGCCCATCAACCCGCTGCGGAGGCGGTTGGAACCTTCGAGGACTCTCATTGCGGCGTGCACCTACCCGAGGGCTGGCTCCAGACCTTCACCGTGCGGACGGGTCCTCCCGGCTGTAAACCGTTGAGCTTCAGGGTCACATCGCAGGCGTAGAAGTTGAAGAAGTCGCCGTACACACCGCCGGAGCGACCGATGATCGCCAGCGCGTCGGGCAGCTTCTCCAGCAGCTGGTTGAGCTCATCACGCTGATCGACCAGCGGCTGCTGGAACAACTCCAGCTTGCTGACCGTGCTCTGCAGCAGCGGCCGGTTGTCGGCGAGCAGATCACCGATCGTGCCCGCGGCATCGCTGATCTCGGCGACCGAGGTGGCGAGCGGATCGGCCCGGTTCTTCAGCCCGGTGATCAGCACCTCGAAATTCTTGACCGTGTCGTCGAACTGCTGCTGATGACGAACAGTGGTGTCCAGCACGGTGTTCAGGTTGTTGATCACCTCGCCGATGGCCTGGTCGCGGTCGGCCAGTGCCGCGGTCAGCGACGCGGTCTGGTCGAGAATGTCGTTGATGGTGCCGCCCTGCCCCTGGAAGACCGTGATGATCGACTGCGCGATGGTGTTGACCTTCTCCGGCTCCAGCGACTGGAACACCGGCCGGAAGCCACCGATGAGCGCGTCGAGGTCCAGTGCGGGCTGGGTCCGCTCGACCGGGATGGTGCCGCCCGCAGGCATTCTCGTGTTGCTGTCGCCGCGGGACAGTTCCAGGTAGCGGTCGCCGATCAGGTTCAGGTACCGGACCGAGGCGGTGGTCTCGTCGAACAGTTCCAGCGAACGGTCCACGGCGAAGTCGACTTTGACCTTCGACCCGCCCTCGATCAGCGTGACGCCTTCGACCTTGCCGACCTCCACGCCGGAGGCGCGGACGAACTGACCGGACCTCAGACCGCTGGCATTGCTGAAGATCGCCGTGTAACCGGTGGTGCGGTCGAAGCGCACCTGACCGAACACCACGATGATGAGCGCGGTGAACATGAGCAGCACCAGCGCGAAGGCGCCGAGCTTGATCGCGGTACCGGTGATTTTCATGGGTTGATCGTGTGCTCCCCGACTTGGCGTCCCCAGACGTACTCGGTGAACAGCGGCTGGCCGAGTTCCATGTGGTTGTACGGCGCGATGGACGCACCGGTGTCGAGCACCAGGAACGGCGCCGGCCACAGGTCGCGGGTGATGGGCTGCCAGCAGCCCGGGCGTCCGCCCGGTCCGCCCTTGGCGTTCACGCGGGGGAGGTTGTCCGGGTAGACGTAGGCGTTGCCCGCGCCGAGGCCGAGCACCTGCGAGTGCGTCTTCAGGGAGTAGCCGTTGCCACCGAGGGCGTCGGCGATCTTCGGCTCCACGTCGTGGTAGTTGCGCATCATGCAGAAGATCGACGGGCTGTACTTGTCGAGCAGCGCCGTGGTCGGGATCAGGTCCTTGGCGCCGCGCACCAGATACGGTGCGCTGCGCTCGAAGACGTCACCGCCGGTGTTGCCGAACCCGACCGCGGCCATCAGCGCCTGGTCGACGTCGCCGCGTTGCGCGTTGAGCGTGCGGGCGGTGGTGACCGCGTTCTGCAGGCCGTCGAACAGATCCGGGGCGGCGTCGGCGTAGACCTCGCCGAGGTCGGCCAGCAGCTGGTTGTCGCGGCGGATCTGCGGCATCTGCGGGTTGATCTCGGCGAGGATCTCGTTGCCGTTGATGATCGACTGGCCGAAGCGGTCGCCGAGACCGTCCAACGCCTGCGCGGTCGCGGTCAGCGTCTGGTTCAGCTTGATCGGGTCGACCTGCGCGGCGATGTCGACGACCGTCTCGAACAGCGTGTTGAACTCGGTGGTCACCGACGTCACGTCGATCACGTCGGACGGCGTGATGCGCTGGGCCACCGGGTTGTCCGGCGTCGAGAACGAGACGTACTTGGTGCCGAAGACCGTCGTCGCGGTGATGTCGGCGTTGACGTTGCGCGGGATCAGGTCGAGGTACTTCGGGTTGACCTCGAGGATGATCTTCGCCCGCGGCTCGCCGTCGACACTGGTCTCCTCGACCTGCCCGACCTTGCCGATCTCGACGCCGTTGTAGGTGACCTTCGAACCCGAATCCAGGGCCAGACCCGACCGGGCCGAGATCATGGTGAGCTGGGTGCGCGGCAGGAAGTCGCCACGGAACTGCAGGTACACCAGCACCAGCACGGCGATGGTGACCAGCGCCAGCACCACGCCGGCGATCTTGTACGGCGGTTCGCGTCTCGAGTTCATCGGTGCGGTCATGGCGCTACACCGTCAGGTTGAAGTTCGGGTCGACGCCGTAGAGCGCCAACGAGGCGAACAGCACCACACACACGATCGCGACCAGCGACGCGCGCATGGACCGGCCGACGGCCTCGCCGACACCGACCGGACCGCCACTGGCGTAGAAGCCGTAGTAGCAGTGGTTCAGCATCACGATGACCGAGATGATGATCGCCTGCACGAACGACCAGAACACGTCGTCGGGCCGCAGGAACGTGCGGAAGTAGTGCTCGTAGGTGCCGGACGACTGGCCGTAGAAGATCGTGGTGGTGGCCTGCGCCGACAGGAACGACATGATGATCGCCATCGCGTAGAGCGGGATGATCACGACGAAGCCGGCCATGATGCGCGTCGAGACCAGATACGAGATCGACTTGATGCCCATGACTTCGAGCGCGTCGATCTCCTCGCTGATCCGCATCGCGCCGAGTTCGGCGGTCGCGCCCGCGCCCACCGTGGCCGCCAATGCCTGACCCGCGACCACGGGCGCGGCGATCCGCACGTTGATCAACGCGGCGAAGAATCCGGTGAACGCCTCCACACCGATGTTGCCCAGCGACGCGAAGCCCTGGATCGCGACCAGCGACGAACCCGACAGCGTGACGAAGCCGACGATCGCGACGGTGCCGCCGACCACGGCCATCGCGCCTGTGCCCATACCGATTTCGGCGATCAGGCGCAGAGTTTCCTTGCGGTAGTACCGAATTGCGTGGCCGATCGAGCCGACCGCGGTGACGACGAACCACGCGACGTGGCCGATGCTGTCGAGCCCGCGCGACGGCGCGCCGACGATCCGCTCGGCACGGGCGACGCCCCTGGGGAACCTGGACCGGATGACTGCTGCGGTATCGGACACGTCAGCTCCCCGTCCCGAATCGAACACCGATGGTCGTAAGCACCACGTTGACCGCGAACAGCGCGATCACGCACAGCACCAGCGTCTCGTTCACCGCGGTGCCGACACCCTTGGCCCCGCCCGCCACGGTCAGGCCGCGGTAGCAGCCGACCAGACCTGCGATCAGACCGAAGGTGAGCGCCTTGACCAGCGAGATCAGGACTTCCGGAAGGCCTGTCACCAACGTCAGCGTGGACACGTAGGCGCCCGCGGACACGTTCTGCAGGTACACGCCGAAGATGAAGCCGCCGACCAGACCGATGGTGATGACGGCGCCGTTGAGCAGCATCGCGACGAACGTCGAGGCGATCACGCGGGGGACGACGAGGCGGTGGATCGGATCGATGCCCAGCACCTCGAGCGCGTCGATCTCCTCACGGATGGTCCGGGCGCCGAGGTCGGCGCAGATGGCCGTCGAACCGGCACCGGCCACCACGAGCACGGTTACTAGCGGGCCGAGCTGCGTGACGGCGCCGAGCGCGGCACCCGCGCCGGAGATGTCGGCCGCGCCGAACTCGGTGAGCAGGATGTTCAGCGTGAAGATCAGCAGCACGGTCAGCGGGATCGACACCGCGACCGTGGGCAGGAAGGCGACTCGCAGCAAAAACCAGCTCTGCAGGATGAATTCGCGCCACTGGAACGGCCTACGCAGCGATGCCTTGCCGGTGAGCACGCACATGCGCACGAAGCCGCCGACAGCGACCAAACCGGGCTTGACCTGCTCGCGGATGTACCCCGGCAGGCCCGAAGTCGTCGTCAACGGCGGGCTCCCGCGACGACCCCACCACTGGCGCAGCGCACTGGCAGCACGTGTCGCACGCTCCCTTCCAGCCTGATCCCCATCCGTGTTAGCCCGGTCTTCCTACCGGTCAGTAGTAATACAGACCACAGGACTGTACCCGATGGCACAGCCCCTATGTACCGCAACGACGTGATTGAAGCCCGAACCGTTAGCCGACCTCGCGGGCATCCGTCAGCTTCCCTGTTTACCGGCAGAAGCTGTTGCTGCAGTGGAGCTTTCGCCGGCGTCAACGCCGGCCGTGGCGCCGAACCGGGACCGCAGTTCGGTCTTGAGGACCTTGCCCGCCGGGTTGCGCGGTAGCGCGTCGACGATTTCGAGGACCTTCGGGTGCTTGTAGCGCGCGAGGCGGTCCGCGAGGAACTGTTCAAGATCGTCCAGAACCAGCTGCGACCCGAGGGGCGATCCTGGCGAACTCCGCAGCACGGCCACAGCAACGGGGACCTCCCCCCATTTCTCGTGGGCACGCCCGATCACGGCGACCTCGACGATCTCGGGGTGGGCCGCGAGCGCGTTCTCGACCTCGGCGCAGTAGATGTTCTCGCCGCCGGAGATGATCATGTCCTTCTTGCGGTCGACGACCCAGATGTAGCCCTCCTCGTCCTGCCGTACCAGGTCACCGGAGTGGAACCAGCCGCCGGCGAACGCGTCGGCGGTGGCCTTCGGGTTGTTCCAGTAGCCCGCCATCAGCGTGGATGCGCGGTAGACGATTTCACCGACCTGACCGATCGGCACGTCGTTCATGTCCTCGTCGACGATGCGCGCCTCCACCGTCGGGATGACCTTGCCGACCGAACCGAGTTTGCGCAGCGCGTCGTCGCCCAACAGCATGCAGGTGACCGGCGACATCTCGGTCTGGCCGAAGGCGGCCAGGATCTGCGCACCGGGGAAGGTCTCCGACATCTGCCGCAGCAGCGTGTCGGACGCGGGCGCCGCACCCCAGGACAGGAAGCGCAGCTTCAGGTCTCGCGGCTTGGCCTGCTGGGCCGCGCACACCGCCTGCCACTGCGCGGGCACGAGGAAGATCCCCGTCACCTTCTCCGCCTCCAGGACGTCGAGCAGTTCGTTCGGGTCGAACGCCCCCAGCGGGTAGATCACCGTCGGCCGGCCCAGCAGCAGCCCGGAGACGATGCTGCCGACGCCGGCGATGTGGAAGAACGGCACTCCGATGAAGCCGATGTCGTGGTTGATGTCCGCGCCGTTGGTGAACAGCAGCGTCATCGCCTGCCCGGTCAGGTTGCTATGGGTCAGCACCGCACCTTTGGGCCGCCCGGTGGTGCCGGAGGTGTACATGATCAGCGCGGGCGAATCGTCGGGGATGTCGACCAGCGGCGGTTCCTGCGTCGAGGCCGCCAGCACCTCGTCGTAGTCGAGCACGCCGTCGCCGGTCGCACCGCCCGCCACGATGACCGTCGCGAGCATCGGATCGATGTCGCGGACCGCGGTCGCGACGTTCTCCAGCACCGACTCGGTGATGACGACGGTGGCCGCGCAGTCGGAGACCAGGAACGCGATCTCGGGTGGCGTCATCCGGAAGTTCACCGGCACCGCGATCGCCCCGAGCTTGTTGGTGGCGAGCACCGCCTCCATGAACTCGGTGCGGTTGAGCATCAGGATCAGCACGCGGTCGCCGAAGCCGACTCCGCGTTCGTGCAGCGCGCCGGCCAGAGCCGTCACACGCCGGTCCAGTTCACCCCACGTGGTGGTCCGGCCGAGGAACCTCAGCGCCGGGGCGCCGGGCTGCATCAACGCGTGGCGGCTGAGCTGATTGGTCCAGTTCCGTCGGCGCGCGAGATTCGGCTGCTCGGTCGGTGAGCCGAAAAGGCCTGTGGGGTCGGTCAACGGCTTGCGCTCCATTCCGAAAGGGATTTGCGGAAGTATGACATTTGATCAAACATGATGTTGTTCCGGTCACACTATGATCCCGTGCACGTCGGAACAAGCCTTTTCGCGTCCTCCGAAAGCAGACCCCCGGCCTCCCGGAAAGGCGGCACCGATGAACGCCCCCACCGGAACCCGCACCTCGGGGACAGTCGTGCGCAGGGAGCAGCTTTCCGACGAGGTCGCGGCGCGGCTGCGGGCCGAGATCATGACCGGGGCGCTGCGCCCCGAGACGTTCATCCGCCTCGACGAGACCGCGGCGCGCCTCGGGGTGAGCATCACCCCGGTCCGCGAGGCGCTGCGCACCCTGCGCGGCGAGGGCATGGTCGAACTGGAACCGCACCGCGGCCACCGGGTGATCCCGTTGTCGCGCAGCGACATCGAGGACATCTTCTGGCTGCAGTCCACGATCGCCCAGGAACTCGCCGCGACCACCACGCGGCGGATCACCGACGACCAGATCGAGGAGCTGGCGCGGCTGAACGCGCAGCTGGCCGCCGCCGTCGACGCGCGCGACCTGGAGCGGATCACCCAGTCGGAGTTCGATTTCCACCGCACGTTCAACCGGGCCGGCGGGCGGATCAAGCTGGCGTGGTTTCTGCTGCACGCCGCGCGGTACCTGCCGCCGCAGCTGTTCGCCGCCGACGACGACTGGGGCGCGCTCGCGGTGGCCAGTCACACCGAACTGATCGACGCGTTGCGGGCCCGCGACACCGACCGGGTCGTGGAGCTGACCAGAGGCCAGTTCACCGATGCGCTGGCCCGGCTCACCGCGTGGCTGGAGCAGGTCGGGCTCTGGCGCTGACGCGGCGGCCGACAGGGCGGCGAAGAGGCTAAGTCGCGAGCTGTTCGGCGCGGGCCTTCAGGTTGCCGGCGAGGTAGTCGAGGGTGTCCCCGATGACCTTCTTCACCATCGCCGCGGGCACCGGCATGCTGACCTCCACGTCGAGGTCGACGGTCAGCAGCGACGTCGGGCCCATCGCAACCACCGCGAACCGCTGCTCCTGCTTGGTGAAGTGGTCGCCCTGCTGCAGCATCGTGAAGATCTGGTTCTCGCCCGGGTAGTAGACCGCGGTGATGAACGTGCCGGACTGCCCCTGCACGACGACGTCGAGGCGCAGCTGGCTGGGCCGCCCGTCGTCGTAGCGGGCCAGGATCCAGCACCCTTTGATCTCCTCGTTCCACTCCGGGTACTTCTCGAAGTCGGCGACGATCGCCATGATCGTCTCGGCGGGCGCGGAGACCTCGACGGTCTTACTCACCAGAGGCATTGGCAGAGCATAACGACTCGCCGCGCGGCCTCACGCCGCCGTCGCGATGCCCTCGCGGCGCAGCGCCGAGACCACCAGAGCCCGCAGTCGGCGTCCGACCTCGAACTGCTTGCCGGGCAGGGTTCTGGCCACCATCCGCACGTTGACGGTGCCGACCTCGATGCTCTCGACCCCCATCAGCTGGGGCTCGTCGAGCAGCAGGCCGGGCATTTCGTCGTCATCCATCGCGGCCGCCGCGACCCCGCGCAGCACGTCGTTGACCCTGTTGATGTCGACGGCGCTGGACACCGGCACGTCGACGACGGCGCCGGCCCAGTCCTTGGACAGGTTCAGCGCCTTGACGATGGTGCCGTTCGGGACGGTGTACACCTCGCCTTCACTGGTGCGCAGCTTGGTCACGCGCAGGGTCACGGCCTCGACGGTGCCGGTGGCCGTGCCGCCTGCGCTGACGGTCAGCTCGACCAGATCACCGAATCCGTACTGGCGCTCGGTGATCACGAAGAACCCGCTGAGCAGGTCCTGCACGATGCGCTGGGCACCGAACCCCAGCGCGGCGCCGAGCACCGCGGCGGGAGCGACCAGCGAGCCGACGGGCAGTCCGAGTTCGTTCGCGATGTCGAGGCCGACCGCGGTGTAGAGGATCGCGATCGACACCGACGAGATCACCGACGCGACAGCCTGGCGGTGCTTGACGCTCTCCGAGCGCACGGTGGAGTTCTGCTCATCGCTTCGGGCGATCCGCCGGCTCACCGTGTCGGCGACCCAGCGGATCAAGCGCGTGGCCAGCACCGCGAACAGCACGACGAGCGTGATGCGCAGGCCCGTGGTCGCGAGCCATTGCCAGATGCCGTCCATGTCTGACGTCTACTTCCCCTGGGCCAGTCCGTCCAAACGGGCCGCTACCGCCCGAGCGCGACCTTCAGATCGCGGGCGTTGCGCACCGCGTGGCCGCCGAGGTCGTTGTTGAAGTACACCGCGACGTCCCTGCCCTGAGCCACCCACTCGGAGATCCGGTCGGCCCACCACCGCAGGTCGTCGGCGCTGTAGGAGCCGCCGTACATCTCCTGCGGGTCGGGTCCGTGGAGCCGGACGTACACGAACGACGCGGTCGCCTTCAGGATGCACGGCAGGTTCGCACCGCTCATCACGACGTAGGCGGCATCGTGGCTCTCGAGGACCTCGTAGACGGCCGGGTCGTCCCAGGACGGGTGCCGGAATTCGACGGCGACGGGGATGTCGTCGGCCATCACGTCGAGGAAGTGGTAGAGGCGCTCGTCGTCACGTGCGAGGGCGGGATGCAGCTGGACCAGCAGCGGGCCCCGGCGCTCCCCCAACGCCCGCCAGCCCCGGTCGAGGCGTTCGGCCCACACCTCCGGTGAGCGCAGCCGCCGGGCGTGAGTGAGTCCGCGCGCGGCCTTGACCGCCATCACGAAACCCGGCGGCAGTTGGTCTCGCCACTTCTCGAACTGCGCGTCCGACGGCCACCGGTAGAAGCTGCCGTTGAGTTCCACCGTGTCGAACTCGCTGGCATAGCGCTGCAGCCACCGTGTGGTCGGCAGCCCCGGCTCGTAGAGCACGTTGCGCCAATGGTTGTACGCCCACCCCGACGTGCCGATTCTGACGCTCACCGGGGTTAGGTACCCGGGTTCGAGGCGCCTGCTCTCGGGGGTACTAACCCTCTTCTTGTAGGACCCGCGGCTCGGAGGCGCCGTCGATCCCGACGCCCAGCGGTGACTCCACCCGCACCGTCTCGTCCCGGATCAGACCGCGCAGCAGGGCGGTGCTGAACTCGACCGCGATCTCCTGCGCGCTGCGCCGGCCGTGCGGCCGCAGCCAGCGGTAGGACCCCAGCGTCATACCGATGTAGCCGAGCGCCAGCACATGCGAGTCGCACTCGTAGAACTCGCCGCTGGCGATGCCCCGGTCGATCACGTCGCGAACGTGTTCGTAGACCTGGGTCTCCCTCGCCCGGATGTACTCGACCTGCTCCTCGGTGAACCACTCCGAGATGTACGGGCCCTCCTGGAAGTACACCGCCGCGCGTTCGATGTCGTTGGCGATGCCGACCAGCAGGCGGCGGGTGAAGTGGTAGATCGTCTCGCGGGCCGACGCGCTCGGATCGTCGTGCAGCGCGTCGACGGTGAAGTCGGCGGCACCTTTGTAGATGTCGTAGAGGATCAGCGACTTGCTCGCGTAATAGTGGTAGACCGTGGCCTTGTTCAGGCCGACGGCGTCGGCGACGTCGTCCATCCGGGTGCCGTGGTAACCGCGGGCGGCGAACAGCTTGGTCGCGACAGCCAACAATTCCTCGCGGCGGGACATCCCGTTGGTCGACCCGGAGGGCGCGGGGGATGTCACAGGACGTTCAGACATGGCGACTCACTATAGGCATCGGCGGACCGTGCGAGGACGGTCTACTAACTGGTTGGTTCAGTCTAGGCCGATGCGGTGTCGCCGCCGGGCACGCAGGTCTAGACTCGTGCCAGACCGCCGTGGTGGCGACAGGTGACGGAGAGGTGGCGCGGTGGATCCGAATCCGGATTACGACGCGAGCGACGAGCTCGAGTACGGCATCAACTGGTTCGCCTGGATCCTGCGCGGCGTCTATCCGCCGCCGGCGTATCCGCCGGTCTGATCCAGCCGCGCCGCTCGGCGTTCGTCGAGCCACGCCCGGGTGAGTTCCCGGGTGAGTTCGATGGCCGCATGTGCCTGCTTGCCCAGCGCATCGATTTCGCTCTTGCCCCGTTCGGCCGCGACCGACCATTTCTCGCGGACCTCTTTGGACCAATCGCGGGCAGGCACCGGCTCGCAGTCCGGCGGCCAGTGCAGCGTCATCTCCACGACCGCAGGCAGATTCGCGACCGCCCTGCTGTCCTCGCTGTACCGCTCACCGCACTTGCGGCAGCGCACCTCGTAACGCAGTCCCCGCGGACCGTGGTCTGACATCTCCACGAAGACGTAATCGGCAACCGCGACACAGCGCGGGCATCGGGCAACTCCGCGTTCGACAACCTTGCTCACGCCGATAATCGTGCGGGGCGCGTCACGTCCGACGCACGGGGAATTTCATCTCGTGCCCTGATCGGTGCCGTTTCGAGACCTGGCTCGCTACGCCGCCCCGACCTGATTCGCGGCTACGCCGCGGCGGCCTGATTCGCGGCTACGCCGCGGCGGCGCGCTTCACCGCGCGACCCACCTCGGCCCGCAACTCCCCGTACTCCGGCGACCGGCGCAACTCGTCGGGGTCGACACCGGTGCGCGGCAACTCGACCGGGATGTCCAGCGCCACCTGCCCCGGCCTGCGGGTCAGCACGATGATCCGGGAACCGAGGAACGCCGCCTCGTCGGCGCTGTGGGTGACGAACACCGTGGTGCGACCCGACTCGGCGCTGACCTGGCGGACGTCCTCCTGCAGCCGTTCCCGGGTCAGCGCGTCCAGCGCGGCGAACGGTTCGTCGAGCAGGAACAGCGGTGTCTCGGCGGCCAGCGCCCGTGCGATCGCGACCCGCTGCTGCTGCCCGCCGCTGATCTCCCAGATCCTGCGGCCGGCGGTTCCGGCCAGCCCGACCCGGCCCAGCAGCTCCTCGCGGCGCTCAACACGCTTGTCGCGCGGGACTTTTGCGTACTTGAGCGCCAGGTCGACATTGCCGCCGACAGTGCGCCACGGGAACAGCCGCGGCTGCTGGAAGACCACACCGGCGGTCACGCCCGGTGTCGGGGGCCGGCCCTCGATGTGCACCGAACCCTGTGTGGGCGACTCGAATCCGGCCAGCAGCCGCAGCAGAGTGCTCTTCCCGCAGCCGGAGGCGCCGACGAGAACCAGGAACGACCCGGGATCGACGGTCAGGTCGACCGGACCCAATGCGGTGACCTCGTCGCGGCCCCGCCCGTAGCGGTGCGATACCGACTTGATCTGGATCGCACCGCTACGGCGGGGTGAAGCGACAGCTTCGGTCTCACTCGGTGAGGACACCCGGCAGTCCCTTGGTGTAGAGCCCATCCTGGAATGCCTTGAGCGTTGCGGCGGAAGGGATCTGGTTCTGCTCGGCCAGGAACTCCGAGGCGCTCTGCAGGTTCGCGGCCAGGTTGCCGGGGGCGCCGTCGGTGCCGAGCCATTCGGCCGACGCGACTTCCTGCGGGGTCAGGAACACCGTCTGCGTCAGCTGGCCCTCGATGTCCTCCGGGGTCAGGCCCACCTCGGCGGCGATCGCCTTGGCGGCCGCGGACGGGTCGTTCTTCAGCACGTCGAGCGCGCGAGCCTGCTGCTTGCGCCACGTGTCGACGACATCCGGGTTGGCCTCGGCGAACTCGGTGGACACGACGGCCAGGTCCAGCGTGGGCTTGCCCTCGGCGGCGAGCTGACGGCTGGTGATCAGGTCCTTGCCGCTCTTGCGCAGATCGTTCAGCGTCGGCAACCAGCTGTAGGCGGCGTCGATGTCCCCGCGCTCCCACGCGGCCAGGATGGCCTGCGGCTGCAGATCGATCAGCTGAACATCGGCGGGCGACAGCCCGTTCTGGTTCAGCGCGGCCAGCAGGCTGTAGTGCGCGGTCGACGCGAACGGGGTCGCGACACGCTTGCCCTTCAGGTCGGCGATGGTGGTGACGCCGGAGTCGTTGCGCGCCACCAGCGCCTCGTTGTCACCGGCGACGTCCAGGATGAACGCGACCTGATACGGGATGTTCAGCGGCTCGGACAATCCGCGCGCCACCGGGCTGGAGCCCAGCGCGCCGAAGTCGAGTTCCCGGGCGACGAACGCGGTGTTCACGTCGGCGCCCGAATCGAACTTGACCCACTTGATGTTGTAGTCGGGCAGCGCCTCTTCGAGCCACTTGTTGTTCTTGACGATCAGATCGCCGCTCGGGAACGTCTGGTAGCCGATACGAATCGTGGGCTTCTCGGGGTCATTGCCGGCGGTGTCGACCGAGCACCCGGTCAGCGCCAGCATGCCCGCGACCAGCGCGACGAGAAGGGCCTTCAGTTTCATATCTTTCCTCTCCAGGGGACGCTGCGCTTCTCTACGGCGCGCAGTAGACCGTCGATGACCAGGCCGGAGAATCCGATGGCGAAGATGCCGACCAGCACGACGGGGGTGTTGTTGTAGTTGCTCGCGTCTTTGACCAGGCCGCCGACGCCGGGGATGCCGTTGAACAGCTCGGCGGCGACCACCGCGGAGTACGCCATCCCGACGGCCAGCCGGATCCCGGTGAACGTCTCGGGCAGTGCCGAAGGGATGACGACGTCGCGGATCACCTGGCTGCGGGAGGCTCCGAGGGCGCGCGCGGCCTCGGTCAACCCGACCGGTGCGGCGACCACGGCCGCGGTGGTCGCGACCGCCGCCGCGGGTAGTGCGGCAAGGGCGAGCAGCGTGATCTTCGGCGCCTCGTCGATGCCCAGCCAGATGACCAGCAGGAAGAAGTACGCCAGCGGCGGCAGCGCCCGCAGGAAGGTCAGCCAGGGTTCCAGCACGCTGCGCAGCCAGGGCACCGAACCCATCACCAGCCCGAGCAGGACCCCGAGTGCGACCCCGATCAGCACGCCGGCGAACACCCGGCGCAGCGTCATGTAGAGGTGCTCCCACAGCAGGTAGCCGGCGTAGCCGCGAACCCCGTCGTGGGTGGTCGAGACGTCGATGAACGCGTTCCACACCGTCGCGGGGTACGGGACGAACGTCTGGTTCCAGACGCCGCTGGCCGCCGCGATCTGCCACACCACGCCGAATACCAGCACCGACAGCAGCGGCAGCACCGCACGGGTCAGCCGGCCACGCCACCGGCCCCCGCCCGAGCGCGCGTCACCGCCGACCGCCGGCGACCCGGCGTCCGGTGCGATATCGACGAAAACGGACACCGGCAGACATTGACGGAAACGTCACCGTGTCGGAATAGCTAGGATCAGCGCGAGCGAAACCCGGTCACCAAGTCAGGACGGGTTTGACGACGTCGCCGGCGTGCTGGGCGGCGAGCGCGTCGTCGATGTCACCGTACGCGAACGGCGTCACCAGCGTCTCGATCGGGAAGCGGCCGGCCGCATGCAACTCCAGCAGCTGCGGGATGAACACCGACGGAACCGAATCGCCCTCGAGGCAACCGTGCACGCTCTTGCCGCGCAGCACCAGATCGCGCACGTCGATCTGCGGGACGCCGGAGCCGAGCCCGACCGCGACGGCCGATCCACCGACCGCGAGCGCGGCGACCGCGTCGGCGAGCACCTCCGGCCGTCCGGTGGTGTCGAACGCGTAGTCCACTCCCCCGCCGGTCATCTCCCTGATCACCGGCACCGGATCATCTCCGGGCGCCAAAGCCTGTGCCACACCCAATTTTTCGGCGAGCGTGCGGCGCTGCGGCGAGGGTTCGACCACCAAAACGGCTTCGACACCGGCCGCCAGCGCGGCCAGTACTGCCGCCAAACCCACTGCGCCGGCGCCGAATACGGCCAGCGTACTGCCCCGACGCGGGCGCATCAGGTTCAGCACGGCACCGGCGCCGGTCTGGAATCCGCAACCCAGTGGTGCGGCCAGCACCGGATCGACGTCGGGTCCGACGACCACGGTGTTGTCCTCGGTGGTCAGCGCGTACCCGGCAAAGCTGGACTGACCGAAGAATCCGTCCCGCACCGGCCGGCCGTCGACGGTGACCCGGGCGGTCCCGTCGGCGCGTCGACCGAACTGGTTGAGGGCAACTGCGTTGCGGCAGTAGGCCGGTCGCTGCGCGGCGCAGGTAGCGCAGCGACCGCAGGACCGGAACGACAGCACCACGCGGTCGCCGGGCTTCACCGAAGTCACTGCGCTGCCGACCTCTTCGACGACCCCGGCACCTTCGTGCCCGAGCAGCACCGGCCGATCGGACTTTCCCGCAACGCGATTGACCAGATCGGTGTGGCAGATCCCGGCCGCCTCGATCCGCACCAGGATCTCATCCGCACGCGGATCGTCGACCTGCACCTCGGCGACGGCGAACGGGTCCGAGGGCGCGTACGACAGCAGCGCGGGCGTGGCCTGGGGCATGCGGGTCACGGTATCGCCTGCTTGACACCCGTCAACGGCAAACACGGGTTCGCGCAGCGATGGTTAGCGGCTCTAGGGAGTGCGGGCCGGGCCGCACGGACCTCTTACACTGTCAGTTTCCAACGTCCCCGACGGCGACACGTCGGGGCGCCGTGACCTAGATCGGATCTGTATCGATGATCATCGGGATACCCAGAGAGTCCCTCCCCGGAGAGACGCGGGTGGCCGCGACCCCACAGACGGTGGGGCAACTCATCAAGCTCGGCTATCAGGTGGTCGTCGAAAGCGGCGCCGGGGCGGCCTCGAGCTTCTCCGACGACGCGTATGCCCAGGCCGGCGCCGAAATCGGGTCCACCTACCAGGTGCTGTCCTCGGACGTGGTGCTCAAGG
This sequence comes from Mycolicibacterium parafortuitum, assembly GCF_002086815.1. Classification (GTDB taxonomy): domain Bacteria; phylum Actinomycetota; class Actinomycetes; order Mycobacteriales; family Mycobacteriaceae; genus Mycobacterium; species Mycobacterium parafortuitum. Next base: position 94,374 of record NZ_MVID01000014.1, read on the forward strand.
TCAACGCCCCCACCGACGCCGAGATCGCCGGACTGCGTGACGGCGCGACGCTGATCAGCCTGATCTCCCCGGCGCTCAAGCCCGAGCTGCTCGAGGCCCTGTCGACCCGGCCGGTGACCGTGCTGGCCATGGACGCGGTGCCGCGGATCTCGCGGGCGCAGTCGCTGGACGTGCTGTCGTCGATGGCCAACATCGCCGGCTACCGCGCGGTCGTCGAGGCCGCCCACCGTTTCGGCCGGTTCTTCACCGGCCAGGTCACCGCAGCGGGCAAGGTCCCGCCGGCCAAGGTGCTGGTGGTCGGCGCCGGTGTCGCCGGGCTCGCGGCGATCGGCGCGGCCGGCAGCCTGGGCGCCATCGTGCGCGCCACCGACCCGCGCCCGGAGGTGGCCGATCAGGTCGCCTCGCTGGGCGGGGAGTACCTGGCGGTCACGGACCCGGCGGAAGGTGTCGCTGAAGTCTCCACAACGGGCTACGCCAAAGAGATGGGCGACGACTACAAGGCCCGCGAGGCTGCGCTGTACGCCGAGCAGGCCAAGGACGTCGACATCATCATCACCACGGCGCTGATCCCCGGCCGGCCCGCGCCGCGCATCATCACCGCCGAGATGGTGGCCTCGATGAAGCCCGGCAGCGTGATCGTCGACATGGCCGCGGCCAACGGTGGCAACGTCGAGGGCACCGTCAAGGACGAGGCGGTCGTCACCGCCAACGGCGTGACCATCATCGGCTACACCGATCTGGCCGGGCGGCTGCCCGCTCAGGCCTCCCAGCTGTACGGCACCAACCTGGTGAACCTGCTCAAGCTGCTCACCCCGGAGAAGGACGGGCAGCTCACCCTCGACTGGGACGACGTGGTGCAGCGCTCGGTGACCGTGGTCCGCGACGGGGAGATCACGTGGCCACCGCCGCCGGTTCAGGTGTCCGCGGCCCCGGCGAGCACCCCGGCCGCCGCGCCGGTCGCGAAGGCCGAGCCCAAGGCGCCGATGACGATGGGCCGCAGGCTCGGGATCACGTTCACCGCCGCGGCGGCGCTGTTCGCGCTGATCGCGCTGTCGCCTGCGGCGCTGCAGGTGCACCTGACGGTGTTCGCGCTGGCGATCGTGATCGGCTACTACGTGATCGGCAACGTGCACCACGCACTGCACACGCCCCTGATGTCGGTGACCAACGCGATCTCCGGGATCATCGTGGTCGGCGCGTTGCTGCAGATCGGGCATGGGGACTATGCCAACGGCACGGTGGTGACGGCGCTCGCGTTCATCGCGATCCTGCTGGCCAGTATCAACATCTTCGGCGGCTTCGCGGTCACGCGCCGCATGCTCGCAATGTTCTCGAGAAGCTAGGACGGCGCTGACATGTTCACTCTGGAAACCGCCGCGACCGCGGCGTACGTCGTCGCAGCCCTGCTGTTCATCCTGGCGCTGGCCGGGCTGTCCAAGCACGAAACCTCAAGGGCCGGAAATACTTTCGGCATTGCCGGGATGGCGGTCGCGCTGGTCGCGACGATCGCGCTGGCACTCGCCCGCCACATCGAGCCACTGGGCCTCGCGCTGCTGATCGCCGCGATGGCCATCGGTGCCGGAATCGGGTTGTGGCGCGCCAAGATCGTCGAGATGACGGGCATGCCCGAGCTGATCGCGCTGCTGCACAGCTTCGTCGGTCTGGCCGCGGTGCTGGTCGGCTGGAACGGCTACCTGCACGTCGAAGGTGACCCGGGCGGCGCTGAAGCCGCCAAGCTCGCCACCGAGGGAATGCTCGGCATTCATTCCGGCGAGGTCGTGATCGGCGTGTTCATCGGCGCGGTGACGTTCACCGGTTCGATCGTGGCGAACCTGAAACTGTCGGCGAAGATGAAGAGCGCGCCGATGATGCTGCCCGGAAAGAACTTCCTCAACGTCGGCGCGCTGGTGGTTTTCGCGGCGCTGACCGTGTGGTTCGTGATCGATCCGCAGCTGTGGCTGCTGGTCGTGGTCACCGTGCTGGCCCTGCTGCTCGGGTGGCATCTGGTGGCCTCGATCGGCGGCGGCGACATGCCGGTCGTGGTGTCGATGCTCAACAGCTACTCGGGGTGGGCCGCCGCCGCGGCCGGCTTCCTGCTCGGCAACGACCTGCTGATCGTCACCGGTGCGCTGGTCGGCTCCTCCGGTGCGTACCTGTCCTACATCATGTGCAAGGCGATGAACCGCTCGTTCATCTCGGTGATCGCGGGCGGCTTCGGCATGGAGAGTTCCGGCGGCGGGTCCGATGTCGACTACGGCGAGCACCGCGAGATCACCGCCGACGGCACGGCCGAACTGCTGGCCAACGCGCGGTCGGTGATCATCACCCCCGGCTACGGGATGGCCGTCGCGCAGGCCCAGTACGGCGTCGCCGAGTTGACCCGCAAGCTGCGGGAGCGCGGCGTCGAGGTGCGCTTCGGCATCCACCCGGTCGCGGGCCGGCTGCCCGGCCACATGAACGTGCTGCTGGCCGAGGCGAAGGTGCCCTACGACATCGTGCTGGAGATGGACGAGATCAACGACGACTTCGACGGCACCGATGTCGTGCTCGTGATCGGCGCCAACGACACCGTCAACCCGGCCGCCTCGGAGGATCCGGGCAGCCCGATCGCGGGCATGCCGGTGCTGACGGTGTGGAACGCCGAGAACGTGATCGTGTTCAAGCGGTCGATGGCCTCGGGCTACGCCGGTGTGCAGAACCCGCTGTTCTTCCGGGAGAACACCCAGATGCTGTTCGGCGACGCCAAGGACCGGGTCGACGCGATCAACGCGGCGCTGGCGGTCGGCGAACGGGTCTGACAGTCACGGCGCTCTAGTCCGGTTCGGGCGGGGACGTCGCGACGACCTCGGTGCCGTGCCCGCGGGCCGAGGTGATCCGCATCGATCCGCCCATCGCGTCGAACCGCGCCAGCAGCGACCCCAGCCCGATGTGGCCCTGCTGCAACGAGGTTCCGACGATGCCGGGATCGAACCCGGTCCCGTCGTCGGCGACCGTCAGCACGACCCGGTCCCCGCGCCGGGACAGGCTGACGCGCACCGTGGTCGCGTCGGCGTGCTTGGCGACGTTGGTCAGCAGTTCACGGGCCGCCCGGTACAGCAGCGGCTGCGAGTGGGGCGCGCCGACCTCCTCGAGCTCTGCCTCGACCTCGAGCAGATACCGGGACTGGAACTGCCGCAACAGCTCCCGCACCCCGGCGGTCAACCCCAACTGGGCGAGCACCTGAGGGTGCAGTTCGGTGACCGTCGAGCGCAGGCCCGCCGCGGTCTCCTGCAGCGCCGCGTACACCGCGTCCAGTGCCGGATCCGGATTGCGTTCGCGCGCCTCGTCGAGCTCCAGCCGCGCCGCCAGCAGCGTCTGCAGCGGCCCGTCGTGCAGGTGTTCGGCCACCTCGCGGCTGTGCCGCTCTTCGGATTGCATTGCCTCCGAGACGAGTTGGACCCGCACCTGCTGCAGTGTCCGCAGCCGCGCGGCCCGGCGGGCCAGCACGAAACTCAGCGCCGTCGTCGCGACCGCCATCCAGACCAGGAAACCGAACTCGGTGAACACCATGTTGGGCAGACCGACGGTGTCGTCGCGCTTGGAATAGAAGATCCACACCGCCAGATACGCGACCGCCGTGATGGTTCCGATGATCGCGGTGAGCCGGGGCCGGTCCTGGAACGCGACAGAGATCGGCAACAGGAAGAACACCGGCAGCAGTGCCGCCGTCGCACCGCCCGACACCATGCACAGCGACACGATCACGAGCAGGTCCACCGCGCTCGAGGCGTAGTCGGCCCACCCGGGCACCGGCCCACGCAGCACCGCCCACAGCCACGCGACGGCGGCCACGGCGTAGCAGACGAGGATCACCGCGTACAGCTCGGGCAGCCAGTGGTTGACCTCCCAGATCCACACCAGCACACCGATCAACGCGATCAGGGGCAACCGCAGCACGGCGGAGACGCGCACCGGCTCACTGGCCAGGAAGTCGCGCCACCACCGCAGGTACCGGAATGTCTCGGTCACGCTAATCCAGGAGCTTGCGCCGCATCGCCTCGGCGACTGCCGCGGCACGGTCGCTGACGCCGAGCTTCTCGTACAGACGCTGGACGTGGGTCTTGACGGTCGAGGGGGCGAGATACAGCTCCTTGGCCATCGCCGGAATGGTGCTGCCCGCAGCGATCATCGTCAGCACCTCGCGCTCGCGCGGGCTCAGCACCGGGCCTTCCGGCTCGGCGCGGCGGCGGATCTCCCCGGCCAAGCCGGCCGCGAGCCTCGGGGCGACGACGTCGTGTCCGTTGGCACAGTCGAGCACCGCACTGATCAACTCGCCGCGCGTCGACTCCTTCGGCAGGAAGCCGGCCGCCCCGTCCTGAAGCGCGCGGTAGACGATCGCCGACTCGTCGTGCGCCGAGATCAGCAGCACCCGGGTCGGCAGCTCGTCGCGGTGCACGGCCGCGGCCACCTCGGCGCCGTCCATCCCGGGCATCCGGTAATCCAACAGCGCCACCTGTGGCCGCTGTTCGCGGATCGCGGCCAGCGCCGCGGTGCCGTCGTCGGCTTCGGCGACGACGTCGATCGTCCCGCTCGACTGCAACGCGCGCACCACACCCTCGCGGAACATCGGGTGATCGTCCCCGACCACCACGCGCACCTTTTCGGATCCGGTCATCCGGTCAGCTTCCCACAGCAATGCCGACGCAAGCGTCAAATCGGACCGGAACCCGTATGTCGCGCTGGGTCTTTCACCCTCGCGGTGCCGGTTTGCTCCGGCGCGGTACATATTCGGCACCTCGACGGACTCTGCGCAGCCAAACGCCGGTTTCGACGGTTCGTCTCAGTTCGCTTGACGGACATTTGATCGTTGCCTGTAAAGTGGGCCGAGAACGGGGGTAAAGCCTATGCCCCGCCGCTCCACCGCGGATTGCGGAGTAGCACCATGCACACACCACCGTCGCCCATGCCCAACGGCGATGCCCTGCATTTCGAAAGCGACGACCTCGGCGCGACCGAGGATTTTCTGGTGCGCGCGTACACGAAGATGAAGATCGGCGCGGGTGAGGGTGAGCGCGCCGCGGCGCGGATCGACCGCCATTGGCTCGGATCGCTCACCTTCGACGAGATCGCCCTCGACTTCCACATGTCCTATGACGCCGCGGCGCTCGGCCGGATCTGCCTGTGCCGGGTACACGACGGGCACATCGAGGAGAACTTCATCGGCGAGGACGACGACGTGTTCGCCCCCGGGGATGTGGCGCTGTTGTCGCCGCCGGATCTGCCGTACTCAGGGCGGGTGTGCGAGGCAACCTTCGACCTCACCATGTTCGACACCGCGCTGCTCGACCGTGTCGCGGCTCCGGTGGGCGGTCGGGACACCCGGGTGCGACTGCTCGGACACCGTGCGGTGTCCCCGCAGGCGCAGCGCCAACTCGACGACGCGATCGACTACGTGCGCACGGTGCTACAGACCGACGGTGTCGAGCCGACACCGCTGGTCGCGTCGACGACCGCGTCGATGCTGGCCGCGGTGGTGCTGCAGACCTTGCCGTCCAACGCGAGCTTCGACCCCACCTCCGCCGACCGGGTCGACGCGAACCCACCGCTGCTGCGGCGCGCCATCGCGTACATCGAGAGCAACGCAGACAACGACATTGCGCTCGGCGACATCGCCGCGAGCATCCACGTCACACCCCGGGCGCTGCAGTACATGTTCCGCCGCAACCTGGACATGACACCGATGGAGTATCTGCGCCGGGTCCGGCTCGACCACGCGCACCACGATCTGCTGAAGGCCGACCCGGCCACCACCACGATCCAGATGGTCGCGGCGCGTTGGGGTTTCGGACACACCGGCCGATTCGCATCGATGTATCGGGATGCCTACGGCCGCAACCCCTCCGAGACCCTGCGCAGCTGACCTAACTCAGGCCGCAGGTCGCCGGGCCCTCCAGCAGCGAGCCGTCGGGGGCGAACCGCGACCCGTGCAGCGGGCACTCCCAGGCGAAATCGACGTTGTTCCACTCGACGATGCCGCCCAGATGCGGACACACCGGCGACACCGTGCGCTGTACCCCGTCGACGACGCTGGTCGCGCGCATGTTCCACGGCGGGCCCGAGACGATGCCCTCCCCCTCGGCGGGCCGCTTCGCCGGGGTGCCCATCGGCGTCACCCATCCCTTGGCCAGGTGCAACCCGACCTCGAAGTTCATCTGCAGTGCGGTCGGGATCCCGCTGAGCTCGTGCGGGCTCCAGCTCGCGAACGCCTGCGCCCAGTCCATCCGGCCGCCCAGGATCCGCGAGGACAACGCGAGCGCCGCGGCGATGCCGTTCGTCATCCCCCACTTGTCGAAACCCGTTGCCACCAGGATGTTGTCGAGCTTCGGGAGCAGTGGGCCGACGTAGGGCAGTTCGTCGGCGGGATGGTAGTCCTGCGCCGACCAGAAGTGCGTCTTGACCGCGCCGGGGTAGTGCAGCGTCGCCCAGCGGGTCAGCTCGTCGACCGCGCTCTTCGGATCGTCGGACCGTCCGACGGGATGCCCTGCGCCACCGACGATCAGCTTCTCGCCCGTCGGAGTGGGTGCGTACCGCACCGACCTGGTCGGGGAGTCGACAGAGATGAACATCGGCCGGGTCAGGTCGCCCGGGACGTCGAAAGCCATGCAGTAGGACCGCATCGGTTCGGCCCTGGCGAAGAAGAAGCCGCGGTCCAGCACGGGAATCCCGGTGGCCAGCACCACCTTTCCGGCCGTGATGGCGAAGTACTGATCGCGGGTGTCGTCGGGTTCCGTGCTCTCTCGCGGAGTGGTCATCCGCAGCTTCACCATCACCGACCGCACCCCGGACACCGATGTCGCGCGCACGCCCTGCAGCACGGTGCCGCCGTGGCGTTCCAGTTCGGTGACCACGCTGCTCAGATACGGCATCGGATCGAGCTGCGCCTGGTCGCGCAGCCGCACCCCACCGGCGAACGGGAACGGGACGTCGGCCTCGTCGACCCACTGCGCGTCCAGCTGCGCCTCCCGGCATGCGTCGAGAATGCTTCTGGCGGTGCTGATTCCCCTGCCGTTCTGGGCGTACGCGTGGTCGTCCTCGCGTTGCACGCTGATGCCGTGCTCGTCGCAGTAGCGCAGCAACCAGTCGCGACCCTCGGTGTTGCCGTCGACGTAGGCACGCAGTGTCTCGGTACCGTGCTTGCACGCGATGTGGGCGAGCTTGCTTCCCTGCAGGACGCTGACCTTGCCGGTGGTGTTGCCGGTCGCGCACGCACCGATGTGGCGGGCCTCGACGACCACGACCTTCTTGCCCGCGCGGGACAGCAGCAGTGCGGTCGTCAGACCCGTGATCCCGGCGCCGACCACGACGACATCGGCGGTCCGGACACCGTCCACCTCATCTGGGCGTGACGCGGATTCGGCGCGGCCGTCGGTCCACAGAGATGACATGGCGCGCGGTTTACCCGGTCGGCACCGGCCCAAACGGTTTCACCGGCTCAGAACCGGGCAGTCAGGGCAGATGAGCATCTCCGAACTGACCACCCTTCCCGTCCGGGCCGGAGCGGCGCTGCGCGACAAGCGGTTCTTCCATCCGACCGGCGTGCTGTGCGGCGGCACCGTCACCCGGACCGCCCCCGCCAAGGAAGGCCTGCCGCTGGTGTCCGGCGATGTCATCGGACGGGTCTCCAAGGGCGTCGGAACGCCGGGCTCGCTGCCCGACTTCGCCGGCCTGGCGTGGCGGATGGAACGCGACGCCGACGGATCCGAGCCCTGGGACGTGCTGACGGTGTCGTCGTCGGCGCGGGTCGCGCTGCGTCCCGTCGCGTCCTGGAACGCGGCCCAGTACTCCACATTGATGCCGCTCGGCTACCCCGGCGGAATCTTCTGGCTGCGCGCGACGATGACCACCCCGCTTGACGGCGGGCTCTCGCTCGACGCGGTCCGCGAGCAGCTCACCGGCGGCACCATCGAGTTCGAGGTCGAGCAGGCGTTCGGGGTGGGACCGTTTCTTCCGCTCGCGACACTGACCTTCGACCGGGAGCTGTGCGATGACGACCCGGGCTGCGACCAGCCGTTCGACCCGACCGTGCGCAGCGGCACCGCGGTGACGCTGCTGCCAGGATGGCTGACCTCGCTGCGCCACGCCGCGTACCGCAACAGCCGGGAGGGCCGCGGCGCGGAGTAGGCCGGTTTTCGGTCCGCCGACCTGCGCGAAGTGCACGTTTACACGTGTCATATCGTGGCCTCATGGACTTCGCGATGTCAGCCAAGGCGGCCGAGTATCACAAGCGGTTGACCGACTTCATGGTCGAGTTCGTCTTCCCGGCCGAGGAGTCGTACCACCGGTATCGCGAGGAAGCCGGGCCCAAGGACCACACCGTCCCGCCGGTGGTCGAGGAACTCAAGAAGCAGGCCAAGGAGCGCGGCTTGTGGAACCTGTTCCTCCCGTCGATCTCCGGGCTGTCGAACCTGGAGTACGCGCCGCTGGCCGAGCTGACCGGCTGGAGCCCCGAGATCGCCCCCGAGGCGACCAACTGCGCCGCCCCCGACACCGGGAACATGGAGACGCTGCACCTGTTCGCCAACGAGCAGCAGAGCGAGCAGTGGCTCAAGCCGCTGCTGGCCGGCGAGATCCGTAGCGCGTTCGCGATGACCGAACCCGCGGTGGCCTCCAGCGACGCCCGCAACATCGAAACGACTATTGAGCGCGACGGCGACGACTACGTCATCAACGGCCGCAAATGGTGGATCACCGGCGCCGCCGATCCACGCTGCAAGATCATGATCGTGATGGGCCGCACCAACCCCGACGGCCCCAGCCACCGGCAGCAGTCGATGATCCTGGTGCCCACCGATACGCCCGGAGTGTCCATCGAGCGGTCCCTTCCGGTGTTCGGCTGGCAGGACCAGCACGGGCACTGCGAGATCGTGTTCGACAACGTGCGGGTGCCGGCGTCGAACCTGCTCGACGAGGAGGGCTCCGGCTTCGCGATCGCCCAGGCCCGGCTCGGACCGGGCCGTATCCACCACTGCATGCGCGCGATCGGCGCGGCCGAGCGGGCGCTGGCGCTGATGGTCGACCGGGTGCAGAACCGCATCGCATTCGGCAAGCCGCTGGCCGAGCAGGGCGTGGTGCGCGAGTCGATCGCCAAGTCGCGCAACGAGATCGAACAGACCCGGATGCTGTGCCACAAGGCCGCCTGGACCATCGACCAGCACGGCAACAAGAGCAAGGACGCCCAACTGCTCGTCGCGCAGATCAAGGCCGTCGCCCCGCAGATGGCGTGCGACGTCATCGACCGGGCGATCCAGGTGCACGGCGGGGCCGGAGTCTGCGACGACCTCCCGCTGGCACGGATGTACGGCTGGCACCGCGCGATGCGGCTGTTCGACGGCCCCGACGAGGTGCACATGCGCACGATCGCGCGGGCGGAGCTGGGGAAAGAGAAGTCCGCGCTGGTAGCGGCCGCGTGCGGCCAATCCAGCACGGCCGCGGGCGGCCAGTCCGGTACGGCGGTGACGCGCTAGTGCCCTCGACCGGGCACGAACTCTCGGGGGCGTGGAACTTCCGCGACGTCTCCGAGGAGACCGGCGTGGCCGCGGGCCGGCTGTTCCGGGCCAGTGAGCTGTCCCGGCTCGACGACGCCGGCCGCATCGCGCTCGGCGGATACGGCGTCACCGACGTCGCCGACCTGCGCACCGCCCGTGAACTGGAGCGGCACGGCCCCGGCCTGGTGCCCGCCCAGGTGCAGATCCACCACCTGCCCTTCATCGAGACGGTCGCCGCCGACGGGGAGTCCCCGCACGAGCACGCGTTCCAGCGGATGATGAGCGACAAGCCCGACGGCGAACCCGCCGGCGCGGCGGCCGCGCGCTACATGTCCGAGGAGTACGGCCGGATCGCGCAGGCCCCGCTCGCCCAGCGCGCCGTGCACCGGGTGATCACGCTGCTGGGATCGGGCCGCGCGGTGCTCGCGCACTGCTTCGCCGGCAAGGACCGCACCGGGTTCACGATCGCCGTCGTGCTGGAAGCCGCCGGCGCCGACCGCGACGCGATCATGACCGACTACCTTCGCAGCAACGCGGCGGTGCCGGAGCTTCGGGAGAGCATCCTGGAGTCGGTGCGGGTACGCGCGGCCGAGGCCCCCGAGATCATCGAGCTCGCCGAGGCCAATCTCACCGAGGCGGTACTCGGGGTCCGCGAGGAGTACCTCGACATCGCCCGGCGCACCATCGACACCGAATTCGGTTCCCTGCGAGGCTACCTGGAGTCGGCCGGGGTCACCGACGAAGACCTCACCCGGCTGCGCGCCGCGCTGCACGGTTAGCCCGTCGTGTTCTCGCGCTCCCGGCCGGTCGCCGAGACACCCGCGTGGTTCACCACCGCGCTGGCCGACAAGCCGGAGCACTCGCGCGTCGACGTCGAAGGCGCCGAGATCCATGTTCGGGTGTGGGGCGAGCGGGAGAACCCGCCGCTGGTGCTGGTGCACGGCGGTGCCGCGCACTCCGGCTGGTGGGACCACATCGCGCCGCTGCTGTCGGCCACCCACCGCGTCGTCGCCCCCGACCTGTCGGGACACGGCGACAGCGGCACCAGGGATTCCTACGATCTTCGGCTCTGGGCGCGCGAGGTCATGGCCGCCGCGGCTGCGGAGTCCGACGGGCACCCGACAATCGTGGGTCACAGCCTCGGCGGCTGGGTCACCGCGACGGCGGCCTCACTGTTCGGCGACCGGATCAACAGCATCGTCGTGGTCGACTCGCCGCTGCGTGACCGCGCACCGGAAGAACGGGACCTCAGCCGTAGCAGCAGGTCCCCGAAGGCGTACCGCTCCAAGGACGAGATCGTCGGCCGGTTCCGGCCGGTCCCGGCACAGGACGGGGTGCTGCCGTACGTCTCGGCGCACATCGCGAGCGAGTCGGTGCGGCGCACGCTCAAGGGATGGGTCTGGAAATTCGACCCGGGGATCTTCGGCGGGCATCTCGTCGAGCAGACTCCTGCCGAGCAGGAGGTCATGGAAGCGATGATGAACCAGATGCCGTGTCGCATCGGCTACCTGCGGTGCGAGAACGGTCTGGTTCCACCCGAGATGGCCGATGTCGTCAAAGACATCCTGCAGCTGCGCGGACCCTTCATCGAACTGGCCGAGGCCGGCCACCATCCGATGCTGGACCAGCCGCTGCCGCTGGTGGCGACCCTGCGCACGCTGCTGGAGCTCTGGTCGATCACCTGACCGACGTTCTCACTGCCGAAATCTGCCCTACAGGGTCACGTCAGCACGACACCGACCACCCACGCCACAGTCGCCAGCAGCGCACCGGCCAGTTCGACACCGACGGACAGTGCGACTCCTTTGAGCGCGTGCCACGTCGACACCCACGCGCGGGTCGCGTCGCGCCGGATACTGAGCTCGGCGACGAACACCCCGAGCACGAAGCCGATCAGCAGCCCGATGACGGGGATGACGAAGAACCCGACGACGCCGGCGATGCCACCGACCACCAGGACCGAGGTACGCACGTCGGCCGCGCGCATCCGCTGCACCGGCCAGGTGTACTTGATGATCTGCGACGCGACGTACAGCGCGGCCGCGATCGCGAACACCACCCAGGACACCGTGGTGTTGACGACGAACGCCCACACCGCGATGGCGCCGATCACCAGGATCCCGCCCGGCAGGATCGGCACCACGATGCCGACCAGGCCGATCGCGATCACCAGCGCGACGAGGACGAGGCCGCCGATGCTCATGCCGGCGAGCCTACGTCGCCCGGCCGCTCAGGCGCCCAGTTGATCGGCGAGGTCACCGAAATCCTCTGCCGTGACGTCGAATTCCCCCGCCGCCGGACGGGGTCTGTCGCGACCGGCACCGTACTCGAGCGGACGGTGCACATAGGCCGTGTGCAGACCGGCGTCGCGGGCCGCCCGCAGATCGGACGGGTGGGCGGCGACGAGCATCAGTTCGGCAGGCGCGACGTCGAGGGCACGCGCCGCACCCAGGTACACCTCGCGGTCCGGCTTGTAGTGCCCGAACATCTCCGCCGACAGCACGCTGTCCCACGGCAGGCCAGCACGGGCGGCCATGTTCGTCAGCAGCGACACGTTGCCGTTCGACAGCGTCGCGATCGTGTAGCGCCGCTTCAGCCGTTCCAGCCCTGCGATGGCGTCCGGCCACGGCTGCAGCCGGTGCCATGCCCGGTTCAGGTGGTCGATCGCGGTGTCGTTGACCGCGATCCCGGCCCCGTCGAGCAGCTCGGTGAGCCTGCCGCGGTGCAGATCGTCGATCGGCGTCCACGGCAGCTCACCGCGGCGCACCCGGTCCATCGCCGGGGCGTACCCGGCGCGCCAGTCGTCGGCGAACCGCGCCCAGTCCGCGTCGGCCCCGTGTTCGCGGCCGAACGCGGTGAGCTCGGCGATGATGCTGGAGCGCCAGTCCACGACGGTGCCGAACACGTCGAAGGCGAGCGCTCTGATCACCGGCTCGGCTACCTGCTCTTCGCGCAAGCGCTCATCACGGCTGTCTGCTCTTCGCGCAAGCGCTCATCGGCTACCTGCTCTTCGCGCAAGCGCTCATCACGGCTACCTGCTCTTCGCGCAAGCGCTCATCACGGCTACCTGCTCTTCGCGCAAGCGCTCATCACGGCTACCTGCTCTTCGCGCAAGCGCTCATCACGGCTACCTGCTCTTCGCGCAAGCGCTCATCACGGCTACCTGCTCTTCGCGCAAGCGCTCATCGGCCCGGCTCCAGGACGAGCTTGCCGTTCACCGCACCGTCGGCGAACGCCTGCAGCGCCGCGACCCCTTCGGACAGCGGATACCGCACCGGGTCAGGCGGTTTGAGGCCGTCGTCGACGAGTTCGGCCAGCGCCGCGCCGACCTCGGCCTGCGCGCCCGGTGTGCGGTTGACGAACTCGCCCCACCCGACGCCGACGACGCTCACGTTGCGCAGCAGCAATCGGTTCACCTTGACCGTCGGGATCCCGCCGGCGGCGAAACCGATCACCAGCAGCCGGCCCTCGGTCGCCAGTGCGCGGACCGCATCGTCGAACGTGTCCCCGCCGATCGGGTCGACCACCAGGTCGACGCCGCGGCCACCGGTCTCGGCCTTGACCGCGTCGAGCCAGCCGTCGGTCAGCGGCAGCACCACGTCAGCACCCAGTGACCTGACGAAGTCGGTGGCCGACTCACGGTGCACCATCGCGATCACCTTGGCACCCAGGGCTTTCGCGATCTGGATCGACGCCGTACCGATGCCGCCGCCGGAGCCGAGTACCAGCACCGTCTCGCCCGGCCGCAGCCCGCCGCGGCGGTGCAGAGCGAAGTACATCGTGTAGTAGTTGCCCAGCAGGCAGACCGCCGCCCCGTCGTCGAGCGCCGGGTTGGTCGGGACCACACTGCCCACCGGCAGCGCGACCCGTTCGGCCCACGCGCCGAGCAGACTGAAACCTGAAACCCGTTGTCCGGCAACGAAACCCGAGCCTTCTGGGGCAGACCGCACGGTACCCGCGACCTCCAGACCGGGAACGAACGGCGCGGGCACCTTCATCTGGTATTCGCCCCGCAGCATCAGCAGGTCCGGGAAGCAGACGCCGGCGGCACCGACGTCGATGACCACGGCGTCAGTGCCGCCGGGTTCATCGACGTCGGTGTAGGCCAGCCCTGCCGGACCTGTCAGTTCTTGTGCGACAAGTGCTTTCATCAAGTATCAGCCGAGGCTGAAGGTAGCCCGCTCGGCTGCCGACAGATCGGTGATCTCGCCCCACTTGGCGGCGACGTCGTCGACAGAGGGCACCTCGGTGAACGTCACGCCCTCGTTCTGGAACAGCGCGGTCCGCTGCACCTTGCCGCCGCCGACGATGAACACCGACGCGGTGTCGGGCACCTCTTCGGTGCACAGGTACGACACGATCGGCGCGACGTACTCGGGGGTCAGCTTCTCGAACACCTCGGGCGGCAGGATGTCCTGCGTCATGCGGGTCGCGGCGATCGGTGCGACGGCGTTGGCCTTGATGTTGTACTTGGCGCCTTCCTGGGCCAGCGTGTTGATCAGGCCGACCAGGCCGAGCTTGGCGGCACCGTAGTTGGCCTGACCGAAGTTGCCGAACAGACCACTGGTCGAGGTCGCGACGACGACGCGGCCGAAGCCGTTCTCCCGGAAGTGCGGCCAGGCCGCGCGGATCACGTTGTAGCCGCCGTACAGGTGCACCTTCAACACGGCGTCCCAGTTCTCGAACGTCATCTTGTGGAAGGTGCCGTCGCGCAGGATGCCCGCGTTGGACACCACGCCGTCGACCTTGCCGAACTCGTCGACGGCGGTCTTGATGATGTTCTCGGCACCCTCGGGCTCGGCGACGGAGTCGTAGTTCGCCACGGCGCGGCCGCCGGCGTCCTTGATCTCCTTGACCACCTCGTCGGCCATCGCCGATCCGGCGCCGGTGCCGTCGCGCGCGCCACCGAGGTCGTTGACGACGACGCTGGCGCCCTCGCGGGCGAGCGTCAGGGCGTATTCGCGGCCCAGTCCACCTCCGGCACCCGTGACGACGATGACACGATCCTGCACTCCAGGCACTGATGTTCCTCTCTCAAAGGGTCGAAACGAATCTAGAACAGCTTGCGCGCCAGCTTGAACGCCTTCTCTGTATACGGCGGGTAGATCATCGCGGTGAGGTCGGGTCGGGTCGGCTTGGTCAGCACGGACTTGCGGTGGCTGAACTCCTCGAAGCCGAACTTGCCGTGGTAGGCGCCCAGACCGGACGGGCCGACACCGCCGAACGGCAGCTTGTGCGTCGCGAAGTGGAACAGCAGGTGGTTGACCAGCATGCCGCCCGCCGGGACCTCCTTGATGACGCGCTCGCGCACCGCCTTGGCCTTGGTGAACAGGTAGGCCGCCAGCGGCTTGGGCCGGGAGTTGACGAACGTGATCGCCTCGTCGAGGTTCTGCACGGTGACGACCGGCAGGATGGGCCCGAAGATCTCGTCGGTCATCAGCGGCTCGGCCGGGTCCGGGTCGACGACGACGGTGGGCGCGATCGTGATGTTGGCGGCGTCGGTGCTGCCGCCGATGGCCACCTTGCCCTTCGTCGCGGCCAGCGCGGTGGACAGCCGGTTGAAGTGCCGTTCGTTGACGATCCGCTTGCCGGCGGTGTTACCGGCTTCGAACGCGTCGATGGTCTTGCGGAGTTCGTCGACGAGCTTGTCCCGGACCGGCGCCTCGACCAGCACGTAGTCCGGGGCGATGCAGATCTGGCCGGAGTTGATCAGCTTGGTCCACGCGATGCGCTTCGCGGCGACCTCGACGTCGGCGTCCTTGGCGACGATCACCGGGCTCTTGCCACCCAGTTCCAGCGTGACCGGGGTCAGATGCGAGGCGGCACTCTCGTAGACCTTGCGGCCGATCTCGGTGCCGCCGGTGAAGATCAGGTGGTCGAAGCCCTGCGCGATGAGTTCCTGGCTGACCGCGCCGTCACCCTCGACGACCGCGACCGCGTCGTTGTCCAGGTAGCGCGGCACCAGGTCGGCCATCAGCGCCGACGACGCCGGGGCGACCTCGGAGGGCTTGAGCACGACGGTGTTCCCGGCGGCGATCGCGCCGACGGCGGGTCCGAGCGTCAGCGCGAACGGGAAGTTCCATGCACCGATGATCAGCACGGTGCCGTAGGGCTCGTACTCGATCCAGCCGCGGCCGGGCAGCTGGGAGGCCTCCAGCAGGCGGTAGCGGCGCTTCATCCACTTGCCGACGTTCTTGGCGGCGTAGGCGGCCTCACCGGTGGTGCTGGCGATGTCGGCGAGCCACGCCTCGAACGGAGCGCGGCCCAGATCCTTCTCCAGCGCCTCGGTGATCGCGCCTTCGTTCTCGCTCATCAGCCGTTCCAGCGCGTGCAACTGCTCCTTGCGCCACTGCACGCTGCGGGTGCGACCGGTCGCGAAGGTACGGCGGAGCCGCTGCACGATGGCGGGAATGTCGGCGCCTTCGGCGGCCTGAACTGGGGCTACGGATTCGGTGGTCATGATGGGGCCCTTCCTGACCTCGGAGTAACCCGAATCCTAACCAACCATCTGGTTGGTGAACAGGTGTCAAGACCTCAGGACTTGACCCCGGTGGTGAACGTCGAGAAGGACTCCTCGTCGGCGTCGGGAATCTCGACGAAGCGGCCGAGGCGGCGCATCTCGTCCTGGGCCGCGGTGGGCTCGGCCCGCCAGCCGTGGGTGTTCAGCCAGTCGGCGACGTTGGCGCGGTTGGCGTCTTCGTAGGTCAGTTCGGCGATGTCCATCGGCTCGTCGACGCCGAGCTGCGCGGTGATGGACGCGAAACGCTCCCGCATCTTCTCGCGCCGGTCCGGCGCCTGATTCCCGATCGACTCGGCGGCGACCCGGCTGCCGGCCGCGCTGAGTGCGGTGATCTGCTCGAACAGCCGGTCCTGGGCATCGGCGGGCAGGTACATCAGCAGGCCTTCGGCCAGCCACGCCGTCGGCTGGGCCGGGTCGAAGCCGGCGGCCTTGAGCGCGGCCGGCCAGTCCTGGCGCAGGTCGATGGGCACCTCGCGGCGGTCCGCGGTGGGCTGCACACCGTGCTCGGCCAGCCGTGACGTCTTGTACTCCAGCACCAGCGGCTGGTCGATCTCGAACACGGTCGTACCGGCGGGCCAGGTCAGCCGGTAGGCCCGCGAGTCCAGGCCGGAGGCCAGGATGACGATCTGACGGATGCCGGCAGCGGCCGCGTCGGCGAAGAACGCGTCGAAGAAGTGGGTGCGCACGGCCTGGTAGCTGCTCATGTGCTCGAACATCGCGCCGATCTCGGGGTCGGTCTCGGCGATGCGCGCGACCGCGGACTGGTCGGCGATGAACTGCCAGGCTCCGCTGGTGCCGGCACCGGCGATCAGCAGCTTCGCGTACGGATCGTTGATCAGGGGGTTCGGGCGTTCGGTCTCGGCGGCTCGGGCCGCGGCGACCATCACTGCGGTGGCCCCGACGCTGGACGCGATGTCCCAGGTGTCGTTGTCGGTGCGAAGTGAACTCATAACTCAACTCCGGGGGGTCGAAAGAGACACGAATACTTCGCAAGTCTATCTAATAAATAGGGGTGTCAGACTCTGCTGTGGGCGAAATTACAGCGGCAAATCAGCAGGCAAATAGGTGAGCACGCCTACGCAACCCGGTACTAGTCGGCGACGTTCCAGAGCTTGTTGGCGAGCAGCAGCTCGAGTTTGTGCACGACGGCGCTCAGGTCGGAGCGGTCACCGACGAAGCCGGCATAGAAGCCCATCCCCCAGACCACCGCGACCAGCATCTCGACGAGGTGGTCGACGTCGGTGTCACTGCTCAGCTCGCCGCGAGCGATGGCGTCGTTGACGGCCCACGACACGAACGCGCGCGAATTCTTCATCGAGTCGTGCTCGTCATTGCCGAGCTCGGGATGGCGCTGGGACTCCAGCACCGACGTGACCAGGAACGCCGCCGCGGAGCGGTCTTCGGAGTCGGCCTGAGTGGCAACCGACAAAAAGGCGGTCAACCGGTCCACGAGCGTCGACTGCTCGCGGGCCCTGGCGACACCCTCGGTGAGGACGGTCGCGTTCACCTGCTCGACCACCTCGGACCACAACACGCGTTTGCTCGCGAAGTAGTGATTGATTGCGGGTCTGGTGAGATCGGCGCGTATGGCGATCGCCTGGAACGTCGCTGCGTCGTACCCGAGTTCGCTGAACACTTCGCGAGCGGCGCGCAAAATGCGCTCCCGTGTTTCAGCTGCCTTCGCTGCGGGAGGACGTCCTGGGCCTCGACTAGCCGTATACGGCACGGTCAAATTGTGCCACACGCCACGTGGCGGGCGGTGACGCAACTTCCCGTCGTTACCGCTCGGAGACCGGTCAGCAAACCCCGTCGCGGCCGGCCCGAGCGCCGATCCACGAGGCTGACTGGGCAACCTGCGATATCGAACTAGGGTTTCTGACATGGGGGCGGTGTCATCGCGGGAGGCGTTCTTCGACGCAGGCCTGGAAGTCCTGTCCGATCAGGGCTACGGCGGGCTGAAGCTCGCCGAGGTGTGCCAGCGTCTCGGGGTCACGACCGGCTCGTTCTACCACTACTTCACCAACTGGGGCGCGTACACGGGGCAGCTGGTGAAGTACTGGCACGACGGCCTGACGGTGCGGGTGGTCGAGGCCGTGCAGTCCGAACCCGACCCGCGCGAACGCATCGGCCGGCTCATCGAATTCGGTCTGACCCTTCCGCACGGTGCGGAGTCCGCGATCAGGGTGTGGAGCTTCATCGATCCCGAGGTGCGTTCCGTCCAGGCCGACGTGGACCGTCAGCGGTTTCAGGTGCTGTACGACTCTGCGCTGCAGATCGTCGAGAACACCCGCCAGGCGGAGCTGTTCGCGGCCTGGGCGGTCTACCTGCTGGTGGGCTATGAGCAGGCCCTGCTGCCCCGGGACATCGGGGGATTGCGGTGGCTGGTCGACCAGCTCCTCGACGCTCTCGACGCGGGCCGATTCGAGTCGGTGCCGCCCGGTGAGTAAGCGCGTCCGCACCGTCGCGCCACGGCCCGCCCTGATCGCCGCCGGAGCAGTCCACCGCGTCCGCGTTTCTACGCCGCAGCAAATTGTTACGGTTCGCTTACTATCGCCATTTTCGACGCGTTGGGGCGTCGCTGCCGGGCTCGGGGACTGATGCGCACGGCCGGGGACGGGGCGCGCACCCGTATCGCGGACCGGATTGCGCGGCGCGATCCCGACCGGGACGCCCTGCGCCGGGCACTGCGCGCCGCCATGGTGGTGCCGGCGGCCGGCGGGCTGAGCTTCGCGCTCGCCGGCGGCAGTTCACAAACACTGATGTTCACCATTTTCGGATCGGTGGCGCTGCTGGTGTTCTCCGATTTCCCGGGGAACCGGCAGAACCGGGCGGTGGCCTATCTGGGACTCGGCTTCAACGGCTGTGTTCTCATCACCCTCGGCACGTTGGTCGCGCCGCATCCGTGGCCCGCGGTGGCCGCGATGTTCGTGCTCGGTGTCGCGGTGACCTTCTCCGGGGTGCTCAGCGAAACGCTGGCCGCCGGCCAGCGCGCCACCCTGCTGACCTTCGTACTACCCGCCTGCACGCCGCCGGGTCCGGTGAGTGAACGCCTGCTCGGCTGGGCGATCGCCCTGGCGGTCTGTGTGCCCGCCGCGCTGTTCCTGCTGCCGCCGCGTCATCACGGTCAACTGCGGCGCCGCGCGGCGCGGGCGTGCGCCACCCTGGCCGACCGGCTGGACGGCACCGCGACGGCCGAGGATGTCACCCGGGCGATGGACGCGCTGCGGGAAACGTTCCTGGGAGCCGATTTTCGGCCGGTCGGGTTGACCGCGGGCAGCCGGGCACTGGTACGCGTCGTCGACGACCTGGAGTGGGTGGCCGATCGCACCGGCGCCTCGACCGGCGTCACCCTGCGGGACAAGGACGCGGTGGTGCGCGTGCTGCGCGCCGCGGCCGGCGTGCTCAGCATCACCAGGCCCGCGGACCGCGACATGGCCCGCGCGGAGTTGGAGGCCGCGCTGATGGCGTTGCGCACCGCCGCGCGGGGGCGCTGGCGCGAGGACCTCGACGAGATCCTCGGTTGCGCCGACGACGACGAGGCCGTCGCGTTGGGCCGTGATCTGTTGCGCCGCCGCACCATTGCCGCGACGGTGATCGCCACCGGCCGCATCATCGCGGTGGCCGCCGCGGCCGACGCGCGCCCGGTGTGGGCGCGGGCACTGGGCCGGCGGCTGCCTCCGACCGGTGCGTCGGACCGGCTGCTGCCGGAAACCGTTGCCGCCGCGAAGATCACCACCGGGTTCCTGGAGAACCGCTCGGTCGCGGTGCGCAACAGCCTGCGCACCGGCCTCGGGCTGGCGCTGGCCGTGGCCGTCACCCACGTCTTTCCCGTCGAGCACGGGTTCTGGGTGGTGCTCGGTGCGCTGTCGGTGTTGCGGAGCAGCGCCCTGACGACCGGCACGCGGGTGTGGCGTGCGGTGGTCGGGACCGGCATCGGGTTCCTGCTCGGTGCGGTGCTGATCGGTCTCGTCGGGGTGAACCCGGTGGTGCTGTGGATCCTGATGCCGCTGGCGGTGTTCGGCTCCGCCTACGTGCCCGAGATCGCGTCGTTCACCGCGGCGCAGGCCGCGTTCACGATGATGGTGCTGATCTTCTTCAACCTGATCGTGCCCACCGGCTGGGAGGTCGGCCTGATCCGGGTCGAGGACGTGTTCGTCGGCGCGATGGTGGGTGTCGTGGTGTCGGTGCTGATGTGGCCGCGCGGTGCGACCGCGTCGGTGACCCGCGCGATCGACTCGGCCCGGTTCGTCGCCGCCCGATATCTGCGGGCGGCAGTGCTGCGCGTCACCCGCGGCGCGTACGAGGGCCGCAACGACGAGGTGGCCACCCTCGGCCACCAGGCGCTCGACGCGTCGCGGGTCATCGATGATGCTGTGCGGCAGTATCTTTCGGAGGGCAGCGGCGAGACCGACTTCCGCGCGCCGGTGGTGCGGTCGTTCAACCGCGCCACCCGGCTGCGCAGCGCCGCCGACCTGATCGCCGACATCCCGACCCCGCCGCCGCTGGGGGCCTACCCGAAGTTGCGCGCGGTGCTGGAGTCCCACGTGGACGCGATCTGCCAGCGCGTCGCGGGACGCGGCGAACCGACGGGGCACTGGGTGCCGATCAGTGAGGACTTCGTCCGCACCCTGCGCGCGGAGGCGATCCCCGACAACCTCGGTGTCGCCGCGGCCCTGCCGTTGCTCACCGCCGCCGCAGTGATCGGCGAGCTCGAGCTGATCTACCCGTGGAACCCGGCCGAGTCCTGACCCGTCATCGCGACGGGCGGTGCGGCCGCAGCGCGTCCGGCGGGATCGCACCGAACTTGCCCGCCTGGAAATCCTCGACGGCTTCCAGGATCTGGGACTTGGTGTTCATCACGAACGGTCCGTACTGGAAGATCGGCTCGCGGATCGGCTTGCCGCCCAGCAGAAGCACTTCCAGGGCGGGGCGGTGTGAGTCCTGCCGGGCCTCGGCGGACACGGTGATGCGGTCGCCGGGGCCGAGCACCGCCAACTGGCCCTGCTGGATCGGATGTCCGACAGGGCCCACCGCGCCGCGGCCCGACAGCACGTACACCAGCGCGTTGAAGTCCCGGTTCCACGGCAGGTTCAATTGCGCGCCGGGCTCGATCGTCGCGTGCGCCAACGTGATCGGGGTGTGCGTCGCACCCGGCCCGGAGCGCCCGTCGATATCGCCGGCGATGATGCGCACCAAGGCGCCACCGTCGTCGGACGCGAGCAGCGCGGCCTGTTCCCCTTCGATCGCCTGATATCTCGGGGCGGCGAACTTGTCCTGCTTCGGCAGGTTCACCCAGAGCTGGATGCCGTGGAACAGCCCCCCGCTGTCGACGAGTTCGGCCGGCGGGGTCTCGATGTGCAGGATGCCCGACCCGGCGGTCATCCACTGGGTGGCGCCGTCGGTGATCAGGCCGCCGCCGCCGTGCGAGTCCTGGTGCGCGAAGCGCCCGTCGATCATGTACGTGACCGTCTCGAACCCGCGATGCGGATGCCAGTCGGTGCCGCGCGGCTCGCCCGGCTCGTACTCGACCTCGCCCATCTGGTCCATGTGGATGAACGGGTCGAGCTCGCGGGGGTTGACCCCGGCGAAGGCCCGGACGACCGGGAATCCCTCGCCCTCGAAGCCGCGCGGTCCGGTCGTGATGGTCCGCACGGGACGTTCGGTATCGGTGGCCGTGGGTCGTCCGATCCGCGGCAGTTCTAGCGTGTTCGCGGTGATAGCAGGCATGCTCACCCTAACCGGACTGTGGTCCGAATAATTCCCGGGGCGTCTGGGTGCTCCCAGTGTGCACTGCGCGCGACCCGGGGTACCCGCCTCCCGGAGAGGAGGGGCCATGACAGACAGCGACGGCTCCACGCAATGGGAGGTGGTGACCGCGACCGCCTACGACCGGGGCAATCCCGCGGCGGGCGCCGAGGAGACCACCGTGGCCCGCGGCGGTGAGCACGAGGCGCGGCGCGTCTACGCCGACACCACGGCCGAGGCCGGCGAACGGGGCTACGAATATGTGCGGTTGCGGTGTGAGGGCCGCGATGTCGAGTCGTGGCCGCAGCAGACGGGTTGGACGGTCTAACCCAGCACGGCCAGCGCCGCGGCCCTGGCCTCGGCCGCGCTCGCGGCGCCGAGGACGGCGTCGGCGGCGGCGCGGCACTGCTGCATGGTGACCTGCGACAGTTTGGCGCCGACGCCCTGCACCGCGGCGGCGGCGGCCGACAGCGACGACACCCCCAATCCGGCCAGCACGCAGCCCAGCAGCGGGTCGGCCGCCGCCTCGCCACACACCCCGACCCGCTTGCCCACGGCCACACCGGCTTTCGCCGTCATTGCGACCAAGGCCAGCACGGCGGGCTGCCACGGGTCGGTCAGCGTGGCCAGCTCGGCCGACATCCGGTCGGCGGCCATCGTGTACTGCCCGAGGTCGTTGGTGCCGATCGACAGGAACTCGACGTGCTCCAGGATCCGGTCGGCGAGCAGCGCCGCGGCAGGCACCTCGATCATCACCCCCGGGATCAATCCGTGCGAACGTGCACTTTCGGCAAAGTTCCGTGCCTCCTCGGGGGTTGCGATCATCGGCGCCATCACCCAGGGCGACGTACCGGTCCGCTCACCGGCGAGCGCGATGGCCTCGAGCTGGCGCTGCAGCAGACCCGGGTTGTTGAAGGAGATACGGAAACCGCGCACACCCAGCGCGGGGTTCGCCTCGTCGGGGTGACCGGCGAACTTCAGCGGCTTGTCCGAGCCCGCGTCGAGAGTGCGGATCACCACCTTGCTCTCCGGGAAGGCCTCCAGCACCTCGGCGTAGATCTTGGCCTGCTCGTCGACGGTGGGTTCGGTGTCGGTGTTCAGGAAGCACAACTCGGTGCGGAACAGCCCGATGCCTTCGGCCGGGGTGTTGCGCGCGGCGCGTGCGGCGGCCCCGTCCTGCACGTTGGCGTACACCGCGACCGGGTGGCCGTCGGCGGTCGCCCCGGGGCCGGTCCAGCTCGCGGCGGCATCGGTCGCCCGCTTCGCGTCCGCCATCTGGGAGCGCGCCGACTCCGCGTCCGGGGACACCGTGACCGTTCCCCGGGTGCCGTCGACCATCACCATGGTGCCCGCGGCGACGTCGTCGAGGCCGGTGACCGCGACGACGCACGGGATGCCGAGCTGGCGGGCGATGATCGCGGTGTGGCTGGTCGGCCCGCCCAGCGTGGTGGCCAGCGCGACGACGAGCTCGGGGTCCAGCCCGGCCGTGTCGGCCGGGGCGAGGTCCTCGGCGCACAGGATCGAGGGTTCCTCGGGGAGGGGGACGCCGGGCTCGGGCAGGCCCTGAAGTTCGGCGATGACGCGGGCGCGGATGTCACGCAGATCGGTGACGCGTTCGGCCATCAGGCCGCCCAGTTTGGTGAACACGTCCACGAACTGGTCGATGGCGCCGTCGACCGCGCGCACCGCGGGCGCGCCGTCTTTGATGCGTTTCTCGGCCGCGCCCAGCCAGCCGCGGTCGGTCGCCAGGGTCGCGGTCGCGGCGAGCACCTCGGAGGCCGGGCCGGTCGCGTGGGCCGCACGCTCGCGCAGCCGGTCGGCCACCGCCGCCGCTGCCGTGCTGAACCGCTCCCTCTCCGCCTCGCGTTCACCCTCGGGGACTTGCGCGTCCGCCGGGAGGTCGAGGTCGGGAAGTTTGCCGGGCCGGATCACCGGGGCGTACTGGATTCCGGGAACCACCGGCACCCCGTGAAGCACGGCGCCCGCCAACAGTGATGCACGCGAGGTATCCGAAGTCATGTGAACTAGGTTACAGAAATCCCTTGACAAGTCAACACATTCAGTAGTAAAACCAAAAATATCAACATTGATTCGGCACGATACCCACACAACTCGCAAATGCGGAGCTCCATGTACCCGGAAGAGCGGCAGCAGGCCATCGCGGCCCTGGTGATGTCCCGGGGGCGGGCGTCGGTGACCGAACTGGCCCAGGCCTACGACGTGACCACCGAGACCGTGCGCCGCGATCTGGCCGTCCTCGACAAGGCGGGCATCGTGCGGCGGGTGCACGGCGGCGCGGTGCCGGTGCGGTCGCTGCAACTGGTCGAGCCCGGCGTCAACGAACGCGATGTGACCCGCGCCGAACACAAGGACGCGATCGCGGCCGCGGCGGCGGAGTTCTTCCCCCTGGGCGGAGCCAGCGTGCTGCTCGATGCGGGCACCACCACGATGCGCATCGCGGGGCAGATCCCCACCGACCGCGAACTCGTGGTCGTCACCAACTCCGTTCCGATCGCCGCCAGGCTGGCGACGATGCCCTCGGTCACCCTGCAACTGCTCGGCGGGCGGGTGCGCGGGGTCACCCAGGCCGCGGTCGGCGAGCAGGCGCTGCGCGTGCTCGACACGCTGCGGGTGGACATCGCGTTCATCGGCACCAACGCGATCAGCGCCCGGCACGGCCTGTCCACCCCGGACAACGACGAGGCCGCCGTCAAGCGGGCCATGGTCAACGCCGCCAACTACGTCGTCGTCGCCGCGGATTCGTCGAAGGTCGGGCGGGAGGAGTTCGTCAGCTTCGCACCGATCTCCTGCGTCGACACCCTCATCACCGATCCCGAGATCTCCGCCGCCGACCGTGACGAACTGGCCGGGCACGGCGTCGAGATCATCTGCGCAGGAGGACCCCAGTGATCGTCACCGTGACCCCCAACCCCAGCATCGACCGCACCGTCACGCTGCCCGTCCCGTTGGTCCGCGGCGCGGTGCATCGCGTCACGTCGGTGACCGATCAGGCCGGCGGCAAGGGCGTCAACGTCGCCAAGGTGCTGACGATGGCCGGTGTCGACGCCGTCGCGGTGCTGCCCGCGGCCACCAACGACCCGTTGATCAACGCGCTGCAGGCGGCGGCGGTGCCGTACCGGATCGTGAGCACCGGCGAGCCCGCCCGCACCAATCTGGCCATCACCGAACAGGACGGCACCACCACCAAGATCAACGAACCCGGCGCAACGCTGGACGACGTGACGCTGCGAACGTTCACCGACGCGGTGCTCGACGCGGCCGGCGACGCGGACTGGGTGGTGATGTCGGGTTCGCTGCCCCCTGGCATCCCGGCGTCGTGGTACGCGACCGTCGTCGCACACCTCGCGAGCCGGCCCTGCCGGGTCGCCGTCGACACCTCCGACGCACCCCTGGCCGCGCTCGTCGAGGGCCTCGACCACGGCGCACCCGACCTGATCAAACCCAACGCCGAAGAACTCGCCGGCATCCTGGGCCTGTCGGCGCAGCATCTCGAAGATGCTGTCGCCCAAGGTGATCCGGGACCCGTCGTCGCCGCCGCCCGGCAGCTCATCGATCGGGGCATCGGCGCGGTGCTGGCCACCCTCGGCGCCGCCGGGGCCGTGCTGGTGGACGGCAGCGGTGCGTGGATGGCGACGCCGCCCCCGATCGTGCCCCGCAGCACCGTCGGCGCGGGGGATTCGTCCCTGGCGGGATACCTGCGTGCCGAAGTCGGTGGCGCGGTTCCGCCGCAGCGGCTGCAGATGGCCGTCGCCTACGGCAGCGCGGCCGCCGCCCTGCCGGGGACCACATTGCCGTCGCCCAGCGAGATCGATCTCAACGGAGTTCGGGTATCCCCTGTTTCACCCATCGCGTCAACCAGCAGTAACTCAGAGACAAGGTAGCGCCATGACCAGCTCCACCCCACTGCCGATCATCACCGGCGATCTGGTCCTGCTCGACACGGCGGTCGACGGCGGTAAGCAGGCGGTGATCCGCAGGCTCGCCGAGGCGCTGGCCGGGGCCGGGCGCACCAACGACGCCGAGGGTCTGATCGGTGCGGCGATGGCGCGTGAGGAGCAGTCCGCGACCGGCCTGCCCGGCGGGATCGCGATCCCGCACTGCCGTTCCCCGTACGTCGACACCCCCACCATCGGCTTCGCCCGGCTCAAACCCGGGGTGGACTTCGGCGCCCCCGACGGCCCCGCCGATCTCGCGTTCCTGATCGCGGCGCCGGATTCCGGCGGCCAGGAGCACAT
The DNA here is from genome assembly GCF_002086815.1 of Mycolicibacterium parafortuitum. Taxonomy (GTDB): domain Bacteria; phylum Actinomycetota; class Actinomycetes; order Mycobacteriales; family Mycobacteriaceae; genus Mycobacterium; species Mycobacterium parafortuitum. Next base: position 120,419 of record NZ_MVID01000014.1, read on the forward strand.
GAAGCTGCTGTCGAGTCTGGCAAGGGCTTTGGTCCGCAAGGACTTCGTCGAGGCGCTGCGCGCAGCCACCACCGCCGACCAAATCGTCGAACTGGTCGACGGGGTCGTCAACCCCGCCCCGGCCGCACCGGCCGCCGCACCTGCCGCCCCGGCCGCGGCACCCGCGGCGCCTCCGGCGGAGACGCCCGCCGCGCCGAAGGCGCAGAAGACGATCGTCGCGATCACCGCGTGCCCGACCGGCATCGCGCACACCTACATGGCCGCCGACTCGCTGGCCCAGGCCGCGAAGGACGCCGGGGTCAACCTGCTCGTCGAGACCCAGGGATCCTCGGGCAGCACGCCGCTGCCCGCCGCGACGATCGCCGAAGCGGACGCGGTCATCTTCGCCACCGACGTCGGAGTCAAGGACAGGGGCCGCTTCGCCGGGAAGCCGGTCATCGCGTCGGGGGTGAAGCGGGCCATCAACGAACCGGCCAAGATGATCGCCGAAGCCGTTGCCGCAGCGGATAACCCGAAGGCGGCCCGGGTGGAGGGGTCGGGTTCGGCGGCGCCGGACGCGCCGTCGGGGGATGTCGGCTGGGGTACCAGGACCCGGCAGATCCTGCTGACCGGTGTGAGCTACATGATTCCGTTCGTCGCCGCCGGTGGCCTGCTGATCGCCCTGGGATTCCTGTTCGGCGGCTACGAGATCTCCGACATCGCCAACGACATCGCGCTGAACAACTCCCTGACCAACCTGCCCGACGGCGGATTCACGCAGTACCTCGGGGCGATCCTGTTCGCCCTCGGCAACCTGGCGTTCGGCTTCCTGGTCCCAGCGCTTGCCGGCTACATCGCCTTCGCGATCGCCGACCGGCCCGGCATTGCACCGGGTTTCACCGCCGGCGCGCTGGCGGTGTTCGTCGGCGGCGGCTTCATCGGCGGCATCCTCGGCGGTGTGATTGCCGGGTTCACCGCACTGTGGATCAGCAGGTTCGACGCCCCGCGGTGGTTGCGCGGCCTGATGCCGGTGGTGATCATTCCGCTGGTCGCGTCGCTGACGGTCGGGCTGATCATGTTCTTCCTGATCGGCCGCCCGCTGGCGTGGATCAACACCGGCCTGACCGACTGGCTGAACAGCCTCACCGGCACCTCGGCGGTGCTGCTGGGCGTGATCCTGGGTCTGATGATGTGCTTCGACCTCGGCGGACCGGTCAACAAGGCCGCGTACGCGTTCGCCACCGCGGGCCTCGCCGCCTCCACCACCGCTTCGTTCCAGGTGATGGCCGCGGTGATGGCCGCAGGCATGGTGCCGCCGCTGGCGATGGCCCTGGCCACCACCATCCGACCGGGTCTGTTCAGCGAACCGGAAAAGGAAAACGGCCGCGCCGCATGGCTTCTCGGCGCGTCGTTCATCTCCGAGGGTGCCATCCCGTTCGCCGCGGCGGATCCGCTGCGGGTGATCCCGTCGATGATGTTCGGCGGCGCCATCACCGGTGCGCTGTGCATGGCGTTCGGCGTGACACTGCGCGCGCCGCACGGTGGCATCTTCGTGTTCTTCGCGATCGGCAACCTGCTGTGGTTCGTGGTCGCCCTGGCCGCGGGCACCATCGCCTCGGCACTCGCGGTCATCGCGGCCAAACAGCTCGTCAAACCCGGCGCCAAGTCCGACACCGAACTCGTCGCCGCCTGAACATCCGAAACGTCAACCCCCGATAAAGGAGAATCCATGCCCAGCAAGACCGTCATCGTCGGATCGGCCATCGGCCTGCACGCCCGTCCCGCCGCGATCATCGCCGAGGCCGTCGTCGAGGCCGGGGTGCCCGTCACGCTGTCGATGGACGGCGGCGAACCCGTCGACGCCGGTTCGGCCTTGATGATCATGACGCTCGGGGCGGGCAATGGCGCACAGGTCACCGTGTCCTCCGATGACGAGAACGCGATGAACACCATCGCCGAGCTGGTGCAGAAGGACCTCGACGCATAGCGCCTGACCGCGGTGATCGGGGCGCTGTCGTCGCCTGCGGACGCCACTGCCACAGGAGCCCGGCGCGAAAAGAAAGCGGAATGACCCCTCCCTGAGCGCCCCTAACATGGCCGATGTGTCTGCGATGCGTGCGCCCAAGGGGAGTTCTCGGGCCCCGGCTGCCGTGTCGGCGTGTTTGCTGAATGCCCTGCTTCCCGGTACGCACCGGGCCTCCGTTTCAGGGGGTGAGCGCGCGTGCGGCGCACCGGGGCGCTGATCGCCGCGGTGTTGCTGGTGCTGCTCGCCGCCCCGCCCGCCGGAGCCATCGAGCAGCCGATCATCGACCCCGCGGCCGTTCCCCCGGACGAGACCGGACCGGATCAGCCGATGGAACAGCGGCGCATCTGTGCCACGCCGGCCGTGTTCCCGGACTCGAATTTCGCCGACCGCCCATGGGCCGGCGACTACCTGCAGATCGCCGAAGCGCAGAAGTTCGCGACCGGCGCCGGTGTCACCGTCGCCGTTATCGACACTGGCGTCAACGGATCTGCGCGCGTTCCCGCCGAACCCGGCGGCGAGTTCGTCGACGCCGCAGGCAACGGCATGTCCGACTGCGACGCACACGGCACGCTGACGGCCGCGGTGATCGCCGGTCGCCCCGCGCCCACCGACGCGTTCGTGGGTATGGCCCCTGACGCCCGCATCCTGTCGCTGCGTCAGACCTCGGACAGCTTCTCCCCCGTCGGCGCCCGCAGCGACCCGAACGACCCGAACGCGACACAGACAGCGGGGTCCCTGCGTAGCCTGGCCCGCGCGATCGTGCACGCGGCCAACCTGGGCGCCCAGGTCATCAACATCAGCGAGGCCGCCTGCTACAAGGTGACGCGCCGGATCGACGAAGCGGTGGTCGGTGCGGCCGTCAACTACGCCGTCAACGACAAGGGCGCCGTGATCGTCGCCGCGGCCGGGAACACCGGGGAGAACTGCACCCAGAATCCACCGCCGGACCCCGCGCTGCCCGCGGATCCCCGCGGCTGGAACGAGGTGCAGACGATCGTGTCGCCGGCCTGGTATTCGCCGTTAGTCCTCACCGTCGGCAGCATCGCCCCCAACGGGCAACCCAGCGGCTTCTCGGTGCAGGGACCGTGGGTGGGCGCCGCCGCCCCTGGAGAGAACCTGGTCGCGCTCGGATACGACGGCAACCCGGTCAACGCTCTCCAGGGTGAAGACGGGCTGATCCCGGTCAGCGGCACGTCGTTCTCGGCGGCGTACGTGTCGGGACTGGCGGCGCTGGTCAAGCAACGCTTCCCCGAACTGACGCCAGGCCAGATCATCAATCGAATCACCGCGACGGCCCGCCATCCCGGCGGCGGCGTGAACAACATCGTCGGCGCCGGCGTCATCGACCCGGTGGCGGCACTGACCTGGGACGTGCCTGCCGGCCCGTCCGAAATCCCCTACAACGTCAAGGCGATTCCGCCCCCGGTGTACAACCCTCCGCCGGATCGCAGCCCGATCACCTGGGTCGTGGTGATCGGCATCGGGGTGGCGGCGTTGCTCGGCGTCGGGGCGTTGGCCCGGCGGGCCCTGGGGCGCCGATGAGCAGGTTCGCCTCGATCTTCGGCCTGAAGTTCACCACCGGCCATGCCCTGTGGGCGGCGGTGCTCATCCCGGCATGCATCCTGATTCTCGCGCCGTTGGACCTGATGTGGCTGGGCGTGGCACTGGCGGTGCTGCTTGCGTTGTCGGCGTTCGTCACGATCCGGGGCCGACGCGTCAGCGGATGGGTGGCCGCGTTGTTCGCGTGGCGGCGCCGCCACAAGCAGCCCCCGCCGACGCCCTCCGAGTCCGCGGTCGGTGCGACCGTGCTGCCCGGAGACCACGTCGCGCTGAGGTGGCAGCACGGCTACCTGGTTTCGGCGATCGAGCTGATCCCCCGCCCATTCACCCCGACCGTCATCGTCAACGGCAGCGCGGCCACCGACGACGTGATCGACACCAGACTTCTCGAAAACCTGCTCACCGCACACTGTCCCGACTTGGAGGCCGACGTCGTCTCGGCCGGCTACCGGGTGGGCCGCACCGCGCCTGCCGCGCTCGTGGGGCTGTACGAACAGGTCGTCGGTCCCTATCCGGCACCGGCGAACCGCCGAACGTGGATCGTGTTGCGCGCCGATCCGGACAAGACGCGCAAGTCAGCGTTGCGCCGTGACGCGGGAGTATCCGGACTGGCCCAGTACCTGGTGTCGTCGACGACGCGGATCGCCGACCAGCTGGCAGGCAGCGGTGTCGATGGTCGCCCGGCCCGCAGCTTCACCGATTTCGACCACGCCACCGACATCAGCTTCGAGCGCGAGACCTGGTCGATGGTCAAGGGCCGCAGCACTTTCACCGCCGCCTACCACGCCCCGGGCGGGCCCGACGTGTGGTGGTCCGCGCGGGCGGACCACACCCTCACGCGTGTGCGGATCATGCCCGGCACCGCGCCGACCACCACCGTGCTGCTGACGACGCTGGCGAATCCTTCGACACCGCGCGGATTCTCGTGCCTGTACGGCGGACAGCGGGCGGCGCTGCTGGGCGAGAGCCCGGTGAGCGACCGTCACCACGAGCTGCCCGTCGGATCGGCGGGCGTGCTCGTCGGCGAGACCGCTGACCGCTACCCGGTGTACATGCCGTTCGACGACATCGACGTCAGCATCAACCTCGGCAACGCGCGGCTGTTCACGCAGTTCGTGGTGCGAGCCGCCGCGGCAGGGGCGAACGTGACCCTGCTGCCGCAGTTCCGGGAGTTCGCCGGGTTCGTCAACGCCGGCATCGGTCCTGTGCCGAAGGTGTCCTGGCCGCAGGCGACGACGTATCTGCGCCCGCATCCCGGCGTCGGCCGAGTGATGTTGCGGGACAGCTACATCGCCACACCGCGTCACAAGCAACTCCCGATCCGGCTGATCAACCCGCGCGAGGAGAGCCGCTACCAGATGGCGCTCGAATCATGATCCGCAGGAAGGGGTCCCGGTAATGGCCGACGGCGAACTCAAGGTCGACCCCAGCGATCTGTACGGCAAGGCGACCATGATCGAGGGCATCCCGTGGGGCGGCGATCCGACTGCCGCCACCGTCGGCGATCCCGACGTACTCGCCGCCACGACGGCTTCGGTGCGCAACCTGGTGAAGAACGCCCAGGCGCTGGGCGCCGAGCAGAAATGGGGCATCGCGGAGAGCCGGCGACTGGCCGAGACGCTGCGCCTGGTCGGGAAAGCCTACGAGGACGTCGACGAGGCATCGCGCCGCAACATCGACGCCTCGATGCCGGGCGGATCCTCAAGCCCGGCAAGCGCGCCCGTGCCTGTCGGGACCAACACCGCTCCGGACCCGCCGGTTCCCCCGCCGATGTCGTCCTTCGAGGACGTCCCGACCGACGGTGACATCCTCGACCCGATCGAGACGGATGAGAAGCTCCACGGGGGCGACCAGGCGTCGACGCTGCGGTCGGCGGCTGCGGAGTGGACCGCCGCCGCGGGCCGGCTCACCCAGGCCGCAATACCTTTCGAGATCCGGATGCAGAACTGGGAGGGGGTCGCCGCCGAGGCGGCGTACACGAAGTTCAAGGCGTTCGGGGGGTGGCTGCAGGCGCTGGCCGGGAAGTGGACCCAGTTGGCCGCCGAAGCCGAGAAGCTCGCGATTTCCCATGATCAGGCCAAGGCCGCGAACGCGCCGGTGCGCGCCGAGTACGAAGCGTTGCGGACCCAACTGCTGTCCGGGCAGTCCGACGGCGGAGCCGCCCGCGCCATTCAGCTGAAGATGGAAGCGCTGTATCAGGAGTCGGAGGCGATCCGCGAGGCGTACGCCAACGGGGGACGCCCGACTCCGGTGCAGCCCCCGCAGCCGCGTCCGACGTCGAATGCGCCGACCTCGCCCGTCACCGGGAACGGCGACCCGAATGCCCGCGGGGTTGCCGCCCGGCCCGAAGACGAAGAGCGCAGGGGCACATCGGCTTCCGGCGGGGGCGCACCGGCTGAAGGCCCAGCCGGAGGCGGCCGGCCTCAGACACCGCAGGAGGCGCCTGTTTCGCCGGCGTCTGCGACCGATCCCGCAGCGCAGGCGGCGCAGCAGGGCGGTCAACAGACCGGCCAGCAGGGCGGCGGTCAACAAGGTGGCGGCCAGCAGGGGGGCGGGCCGCCCGGCGGTGGGTCCCCCGGGGGCGGCCCTGGCGGTGGGACTCCCGGATCCGGCAAGGGCACCGACCTGAAGCCTCCGACCGGGCCGACTCTCAAACCTGCTGCCGCGGGCGGAGGTTCGGCCGGCGGTGGCGGCGGTGGCGGTGGAGTGCCGTCGTCGCCGCTGCAGCCGGCGGTGGGGGCGGAGACGGTGGCGCCGACACCCGGACGCGCAGGTGCGCCGGCTCCGGTGGCGTCCGCGGGTGCGGGCGGCGGCGCGATGGTGGGCGGCGGTATGGGCGGCATGGCACCGATGCACGGCGCACAGGCGGGTGGCGCGGGAGAGAAGAAGCGCAATCCGCAGCTGTCCACAGACGAGCCGCTCTACGTGGAGGATCGACCGCACACCGAGCAGGTCATCGGTGTCAGGCCGCGACGCCGGGGCAATCCCGACGACACCAGGAGGGGAGACACCCAATGACCGACGACGAATTGCATCCCGAAGTGGCTGCGGTGCTGCGGCAAGCGAAGCGTCTGCAGTCTTTGATGGACGAGCAGCTGCACAAGATGGATACCGGGTCGTTCACCGCGGCGGATGACAGCGACACCGTCGAGGTGACGTTGAACGGGCATCACTGGCTCAAGGACGTCTACATCCAGGACGGGCTGCTGCGACTGGGCGCCGAGACCGTGGAGGACCGGGTCAACGAGGCGTTGCAGAAGGCCAACGCGGAGGCGACGGAGGTTATCAACGCTGATCGCGAGCTGCTCGATGCGGTGGTCGCTGAGATCGCGGCGGAGATCACCGATGAGCCAGGGCGCGCACCCGAATGACGTTCAAAAGCAATTTGGTTGCGGCGCCGTTAAATACGGCGTCGGCGTTCGGCGCACCCGTGAGTGCTCTCGGTCTCTTACGCTGGTTCAGTCGGGGTCGTTGACGCGATTGGCCTGGCAATGACTTTGGAGGATGGGATGACGCAAGTTCGTGAGTGGTGCACGTGAGTACACCTCCTGGGCAGATGCCCCCTCCGCCCACCGGTCCTCCCTGGGGTCCGCCACCGGCGAACTCGCCGCGCACTGCTCGCGCTACCAAATGGGTTTTAGGTGGACTGGCGCTGTTGGTGGTCGTGGTCGTGACGGTAGCGGTCACGTTCTTGGTTACACGGAGCGATCCTGAGCATGGGCGGCATTCCGCCGGCCCTCCGCCGGGGCCTATCCCTGACGCTGCTGAAGTTGCGAGCGCAGGCGACGACGGCCCGATAGAGATCATCACCAAGGACCCCACCTGCGCCGATTGGGCGCCGGTAATCAACGCGTTCGCTGCAATCGCGTCACAGGGCTGGGACAGCCGGGACCCTACGACCCCAGCCGCGCAATGGAATTCGGAACAACGAAAGCAATACGCGGACATCGCCACCGCGATGCGCAAAGCCGCAGACGAGACCAGCGCGCTGTCGGTAGAAACGCCGCACCGCGTCATGCGGGAACTCTACGAACAGTCCGTCGCCTACTGGCACGCATACGTCGAAGCTCTCCCTGCTTATCAGCCGTCGAACGACCACCTCGCGCGCGTTGCGACAGGAACTTCTAACGCCGTGACATGGATTTGCTCCGCGATCGAGTACGGGTCTGCCGCAGCCCGTGCACCACTAACAGTGCCCTCACCTGCACCTTTGCATTTGGAATCCCCCGGGGACCCGGAAGACCCTATGCGTTTCATCACCGAGTCCGATGCGCCACCTATCTGTCCGGAGTGGATTTCAACCGTCGATAGGTTCGATGTCCAGACTGCCGAATGGCTTTCGACAGATCCCAACCTTCCGGTCGAACAATGGTCGCCGCAACAGAGATCCATTTGGACGCAGGTATCGAACGTTATGAGCTCCAATGCGAACCAGATTCAAGACATTGGGATGCGCAGCGAGAACGCAATCTTTGACGACTTTGCAGCGCTTGCAGCCCAGTATCGGCGAGCCTTCGTTCAGTCCTTCCCGAGTTATGTACCCGCCGACGGCCATCTGGCTAATGTTGCCGCTTACTTGGTCGCAACTAATGACCAAGCGTGTAAGGCCGCAGGGGTTCGTTAATGGATGCCAAATCCAACAGTCAAAGACAACTGGCATCAATATTTGCCTGGAACGGCTGCGCTGCGCTCATTGCGGCAACGAAGCGGACACCAGACCAATCCCGACACCACGGGGCGCTCGGAAACGTGCCGCAGGAAGTGGCGAAAAGAACTGTCGATGTAGCGAAAAGAACTCCCCACCGCAACGTACCGCTTTTCTGCGAACAGTCATTCGCATGCGACCGTGCCTACACTGACGAGCGATTCGCGTACACGACCCCCGGCGACAACGTTGAGGCGCCCTAATGGGCGTCGCGAAGATTTCCGGTGAGTACATCGAGGAGATGACCGAACCATCTGCCTGGCCCGACGTGGACGAGGACATCTTGACCCAAAGGGCCACCGAGTTCCTCGGCCGAAGGGACACCGTCTACCAAACGGCCGCGACATGGCAGGGATCGGTCACCCAGGTGTTCGATGGCGGATTGTGGGCTGGCAGCGCCGCCGACGGTGCGAGGGATTCCCTAGAAGAAACGCACAGGGCGATGAAGGCGCTCGAAGCCCACCTAGGAAAGGGCTACGCCTATTACAACTTCAGCGCTCAGGTAATAGTCCAGACGAAGAACTTGATCAACCGGAACCTGCAGGCTGCTCAAAAGGTTATTCAAGACCTTCGCACAACTGGCGATTTCAGCGAGGGCACCAAGCAGGTGCTGCTCAGGATGTACCTGGCATGGCAGAACTCAGTTAACGCTGCTGTCGTTGCATCAGGTGCCGAACAGATAGCCACGAATGCCTTTGCAAACTGGACGCCGCCACCTTCAGCAGTCCCTGGTCCAGCTCCCGTTTCTCCAGTTCAGGCCGTATCGGACAAATCTCCGCCCGCCTTCCACTTTGTAAAAGGAGGTAGGGGTGCACAAGTCACAAGCAATGCGACCTACTCGCCGACTCCGGCCGAACCCTATGAACTCGCTAGCGAGCGAAGTTTCGAGACCGCGGGAAACCAGCACCCTTCGCATTCACCGGCCACCTCCCCAACCACACCCCCCACC